>MKUZ01000031.1:207686-351321 GCA_001899065.1 Devosia sp. 66-22 | reverse complement strand
CCAGTTCAAACCGAGGGCGCTTCAGGGGGCAACGTCACAGGCAAAACGCATGACGAGCGAGGCGTGACCGCACCGTTCGATCGAACTCTGGGTCACGGCGCAGCGATCAGAACAGCCAATGGCCGAAGGTCTAGACCCGAAATGACGGCTCGTGCAGACTGTTCGGATGTCCGAACTTTACGATGCGATCCATTACATTGCGCAGACTACGCGCCTTGCCCCCACCTTAGACAAAGGATGGAATCAAGGCCGCTTACATCAAGCAATTCCGGCCGGCGAAACTGCGTAGTGTCTACGTCGGCAATGGCTACTCGCTTCGCTTTCCGATGTCCCGTGTAATCCAATTTGGCGCTGACGACAGTTCAATTTGGCACTAGCGGGCGTGAACCCACTCCCCGCGCCCACCGAGCCCGATTTCCCCGAACGGTGGACCCCACCACCGCGTTCAGGCGACCTACGCCACGAGGTCTTTGAAAAGCTTGGACCAGCGATCGATCACTTCCGGGTCGATGTCTTTTGTGCCTCGAGCCAGTAGCCGCTCTTTGACTCTTCGCGCGAGTTCCACCTTCCAGCCTTCTTCAAGTTTGAGGCCCTCCACACTGGCCCATGCTTCGATCTGGGGCACGATGGGTTGTCCAGCCTTGGCAACGGTCTCGAACTCATGATCGGCAGACTTTTGCCATCGATCCAGGACACTGACGATCGCTTCTACGGGGATCAGATCCTCTATCTCTGAATCGGCGAAGCCAACGTACTCGTTGGTGTCTACCACTCGCGTCTTGGCGTTCTTGTAGAGGCCATTTCGCATATCGCCGGCCATCTTCAAGCCAGCGTCGTCGCCGTCCAGCAGCATCACCGGCAGCACGTCATCCCGTCCGGAAAGGATGGTCGCGATTACCTGCGCGTTTCGTGCCCCGTGCGCCGGTGGGAATATGAGCTCCCTTGCCGGCTTGATCTTGCCTGCTGCGATAAGGATGGTCTTGATCGCCGTCAGGTAGTGTTGGTCTGAGGGACCCTCAACGATCACCGGATGACAGCCAACGAGCATGCTTTCGGCCACGTTCATGTTCAGCGCCGAATAGATCGCGTAGGTTGCGCCCGACTTGCGTGGATCCTCGCTGCCACGCCGCAGGTCAGAAGTGGCTTTGGTCGAGCCGTCCTCCGAGACATAAACCTTTCGCGCTCGGTCGAGCATGTCGGCGTCGACGAGGAACGGCGAGTGCGTGGTGTAGATAATCTGGTTGGTGCCCGATAGGCTCTCAAAGAATGCCGAAAGGTCTCGCTGTGCGAGCGGGTGCAGTGAAAGCCCCGGCTCGTCGAGGAGCAAGATGGCGTCGCGGTGGTCCTGGGAACTCTCAACCAAGAAGATGAGGTAGAAACTGAGGAACCACTGCAAACCAGTGCTTCGATCCTCAAGCTCGACCTTCTCCGGCCGCCGTGCATCGCTCACCCAAATCCGGAAGTGGTCGCCATCGGCCTGGAACTCGAAGGTATAGTCGCCTTGGCGCCACCAAGACTTGAACTTCTTAGTGAGGTCGGTTCCGGCTGAATTGAGCAGGATGGTCCGTTCTCGCTTTCGCTCGGCCGCCTCAGCTATATCCTCCTCCTTGACTTCGCCTTTTACTGGCTGAGCTTCCTGGCCCAGTTCGAGGATATCCTCAGGCTCCAATTTTACGAACGAGAACAGCACCTTAAGCGTTCGGGCTTTGGCGGCTTCCTTCGCTCCCAGATCAGTGCGTTTGAGGTTATCCACGACGTGGGGCAGATATATCTCGGAATCGAGGTTCCCGTAGTTGGAGTAGTAGACGAACTTGGGAAGCTTGGATTTGATCAGGGGCCAGACGCTCTCCACTTGTCCAGGCGCCGGCCTTTGCAACGTGGCCTTAAGTTCAGCCAACCCGTCCAGCATCCGTTGATACCGCGGGACCAGAGCGCTTGTTGCTGCAGCCTCTGCGGGGAGCGCTGTCCGGAGCGTTCCGATCAGTGAGTCCAAGACCTGAACGGTCGCTCCACCGGCCGCCACTTGAGCAAGTGAACCCTGAATGCGCTGGGTCAGGCTTTCCTTGAGAGAGCCCTCCTTCAGCAGAGCGGTAATGCCGGCGAGTTCTTCTAGTGCCGACTGGAGAACTCCGCGTACCTCATCTGCTGACGCGTGCGTCTTCGGGTGAAACTTCGGAAAGCCCAGCGTGAACTGCCCATCGAACCTCTTGCCGACGATGACCTCGTCAACAACGTTCTGGGGTTGGCCGGTCTTGGCAGAGATTTCTGCAGCGAGGTCTGAACAAGCAAATACCGCTTCAACGAACTCATAGTCTTCTGGGTTGGCGCGGATGGCTGCGTACTGGGCCTTAGGGTAGTCAGATGTCGGAACAATCTCGCCATCGCGAGCCGGGTTCAGCTTCCATAACGGCAAAAGCAGATTGGTCTTGCCGGACTCATTTACCCCAACCAAAGCCGTAACCGAGTCCGCATCGACCCACCCGCTGTCGACAACAGAGCGGAAATCCTTAACTCGAAATCGAAGTAATTTCATGAACGCGTCCCCTTGCGCTAAGATGATATGAGCTATTGTTGATTGCAACGGTTAGGCGCCGCTCGATTTAGCAGGCGTCATTCCTCGAAAGCAGGGAAACGCCCCTGCCCTACGTTCCTCGCCTGTTTTCGGCCAGAGGTTGAGATCGGCTTCCACCGCAAGCCATCCCTTTGCGAAAGGCAGACGCGGCCTGTTGTGATGAGTGCGTCTTGGAATACGGCTCCACCTACCCGTTAGGCAACAGGAGATCATCGCGGAAAAGATCGCTCCCGCGTAACGATAGCAGTCTGTCCGCCGAAGCGGACTCGGACATTCAGGGCGGCTTTGTGGCCAGGGATGCGGTACCAACCGTGCCCGCTCCAGGCGCGCAGTTTCCACCCACGCCGGCAATTACATAGATGGCCGGAAACTCCCGCAAGAGATCGACGTAGACACGAAGCTTGCTTTTTCGCCAAGGATCCCAAAACCTTGTATTACAGGCATCGTTTTGGGGGCCGTTATGACGCGTACTTTATATGTTGGCAGGACTGATCCGTTTCTTAGGCGGTTTAGCACTAGCCCCAGTGGCTCAAGCGGCTGACTTAAATGGAACAGGGGGCGATCACAGCGGGGGCGGTGAACCGGATCGAGTTCGATCTGCTCAAAAATCCCTTCGCGATCCTACGCATTCCGCTGACTGCATCAAAGGAAGACGTTGCAGCCGCCTTTGACGACGCTCTGGTCGAGGGGCGCGCCGACGACGCCATCCTTCGCGACGCACGCCGACAACTGCTCGCACCCAAATCCAGATTGGCGGCGACGGTGGACTTCCTTGTCGACGCGGATCCGGGTCAAAGGGACCTAGCCATTTCCGCCCTCGAGGGAAGTAGCCCCCTCTCCGATCTCATCGCGTTGGCCAAGGGACTGCCCAAGGCGTCTCGAGCGAGTTTCCTATCCAACGTCGCCCAGCTTCGCCCCAGCTCCGGCGTCCTGCGGTATTTCGCGCTGACGCTTGCGCTGGTTGACCGGGACCAGGTCCATGAGACGGTTGGCCACATCTTCGAGAATGCTGGCCTTTCACGCCCGGGGTGGGAAGGCGTCTCGGAGGCCTTCGAGATCACGACCGCAAGCAACATCAGAAGACTGTTTTCCAGCTACAAGGACGCTAGGCCCGCTGCGGCGGATATGCGTCGATGCTTAGAAGATGGCCTTCCAGCCGCATCCTCGGATGATCTTGTCGCCTTTTCCTCTCTAGTGTCTGCCTATCTGGAGTATGCATCGGCGCCCATTAGCGAACTACGTCGTCGCATAGACACAGCCGTCGAAACATTCCTCGCAGACACCAAGCATTCCCAGTCTTTGGAGGATATCGAGACCTCGCTCTTGGCGTGGGATGAACTCTCGCAACCTGCACAACTGCTCGCCGAGAAAAAGGGCCGAGATGAGCCTCAAGCCCGAGAACTGTTCGAGCATCTTCGCGGCTTCATGATCGAACTGGCGAACGAGAAAGATGCTCCCTCGGCGGCACTGCGCATCAGCAAGGTCTGCAACAATGTCTTTGCCGAATTGCCTCGGGCAGTTGCCCAACTTGCGGAGGACCTTGGTGCCCTGCAGAACCTCGTCGATCAGGAGGGTGCAAAGGACCTTATTGAATTCGCGGACCGAACCCGGCGCAACCTGGACCCTTTGGTGTCCGATCTCAAGGGCGGCTTTGACGCCCAGGCTAAGGGCGAAGCCAAGCGCCTGTATGATCTTTTCGACCGGTCAGTTAAGGCCACCTACGGTACGGCAGCCGCGGAGCTTCCGTGGGGAGCAGTCAGGGTACTCGCCCTCGACATGAACAATGACCTGGGTGAAGCCGCAGCCTGTGATGCGCTCATATCGGGATTGATCGAACATCGTTCGTTCTCTCAGGCGCCCCCAAAGATGAAGACGGCTCTCTTAGCAGATCGTCATACATTGCAGGAGAACGCTGCCCAAAGCCGTTTCAAGCGCGCGATCGAACAGAAGGATACTGCGGGAGCCGAGAGGGCGCTAACTGCCCTCCTGGGCCTAGCCAAGGACGACAACGAACGCCGACAATACCAGCAAGCAATCGACAGTCTGGCCGCCTCCAAGCGATGGCGAGTCATAAAATGGATATTCTGGGGAGTGGTGATCCTGGGAGGGATTGTGGCCATGGCGAACCAAGGCGGTGGGCGGAGCAGTTCAAGCTATTCGACTTCGACGAATCGCTCGGCATCAACAAGCCTTCCGACGCCTGCGACGACCTCGTTCGAAGAGGTCAAGCCCGCGCCCTACAGTACAGCAGTGTTTTCGCTAGGAAACGTCCGGTACTGTCAATTTCAGAACGCACGGATCGACGCGCTCAATGCGCTCATCGTAAGCGATAGCAACGCCGTCATCAGACTCTTCAACCAGGTGGTCGACGATTACAATTCGCGATGCGCCAATTATCGATATCGCGAAGCGGACATGCTGACCGTGCAGCGCGAGCTAACGGCAAGAAGCGCACAGATAGCGTCGGATGCTAGGGCGACTTTACAGCGTTGGAGGGCATCGAATTGACGGATCAGATCGACGAGAAGACGGTCGACTTGGCGGAACTGGCGTCCGAGTTTTGGAAGCTGTTGCGCAATTACGATCGCGTGGTGGATGCGGCGCCCGAGAACTTGAAGGGGGGCCTCATCGCCCAAGCGAAGTACGGCAACCGTCGTCTGGCACTCATACTTGAACGTCATGGCATGCATATCGAGACATTCGATGGCGCCCCGTACAGCGCCAACCTTCCCGTTACCGCAGTGAATGCAGAAGACGTCGTCGGAGAGCGCGACTCGGTGATCGAGCAAACTCTGGAACCCGCCATCATTATCGGCACCACCGCTATCAGAACGGGTCGTGTCTTCCTCCGCGCCGAAAAGTCCTTGGAGTAACAATCATGTACATCGGTATCGATCTAGGCACCTCCAACTCGGCTATCGTGGGCACCGATGGCGAGGTCCTGAGACTCTTCAAGACGGTCGAGGGGATGGACGTGATGCCGAGTGCAATCATGATCGACCGGCGCGGCGGCATGTTTGTAGGGCGCAAGGCCTACGAACAACTGGCTTATTCCCCGCAGAGCGTGCAGCAGAAGTTCAAGCGCCTGATGGGGACCGGGAGTATGGTCGAGTTTCCCGGTACCGATCGAGTGTTGTCACCCGAGGAAGCCAGTGCCGAGATTCTCAAAAGCTTGGTAGCTCAGGCCCGCCGTGATCTTCCGGATATTGAGATCGAGGGTACGGTGATCACCATTCCCGCGGCCTTCAACCAAATGCAATCCGAAGCGACGATGCGAGCTGCCCGGCTTGCGGGGCTGGATAAGGTTTCTCTGCTGCAAGAACCGATTGCTGCTGCCATGACCGCAAACTCGGCGATTGGTGGAGGATCTGGTCAATTCCTGGTCTACGACCTGGGCGGCGGTACCTTCGATGCCGCAATCGTGCAGAGTGTTTCCGGGAACGTGACGATCGTTGCGCACGCCGGTGTGAACATGCTGGGCGGCGCCGACTTCGACCGGGCTATCGTGAATAGCGTGGTGCGCCCATGGTTGCTGAAGACCTTCAATCTACCGGATAACTTTCAGTCAGATGCGCGCTATTCTCGCTTAATCCGCATCGCGTCGTATCGGGCGGAGATGTGCAAGATCGCCTTGTCGTCGCAGCAAGTCGATCACGTCTCTGCCGACGAGAACCAGGTTGGCACCAAGGATGAATCTGGAAAGGACATCTACCTTGATGTGGAGGTGACGCGCGGCGTGTTGGAGGACTTGATTGCCAGTAATGTCGAGCGATCCATTTCCGAGTGTCGCGCGCTACTGTCGAGCAATGGCTACCAACCGGGCGATATGGATGCAGTCGTCCTGATCGGCGGACCGAGCAGGATGCCCTACATCAGGGAGCGCGTCGCTTTCGAACTGGGGGTAGCTCTAGACACTAATGTCGACCCTATGACCGCTGTGGCGACCGGAGCTGCTATCTTCGCATCGGGCCGCGATTGGGCATCCGACGGCGCAACTGCCCCCAAGACCGGGCGGGCGACGAAGACTTCCACATCCAGTCTTCAACTGCGTTTCGAGTACGTGGACAACACGGCCGCGGCTACTTTCAGCCTGAAGTTGAAAGCTCCGGCCGATGCTGTTCCGCAGAACACTCACGTCCAGGTGGACGCCGCAAATGGCTGGACATCGGGTAAGCTGCCTCTCTCTCCCACGTTGGACGTAAAGGGTATTCCTCTGCCACGTGTAGGGTCGAACGAGGTCAAGGTTTCGGTTTTCGGCCCGGACGGCTCGCTTGATGCAGAGGCCAGTACGGTTTTGAGGATAACCCGTCTTACTGCGACGGCCGATGGCATGCCCCTGATGCACAATCTGGCAATCAAAGTAGTAAAGGGCGGCCCGGGGGCCGAGGTGAACAAGCTTCATACGATCGCGAAGAAGGGGGCTCCCACCCCTGCTCGCGGAATGGAATCGTTCCGGGCCGCCCGGGATTTGCGCGCCGGAGATAAAGCTTCCTTGTCATTCGAGCTGTACGAGCAGGCGGACGGTGTAGATGACCCCTCGCTGAACCTCGGCGTCGGATCTTTTGAGCTCCGGGGCGACAGCCTGACGACCGGCCAGATCATCCGGAAAGGCGATCGCGTCAACGTCCATTGGAGCATTGACGCCAACAGCCTGCTTCATTGCCATTTCGAGATTCCAGACGCAGGGCTCTATCATAGTCTCGAAAACATGTATGTGCCGACGAGCTCGGCGTCGAATTTCGATGGTGACGACGGTGCGCAATTGGCCCGGCGCGGCATCGAAGACGCACGTCGCGACCTCGAACAACTGGAGCGGGCGCTGGGGAGCCGCATTGTTGCCAAGTCCAGTGAGCTCCGGAACCGGCTCGACACCCAGGAGACGGCCGTGGCGCTCTCCCCGGACGCCGACACCAAACGGATGGTGACGCAGGAAGCACGCTTCTTACGTCAGGAAATCCACCGGCTCAAGCACGACTCCGAGAACGTTGCTGCCGTTCTCCAGATAGAGTGGGACGACTTCGAGAACCACTACACGCGATACTTGGCAAAGGATGTGGAGCCCGACGTCAACGCCAACATTACACGACAGATCGCCTCGGGCCGCGACGCTCTAAGACGAGGGGATTCAAAGGAGAGTCGGCACGCGATGGACGAGGCCAGCGCCTTGTTGCGTGGCTTCCTGTTTAAGCAACCGGGATTCTGGGTGGCGCAGTACGAAAGCTTGGTAGATTCTCGATTCAATGCGGTGGACAAGGCGCTGCATGATCGACTGGCGGAACAGGGCCAGAGAGCAATCAGCCAGAACGATGTAGATGAACTGCGGAAAGTAGTTGCTGGTATGTATCAGAACACCGTTCGTCACGATGAGGGTGGCGACACCGGCATCCTTTCGGGGTTGATGATGTAGCCGCAAGGCACGTTAGGAGGGGTTATTCGAACTCTCGGAGGAGATCTAGGTCGCCTCGCATTCGCGGCCGGCTTGTGGCTCATCGCAACAGTTCGCAGTTTCCCCGCATGTACTTGTTGGACGCGATGGAGGCCTTCAGTTCGTCGTCGCTCACCCAGTCCTTGAGCTCGAGATACATCCCGCTGGCGTCGTGCTTTACGACCTCGTCGTAGCCCTGGTTCGCCGCGCTCTCGAAGACCCGACCGAGGATGAATTCTTCCGATGGCCCGGCCATCAGGAACCCGACTACCATCGGGACTATGGAATTGGCTTCTTCTGCGGTGATCGTCCCCGCCGCCGCTGCGGCCACGAAGCGCTGGCCCGATGAGTAACCCAGCGTGAACAGGCGGCGCTGCTCTTCCGCATCCCCGCTGAGCTCGGCATAGGTCGAGCAGAGCCAGGCCGTCCACATCACCTTCGCCGCCCGGGCGTCCTCCTCGGCGGCATTCGCGCCCGACAGGCTGATCACCAGCGCCGTGACTGCGGCAACCATCGATTTCAAGTGCATGATCCGGTCCCCCTGATAATGTTCAGCACAGACCGGGCTTTGGGGGCAAGCGGATGCGGTATGGACTGGCGTTAGCGGTGCTACTTCTCGCAGCACCCGCGTGCGCTCAAAGCGACGACGAAGTGTGCACCTCTACCGCAACAGCGTACTCGACCCATCCATGCGCCTGCACGTCAGGCTACTTCGGGCCTTCGAACTTCCGTAGCATCGGTAATCACTGAGCTTGGTGCTTCCCGCGGAGCATTCGTACGTTTACAGAAGCGCCATTCATTGTGAAGTTGGTCCACTGCTGCATCACCTCCCGCCGCCTCTCTAAGAAGTCGGTTCGCTTGTAGGCAAGCTCAGCGTCATCACCGAGAGCGTGGGCGAGACACGCCTCGACTACTTCACGCGGGAAGTCGGTCCTCTCAGCAGCCCAATCTCGGAACGAGCTTCTAAATCCGTGCACCGTGCTGCCGTCTTCGCGGAGCCCACGCAGGAGCTGCAGCATCGCCATATTTGAGAGCGCGTAACCGGACGGACTCGGGAACAGATACTTGCTGTCAGAGGGGTCGCTGGCGATCAGCGCGAGAGCTTCATCGGTGAGTGGGACCCGATGCTCGCGGCCAGCCTTCATTCTGCCGGCGGGGATCGTCCAGACCTTCGCCTTACGATCAATCTCGCTGTGGGTCGCTTCCCGTGTTTCCGTCGTACGGGCGCCGGTTAGGATCGTGAACATCAGAGCTTTGGCGCTCGTACTGCCGTTCTTGCGCAGCTCGGCCATCAGCTCCGACACCTCCTGATAGGGCACCGCCTTGCGGTGCTCGACCTTGGCGATCTTGCCGATCGCCGGGAGCAGGTGCGGTAAGGCTCCGCCCTTCCACTGAGCCGGATTGTCACCGCTGCGGTACTCCATTGCCGCAGCCCAGCCGAGCACCTGCTCGATGCGGCCGCGCACACGGCTCGCGGTCTCGGGCTTGCTCGTCCAGATAGGCTTGAGCACCTTCAGCACGTCCTCGACCGTGACCTGGTCAACCGGAAGCTTCCCAATGAAGGGGTTCACGTACATCTCGATCGTGCTCGGCCACTGCTGAGCGTGCTTCTCGTTCTTCCAGCTCGACTTGTGGGAGGCGATGTACTTGGCGGCGCACTCGGCGAAGGTCGGGACCTTCGGTTTCATCTCGATCTTCCGCTGCGCCTGCACTTCACGCTTGCTGGCGATCGGATCTTCGCCGCGCTTGACCTTGACCCGAAGCATCGCCGCGTCATCACGGGCATCGCTCAGCGGCTTCTCTTCGGTCGAGCCCAAGCCCATCCACTGGTTCGTGCCGTTGCGGCTGTAGCGGAAGAGCCAGCTGCGGGTGCCGTGGTCTCTCACCTGCATGTAGAGGCTGGGCGCAACCCAGTGCACGCCCTCCTTGGTGAGGGCGTTCACCTGCGTGGCGGTGAGCGCGCGAGCCTGAGCCAATTCGATGAGCCCCAAGTCCTGTGGTCGCCACAGACATGCGTACTAAGGCCGGATTATCCAGAGCTGTCGTCAAGAAGCCCTGAGATTATCCTTAATGGCCTGACGACCTTGCGAGATTCCGGCTCAACAGGCCCGCCGGCCGACAGACGATCGGACAGACGGTACGTTGAAGCGTGTGTCGCCCGGACTTCCGGCACTTGTGCTGCAACCGGCGGAAAGCGGGTGTCCAACCATCCGCCAACGCCCTGCAAGCCCTAAGCTAAAGCCGCGCTGCTACGCGGGGTTAGCAGCATTTTCGGCACGTCTGCGATGGCGAAAAGTGGCGGAGAGGGAGACAGGACGTGAGGGGCTATTTCCGCGTCTTCTAAGCCGCCGTGCGAGGGGGGACAGACAGGCGAACAGACGAACGTCGGTCGGGTCGCGCTAATGGCCGATTTCGTTAGCAATTTTGCGCGCTTCGGTTTGCCTTCTAACCGGCGAGGACTCGATCCAGCTTCGTGGCCCTGCGTTGTGGGACGGGCGCCTTAGACGGGCGGTGGACGCAATACTTACTGGTCACAGTCCAACCAAACGCAAGTGGGCGGAGCGGATAGATGCGAGGTTGATGAGCAGCCGTGCGCGATCGCGCCAGGTAGCCGCCCGTGGGCCTTTTCAAGCCCTAGATAGACGTTTCCGCGACGACAAGAGCAACGCGGTTCCGGCAAGGGGTAATTCACCGTCGCCTGGCATCCCTCGGGTCATTGTTCGAATAAAGCCGGGCTCTTGGATCGCGTAGCCGGCGCCCCTGAAAGTCAGCGCCTTGGCGGGAGCCAGCCGAACTTGTGGACCAGATCGCAAAGGGTGCAACTTTGCTAGGCGAAGGCAGCCGTACCTCGTCTGCCCTTGGCAACTATTGCGGCTCATCTCGAACGGCCAAGCGTCGCTACAAGGCCGCTGTCGTGACCGCCGTCGTCTGTCAGGCATGTATCGGGGGGAACCCTTATCACTTTCCTTAACTTGCGAACGTCACGGGGCGCGCATATTGCGGTCTCAGCTTGGTGCCCCCGAGGCAAGGAGGACGCCTTAACGGTTCGATGCCCAAGTTTGCATCGCCTTGTTAGGGCTAAATTATACTCCCGGGGGGTATAATCCGTGCTCGTCCTACCGAGACGTTACGGACCGTTCCTTATGCGTAGTTACGCCAGTCTGGCTATCAGTCGGTTCCACCTAGTTCCCTTGGTACTGCGCGTCGTTGTTACGGGGCAGGCTGCAATAGCCAAGCGACTATCCCTGGCGGTTTCATTCACGTTATTTCTCACATGCGCGTGGTGGAGCACTGGTAGCTTTGCTCAATCAGCGGGGAAAGAAGCTGTTGGCGATCCAACGATACGTGACGCCACACCTACCATTGGCCTGCAGGTCGGGGATGCAAGGTCAGAGGATGAGGAACCAGATACTGATGTGACGATGGAAGATCTGGCTCCGGTCTTGCAAGACGTGAATGCGGTCGCTGCCATGGGAACACCTCTAGCCGGCGAGTTTAGTGAAAATGCATGCGCAGTTGATGGGGCGAGTTTGGAGATGCCCACTGGGCCATCTAGAGAGGAACTAAGCGACACCGAATGTGCCTCAGGTGAAGTTGAGCAGGTTGATCCGTTGGAAGTGGCCCAACCTGCTTGGTCTCAGCTCGATCAAACGCCACCTACTACCGAAGAGCTTCTTTCCCTTCGTCTGTCCGAACGGCGGGAGCAATTGGCCAAGTGGGAAGAAGAAGCTGAGATGCAACGCGCGTTACTCGAAGCGGCAGAACAGCGGATGCAGGCTGCAGCCCAAAAGCTAGCCGAAATGCAGGAACAGGTGGGTGCCGGCGTCGAAGCCAGTGCCACGGCAAAAAAGGCACGGCTCGAAGCCAGCGCCGCGACTTTCGAGACGATGAGGCCTGCAGAAGCGGCGGAGATATTAGAGGCTATTCCTCACGGAACCGTAGTTGAGATTTTAGCCGAGATCGAGCCAAAGAAGCTGTCGGCCATTCTGGGCAAGATGACACCATCCATCGCCGGCGATTTAACGGTCCACCTCTCGGGACTTCCATTACGAACACCGTAGGAATGCGCTCCGAGCATTCCGTAAATGAGCGAGTTTTCACTCCGGCCTAGAGCAAGCCATTTCCGCCCGCTGCAAAGAAGAGTCGCCACTCTAGCCCGCGGCCGCCACCTCTAACGATTGCACGCCGGACGGCGAACCGGCCATTACTCGTCCCCTGTGCCGTCTCGGCGATACTAGAATCCCTGAGCCGCTATCCCAGACCATTCGGTTTCCGCAGTGCCAAACAAGGCCCGGACATTATGCTTGAACAATTCGATGTAAGTCGGTGCGGGACCGCTGGGGCCTGAAAGGGCGTCCGCGTACAATTCTCCCCCTATAGTCGCACCTGTCTCGCTTGCAATCTGCTGAATCAGCCGAGGGTCGCTCATATTCTCGACAAAGATGGCCGTAACGCCTTGGGTTACAATCTGCTCGATGAATCTAGCGACGTCTGCAGCCGAAGCTTCAACATCGGTGCTGACCCCTTCGGGTGCAAGAAAGGTGACCTCGTAGGCATCTCCGAAGTACGCAAATGCATCGTGGGTGGTGATGACCGTACGCTTTTCGGGCGATATTGTTGAAATCTGATACTTGATCTGTGCGTCTAGAGCCTCAAGCTCCTTGATATAGGCCGCAGCGTTGGCACTGTACTGACGACACCCTGGGGCGTCGACCTTGCAGAGCGCGCGCTCGATGTTTCGCACGTAGAGAACGCCGTTCAGAAGGCTTTGCCATGCATGAGGGTCCCTTTCCTCAAGGTTGTGATCGTCACCAAAATCCTCTTCAGTTGTTTCGTGCGTCGGGACGCCCCTACTCACAACTACGAGTTCACCTTGGAAGCCCGTTGATTCCACCAGGCGGTCCATCCACCCCTCGAAGCCAAGCCCGTTTACAAAGAAGATGTCCGCTCTTGCAACGTCGGCCGCGTCAGTCGGGGTGATTTGATACGCATGTGCGTCGCCGTCGGGGCCCACTATGGTTTTGACCGTAACGCGATCACCGCCCACTTGGTGCACTAAGTCGCCCAAGATCGAGAAGCTTGCTACCGCGGTAATCTCAGCCGAACAGGTGGGGGTGACGAGGACACAAAGCGCGACGGTGGCGGCAAAAGCAAGCTTCATCATGCGGTCCTGTGACGCGTGGATCGCAATCGACTGGAGATTGCTCCACGTGTCCCCGCGAGAAGAGAAATCACGTAGACTGCACCCGCCACGAGAATGATTGAAGGACCGGAGGCGACGCCCAGATAATAGGACAGCAGCAGGCCAAAATAGGTTGAAAGTAGACCCGTAACAATGGCCAGCCCGCAAATCCCTTCCAAGCTGCGCGCCCAGAATCGAGCAGCGGCAGCCGGGAGGATCATCAGCCCCACGGACATCAACGTGCCAAGTGCCTGAAACCCCCCAACGAGGTTAAGGACAGCCAATGTCAGAAATATCAGATGCGCAACATTGCCCGAACGGCTGACGCTGCGCAGGAATTGGGGGTCCAGGCTATCCGCAACCAGCGGGCGCCAAACCGCTGCGATCCCCACTAGCGTTACGGTGGCCACAATGCCGATCAAAATCAATGCGTCGTTGTCCAACGCCAGCACGGTACCGAACAATACATGAACTAGATCAACGTTCGAGCCGCGAAGACTGATCAGCAAAACGCCAAGCGCGAGCGATATGAGGTAAAAGGCTGCGAGGCTCGAGTCCTCCCGTTGAATGGTTAGCCGCGAAACGAGGCCAGACAAGATCGCGACTATAAGACCTGCTGCAAAACCCCCTAGGGTCATAGGCAGGATGGCAAGTCCGGAGATAAGAAACCCTGCCGCGGCACCTGGCAGAACCGCGTGGGCCATAGCGTCGCCAGCGAGGCTCATGCGCCGAAACATCAGGAAGATTCCAATTGGAGCGGCGCTAAGCGAGAGGATCGATCCTCCAACCAATGCCCGCCGCATGAAGGCGAACTCAACAAAAGGTTCAACAAGAAGATCCCACAAAAGCAGCCCTCCAATCCTAGCGGCATCGTAACTGTATAACATTTCGTCCGCGGGTCAAGGGCGCGGCAGAACTCGCGCAAGTTGCGGGACGGAATGACGGTCGCCCCCGTGAAACAGCCCCAACTGATCCGTATTCTCCTGGCGGCGTGGTCGGCCCGGCAGACTGGATGCCGCGGGTTGGAGCACTAGACCGTTGTTCTTGTGCGCGCCGCACTCGCGAACCTGCGAAGGAGAAGGCTAAGTCACGTGTTAGATTTCTGCGGCTGCTGGAGGCGAAGCGCTTTGTCCGTGAACACGATACCCGGAGTCTTCCCTCCAGATATCCAGCGCGCATAGTCGCCGGCCACGAATGACTCACAGGCCTGCCGCTCTAACTCGGCTTCGATTGCGGACCGCTGCGCTCGCAGGCGATACTGTCCTCCGGCTCCTCGAGCCGCTTCCAAGATTTTGCGTTGGATGTCAGTGATTTTCAATGTCAGATTGCCTTCTGCGAAAGCCATCATACCCATCATCGTGCTCAGCGCCAGGTTGAACAGCTCCTGCATTGCACACCACGGGCTAACGGCGGAGCCAAGCGATGGCGCCGCGACAAGCCGGGATGCCCGACCTTAACCGAAAATCGGCAATGACCCTGTGGATGCCTACTCACCAAGGGGTAGGGCGCAGGATGATCTTGCGTGGGCTGAGGTCGAGATATGGCATGGCGTACTGACATCTCGCCCCATTCGGGGCCAGCGCAAGGACGCCCGCATCGACAGAAGCACAGACGAGTGGAAGCGCGTCGCGGTCGGCAGGAGGTGGAAGACCACCAACCTTGCCCGCGTAGCGCCGAGGACCCAGAGGCTTTCGATATGCGGCTGGTGCACGGTCGCGACCACGACGCCAATGGAGATGCGCGCGTAGCTGGGGATCCAGGCGATGGTCAACGCCGCGACCATGTCCAGTAGCCAAGTCCGAAGATGCCGATCATGAGAGCTCGATTAGCGCTGGTGGCGCCGCAGCCTTCAGGTTGATCCTAATCGTTGAGTCATCGATCTTCTCCGTGGCCTCGAAGTTCGCAGATACCGATAGCCACTGTGATCGGGCTGACCGATCCAATGGTTGAGATTCCACAGAGCGGCTTCGGCGTCGAACGGCGTACCGTCGCTGAAGACGACGCCCTTGCGCATGTTGAACACATATTCGAGACCGTCGTCGCTCACCGTCCATGCTTCGGCGAGAGCCTGTACGATCTTGCCACCCGCCCGTAGGCGACAAGCGGATCGTAAATGAGGGAGGAGAGCACCCACAACTCGCTGTACTTCCAGGGGTTGAGGTCGCTGGCCTCGCGTGCCGTCGGGACCTTCAATGTCCCTGTTCCGGTGGCCTACGCGAAGACGTTTGTAGAACCCCGCAGCGTCGGAGCAATTGTGCCCGCGGCGAGCGCGTGCAGTAGAAAGTCGCGTCGATTGAAGTTGGTCATCTCAAAGTCCTCGTCAGCTCTGGCCGAACCGTGGCGCCCTAGGACATGCCCCAGTGTGGGGCATCGATAGGAGTGACGCTAGTATGACGATTGACGCGGTCGCTAATGACGAACACGCCGGACTTTGATGGGTTAGGTTATGAAGTCGGTTTTGCTAGCACACTCGAGATATCGCGAAGTGTTCGGCCCTACTATGATCCAGCGGCACGTCAGGGTCGGCACTTGGCAAAGCTGCGGTGCGTCGATGTCAACTCAGCTGTAACCACCTTGGAACTCCCTACCTCGACCGCCTCAGGGCCCAGAGCGGCGGATCGAATCGACGACGAAGGCGGAAGGGACTACATCGGTAGACAGCGGAAGGGAGCACCAAAATAGCGGTCCCTCCTTCGCGCCCAAGAACGAGATCGTGCCGAACAGTTCTGAGGTCCGCGGTTATTACGAGGCCCTAACCAGGATTGAACGAGTTCCGGCTGCCCGCCTGCGACCGTAACGCACACCCCATCTAGGGCATGATTAACGACATCTTAGCGCCACGAGTCATACTTATTGAGCGATGATGCGGCGATCCCTCGCACTGCTGGCCTTTGTTGCCTTGCTGCTGACAGCCCTTGGCTCCGTTGCGCAGGCAACGGCGGTCGCGTCCGACCACGTCGAAGCGACGGCGGCTGCCGCGGTGATGCTTTCTGAGCATGGCCATTTGCACGACGGACTCGAGCACAACGCTCGCGACCACGTGCACGATCAGGAACTGCTACAGGCTCTTCCGCTGCTCGTGGTAAGGCCGCCAGCGACCGTGTGGCAGTCTTATCGCGAGCGCCTGCTTCACACGCCCCAGGTCTTACTTATCGATCGTCCTCCACGGGTTGCGGTCTAGCCCCGCCTGTCCGTTTCAACTCATCGAGGACTACCCCATGATTTGCGCGCATTCGCCTGCCCCGAGGGCAAGCTGGCACAGGGCTGTTTCGCCCTGGGCGGCGTCGCTGCTACTTGTCTTCGCGCTCAGTTCAACCGCCTTCGCTCACGGTGTCGCTGAAGGCGACAAGGGATACATCCAGGAGATCACTGGAGTGCATATCCTTCCGTTCATCTACCTGGGCGCAAAGCACATGATGACCGGATACGATCACCTACTTTTCCTGTTCGGTGTGATCTTCTTTCTCTATCGGCTGAAGCATATCTCGACATATGTCAGCCTCTTCGCCATCGGACATTCCACGACTATGCTGGCAGGTGTTTTCTTCAACATCGCGGTCAGTTCGTATTTAATAGACGCTATCATCGGGCTTTCGGTGGTTTACAAAGCCCTCGACAATCTCGGTGCATTCCAGCGTTGGCTAGGTTTCCAGCCCAACACGAAAGTTGCCACTCTGATCTTCGGCTTCTTTCACGGCTTCGGTCTGTCGACGAAGATCCTAGACTACAAGATCTCACCGGATGGGCTTTTCGCCAACCTGCTCGCATTCAATGTGGGCGTCGAGATTGGGCAACTTCTAGCTCTCGCGACGATCTTGATCGCTATGGGTTTCTGGCGCCGAACGGAATCGTTCTGGCGCCACGCCTACACCGCCAATGTAGCTATGATGTGCGCAGGCTTCGTGCTGATGGGCTACCAGCTCGTCGGCCTCGTGGTCATGCGCTAGGAGATACAAGATGTATAACACCGATTATCCCGATCGCGCTGACCTGCCATCAACCTTCAAACTGATCCGCTCAACAGTCGTCGCGGGCTTCGCAGCCATCGCCATTCTGGTCACGATTGTTCTGCCGTCCGAGTATGGCATCGATCCTTTCCGCGTCGGCGGTATGCTGGGACTGACTCAGATGGGCGAGATCAAAGTCCAATTAGCCCAAGAAGCCGCGGCACAAGCTCAGGCCGCTGCGGGCCAGACGGTGGTTCCGACCAGTGCCGCCTCGCGTAGCGATCCGGCAGTTGCAGGTAGAATCGCGGCCCTAGAGCAGGCCGTCGCGGCGCTGCAGTCTCAGTCGGACCGAACGATCGCCCCCCGTGTTCCGACGGAACCAACAGCTCCAGTCGAGGCGATCGATCCTGTGCCTGTCGCAGGCATAGCGCCCCTGGAGCCGGTCGTAGCAGTCGAACCAGTCCAGAAGCTCGTCGCTGACTGGCGAGACGAAATCAGCTTTGTTCTGACCCCCGGCCAGGGCACGGAATACAAGCTAGTAATGGCGGCTGGCGCCGCCGCGGAGTACGAGTGGCTAGTTGATGGCGGCGTCATCAACGTGGACGTCCACGGCGAGGGCAACGGTCAATCAGTCAAGTATGAGCAGGTGCGGGGGGTTCCAGTCGGAAACGGCGCATTGTTGCCTCCCTTCGATGGCACGCATGGCTGGTTCTTCCGCAACCGGGGGAGCGCCGACGTTGTCGTCACTCTGCGCGTCAGGGGCGACTACACCGAGATGAAAAAGCTCGTCTGAACATGAGCACAATC
This sequence comes from Devosia sp. 66-22, assembly GCA_001899065.1. Taxonomy (GTDB): domain Bacteria; phylum Pseudomonadota; class Alphaproteobacteria; order Rhizobiales; family Devosiaceae; genus Devosia_A. The sequence continues at coordinate 333,388 of MKUZ01000031.1, read as the reverse complement.
ACATTGAAGGATTTGCTTGATCGTCCCACCAACGGTTTCAACCAAGTCCGCCTGCTGGCCGCCATCCTTGTGGTGGCCAGCCATTCTTACATGCTCGTATTTGGCAATGGTGAGGCGCGCCCGCTGAGTTGGGGTCCGTATGAGCTTGGCAGCAACGCGGTAAACGTCTTCTTCTTTCTCTCCGGACTTCTGCTGATGGGAAGTCTAGAACGAGACGCGCGCCTCCTTCCCTTTGCGGTGGCCCGTGTTCTTCGCATCTTCCCCGCTCTCATTGTCTCATCGGTGTTCACGGCCTGGGTCCTTGTCCCGCTGGCGCTAACGCAGTTCCATCCCAGTTACTATCTGGGCGCTCACGCAATTTGGTATCCGCTCGACGTCCTTTGGCAGTTCGAGACTGCCCACATCGACGGCGCGTGGGCTGGGTCGACCTATCCCAACGAGTCTAATGTCCCGCTTTGGACGATCAAGTATGAGCTGCTCGCCTACACGTTGCTTTGCGCCGCCGTCGCGCTGGGAATCTTCAAGACTCGATCCCGCACGCTTTTCCTATGCATGTCCGTTGGTGTGTGCCTTGCGGTCACCGACATGCTTGGCGTCTTCCAGGGCTCGGTGGGTTGGCTGCTGCGGTTCGCGTTCTGCTTCCTTCTTGGCGTCTGCGCGCATCAATATCGCGAAGCGATCCCCATTAACGCGGCGGTGGCCTGGGTTCTTGCAGCTATCGCCCTCCCACTCGGACTGACCGTCTACGGCGCCCCCGTCTGGATCTTGAGCTTCAGCTACGTCGCACTGGCCTTCGGGGGCGTCACGGTGCCTTACCTGAGTGCCGCGACGCAGCGGTTCGACATCTCCTATGGCCTCTACATTCTTACCTGGCCTATCCAACAGGTCATGACGATCAAACTCGACTGGCCGCAATCGGATGTAGGTGCGATCCTACATGCGGTACTTGCACTGGTGGTTACGCTGCCGGCCGCCCTGTTGTCATGGTTCGTCGTCGAGAAGCTTGCCATCGAAATTGGAAGACGGTTCCGGGCTTCCAGGCCTATCGCGGGGGGCCAGGCGAAGGCTTTCTAGCCGGTGCATCCACTCCGCCGCCCTCTCGACTGAGAGCACGACGCGCCGCGTTGACGGGGCAGCCTTGCCTCTAGCCACTGCACGCTCGTGTTGACGACTCACGACGTAGTCGATCCTTACGGCCACGTTGTGGTCGCGTGTAGCTTGGACGTCGACATCAACGACTCTGTAGAGCTGTCCCTGCAGCTCAGTGAGGGAACCGTCGTCCAACAGTCGTTTATGTGTGCCCAACGGTCAGACCAACATAGCCAGTGTAGCCTACATAAAAGCCCACCAGGATGATCAACACCCCACTTAGGTAGGGCGCACGTGCCGCAAGCGCGGAAAGCCAAGGCAAGCGCTTGGTCGCCTGCCGAGAGGCAATCGCAGCAGCCGCTCCGACCGCCACGAGGGTGATCGCCAGGCCGATTGAGAAGCAGAGGACCAGTACAGCGCCAAGAGTCAGCTCCTTGAGCTGCAGGCAGATCAGTAGAACGGTGATCGCTGCGGGACAGGGCAGTAAACCGCCCGTGATGCCAAACAGTACGATCTGCCAGGTAGTCACGTTCTGGCTTTCGAAGCGACGGCGGATGTCGTTGGCGTGCGCGAGTTCGTGCGAATCCTGGTAACCTTCGGTCGCGACTTCCAGCCCTTGCTCCTGGTGGTGCGAATCGTGCCGGTGGACTTCGGTAAAGGTGAGATCGTAGTCGTGGCTGTGGCTACCGTGCGAGAGGCTGAGGCGTACCCCGAATTCATGGGGCTCCGGAATCTCGTCGGCCGATTCGTAGAAGTCGCCACGGTCAACGAACTGGAACGTCTGTCTGGACCCATCCGGTCTTTCGGTTGTCACCGCGACTTCGGCCGCTTTCCACTTGTCGCCAAAGAGTGTCCGGAAGCGCCAGCGCGGTGGCTGGCCGACCTCGAAAATTTCGAGGCGGACGACCCCATGGCCGGTATTTACCTCTTGCCATTCGTCGTGGGCTTGCGAGTAACCATGGTCATGATCATGCCCGTGGGCACGATGAGGATGATCGTGTTCGGCCGACGCCTTAGCAGCTTGCTGGTCCTGATAGGCGCGCTGGATCATCCACAGGGCGAGTCCGATGATGATGAGGGCGGACAGAAGCTGGAAATAGGGCTCTACCGTTTCTGCGTCGAGACCCTGGTAAAAATACAGGCCACCAAGCGCGATCACCCAAACTATGAGCGTGTGGGAGATCGTCGCGGCGACACCTAGAAGCACGGCCTGCCAGACAGTTCCGCGGATTGCGACGATGAAGGCCGCCATCATCGTCTTGGAGTGCCCCGGCTCCAGGCCATGTAATGCCCCCAGCAGGATCGCGCTTGGCATAAAGAACCAGGCGTTGGTAGCACTCTGGGCGATCAGTTCGGCGAAGCCAGTCACGAGCGACCTTTCAGTGTGGATCGTGCGGTATCCTCCCGTGGGGATGGTGTCAACTTCCTCGGCAGAGGATGCGGCACACCATTGCGACGCTCGCCAATCGCCTTCGGTGACCCTTGAAAAATCCTCCGGGGGAGGATACGAGGGCAGCATGAAGCACCACAGTCATCCCTCAATATCAAAACGCCTCAAGCGGGCCGGCGGGCATCTTCAGCACGTCATCGCCATGCTGGAAGATGGCAAGCCATGCACCGAACTCGCGCAGCAGTTGCAGGCGGTCGAGAGCGCGATCGCCAATGCCAAGCGAGAATTGATCCACGACCACATGGAGCACTGTCTTGGCGACGGGGTCAGCGATGGGGAAATGACGACGTCGCAAGCCCTCGCAGAGTTCAAGACGCTATCGAAGTTCCTCTAGCGGACGCACGGCCCTTAATGCTTGAGTTCCTCGTCCAACTCCAGACGTCTATTCGCTCCTCGTTTTCCGGCGGCATCGATGGCTTCGCACAGACTGGGGACTGGCTGGCCCTGCTCGCGCTTGTCCCGATCGGCATCGTCTTTGGCAGCGCGCATGCATTGACCCCCGGCCACGGCAAATCGATCCTGGCGATCTATGCCGTCGGTTCGGATCTTTCCCGCACCAAGGTCGTCGCCACGGCCGCCGCCCTTACGATCACGCATATCGGGACGGCGGTCCTACTCGCCGTAGTGGCCAATACTTTGGTAACGCGGACGATTGCCGGAGCGGGGCAAGCTCCGGCGCTCGAGTTCATCAGCCGCATTCTGCTGGTCGTCATCGGCCTTTGGCTGATCGCACGCGCGCTTTTCGGCCGGTCGCATGCCCATGGGGAAGGGGTCCTCGCGGGCGTCGCAGCCGGTCTTATTCCATGCCCGCTGACTCTGTTCCTGATGTTCTACGCTTTGTCGCGCGGAGTTCCGGAGGCGGGCCTTACGTTCGCATTCTCGATGCTTTGCGGTGTCGGACTTGTCTTGGCGGGCGTGGCGATAGCGAGCGTATGGGCCCGTCAACTTATCGTCGCAATGATCGAGACAAAAGGGGTAGCCGTATCGGTCGTCGTCCGATCTGTCGACGCACTTGCCGGGATCATGCTGCTTCTCCTTGCCGTGCTGCAGCTTACGGGTTGAGGGAGCAGAGCTCATTGAGCAGAACGCACATTGCAGTCTTGATAAGCGGTATGTTGCTTACCAGTCCAGCGCTGGCCCACCCTCATATCTTCGTCGACGCCACGGCCCAACTATTCTTCGACAAGGAGGGCCGCGCCGTTACGCTCCATAACATCTGGACGTTCGACGAAGGCTATTCCTCCTTCGCCATTCAAGGGCTCGACGCGGACCTTGATGGCAAGGTAACGCGGAACGAGTTGCAGTCCCTCGCCGATGAGAACGTGGCAGGCCTCGCCGAGTACGGCTACTATAGTTCCGCTGGCCTGGGCGCAAAGAGCGTTCCCTTCGTCAACGGCCGCCGCGCGGCGCTGGACTATGTCGACAACAGAGTGACCCTGAGTTTCGACGTCGATTTTGCCATACCCGTAGCAATGAGCAATACGCTCGAGCTCGACATCAGCGATCCGCAGTATTATCTGGCCATCCAGTTCGCCAGTCGCGACACCATAGATCTCGTCGGCGCTCCGCCGGGCTGCGGAGTAGAACTCCAGCGTCCCGAGCCGATGCCGGACGGCGTGGCTGCGGAACTATCCGCCCTACCGGCCGATATCACCAAGCTGCCTGCGCGTCTGCAGGCCGCACTGCGCGGCGTCCAAGGGGCGATTCTGATCAATTGTGGGGGTCCTTCGTCCAGCCCGATCGCCGAGGCGTCGACGGCCGTCGCGGCTCTCGACGCCTTCATGGATCTGGCCGAAGCAGAGCAGCCAATCCTGGTGAGCACCGGGACAGTCCCGGTCGAAGACCCCGTCGAAGCCAATCCGTGGCGTATTCCGGTTCTAGCCGGAGCGGGATTGCTTGTTCTCTCGATGGCAGCGATCGCCATTTTTCGCGGACGGCGTCAGGCCGCCGGGCCACGCTGGAAATAGACCACGGCTCAGTGCTGCGGCGGCGTATGCATCGACAGAAGCAAGCCGACTACATTCATCGAGTGTGCCGCGTAACCCAGAGCCGCGCTGGCGGCGAGGATGCTGACGACGATGAGCGTAATTCGAAGGGGTCTGCTCAAGAGATGCTCCAGGGTCATGTGTGGGCAAGGGCCTCGCGGACGATGAGCCGCGAAGCGCGCCAAGCGGGTGTCGCGCTTGCGACGATCGAAACGGTGACCACGATGCCGAGCCAGATCGTCAGTGCGGGGAGCGAGACGATGAATGGCAGCGGTATGCCAAACATCGATGCGCCGAGTTGACCAATGCCGTAGATGATCGGTAAGGCGGCTGCGATGGACACGATCCAGCTGAGACCGGCTGTGAACAAACCTTCAGCGACGATCATGCGGACGATAACGAAGGGTACTGCTCCGATGGATTTCATGACCCCGATTTCCCGGGTTCGTTCGACAACGGCGATGGTCATCATCGAAGCGAGACCGAGTCCGCCGATGGTGGCAAGCAGCACCGCTGCCGCTACCAACATGGTCACCGGAACCTCGACGTGTCCCACGAGTGCTTGGTAAAGGGTTTCGATCCCAAAGGCCCGCTCGACGCCGATGCCTGCATCGGACAGTGACGCCTCAAATTTGGCGAGCGCGCCCTGCCGCTGCGGATCGAATTTGACCCGCATCATCTGGCCGGCCCTGCCGCCCGTGAGTCGGTCGAGTTCCGCCCGATTGACGTAGCCGCCGCCGCCCCCGATTTCGCGCACAATCCCAATGACAGTGAGCTCATGCGCCTGTCCGTCGATGAGCAGCGTCACCGAGTCGCCCACCTTGCGCCCTCCGCCGGCGTGACTCTGTAGCGTGAGCACGACTTTGTCGGTGTCGGCAGGGTCCAGCCAGCGACCCTCAACGACCGGGTAGGTGACGAGTGAGACATCATAGGGGGCGCCGAAGAGACGGAAGCTGCCATGACCGCGGTCCGGATAGGTACGCATGACGTCCAGACCGTCTGAGCTGTTGGCGATAACCGCCGGCACGACTCCCCAAAGCTCGACCTGCTGGACGGCGCCGGAGGCCTGGACTGCTGCCATCAGCCGTCCCTCGGCGACCGGCTCTGAGAGTTGTACCTCAGTATCGTAGTGGCGGTCGGTGAGAGCCGTCGCGGCAACAGCACGCCAGCCCTCACGAACGCTTAGGGCACCAACAAATAGCGCACCGCCCGTCGCTAGCAGGACGACGCACAGTATCATGCGTCCACGGCGCCGTAACGTATTGCGGATGGCAAGACGCATGATCACGCTGCGTCCGGCGAGCGCGGTGAGCACCCCAATTAACGGGGCGGCTCTAGGGCTGGCGACCTCATGGGATGCGGACAACGCTTTGCTGACGGTGGTCCGGCTTGCCCGAACGATCGAAGGCATGCCGGCCACGGTTGGCATCAGTACGGATGCGCTTGCCACGAGGGCGTAGACCCAAAGCGGGATCGAACCGTCCGTGATGGTGAAGTTCATCGTGTCGCCCATCAGCGTCGAGAGGCGTACAGCAGCCGGTACCGCTAGCGGGATGCTCACCAGGCCAGCGGCGGCACCGAGCAACGCCAGCGCGGCGAGGTACATTGTGCCGATTTGCGTGCTGCGCGCACCGACCGCTTTCATGATCCCGATCTCCCGCGACTGCCGGGCAAGGCTGGCGGCAAGCACTGCGGCGACGAGGATGGCTGCGAGCGCCAACGAGAGGATAGCGAGCGTCAGGAACATCGCGAGGCTCACAGAGATCTGCCGCTGGTGGGGGTGCTGGCCCAGCGGCGGCGCCTTGATCTCGTGGACCTTCGCGCCGTTCGCTTCAAGTGCGCGCGCAAGCTCCATAGCCTTGGCGTCAACTTCGGCCTGGCTGGGACTGCCCTCTACGAGGATGCGCAACTCTTCGAACACAGGCGGAGCACCAAGAAGCGCAAAGGTCTCCATTGTCATGTAGCCATAGCCCGACTGCTCCTGCCAGGCCGGCGCAAGGGTAGTGTCATGCACGAAGCCGGAAACCGGGATTGGGACCTGCGGATTACCGCCGAGTTTGACGGTGACAAGGGCCCCTTCCTTGGCGCCGATCACATCGCGGGCCATCCGCTCGATGAGCATCGTGCCCCTGGCCGGCGGCCACGTTCCGGAGACCGGAGTGAACGTGTTCAGGCGCATCGTCGCGAAGTCGTCGACGACGAAGACCAGCATGCGCATCCAGGCCCCGTTGACCTGGACCCGGGCTTCGAGAACCGAGCGGGGCTCGGCCTCCGCTATACCCGGAAACGACCGCGCCAGCTCCAGCACCGTCGGCGTGACGTCGACGTCGATGCTGGCCGACGCAGGGTTGGTTCCGAGATAGTTGACGCGCACCTCACGGGTCACGACCGCATAAGCGCCGAGCATCACCATCACGCCAAACAACGCAGCGCCGATTGCGGCAAGCATGATGAGGTTGCGTCCCGCGTCGGCTTGGAGATCGCGGAAAAGCTTGATCCAACGCACGACTCTACTCCGCAGGTTCGGGGTGCTTTGCGAGGGTGTCGCTTTCGACATGGCCGTCCCTCAGCTTGATCGTGCGGTCGGCGATCTTGGCGATGTCGCGCTCATGGGTGACTATGACAACGGTTATCCCACGGCCGGCAAGCGAGCGAAACAGATCCATCACCTCGCTCGACGTCTTGCTGTCGAGGTTGCCCGTCGGTTCATCGGCGACGAGCAGCGGCGGGTCGTTGGCAAGCGCGCGGGCGATAGCTGCGCGCTGCTGCTGCCCGCCCGAAAGGGCGGCAGGGAATTTGTCGGCCTGTTCGGAAATGCCGACACGAGACAATAACTCGATGGCCCGCTCGCGGCGACCGCTTGAATAGGTGCCGCACAGGTCCATCGGCAGCATGATGTTTTCGGCGATGGTCAACGTCGGCAGCAGCTGGAAGAACTGGAACACGATTCCGACGTTGCGACCACGCCAGCGGGCCAGCTCTGCTTCTGTCTTTCCGGTGACGGTTTCGCCCGCGACGCTGATTTCGCCGATTGTGGGGCGGTCTATACCGGTCAGAAGGTTAATAAGGGTGGACTTGCCGCTACCAGATTTGCCGACGATGGCCACGAACTCGCTTGCCTTGAGTTCGATGGAGACGTTGGTGAGAGCCCGAAATGAGCCTGCGGGGGTTTCGAAGACCTTGCTGACACCACGGACCACAATAGACTCATTACCCATATTCAACGCAATCTCCTTGCTTCAAGACGCTCGTTTGATATTGAACAAATGTCTCGTAAGGCAAGCGACGGAGTCACGCTGAATGTCTGTTTCGGAACACTTCGCGCAAATTGACCGTGAAAAAGTAGCCGAGGCTGACCGACAGCTTCATCCGGGCATGGATCGCCGCACTCAGCGAACCCGGCAAGCTCTACACCACGCTCTGATCGAGCTGACGCTTACGAAGAACTATGACGAGATAAGCGTGGCCGAGATCACCGATGCTGCCAATGTCGGTCGGTCGACGTTCTACGCGCACTTCACCGACAAGGACGACTTGCTAAGAAGCGGCATCGGTTACCTCAGGGGCATGCTTATCCACGGCGCGGACGGCAGCAAGTCCGACGACCCCTTTGCCTTCAGCTCGTTCCTGACGTTGCACCTTGGGCAACAGAAATCGCTTTACAGGGCGATGATGCGCTCGAGCGCGGGCACGATCGTGCTCGACACGATCCGCGAAACGCTTTGTGACATCCTCAGGCGGCAGCTGAGACGGACCGAGCCTTCCGATGAAACGACCGTGCAATTCATGGTGGGCGCCTACCTTGCGGTTGTCACCTGGTGGCTCAACCGCGGTGCCAAAGAACCGGCTCATGAGATTGACAACGCGTTCCGATCATTGGCCGGGGGGGCGATAGGCTCGCGGCACCCAGTTGCTTGAATGCCACCTCCCGCCTCACCGAGTGCCCGGGATCTTCACCCGGAGCAGCTTCACGGAATTGAGAAACACGAGTACGTCCGGACCGAGGTGGATGAAGGCCGCCTCGATCGGCCCGATCCAGTTCATCAGCGCCGCCGTGATGCCCAGGACATGCACTACGCCGACTCCGACCCACAGGTTCTCCTGTACGGTTCGGTAGGCGCGCTTGGCGATGTTGCGTGCCGCCACGATCTTATTCAGGTCATCCGTCATCAGTGCGATGTCGGCCGCTTCGAGCGCGGCTTGAGTACCGCCGCCACCCATGGCTATGCCGACATCCGCTCGAGCGAGGGCGGGCGCATCATTGACACCGTCGCCGACCATCGCTACCCGCAGGCCCTGGTTCTGCAGGTCGGCGATAACCGCGACCTTGTCTTCAGGCATCAGGTCGGCGCGCACTTCGTCGAGGCCAACGCTCGAAGCGATCGCCTTGGCGGTCGATTCGTTGTCGCCCGTAAGCATGATTAGCTTCTTCACGCCACTCTCGCGCAATGCCGCAAGAGCCTCCTTGGCACCGGGGCGGAGAGTGTCGGCGATGAATATGACACCCGCAAGCTTGCCGTCTATCCCGACGTGAACGGGGGTGCGCCCGCTGCCGTCGATCTTCTTGTCGAACACGACCCCGGCTTCGTTGAGGAGGGCCGGGTTGCCGACAAGGACAGCCTTGCCATTCACAGTCGCCTTTACACCGCGGCCCTGCAACTGGTCGTAGCTCTGCGGCTCTGGCACGTCGAGCTTGTCTCGGGCGGCAGCCTCGACGACGGCCTTGGCGAGCGGATGGGCCGAACGACGGTCTGCCGCTGCCGCGTATTTGAGGAGGTCCGTATTGGAATAGGCAGCGTCGAGAGACTGCACTTCGACCACTTCCGGTTTGTTGGCGGTCAGTGTTCCTGTCTTGTCGAAGACTATGGCGTCGACCTTGGCCAACAGCTCGAGATAAAGACCACCTTTTATGAGCACGCCCGAGCGCGCACCGCGAGCCACTGCGGCGATCATTACCAGCGGCGTTGCAAGGCCTAGCTCGGCCGGCGAGGTGAAAATGAGAAGCGTGACGATGGTCGAGACGTCGCGCGTCACAAAGTATACGATCGCAAGAAACACGAAGACGACGGGGATGAGGATCCCGGCAACTCGGTCTGCGAGCTTTTGTACCGGCGCGCGTTCGGCCTCGGCGTTCTCGACCAGTGCAATGATACGCGAAAAGATAGTGTCACCGCCGACCTTGTCGGTCCTCACATCGAGTGCCCCCGACTCGACGATCGTACCTGCAAAGACCTGTTCACCCTCAGATCGATCGACCGGGATGCTCTCGCCCGTGATCGGCGCCTGGTTCACCGAGGCCTGCCCGCCGACCACGGCGCCGTCAACGGGGATGCGCTCGCCCGTTTTCACCAACACCACGTCGCCAATTTTGAGCTCGGACAATGCCACCTTGCGCTCACCCTGAGTGGAGCGGACAGAGGCCGACTGCGGCACCGAACCGATCAGCGATTTGATGGAAGCGCGCGCCCGATCGGTGTTCAGCTCCGCTATGAACTCGGCGATCAGGATGATGACCATCAGTACGGCGCCGGCTACCGTTTCGCCCCCGAACACGGCCACCAGGGTTGCGACCGTGACGAAGATTTCGGTCCCAATCTTGCGCTCGGTGAACAGGTCGATGATGCCGGTCTTCACCAGCGGATAGAGACCAATTGCGACCGCCCCCCAGAGAACCCAAAGCGGAATGAGGTTCTGCCAATAGAGTAAAGCTGCGAACCCGGTGATGGCAATTCGCGCGACCTCGATCCAGCGTTCGCGAGTCATTAGATCCCTGATCCCGGTGGCTGAATGCACAGAGGAACCCGCTTTGGCTTCTATGGTCATGTCTTGTACTCAGCGCATGTAAGTTCGGACGACATCGATCAGTTCCTGACCGGCGGCGGCACGCTCTTTGCGGCTCGCATCGTCATCGAGCAGGTGAAGCCGCACGTGGTCTTCGATTAGCTCGGCAGTGAGCCCCGCGACGGCGCCGCGAACGGATGCCACCAACTGCAGCACATCTGCGCAGCCGATTTCCTCTTCGAGCGCGCGTTCGACCGCCAGCATCTGACCTTGGATGCGACGCACTCGCGCGAGCAGTTTGGCCTTCTCTTTGATGGTGTGGGTCATCGGAATCCCATAATATAGGGGAGCACCCTATGTTGCGCTCGATGGCGTGTCTAGCTTTCCGACACGGAATACCCCGCTTCTTTAACCTCGCTTTAAGGCCAAGCCCCAAGAGTCAGATCATGACCTCGGGTGGGTGGACAATTATTCGCCGATTGCTTCTCGCACTATCGTTGGCCGCGCTGGTGGGAGGAGCGTGGACAGCGCACGAGGTGCCGTCTGTTCACGCCCAGATCGCGTGCATTGAGGAAGGCACCGAGGTCGCGGCGACCGGCCTCGCGCACGACCGTCCAGCGCATCAACAGCTGCACGAGGACCATTCGCACGCTTGCTCACTGGTAGAGGCGGCTCACGATTTCACGGCGTTCCTCGAGCGCGACTTCCACCTACCTTTGGTCCCCGCGACCGTCGGACGCGTGCCCGAAAGTCGCTATCGGCCCCCAGTCTCGACCACGCTTTAGCGCGGCACGATTACCACCGACCGTCTCGCGCCTTCCGCCGCCCGTTTGGGCCGTGCAAAGCCGTCATGGAAATTCTAATGTTTCTGCAAGTCATTCGCGGGTCGTCCGACCCCGTAGCCGTCCCTGCTTCTTGTCTAGGCAAGCACGCTGCGTTGCCCGTTCGGCCCCTCATAGAGGGTTCGCGGCGCCGGTTTCTCGCGTCAACCGGTTCCCGAATCTTGATCGCGGCGTTCGTGCTCGGGCTTCTCTTCGCAATCATTGGCGTGAGGCTCGCCCAGCTCGGCCTAGTCGAGCGTCGGGTGGTCATCGATGGACGCGAGGTCAGCGAGATCGAGGCATCACGGCCGCCTATCGTTGACAGGAACGGGCTGGAGATGGCCCTCGATTTGCGTGTTCCCTCGCTATTTGCTGAGCCGAGGCGCATCGTCGATCCCGAACAAGCTACCGACGCCATTCTGACCGTCCTCGAGGATCTCGACCGAGAATGGCTCGTGCAGCGGCTCACGGGCGAAGCCGGGTTCGTGTGGATCAAACGCGAAATATCACCTGACGCGCGCGACCGCATCATGCGCCTCGGAATTCCCGGCATCGATTTTCTCAGCGAGAGCAAGCGATTCTACCCGAGTCGCGAGGCCTCTCATGTGCTTGGGACCGTCGACATCGACAGTAAAGGCATCGCCGGTATTGAGCGAAACATCGACGGCGACGGCGTAGCGCTACTACAGGAACTCGGCATCGCGCGAGACCAGGAACTCACGCCGGTACAGCTCTCTCTGGACGTCCGGGTACAGCATGCCATGTACACGGAGCTGGTCGACGGCATGACACGGTATAAGTCGATCGCGTCGGCCGGGGTGATCCTTGACGCCAGAAGTGGCGAAGTCATCGCCCTGGCTTCGTTGCCGGACTTCGATCCCAACGTGCCTTCAACGGCTGTAGCCGAGGGCCGCTTCAATCGCATTACCGCCGGAAATTTCGAACTCGGGTCCGTGATCAAGACAGTGACGTTCGCTGCGGCGCTCGACAGCGGAGCCGTCTCCTTGCGTGATCGCTACGATTCGCGCTTTCCGGTCCGGTTTGGCCGCTTCTCCATTACGGACTTCAAAGGGCAGAACCGAATTCTAACGGTGCCCGAGATCTACCGATACTCCTCAAACGTCGGCACGATCCAAATCATGCAGACGCTAGGCAAGGACAATCTCCGAGCCTTCATGTCGACTATCGGCTTCGACAGGCCCATCGAGACGGAATTGCCCGAGCGGACACCGCCCAAAGTGCCCTCTCAACTGTCGGAAGTTGTGGCGGCCACGGCGTCGTTCGGACACGGTTTCAGTATCTCGCCGATGCATCTTGCGAGGGCCATGGCTGCGTTCGTAAACGGGGGGCTACTGGTCGATCCGACGTTCTATCCTCGCGACAAAGAAACTGCGCTGGCTAACGCGCAACGGGTGATCTCCCGGCGTACCAGCGAGAAGATTCGCTTCTTGATGCGCCTCAATGCACTGGAGGGCTCCGCCTCCCGCATGAACAAGCTCGCGGCTGGGTATCGGGCCGGCGGCAAGACCGGGACCGCCGAGAAGGTCGTCGAAGGCCGCTATGGGACAGGCAAGAACCTCAATGTCTTTGCCTCCGCATTTCCGCTCGAAAGTCCTCAATACGTCATGGTCGTCCTCCTCGACGAAGCCGAGCCCGAGAACGCCCAGTCGGGCAACACGGCCGGCTGGAACGCCGGGGAAGTCAGTGGCCGCATCATTGCTCGCGTCGCCCCCATGCTGGGCATCGCGCCCGATTCCAACCCACAGCTCGACGAAGGTCTGATCACGCCGGTCTCGGCTGAATTGCCAGTGGATCAGGAGGAGCGCTTGCGCCGCCTGTTCGGTGACACGCGTTGAGCCCGCGCGAAAATATGTATAGACATATTGGGGATTGGAGTCGGTCAATGCAGCTAAAAGCCGAGAGAGCACTGTTGGCGTCGGGTTGGGCGGTTGACGTGGCGCTCCAGATCGAGAACGGCCTCGTCGTGGCGATCGAGACAGGTGTCGCTGACGTGCCGGACGGCCTCGCCCTCCTGCCCGGAATGGTCAATCTTCACAGCCACGCCTTCCAGCGTGCAATCTCGGGACTGACGGAGTATCGCACGAGCCGCGCCGACAGTTTCTGGACCTGGCGTGACACCATGTATCGCTTCGTCGACCGGATGACTCCGGACGACTGCCGCATGATTGCGGAGCTAGCCTACGTCGAGATGCTCGAAAGCGGCTACACCCGGGTTGCCGAGTTCCACTACCTGCATCACGCCGAGGATGGATCGGCCTATGCCGACCGCGCGGAAATGGGTGCGCAGATCGTCGAGGCGGCGAGAGCCACGGGGCTCGGGCTCACGTTACTCCCGGTGCTTTACACCTATTCCGGCTTTGGCGGTGCACCGCCCACTCCGGCGCAGCGGCGGTTCGTTAACACGCCAGACGCCTTTGTGCACCTCGTAGAGGCGAGCCAAAGGCATGTGGCGAGTTTGCCCACCGCCAACCTTGGGATCGCCCCCCACAGCCTGCGTGCCGTAGATGAGGTCGGCTTGCGCGCCGCCATCGAGCTTGCGGGGTCGCGACCGATCCATATGCACATCGCCGAGCAGGTGCGCGAGGTCGAGGACTGTGTCGCATGGAGCGGCCAGCGTCCCGTGGAGTGGCTCCTTCACCATGCCAACGTCAACGAGCGATGGTGCCCTATCCACGCAACACATATGACGCCCGACGAGATCGGCGGACTGGCCAGATCAGGCGCCGTCGCTGGCCTGTGCCCGGTGACCGAAGCCAATCTCGGGGACGGAGTTTTCAACGCCGTCTCCTGGCTTGATGCTGAGGGAGCCATCGGCTTTGGGACCGATTCGAACGTCGCCATCGGCGTCACTGATGAGGTCAAGCAACTCGAGTACTCGGTTCGACTGCAGCAGCGTTCTCGGAATGCACTCGCCGGTGCCGACATGTCCACTGGCCGACGGCTATTCGGCGCTGGCCTAGCGGGAGGCGCGCAGGCAACCGGGACTCGCGCTGGGATTGAAATCGGCAATCCCGCCGATCTCGTCTCGCTCGATCTGGGCCATCCCTCGCTGATCGGGCGAATCAACGATCAGCTTCTGGATGCATGGATATTCGGCCGAAGCGCCGGCGCAATCGACGCTGTGTACGTTGCTGGGCGAGAGGTCGTTCGGGAAGGACGGCACACGCGCCGTGGCGACATCATGAGGCGATACCGAGAGAGGGTGACGCCACTGCTGGCCGCCTAGCGCTAGTGTAGGTTCTTGAGGGCGTTGGTGCGGGTGCGGATCTGCCCGTCAGGAGCAAAACGGGCCCCCAGCGTGTAGAGGTCACCAGGAAAGAACTGGCTCACCTGAGTGATTCCCTCGCGCAGCCGCCAGGTTCTGCGCTCGACCAATAAGCAGGCCTCCCCTACGGCGACCTGCAGGACGCGCGCAATTTCTGCGTCAGCATTGAGCGCCCCGATGCGGTGACTCGCCTCCGACCACGGCACATGCTCCATCAGCCAGGTCCCCGGTGGGAAGTGGCTGAAGTCTGCCTCCTCGGCGTGATGCACCGCTGCCAAGCTGATCAGACGCCGCTCGTAGGAAAATGGCCGGTCGTCGGCGTAGTGCAGACACTCAAGTTCAAGCACCGGACCGCCCTGGAAGAACTCGAACGTCTCGGCTTCGAGCTCAACGTGCGTTCGGACCGTCCGCGCCAGCAGCCGGTAGCGATAGCGCGCGCCGCGGCTCGTGACCTCCTCTCGCATGTTAGGGATCTGGAGGATCGCCGAGTCGGTTTGTTGCCGGGAGACAAAGGTGCCGGCGCGCCGCCGCCGTTCAATCAGGCCTGCAGTCACGAGCCCCGACATGACCTTGTTTACGGTCATTCTCGCGCAGCTGTACTGCGCCATTAACTCGTGCTCGTTTGGCAACCGGTGTCCCGGCTGCCATTCGCCGGACAAGATCTTGCCCTCGATGTCAGCCCGAATGCGCTGGTGAAGTTCGATCGGTCGTGGGACGGCGGCTAGGCGCTTATTCACAGCTCTACTCGAATTGCGTGCCACCACGGTATCGCACTCCAGACTCAGCCCTTAGAGGATTCCTGGAAGGTCCAGGCCCTTTTCCCGCGCAAAGTTGCGAGCGATCTCATAGCCGGCGTCGGCGTGACGCATGACGCCGGTCGCCGGGTCGTTCCAGAGCACCCGCGAAAGGCGGCGATCAGCGTCGGCGCTACCGTCACAGCAGATCACCATGCCGGCATGCTGAGAGTAACCCATTCCGACACCACCGCCGTGATGAAGCGACACCCAAGTGGCTCCCGACGCGGTGTTGAGCAAAGCGTTGAGCAGTGGCCAGTCGGAGACTGCGTCGGAACCGTCCTGCATCGCCTCGGTCTCGCGGTTTGGGGATGCCACGGACCCCGAGTCGAGGTGGTCGCGACCAATCACTATCGGTGCAGACAGCTCCCCAATGCGGACCATTTCGTTGAACGCGAGCCCCAGGCGATGACGCTCCCCCAGCCCGACCCAGCAGATGCGAGCCGGCAGCCCCTGGAAGCTGATACGCTCGCGAGCCATGTCGAGCCAGTTGTGAAGGTGCGCATGGTCGGGCAGCAGCTCTTTGACCTTCCGGTCGGTGCGATAGATGTCCTCGGGATCGCCAGACAGGGCGACCCACCGGAAAGGGCCGACGCCGCGGCAGAACAGCGGTCGAATGTAGGCCGGCACAAATCCGGGAAAGTCGAAAGCGCGTTCAAAGCCCGCGTCTTTAGCAACCTGCCGAATGTTGTTGCCGTAGTCGATCGTGGGGATGCCCATGTCGCTGAACGCGACCATCGCCTCGACATGTTGCCGCATTGACGGACGGGATGCGAGCTCGACCGCCTTAGGATCGCGCTGCCGGGTATCCACCCATTGTTCCATCGTCCAGCCCTTGGGCAGATAGCCATTGATCGGGTCGTGCGCCGACGTTTGGTCGGTGACGAAGTCGGGACGAATGCCGCGGCGAACCATTTCGGGGAGGATCTCGGCGGCGTTGCCGAGCAGTCCAACGGACTTCGCCTCGCCTGACGACGTCCATCGCGTAATCTTCTCGAGCGCCTCATCGAGGCTGACCGCTTTCTCGTCGAGGTAGCGCGTGCGGAGGCGGAACTCGATACGGGTGGGATCGCATTCTATCGCGAGGCACGAGGCGCCGGCCATGACCGCCGCAAGAGGCTGGGCCCCGCCCATGCCGCCCAGTCCGGCTGTCAAAATCCATCTTCCCTTGAGGCTCCCGCCGAAATGCTGGCGGCCAGCCTCGACGAATGTCTCGTAGGTGCCCTGCACGATCCCCTGCGTGCCGATGTATATCCAAGATCCGGCCGTCATCTGGCCGTACATCGCAAGACCCTTGCGGTCGAGTTCGTTGAAGTGCTCCCACGTCGCCCAATGGGGCACGAGGTTGGAGTTGGCGAGCAGCACGCGAGGGGCGTCAGCATGCGTTCGGAACACGCCCACCGGCTTGCCTGACTGAATGAGCAAGGTCTGATCAGCTTCGAGCCCACGGATGCTCTCGACAATCTGGTCGAATGCCGTCCAGTTGCGGGCCGCCTTTCCGATGCCGCCATAGACGACAAGGTCATCCGGACGCTCGGCAACCTCGGGATCGAGGTTGTTCATTAGCATGCGAAGCGGTGCCTCGGTCATCCACGACTTGGCACTGATCTGATTGCCGCGAGGAGCACGGATGGTGCGGGCGTTGCTGAGGGAAGGGCTCATCGACTGTTGTCCTTGAGATGCCCAAGCGCGACGCGCTCGAGACCGGTGATCATAGCGGCAAGATGCGGACGCAGGCGCGCGGCGCGGACGTCGTCAAACGCAAAAGGCAAATCCTCTGAGGCCAGATAATTGTGCTGAGCGAGCTCGAGCTGGATAGCCTCCACCTTGCTCCCCGACTTGCCATAATGACGTGGGGTCCAGCCTCCCTTGAAGCGGCCGTTGAGGACGTGTGTGTAGCCCGCCGCTTCTTGCGCCGGACCCATCAGCGCCGCGCGCGTCTGGGGGCCACATGTCCGCCCCTCGTTGTCGCCCACATTGAGGTCGGGTAACCTGCCCTCAAACAAATGCGGGATCACTGAACGGATCGAGTGGCAGTCGAACACAATGGCAACACCGTGACGACTGAGCACACGCTCGATTTGCTCGGCGAAGGCCCTGTGGTAGGGCTCGTGGTAGAGGTCCAGCCGTCGCGCAATCTCGGCCTCGTCGGGCGCCTTGCCCGGCAGCCAGATCGGTACGTTGTCGAAGGTGTTGAGCGGAACCAGATCGGTAGTGTTTTGGCCGGGGTACAGGCTGACACGAGCCGGATCGCGGTTGACATCGATGACGTAGCGGTGGTGTCGCGCCTTGACCGTGGTGACGGAGACCGGAACTCCAGAATAGAGCCGATCGAGGTGCCAGTCTGTATCGCGCAGGTTCTTGCCTTCTTCGCTCAGACACGCCGCAATGTCGTCCGGCACCTCGGTTCCGACATGCGGGAAGCCTAGGATTATTGGGGACGAGCCCTCGTGAACGATGGCGTTCATTGCGCGTCCTCGAGCTGCGGGAGGCCGATGGCCTCGACGGCCCGCACGATGGCGCCGCTGGCGATCAGTTGAGCTGCTGTGGCTAGGTCGCCGGCCATGTAGCGGTCGCTGTCTAGCGGCGGGATGTTGGCGCGCAAGGCGGCGACAGCGGTTTGCAATGACTCACTAGGACGCAGCGGAGAACGTAGTTCCACTCCCTGCGCGCCCGTTAATAGTTCGATGCCAATGATTTGCGAGAGGTTCGCGTTCATCCGGAACAGCCGGTTGGCCGCGTGGCAGGCCATCGACACATGGTCTTCCTGGTTCGCAGACGTCGGAGTAGAATCGACGCTGGCGGGATGGGCGAGCTGCTTGTTCTCGCTCATCAGCGCGGCGGACGTCACCTCCGCAATCATCATGCCGGAATGAAGACCCGGGCGGGGGGAAAGGAACGCAGGAAGGCCGTAGCTCAACGCCGGATCGACGAGTAGTGCGATGCGACGCTGGGAGAGCGATCCGATCTCGGCGATGGCCAGAGCCATCTGGTCAGCAGCAAACGCAACAGGCTCGGCGTGAAAATTGCCGCCAGAAACAATCGA
The DNA here is from genome assembly GCA_001899065.1 of Devosia sp. 66-22. Classification (GTDB taxonomy): domain Bacteria; phylum Pseudomonadota; class Alphaproteobacteria; order Rhizobiales; family Devosiaceae; genus Devosia_A. The sequence goes on along the minus strand of MKUZ01000031.1, from coordinate 315,136 downwards.
TCCGTCGGACAGAACGAGCGGGTTGTCCGTTACAGCATTGGCTTCGATACGCAGCGTCGCAGCGACCTGCCAAAGCAGGTCGAAACACGCTCCCATAACCTGCGGCTGGCAACGGATCGAGTACGGATCCTGCACGCGCTCGTCTCCGACCAAGTGGCTACGACCGATCTCTGACTCCTCAAGCAGACTCCGCAACATCGCCGCCGTCCTGATCTGCCCCTTCAATCCCCGCAGGGCATGAATCTCGGGGTGGAAGGGGGCAATCGACCCCATCGCCGCTTCGGTCGTCAGGGCACCAGTCACCAGAGCGCCGAGAGCGTTGTCGAATGCCGAGAACAGGTTGATCAGCGCCAGAGCGGTCGACACCTGAGTGCCGTTGATGAGCGCCAGGCCCTCCTTGGCCTGGAGGACAAGCGGCCCCAATCCAGCAGCCGCGAGCGCCGACCCGCCCGTCATCCGCCGCCCAGAGTAAAGCGCCTCGCCCTCACCGATCATCACCGCCGTCATGTGGGCAAGAGGTGCGAGATCGCCTGACGCTCCCACCGAGCCCTGGCTTGGGATGACCGGGAGGACACCGCGAGCCAGCATGGCCTCAATCTGAGCGATCACGTCCCAGCGGACACCGGATGCTCCCCGCCCCAGCGACAGGAGCTTGAGCACCATGATCAGGCGGACCGCGTTCGAGGGCAGCGGGTCGCCGACGCCGCAGCAATGCGAGAGTATCAAGTTGCGCTGCAGTTGTCCGACGTCATTTTCAGCGATGCGGATGCTCGCCAATTTTCCGAAGCCCGTGTTGATTCCGTAGACCGGAATCACGCCGGCCGATACGTCGGCAACACGCCGTGCCGCGGCTTCAACCGCTGGCCGCGTTGCCGCATCGAGTTCGAATGGATGATCGGCCGTGATGGCTTGCCGCAGTTCGGCGAGTGTCGCCTCCCCCGGCTTCAAGATGTGATTCACAACGTACCCCCGAAGATGCGCTGCCGAAGTGGATTGAAGCCGATCCGATAGGAAAGCTCGGCAGGGTGAGCGATGTTCCAGACGGCAAGGTCCGCGAGCTTGCCTGGTTGGATGACCCCCCGGTCGTCATAGCCAAGGGCTTTGGCGGCATTCCGGGTCGCGCCTGCCAGAACTTCTTCCGGAGTTAGCCGGAACAAGACTGAGGCCATGTTCATTGCAAGAAGGAGGGATGTAAGCGGTGAGGTGCCCGGATTGCAGTCCGTCGCCACGGCCAGTGGCACACCGGCCTCGCGCAGGCGTTCGATAGGGGGGACGCGAGTCTCTCTCAGAGCATAGAATGCGCCGGGGAGGAGAACCCCAATCGTTCTCGCGGCGGCCATCGCAGTAACGCCTTTATCATCAAGATATTCGAGGTGATCGGCTGACAGGCCGCCGCGTGAAGCCACCAGCGTCGCGCCATTCGAGTTGCTGAGTTGCTCGGCATGGAGCTTCACTGGCAACCCGAGCGCGGCAGCAGCGTCGAACACCCGCCCCATTTGTGCCGGCGTGAATGCTATCCGCTCGCAGAAGCCGTCGACCGCATTGACTAAGTTGGCGCTGTGGGCAGCAATTAAGCCGGGAATGACGATCTCATCGATAAAGCCGTCAGCGTTGCCGGCAAACTCCGCCGGCACGGCGTGCGCAGCGAGATAGGTTGTCGTCACGCGAACCGGCCTAAGGGTGGCGAGCCGGCGGGCGGCCCGCAGCATCTTGAGTTCGTGCTCGATCGTCAGTCCGTACCCGGACTTGATTTCCAATGTAGCAAGCCCCTCTCCGATCAGAGTGTCGAGTCGCGGCAACGCAGCAGCAACCAGTTCATCCTCGCTGGAGGCCCGCGTCGCCCGAACGCTCGACATGATGCCGCCGCCAGTCCGGGCAATCTCTGCATACGTCGCGCCGTGAAGCCTGCGTTCAAACTCGTCTGCCCGATCGCCGCCGAACACGAGGTGAGTATGGCAATCAATCAGCGCGGGCGTAACAAGGCCTCCCCCCAGATCGATTCGTGCTGTGGTTGCGGGAGGCTGCGGCAGGTCGGTGCGGTGACCAACCCACTGTATTCGATCGTCGGCTAGCATGATCGTGGCGTCATCGATCAGACCGTAGGCGGGCTTTCCAAAGGCCATCGTGGCGACCCGGCAATTTTCAAGAACCGTCAGACCCATGCGATCCTCGCGCAGGCTAGCAGTCAATTATGTCTAGACATATATGTCAAGTGAGTTGCGGGTAGGCTCGAATGAGTAGGCCGGCCCGAGAGGTTACCAGGGCGATGTCCATGGTCTCTCCCCAGATGAGATCGAGACGCTCGAGTTCGATTTTGTCGGCCGCGATCGCGAGCTCAGTCTGGACAAGGGCGAGAAATGCCCAGACCTCCGCACCGTTTGATGCAAGGGGCTCGTGCGGTGTCACCATGGTGACCTCGTGGCTAAAGGCGCCTCGCCGGCTCATCACGTTGAAATCGCGAGTGTCCCCCGAGACCGGTTCGGCCCATGCCTCGTCTTCACCGCGAAAGCTCAATGGCTCCAGCCGCCCGAGACGTTTTGGTGGCTCGCAGCCGATCGCGATGTTCACTGCCTCACCATCGATAACCACCAGAGTCCGATCTACACCGGGGAATGGCGAGAAGGGTCCGGGCCGGATAATGTCCGCAATGCTGAACCTGAGCGCGAACGACTCCATCGGGGCGTTATGAGGGAGACTCAGAACCTCCCGCGTTACGCCGCCACCGTTCCTCCAGGGTCGCGGCCTAAGCGACTCGAAGCGAACAAGGTTGAACATGCCACCCTCATATCCACCCAAAGTCGGGGATCCTCTACACAGGACTCGAAACGCAGCATTTCGTCTAGACAAATAGTGTCGCGATGTTAACCTCCCCCCAGGTTCCGTCTCCCGGGGAGTACACAATGACCGAATTTAGCCGACGTAGTTTCATGCTCGCGACGGCGAGCGCCCTGGCCGCTGCTGGGATTCCGTTCCAGGTGTTGGGTGCCGGGCATCTCACTCTCAAGATCGCAATTCTGGTCGAAGCAGGAAACATTGACCTGCTGCAGAACATTTCCGGTCTCAATACCTATACGCTTGTGTTCGACCCTCTCATCCGTTACGGCGCGGGCGGCAAGCTCGAGCCGGCTCTGGCCGAGAGCTGGAACGTTTCCGACGACGGCCTGACCCTGAGGTTCAAGCTCCGCGAAGGCGTGACTTTCAGCGACGGGACGCCGTTCAATGCGGAAGCTGCCAAGTGGAACCTCGAGCGCTGGATGGGTAAGTCCGATTTCTCGTGGATCGGCGTGTCGGACGCCATGGAGTCGATCTCGACCGACGGGGCGACGGGCCTGACGATCAAGCTCAAGCAGGCCGTGCCCGCGGCTCTGCTCGAGTTCACAATCGTCCGCCCGGTGCGCTTCCTCTCCCCCAAGGCAGTGGACGCCGACGGCAACCAGTCCGCGCCAGTCGGCACCGGCCCGTGGGTGATCACCGAAAACGACAACAGCCACACGGTGCTCGTCCGCAATGACGCCTATTGGGGCGCCAAGCCACCCTTCGAGCGCATCGAGCTCCTGGTCGTGCCCGATGAGCTGGCACGCGCCAACGGCCTGCGGGCCGGCGACCTCGACATCATCGGCGGTGACTGGGTATCCCCGCTCTCGCCGCGCCGCGCACGTGCGCTTGAAAGTGAGGGTGGCGCCAAGATCTTCGCCGACACCGGCACAACCACGATGTTGCTCGGTTTCTCGCCGCGCGCCGATGCAGTGGTTGCCGACAAGGCTGTTCGTGAGGCGGTCTACGCCAGCATCGATCGAGCGGCGATGGCAAAGGTGCTCTTTGAAGGGTTCGCCGACCCTATCGCCAACCTCTTTCCGCCCACAATTCCGCTGTCTGGTAAGCCACTCCCCGTCCCAACCCGCGATGTCGCCGCCGCCAAGGCCGCGCTCACCGCAGGGGGATGGGAGGAAGCTGGCGGCAGCTGGACCAAGAACGGCGCTCCACTGACGCTTAGCTTCCTTGTGTCGGAAGAGTCCTTGCCTGGCTCCCGCCGCATTGCGGAGATGATCCAGGCAATGCTCGCGGAGACAGGCATCAAGGCCGAAATCTCGTCTGTCGACAACGCAACAATGCATGAGCGCCGTCCGGCCTTCGACTACGATCTCACTTTCTTCACGACCTATGGCGCGCCCTACGATCCGCATGGCACGCTCGGCAACATGTTCCTTTCCAACGTGGACAGTGGGCCCGACGGCAAAATCTACGCCAGCCCCGAACTCGATCCCATAGTGATGGCTGCGCTCGCGGCGCCCGACGGTCCAGAGCGGGAAGCGGCGATGCAGGCGATCTTTGACTGGCTCGACGCCAACCGGGCACTATGCCCGCTGGTTGCGGCGCAGCGCCTGTGGGCATACGGCAGCAACGTGAAGACCTTCGTGCTTCCGCCCACGGACTACGATATGCCATTCGAGGGCATCGAGCTCAACGGCTAAGGCGGACTGGACGGCGATGTCGATCCTGGTGCTGAAACGAGCGGCGATTGCGGCGCTGCTCGTTATCGCCGCCTCGGTGCTCACATTTGCACTTGTCGCGGCGGCGCCCGGCAATGTCGCCGCCCTCATCGCTGAACGCATGGCCGGTCCGAATGCATCGGCCGAGCTGATCGCCAGGATCGCCGCGGATTTGGGTCTCAACGATCCGCTCCCGGTACGCTACCTGCGCTGGCTGGGTGATGCCGTGCGAGGGGATTTTGGCATTTCGCTACGCAGCGGCAAACCGCTGTCGGTAGAGTTCGCCGAACGGGTGCCTGTGACCGCCTTGCTTCTATTTGGCGGCGGTCTGATTGCGTTTGCGCTGTCGCTCGGCCTCGGGATCGCCGGAGCGATCAGCAATGGCGGACCCGTTGACAATGTCCTGAGGACAATCTCGCTGGTGGGTGCGTCTACCCCGAACTTCTTTGTCGCCGCAGTGCTGGTGATCACCTTCGCGGTAACGCTGAACTGGCTTCCCTCTTTCGGCGGCAGCGGACCGCTCTCATGGATATTGCCCTGGGCGACCTCATCGGTCTTGCCTGCGAGCATCTTGAGCCGTGTCGTACGCGTCAACCTCCAGGACGCGATGTCGCGTCCCTATGCGACGACGGGCTTTGCCAAGGGCCTGACCCGAAGTGGCGTTATTCTGCAGGAAGCGTTGCCGACCATAGCGGTCCCGTTCCTCACCACGTTCGGCGCACAATTTGCCCTGATGATGGTGGCGTCGATGGTTGTCGAGACGGTGTTTGCGCTTCGTGGCATTGGCGCCTTCTTCATCGAAGTCATTCGCTTCCGCGATTTCATCTCGATGCAGGCGATCCTCCTGCTGTTTGTGGTGTTCTTCGTGGTCACGAACCTCGTGGTAGACATTGTCTGCATGTTGATCGACCCACGCATCCGCAAAGCCGCGGGCGCATGACCGAGCTGCTGAAATCGCTGCGGACGTGGCCTTGGCACATCGTCGCACCGGTGCTGCTATTTGTAGCCGTCGCCGTTCTCGCACCGTGGCTCACACCCTACGATCCAGCCGCACAAGACTACATGTCGATACTGCAGGGTCCGTCCTGGGCGCATTGGTTGGGCACCGATTATCTCGGCCGCGACCTCTTGAGCCGCATCATTGGAGGTGCGCGGGTATCGCTGACGGCAATGTCCATTGTGCTGCTGGCGGCGCTGATCCTGGGCGTAGTCGTCGGCTCACTTGCGGGCTATATCGGGGGCCGCTTCGAAGTCGTGATGATTAGCGCGATCGATATCTTTCTCGCACTGCCCAGCCTCGTGATCGCGCTGGCGCTTATCGGCATCATGGGGCCGGGCTACTGGTCGATGATCGTGGCGCTCACCCTCGCCTGGTGGGCAAACTACGCGCGCATGAGCCGCGCTGTGGTGGTCGCGGAACTGCGCCAGCCATACATCGAGGCCGCGCGCATCATGGGTGCGAACCACTTGCACATTTTCAGCCGGCACATCCTTCCCAGCGTTCTCGCCCTGGTCGTCGTTTACGCCAGCGCCGATGCGGGCGCTCTCGTGCTGGCTATCGCGACTCTGAGCTTCCTCGGTCTTGGTGTAGAGCCGCCGACCCCGGAATGGGGCCAGATGCTGGTCGACGGGATGGGCTATCTCGAAGACAACCCCGCGCTGGTGATCTTGCCGGGGCTGGCGCTGACCCTCGTCGTGGTGAGCTTCAATCTTCTCGGGGAGGCTTTCGCGCTCAGCAAGGTTCCACGTCCGGCTCGCGGCCTTACGCTCAGCCGCCGCCGGCGTGACCGCGCCAAGGAAGAAGCTGCGCGCGCCCAGGTCGAGGCACGACCGTGAGCACCGCGTCGGGACCCATCTACGAGGTTGGCGATCTGGTGATCGACCTCTACGCCGGCAATGTCTCGGTGCGGGCCGTCGATGGCGTGTCGTTCGCGATCCATCCGGGCGAAACCGTCGCCATCGTCGGCGAGAGCGGTTCGGGCAAGACCGTTATGACGCTCGGTCCGCTCGGGCTGCTCCCTGAGGGCGTCACGGTCGATATCCGCGGCAGGGCCCAGAGCGGAGGTCAAGACCTGCTGACTCTCGGTCCGCGCCGTCTGTCGGAACTTCGTGGCCGGAGTTTCGGCGTCGTCTTTCAGGACCCTATTAGCGCGCTCAATCCCATGAAGCGGGTCGGCCCGCAGCTTGCCGCACAGGCAAGGCGGCTAACCGGCGCGACTGGCCGAGAGGCGCGTCAGGCCGCGCTCGATCTGCTCAAGCGCACTGGTATCCCCGACCCGGACGATCGCTACTTCCGCTATCCCCACGAAATGTCCGGCGGCATGCTGCAGCGCGTGATGATCGCGCTCGCTCTCGCCGGCAAACCAAAGGTGCTGATCGCCGACGAGCCCACAACGGCGCTGGATGCGACTGTGCAAGCGCAAATTCTTGAACTGATCCGTCAGCTGCAGCGCGAGGACGGCATCGCCGTCCTCCTCATCACGCACGACATCGGCGTCGTATCTAGAGTCGCGGACCGCGTCATCGTCCTTTATGCCGGCCGCATCGCCGAGGAAGGCCCGGCATTCGAGGTGTTGACCGCGCCGATCCACCCCTACACGATCGGCCTCCTCGACTCCGTGCCCGACCTGCGCAAGTCGATCGGCGAGCCTCGGCAAGGCATCCCCGGTGTGCCTCCGGATCAGTCGATGCTCGTCCCCGGATGCCGCTTCGCCGAACGGTGCCCGAAGGTAGAGCCGCGTTGTCGCACGCATAGGCCGCCCCTCGATCAGGTGCGTGGTCGCGCGGTCGTGCAGCGCGTCGCCTGCCCCCCGCAGTTGCGCGCGCTTCGCGAGATGGCCGATGCCTGATTTTCCTGCCATCCAGACTTCGGGCGTCAAAGTCCACTTCAGGATCGCCCCCGGCCGCTTCGTGAAAGCTGTCGACGGGGTGGACCTTGCGATCCCGGCTGGGACCTTTCACGGCATTGTCGGCGAGTCCGGCTGCGGCAAGACCACGCTCGCCCGCACCATCGTCGGGCTGCAGAGCGCTACCGAAGGCGAGATTTCGATTGCCGGCCGGTCGCTGTCGAACTGGCGTCGTGCGGACCGCAAGGGTCTCGCGCGCAAGATGCAGTTCGTGTTCCAGGACCCCCTGGGTTCGCTGAGCCGCCGGCAGACCATCGAGCAGTCACTCGAAGAGCCGCTGATCATCCATGGCGTGCCTGATCGGCGCAAACGTGTAGAGGCCTTGCTCGATCTCGTTGGGCTGCCCAGGACGGCGCTAGGACGCCTGCCGAGGTCATTGTCGGGCGGACAGCGCCAGCGGGTCGGGATTGCCCGCGCCCTCGCGCTCGATCCCTCGATTCTCATTTGCGACGAGCCGTTGAGCGCGCTCGACGTATCGATCCGGGCACAGATCGTTGCTCTGTTTGCTGACCTGCAGGCCAAGCTCGGCCTCACCATCGTCATGATCGCCCACGACTTGGCGGTAGTGCGTGAAATCTGCTCGTCCGTGTCAGTGATGTATCTCGGCCGTATTGTCGAAAGCGGCGCGACGGAACGTGTGTTCGATGATGCAGCCCATCCGTATTCGCAGGCCCTGCTGAGCGCCGTGCCTTCGCCGGACCCGCGTATCGAGACCACGCGCGAGCGCGTAATCCTCGCCGGCGATCCGCCCAGCCCCAGCAACCCACCCGCGGGCTGCCGCTTCAACACGCGGTGCCCTCTCGTCTTTGAGCGTTGCCGAAACGAAGAGCCTGTGCTCAATCCCGCGACGCACGGTGGCTTGGCCGCCTGCCATTTGTCGCAAGCCGATCAGCACGCAACGATCTAGCATTTACCGCTCCATGAATTGGACCCAGTTCACAACCCACGTGGCGCCATGACTCGCTCACATCTTTGGCCCGGCGTTCCCCTCGCCCTTGGCTCCGCCGTGCTATTTGGCGCGTCCGCCCCGTTGTCCAAAGTCCTGCTGGGAACCGTCGATCCGTGGGCTCTGGCGGGCATCCTCTATCTCGGAGCTGGCGTTGGACTGGCAGCCGTCCATATCGCACGGCGGTTCTTTGGCCTTGAGAATCCTGAGGCTCCGCTGCGGCGCGCCGATCTGCCCTGGCTTGGGGCCGTGATCCTCTTTGGCGGCATGCTTGGCCCACTGCTTCTGATGCTCGGGTTGTCCCTCACCACAGCGTCGTCGGGCTCGCTGATGCTCAACCTCGAGGGCCTCGCGACGATGATGATTGCATGGCTCGTTTTCCGCGAGAACGTCGATCGCAAGCTGCTTCTCGGCGCCCTGTCTATCCTCATCGGCGCGATCGTCCTCTCGTGGACAGGGCGCGGGTTGGAACTTGATAGCGGCAGCCTTCTCATCGCGGCGGCCTGCCTCAGCTGGGGCATCGACAACAACCTCACGCGAAAACTTTCCTCGGCCGATCCCGTGCAGATCGCAATGATCAAGGGGCTGGTGGCGGGCACGACCAATCTGGTGCTCGCGCTGATCCTCGGCGCAGCCCTGCCTCCGGTGCTGCCCGCGCTGGCGAGCGCCGCCGTAGGCTTGATGGGCGTGGGCGCGAGCCTCGTGATGTTCATGCTCGCCCTGCGCCATCTCGGGACGGCTCGTACCGGAGCTTACTTCTCCCTTGCGCCCTTCATCGGCGCGCTGCTCGGCATCGCAATCTTCCGCGATCAGATTACTTGGCAACTCGGTGCTGCCGGCGTCCTCATGGCCGTTGGTCTCTGGCTCCATCTTCAGGAACGGCACGAACATGAGCATGTGCATGAGCCGCTGGAGCACGAGCATGCGCATGTCCACGACGAACATCATCAGCACACGCATGATGGCCCGGTGGCCGAGCCTCATTCACACTGGCACCGTCACGAACCACTGGGGCATAAGCATCCGCACTACCCCGACCTCCACCACAGGCACGAGCATTGAGGTCCCCGGCATCACAGCAGCTAAGACATCAGAGGGGCTCACCCGATGTGGGTTCCGTTCTGTCGCCTAGATAGTGCGACACGGCTCCAAACTACCATCGTGTGAAGAGGCTCCTGCAGAGGACTAGAACTCCGAACTTCCGGAGACAGCCTATTGTCTCAGAGCGACGTGGAAGTCGCCGCTAGTCGCCACAAACCTCGACCGCAACGTAAAGAAAGAGCACCCGCGGGACATCTCCCGCGGGTTTTAGAGCGTTGCAAACTTCACGGGCACAAGAAACACCTACCGATGCTTTCAACGTTGGACTATGTCGAAGCCCAGATGCGCTTGGAGATAGAGAAGTGGCGGCCTCTTGGACGCCACCTGAAGATCACAAGCGCGCTCACGACTTCAGTGCCGCGACATGATAGCGGCGGACACCGTCTTCGCCCTTCTCGCTAACGACGTCGATCCCGAGCCGCTTCTTGACCGCGCCGCTGAGGAACCCACGAACACTGTGAGGCTGCCAATCGGTGGCCGCGACGATCTCGTCGATCGAGGCACCGTTCTGGCGGCGGAGGAGAGCGAGGACCTGGTCCTGCTTGCTGGTCTGCTTTGCCGGCGTTGGGGCGGCTTTGCGGGTCTTGGCGGCCTTTCCGCGGACGATGCGCGGTACGGTGGATTTAGTCGGCGTCTTGGCCATGGTGAACTCCTTGTCAAACGGCCAGAGCGGGATTGCCCGGCGTTACCGACAAGGGCCCGGAGTGGCCCGGGCGGTGAACGCAACACATGCTTGCTACGCACGGACAGTCCAACAGCTTTGTTATGGCCGCGAGTTTCTAGGCTAACGAGTGCGGTATGCCTTGCCCGACGATGCTTGTGACTGGTCCCCCGCAAGGGTGGAAAGGTCTCGACCGAACCGGCGTAAGCGTCGCAGGTCACCGCTGTCGAGAAGGCTCTCGTTGACCCCGATCAGCCAGAGTATGGCGTCGAACTTGGCGGCCAAGCCCCCGAGGTCATCAGCGGGACGGGCAACGAAGCGCAGGGTAAGGGTGGCAATCTCATCCATGGTTGCGGACCAATCTTGCCACTTTTCTAGGTTCGAGCTGACATTGCGCTTCTGACGGGCCGCGCGACGACGCAGGCGAGATAGTTCCCGTGCAAGGGCGCTAGTATCTATCTCGCTGTCTCGCCTCATGCGACGTCTCCGAGTACAAGACCGACAACGGGGTGAGTTGCGGAGGAAGTCTAGCTCAAGGCTCAATCGTCCGCGCAGGGCCGCTACAGGTCAGCTTGTTAGGCGAGACGGCCTCAAAGGAGGCGGTCTCGGGTGGTCGCGCATGCTGGAGTGGGCTGAACGTCATCGCCATCCAAAGAACGTGGTCCAATGGCGCCGAGGAGAGCAGCGCCGAGGCCGACACCCAGGACGACTTCGAGTATCCGATACAAAACTTGTTCCATCGTCAGCTCCGATGTTCGGACGCGACTACGGTGAGCCGCAGTTGCACCATGCCGTGGCTCCCTGAAAGGCTCGTGCGCTAGCATCACCTGTTGCTCCCGGTGCTCGTCAGTCGCAAACAGACGACGATTGCGGCAGCCGCCATTACAGCCACAATCGATATGTCGAGCCAGCTGGCGTCGAGCTTCCGCACTCCTATCAAAGCGATCACAACAATGGCCGCGATACCGGCCGCTCGAACGGTTGTCATCATGCCTCCGCTATCGCCACGATGGCTCTCAACTCAGCAAACGCTTGACCGTTTCGTCGAGAGCTTCTGAGCTGAACGGCTTGCCAATATTTTCAACGCCCGCGAAGGCCTCTCCAAGGTCTGCGATCTGCGAGCCGGAACACACCGCGAAGGGAATCCTGAGTTCTTTGAGAGCCACTGCAACCGGCGCGGTATCCTCGCCACCCACGTGATAGTCGAGAAGCGCGAAGTCGACTGGCATGGACGCCAACGTTGCCAGCGCCTGTTGAACACTTGTTGCCACCGTCGGGACAAAGCCCGCCAGTTCGAAGTGGAGCTCAAGGTCAAGCGCGACGATCGCTTCGTCCTCGACGATAAGCATCTTTCGATCGGTCATCGGGACCCCCCGCATCGATAGGTTCGCATCGCCAACTGGCGACACGGTTTTCCTTACGATTATGAAGGAGCGCACCCCGAGAACAGGATCACTGGCCGCGAGCTGATGTCGGCCGCCTCTCGGGTTCTGACTGGGATAGTACACCGCATTCGCCGGTACGCCAATACGCGAGGGATGTGCATTGCATCGCGTGCCAGACGGTCGAGCGCCGCAGGCTTCGGTCAGTCAGGCCTTTTGGCGATCGCCGCCCTCACCAGCCGCGATACCACATCATCGTCCGTCTCAGCGGGCAGTCGGGCTGCTGCGATCTTCATCGCGATTTCGTCGTCCACGGGGACATCCCAAAATCCGTCGCCCCGTAGGGTCGCCGTATAGGCGAAGTTGAAGCCTACCTGCGTCTGCTCCTGGATGAGTTGTAGCGTATGGCCACTCACTTTGATCTTCGGCATGGTCGTCTCCTCAAGTTTAAGGTGACGGACACACCGCTTGCTGCGGCCGATAAGTCGAGATGAAAGCAGCCGGAGTGACCGTTCGGCTGCCTCAGATGGCATTGCGGTGACTGTTTAGTTTATCATCTAAGGTGGCACCGCCGATGGCCGCTAAGTCCGATGACGATGACGCCGCGTCCCAACGCAACTGCCGCGAAGCTTCGGCCAATCCGACAGAAAAAGCTGACGCAACACGTCGTTCTAGATGACGAGTAGGGCAAAGATGCCCCTTACTCCAAAGCCACCCGCGGTCGACTTAAGCCGCGCAAGCATCGATGATTTCTGCTCACTTCGCATGTTCCCTCTCGGGGCAGTCACAGACTCCCCCAATGCTCGGCCTTTGCGGCTTCCAGTTTTTCCTCCTCTACTCCAAGGCCTCTACCGCCGCGCCCCTAATCAGTCGACGTGCGGCGGCTTAGCTTGCCTGTCGCCCACTCCGCCAAGAGGCAGAGGTAGATCCCCCCACGGGGTGCCTATGCGCGGCGGGAGCCGACCATCATTTATCTCCCGCCGCCAGAGGACCCAGAGCATTGAAGTATCCGGCAGAATGGCTACCGGCAGTCTGGCCAAGTAAATTCCGCTGACATCAATGGAACGTTATTACAACGGCCGACTCATTGAGTCTCTGACTTGTCCGTTTGGATACGCTGATGGTCTATCCTCGACCGCACGGCCGCCATCGTTGCACCCATCAAACTTCACAGTCCGAACCTTTGACTTGTCCTAGCGCTAACGTTCATGGCCTTATCCCCCAACACTAGTGGGGTGCAGCATGAGCCCGACCGACGATAACAAATTCCATATCAGCCTTCGGGTCATCTTTGACGATCAATTCTACCTCGGCCCAGGCCGCGCTGATCTACTTGAACTGATAGCCTCCACTGGTTCAATTGCGGCCGCGAGTCAGAAAATGGGGATGAGCTACAAGCGGGCCTGGGAGATCGTCCGAGCGCTCAATACGGGCTTCGGTTCCGCTCTGGTTTCCTCGTCACGTGGCGGCAAAACCAAAGGCGGCGCCGTGCTGACCAACCATGGGCAGATGGTCTTGGCCAGCTACCGTTCGATGCAGGAAAAGGCGGCTGCGGCCATCAAAGAAAACGTTGCCACTGTAAGGGCTGCCTTAAACCGATGAAAAAGCGCCTTGCCCGCCAGTGGGCGTTATGGCAGCCTTAATATGTTCAACCAAACATATCGAGCCATGATATGCGCCTCTCGGCCCTTCTAGGCGGCTTCGTTATTGCGCTTCTGGCTTCGTCATCAGTCCATGCAGCAACGGTCAGCGCAGCGGTCGCTGCCAACTTTGTCAAACCGGCGGAAGAACTCGGCGCCGCCTTCAAGGCAAGGACTGGCGACGACGTAGTGTTTAGTTTTGGTGCGACTGGAGCCCTATACAATCAGATTAGTCAGGCTGCTCCGTTTGAGGTTTTCCTCGCAGCCGACAGCAAGCGTCCCACACAAGCGGTTACCGACGGTCTTGGCGTTAAAGGTTCCGTCTTCACCTACGCAGTCGGCAAAGTAGTTCTCTACAGCCCCTCTATCGACCTGACCGACGGTGCTGCGGTGCTAGCGGGTGGTGACTTCCAGCACATTGCGATCGCGGACCCCAAGACCGCCCCCTATGGAGCCGCGGCAGTGGAGACCATTGAGAAGCTGGGGCTGACGGATGTCATTGCACCGAAACAAGTGGTCGGCGAGAACATCTCCCAGGCGCTTCATTTTGTCGACAGTGGCAGCGCAGAGCTCGGGTTCGTCGCCTTGAGTCAGGTTATCGATAAGCCGGCGCTTCAGCTATGGCGTGTGCCACGCGACAACTACTCCCCGATCCTTCAAGACGCCGTTCTCCTGAAGACCGGCGAAGCTAACCCTGCGGCCATGGCCTTTCTCGAGTTCCTTCAGAGCGACGAGGGTAAGGCGATAATCGCCAAGTACGGCTACGAGTTCGAGTAGGTCGTGGCGGTTCTACGGGCACCTTGAGTGCCCACCTACGGCGCACAGCCGACGCAGCCGGTTGACCCGGTCAAGAACGCTAACTTCGCGCGCCTATGGTCGCGCCGCTGCCGAGCCCCATTTTAGGCCCGACGGCTGAGGCGTTCCGTACGGTGCCGCCGTTTCTTCCCCCATGGCAGAATTCTCCTCGACTTCGCCAAATCCAAAGCTGGGGTTTGCCCCAATGTTCGCGAGCACTACTTGCGCAAGCCGGCGCAACGTCCGGAAGTCTCGGAGAGAAGGGGCGTTGATGAGTCGGCAGCTGCCTATCAATGGTCCTTTTACGCACCACTGCCTGTTTGGTAAACTCTTCGGGTACCCCCTCCGATGCCGGCCGCTAGGACCGAAAGAAGCAAGCAGGTTTTCTCCATTAGGTGCTGCCTACCTGCCGCTGGAGCCACCCTCTATCTCCACCCGCGGAAGGCCCGGCCCATTTGAAATGGTACTCGCCGGAAGTCGACTAAGTTCCATTCTAGCCGGATTAGAACGATTGCCTAGCGTCTTCTCTCTCACGTGACGCCCATGTGCCACCACCGCGTCTGGCCCGCCAGCACCCGTCGGGGCGCACGCGGCATCGGGCTAGTCTAGGGAATGTCTAATGGTCCGGCGACGCGGCTCAACTCTGACTTCTGCCGTCCCATACTGCTGCCGGGCGAGCTCAGCCGCATTTCGGAACAGACTTGCTGCCTGCTTTTCCAAGTTGAGCTGGTGAACTTGGTAGAGCCCGTTGAGGGCCGCATATGCGTAGACGCGGCAGTCGAGGGCCTCGTTCAGCATGCTCTTCCTGAGCTTCCAGCGGCGCTGCTCGACGCCGTCCTTTCGCTCAATCAGCAGCTCCTCGCTGGTCAGCTGATGGTACCAGTTATCAGGCCTGCCAGTGGGGAAGTGACAGTAGCCCGGGCCGGGCTCATCGACGAGCAGTTGCTGGTGCACCGCCCACTTGGCCGCGTTGACGCCGACAATGGTCGGACGGTACCCGGTGCGGTAGCGTTGCTTAGGACGCTCCTGGGTCGCGTCCGGCCAGATGGGTGACCAGTTCACGCCCCGGTCGGCATTGGTGCCTTTGATGGCCCAGATATTGCCTCCGCTGCGCTCCCTCACGAAGCGGTAGACGTCCTGGGCGTTGTGGCCGCCCGAGTCGATGCACGCTCCAGCGAGGTAGAGGTTGAAGCCGAGCGGGTGCTTGTAAGGTGCCATGAGGAGCTGATCGAGCTGGCTCCAGACCTGAGGCGAAGCCGGGTCACCCTCGAACGCCGCGATTGCGATGGACCACGATTCTTCCCCTAGACCCCATCCGACGACCTCAACCTCGAGGCGCCCCTGCCCCGTGGCGCCCATCGATTGCACGTCAACGCCCGCCGTCAGCACCACAACGCCCTCGGGAAGCTCCTTGGTGCCATCGTAAGGCTCCGCCCGCGCCGCGAGGGAGTGCGCATCGATGGCCCGGTGTGTCTCCGCCTTGAACGGGACCCCCAGCTGCGTGTTGTAGAAGGTCTGCTTAGTGTCCTGATCGCCTTGGGCACTCAGCCACTTCTCCACCAGCCCAGCCACGCTGATGAACGGCGAGTAGAGCTTGGATGCCCAAAAACTCGCGTGCCGGTTCGGAACCCCCCGGCGACCGCACTCCTTGCAGATGGCGTATCCGACCTGGTGCTCGTCGTCCCACTCCCACCGACGCTCGATCAGCGGATCCTGGCGGGAGCCGCAGCAGTGAAAGACTTTGGTCTGGCGGTGCTGGATCGCGTGCTTGGTCGAGACGATCTTGAGACGCTCAGCCTCTGACCACTCGGCACCGCAGGCTTCGCAGTGGATGTGCCCGGTCTCCGGCCGGTGACTGCCATCCTCGTTCTTGTTCCAGCCCACGTGGGCGAAGAAGTCGAGGACCTGCGCGTGCCCGCAGTGTGGGCAATTAACGAAGGGCTTACGCTGGTCGCCTTCCATGTAGGACTTGTAGATGCGGCTGGTCTCCTCCCAGGTCGGGGAGCAGGCGCGGATGCTGAGCCGATTGGTCGTGAAGGTCGCGGTGCGCTCCTCGGCCAGCGCGACCGGATCGCCTTCCTTGCTCGTCTCGTACTTGTCGATTTCGTCGAGGAGCACGATGCGAATGGCGCG
This sequence comes from Devosia sp. 66-22, assembly GCA_001899065.1. Classification (GTDB taxonomy): domain Bacteria; phylum Pseudomonadota; class Alphaproteobacteria; order Rhizobiales; family Devosiaceae; genus Devosia_A. The sequence goes on along the minus strand of MKUZ01000031.1, from coordinate 299,082 downwards.
CATGGCGAGGTTGGACGGTGAGCCCGCCGAAGCCATCGCCAAAAACCCACCCGGGAACTTCTTGAAGCGCAACGTGTCGGCGCCAGTCCGCGTACGACGGTCTCCCATGATGGCGCGCAGCGCGGGGCTGCTCGCGATCATCGGGGCGATACGCTCCTTTGAGAAGGCGTCGGCCATCTCGTCCTTGGGCTGCAGAACCAGCATAGGTGCCGGGTCGAGATGAGCGAAGTATCCGAGCGTATTCTCCAGAACCGAGGTCTTCATCGTCTGGGTGCAGCACATGATGGTAATCGTCTCGACGTCCGGCTCGGTCACAGCCATCATGGGCCCGCGCGCGACCTCCACGCGGTGCGTCTGCCATGGACCGCCTACAGCGCCAGCCGACGTCGAGAGGGAGCGGTAGGCGTCGGCCCAGTCAGGGACGGACATGCGTGGCGGCGGCCGGTTGATGGCCCGGCTGCTCTCGATGAGCGCTCGCCGCAAAACCTCTTGGCCGGCCAGCTCCGCAAAGGGGCCAGCGAGTTGGTTCTCATCACGCACCTCCACAGGCGGACCGGCCGCAAGGGCGTCTTTGATCTCCTCGGTGATCCGTACCTTTAGCTGCTCGGCGGTCTCGCTCTCCGCGTGCGGCGCCACCCGGCCGGGCATTGCCAACACGAGAGTTTTGGAGACGACCATCTGCTCCTCATGCGCCTCAACCACATCGGCAACCTGACAGAGGATCCCCTTCGCCAGGGCGCGCTCGAGTTCAAGCTTGTCGGCCTGCAGATTGGCCTGCACTGCAAGGAGCTGAGGCTCGCTCAGCTCATCGAGCTCTAGTTCTCTCTCTTCGCCCCCCTTTGCACCATCCACGCCGGCCACTATCGTGGACGAGATGATCTCCAGCGCGTCAGACACGGCGTTGCGAAGCGCCAGGTGCGCATCCTTCCCGTTCATCCCGGCTATGATCGGCGCCATGCGCTCGGCGATCGGACGCAGAGCGTTGGCGACGATGATGCCCACCACACTGGCAATCGGCCCAACACGGTCGGCGTGGACCAGACTTCTCTCAAGGTCCCGCACTGCATCGCCAACGCGGCGGACTTTTGCCCGCAGATGTCGAGCTTTTGCCGTCCTCAACTCGACCGGCTGCGCACGATCTCGTGTGATGGAGGCGGCGAGGAGCTGATCGGCTTTTTCGACATCCAATGTCCCATCTGGCAGAAGAGCGTCGCTGAGCTTGCCCTGGGAGAGGTACTTGCGGACCACGGCCTCGGAGATGCCGCGCGACTTGGCGTAGGCGCGGCGGCTAACGCCCGTCACATCTGCACCCATGCCGCCCTCCGTTCTGTCCGATCCACCCCCAAAAGTACCGGCTCGCCCTTAACCGGTGGTGCATTTGCTCGGTAAAGCCCCTAGTCGGCGTTCGCACCTTCCCCCCAAAAGGTGCGAACACTGTTCGCACCCAGTTCGCAGCGCGGCAATAGCCGCAACCTGGCCAAACTGACTCACTATTGGCGTCCGGCAGTATGATGCGAACCCATGTGCACGTGTCCAGCTGCTTCCGTCTTGCGGCTGGAGCCGACCCTCATAATCTCTCGCCGGCGGAGGACCCAACGGATTGAAGTGTCGGATGGAACGGCCACCGGCACTTCGGCTAAGCGATCGACTGAGACGAGTATTGTTCTAGCTCGTGCTTTCGATGGCCTCCTGCCTCGCCGCCCGATCCGTCCAACTTGTTCCCTGCACTGTCGAGACGAGCTAGACTGTGAGGAGCAACTCGTCCTTGTGTATCGCACCGAAACTGCGTCGGAGCGACAAATGGCGAGTGGAGAGTTGAGCCGACCGACACACAAGGGCAGCGCCTTGCTGCGCCTGGGTCTGGAACTCAAGCGCCACCGGGCGCGGGCCGGACGCGCTTGGCGCAGATACCAGACCTTAGGCGATGAGGTCGAGCCGGCCCTTGCGGCGACTCGGCACGGCGCGTGGTCGGAGGCAATCGAGGATGCTCTCAAGATCGCCGATGCCATCTCTCGAGAGCAGCCGAGCGACCTCGATGAGCTTGTCATTCAGTACGAAGCGATCTGGTGGTGGATCGGCGCGGATGACAATGTCCTCGATGGCAGCACCCAACGGTGGCTGGGACGATTCCGGCGATCCCTGCGACGACTCTCGAACCAGGAGTAGAGGCCTGGCTGCTCCGGCGGCAGTGAGGCCACACGGGCGGCTACTGGCTCTGGGTCGCATCACCCCCCCGCGCGACAGTCCACCGGCCCCGGGGGGCCGCCCCTGCCCCCGTGGCCGCCGACTGTGAGGTCGTCGATCCGCGCTTTTTGTCGTTCGGTCCGCGCAGACCCGATCATACGCCCGATGTGCGGAGTTCCGGGGCTTTGGCCGGATTGTGGCGTATGATCCCGATCATACGTCGAGTTTCCCAGTTTCCGGGCCTCTGCGGGTGCTCGAAAGCGCCCCATCATACGTCGAGCCCGCGACTGCCGGTGAACTCGGCCCCCGGCCGGCTTTCACCCTGTTTGGTTGCACAAGTGCGGATATGTCTCGGATGGGTCGACGTTATCGGGCATCGTGCACTGGCAGAGGCCTGAAACGGCCCCGGTTTTCAGGCCGCTTGGTTGCGCAATCGGCGCTATGTCCCGATGACTTCGAGACAAAAGAGCGAAGTCCTCGCCTCGCACCCTGAAAGGCACGACTTTCAGGGTCCTCCCCAGCACAGCCCCACGTTCCGTGGCTTTCACGATATTGATGGTTCCGCGTCCTTTCAGGGTGAGGGGCACCTGGCGAACCTCGAATGTGCCGCAGTACACGCCAAATGATCGGACTGCCGGCGGGGTAGCCGTATGATACCCCGCCCGTTTCTCCACTAGCTGGAGACTAGTCGCCGGGGGGGATGGTTGCCAGGTTCCTTGTCGTCGAGTGTGATGGTCACAACGCTGATGAGAACTCTGAGTCGAACTATGTTCTTGTCTTTGAACGATGATGCGCTTAAGGACTGTGAGCATGTAGTGCTCGGTCTGTGCGAGGGTTCTAAGCACGCCCTTGTGCATACGCCCGACACCGCAGCACCAGATGTGTTCCTCATCGCCTCTGTTGCCCGCCCCGATTACGGAAGCATCTGTGGTGGGACAACCATGACCTAGCCCGCCCAGGCTCGAAGACGAGGTGTCTGGCAACCACACCCTCGTCACTCCGAGGACGATGAGGCCGACGGGTCCTTCCCGGCTGTAAGGCTATGAGGGTCGGCTCCAGCCGGCGATCAGCCAGCAGCGACAGAGGAAAAGGGGACTATGCACCATCGGGTAGGCCGGCAGATCAAGCATGCCCCTGATGGCGGCCATCAATCTGGCGGCGGCAATAGGGGCCGTGATGCATAGTGGTCAGTTTTGAGCCGCTCGCAAAGGCCCGGAACTCCGCGATGTCTATGCATAGTAGCAGCTATACATCTGATATCGCGCAAAGGCCCGGAACTCCGCACATTCGATGCATAGTCGGCTATTCGCCAGCTACTGGCCCGGATGGCGCTCATATTTGCTTCACCTGGCACCGGAGGCCGGCCTGCCAGCGCCCAGTCGTATCGTCAGTTAGGTCGCCTCCCGATCGCCGCCCGCACGAGCCGCGACACGACATCCTCGTCCGTTTCGGTCGGCAATCGCTCGATCGCGATCTTCATGGCAACCGCGTCATCGACCGGAACATTCCACAGCCCGTCAGCCCGGCGGGTCGCCGTACACACGAAGCTGAAGCCCTCCCGCGCCTGTTCGCGGATCAGCTGCAGCGTGTGGTCGCTCACTTTGATCATGGGCATGCTCGTCTCCTTTGTTCGAGGTGACGGACACACGCTTGCGCAGACCCGGAAGTCGAGCCGAACCAGTACAGAGTGGGCTCCGCTGCCGCACGTGGATGAGAATAAGGTGACCATTTCGTGTGGCGCCCATATCGACTGCACGTCAATGCCCGCATTCAGCACGGCGATCCCCTCCCCAAAGGGTGCGAACACTGTTCGCACCCAGTTCGCAGGCCGGCAGATGCTGCAACCTGGCCAAGCTGACTCATTAGCCTCGCCCGGCACTCGCGTGCGAACCCATGCGCACGTGTCAAGCTGCTTCCATCTTGCGGGTGGAGCCGACCCTCGTTGTCTGCCACCGCACAGGACCCAACGCATTAGAAGTGCGGGTGAGGCAACAGCCGGCAGCCGACCAAGGTAAGTCTCTCCTCAGGATTAGAACGACTCTCTATGGTCGCCCCCGCCGGGTCCTACAGGAGCGCGGTGTGCCGGGCCTCGCCAGAAACTGTCAGAGGTGCGCTCGGCATCAGTACAGGGACTGCCGAATGGTCCGGCGACGCGGCTGCACTGTGAGTTCTGCGTTCCCACTCTGCGTCTGGGCGAGCTTAGCGGCGTTTTCGAACAGACTTGCTGCCTGCGTCTCCAGGTTCAGCTGCCGGACTTGGTAGAGCCCGTGGAGCGCCGCATAGGCGTAGACGCGGCAGTCGAGGGCCTCGTTCAGCATACCCTTCTTGCGCTCCCAGTGACGCTGCTCGACACCGTCCTTTCGCTCAATGAGGAGTAACTGCCCTGCTTCAAGCGATCGATTGCACCGCTAGGCAGGCTGGCCCAGACGTGAGACCGCAATTTGCTGGAGGAATACCGGTCGACGACTGCGTCGAACTGCTGATTTGCAACGCTACTGGATGTTGCAAGGCTCAGGGTCCTTGTCGCCATCGCAACCTCGGGCCAGAGACTATAGTCGGTCGGATCGAGCGTCTGATCCTTCTCCAACAAGGCACGCAAGCTCGCCCTGTAGGACGACGGCGCCAATTCCCTCGCGTTCACCGCGACGTAGTACCGGTCGCCGATCCCTGATGAATCGAAGTTTGCGGCATAGATGTAGCCCGCTCCACCCTTGACCCGATACACCGGCAGAAACTTCGCCAAAGAGGCCGCGGGATCGCCGATCAGGTCGAAATAGGCGCCAGGACGGTCGATGCCCTGCAGCGCGGGGCTTGCATAGACCTCCTCAAGCTCGACATCGCCCCACGTGGCGACGACTGCAGTCAGCTTCGATGTCGTGTCGCGGCTCGTGCGCTAGAGGAACGCTTCGGCTCATGATCTCTCTCCGGCGGAGGACCCGCGTGTTGAAGTGTCCGGACAAGAGAGCAACCGGCAGTTGGCCTGGGTGACAGGTGTATATGAACTCTGTTCTAGTCATACTTCGAGTGCCAGCATTCTGGGCCGGATTGAGCTCACGGGGCGATAGTCGAGCTTGACTATGGACCACCCCTGCCGGTCGCGCCAAGACGTCGTTCTCCGCTCGTCAGTCCGGAGGCGCCGGCAGCGGGCCGGGCGCATACTGGTTCGCTGCCGGCGTTCAGTCCCTCAAGTCACAAACTCTCCGGAGGCAACTTTGCGTCTGCGGCACGCAGCGCCTCATGCCAGGACGTCGCTGACCCAGGTAGAGGGTAACGGTTTATGCACCCGCCCCGCATGTAGACGTAGCCAAGGCGACGCGGCCCGCCTGGACAGGATGTTTCTTTTGAAACAGTCCACCAGAGCACCAGCATGGGGAACAGTGACTCTTATCAGGCTCCTTGTGGCGGCCATTCTGACCATCGCTTCTCCGATAGTGTTGGCAGCCGGAACCCATCCGGGCGACGACGTCGCGCACGGCCTCACTGGTTCACGGCCTCCTTCGACCATGGACGGCGTGACGACCTTTCAAATCGATGGGCCACTGGCGGCCGCGCCTAGGCGATGGCAAAATCCCCATGGTCCAGCGTTGGCTTGTGGCTCAGCGTCGCAAAGAGCACTGCAGCATGACCGCCCTTGCCATCCTCGTCGTAGTAGAGCTTGCCCGTCGACTTGTTGTAGATGATGTGATCGGTGCCATCGTGCGCCTTGGTGGCGCCGGCCTTGGCATAGAACTCGGACTTGTCGAGCTTGGTGCCGATTACGGCGAAGATCGCGTCGTCTAGCGCGATGACGTCGGTATCGTGCTTGAAGTCGGCGATGCTATCGACGTTGGACTTGGACAGCTTGGCATCGAACACGAACTGATCCTTACCGGATCCGCCGGTCAGCTTGTCCTTGCTCGTGCCGCCGATCAGGGTGTCGTTGCCCTTGCCGCCGCTCAGCGTGTCGTTCCCCTTGCCGCCGTCGAGCACATTGGCCTTGCCGTCGCCGGTGAGCTTGTCGCCCTTGGAGCCGCCGATAACGTTCTCGAAGTTCCGGATCGTGTCCTCGGCCTTGCCGCCGATCTTGACCGTCGCCTTGTGGGAGCCATCGAGGGCGACGACGACCGCCTTGGTCTTGTCGGCATAGTCCACAGTGTCTTTGCTGCTGCCGCCATCCAGGCTGTCCTTGCCGCTGCCACCCTGGATCGTGTCTCTGCCGCTGCCCCCGCTCAGCGTGTCCTTGCCGCCGCGCCCGAAGATAATGTCGTTCCCGGCCAGCGCGTCGATCCGATCCGCGGCATTGGTGCCGATCAGCCGGTCCGGCCCCGCGGTCGGACCGCTGACTCCATCATCGATGCTCACCCCGTCCCCGATGCTGCCCGCCAGCACCGAGGTGCCGAGTTGCACAGTGCCGACGCCGCCCGTGGTCCCGGTCAGAACGATGCGAAAGCCCTCGGTCGCCTCGGCGATCCTGTCGCTTGCGACGGTAAAGGACACTGTCTCAACCGCGCCAGTATGAAAGGTCTCGCCCGTGACCTTGGCCTCCAGCCGCACCTTACCGCCGGGCAGCTTGCCGCCGGTGAAATCGGCGCCCGTTGCGCTACTGCCGCTCGTGGCGCCCTGTACCACCCAGGTCACATCGATGTCACCCGCGGTATTGCCCATCCGGATGATGTTGAAGCGGATTTCGGTTTCGCCCGTGGCCTCGTTCGCCACCAGGTCGAGGCCATGCGCATAGACCAGTGTCGCACCCTGCTTCACGCTACCCGAGCTGCCGTCTCCGAACAGGATGCCGGTATTGGTGGTTCCCGTCAGCCCTGGGCGATACGACGCGCCCATCGTACCGACCAGGCCGGGGGTTCCATCCTCTCCCTCCGCAACAAAGATCGTCCCATACCCCGGATAGGTCCCGGTTACGAAGGTGCCAGAAAAGTCACCACCCATGCCCGCGGTGCCGGCGAGTCCCCCGGTTCCGCCGTGGAAACCCGAGACGAGCTTCGCGCGCGGCATCCGACGGTTCGGTCTCCTGATGCCCCAGGTGATGCTGGTGCTTGTGACGATTGTTCTCGTCGCCAATGTCTTGCTCGGGCGCCCGGTGCTTGAGTCCCTGTTGTTCGCGGCGGCGCTGGCCGTGGGCATCACGCCAGAGCTCCTGCCAGCGATTGTAACTGTCACCCTGTCTGGCGGCGCCTGTGAGGAGAGGTAGAGGCAGAAAAGTCTGTAGCTGCTGCCTAACTGCGGGTGGAGCCGACCCTGTCAGCAGCTATATGGTCTTATGACCCTATACGACCCATTCCGCCCGTCCCGCGATAGTGGGGGCTATCGCGGCCCCGCCGGGGCCCACACCTATCGCGGGACAAACCGGAGACCAGAAATTTTGAAGGCGGTCGCTTCTGGCCGTTAGCGGACCTTCTGACCCAATATCTGACTAGTGTCCTCTAAGGAAACCGCCTTGAGCTTTTCGATGCCCAGCACCTGCAGGGCGAGCTTTTCGTAGAAGGGCTCTGACCGGCCTGACTCGATCTTGTGCAGGAAGTACTTTTCGAAGCCGATCTTGGCGGCGTGTACCCACTTGCCCTCGGACGACCAGTTCACGTTGCGAGGTGGAATCTGGGGCTGGGCCACAAAGGCAATGCCGCCGTCACCGAAATCCGCGAGGCATACGGCATTCCATGTCGGCACCGCCGTCGGCTGCCTGCCCGCGATGAGGCTGGCGATGTTCTGCGCCGTGGCGGTGACCATCGACTCGATCATGAAGCCGGTCTTGGGCACTCCGACCGGCACCGGCGTCTTGCCGAGCGGCGGGATGGCAACGCACACGCCCACCGAGAACACCTCGGGGAATGCCGGATTGCGTTGGTATTTGTCGGCCAGGATGAACCCGCGCGGGTTGGTGAGGCCCTCGATGCCACGCACCGCTTCGACGCCGCGGAAGGCGGGCAGCATCATGGCATAGGCGAACGGTAGATCATGCGCCCGTGCGACGCTGCCGTCCTCGGCGATTTCGCTGGCGAACAGGTGTCCGGACTCGAACTTGTCCACGCGGGCGTTGGTGATCCACTTGATGTGCCGATTGCGCAGCTGGCTCTCGAGCAGGCCCTTGGTGTCGCCGACGCCATCGAGGCCGAGGTGGCCGATATAGGGCTCGGGGGTGACGAAGGTCATGGGCACCCGGTCGCGCACGCGGGCATCGCGCAGCGCCTTGTCGAGGATAAAGGCGAACTCATAGGCCGGGCCGAAGCACGACGCCCCCTGCACCGCCCCGATGACAACGGGGCCCGGGTTTGCGACCAGCCGGTCGAAGGCCGTCCGGGCATCGAGCGCGTGATCGATGAAGCAGACCGAGTTGGTTTCGGCCTCGGGGCCAAAGCCGGGAATTTCGTCGAACGCCAGGTCGGGGCCGGTGGCGATGACGAGGTAGTCGTAGGCAACGACGGTGCCGTCCATCAGCTCGATTGACTTGCCCTTTGGATCGACGCGCCTTGCCCCCTGGGGATGGAGATCGATCTGGCGGCGGCGGAACACCGGCTCGAGATCGACACTCACTGCGTCACGGTCGCGCCAGCCTACGGCCACCCATGGATTGGACGGGACGAAGGCGTATTTCGTGCCCTTGTTGACCACAGAAATGCGGTGCTCGCGACCGAGCAGGTCGCGAAGTTCGTACGCCATTATGGTGCCACCCAGTCCCGCACCGAGGACGACGACGTGTGCCATGTTGTTCCCTCCCAGGAGTCAGAAGGCGCCGATCGCTCGTATCGACATGTATGTCGCCACGATCACGATCAGTGCCGTGAAGGCTGTATTTAGCGCGCCCCGGCGGCGGGCGAGTTGACCTGCCGCAAGCGCTCCGAGACTTCCGCCCACCGCGCCACAGGCAACGAAGACCGCGGCAAGCGGCCAATCCACGAGGCCCGACGCGCCGTAGCTCACTGCGGTGGTGAGGCCGAACGCGCTCACCGCCACGAGCGACGAACCGACGGCGTTCAGCAGCGACATGCCCGTGGCGGCGACAAGGCCCGGTACGATCAGGAAGCCGCCGCCGATGCCGAAAAAGCCCGCGACGGCGCCGGTACCGGCGCCGAAGGCCAGCGTCTTGGGAGCGTTCTCGAGCGTGCAGGCGACCGCGGCCTTTTCCTGGCGGTTCCGGCTGAGAAACATCAGTGCGGCGATCGCAAACATCAGAAGTGAGAAGAGGAGCAGCAGGTGCTGGCCATCGAGCGCCTTGCCCACGATCGAGCCGAGCGCCGCGCCGACTACGCCGGCGGCCGAATAGATGAGGGCGCAGCGCCAGGCGACGTTGCCGCGCCGGGCGTGGACGACGAGATTGCTCAAGGCGTTCGCGGCGACAGCTACCGCACTGGTGCCGATGGCGACATGCGGGTCGGAGAGGCCGACGAGATAGACCAGAAGTGGCACGGCGAGGATCGAGCCGCCGCCCCCGAAGAGCCCGAGACTGAGGCCGACGGCGCTGCCCGAGAGCGCGCCGAGCAGATACTGGATGGGGGACAGGGCGATCATGATGGGGGAGGCGGACGGCCAGTGCCATCCGCCGATAGCTTCAGCGCATCGCGGCCTTGGCAGCGTTGAAGAGCGAGCCGGCGCGGGCGCCCGAGCGGCAGTAGCCGAACATCGGGCTGGGGAGCCGCTTCACGATATCCTCGATGCGAATGATCTGACCTTCGCCGATGCTGCCCGAGACGGGAATGTACACGGCTTCGAGGCCGGCATCCTTGGCGGCCGTCGAAATTGCGGCAAAAGTCGGCTGCCCTGGCTCTTCACCGTCGGGACGGGCGCAGACGATGGTCTTGAAGCCCGCTTCGGCGACCTTCTTCACGTCGGCCGGCAGGATCTGCCCGGCGATGGCGAAGTTGGGGTCGATCTTGCGGAAGCTGAGGCCGGCATTCGCGCTGGAGGAAAATGGCCACATGGCTGGTAGGTCCTTTCTAGAGACGAGTCAGAGAGTGTTGACAGGAACCTTGAGGAAGGTTCGCCCGTCCTGGTCCTTGGGCGGCAGTTCGCCGCCGCGGATGTTGACCTGGAGGGAGGGGATGATCAGGCGGGGCATCGCCAGCGTCTTGTCGCGGGCCTGCCGCATGCCGACGAACTCGGCCTCGGTAATCCCCTCGCGCACGTGAATATTGTGCGCGCGTTCGTCGCCGACGGTGGTCTCCCAGCGAATGTCGCGGCCGTTCGGGCCATAGTCGTGGCACATGAACAGGCGGACCGGATCGGGAAGCGCGAGGATGCGCTTCATCGAGCGGTAGAGGACGGCCGCGTCGCCACCCGGAAAGTCGGCGCGGGCCGACCCGGCATCCGGCATGAACAGGGTATCGCCGACAAAGGCGGCGTTACCGACCACATGAGTCATGCAGGCCGGGGTATGGCCGGGAGTGGACATGGCGTGAACCGTCATGGCGCCGATCGAATAGCTGTCGCCATCGCGGAACAGCCGGTCGAACTGGCTGCCGTCGCGCCGGAACTCGGTGCCCTCGTTGAACACCTTGCCAAAGACGTTCTGGACGACCGTGATGTTCTCGCCAATGCCCAGCTTGCCCCCGAGGTGGCGCTGGACATACGGCGCCGCCGAGAGGTGATCGGCATGCGCATGGGTCTCGATCAGCCACTCGACGCGCCAGCCCTTCGCCCGGATGTGGGCAATTATGGCGTCGGCGTGAGTGAAGCTGATGTGCCCGGAGGCGTAGTCGAAATCCATTACGGAATCGAACACCGCGCAGGCGTCCGACTTCGGGTCGTGGACGACGTAGCTGATGGTGTTGGTCTCGGGATCGAAGAACGGGACGACCTCCGGAACAAGGTCTAGATCGACGTCGAACGGTAGTCCTGAAGCGGTCATCTCAGCGCCCCCCCGCCGAATGACGCCGCTTGCTGGAGAGGCCGAGCACCGCATAGATTGGACAGAAGCTGAACGCTGCAGTTCCCAGCAGGACAGCACCCGCGACGACGCCGGCGACGACGCCGAGCGTAGGCCAGCCTGCCACGAAGGGGACGATGACGAGGACGATGCCAAGGATGGCGCGAATGATGCGATCAATGTTTCCAACGTTCGGCATGGACACCTCCATAAGCGCTGCCGTCTATTCGTTGACATAAATATTCGAATGTTCTAATATGTCAAGTATGGATATCACAGAACTTGAACCTCGCGCCGACGAAGCCGCAGAACTGCTGGCGGCGATGTCGAACCCCAAGCGCCTCCTGATCCTCTGCCGGTTGCTGGCGGAGGAACTGAGCGTCAATCAACTCAGCGAACTGGTCGGGCTGGCGCAAAGCCCGCTCAGCCAGCACCTCAGCAAGCTCAGGGCACTCAAGCTGGTGGCGACGCGGCGGGAAGGCCAGATGATCCTCTACCGCCTGGCATCCGGCGATGTGGCTCGTATCCTGACAACGCTGCACGGCATCTATTGTGCGCCTCAGAAAGGCGCGACCCGGAGGGCAAAAGCGTGAGCGAAAATCGTGTGGTCTGCCTGGCCTGCGGGGTAGTGAACCGGTTGACCGATCGCGTGGACGCCATCAACGGCAAGTGCGGCAGCTGCGGCGCCAGGCTGTTTGATGGCAGGCCAGCAGACGTCAGTGGGGAGACGCTGCAGCGGCAGGTGCATAAGGGGACGTTGCCCGTGGTGGTCGACGTCTGGGCGCCCTGGTGCGGGCCTTGTCGCTACATGGCGCCAGAGTACGAGAGTGTTGCTCAGGCCATGGAGCCAAAGCTGCGGTTCCTCAAGCTCAATTCGGACAACGAGCAACAACTGGCAAGCGCGCTCAATGATGTCGTCGAGCCGGAACGGCACGCCGAGGAAGAGATTGCCCACGGCGACGCCAAACACCAGCGAGGGCACGAAGCCGCCAACGAAGAGCCCCCAGTCCCACACGTTGCGCCAGCGCGGATCGTCGACCTTGCCGCGGAACTTGAAGCCTACCGGGCGCAGGATGAGCGCCAGCAGGATGGCGATCATGGCGAGGTAGAAGCCCGAAAAGCTCGCCGCGTAAATCGCCGGCCAGGCCGCGAAGATCGCGCCGCCGCCCAGCACGAGCCAGACCTGATTGCCTTCCCAGGTGGGGCCGGAAAGGTTGAGCAGCACCCGGCGCTCCTCATCGGTGCGAGCCACGAAGGGCAGCAGCGTTCCAATACCCAGATCCATGCCGCCCATGATGGCAAAGCCGATCAGCAGGATGCCCAGCAGTGCCCACCAGATTAGGCGAAGGGTTTCGTAGTCCAGTGGCAGGCCGCTCATTCTGCCGGCTCCAGTCTTGCGTTGGCGGGGTTAGTGAGATCGTCGAGCACGCTGCGGTCAGCTGGGCCCTTTCTAACGACGCGCACCATGAGGAAAACCATCACAACGATCAGCGCCGAGTAGAGGGCGATGAAGAATGTGAGCGAGATCACGAGGTCAAGAACGCTCAGTCCCGACGCCGCGTAGAACGTTGGTAACACGCCCTCGACGGCCCAAGGTTGCCGGCCGTATTCGGCGATGAGCCATCCCGCCTCCGCGGCGAGCCAGGGCAGAGGAAGCATCGCAACAGCGGTGCGCAACAACAGCGGGCTGCTGTCGAGCGTGTGTCGCGATGCCTTCCAGAACCAGAGGGCGAATACTGCGATGAACAGGAAGCCGATACCGACCATGAGGCGGAAGCTCCAGAACAGCGGCCAGACATCCGGAACAGTGTCCAGTGCGGCCAGCGTGATCTCCTCGCCGGTCGCGTTCTCAACGTCCGAACGGTATTTCTTGAGCAGAAGAGCATAGCCCAGGTCAGCCTTGTGCTCGTCAAAGATAGTTCTCGCGGCGGTATCCGTGCGGTCTGCCTTGATAGCCTCGAGCGCCTCATAGGCCGTGATGCCGCTGGCGATGCGCAAGGCGGCGCGCTCGGTCAGCTCTGTGATACCCGGCAGGTCGCGGTCGATCGAGCGCGTCGTAATGAGGCCGAGGACAAAGGGCAACTGGACCTGGAAGGCGGGTCGCCCGTCGGCGCCAGGTATTGCAAACAGGGTGAGCGCCGCTGGGGCAGGTTCCGTCTCGTACATCGCCTCCATGGCGGCGATCTTCATCTTCTGGTGCTCTGTGGCGACATAGCCCGACTCATCGCCGAGAACCACCACTGAGAGCGCCGAAGCGAGCCCGAAGCTCGCCGCGACCACCATTGAGCGCTTGGCGAGGTCGACATGCTTTCCGCTCAACAGATAAAGAGCACTGATGGCAAGCACGAAGACAGAGCCCGTGACGTAGCCAGCGCTGACTGTGTGAACGAACTTCGCCTGTGCCACCGGGTTGAAGATGACGGCCATGAAGTCAACGACCTCCATGCGCATCGTGTCTGTATTGAAGACGGCGCCCACGGGGTTCTGCATCCAGCCATTCGCGATGAGAATCCATAGCGCGGAGAAGTTCGCGCCTAAAGCCATGAGCCAAGTAACTGCTAGGTGGGCGACGGGCTTCAGCCGATCCCAGCCGAAGAAGAACAGACCGATGAACGTTGCTTCGAGGAAGAAGGCCATGAGCCCCTCGATCGCCAGCGGCGCGCCGAATACATCACCGACATAATGGCTGTAGTAGCTCCAGTTCATGCCGAACTGGAACTCCATCACAATCCCCGTTGCGACGCCCATGGCGAAGTTGATGCCGAACAGCGTGCCCCAAAAGAGGGTGGCCTGGGCACGCGGCCGACAGACGATCGGACAGACGGTACGTTGTGGCGTGTGTCCCGCGGACTTCCGGCACTTATGCTGCTACCGGCGGAAAGTGGCTCGCTGACCATCCGCCAATGCCCTGCAAGCGCTAAGCAATACCCGCGCTGCTACGGCGGGTTAGCAGCATTTTCGGCATATCTGCGATGGCGGAAGTGGCGGAGAGGGAGGGATTCGAACCCCCGGTGGAGTTGCCCCCACGCCGCATTTCGAGTGCGGTGCATTCGACCACTCTGCCACCTCTCCGCGAGATGAAAACACCGCCTTGCGGGCGGCGCGGTCGACACGGGCGGGCTTATGACATAGCAGAAGGTCACCTGCAACAGGCCTTGCGCCCATGCTTTTCGTCTATGGCACCCTGCGCGATCCGGAGCTGCTTGGCGCGGTGCTCGGCCGCCGCGCCCGTGGTCTCGCGGCGGCGGCTCCCGGCTTTGCGGTGGTACACTATCCCGGCCGGATCTATCCGGCGCTGCTGCGGCGACCGGGCGCGGCGGCCCATGGGCTTGTCCTGACTGACCTCACGCCCTTCGAGATCGAGCTGCTCGACGCCTTCGAGGGCGCGGAGTATCGCCGCAGCATCGTCCCCGTGATGATCGACGGGGAACTGCACGAAGCCTTCGCGTACCTCCTCGTCATATCGGCCGCCGACCAGCCCGACTGGTCGCTGGAGCATTGGCAGGCCGAGCACAAGCAGCAGGTACTGGCCAGCGAGCGGACAACCGCCGACGAGCTGCGGCTCAAGCTCATCGCCATCCGGCCCCATTAGGGGCGCCGTGGGCGGCCGATAAAGCAGCCCGTCCAGCTTGACTCCGGGGCCCATTGCGCGGATAAGGCGCCGACTGCACGTACCGGGCGACCGGTGCGTGTTTTGATTTTGTCTGAGAACTCCGCAGTTCGAGGCTGGCCGCGAGGCCGACGAAGCGGGCGAGACGCCCCGCCGCAGAGCGCGAGCAAGAAGGACCGGCCGATGCGCCGGATAGGAAATGACGTTTGCAGTAATCAAGACCGGCGGGAAGCAGTACAAGGTTTCCGCCAATGACGTGGTGAAGGTCGAAAAGCTCGCGGGCGAGCCCGGCGATGTGGTGACCTTCGATCAGGTGCTGATGGTGGGTAATGGCGACGACGTGACCGTCGGCGCGCCGCTCGTCGCGGGGGCTTCGGTGGCCGGCCATCTGGTCCACAACAAGAAGCAGCGCACGGTCATCATCCAGAAGAAGCACCGTCGCCAGCACTTCGACCGCCGCAACGGCCATCGCCAGATACTGGCGACCGTGCGGATCGGCGAGATCCTGATCGGCGGCGCCAAGACCACTCTGGCCGTCGACGAGAAGGCCAAGGCCCGCTACGCGGCGCTGCTGAACGGCGCGGCCCCGGTCGCGGACGTGACCGATGCGCCCAAGCTGGCGGCAAAGAAGGCTCCGGCCAGGAAGGCAGCCGCCAAGGCCGCCCCGGCGGAAGCTGCAGGCGACGACGAAGCGGCGGCCAAGCCCGCCAAGAAAGCGCCGGCCAAGAAGGCCGCTGCCAAGAAGACTGAGGGCGACGCGCCCGCAGCCAAGGAGGCCCCGGCGAAGAAGGCCGCGGCCAAGAAGGCTGACAAGGAATAAGGAGCTAGACGAATGGCACACAAGAAAGCAGGCGGCTCGTCCCGCAACGGTCGCGATACCGCCGGTCGTCGTCTCGGCGTCAAGAAGTTCGGTGGCGAAGCTGTCGTCGCCGGCAACATCATCATTCGTCAACGCGGTACCAAATGGCATCCCGGCTCGGGCGTGGGCATCGGTGTCGATCACACCATTTTTGCGACGATCGACGGCACCGTCAGCTTCAAAACCCGAGCTAACCAGCGATCCCTCGTGTCGGTACTCCCGACCATGGACGCTGCAGAATAACCCGGTAGGACACAAAATCCCTGCCGGAGACTAGCTCCCCGGCAAGGCGACACTCACACCGCCAGGCAAAGTTCCAAGGGGAGCCGGAATCCGGTTCCCCTTTTCGCTTTGAGGGCAGTGAAATGAGGCTTTATCTATCGTCGGAACGGCTGGGCGAGCGGGCGGGAGCACTGCTCGACATTCTGAACGGCCCCCGCATCGCGGTCATCGCCAATGGCTATGACGGCGCATCCGCCACCGCGCGGGACATCTACCGCACCGAGGTTTACGACCCGATCGCCGAGTTCACGGCGCTCGGGCTGGAGCCGCACGAGGTCGACCTGCGCGCCCATTTCGGCGACGCCACGAGCCTGCGCCGCCGCCTGACCGGCTACGATCTGGTCTGGGTGATGGGCGGCAACAGCTTCGTCCTCCGCCGCGCCATGAAGCAGTCGGGCTTCGACACCGTCATCCGCGACATGCTCGACGCCGACGCTGTCGCCTATGGCGGCTATGCCGCGGGCGCCGTCGTGGCCGGTCCGACGCTGCGTGGACTGGAGCTGATGGACGACCCGTTCGAGCTGCCAGACAGCTATGACGAACCGCTGATCTGGAGCGGCCTCGGCCTCACTCCCTTTGCCATCGTGCCCCATTATCGCTCGCGCCACCCCGAGGCGGCGTCGGCCGAGAAAGTGGTGTCCTATATGCGGGCCAGGCGAACTCGGTATCGCGCCATCTCGGATGGCGAAGTGATCGTTCAGGTGGGTAACCTCGAGAGACTGGCATCATGAAGAAGGCCAAGACGGAGATCGAAGAGACAGTTGTGTTCAGGCCGGGTGGCACGGATCGCGCGATCCGCGAGCTCGCCCAGGCCACCCACCGACTCACCATGCGCCGCATTCGCGACAGCCTGCCCGGGCGGATCGCGACCAAGCGGCTCGTCCTGCGCGCGCCGATCCGCGGCGATGTACCCGACCTCGTGCGGCTCGCCGACAACAAAGCGATCGCCGAAAAGCTCGTGCGGCTGCCCAGCCCCTACACCCGGGCCGACGCAGTCGGCTTCGTCGAGATCTTCGCGCAGCGTCCCGATGAGCGGCCCTATGCCATTACACTGGGCGACAAGCTCATCGGCGTCATCGGCTTCACCTTCTTCGAGGGCAAGCCGCCCGAGCTTGGCTACTGGCTGGGCGAACCGCACTGGGGCAAGGGCTACATGACCGAAGCTGCCCGCGCCCTGATCGAGGCTGCCCACCGCACGCACCATTTCGAGCTGATCGCCGCACGGGCGCTCGCGGACAATGCGGGCTCGCTCAACGTCCTCGAAAAGGTCGGCTTCAAGCGAGTGAAGCAGACCAGGCGCGACGCCGGCCAGATCGCGGACCGGCCCACGGTGTCGCTCGAGCTTGTGAGGCCGCGATGGATGTGAGGCTCGACACGAAGCGTCTGCTGCTGCGCCAGCCACGGCCCGACGACGCCCTCCGGATTGCCCGGCTCCTCAACAACTTCGCCGTTTCGGGGAAGCTGAGCCGCGTCCCCTACCCCTATAAGCTCAGCGATGCCGAGTGGTGGCTGGGGACCTGGCGCGCCGACAAGCCGCCGGGCGAGACCGGCTTCATCATCGACCTCCCGGGCGAAGGGCTGATCGGCCATTGCGGCTTTCACCCCGACGAACAGGGGGTGGTGATCGGCTACTGGCTGGGCGAGCCGTTCTGGAACCGCGGCTTCATGAGCGAAGCCGCGGCGGCAGCGATCGACTGGTACTTCGGCGCCACCGGCGTAGCTGCTCTCGACTCCGGCGTCTTCGCCTTCAACAAAGCCTCGCTCGCCGTGCAGAAGAAGCTGGGCTTTACCGAGATCAGCACCTCCAAGCGGCATTGCCTTGCGCGTCAGGAGGACCTGCGCCATATCGAGACGCGATTGACGCGCGCCCGCTGGGACGAACAGCGACACGGCGCGGCGGCGAGGGAAACCACATGAAATTTCTCGATCAGGCGAAAGTCTTTGTCCGCTCCGGCGATGGCGGGGCCGGCTCGGTCAGCTTCCTGCGCGAGAAATTCGTCGAATTCGGCGGTCCCAACGGCGGTAATGGCGGCCGCGGCGGCGACGTGATTGTGCAATGCGTGGATGGACTTAACACCCTCATCGACTACCGCTACCAGCAGCACTTCAAGGCCTCGACCGGCCACCACGGCATGGGCAAGGACAGGCATGGCGGCAAGGGCAATGACGTCATCCTCAAGGTCCCCGTCGGAACGCAAATCCTAGAGGAAGACAACGAAACGCTGATCGCTGACATGACGGAAGTCGGCCAAACGCTGACCCTGTTGCATGGCGGCAATGGCGGCTTCGGCAACGCCCATTTCAAGACCAGCTCGAACCAGGCCCCGCGTCACGCCAATCCCGGCCAGGACGGCACGGAAAAGTGGATCTGGCTGCGCCTGAAGCTGATCGCCGACGCCGGACTTGTGGGGCTCCCCAATGCCGGCAAGTCCACCTTCCTCGCGGCGGTATCGGCGGCCAAACCCAAGATCGCCGACTACCCGTTCACCACGCTTCACCCCAATCTGGGCGTGGTCAAAGTGGGCGAGCGCGACTTCGTGCTGGCCGACATCCCCGGCCTGATCGAGGGTGCGCATGAGGGCGCCGGCATCGGCGACCGCTTCCTCGGCCATGTCGAACGCACCGGCGTCCTGATCCACCTGATCGACGGCACACAGGACGACGTCAAGGAGGCCTACAAGATCATCCGCGGCGAGCTCGCCGCCTACGATGAAACCCTGGCCGAAAAGCCCGAGATCGTCGTCCTCAACAAGATCGACGCGCTGACCGAAGACGACGTCAAGGACAAGGTGAAGACACTCAAGCGCGCCAGCAAGGCCGAGGTGATGACCTGCGCCGGCGCCACCGGCCAGGGCGTGCAGCAGGTTCTATACCGCGTTATTTCCGTGCTCGACGCCGAGAAGGCCGAGCGCGCGGAAGTCGCCCGGCGCGCCGTTGAACCCGGCTGGACGCCGTGAGCAACGCCCTCGCCCCCTACCGCCGGCTGACCGTCAAGATCGGCTCGGCGACCATCGTCGACGGCGCGACCGGACGCGTGCGCACCGAATGGCTGGCGGCGCTGGCCGAGGATCTGGCAGCACTGCACAAGCAGGGCGTGTCGGTGGTGGTTGTGTCCTCCGGCGCGATTGCGCTGGGGCGCGGACTGCTCGGACTGAGCGCTGTGAACCTGACGCTCGAACAGCAGCAGGCCGCGGCGAGCGCCGGACAGATCGCCCTGAGTCAGGCCTGGGCGGCAAGCCTCGGGCGCCACGGCATCGTCACCGGCCAGATACTCATAACACCCAATATTACCGAGGAACGCCGCTACTTCCTCAACGCCCGCACCACCATCACTACGCTGCTCGGGCTGGGCGCCATCCCCATTATCAACGAGAACGACTCGGTCGCGACGCAGGAAATCCGCTACGGCGACAACGACCGGCTGAGCGCCCGCGTGGCGACGATGATCGAGGCCGACTGCCTGATCCTGCTTTCGGACATAGACGGCCTCTACACCGCCCCGCCGGCGCGCGACCCCGAGGCCCGGCACATTCCCTTCGTGCCGGCGATCACTGGCGAGATCGAGGATATGGCGGGGGGCGCGGCCAGCCATCTGAGCCGCGGCGGCATGACAACCAAGATCGAGGCCGGCAAGATCGCGACGCAAGCCGGCACGGCGATGATCATCGCCAAGGGCACGCCGCTGCACCCGCTCAAGGCGCTGACCGAGGGCGGCCTCCACACCCTGTTCGCCGCCGCCGGTTCGCGCGCCCAGGCGCGCAAGCGCTGGATCATGGGCACGCTCGACCTTGCCGGCCAGATCTATGTCGATGCCGGCGCCGCCAAGGCGCTGCTCGACGGCCGCAGCCTGCTGCCGATCGGCGTCACCAGGGTCAAGGGCGAGTTCGTACGCGGCGACGCCGTGGCGATCCTCGATCCGGACGGACGCGAGATCGCCCGCGGCCTCGTCGGGCTCGACCGCGAGGAGGCCGACCTGGTCAAGGGCAAGAACTCCAAACGCACCGCCGAGCTGCTGGGGCTTGGCGCCCGCTCCGAACTGGTCCACCGTGACAACATGGTGGTGCTGATGGGCCTTGAGGCAAAGACCGCATGAACGCCATGGACAGCGACGTCAAATCGATCATGGCTGCCATCGGCCAGCGCGCGCGCCAAGCGGCGCGCGTCCTTGCCTATGCGACGACCGACGCCAAGAACCTGGCCCTGACTGCCGCCGCCGACGCCATCATTGCCGAAAGCCCGGCTCTGCTCGCCGCCAATGCCGAAGACATCGTTGCCGCAAAAGAACGCGGTATCTCGAGCGCCTTCCTGGACCGGCTGACGCTCACGGATAAGCGCATCGAGGCCATCGCCCAGAGCCTGCGCGACATCGCCGCCCTGCCCGACCCGGTCGGCACCGTAATGGCCAATTGGCAGCGCCCCAACGGCCTCGATATCTCGCGCGTGCGCACCCCGCTGGGGGTCATCGGCGTGATCTTCGAAAGCCGCCCCAACGTCACCGCCGATGCCGGCGCGCTGACGCTCAAATCGGGCAATGCGGTGATCCTGCGCGGCGGCTCGGACTCGGCCCGCACCTCGCGCGCCATCCACGCTTGCCTCGTGCAGGGGCTCGAGGCGGCGGGCCTGCCGCTCGACGCCATCCAGATCGTCCCCACCACCGACCGCGCCGCCGTGGGCGAGATGCTGGCCGGCCTCGGCGGCACGATCGATGTGATTGTCCCGCGCGGCGGCAAATCGCTCGTCGGCCGCGTCCAGGACGAGGCCAAGGTGCCGGTCTTCGCTCACCTCGAAGGACTCTGCCACACCTTCATCGACAAATCGGCGTCGCTGGTGATGGCAATCAACGTGACCGTCAACGCCAAGATGCGCCGGACCGGCGTCTGCGGCGCCACCGAAACCCTGCTGGTGCACAGGGACGTCGTCGGCACGCATCTCAAGCCGGTCCTCGACGCGCTGGTCGCTCGCCGTTGCGAAATCCGCGGCGATGAGACGGTTGTTCGGCTCTTTCCCGACGCCAAGCCGGCCATCGAAGACGACTGGCACACCGAATATGAAGACGCCATCATTTCGGTCAAGATTGTTGACGATATCGCGCAAGCCATTGCCCACGTTGAGCATTACGGCTCGCATCACACGGAAGCGATCATTTCGGAGGACCCCGCTTCGGTGGCGCGCTTCTTCACTGAGATCGACAGCGCCATCCTCCTCCACAACGCCTCGACCCAGTTCGCCGATGGCGGCGAATTCGGCTTCGGCGGCGAAATCGGCATCGCCACGGGCAAATTCCATGCGCGCGGACCGGTGGGACTCGAGCAGCTCTGCTCGTTCAAATACCAGGTCCGCGGCAGCGGCCAGACCCGCCCCTGATGCCGGACTACCTGAAGCGGCCACCCGCCGAGCCCGGCATGCGGATCGGCCTGTTCGGCGGCAGCTTCAACCCCGCCCATGAGGGTCACCGGCTGGTGGCCCTGCAGTGCCTCAGGCGGCTGGCGCTCGACCGCGTGTGGATCCTGGTGTCTCCCGGCAATCCGCTCAAGGACCATTCGGAACTGGCGCCGCTGGGCGACCGCGTTGCCGCGACCGAGAAGCTGATGGACCATCCGCAGCTCGACGTCACCGCCTTCGAGGCCGGTCACAGCTTCCGCTACACCTACGAGACGCTGGACCACCTCGTATCCGCCGAGCCCGGCGTGCACTTCGTGTGGATTATGGGCGCCGACAGCCTGCTCAATTTCGACCGCTGGGAGCGCTGGGAGGAAATCGCCGGCACCATGCCCATGGCGATCTATGCCCGCCCCGGCGCGACGTTCCGGGCGACGCGCTCCCGCGCGGCGGTGGCGCTCGCCGAGTTCCGCCTGCCCGAGGACAAGGCCGCCGTTCTCGCCGAGAGCCGTCCGCCCGCCTGGGTCTATCTGCGCGGCGTCATGTCGGCGCAGTCCTCCACCGCCATCCGCCGGGCCAGGGCGGGCTGATGGCGTCATCGTCCGTAGACGTTCGCCTTGCACAATCGGGAACGAAGCACCATTATGATGCTTGTGGCCAAAGGCCACGATAGGGAACTGAAGACCATCGCTAGCCGCGACACCATCTCTCCCAACCTGCAAGGAATGCTGAAACCCGCATGACTCATGCACCTGCATGGGCGAAGGCCAATTGCTGATGGCAGCATCGCCGAAGAAGGCCGCCTCGGCGGCACAACCGACCCCAAGCACTGGACCCAAAATGATCGACGTCGTGCTGCAGAGCCTCGAAGACGCCAAGGCCGAGCAGACTGTTGCCATCGATATTGCCGGAAAGTCCTCGCTCGCCGACCACATGGTGGTGACCTCGGGCCGCTCCAACCGCCACGTCGCCGCCGTCGCCGACCAGGTGACAAAGGCGCTGCGCGACAACGGCTTCGGCAAGCCCCGGATCGAGGGCCTGCCGCATGCCGACTGGGTGCTGGTGGATGGCGGCGACGTGATCGTCCACATCTTCCGCCCCGAAGTGCGCGAGTTCTACAACATCGAGAAGATGTGGCAGGCGGACTTCGCCGCCGACGCCCGCTAAGCGCGCTCCGTGCGCGTCCTGATCCTCGCCGTCGGCCGCATGAAGCAGGGGCCGGAACGGGAGCTCGTGGCGCGCTATCTCGACCGGGCCGTCGCCACGGGCAAGAGCCTGGGCCTCACCGGTTTCTCCGTCACCGAACTGACCGAGTCCCGCGCCGGCAGCGCCGCCGCGCGCAAGGCCGAGGAGGCCAGGACGCTGACTGCGCAGCTCCCCGGCGGCATCGTCGTGGCGCTCGATGAGCGCGGCAAGTCGACCGGCTCGGAGGAATTCGCCAAGCGGCTCGGCCGCTGGCGCGACGACGGCAAGCCGGCCGTAACCTTCGTCATCGGCGGCGCCGACGGCCTCGACCCGGGCTTCGTGTCGGCCGCCGACATGACCCTGGGCTTCTCGACCATGACCTGGCCCCACCAGCTCGTCCGCATCATGCTGGCCGAACAATTGTACCGCACCACAACGATCCTGAGCGGACACCCGTACCACCGGGAGTGAGGTCGTAACAGAAACGGGGGGGGCCCGTTTTCGCGGGGATGACGTCTGTGGGGGCGGTTGGCGCTGTGCTGACTGCCATGCTCCGCCGGCGGTGCGCGCGGTGCTGACCGCAACGCGCCGCCAGAAGCACCCCACCCACTGCGTCATTCCCGCGAAAGCGGGAACCTCTGTTTCACTTGCACCAGAGCGCCTGCCGATGGGCCTGCAACGGAGGTCCCCGCTTTCGCGGGGATGACGTCTGTGGGGGCGGTTGGCGCTGTGCTGACTGCCATGCTCCGCGGTGCGCGCCGTGCTGACCGCAACGCGCCGCCAGAAGCACCCCACCCACGGTGTCATTCCCGCGAAAGCGGGAACCTCTGTTTCATACACGCGAAAACGCCTGCCGATGGGCCAGCCAACGGAGGTCCCCGCTTTCGCAGCGCCCCTTACCCGGTGAAATCCTCGAACAGGTCTCGCCACTTTGGGTTGAACTGTTCGATCAGCTCGATCTTCCAGGCACGCCGCCATTTCTTGAGCTGCTTTTCGCGTTGGATCGCGGCGCTCGGGTCGGTGTGGAACTCGGCGTAGACAAGGTGGTGGATGTGGTAGCGCGAGGTGAATCCGTCGATCAGCTCATCGCGGTGGGTGACCACTCGGCCCAACAGGTCACCAGTGACGCCGATGTAGAGCGCGCCGTACTTCCGGCTGGCGAGAATGTAGACTGCGTACCTGCCGTGCCCCTGCATCCAATCACCCTAGATCCGGCCATCGAAAAACCAAACACATGCGGCTGTTAACCCGCGGGCTGCTAGGGTTTTGCGGCTGATTCGTAGGGTTTGGGGTGCAATGAAGCGACTGACGCGCTGGGCGGCGGTTGGCGTGGTGGCAGCGGCGGTTGCCGCCCCCATGGCGCTCCTCGCTCAGTCCGAACCGGCCCCCGCTTCCTCGGCCACGACCGATAGCGGCGCGCCCGGCTGGATCCGCCAGTCGGCCACCGACAGCCAGACCCAGCTCGCCGAGCTCGAGGCGTCGCTGTCGCTGAGCAATGAGCGCGCCACCGCGCTCAAGGCCGAGATCGAGGCGATGAAGGGCGACCGCGACAAGCAGAACGCCGCGCTGATCGCCGCCGGCGAACGCGTGCGCCTCGCCGAGGTGGACGTCGCCGCCGTGCAGGAAAAGATCGGCGAGCTGATCGTTGAGGAACTCGAGACCCGCGGCCGCCTCGACGGCGCCGACAAATCCATCTCCAACGTTCTCGCTGCGCTCGAGCGGATTTCACGCAGCCCGCCGCCGGCGCTGATCGTCGATCCCTCCGATGCGCTGGGCTCGGCCCGCAGCGCCATCCTGATCTCGGCGATCCTGCCGCAGCTCCAGGCCAAGGCCGACGCGGTGATGGCCGACCTCAACGCGCTCAACGAGATCAAACTCGCCGCCCAGGCCGAGGAGGAGAACCTCCGCGCAAATTTCGACGTGCTCGAGGAAGAGCAGCTCCGCATCGCCACGCTCATCGCCGCCCGCAAATCGAGCGAGGAGACGGCCACCACCGCACTCGCCGCCGAGGAGCAGGAAGCGGCACTGATGGCCGAGAGGGCCGCCCAACTCAAGCAGCTCATCGCCGATCTGGGGAAGCGCGCCGATGCCGTGGCGACCGCCGCCGCGGCCACCGAGCGCGCCAATGCCGGCGGCACCACGCCCACGCTCGACCGCGAGACGGTGCTGCTGGCGCTCGCCAATCCCGAACGGACCGAGCCGGCGGTGCCCTTCGCCTCGGCCCGCGGCTTCCTCAATTTCCCGGTCTCGGGCGTCAACGTCATCAATTATGGCGACGGCGACGGCTTCGGCGGCATCTCGCGGGGGCTGTCGGTCGTGACGCGCGCGCAGGCGCCCGTGATCGCCCCGGCGGACGGTACCGTGCTCTATGCCGGCGCGTACCTCAATTACGGCCAAATCGTCATTCTTGATGTGGGCCAGGATCACACGATCCTTCTCGCAGGTCTCGAAGCCGTCGAGGCCAAGGTCGGCCAATTCGTCCGCATGGGCGAGCGGCTCGGGGCGATGGGATCACGGACAATTGGGCGGACGGTGGCGACCAGCGCTGGTGCTTCAAACCCGACCCTTTATATTGAGATGCGAAACAGCAATTCGCCCATCGATCCGACCGGATGGTGGGCTTCCCCCACAAACACTACCCAGAGTGGATAGACCCTGATGCGTCTGACCCCTTCGCGCGCCGTTCTTGCCGCGCTCCTGCTGCTGACGCCCGCCGTGCCCTCCGCACTCGCGCAGGACAGCGCGCCCTCGAGCGAACCATCGATCGAAGCGCCGGCCGACGGTCCCTCAAGCGCACCGTCGAGCGAGGAGCCGGTCCCCGATCCCGCCCCCGACGCACCGCCGGCGCCCGAGCCCAAGCCGACGCCGCGTACCGACGCGGAGATCTTCCAGGACCTCACCTTCTTCGGCGAGGTGTTCGACCGCATTCGCCGCGAATATGTCGACGCCCCCGATGAGCAGACGCTGCTGCGCGCCGCCATCAACGGCATGCTGACCTCGCTCGATCCGCATTCGGGCTATCTCGATCCCAAGATGTTCGAGGACGTGCAGCAGGACACCTCCGGCGAATTCGGCGGCCTGGGCATCGAGGTCACGATGGAAGACGGCGTGATCAAGGTCGTCTCGCCCATCGACGACACCCCGGCGCAGCGCGCGGGCGTGCTCGCCAACGACTTCATCGTCGAGATCAATGGCAAGTCGGTGCAGGGCATCAGCCTCGACGAAGCCGTCGGCATGATGAAGGGCAAGGTGGGCACCAAGATCAAGATCACGGTGATCCGCGAAGGCGCCGCCGAGCCGCTCTATTTCGACCTGACCCGCGACGTCATCGCGCAGCGCGTGGTGCGCTACACCATGGAGGGCGACGTGGCGGTGCTGCGCCTCGCCCGCTTCACCGAGCAGGCCTTCCCCGGCATCCAGAAGGCGATCCGCGACATCTACGAGGAGCGCAAGGGCACCGCACCCAAGGGCATCATCCTCGACCTGCGCAACAATCCGGGCGGCCTCGTCGACCAGGCGGTCTATGTGAGCGACGCGTTCCTCAAGCAGGGCGCGGTGGTGCTGACCCGCGGCCGCAACGAGGAAGAGGCGACGCGCTACGATGCGCGGCCCGACGACCTGGACGCCAAGCTCGCCGCGGTACCGCTGATCGTGCTGATCAATGGCGGCTCGGCCTCGGCGGCCGA
The DNA here is from genome assembly GCA_001899065.1 of Devosia sp. 66-22. Taxonomy (GTDB): domain Bacteria; phylum Pseudomonadota; class Alphaproteobacteria; order Rhizobiales; family Devosiaceae; genus Devosia_A. Next base: position 273,043 of record MKUZ01000031.1, on the reverse strand, counting down.
GATCGTCGCCGGCGCGCTGCAGGACCACAAGCGCGCCACGCTCATCGGCACCCGTTCGTTCGGCAAGGGCAGCGTGCAGTCGATCATCAATTTGGGCCCCGATGGCGGCATCCGCCTCACCACGGCGCGCTACTACACCCCCTCCAATCGCTCGATCCAGGCGGCCGGCATCACGCCCGACATCACCGTCAAGGAGAACGTGCCGGCCGAATTCGCGGGCCGCGACGAAATCCTCGGCGAGGCCGGCCTCTCCGGCCAGATCGGCGGCGGCACCGAGGAGCAGGCGACCACCGGCTCGTCGGTCTATGTGCCGGCCAACAAGGACGAGGACACCCAGCTCCAGTACGCGATCAAGCTGATCCTGGGCACCGAGACCAACGACGCCTTCCCGCCCCGGGCAACGGGCTGAGCCGGCAAATGTGCTATCGCTCGGGCAGCAACGAAGGGCGCTTGATTCGCCCGGGGGCGAACTGAGCGATGGCCGACGATCTGAGCGCTCCGCTGGGCCGCAAGGCAGCCAAGCCGGTATCGCGCGGGCTGAACCTCAACCTCAAGCCGACCGCGTTGCCGCTGGCGCGCATCGCCTTCGGCGTGGCCGCCCTGATCGTGGTGGGCATCGGCGCCCGCGTGCTGCTGGTCAACGACCCGATGGGCGGCCGGCCGGTGACCGAAATCTCGCTCAATTCGGGCAGCTCCAACGCGATCGCCGAGGTCGTCGCGCCGAATGAAGTGACGATCACCGCCGGCCCCGAGATGCCGGTTGAGAATCTCGGCGTCACGATCGTGGGCGACGACGTGCCCGATGGCGACCCCACCGGGATCGGCCCTGAAACCGCCAATGCCGACGGCCTGCTCCCCGATCTGCTCGAGGAAACCGAGCGGGGCGCCATCCCGCGCGTCGCGGCAACGGGTGAAACGCCGTTCGAGGCGTATGCACGTCCCTCGCTGACACCCGCGACGGCTGGCGGCAAGCGCCTCATCGCCGTCGTCGTCACCGGCCTCGGGCTCAACGAGACGGGGACTGCCAACGCCATCGACACGCTGCCCGAAGCGATCACGCTGGCTTTCGCCCCCTACGGCAAGTCGCTCAACCGCACGGTTGCGTCGGCGCGCTCGGGCGGCCATGAGATCGTGCTCGAAATCCCGCTCGAGCCCTTCGACTATCCCGACAGCGATCCCGGCCCCGACACGCTGCTGACCGGCCAGGCACCGCGCGACAATCTCGACAAGCTGTTCAACGTCATGGCGAGCTTCGGCGGCTATGTCGGCGTGATCAACCATATGGGCGCCCGCTTCACCGCTTCGACGGCGGACTTCGCGCCGATCATGGAAGAACTCGGCGCCCGCGGGCTCGGCTATCTCGACGACGGCAGCTCAAACCGCTCGGTGGCGCCTCAGCTCGCCGCCGCCAACAATGTCGAGTTCGGGCGCGCCGACATGATGCTCGACCAGAACCCCACGCGCGCCTCGATCCTCGCGCAGCTCGCCGCGCTCGAAGCGCGCGCCACCGATGCCGGACAGGCGATCGGCGTCATCTCGGCCCTGCCCGTTTCGGTGCAGACTCTCGCCGAATGGGCAGGCGCGGTGGAGAGCCGCGGCTTTGCCATCGTCCCCGTGAGCGCGCTGATGAAGGCCGGTGCATGAGCAAGATCGATCGCGAAAAAATGCCCTATCGCGACTGCGTGGGCACCGCTGTGTTCAACGCCAGGGGACAGGTGTTCATCGGGCGTCGCAAGCCCGAGGACGACCCGGAGGACTCTTCCGAGCGCGGCGCGCCCTGGCAGATGCCGCAGGGCGGCATCGACAAGGGCGAGAATCCCCACGATGCGGCGGTGCGCGAACTGTTCGAGGAAACCTCGATCCGCTCAATCGAACTGGTCGCCGAAGCCCCCGGCTGGATTTACTACGATCTGCCCGACGACATGATCGGCATTGCGCTCAAGGGCAAGTATCGCGGTCAGCGACAGCGCTGGTTCGCCTATCGCTTCACCGGCACCGAAAGCGAGATCGACGTGCTCGAGCCGGGTAACGGCAGCATGCCGGCCGAGTTCGACATGTGGCGCTGGGAGGAGCTCGACCGGCTGCCCGACCTGATCGTGCCGTTCAAGAAACAGGCCTATCTCGAAGTGGTCAGGGCATTCCGCGAGCTGCCGTCGCAGCTCCGGCGCGCGTGAAGACGATCGGCCTCATCGGTGGCATGAGCTGGGAGTCGACGGCTCACTATTACGCCATTCTAAATCGCGAGACCGCGCGGCTGCGCGGTGGCCTCCATTCGGCGCCGGTGATCGTCCACTCGGTGGATTTCGCACCCATCGAGGCGATGCAGCGTGCCGGCGACTGGGATGGCGCCGGTGCGCAACTGGCGCAGATCGCCGCTTCGCTCGAAGCCCAGGGCTGCGGCGTGATCGGGCTCGCGACGAACACCATGCATATCTGCGCGCCACAGATCGTCGCGGCACTGACCGTGCCCTTCATCCACATCGCCGCCCCGACCGCGGATGCACTGCTCGCCGACGGGATCGGGACGGTGGGCCTGCTCGGCACGCGCTTCACCATGGAGCAGCGCTTCTATATCGATGGCCTTGAGGAGCGTGGGCTCGAGGTGCTGGTGCCCGACATCGGCATCACCAACCTCAACGGCATCATTTATGAGGAGCTCTGTCGCGGCATCGTGCGCGAGGAGTCGCGACGCCTCTATGTCGACGCTATCGCGCGGCTGGCAGCCCGCGGCGCCGAGGCGGTGATCCTGGGCTGCACCGAAATCGGCATGCTGATCGACGACAGCGTCAGCCCGATCCCGACCTACGACACGACCGAGCTCCACGCCAAGGCACTGGTGGCGGCTGCGCTCGACTGAGCCCGCGCCAGGACGTCCTGACGGCCCTCAAGTTTGTACCGGCGGCAACGCATCATCGATGGCATCTCACCCGCAGATGCCATCCCAGCTACCGCCTGCCGTCCCCGCAAGAGCGGGGCCCCTCACCATCAACCGCCCTTCACCCGTCATGGCCGGGCGAAGACCCGGCCACCCAGCCGGGTGCGACGCGTGTTGGGTCCCCGGGTCAGGCCCGGGGATGACGATCAATAGGCTGGACGCAAGCCGCGTCAGGCGGCGCGGCGGGGAGAGGGCATGTCTTCGAGGTGGAAGACGTCGACGACGCGGTCGAGCTCGCTCGCCTGCGCTTCGGTCTGCTCGATGGCGGCGTTGGTTTCTTCGACAAGCGCGGCGTTGTGCTGGGTCATTTCGTCGATCGCGCGGACGGCTTCGGAGACCTTGTCGATGGCGTGCGCCTGTTCGCGGCTGGCGGTGGCGATGCCGTCGATGAGCGACGATGATTCCTTGGCCGCTTCCAGCATGGCGACGAGCTTCTGCGCGGCCTCGGCGACGAGCCGCGAACCACCGGTGACTTCGCTGCCCGACTGCTCGATGAGGCCTTTGACCTCCGAGCTCGCCTGCGCGGCCGATTGCGCGAGGCGGCGCACTTCGACGGCAACCACCGCAAAGCCCTTGCCCGCTTCGCCGGCCCGCGCCGCTTCCACCGAGGCGTTGAGCGCGAGCAGGTTCGTCTGGAACGCGATATCGTCGATGAGCCCGATGATGTTGCTGATCTTGCCCGAGGACGCCGTGATCCGCTCCATCGCCTCGGTGGCGCGGTTCATCACGACGCCGCCCTCAGTCGCGGTCTGGCTGACCGCGCGGGCCTTGGCGCTCGCGGCTTCGGCGCGCTTGGCATTGTCGCCCACGGTCTGGGCGAGCTGGCTCATGGCCGTCGAGGTTTCCTCGATGGTCTGGCCCTGCTTGCTGGTGCGGTCGTTGAGATCGTTGGCGCCAGACAGCATCTCGCCGGTCGCGGTCTTGAGCGTGCGCGAGGTGTGGCGCAGGCCCTGGATGGTTTCGCTCAGCGTGTCGCACACATTGTTGGTGTCGTCGCGCAGGCGCCCGAAGGCCCCTTCATACTCGCCCACAACGCGCAGGCTGAGATCGGAATTGGCTAGCGCCGACAGCACGTCGCCGGTTTCGGTGAGGCCGCGATCGACCGTCTCGACCAGATTGTTGACGCTGTCGGCCAGGCTGTTGAGCTCGGCATCGGGGAAATCGGCCGTGACGCGCCGCGAGAAGTCGCCGCGCACCGCAGCGTCCACCACCTGGCCGAAGGAGCGCTGCAGGTTGCGCATCATCAGCGCCCGCTCTTCGCGGTGACGCTCGGATGCGGCGCGCTCGTCCTCGGACATCGCCTCGACCTGCCGCGCATTGGCGCGAAACACTTCGACCGCATCGGCCATCTCGCCGATCTCGTCGCGCCGGCCGGCGTAGCGGTTCTCGACGTCGAGGTCGCCCTGCGCCAGCTTCTTCATCCCGGCGGTGAGGGCCGTGATCGGCCGCGTGAGGCCGCGCGAGAACAGCAGACCGGCAAGGCCGACAAGCGCCAGCAGCGTGCCGCCCACCAGCAGCATGCTCTGGTAGAGCCGGGCGACCGGCGCGAAGATCTCGTCGCGATCCATCACCGCCATCACCGCCCAGCTCTTCGTGGCCGTGATGTCGGCCGGAGCGGCAGCGGCGATGACGCTGCGGCCGCGGAAGTCGTTGGAGCCGGTCTCGGTCGGCACGCCCCAGATGGCCTCCTTGATGGCGTCGTCGAACAGCGTCGGCTGCAGCATGTCGTTCTGCGGCGTAAAGCTCGAATCCGAGCGCGCCAGCCCGTCGGGCGCAACGATGATCGTGTCGCCCGTGGCCCCGAGGCCAGAGCGGTAGGAGATCACCGCACTCTGCTTTTCCGCTCCGAACGAGATGGCGAGCACGCCGGTGAGCGCGCCGTCATCGTCGAGCAGCGGCGTCGCGAGGAAGGCAAGGAACTCGCCGCCCTGCGGCGCGTAGGGTGAGAAATCGACGAACGCGACACCATCGGACGTGGTCTGCGCGGCGGCGGCGCGGAACGCCTCGCCGAGGCCGGAACTGGCGAGCGGATCGGCGCTGCCGGCGGCGAAATTGGAGGCGAAATCGTCCGCCTTGGTGACCGAATAGACAAGATTGCCCAGCGCATCGAAGAGATAGAGGTCGCGGTAGCCGTTCGCCGTGATCTGCTCGCGGAATACCGGCTGGTAGCGTTTGTGGTTCTGCGTGTAGTCGGGCGGCGCGCCCTTGGGTACGTCGGTGGCGAGCCGCTCGGCGGCATCCATGCCCGAGAACACGCCCTTGAGCTTGGTCGAGGCGTTCCCTTCGCCGCCCTGCAGTTCCATGCCCTGCCAGCCCTGCGCCATGTTGTTGGTCGCGGTCCGCGTCGCGGTGGCGCGCCCGGTCTTGGTGAGGTCGAGCTGCACGGTCTGCAGATACGTCGCCAGCTGATTGGCCCGCTCAAAGGCGATGGTGGCAAGCTGTTGGCGCGCCTGGCTTTCGAGCGCGTTCGAAGCGATCAGATAAGAGGCGATGCCGACACCGGCGGCGACCACGATGGCCGAGCCGATCAGGGCCAGCGGCAGTTTCTGCGAAAGCCGTAACGACGGAACGAGCTGCATGACGAGACCCCCCGGCTGCCGTCCGCTGGCGCGGACGGGCACTGTCGGGCGGGAATGCTAGGCCCGCATGGCTAAGGATCGGTTACGGAGAACTGCGTGGCCCTAGAACTCCGCCCAATCCCTGTCCACGGCGGCGTTGCCCTCGCGCAGATATTGCTGCCGGGCGGCGGGCTTGCTGCGGGGAGCTGGCCCTCGGACCGGCGTCTCCCGCGCCGCGGCCCCCCCGGCAATGCGGAACACCGCGACCACCTGATCGAGCTCGGTGGCCTGCGCCTCGGTCTGCTCGATGGCCGCATTGGTTTCCTCGACCAGCGCCGCATTGTGCTGGGTCATCTCGTCCATCTGCCGCACCGCGACATTGACCTCGGCGATGGCGGACGCCTGCTCGCTGCTTTCGCGCGCAATGCCTTCGAGCAGGCTACGGTTGTTGCGTACGGCCTCGAGCACGCTGCCGAGCTTGCGCGCCGCATCGGCGACGAGCTTGGAGCCGGCCGCAACTTCGGTGCCCGACTGCTGGATCAGCGCCTTGACGTCGGCGGAGGCGCTCGCGGCCGACTGGGCGAGGCGGCGCACCTCGACGGCGACCACGGCAAAGCCCTTGCCTGCATCGCCCGCCCGCGCCGCTTCCACCGACGCATTGAGCGCCAGCAGATTGGTCTGGAACGCAATGTCGTCGATGAGCCCGATGATATTGCTGATCTTGGCCGAGGACTGCGTGATGCGCTCCATGGCGCCATTGGCGAGGGTCATCACCGCGCCGCCCTCCTCGGCCGCCGTCGTCACGTCCGACGCATCGCGCGAGGCTTCGCGGGCGCGCTCGGAATTGGCGAGCACCGTCTGGGAGAGCTGCTCGATGGCCGCCGACGTCTCCTCGATGGTTGCGGCCTGCTTGGTGGTGCGCTCGCTGAGATCGTTGGCACCCGAGAGGATCTCGCCGGTCGCCGTGCGCAAATCGCGCGAGGTGGTCTTGAGTTGGCCGACAATGGCGGTGAGCTTGTCGGCCACCGCATTGGTGTCCTGCTTGAGCTGCGCGAAGGCGCCGCGATAGTCGCCCTGCATGCGGCGGGTGAGGTCGGTATCGGCGAGCGCGCCCAGCACCGAGGCGGTCTCGGCGATGCCGCGGTCGACCGTCTCGACCAGATTGTTGATCGAGGTGGCGATGGCGCTGAGCTCCGGATCGGGGAACTCGGCATCAACGCGCCGGCTGAAGTCGCCGGCGACAGCGGCGTCGACGACGGCGCCGAATGCTTCCTCGAGCCCCTTCATCATGGCGCTGCGCGTTTCCTGGTCGCGGATGATGCGGATGGCTTCCGCTTCGGTCATCTCGGCGACCTTCTGGCCGTTCTGGCGGAACACTTCGACGGCGCGGGCGAGCGTGCCCACTTCGTCGGTACGCTGCGTCTCAGGCACGGCGACGCTGTAGTCGCCCTCGGCCATGACGGTGACAGTGCGGCTCATCTTGCCCAGCGGACCGCCCACCAGCCGCCCGACAAGGACGAACAGCAGGGCGCAGGCGATCAGCACACACAGCCCCGCCAGCGCGATGATAGTGGTGCGGCCCTCATTGACCGTGGCCTCGAGCGTCGCCAGCGGGACGCTCGAAATGGCGACCCAGCGATCGGCGGTGCCGCCGGCGCTGAACGGCACGGCGATCAGCCGGACCGGCTGGCCGCCGGCGCCGATCGTCGTCGCCTCCTCGGATTCGTCGCCTTCGAGCGCGCGCTCGACGATGCCGCGCGCCGGGTCGGACGCCTCGAGCACCTTGCCGATCAGCGTCGCATCGGGATGCGCCACGACGAGGCCCGAGGTGCTGACGATGATGACGCTGCCGGTACCGAACGGCTTCACCGCGGACACGCGCGTATTGATGTTGTCGAGCGCCAGGTCGATGCCGCCGGTGCCGATATAGGTGTCGCCCGCCATCATCGGGGCGCCGAAGGACATCATCAGCGTGTCCTTGCCGCCCACGAAATAGCTGTAGGGCTCGATGGCGACGGTGCGGCCGAGCGCCTTGGGCTTGAGGTAGTAGTCGCCGGTGCCCGGCTCGTCATAGCCCATGAGCACTTCGCGCACGATCGAGCCGGAGGCGCGGTTCCAGTAGACGACGTAGCGGCCGGTGGCGTCGTAGCCCGGCTGGTTGGCGAAAGCGGCGTCGTTGCCGTCGAGCGCATTGGGCTCGAGCCCGGCCCAGGTCCCCAGCAATTCGCCGTTGCGTTCGAGGAAGCGGTTGAGCGCCGCATCATAAGCGGCGCGGTCGGTGACCCCGGCCGCGTGCAGCGCTTCGAGCGCGGTCACCACCCCCTCGGCCGAGCGCTCGGCATGCATCAGGCCGGACGACACCGACTCGGCGATGCCGCTGGTGGTCTCGGTCTGCAGCTGGCGGGTCTGCGCTTCAATGGTGCGCGACACCTGCTGGACGAGGACCGTCATGCCCACGGCAAACACCGCCGCGAGGCCAATGCCGCCAAAAAGGGCGACCTTGAGGGAAAGGGAATTGATACGCATGCTGAAAATCGACTCCAAAGTGCGCTGGCCTGCACTCGCCAAATCTGGAGCCGAACGGGGGAAGCCGCACTTCGCCGCAGTCAAAGCCAGTCCGTAAGTGCATTCCCGAGAGCAGAGATAACGTTGGCACGTTAAGACCGAGTGAACGCCGTTCTATTCTGCCGGTGGTCAGAACGCTGCATGGTCCGTCGCGATGGCGGCGCCGGTCTCCTCGACCAGCGCCGCATTGTACTGGGGACCTGACTAGGTCGTCCGGCTGTCAGAACTCCGACCAGTCCTTGTCGACAGCCGCGTTGCCGTCGCTGGCGAGATAGGTCCGCGCCGCGGACTTGATCTGCTCCCGCGGTGCCCGCGCCTCGCGCCGCGCCGGTTGGGCGGTGCGGGCCGGCTGGTCGGCGATGGTGAAGATGTCGACGATGCGGTCGAGCTCGGCGGCCTGTGCCTCGGTCTGCTCGATGGCGGCATTGGTCTCCTCGACCAGCGCAGCATTGTGCTGCGTCATCTCGTCGAGCGAACGCACGGCGACATTGACCTCGTCGATCGCCGAGGCCTGTTCGCGGCTTTCGCGCGCGATGCCCTGCAGAAGTTCGAAGTTCTTGCGCGCCCCCTCTAGCATGGCTTCGAGCTTGCTGGCGGCTTCCGCCACCAGCTTGGAGCCACCGGCCACTTCCGTGCCCGACTGCTCGATCAGTGCCTTGACCTCGGAGGACGCGCTCGCCGCCGACTGCGCGAGGCGCCGGACTTCGACCGCGACGACGGCAAAGCCCTTGCCGGCATCGCCGGCGCGCGCCGCTTCTACCGAGGCGTTGAGCGCCAGCAGGTTAGTCTGGAACGCGATGTCGTCGATGAGGCCGATGATGTTGCTGATCTTGCCCGACGAGGCGGTGATCCGCTCCATCGCCTCGGTGGCCGCCAGCATCACCTTGCCGCCCGCTTCCGCCGTGTTGGTGACCGACTGGGCGCTGGCGCTGGCTTCCTGCGCGCGCGTGGCATTCTGCGCCACGGTCGCGGCGAGCTGCTCCATTGTGGCCGACGTCTCTTCGATCGTTGCCGCCTGCTTGGTGGTACGTTCGCTGAGATCGTTCGCACCGGCAAGGATCTCGCCGGTCGCGGTCTTGAGCGTCCGCGAGGTGCCGCGCAATTGCTGGACCACGTCGGTCAGCTTGTCACCAACAGCGTTGGTATCGGCCTTGAGCCGCGCCAATGCGCCGGCGAACTGGCCGTTCATACGCTGCGTGAGATCGGCCTCGGCCAGCGCCGAGAGAACCTGGCCGGTTTCCGAAATGCCGCGGTCGAAGGTCTCGACCAGATTGTTGACGCTCTGGGCGAGGCCGTTGAGCTCGGCGTCGCCCAGGTCGGTATGCACGCGCTTGGAAAAGTCGCCCAGGATCGCCGCACCGACGACGGTGGACAGATCGGCGTTGAGCGCGCTGGTCCGCTCGACACGCGTGGTGTTGGTCGCGGCCGCCGCGTCGGCGACCTTGGCCAGTTCCGCCCGGTTCTGCAGCACGCCACGGAACACGTCGAGCGCGCGGCCGATCTCGGCGACTTCGCGGATGGCGCTGCGCGCGATCGGTGCGACGTCGAGGTCGCCACCCGCAAGCTTGGTGAGGCTGCTGGTGGTACCCGCGAGCGGCCGGGCGATGAGGCTGCGTGACAGCACGGCGATGGCGCCGGCGAGCACAAGGAAGATGGCGAGACCACCCCAATTGGCGATATGCGCCATGGTGGCATTGGTCGCGGCGGTGGCTGCTTCACGGGCATTGGCCGCTTCGATGGCGTCCGACACGTCGGACATTTTGCCCTCGAGCGCCTTGAAGCTCGCGTCGAACGCACTCAGCTCCTCGCGGGCGCCCAGGACGTCACCGCCGATCGCCCGGTCGACAATGTGAGCCGCCGCCGTGATGTAGGCATCGAGCGGCTCGCCGAGGGCGGTGACGGCGCTGCGGATATCGGCCGGCAGCGAAAGCTCCTCCTGCGCGGCGATCGCCGCACGGAACATACCGCCATACTCATCGACCTCGACGCGCGCATCTGCCAGCATCGCGCTGTCGGCGATCGCCGCGGCGTACATGGCGCGAAACACGACGCCACGCATGCTATCATGCATCATGTCGGCGGTCATGTGATCGCGCATCGAGCTCATCAGCGTCGCCGACTCGGCACCGCTGCGCTCGAGGCTCTGCGACACCCACAGGCTGCTGCCGGCGATGGCGAGGCCGACGGTTAGAACGACGATCGAGAGTCCGGCGGCGATCGCGCCGAACCTCATGGAGAATCCAGACACGCTAAGTGAGCCGCGATCGGACGCGGCGACTGCCGAAAAGCTCAAGACGGTAACCCCCAGTGTGACGCTGACACCGCTGTTGCGGTGGATGTCACCCGGCGACTGGGGATCGCATGCGGAGGAAGACAGGCCGCACGCGGATCATGGCGGGCCAGCATCCGGCCCAACCCCAGTCGTTCGAGTGCATTCCCGCCTTCGACTATCGCCGATCAGCGTTAACCTACGGTAAAACGCTTAGAATTCGGCCCAGTCGAGGGCCGCGTTGCCGTCGGCGAGGTACGTCTTGGCGGCTGCCTTGGTTCGGGTCGACTTCGGCGCGGCGACCGCAGTCCGCTGTGCCGGCGCGTGGGTCGCCTGCTGCCCCTCGAGATGGAAGATGTCGACCACCTGGTCGAGCTCGACGGCCTGTGCCTCGGTCTGCTCGATGGCCGCGTTGGTCTCTTCCACCAGCGCCGCATTGTGCTGGGTCATCTCGTCCATCTGACGGACGGCGACATTGACCTCGGTGATGGCGGTGGCCTGCTCGCGGCTTTCGGCGGCGATCGACTCGAGCAGCGCGTGGTTGCGCTGCACCGCCTCGAGCATGCCCGTGAGCTTGCCCGCCGCATCGGAGACGAGGCGCGAGCCGGCCGTGACCTCGCTCGCGGACTGCTCGATGAGCCCCTTGATCTCGGACGACGCTTCCGCCGCCGACTGTGCGAGGCGCCGCACTTCGACCGCGACCACCGCAAAGCCCTTGCCCGCCTCGCCGGCCCGCGCCGCCTCGACCGAGGCATTGAGAGCGAGGAGGTTGGTCTGGAAAGCGATGTCGTCGATGAGCCCGATGATGTTGCTGATCTTGCCCGACGATGCGGTGATCTTCTCCATCGCCTCGTTGGCGCGGACCATCACGTTGCCGCCTTCGGTCGCCGCCGTGGTGATGTCGGCCGCGCTGACCGACGCCTCGCTGGCGCGCTCCGAATTCTTGAGCACGGTCTCCGCGAGCTGCTCCATCGCCGCCGACGTTTCCTCGATCGTCGCCGCCTGCTTGGTGGTGCGCTCGCTGAGGTCGTTGGCGCCGGCGAGGATTTCGCCCGTCGCCGTCTTGAGGTCGTAGGAGGTCTTCTTGAGCCGGCCCACGATCGCCGTCAGCTTGTCGACCACCGCATTGGTGTCGTCCTTGAGACGACCGAAGGCGCCGCGATAGTCGCCCTCCATCCGACGGCTGATGTCGGCCGCGGCAAGCGCCGCCAGCACGTCGCCCGCGCCGCGCAGGCCGCCATCGACGGTTTCCATCAGGGTGTTGAACTTGGTCGCCAGCACTTCGAGATCTGGCTCTGACGAGCCGGTGGGGAGGCGCTTGGAGAGGTCGCCATCGACGGTGGCGCTCACCACATCGTCAAAGCCCGACTGGAATGTCTCCATCGCGGCAGCACGCGCCCGCGCCCGCTCGATGCCCTCGCGCTCGAGCTCGCTGAGCTGCGCGACCTGAATGGCGTTCTCCTTGAACACGCCGACGGCGGTAGCCATCTGGCCGATCTCGTCGGTCTTGCCCAGGCCCGGGATTTCGACCTTGAGGTCGCCCTGCGCGAGCCGCCCCATCGCCGCGGTCATCGCCGCAAGCGGCCGCACCACGTGGCGGGTGGCAATGAAGATGGCGGTGGCAGTGCCGGCGATGAGGCCGAGCAGGATGACGCCGAGCACGCTGGGCAAGACGATCGACTGGAAGCGCGCAAGGTCGGCATGCAGCGCGTCGAAATCGGCCTGGTCCTTCTTGACCACTTCGTCGATCTCGGCCTGGTAGGCCTTGCGGTTGGCGCGATTGGCCTCGTTGTTGCCCTGCTCGTTGGCGAGCGCCGGATCGATCGTGCCCAGTCGCGCGGTCTCGGCGCGGAAGGTACGGAACTCGGCTGTGCGGGTGACCACCTGCTCGAAAGCCGGCAGGTCCTCGGCCTTCACCAGCGGACGCCAGGTGGCGAGGTGCGCATCGATCTTGTCGAGCGAAGCGAGGATGCCGTCGCCGAACGGCTTGGCCTGCTCAGTGGTATCGGAGGCATAGATGCCGCGCGCATCCATCACCACCGCGGTGACGAGGCGGTTGAGATGCTCGCCATTGAAGGCACGGGCGGAGGCCGCCTCGAGCTCATTGACCTGGCGGGAATAGACATTGGTGATGTAGACCGCCATGCCGCCAATACCGACGATGACGAAGCCCATGACAGCAACGATGAGCAGTATCTTGGTCCGCAATTTCATAATGTGACAGTGTTCCCGCGCGCACGTTCAGCCGCGCCCGATGCGAAGCGCGGCGGTTGATGTCAGACGCCGGCAAAATCAGCCCGGCAGATCCAGTGAGGCATTCCCGCCGCAAGAAATCGCACGGCCCCCGTTAAGGAGCCGTGAAGCATGTCTGAGGATGAGCGCTGCCGCAAAAAGCAAAGGGCGCCCGGAGGCGCCCTCGATACCGCTCGGCGAGCCGATGGTGTCAGTGGGCGGTCTGGCCCACCGTGCCGGCTTCGAGCAGCAGGTTCTTCCACTGGTCGATCTCGGTGCGCAGGCGATCCTGCTCTTCGGCAGTCGTCGCCGCTTCGAGCGCGGTCATGCCGCTCGCAATGAGCGCCTCGATCTCGGTGCGGTTGAAATCCGCCACCGGGCGGGCTTCCTCGGCGAGAATGGTGAGGCCGGTCGGCGCCACGTCGGCAAAGCCGCCGCGCACATAGAACACATGCGCGACATTGGCCTGGTCGGTGACCGTGATGAAGCCCGGCTTCAGCGTTGTCATCAGCGGCGCGTGGTCGCCCAGCACCGTGAAGTAGCCTTCCGCTCCCGGCACGATGACCGAGCGAGCCTGCTCGGACAGCACCAGCCGCTCGGGAGAGACGATCTCGATCTTGACGCCTTCGGCCATCATTCAACTTAGCAAATAGCGAGCAGCGAATAGCGAATGGTCGCCAACCGCCTGTTACCCCTATTCGCTACTCCCTGTTGCGCTGTTCGCTTCTGGTTAGGCCGCGGCCGCGAGCTTCTGGGCCTTCTTGACGGCATCGTCGATGGTGCCGACCATGTAGAAGGCCGCTTCCGGCAGGTGGTCGTACTGACCGTCGACAAGACCCTTGAAGCCCTTGATGGTGTCTTCGAGCGCCACGAACACGCCCGGAGCGCCGGTGAAGGCTTCGGCCACGTGGAACGGCTGGCTCATGAAGCGCTCGACCTTGCGAGCGCGCGCCACGGTGAGCTTGTCCTCTTCCGAGAGCTCGTCCATGCCCAGGATCGCGATGATGTCCTGCAGCGCCTTGTAGCGCTGGAGGATCGCCTGCACGGCACGGGCCACATCGTAATGCTCCTGGCCGACGATGTTGGCGTCGAGCATGCGCGAGGTCGAGTCGAGCGGATCAACCGCGGGGTAGATGCCCTTCTCGGAGATGGCGCGGTTGAGCGTCGTCGTCGAATCGAGGTGGGCGAACGAGGTCGCCGGCGCCGGGTCGGTCAAGTCGTCGGCGGGCACGTAGATGGCCTGCACCGAGGTGATCGAGCCCTTGTCGGTGGTGGTGATGCGCTCCTGCAGCGCGCCCATGTCGGTGGCCAGCGTCGGCTGGTAGCCCACGGCCGAGGGGATACGGCCGAGCAGCGCCGACATTTCGGCGCCCGCCTGGGTGAAGCGGAAGATGTTGTCCACGAAGAACAGCACGTCCTGGCCCTGGTCGCGGAAGTGCTCGGCGACGGTGAGGCCCGACAGCGCCACGCGGGCACGGGCGCCCGGCGGCTCGTTCATCTGGCCGAACACCAGGGCGCACTTGGAGCCGGCGGTCGAGCCGTTGTTCTCCTTGGGGTCCTTGTTCACGCCGGACTCGATCATTTCGTGGTAGAGGTCGTTGCCCTCGCGGGTACGCTCGCCCACGCCGGCGAACACGGAGTAACCGCCATGCGCCTTGGCGACGTTGTTGATCAGCTCCTGGATCAGCACGGTCTTGCCCACGCCGGCGCCGCCGAACAGGCCGATTTTGCCGCCGCGCGCATAGGGGGCGATGAGGTCGACGACCTTGATGCCGGTGACGAGGATCTGCGCTTCCGAGGACTGCTCGGTGAAGCTGGGCGCTTCCTGGTGGATGGCGCGACGCGAGGCGGCGCCCACCGGGCCGGCTTCGTCGATCGGCTCGCCGATCACGTTCATGATGCGGCCCAGCGTCTCGTCGCCGACCGGCACCGAGATGGCGGCGCCCGTATCGGTCACCTGAGCGCCGCGAACGAGGCCCTCGGTGGTGTCCATCGCGATGGTGCGCACGGCGTTCTCACCCAGATGCTGCGCCACTTCGAGCACCAGGCGGTTGCCGTTATTGGTGGTCTCGAGCGAGTTCAGAATGGCCGGGAGGTGACCGTCGAAGGTGACGTCCACCACGGCGCCGATGACCTGGCTCACACGCCCGACGGGCTTTCCTGCTTCTGCCATTTTGGACCTCTTGTTCCTGCTTAGAGCGCTTCCGCGCCCGAAATGATTTCGATGAGTTCTTTGGTGATCTGCGCCTGACGCTGGCGGTTGTAGACGAGCGTCAGCTTCTTGATCATGTCGCCGGCATTGCGCGTGGCATTGTCCATGGCGCTCATCTGCGCGCCGTAGAAGGACGCGGAGTTTTCGAGCAGCGCACGGAACACCTGCACCGAGATATTGCGCGGCAGCAGGTCGTTGAGGATCGCCTCTTCGTCCGGCTCGTAGTCGTAGTTGACGCTCGAGGCCCCGGCCGCTTCGGCGGGCGCCGCGAACTGCGCCGGGATGAGCTGCAGGGCCGTCGGCTCCTGGCTGATCACCGACTTGAAGGTGGCAAAGAACAGCGTCGCCACGTCGAACTCGCCGGCGGCGTACATGGCGAGGATCTTCTCGCCCACGCTGGCGGCGTTGACATAGCCGAGCTGGCGGACTTCGCGGAACGAGATCGTCTCGATGATCTTGTCGGCGAAGCTGCGCTTGAGGATGTCGTTGCCCTTGCGCCCGACGGTCAGGATCTTGACCGTCTTGCCCTCTTTGAGGAGCTGGTTCGCCCGGTCGCGCGCGAGGCGCGCGATCGAGGAGTTGAAGCCGCCCGCCAGCCCACGCTCGCCGGTGGCGACCACCAGCAGATGGACCTGATCCTTGCCCGTGCCGCCCAGCAGCGCCGGCGCATCGGGACGGCCCGCATAAGCGGCGCCGAGCGAGGCGAGCACATTGGTCATGCGCTGCGCATAGGGGCGCGCGGCCTCCGCCGCCTCCTGCGCGCGGCGCAGCTTGGCGGCGGCCACCATCTGCATGGCCTTGGTGATCTTCTGGGTCGATTTGACCGAGGCGATCCGGTTCTTAAGGTCCTTTAGCGAAGGCATCGCGCGCTTTCTTAGGCCGTGAAGGTCTTCTTGAAGCCTTCGATCGCTGCCTTGAGCTGCGTGCGGAGGTCGTCCGACAGCGCCTTCTCGGTGGCGATCTTGCTGAGGATATCGGCATGCTTGGAGCGCAGCGCCCCGAGCAGCGCCTTCTCGAAGGCACCGACCTTGTTGACCGGCAGGTCGTCGAGGTAGCCCTGGCCGCCGGCAAAGATCACCGCGACTTCTTCTTCCGGCTTCAGCGGCGAGAACTGCGGCTGCTTGAGCAGCTCGGTCAGGCGGGCGCCGCGGTTGAGCAGGCGCTGCGTGGCGGCGTCGAGGTCGGAACCGAACTGCGCGAAGGCAGCCATTTCGCGATACTGCGAAAGTTCGCCCTTGAGCGAGCCGGCCACCTGCTTCATCGCCTTGATCTGGGCGTTACCGCCCACGCGCGACACCGAGATACCGACGTTCACCGCCGGGCGGATACCCTGGAAGAACAGGTTGGTCTCGAGGAAGATCTGGCCGTCGGTGATCGAAATCACGTTGGTCGGAATGTAGGCCGACACGTCGTTGGCCTGCGTCTCAATCACCGGCAGCGCGGTGAGCGAGCCGAGGCCGTGGTCTTCGTTGAGCTTGGCGGCGCGTTCGAGCAGGCGCGAGTGCAGGTAGAACACGTCGCCCGGATAGGCTTCGCGGCCCGGCGGACGACGCAGCAGCAGCGACATCTGGCGGTAGGCGACGGCCTGCTTGGTCAGATCGTCATAGGCGATCACGGCATGCATGCCGTTGTCGCGGAAATACTCGCCGATGGCGGCGCCGGTCATGGGCGCGAGGAACTGCATCGGGGCCGGATCGGAGGCCGTGGCGGCCACCACGATCGAATATTCGAGCGCGCCATTGTCCTCGAGGATCTTGACGAACTGCGCCACGGTTGAGCGCTTCTGGCCGACCGCGACGTAGATGCAGTAGAGCTTGTCCTGCTCCGAAGCGCCCGACGCATGCGCCGGCTTCTGGTTGAGGAAGGTGTCGAGGATCACGGCGGTCTTGCCGGTCTGGCGGTCACCGATGATCAGCTCGCGCTGGCCGCGGCCGATCGGGATCAGCGCGTCGATGGCCTTGAGACCGGTCGACATCGGCTCGTGCACCGACTTGCGCGGCAGGATGCCCGGGGCCTTCACGTCGACGCGGCGACGCTCGGTGAACTGGATCGGACCCTTGCCGTCGATCGGGTTGCCCAGCGCGTCGACGACGCGGCCGAGGAGACCCTTGCCGACGGGCGTATCGACGATCGAGCCGGTCCGCTTGGCGGTGTCGCCTTCCTTGATGCCGCGGTCGGCGCCGAACAGCACCACGCCGACATTGTCGGTTTCGAGGTTGAGAGCCATGCCCTTGATGCCGCCCGGGAACTCGACGAGTTCACCGGCCTGCACATTGTCGAGGCCGTAGACGCGGGCGATACCGTCGCCGACGCTGAGCACCTGGCCGACTTCGGAGACTTCGGCTTCCTGGCCGAAATTCTTGATCTGGTCCTTGAGGATCGCAGAGATTTCCGCGGCTTTGATGTCCATTATCCGACCTCTTTCATCGCGATCTTCATCGCCTGGAGCTTGGTTTTGAGGGAGCTGTCGATCATCTGCGAGCCGACCTTGACCACAAGGCCGCCGATCAGCGAGGGATCGACAAATTGGTTGAGCGAGACGGACTTGCCGATCTTGCTCGTGAGCGTGTCGGCAAGCGACTTGGCTTGCGCGGCGCTGAGCGGGATAGCCGAGGTCACGTCGGCGGAAATTTCGCCGCGATGTCCGGCGGCCAGATTCTTGAAAGCGGCGATCATCGCCGGCAGGGCAAACAGCCGGCCATTGCGCGCCACGACGCGCACAAAATCGCCCACCCTCGTATGCGGCTTGGCGCGCTCGAGCACCGCGTGCATGGCGACGAGCTTTTCCTCGGCGTTGATCACGGGAGAGCGCAGGAACCGCGCAAAATCCGGGCTTTCACTGGCGAGCGCGACGAGCCTGTCGAGACCCTGCTCGATCGCCTCGACCGAATTCTCCGACTTGGCCAGATCAAACAGCGCCGCCGCGTAAGGCCGCGCGATCTGGGTCAGCACACCACTCTGCTCTGCCAATGCCGCTTCATCCCTGTTGCTGGCCGCGCTCTCAATCGCCCACTAGCCCGGACGAACGGCGCGTTGGTCTATCGGGAGCGCCCACCTGCCCCCGAAATCGCGCCCCCTCTATCACACGCTTCCGCGCGCCCGCAAGGCAGGGCCAGAGGGCTTTTTCGCGCGTTTTGTCGCTGGTCCCGGATCGGCGCGGGACTCAGTAGAAGCTGATGGGATCGATATCCACCTGGACCCTCAGATTCCCGGTAACGCGCTCGGCCGATGTGAGCCAGAAGCGGACATAGCCCGAGAGGTCGAAATCCTTGGGACTCTGCGCCAATAGCCGCACCCGATGGCGGCCGCGCACCATGGCGACCGGGGCATCCGCCGGACCGAACAGCCGCAGCCCCTCGGCCTGTGGTGCCGCGCTCAGCAGCTTGCGGGCAAAACCCATGGCGTCGTCATGCTCGCTGGCCGACACGATCAGCGCCGCAAGCCGGCCGAAAGGCGGCAATTGCCCGTCCTCCCGCACCTCGAGTTCATGGGCATAGAACGCCTCGCGGTCCTGCTTGACCATCGCCTCCATCACCGGATGGGTCGGATGATAGGTCTGGAGGAAGGCGCGGCCGGCCTTGCTGGCGCGGCCGGCACGGCCGGTGACCTGCGTCAGGATCTGGAAGGTTTTCTCCGCCGCCCGCGGGTCGCCATGTGCGAGGCCGAGGTCGGCGTCGAGCACGCCCACCAATGTCAGCTTCTCGAAGTGATGGCCCTTGGCGACCAGCTGCGTGCCGATGATGAGATCGTATTCGCCGCGCTCGATCTCGGCGAAGCGTTCGCGCAATTGCGCGTTCGAGCCCATGTCGGAGCTCAGGATCACCGTGCGCGCCTCGGGGAAGCGCAGCGCCACCTCCTCGGCCACGCGCTCGATGCCGGGGCCGATCGGAATCAGCGAATCCTCGGTGCCGCATTCCGTGCACACCTTGGGGCGACGCTGCTCGTAGCCGCAATGGTGGCACATCAGCACGCCGCGGAACCGGTGCTCGACCAGCCAGGCGTCGCAATCGGGGCACTGATATTGGTGGCCGCACGACTTGCACAGCGTCAGCGGCGCGTAGCCGCGGCGGTTGAGAAACAGCAGCGCCTGCTCGCCGCGGTCGAGCGTGGCGAAGATTTCGCGCGCGAGGCGCGGCGCGATCCACCGCCCTTTCTCGGGCGGCTCCTCGCGCATGTCGAGCGCCGTGATGTCGGGCAGCGCCTGCGCCGCGAAGCGCGAGGTCAGCAGCACATGCTTGTAGCGCCCGCTATTGGCGTTGTTGCGCGATTCGACCGAGGGCGTGGCGGACGAGAGGATCACCCGCGCCTCGGCGAAACGAGCCCGCACCACGGCCATGTCGCGCGCATGATAGTTGACGCCGTCGGACTGCTTGTAGGCCCCGTCATGCTCCTCATCGAGAACGATGAGACCGAGCTCGTGGAACGGCAGAAACAGCGCCGATCGCGCGCCCACGACCGCCCGCACCGTGCCGTCATTGATGCCGCGCCAGGTCCGGGTGCGCTGCGCCGGGGTCATGTCGGAGTGCCATTCGGCGGGACGGGTGCCGAAACGCTTGGCGAAACGGTCGAGGAAGGTGCCCGTGAGCGCGATTTCGGGCAGCAGGACCAGCGCCTGCCGGCCGGCCCGCAGCGTATCAGCGACGGCCTCGAAGAACACCGCCGTCTTGCCGCCGCCGGTGACGCCGTCGAGCAGCGCCACGCCGAACTGCTGCGCGTCGAGCTCGCGGATCTGGCCCATGGCGGCCGATTGTTCAGCCGACAGCGTCAGCGGCGCGGCATCGGGGTCCGGATCCTGAACGATCGGCGGGGCCGGGATTTCGAGCCGCTCGAGCGCCCCCGCCCGCTCCAGTCCGTCGATCACCGAGGGCGACACGCCGGAGGTGCCGACCAGCAGCGTCTTGGTCCACGCTTCGCCATCGGCGACGGTGTCGAGCACGCGGCTCCGCGCCGGGGTCAGCCGGTCCGGCTCGTGGCCGGTCCGGCGATAGGCCAGCACCGGCCGGTCGGGCTCCAGCGCCTCGGTCGAGCGCAGCACCGAGCGCAGTACGAGGCCCGGCGGCGCCAGCGTATAGCGGCTCACCCAGTCGACGGTCTTGAGCAACTCGTCCGACAGCGGCGGGACGTCGTAGATGATCTCGATGTCCTTGAGCCGGTTGTGGGCGTAATTGTCCTTGGGCTCGCCCCACGCGACGCCCAGCGTCAGCCGCCCGACCAGCGGCACGGCCACGATCGAGCCGCGCACCACGGTTTTTCCGTAGGGCACGCGATAGGAGTAGGGCCCATCGACGGACACACTCACCATCACTGCGACGATGTTGCCGAGCTCGCTCATCCGATCATGCTTTGTTCACGGCTGATATAGGCGGCGCAAGCTGTTTCTGCATCAGAAGCGGCCGATGGCCCCGGCGCGCAGGGTGAGCGCGCTAAAGCTCATCGCCGCGCCGTCGGGCAGCAGCACGGACTCGCCCGTCGTCCGGTCGACCATCAGCGTGTCGCCGCGGACTGTGAACAGATGCTCGAACGAGGCGCCCGCCGTGAGCGTCAGCCGGTCCGAAACTGTGTAGCTCGCATCGGCCGCGAGGCGCAGCACCGGCGTCACGCCGAACCGGTCGTAAAAGCGCAGGCCGCGCAGCCAGTGGTCGTCGATGTCATTCGGACCGAGGGCGAGCCCGAGTTCGGCGCTGCCGTCGAGGCGCAGCGCCCCGCTGCCCGCACTCGCATCGAGTCGCACGAAACCGACAGGCATGCGCTGCTCGTAGCTGATGATCCGCGCCCTGGGATCGAAGCTGCCGATGTCGGTGCCCGAATTGTAGCTGTAGCTGCCGCCCCAGGCTGTCCAGCGCACCGCGCTGTAGCGGCCGCCCAGCGCCGCGCCGATCTCGACCGGCCCGGCCGTGACCAGTCCATGCCCGATCGCCGCGCGGCCGCTGGCATAGAAGTCGAGCCGCGTATCGGGGTGCAGCGACCGGTCGGTCCAGTCTTCGAACCCCGCAGCCGGCTGCACCGCCCCCAGCCAGTCATAATCGGCCATGAACGATACGCCCGACACCGCGAAGCTGCCGTCCACATCGAGCCGCCAGCCTTCGGGCCAGCGCACCTCGAGCCCCGCCGTGAGCAGCGGCGCCGCCGATGTGGTCCAGACGAGATGACTGATCCGCTTGCCGCCCTCGTAGACGATCTCGTCGGCATGGAGTCCCAACACGCCCGTGCCGAGAGCGATCTGCGCCTCCTGCGCGGCGGCAGGCACGGCAAGCAGCGGCAACAAAGCGAGCGCGACACGGATCATCAGTCGAGCCTTAGCTGCTTCGCGCCACCGCCACTAGATCACCTTGCTCACGAGGAACACCGCGTCGCGCCGGCCATCGATCGCCGATCGGCATAGCGACTCCTTCAACCCATCGTTCACATCAACTGCCTAGTCTCGACCCATGTCCACTGCCCTGATCGCCGACGACGAGATCAACACCCAGATCGTGCGCTGGCTGCGCGACCTGCAGAGCGTCCGGCGGCTCGCGCCCAAGACGACCGAGGCCTACCAGCGGGACCTCGGCCAGTTCATCAATTTCCTCGGCCCCCACGCCGGCGGTCCGGTGACCACCGCGACGCTGCGCGACATGCGCGGCGCCGATGTGCGCGCCTTTATGGCGAGCCGGCGCGAAGACGGGATCGAGCCCCGCTCGCTCGCCCGCACGCTGAGCGCTATCAAATCGTTCTTCCGCTTCCTCGAACGCGAAGGCGTGCTGTCGACCGAAGCGCTCAACATCGTGCGCACGCCCAAAGCGAAGAAGTCGCTGCCCAAGGCGCTGACCGTGCTCGAAGCCAAGGCGACCATCGCGACCACCGACGAGCTTGAGGACCGGCCCTGGGTCGCGGCGCGCGACATGGCGGTGCTCTCGCTCTGCTACGGCGCCGGCCTCCGCATCTCCGAAGCACTGGCGCTGAGCCGCGCCGATCTCGACGGCCCCGCTTTGCGCGTCACCGGCAAGGGCGGCAAGACGCGGCTGGTGCCGCTGATCGACAGCGTCCGCGCCAGCATCGACACGTATCAGGGCCTCTGCCCCTTCCCGTTGACGCCGAGCCAACCGCTGTTCCGCGGCGTCAAGGGCGGCGTGCTGTCGCCGCGGCTAATCCAGTTGCGCATGGCGCAACTGCGCGGCGCCGTTGGCCTGCCGCCGTCTGCTACCCCGCACGCCCTGCGCCACAGCTTCGCCACCCACCTGCTCGGTCGCGGCGGCGACCTGCGCGCCATCCAGGAACTGCTCGGCCACGCCTCGCTGTCGACCACCCAGATCTACACCGCCGTCGACACCGAACGCCTGCTCGACGCCTACCGGGCGGCCCATCCGCGCAGCAGGGCGGGGTGAGCCCTCGCCCTTTACACGGCCCGGCACCAGGCGTAGCAACGCTGGCATGACCGCGCTGCGCACCATCGGCATCATGATTACCGGCTCCCTCGGGACCGGCGCGCGCGTTCATTGACCTCACGCACCGGCCCCGCCTCTGGCGCGGGACCTATCCGGTGATCCAGGGCGGGGCGACGATAACGGAACCCCGATGACCACCGCTTCAGCTTCCCCGCTCGCTTCCCGCCAGATGCTCGGCATCGCCCTCGCGCTGCTCGGCGCCGCCTTCTTTGCCACCAAGGGCATCTTCAACAAGCTGGCGCTCGGCGTCGGCATCGACACGCTGACGACGCTCACCTGGCGCATGATCGTGTCGGTGCCGGTGTTCGTGACGCTGGGCGTGCTGGGCTATCGCCGGAAGCGCGCGGAAGCCGGCAGCGATGCCACCCCGGTGCTGACGCGCACTACGCTGCTGCAGGCAATGGGCGTCGGCCTCCTCGGTTACTACGTGGCGAGCTACCTCGATTTCTCGGCGCTCACCTACATCACGGCGCAGCTCGACCGGCTGATCCTGCTCACCTACCCGTTCTTCGTGCTGCTGTTTGGAGCGCTGTTCTTCAGGCGGCAGGTCACGCCGCTGATGCTCGCGGCCCTGGTGGTGAGCTATTGCGGCATCGCGCTCATCTTTGCGACCGACTTCGCCATCGAGGGCGACAACGTCGTGCTCGGCTCGCTGCTGGTCTTCGGCTCGGCCGTTGTCTACGCCGCCTACCAGATTCTCGCCAAGCCGCTGATCGACCGCCTCGGCGCGCAGCTCTTCACCTCGATCGCCATGAGCGCGGCAGGCCCCGCCGTCATCATCCATTTCCTCGCTTCGCACCCGCTCAGCGACCTCGCCATCGACGGCTACGGCCTCGTGCTGATGCTGGCCGTCGGCCTGATCTCGACCGTGCTCCCCGCCTACTGCATCTCGGGCGCCATCGGCATGATCGGCCCCGAGCGCACGGCCATCATCGGCAACGTGTCGCCGGTGGTGACGGTGAGCCTTGCCATCAGCGTGCTGGGCGAGAACTTCACCCTCTGGCACGCCGCCGGCACGGCCCTGGTCCTGTTCGGCGTCTGGCTCTTCGGCCGCAAGCGCAAGCCGAAGCCCGCGGACGTCGCAGCAGCCGAGGTCGAGCCCTAGGTGGCCCGGACACGAATCGCAGCTACCAGCGTTCCACTGATGTCATCCCAGCGAAGCCGGGACCCAGCCCCCACGTACGCGGCGACGCGCTGATCGCGTTCCAAAGCCTGAGCTAGATGTGAATCGCCCCGTCGCCGCACATCAGCGCCGCCTCGCGGATCGCTTCCGACAGCGTCGGGTGGGCGGCGGTGGTGCGGGCGAGGTCTTCGGCGGAGCCGGAGAATTCCATCAGCACCGTCAACGCCTCGATCATCTCGGAGGCATTCTTGCCCACGATATGAGCGCCCAGCACGCGGTCGGTGGCGACATCGGCGAGGATCTTGACGAAGCCTTGCGTTGCAAGCTGCGCCTTGGCGCGGCCATTGGCGGTGAAGGGGAACTTGCCAACCTTGTAGTCGATGCCGGCGGCCTTGAGCTCGTCCTCGGTCTTGCCCACCGAAGCGATCTCGGGATTGGTGTAGACCACCGACGGCATGGCGCCATAGTTCACATGGCCATGCTGGCCGGCGATGATCTCGGCCACGGCAATGCCTTCGTCCTCGGCCTTGTGCGCGAGCATGGGGCCGACGATCACGTCGCCGATGGCATAGACATTCTCGGCCGTGGTGCCATAGGCGGGGCTGACCGGCACGCGGCCGCGCTCGTCGAGCACGATGCCCACCGTCTCGAGGCCCAGTGCCTGCGTGTAGGGCTTGCGGCCGATGGCGACGAGCGCGACATCGGCATCGATGATCTGCATGTCGCCGCCCTGTGCCGGCTCGATGCGCACGGTGAGCGAGCCGTCGTCCTGCTTGTCGATCGACTTGACCTTGGAGGAAAGGCGGAACTCCATGCCCTGCTTCTGCAGGATGCGCTGGAACTGCCGCGCCACTTCAGAATCCATGCCGGGAAGGATGCGGTCGAGGAATTCGACCACCGTGACCTTGGAACCAAGGCGCGCCCAGACGGAACCCAGTTCCAGTCCGATCACGCCTGCGCCGATCACCAGCAGCCGCTCCGGCACGGTGCCGAGCGCCAGGGCGCCGGTGGAGGTAACGACGCGTTCCTCGTCGATGTCGATCCCCGGCAGTGTCGCCGGCACCGAGCCCGTCGCAATGACGACGTGCTTGCTCTCGATCACCTGCTCGCCGCCGCCCGCCAGCGCGACCTTCACCTTGCCCGGGCCGGCGATGGAGCCGGTGCCGGTGAAGGGCGTGATCTTGTTCTTCTTGAACAGGAAGGAGACGCCGTTGACGTTGGCGGCCACCGTCTCGTCCTTGTGCGTCATCATCTGCGCCAGGTTGAGCTGCGGCGGCGGGATGTCGATGCCGAGGTGGCTGAAATTATGACCCGCTTCCTCGAACAGCTCGCTCGCATGCAGCAGCGCCTTGGAGGGGATGCAGCCGATGTTGAGGCAGGTGCCGCCGAAGGTTGGCATCTTCTCGACCACGGCCACTTTCATGCCGAGCTGCGCCGCGCGGATGGCGCACACATAGCCGCCCGGGCCCGAGCCGATCACGGTGAGGTCGAATTGGTCCGCCATGGCGAAGATTCCTGCTTTGCTGTGCCGTCTATGTAGTCGCTGAACGCCCGGAAAACTAGAACAGAACGCCCCACACCATCATGGCAAGCCCGATCAGCGAGACATTCCACACAATGGAGCGCACCATGAACGTGCCGGCCAGATAGAGCGGCAGGTAGGCGATGCGGGCGACGCCCCACACCACCGCGCCCCAGAAGATCAGCGTGTCGCCGGGCATGGCGAGGTGGGCGATCAGGATCAGGACCACGTAGACCAGCCACGTCTCCTGGAAGTTCTTGAGCGCCCGTTCGGCGCGGCCGAGCAGCTCGCCCTCCGGCAACTCCTCGTCGCGGGCGGAGGCGGCATACAGCACGCCATGCTTCCAGCGGAAGATCAGCGACTGGGCACCGAGGTAGAGCCCATAGAGCGGCAGGCTCAGGAACAGCAGCCAGAGTTCGGTGGTCATCGGCAATCCTAGGGGAGAATGGCCCGGCCGCCGCTGACCGTGACGGTGGTGCCGGTGGAATAGGAGCTCTCGTCCGACAGCAGCCAGAGGATGGCCCTGGCGACCTCTTCAGCAGTGCCGGCCCGCGCCATGGGCAATTGCGAGACCATGCGCTGCACCCGGCCGGGATCGCCGGCGGAAGCGTGGATCTCGGTCTCGATGACGCCGGGGCGTACATTGTTGACGCGGATGCCCTCGGCCGCGACTTCGGTCGCAAGGCCCACCGTGAAGGTGTCGATGGCGCCCTTGGCCGCGGCGTAGTCGAGATAGGTGCCGCCACCGCCCACCTTGCTCGCCCCCGAGCTGATGTTGACGATGGCCCCGCCATTGCCGCCATGCCGGGTCGACATCCGCTTCACCGCTTCGCGCGCGCAGTAGAAGGTGCCGAACACATTGACCTCGAAGGAGCGGCGCAGACGGTCATTGTCCATCTCGTCAAGCCGCTGGGCGGGATAGATCATGCCGGCATTGTTGACTAGGCCGGTGAGCGTGCCCAGCCGGTCGGCTGCCTGGAAGATGTGTTCGACATCCGCGGGATTGGCGACATCGCCGCGCACCGCGACCGCTTCGCCGCCCTGCTGGTGGATGCGGGCACAGACCTGCTCCGCCGCCGCGACATTGTTCGTGTAGTTGACGACCACCGCATAACCGCGCTCGGCGCCAAGCAGCGACGTCGCGGCGCCGATGCCGCGACTGCCGCCGGTGACGATGAGAACGCCGTTTTGCTGCGGCATCGGTCTCGGCCCCCTAGAGGTCGAGAACCAGACGCTCCGGCGCCTCGAGGCTCTCCTTGACGCGCACCAGGAAGGTCACGGCTTCCTTGCCGTCGACGATGCGGTGATCGTAGCTGAGCGCCAGATACATCATCGGCCGCACCACGATCTGCCCGTCGACCACCACCGGCCGCTCCTGGATCTTGTGCATGCCTAGGATGCCCGACTGCGGCGCGTTGAGGATCGGCGTCGACATCAGTGAGCCATAGACGCCACCATTGGTGATGGTGAAGGTGCCGCCCTGCATGTCGGCCATCGACAGCGCACCGTCGCGGGCGAGCTTGCCCAGCCGGCCGATGTCCTTTTCGATGCCGGCGATCGACAGCTTGTCCGCATCGCGCACTACGGGCACCACGAGGCCGCGATCGGTGCCCACGGCGATGCCGATATGGGCATAATTCTTGTAGACGATCTCGTCGCCGTCGATCTCGGCATTGACGTTGGGGATTTCCTTGAGGGCGTGCACGACCGCCTTGGTGAAAAAGCCCATGAAGCCCAGCTTCACGCCGTGCTTCTTTTCGAACAGATCCTTGTACTGAGCGCGCAGATCCATCACCGGCTTCATGTCCACCTCGTTGAAGGTGGTGAGCATGGCGGCGGTGTTCTGCGCATCCTTCAAGCGCCGCGCGATGGTGGCGCGCAGGCGCGTCATCTTCACGCGCTCTTCGCGCGATTCGTCGGCAACCGCGACCGGAGCGCGCGGCACGGGGGCCGGCGCCGGAGCGGGTGCAGCGACAGGCGCCGGAGCCGGACGCGGCGCAACGGCGGCCGAACCCGAGACCGCGCTCTGCGCCGGCGCGGCGGCCGGAGCCGCCGGACGGCTCATGGCCGCGAGCACGTCTTCCTTGAGCACCTGGCCGTGGCGGCCCGAGCCGTTAATGTCGCCGGCACTGAGACCGTTCTCGGCAATCAGCTTCTGCGCCGACGGAGCCGGCGCCGGAGCGGCACCGCCATTGCCCGGAGCCGGCGGCGCCGGTTCGGGCTTGAAGGCCGGAGCCGCAGGCGCTGCCGTGGCAGCAGCGGGCTTGGGCGGCTCAGGTGCCTTCGGGGCGGGCGCCGCGGCACCCTCGCCGATGGCGCCGATCAGCGCGCCCACATTGACCGTGTCGCCCGGATTGGCCGAGATCGCCTGCAGCACGCCGGCCGACGGAGCCGGCACTTCGATGGTGACCTTGTCGGTTTCGAGCTCGACAACCGGCTCATCGGCGGCGACGGTGTCGCCCACTTTCTTGAACCATTGTCCGATGGTCGCTTCGGTGACGCTTTCGCCCAGCGCCGGAACTCGGATGTCGGTTGCCATGTCTCTCGGTCCTTAGTTCGCGAACGCTTCTTCGAGGAAAGCCTGCAATTGCGCAAGATGGGTGCGCATCAAACCCGTTGCCGTCGAGGCCGAAGCCGGCCGGCCGACATAGCGCGGACGGTCATGCGTGCGGCCCATCTGCTCGAGCACCCAGTCGACATAGGGCTGCACGAACGCCCAGCCGCCCATGTTCTTGGGCTCTTCCTGGCACCAGACAACTTCGGCATTCTTGAAGCGGTTGAGCTCGTCGAGCAGCGCCTTGGCCGGGAACGGATAGAGCTGCTCCAGCCTGAGCAGGTAGACGTCGTTGATGCCGCGCTTCTCGCGATCCTCGAGCAGGTCGTAATAGACCTTGCCCGAGCACAGCACCACGCGGCGGATCTTGTCGTCGGGCGCGAGCTGGATCGTCGTCTTCTTGGGACCGGGCGCCTCGGCGTCGTCCCACAGCAGGCGATGGAAGCAGCTCTCCGGCCCCAGCTCGCTCAGCGTCGAGGTCGCGCGCTTGTGGCGCAGCAGCGACTTGGGCGTCATCAGGATCAGCGGCTTGCGGAAATCGCGCTTCACCTGCCGGCGCAGGATGTGGAAGTAGTTGGCCG
This sequence comes from Devosia sp. 66-22, assembly GCA_001899065.1. Classification (GTDB taxonomy): domain Bacteria; phylum Pseudomonadota; class Alphaproteobacteria; order Rhizobiales; family Devosiaceae; genus Devosia_A. Next base: position 245,068 of record MKUZ01000031.1, on the reverse strand, counting down.
GCGTGGTGCAGTTGGCGACCTGCATATTGTCTTCGGCGCACAGCTGCAGATAGCGCTCGAGGCGAGCCGACGAATGCTCCGGCCCCTGCCCCTCATAGCCATGCGGCAGCAGCATCACCAGGCCCGACATGCGGAACCACTTGCGTTCGCCAGAGCTGATGAACTGGTCCACCACCACCTGCGCGCCATTGGCGAAGTCACCGAACTGCGCTTCCCACAGCGTGAGCGTGTTGGGTTCGGCCAGCGAATAGCCGTACTCGAAGCCGAGCACCGCCTCTTCCGAGAGCATCGAGTTGATGACCTCGTAGCGTTCCTGGTCGGGACCGATATTGTTGAGCGGCGTATAGGTCTCGCCGGTCTCCTGCTCGTTGAGCACGGAGTGGCGCTGGGTGAACGTGCCACGCTCGGAATCCTGCCCCGACAGGCGCACTGGGTGCCCCTCTTCGAGCAGCGTGCCGAACGCCAGCGCTTCGCCGGTCGCCCAGTCGATGCCTTCGCCGCTTTCAATCGCGGCAAGGCGGCTGTCCATGAAGCGCTTGACCGTCTTGTGGACGTTGAAGCTCGCCGGCACCTTGGTGAGCGCCGTGCCAATCCGCACGAGCTGGTCGAGCGCCACGCCCGTGTCGCCGCGGCGCGGACCGTCCGCATCGGCACGCTTCATGTCCTTCCACTGGCCGTCGAGCCAGTCGGTCTTGTTGGGGCGGAAATCCTGCCCCAGTTCGAATTCGGATTCGAGTCGGGCGCGCCACTCGGCCTTGAGTCCATCGACCTCGTCGGAGGTCAGCAGGCCTTCGCCGATCAGCCGTTCGGAATACAGTTCCAGCGTCGTCTTGTGACTCCGGATCTTGGAGTACATCAGAGGCTGGGTGAAGCTGGGCTCGTCGCCTTCATTGTGGCCAAAACGACGGTAGCAGAACATGTCGATGACCACCGGGCGCCCGAAGCGCTGCCGGAACTCGGTCGCGACCTTGCTCACATAGACCACCGCTTCCGGATCGTCGCCGTTCACATGGAACACCGGCGCCTCGATCATCTTGGCGACGTCGGTGGGATAGGGCGACGAGCGCGAATACATCGGCGAGGTGGTAAAGCCGATCTGGTTGTTGATGACGAAATGCAGCGAGCCGCCCGTGCGGTGCCCCTTGAGGCCCGACAGACCGAGACACTCGGCGATCACGCCCTGCCCGGCAAAGGCCGCATCGCCATGGATCAGCAGCGGCAGCACCACCGAGCGGTCGACCTGGCGCGGCTCGACGAAGCGGTCATTGACCGCGGCGCGCTGGTCTTGCTTGGCGCGGGCCTTGCCCAGCACCACCGGATCGACGATCTCGAGATGCGACGGATTGGCGGTCAGCGACAAATGCACCGAATTGCCGTCGAACTCGCGGTCGGACGACGCCCCGAGGTGGTACTTCACGTCGCCCGAGCCTTCGACGTCCTCGGAGTAGTAGGCACCGCCCTTGAACTCGTGGAACAGCGCGCGGTGCGGCTTGGCCATCACCTGGGTGAGCACGTTCAGGCGGCCGCGATGCGCCATGCCTAGAACGATGTCCTTGACCCCCAGCGCGCCGCCGCGCTTGATGATCTGCTCGAGCGCCGGGATCAGCGCCTCCGAGCCGTCGAGGCCGAAGCGCTTGGTGCCCGTATACTTGACGTCGAGGAACTTCTCGAAACCCTCAGCTTCGATCAGCTTGTTCAGGATGGCCCGCTTGCCCTCGGGCGTGAAGCGGATCTCCTTGTCGGGCCCCTCCATGCGCTCCTGGACCCATTGCTTGGCCTCAGGATCGTTCATGTGCATGTACTCGACGCCCACGGTCGAGCAGTAGGTGCGTTGCAGGATCTCGAGCATCTGCGGGATCGTCGCGAATTCGAGACCCAGCACATTGTCGATGAAGATCGGCCGCGTATTGTCGGCGTCGGTGAAGCCGTAGGTCTTGGGGTCGAGCTCGGTGGCCGGCTCGTCCTGCTTGAGGCGCAGCGGATCGAGGTCGGCATGCAGATGCCCGCGCGAGCGATAGGCCCGGATCATCATGATGGCGCGGATCGAGTCGCGCGCCGATTGCAGCACATCGGCCTGGCTCGGGGCCGGAGCGCCGTCGGCGGCGGCCTTCTTGCCAAGCGCAGCGTTGGTCTTGACGACCAGTTCGCCCCAATTGCCGTCGAGCGCCGAGACCAGCTCGCCATTGATCTGCTGCGGCCAGTCGGTCCGGGCCCAGGACGGACCTTCCGCGTTCTTGCGCGCATCGGCCGCTGAATCCTCGAGCCGGCCGAAATAGCTGGCCCAGGTCGGATCGACGGACTTCGGATCAGCCTTGAAGCGAGTGTAGAGGTCCTCGATGTAGGTGGCGTTGCCGCCGTAGAGGAAAGAGGAAAGTAAGAACTGCTCGTTCTTTTCCTGTCGGGTCATCGTGTCTGTAAGGCGGGGCTTTTCCCCGTGTTCCCTGTTTGCCGGCCGCCCGGAGAGGGCCGCCGTTCCGCGTTGAGCGGACTATGACGGTGTTAGATTAGCATCCTGCTAAGAATTTGGGCATTCCGACGTTGGTCTCAAAGGCCGGTTTTCTTCACTTTCCCGCGTGTTGCGACGCTTGCTTTCCCTGCGCTCCGTCCAAACGGTCCCGATCGGGCTCGCTCGGCCGACCGCTTCGCTCCTTGCGCTCTGTCCGGGCGATCCCAAGGGGGCTCGCTCGGCCAACCGCTGTTTAGCCCTTGAGCACTTCGGCGAGGGTGACGCCGATCCTGGCAGGCGAACGCGACACCTTGATGCCGGCCGCCTCCATTGCCGCGATCTTGTCCTCGGCCCCGCCCTTACCCCCTGAAATTACGGCGCCAGCATGGCCCATTGTACGGCCCTTGGGGGCGGTGAGGCCGGCGATGAACCCGGCCATCGGCTTCTTGCGGCCCTTCCTCGCTTCGTCGACGAGGAACTGGGCCGCCTCTTCCTCGGCCGACCCGCCGATCTCGCCGATCATGATGATCGACTTGGTGGCGTCGTCGGCGAGGAACATTTCCAGCACATCGATGAATTCGGTGCCCTTGACCGGATCGCCGCCAATGCCCACCGCCGTGGTCTGGCCGAGCCCGGCATTGGTGGTCTGGAACACGGCCTCATAGGTCAGCGTGCCCGAACGCGACACGATCCCGACCGACCCCTTCTTGAAGATCGAGCCCGGCATGATGCCGATCTTGCACTCTTCCGGCGTCAGCACGCCGGGGCAGTTGGGCCCGATCAGCCGCGACTTCGACTTTTCGAGCCGCGCCGTGACCCGCACCATGTCGAGCACCGGCACGCCCTCGGTAATCGCGACGATCAGCGGGATCTCGGCGTCGATCGCCTCGATGATGGCGTCGGCGGCGCCCGCCGGCGGCACATAGATCACCGACGCGTTGGCGTTGGTCTTTTCCTTGCCCTCGGCCACCGAGGCAAAGATCGGCAGCTCGGTGCCGTCGACGCCCGACGACCAGGTCTCGCCGCCCTTCTTGGGGTGCGTACCGCCCACCATCTTGGTGCCGTAATAGGCGAGCGCCTGCTCGGTGTGGAAGGTGCCGGTTTTGCCGGTGAGGCCCTGCACGAGAACGCGGGTGTCTTTGTTGACGAGAATGGACATTAAGTTCGGTCCTTCAGACTGGCTTGATGCCCGAACGATCGGGCGATCGAATTATCCCCGGATGGCGGCGACGATCTTCTGCGCAGCGTCGTCGAGATCGTCGGCTGGAATGACGTTCAAGCCGGAGGCGGAAAGGATGGCCTTGCCTTCCTTGACATTGGTGCCTTCGAGCCGGACCACCAGCGGCACCTGGAGCCCGACTTCCTTGACCGCGGCGATCACGCCCTCGGCGATCACGTCGCAGCGCATGATGCCGCCGAAGATGTTGACCAGGATGCCTTTGACGTTGGGGTCGGCGGTGATGATCTTGAACGCCGCCGTGACCTTTTCCTTGCTCGCGCCGCCGCCCACATCGAGGAAGTTGGCAGGTTCTTCGCCATAGAGCTTGATGATGTCCATGGTCGCCATGGCCAAGCCCGCGCCGTTGACCATGCAGCCGATATTGCCGTCGAGCGCCACATAGGCGAGGTCGAACTTGGACGCCTCGATCTCCTTGGCGTCCTCCTCGCTGAGATCGCGCAGGTCGGCGAGCTCGGGGTGGCGGAACGCCGCGTTGTTGTCGAAGCTCACCTTGGCGTCGAGCACGCGGATATGGCCGTCTGCCATCACGATCAGCGGATTCACTTCGAGCAGGCTCATGTCCTTTTCGGTGAACGCCTTGTAGAGCGCCGGGAACACCGATTTGGCATCCGCGGCGGCGGCGCCCTCGAGCTTGAGCGCCGCGCTGATCTTGGCGACGTCGGCAGCGGTGACGCCGGCCACCGGGTCGATGTCGACGGTCACGATCTTCTCGGGCGTGTCATGCGCCACCGTTTCGATGTCCATGCCGCCTTCGGTGGAAACGACGAAGGCGACTTCGCCGGTTTCGCGATTGACCAGCAGCGAGCAGTAGAGCTCGCGCGCAATGTCCGCGCCGTCCTCGACATAGAGCCGGTTGACCTGCTTGCCCGCCGCGCCCGTCTGCTTGGTGACGAGCGTATTGCCGAGCATTTCCTTGGCGTTGGCGGCGACCTCAGCCGGCGATTTGGCGAGGCGCACGCCGCCCTTGGCGTCTGGCCCGAGTTCCTTGAACTTGCCCTTGCCGCGGCCGCCCGCATGGATCTGCGACTTCACCACATAGAGCGGACCGGGCAGCGACCTGGCCGCGGCCTCCGCTTCCTCGGGCTTGAAGATGGCGACGCCCGACGCAACGGGCAGGCCGTACGTCTTGAGCAGTGCCTTGGCCTGGTGTTCGTGGATATTCAAGTCGGCACTCCTTGTAAGGGCAACGTGCTAGTTGTTGTTGGCGCCACCGAAGCCGGCGACGAGCTCGCTCGCGCCGGGAACGATCGCAACCTTGTCGGTCGTGCAATCGAAGGCGGGAGCAAGGGCACCCAGCCCGCGCGCCACGCCATTGGCCTGGTCGGCCGCCGCATCCACCACCCCGACCACGCAGCCGGGAGCATCGGCGGTGCCGATCTTGCTGACAACCAGCGCCTGCGCGGCGAGGTTGCCGTCATTGTCGATGTGGAAGCGCAGCGCAGCCGCATAGGGCGCGCCCTCGCCATCCAGCATCCATTCGATCGTCTCGCCCACGCCGTTGAAGGCAAAGAAGGTCTCGAAGGCGCCGCTGGGCGCGCCATAGTCGACGTCCATGCGCGCATCGCCTTCGCTCACCACGACGTCGATGCCGCCATAGCCCTGGCAGCGCATCACCGCGCCGCCATCCTCGTACCGCTCGAGCACGTCGCAGGACGACAGATCGAGGTCGGTATAGGCACTCTCCGCCTGTGCCGCGCTCGGCAGCGCGGCGAGGGCGAGGAGGATTGCAAGGCGGGCGAGGCGCATGTGCGGGATCAGGCCAGCTTGGGGGCGATCTTCTTGCAGGCGTCGACGAGGCCGTTGACGGCGGCAACGGACTTCTCGAAGGCCTTCTGCTCGGCCGAGTTGAGCGAGATTTCGACGATGCGTTCGGCGCCGCCGGCACCGATGATCGCCGGCACGCCCACATAGGTACCCTTCACGCCGTATTCGCCCTTGAGATAGGCGGCGACGGGCAGCACGCGCTTCTTGTCCTTGAGATAGCTCTCGGCCATCTCGATCGCCGACGTCGCCGGCGCGTAGAACGCCGAGCCGGTCTTGAGCAGGCCCACGATCTCGGCGCCGCCATCGCGCGTGCGCTGGATGATCTGCTCGAGCCGGTCCTTGCTGAGCCAGCCCATCTTGACCAGGTCGGTCAGCGGAATGCCCGCGACGGTCGAGTAGCGGGCGAGCGGCACCATGGAGTCGCCGTGGCCGCCCAGGACGAACGCCGTGACGTCCTCGACCGAAACCTTGAGCTCGTCGGCGATGAAGTGGCGGAACCGCGAGGAATCGAGCACGCCGGCCATGCCGATGACCTTGGACGAGGGCAGGCCGGAGAAGCGCTGCAGTGCCCACACCATCGCGTCGAGCGGGTTGGTGATGCAGATGACGAAGGCGTCGGGAGCATATTTGGCGATGCCCGCGCCCACCTGCTCCATCACCTTGAGGTTGATTTCGAGCAGATCGTCGCGACTCATGCCGGGCTTGCGCGGCACGCCGGCGGTCACGATCACCACATCGGCGCCGGCGATGTCCTTGTATTCGGACGTGCCCTTGATGGTGGAATTGAAGCCCTCAACCGGGGCGGACTGGCTGAGGTCGAGGGCCTTGCCCTGCGGCACGCCGTCGACAATGTCGAACAGGACGACGTCGCCAAGCTCCTTCATCGCCGCCAGATGAGCGAGAGTGCCCCCGATCTGTCCCGCACCGATCAGAGCGATCTTCTTGCGTGCCATGAGCCCCTAGTCCTGCCTTATGGTTGAAATTGGCCGCCCCTATAGCCCCTGAGGGTTGCGTTAACAAGTCAGCCCTTGGTCGGCGTCGCGGGCTTGTGGGCCGCCTCCAGATAGGCCGTGGACTGCATTTCGACGAGGCGCGACACCGTACGCTGGAATTCGCCCGCATTGCGCGAGCCGGCGGCAAGCTCGCCCAGCGGCACCGCAAAGCTCGCCGCGAGCTTGATCCCCCGGTCGTAGAGCGTATCGACCAGCAGGATGAAGCGCTTGGCGGCGCTCGGATTGGTCGGCCCGAACTGCGGCACGCCGTCGATCATGAGCGTGTCATAGGCATGCGCGAGCCGCAGATAGTCCCGCGCCCCCAAAGGGCTTTCGCACAGCGCCGCGAACGGAAACCGGGCCGCCCCCATCGCCGCCGCCGGCACCGCGATGTCGCGGCCCAGCGAATGGACGGACTCGGCCCGCGCCGGCGCCCCGCCCGTCAGTTTCAGCCACAGCCGGTCCATCGCCGCCGCCACCGCCGGCCCGGCGCCGAACTGGTAGACCGCCTCGCCCGCGAATTTGAGCCGTCGGTAGTCGGTCGGCCCATCGAGCTCCACCACCTCGACATGCGTCTTCAGTAGCCCGATGAACGGCAAAAAGAGCTGCCGGTTGAGCCCATCGCGATAGAGCGCGTCTGGCGCCGTGTTCGAGGTCGCCACCAGCGTCACCCCGCCCGCGAACAGCCGCTCGAACAGCCGCCCGAGCAGCATCGCATTGGTGATGTCGCTGACCTGAAACTCGTCGAGGCAGAGCAGCCGCGTCGTGTCGAGCAGCGGCCTTGTCACCTCGGGGATCGGGTCGGACTGGTGCCCGCGCCGCCAGTCCGCGATGGCCGTATGCACCTCGTCCATGAACTCGTCGAAATGCAGCCGCCGCTTCTGCCGGATGGGGACGGTCTCGAAGAACACATCCATCAGCATCGTCTTGCCCCGTCCCACCGACCCCACGAGGTAGGCGCCGCGGACGGGCCTCGGCTTGCGGAACAGGCCGGCGGGCCGGCCGAGCCCGTCGGCGATGCGGTCGAGCGCCCGCGCCGCCTGCGCCTGCAGCGGATCGGCGCTCAGCGCCCCGCGCCCGACGAGATCGGCAAGGGCCTTTGAGACGGGATGGTTGGCGGGCGGGCTCACGGAGACAGCCCATACCCCACCGAGTCAGTGCCGCGAAGCGGGAATCTCTGCCGGCGAGCCTCAGCCCACCATCGAGATGCCGGTACCGCCCGACAGCGTGCCCACGAAGCGGTTGCCGCTCAGGATCAGCGCCGCCATCAGGTTGCCGCTCTCGTCAAACAGCTGCACCTGCGAGCCGGCCAGGGTCCAGCTCGCGACGACACTGAGGCCCGAAAGGCTGCAGGCCGGGGCATTGGCGCGGTAGCGGCCGGTGCCGGTCTTGGCGGTCTGGGTGAGGTTGAGCTGGCACTCGGCCCCGCCCGACACCACCGTCCAGCGGCCGAGCAGTTTCTCGACCGTCAGGCCGCCCGACAGGTCGCGGCCGGAGCTGTTGAAATCGCCGCCGGCGCTGGTCAGGCCGCCCGAAACACCGGGCTGCGTGTCGGCCACCAGCGGGTCGGTGGTGGTCGGGGTCAGCGGCGGCACGCCCCGCTGCACTTCGCCATTGGGCCCGATCGGCGGCAGCGCGGTGGTCGAGACCGATCCGGTCTGCACGGCGCCAAGCTGCTCGGTCGAGCCGGCATTGTTCACGGCGACGCGGGTCGACGAGCATCCGGCAACGAGCAGGATGGCGACGACGCCCAGCAGCGGAAGTGCTTTGTTCATGCCGACAATGTCCCGGTTGAAAATGAGCGGTGCCATATAGACCAATCGCGGGGAGGCCTCAAACCCTAAGTTGATGGCACATGGCCGCACGATCGTGGCCATTATAGGGACTCGCCCGCCCGCTAGCGTGCCTGCATTTCCTTGAGCAGTTCGGCCGCCAGCACCCGGCAGTCCTCGGCTTCTTCTTCCGGCACCCGGATCGGCACGCCCCGGCCGAAGATCGGATCGGTGATGCCCGGCAGCCCGCCATCCTGGGCGTCCTCGGGGTGAAAGCCATAGGCCCGCAGCGCCACGATCAGCGACCGGGCCAGCGTGGCATCGGGGACGCGCGCGATGATTTCCATGTGCCCCGCCCCTTTCCGAGGCGGCTCAGGCCGCCTTGCGCTCCACCATCATCTTCTTGATCTCGGCGATCGCCTTGGCGGGATTGAGGCCCTTGGGGCAGGTCTTGGAGCAGTTCATGATGGTGTGGCAGCGATAGAGCTTGAACGGGTCTTCGAGATTGTCGAGCCGCTCCTCGGTCGCCTGATCGCGGCTGTCGATCAGCCAGCGATAGGCCTGCAGCAGGATCGCCGGACCGAGATACTTCTCCCCGTTCCACCAGTAGGATGGGCACGAGGTTGAGCAGCAGGCGCACAGGATGCACTCATAGAGCCCGTCGAGCTTCTCGCGCTCGGGCTTGCTCTGCAGCCATTCGGTCGCCGGTGCCGGCGTCGTCGTCTTGAGCCAGGGCTCGATCGAGCGGTGCTGCGCGTAGAAAGTCGACAGGTCCGGCACCAGATCCTTGACCACCGGCATGTGCGGCAGCGGATAGATGCGGATGGCGCCTTTGATGTCGTCCATCGCCTTGGTGCAGGCGAGCGTGTTGAAGCCGTCGATATTCATCGCGCAGGAGCCGCAGATGCCCTCGCGGCACGAGCGGCGCAGCGTCAGCGTGGGGTCGACCTTGTTCTTGATCCACAGCAGACCGTCCAGCACCATCGGCCCGCAATCGTCGAGGTCGACGAAATAGGTGTCGATGCGCGGATTGGCTTCGGTGTCCGGATCGTAGCGATAGACGCGGTACTCGCGCAGCCGCAGCCCCGACGGCTTCGGCCAGGTCTTGCCCTTGGTGGGCTGGCTGTTCTTGGGCAGGAAGAGTTCGACCATGGCGGTTACCTAGCGGCTGCGCGCTTCGCGCTGTTCGAGACCATAGATCTCGTCGTTGAAACTGTCGGCGATGCGGGCGAACGCCGCCTGCGCATCGTTGAGGCCGCGATTGTAGTAGAACGGCCCGATGATCTCGCCAAAAAACTGCAGGAGCTGTTCGGCGGGAATGTTGCCGATGCTCTGTTCGAGCTCGTCGGCGAAATAGCGCTGGATGCGACCAACAATGGCCTCGCGCTCGGCTTTCTCGAACGTGATCTTCTTGAGCGGCGTCGCCATCGCTACATCGCGCTCCCCATGCCGCACGCCTGGGTCGAACGGGCGATGTAGTCGTTGTAGGTGTCATAGAGCGCGGCCGGCACGTCCTTGCCCTGCATCGAGGCGATGATGACGGCCATGAATTCGCTGTCGACGAGCGACATCGCGGCATCGGCCTTGCAGGTGCACAGCGTCCCCGCCTCCGGCGCCACCTTGAGGCAGGTGGCGAGGAACTCCGCCTTCTGCTCGGCGGTTGGCGGCGCGGCCCCGGCCGGGGTCACGAACGCCAGCGCGGCGAGAACGAGCAGGGTCTTCTTCATCTCAGCTCCTTGCGGATCATCAGCTTGAGGCCGCTCCAGATCTCGGAGACGGCCGCCACCTTCACATCGACCAGCCCGATGGGCAGGACCACTTCGCGGATCGTGTCCTCGGTGATGTCGGTTTGAACCTTACTGGCCTTCTTCGGCCACGAAATCCAGATCGTTCCGTCGCGGTCGATCTGCCGCATCAGCTTCTTTGCCGATCTCTCGAGCACCGCGCGCGACGCGGTGAAGCCGTGGATCACGTCATATCCCGGATCGCCGTCGGTGAACGTCTCCCACCCCGCTTCTGCGATCTCGATGAAATCGCGCGATTTGCGCAGTTCCTTGAGCTCGGGCGGCAGCGCAATGAACATCACCCGCTGCCCATCCTTGAGCCCGAGCTTCTGCGCGAGCGGCGTGCCGGAATAGCCGGTTGTGGGAGTCGAGGCGCTCATAGCGTCGGCTCCAGCAGATGACCAAAGCCGCGCTCGGTGAGGCGCCTGATGAACGGTGCATCGCGCGTGGCGAGGCGACCATGGCGTTCGGCGCAGGCGAGGAAGACGCAGTCATAGACGGGGTGACTGAGCTGGACAGAAAGCTCTAGCGACCGGTGGACGAGGGGTGCACTTTCGGCAACTCGGCCAATACCATCCTGCACAATGGAGAGTGCAACCTTTGCCTCGTCGGCGGTCATCTGGTCGGCTCGAACCTTCTTTGCGAGCACATTGGCGACCTCGATGAGGATGATGTCCGGCGCGGTCGTGTCGGGCGCACCCAAATAGGATCGCGATCGCTCGCCATCCGGTTCCGGGAGCACCCATTGCAACGCGACGGAGCTATCGATGACAATCACCTGTCGCGGTCTTCCCGCAGCAAGGTCAGACTGTCTGTGGTTTGAGGCGGCAGCGACTCGCGAAACGTGCGAGCCCTTTCGATGAGCGCTTCGCGATCCAGCGACTTGTGCTGCACCTCAATACGATGCGCGGCCTCCTGCTCGACGGTGCGACCGTGTACCCGCGCGTCTGCCTCCAGGCCCCTCAGCGTTTCGTCGCTCACGACGATCTTTTCAATGATGCCCATTGGGGCCTCCATGATGGCCTATCTTAGTACGGTCTGCCGCTCATGTCGCCGCCGGCTTCTGCGCGAGGAACAGCATGTCCTCGTAGAACATCACGGGCGCGTCCGTGCCGCTGCCGACGCAGTCGAACAGCCCAAGGCGGACATAGGGCTTGATGCCGACGTCGCAGATGAGCGTGGGGCGGCCGAACAGCCAGTCGGCATGGCCGGTGAGAACGATCTTCTCGTTGCGGAACGCGTAAGAACCGGGCGCAGCCGAAAGCCGCGCGCCGCCTGCGTCGAGCAGCGCCGCATCGAGCGCGCCGCCGCTGAAGCAGAGCTCGACCTGCCGGCCGGCATCGGCGGCAAGGATGCCCTCATCGTTCACCCAGCAGCCTTCGATGAACCGGCCCAGATCCGGGATCGCGCCCTCGTCGATCCGGGCGGCCTGCACTGCGCCCGTGCCGAGCACGATGACGGCCAGTGCGAGCCCGCGGCGCATCAGTAGACGCGCGCCTTGGGAGCGATCTTCTTGAGCTCGATGCCGCCTTCGTTTTCCGGCGTCAGCGGGTCGACATGCACAGGCCGGTAGCTCAGCGTCACGGTGCCCGCATCGTCGATGCGGCTGATCGTGTGCTTGCGCCAGTTCGCATCGTCGCGATTGGGGAAGTCCTCGCGCGCATGAGCGCCGCGGCTCTCGGTGCGCGCCTCGGCGCTCACCACCGTGGTCAGCGCATTGGCCAGCAGATTCTCGAGCTCGAGCGTCTCGACCAGATCGCTGTTCCAGATCATCGAGCGGTCGGTGACCTTGATGTCGGACTTGAGCGCATAGACGTCCTTCATCCGGCGAACGCCAGTGGCGAGCGTCTCGCCGGTACGGAACACCGCGGCATCTTCCTGCATGGTGCGCTGCATGCGGTCGCGCAGCTCCGCCGTCGGCGTGCCGCCATTGGCGTTGCGCAGCCGGTCGAAGCGGGCAAGGATTTTCTCCTCGCTGCTGCGATTGACGGCAGGCACCGCCTTGCCACGGTCAAGCGTCTTGCCCGCGCGCAGCGCCGCAGCCCTGCCGAACACCACGAGGTCGGTGAGCGAATTGGAGCCGAGCCGGTTGGCGCCGTGCACCGAGGCGCAGGCGGCTTCGCCCACGGCCATCAGCCCCTCGACGGTGCGGTCGGGGTCGCCTTCGACCGGGTTCAGCGCCTCGCCGTGATAGTTCGTCGGGATGCCGCCCATATTGTAGTGGACCGTCGGCAGCACCGGGATCGGCTGGCGCGTGAGATCGACGCCGGCAAAGATCTTGGCGCTCTCCGAGATACCCGGCAGGCGCTCATGCAGCACCTTGGGATCGAGATGGTCGAGGTGGAGGAAGATGTGATCCTTCTTCGGCCCCACGCCCCTGCCCTCGCGGATTTCGATCGTCATGCAGCGCGAAACCACGTCGCGCGAAGCGAGGTCCTTCGCGTTGGGCGCATAGCGCTCCATGAAGCGCTCGCCCTCGGAATTGACGAGATAGCCACCCTCGCCGCGCGCCCCTTCGGTAATGAGGCAGCCCGAGCCATAGATGCCGGTGGGATGGAACTGCACGAACTCCATGTCCTGGAGCGGCAGCCCCGCCCGCGCCACCATGCCGTTGCCGTCGCCGGTGCAGGTGTGCGCCGAGGTCGCCGAGAAGTAGGCGCGGCCGTAACCGCCCGTCGCCAGTACGACGAGCTTGGAGCGGAAGCGGTGCAGCGTGCCGTCGTCGAGCTTCCAGGCGATGATGCCCTGGCACGAGCCGTCCTCGCCCATCAGCAGGTCGAGCGCGAAATACTCGATGAAGAACTGCGCATTGTGGCGCAGCGACTGGCCGTAGAGCGTGTGGAGGATGGCGTGGCCGGTACGATCGGCGGCGGCGCAGGTGCGCTGCACCGGCGGGCCGTCGCCGAATTCGGTCATATGGCCGCCGAACGGCCGCTGGTAGATCTTGCCTTCCTCGGTGCGCGAGAACGGCACGCCATAGTGCTCGAGCTCGTAGACGGCGGCCGGCGCCTCGCGCGCCAGGTACTCCATCGCGTCGTTGTCACCCAGCCAGTCCGACCCCTTGACGGTGTCGTACATGTGCCACTGCCAGCTGTCGGGTCCCATGTTCTTGAGCGAAGCGGCGATGCCCCCCTGCGCCGCCACTGTGTGCGAGCGCGTCGGGAACACCTTCGTCACGCAGGCGGTGTTGAAGCCCTGCTCGGCCATGCCCAGCGTCGCCCGCAGGCCCGCGCCGCCGGCGCCCACGACCACCACGTCGAATTCGTGGTCGATGATGTCATAAGCCGCCATCGGCACTAGCCCCAGAACACGATTTTAGCGACGGCGAGGATCGTCACCGCCGGAACGAAGATGGCGAACGCATTGTTGGCCATGTTGGCCAGCCGGTTCTGCCCCTCATAGAGATAGTCCTCGATCACCTCGTGCATGCCGATGCGCATATGCACGCTCACATTCACGATGAGCAGCACGAGCCCGAGCGCGACCAGCGGGTTGCGAACAATGTCGACCATCTCGGCACGTTCGGCGCCGGCGAGGCGGACGACGAACCACACAAAGAAGATCGTCAGCAGGACGTTGAGCATGCCGGTGAGACGCTGCGTCCTGAACTCGCGCGTCGCGTGCTTGCCGCTGCCGTAATGCGTCTTGGGATTGGAGAGGGTGGCCTTGTCGATCATCAGAACCACACGAGGATGGCCCACGCGCCCAGCGTGAGGAGGATGGACGCGATCCATTGCAGGCGCGTGATCGTCTCGCGCCCCACCGGATCGAGCATGTGGATGCTGTCCCACACGAAGTGGCGGATGCCGCCCAGCATGTGGTGGAACAGCGCCCAGGTGGCGAGGAACAGCACGATCTGCACCAGCCAAAAGCCGAAGATCGCATTCATCACGCCCAGCGGGCCATCGCCCAGCGCCGCCGCGCCCAGCCACAGCACGATCAGCAGCGTGCCGAAATACATCGCCATGCCGGTGCCGCGCTGGATGATGGAATTGGCCATCGTCAGCGTGAATCTGTAGATTTGCAGGTGCGGAGAAAGGGGCCGGAAACGGGCTGCCATAAGCGTCTCGACGGCGGGTCGCCGTAGCTCGCCGCCCGTAGTTTGGAATGGTTCGAGACTTCTAGCCGCCTCGACTGCCAAGGTCAAAGCGGAATGGTCCGCACGGCGTCAGACTTTCTGCCCGGCCCCGGAAATCTGTCGTGTGAATCGCTGGCGGCCTGTGCAAAGTCCCCGAGCAACGCGTCACCGGAGCCCGCGCATGGCCGACTTCCTCCGCCCCATCAGCACCATCACGCTCTCGGACAGATGGGGGCTGGTGCAGCGCCACGAATTCGAATTCCGGCGCCGCAACGGCGAATGGCAGCATCAGATTCGCGAGACCTATGACCGCGGCGACGGCGCCGCCGTGCTGCTCTGCGACCGGGCCGACGGCGCGGTCATCCTCATCCGTCAGTTCCGCTACCCGGCCTTCTATCGCGGTGAGTCGCCCTATCTGATCGAGGTCTGCGCCGGAAAGCTCGAGGGCGACGATCCCGAGACCTGCGCCCGCAGGGAAGCCGAGGAGGAGACCGGCTACCGCGTCGGCGAGCTGATCAAGGCGTTCGACTGCTTCATGAGCCCCGGCTCCGTCACCGAGCGGCTGACACTCTATGTCGGCTTCGTCGACAGCCCGGCTGGCGGCGCCGGCGGCGGGCTGCATCACGAGGGCGAGGACATCGAAGTGCTCCGCCTGCCGTTCGCGCGGGCCATGGCGATGATCGAAAGCGGCGAAATCGCCGACGCCAAAACCCTGCTTTTGCTCCAATATGCCGCGCTGAAGCGGCTGCTTTCCTAGTTTTTCGCCAGGATCTCGCCCGAAAATTCGGTCGGCCACGCGAAGCTCGTCTGGTCGATGAGGAACGGGTCCTGCAGCAGGAAGCGCAGATTGGCGTCGCCGGGCACGATCCGGGCGACCGGTGAGGGGGCGGAAAACGACCCGGACAGCAACTGGCTGGCGGGCACGGGCAAAGCCACGATCGCGGCCAACAGGGCCAGGCTCAGGACTTTGACACGCATTTTCCGGCACTCCACTCATCAGATGCGGCTTCATCTCGCCGCGTTCTTGATGGTGGTGTAGCGCAGCCCGCCGGAACCGGGCTTGAACCGGCCGTTCATCCGGCGGTTAGACCGGCTAGACGTAGTCGACGAGCTTCTTGTCGGGGTCGTAGGGCTGGTCGGACACCAGCCTGGTGACGGCCTGGCCGCAGCGCATCTTCTTGCTCGCCGCGTCATAGGCATAGCTGGGCGAACCATGCAGCGCCCAGCCCTCGCTGAGCGCCTTGGTGACCTTGTGGCAGAAGGCGGAATCGTCTTCGCCTGTCAGGAACCGGTAGATCTGCATGCCGGCCCCTACGCCGCGAGCGACGTGTCGGCGGCAACGCCCAGCATCAGGTTGAGGTTCTGCACCGCAGCACCCGAGGCCCCCTTGCCGAGGTTGTCGTACACCGCGATCAGCACCGCCTGCGCCTTCTCGTCATTGGCGAAGACGTGCAGCTTCATGCGGTTGGTATTGTTGTAGATTTCCGGATTGAGCTCAGGCAGCCGCTCGGCCTCCTGATAGGGCGCGACCTCGACGAAACCATCGGGAATCGCCGCGTAATGCGCGGCGATCGCGTCGTGCAGTTGCCGCCCCGTCGGGATCGTCGCGGCCATCGAGAGCTGCAGCGGCACCATGGTGACCATGCCCTGCGCGAAATTGCCCACCACCGGGGTGAACAGCGGCGTGGCGCCGAGCTTGGCATAGGTCTGCAGCTCGGGCAGGTGCTTGTGCTTGAACGTCAGCCCATACGGCATGAATTCATTGGCGTCCTCGCCCGCGCCTTCGTAATCGGCGATCATCGATTTGCCGCCGCCGGTGTAGCCGGAGATGCCGTTGACGGTCACCGGATAGTCGGCCGGGATCAGCCCCGCCTCGATCAGCGGCCGCAGCGTCGCGATGGCGCCCTGCGGCCAGCAGCCCGGATTGCCGACGCGCCGGGCGTTGGCGATGGCCGCGGACTGCGCCTTGTCCATTTCGGCAAAGCCATAGGCCCAGCCGGCGGCAATGCGGTGCGCCGTCGAGGCGTCGATCACCCGCGTCGTGTCGTTTTCGATGAGCGACACGCTTTCCTTGGCCGCATCATCGGGCAGGCACAGGATCGCCACGTCGGCCGCATTCAGCAGCCGCTTGCGCTCGTCGAGGTCCTTGCGCTTGTCGGTGGCAATCGAGATCACCTCGAGGTCGCGCCGGCCAGCCAGCCGCTCGCGAATCTGCAGGCCCGTCGTGCCGGCCTCGCCATCGATGAAAATCTTCGCGACCATTTCCGCCTCCGTCTGGAGCAAATGCGCGGGCACATATAGGGTTTCCTTGAGGTGCACGCAAAGGAGAAGCCGCAATGACCCCGCACAATCATGCCAAACCGGGCGACTACGCCGAAGCCGTGCTGCTGCCGGGCGATCCGCTGCGCGCCAAATGGGTCGCCGAGACCTTCCTCAAGGACGCCAAGCTGGTCAATTCGGTGCGCAATTGCCTGGGCTACACCGGCACCTGGAACGGCAAGCGCGTGAGCGTGCAGGCGACCGGCATGGGCCAGCCCTCGCTCTCGATCTATGTGCACGAACTGATCAATGTCTACGGTCTCAAGACGCTGATCCGCATCGGCACCTGCGGCGGGCTCAATGCCAGGGTGAAGGTGCGCGACCTGATCATCGCGCAGGCTGCCACCACGGATTCGACAATCGTCAAGGATGGCTTCGGCGCCTTCAACTTCGCTCCCATCGCCGATTACGGCCTGCTCCGCTCGGCCGCCGACAAGGCCGAGGAGAAGGGCATGCGCTACCATGTGGGCAACATGCTGAGCTCGGACATCTTCTACCATGTCGAGCCGGGCATGGCGGGTTACGGCCGCCTCCCCGGCCACGGCGTCATCGGCGTCGAGATGGAATCGGCCGCGCTCTACACGCTGGCGGCGCGCTTCGATGTGAAGGCGCTGACGGTGTGCACGATGACCGACTGCCTCGTCACGCATCAGGAGATCAGCGCCGAGGAGCGCCAGACCTCGCTCAAGGACATGGTCAGCCTCTGCCTCGACGTGGCGACCGCCTAGCCCGGAACCCGGCTGAGCGCGGCGCGCGTCGCGCTCAGTACATCGAGCAGCCGTTCCGACTGCGCGATCAGCAGCTTCAGTTCGGCGATCTTGCCGTCGAGATAGCCTTCCGGATCGAAGCCCGGCTCCGCCGCGCCCTCCATCGCCTGGAGCAGCAGCCTGAGATCGGTCACGCTGAACCCCGCGGCGCGCGCGACGCCGATCATTTTCAGCCGCTCCACCGTCTCCTCGGGATAGTCGCGATAGTCGTTGGACGCCTCCGCCGACGGCGCCGAGCCGATCAGCCCGTTCCGCTCATAGAACCTGATGGTGTCGCGCGGCAGCTTGCTCCGCCGCGACAGCTCACCGATGCGCATTCTGAAAAACCATTGACTGAACTCCACGGTTTTCGTATGCCGTCGATCCATCGCGGTCAAGCGCGTCAGGAGATTATCCATGCCCGATATCTGCCAGAGCTGTTCGATGCCCATGGGCAAGGACCCCGGCCACGGCGGCACCGAGGCCAACGGCACGCACTCGGCCAAATACTGCTCGCTGTGCTACCGCGACGGCCGGTTCACACAGCCCGCCTTCACGGTCGCCGAGATGCAGTCCTTCTGCATCGACCGGCTCGCCGAACAGGGCATGCCGCGTGTGATGGGGTGGATCTTCACCCGCTCGCTGCCCAGGCTCGAACGCTGGCGGACCGCATGAGCGTCCTCGACAGGCTCGCCTCGGCCCTCGACCGCAACGACGAACGGCCCAATGTCGAGCTGGCGGAAGCCCTTGCCGCCAAGCCCGATAAGCGCGCCATCGCCACGCTGGCCGACGCCTTGACGACGGGCACGGTCGCCGTGCAGAACGACGCCATCAAGGTGCTCTACGAGCTCGGCGAACGCGCCCCGGACCTCGTCGCGCCGCACGCCGAGGCGTTCTTCGCCCTCCTCAAATCAAGGAACAACCGCAATGTCTGGGGCGCGCTGTCGGCCATCGACACCATCGCCGGCGTGAAGGCCGGAGACGTTGCGGCCCGCCTCAAGGATATCCTTGCTGCCGCCGACAAGGGCTCGGTGATCGCCAAGGACAAGGCGATGTCGACCCTCGCCCGGCTGGCGCAGGCTGGCGAACCCAGGGCCATGCCCGCATTGCTCGACCGGCTGGCCGACGCTGCCGCCAACCAGTTCCCGATGTATGCCGAACTCGCCGCCGCGGCCGTGACGCCGGCGCACAAGGCACGCCTCGTCGCGATGCTCGACAAGCGGCTCGCGACCATCGACGCCCCCGCCAAGAAGGCGCGCGTCGAGAAAGTGCTCAGGAAACTGGCGAAGGGCTAGCGATCGCCAACCCGGTCCAGGCGTGCCACGCCGAAACCAGCGCGACGGCAACGAACAGCAGTCCCGCGATCCGGCCGATCCAGATCGTCACCGCGGGGCTGTCGAGCAGGAAGCTGCGCACCTGGCTCGCCGCCAGCGCCATGCCGCCATAGATGACGAGCTGCATCAGCACGCCCAGCGTCCCCATCACCAGCGCCTGCGCCCAGAGCGGTCCATAGATCGGCCGGAGAAACTGCGGGTAGACCGACAGCGTGAACAGGTAGGCCTTGGGGTTGAGGAGGCACGTGATTGTCCCCTGCGAGAAGATCACCCAGAGCCGCCGACGTTCCGCATCGGGCACGGCGTCGATGACGATCGACGAG
This sequence comes from Devosia sp. 66-22, assembly GCA_001899065.1. Classification (GTDB taxonomy): domain Bacteria; phylum Pseudomonadota; class Alphaproteobacteria; order Rhizobiales; family Devosiaceae; genus Devosia_A. The sequence continues at coordinate 226,270 of MKUZ01000031.1, read as the reverse complement.
CGCATCAGGGTGAAGCCGATCCACGCCATATAGGCGGAAGCCGCCAGCAGCAGCCAGGTGAAGGCGTGTGGCGCAAGGCTGAGCAGCACACCCACGGCGAAGGCGGCAATCACGGCGTGAAACGCCCCGCCCAGCATCAGCCCGCCCACCGCCGCGATGCCGGCCCGGCGTCCACCCGTCAGGGCATTGGTGACGGCAAACAGCATATCCATGCCCGGCACCACGACGATGCCGAACGGCAGGACGGTGTAGATCCAGAGGCTCTGCGCATAGCTCATGCGCGAGATGTGGCCGTCCCGCCTGCCAGGAAGTGGCAGGAGCCTGCGTGGTGCCGCGCTCTTCCCGCCGTTTTCCCGCCGCACTTGGCCCCTTAACGTGCCGCTTCGGGGCCGTTGCCCCTCGGGGACGACCGACATGCTGCGCAGGAACAATGCCGCCCGCATTCAGCAGACGCTGAACGGCGTCGAGACCATGACGCGGTTCGCGCTGGCGGTGCTCGCCCTGGCGTCCGGTGTCTACACCTACCTCGGCGTGCGCGGCCTGCTCGACGGCACGGCGACCTTCGTGTTCTTCGCCGCGATCATCTATTCGGCCGCCGTGTCGGTCGCGATCTACGCGTTCTGGACCTTCATGCTGCGCTTCGTGCCCATCGTCACGGCAGGCGTGCAGCGGATCGGCCTGTTCGTCACCATGGCGATCGGCTGCTTCATGATCATGGCGATGTCGTCCTGGCTTAACGCCGCCGCGCTCGCCGGCTCCGCCGCGCTCGAGCAGCATCTCGCGGTCACGCTCCAGGGCTATGTGCAGGACCTCGACGAAGCCCATTCCAACGCGCTCGCCAGCCAGTCGCTGCTGCCTGACGTGCAGCGCGCCTCCGAGCGGTTCGCCCGCCTTGCCGAGGACGAGCGCAATTCTGGCGCACTGACCGGCACGACCGGCTCGGGTTCGGTGGTTCAGCTTCTGACCCAGATGTCGGCGCAGATGAACGAGCTGAGCTCGACCATCACCAATTCGCGCACCGAGGTGCAGGGCCAGTTCGACCAGGGCTCGGCCCACCTCGCCAGGATGCGCGAGCTGGTCTCGGGCACCGGCGATGTCGGACCGCGCTCCGACGAGTTTGCCGCCGAAGTGGTGCAGCTCAACGCCATCATCGCCTCGCTGCAGGAAACCGGCGTCGCTCCGTCGGTGAAACGTGCCGCCGCCGACCTGTCGCTCGGCTTCATCGCCCCGGTCGCCGATGGCGGCACCACCGACCTCGTCAGCCGGCAGGATGCGGTGATGGGCACGGTGCGCGAATCCGTCGCCGCCCAGTCGGCCGCGCTCGCCACCGCCGCCGACGAGATCCTCGCCCAGCCCAAGGTGGAGCCGACGCGCTTCGTGCCGCTGTCCTCGGCGGAGGCGGTGCTACGCTACTGGTCCGACTTCATTCCGAGTTGGGCGGGCGCGATCTCGATCGACCTGCTGCCGGTGGTTCTCGTGCTCGTGCTGATGATCGCCTATGACGCCATGCGGCGCGAGACCTCGACCATCGAGGAAGCCGAGACGATGACCGCCGCCGAGATGATCCGCGCCATGGACCTCTACCGCCAGCTCTCGGGCAAGCCGATGGTCGACCCGGGCATTGTCGAAGTCGCGCCGGCCGAACCCGCGCCCCCCATCGAGGAGCCCGCGACAATGCCCGCTGGCGAAGCCGACAAGCCGGCCGGCACCGACGCCACCGTCACGCCGCTCGACGTCACCCGTAAGCGCTGATGCCCACGGTCACCCGCCGCATCGTCGACTGGGCCGCAGCGTTCGAGGACGGCGCCATCATCCGCGCCGCCTTCTTCGGCCTGCTCTCGGCCACCGCGGTGATCCTCTATCTCGACTACACCGAGCTCAGCGGCCAGCAGCCGCTGGCCCTTCCCTCCGAACTCGTGCCGATCCTGCCCGCCTTCGACCCGTCCTCTCCCGGCGGCGCGCCCGGCCCCGACATATCGACGCCCATGGACGTGCTGCGCCAGCCGCTCGAGATCAAGCTGGGCAGCGGCGGTGCGCTCACCGTCACCGGCACCATCATGCCGGGTTCGGCCGCCGGCTTCGCCGAGCAGGTTGCGGCCTTCGCCGAGTACATCAAGACCGTCGCGCTCGATTCGCCTGGCGGCTCGGTCGCCGATGCGCTCGAAATGGGCCGCCTGATCCGTGAGAAGGGTTTTGCCACGTCCGTTGCCGCGGGCGCGCTTTGCGCCTCATCCTGTCCGCTGGTCTTTGCCGGTGGCAGTGAGCGCGTGGCGTCGCCGACCACCGCCATCGCGGTGCACCAGATCTATGCCGCGACGCCCGCCGACTCCACGCTTGCCTCGCGCCTGGCCGCCGCCGGCAGTGCCATGAGCGACGCGCAGAGCATGACCGCCGAGATCTCGCGCTATCTCCTCGACATGGGCGTCGACGGCGAAGTGTGGCTGCGCGCCCTCGAAACGCCGCCCGACCGGCTGAGCTATTTTTCGCCGGCGGATTTGACGCGCCTCAAACTCGCCACGCGACTCAGCGAGTAGAAGAGACGGCGGCGGGCGGTTCCGCTCAAGTTTGAGTCCAACTCTCCCAGTTGCGTTCGGAACCACGGCCTTGCCGCGAAGTTTGACGCGTAGAGCTTTGGGAGGGGAACAATGACGCACGCACATACACTGACGCGCCACCGGGACATCCAGGCCTGGGTTGCCGAGCGCCACGGCCTGCCGGCCATGTCTCGCTCCCCCAATCGCTTCGGCGAATGGCGGGCCCGCCTGGCGCTCAGGTTCGAACGGCCGCCCCGCCCGGCGGATATGCCGGCCACCGACCAGGGATTGAGCCCGGTCTCGTGGGCCGCCTGGCTCGCCGAGCTCGACCGGCAGCAACTCGCCCTGCGGGTTTCCGAGAACGGCGATACCGAGTACGAATTCGTCGAGCGCAAGACTCTCAACTAACCGCCGATTCCGGCTACTGTGATGGCCCGTTCGCCGGGCCATTTGTTTTGGAGCGTCCCATGTCCCGTATCCTCAGAACCGCCGATGAAATCCGCCAGTGGGCCGAGGCCCGCGGCGGCCAGCCCGCCTGGTCCGAACTGCCCTCCGGCACCCGCTCGCAGATCACGCTCCGCATCGTGTTCGACCAGTACCTGCTCAATTCCGGCGAATCCCAGGAGCAGGACCGGCCCGGCGGCCTCGACCTCGTGGCGTGGGATGAATGGATCGCCGAGCTCAAGAACCAGAAGCTGGTCCTGCAGGTCGGCGACCGCGTCGAAGGCGTGCTCGACAACGATTTCGAGTTCGTCCCGGCCTGAGCCGCACGCCAGCGCCGGCGCCTGGCGAGCGCGGCGTCGGCCCATGCCCTTGATTTCCGGGCGCGTCCGGGTCATTACCCGCGCTCGAAAGGGGTTCTGCCATGGACAAATTCACGCAACTCACCGGAGTCGCCGCGCCGCTGCCGATCATCAATATCGACACCGACATGATCATTCCCAAGCAGTACCTTAAGACGATCAAGCGCACCGGCCTTGGCACCGCCCTATTCTCGGAGATGCGCTACAACGAGGACGGTTCGGAGAACGCCGATTTCGTGCTCAACAAGCCGGCCTACCGGCACGCCTCGATCATCGTGGCCGGTGACAATTTCGGCTGCGGCTCGTCGCGCGAGCATGCGCCCTGGGCCCTGCTGGATTTCGGCGTGCGCTGCGTGATCTCGACCAGTTTCGCCGACATCTTCTACAACAACTGCTTCAAGAACGGCATTCTGCCCATCGTCGTGACGCCCGAGCAGCTCAAGCTCCTGATGGATGATGCCGAGCGCGGCTCCAACGCCACCATCTCGGTCGACCTCGAAAGCCAGACCATCAAGGGGCCGGACGGCGGCACCATCCATTTCGACATCGACCCGGCGCGCAAGCATGTGCTGCTCGAGGGCCTCGACGACATCGCGACAACCCTCAAGGAAAGCGCCGAAATCGCCTCCTATGAGGGCAAGATCGCCAACCAGCGGCCGTGGATCTGACGATGGTGCAACGCGTTTCGACCGGCTCGCCCTTCGAGCAGAAGTTCGGCTATTCCCGCGCCGTGCGTCATGAGGACACCGTCTATGTATCCGGCACCACCGGCTACGACTACGCCACCATGAAGATGCCCGAGAGTGTCGGCGAACAGGCGCGCAATGCCCTCGCCACCATCGACAAGGCCCTGCGGCAGGCCGGCGCCTCGATCGAGGATACCGTGCGCGTCACCTATTACGTCGGCGACGCCTCCTATGTCGACGACGTCGTCGACGCCGTGGGCGCAGTGTTCAAGGACATCCGCCCGGCCGCCTCCATGCTCATCGTCAAGATGATCGAGGAGGCGATGAAGATCGAGATCGAGGTCACCGCTCGCATCGGCGCGGCCAAGAGCTGACCGGCGGCTACCAGCCGTAATCGAGCACCGTGAGGGTGCGCAGCCGGCCATTGTCGAGCCACTCGATGCTCGCCTTGCGGCGCATCCCGATCAGCGCCGCACCGACGGCGCCCAGGATGGGCACATTTCCCTTCTCGGTCAGCGGCCGGTTCGGGTAGCTCAGCCGGCCCAGTCGCACTCGCGGTTCGTCGTCGAGCCGGAACAGCACCTGGTGACCCATCGACACCCCGGCCGGCTCCCAGGGCTGGCAGATTTCCGCCCGGTTGAGCTCGCGCTCGAGATAGGCCGACACATAGGGCATCCGCTCCGTGACGCGCTCGGCGAGCAGCAGCACCCGGTCCCGGTCGTCCGAATTGACAACGATTTCCGGCAGCGGCTGGGTGGGAAAGACCAGAGTCATGGCCGTGATATAGGCCGGAACGCTGGCTCGGCCAATATGCTCAGCTGGTAGGCACAATGGGGCCGATCTAGGCAATATCGGTCAGCTTTGTTGACCGACTTTCGTCGCCGTGGCAGAGAAGTGCCCGCAATTTATGCGATGCGCACAGTTTCTGACCAACCGGAGCCGCTATGAGCGATGATACCCTTCTGGACCGTGCCCTGATCCGTCTCGAAGAGGCGGCCAGCCATCTGCAGATCGATCCGGACGTCATCGAGAAACTCAAATATCCGCGCGAAACCACCAAGACGCGCCTGATGATCCGCATGGATGACGGCTCACGCAAATCCTTCCTCGCTTGGCGCTGCCGCTACGACGACACCCGCGGTCCCACCAAGGGCGGCATCCGCTTCCACCCCGACGCCAGCATCGAGGAGGTCGACGCTGGCCTTCTGGATGACCTTCAAATGCGCGGTGATGAACCTGCCCTATGGCGGCGGCAAGGGCGCCGTGCGCGTCGACCCGCACCAGCTCTCCAAGTCCGAAGTCGAGCGCCTGTCGCGCGCCTATGTGCAGGCCTTCGCCCGCATCATCGGGCCCGACCGCGATATTCCGGCGCCCGACGTCTACACCAACGCCATGATCATGGGCTGGATGGCGGATGAATACGGCCAGATCGTCGGCCAGGTCTCCCCCGCCGTCATCACCGGCAAGCCGATCGCGCTCGGCGGTTCGCTCGGCCGCAACGACGCCACGGCGCGCGGCGGCTTCTACCTGGTGCGCCATCTCGCCCGCGAGCTCGGCCTCGACCGCGCCCACACCGTCGCCATCCAGGGTTTCGGCAATGCCGGCCAGTTCTACGCCCTGCTTTCGGCCGCCGACGGCAACAAAATCGTCGCCGTCTCGGACTCGACCGGCGCCATCCATCGCCCCGAAGGGCTCGACGTGACCCGCCTCGTCGCCGGCAAGGAAGCCGGCCGCAGGGTCGCCGACATGGCCGCCGACCTCGGCGCGCAGGTCATCGATCCCGCCACCCTCATTGCCGTCGAGGCCGACCTGCTGGTCCCCGCCGCGCTCGAGGACATGATCGATGCCGGCAATGCCGGAACCATCAAGGCCCGGGTCGTGCTCGAGCTGGCCAACGGACCGGTCACGCCCGATGCCGACAAGATCCTCGCGCAGCGCGGCGTCACCGTGCTCCCCGACATCCTCGCCAATGCCGGCGGCGTCACGGTCTCCTATTTCGAATGGGTGCAGAACCGGCAGGGCTATTACTGGGACCTCGACGAGATCCATCAGCGCCTGCTCAAGATCGTCGAGCGCGAGGGCCGCGCCATCTGGTCGATCGCCGCCGAGCGCAAGGTGTCGATGCGCAGCGCCGCCTACATCCACGCGCTCGGTCGCCTCGCCACCGCCATCGAGGCGCACGGCACCCAGCCCTTCTTCGTCAGCTAGCGGCCACACCGACATAGGGGCCGGCGCCAGCGCCGGCCCGGTGGACGCGCCGGGCGGTTTCCGCCCTTGCGCTAGAGACCCAAAAGCTCCTATGTGCCGGCCCGTAACCACCAGTACGGCGAGGACATCATGGCCACTCATTCCCTCTTCCTGCTCCCCGGCGACGGCATCGGCGTCGAGGTCATGGGCGAAGTCGAAAAGCTCGTCGCCTGGCTCAACAAGGAGGGCAAGGGCGACTTCTCGATCGACCGCGGCCTTGTTGGCGGCTCGGCCTATGACAAGCACGGCGCGGCCATCTCCGAAGACGATATGCGGAAGGCCCTCGCCGCCGACGCGGTGATCTTCGGCGCTGTCGGTGGACCGAAATGGGACAAGGTACCCTACGAGGTGCGCCCCGAAGCCGGCCTCCTCCGCCTGCGCAAGGATCTGCAGCTTTTCGCCAATCTCCGCCCGGCCATCTGCTACCCGGCGCTCGCCGAAGCCTCCTCGCTCAAGCGCGAGCTGGTCGAGGGCCTCGACATCCTGATCGTGCGCGAACTCACCGGCGGCGTCTATTTCGGCGAGCCCAAGGAGATCACCGACCTGGGCAATGGCCAGAAGCGCGCCGTCGATACCCAGGTCTACGAGACCTATGAGATCGACCGCATCGTGCGCGTCGCCTTCGACCTCGCCCGCACCCGCGGCAAGAAGGTGCACTCGGCCGACAAGAAGAACGTCATGAAGTCAGGCGTATTGTGGGACGAAGTCGCCCAGTCCGTCGCCCGGGACTATTCCGACGTCGCCTTCCACCACATCCTCGCCGACAATGCGGCGATGCAGCTCGTCCGCAACCCCAAGCAGTTCGACGTGATGGTCACCGACAATCTGTTCGGCGACATCCTCTCGGACGCCGCGGCGATGCTCACCGGCTCGCTCGGCATGTTGCCTTCCGCCTCGCTCGGCGCGCCCGATGCCAATGGCCGCCGCAAGGCGCTGTACGAGCCGGTGCACGGCTCGGCCCCCGATATCGCCGGCAAGGGCGTCGCCAACCCGATCGCCATGCTGGCGAGCTTTGCCATGGCGCTGCGCTATTCCTTCGGCCTGATCGAGCTCGCCAACAAGCTCGAGGCGTCGATTGCCGCCGTGCTCGACGATGGCCTGCGCACCGGCGACATCGCGCAGGGCGGCAAGTCGGTGGGCACCGAGGAAATGGGCGCCGCCGTGCTCAAGAAGCTCGCAGCTTAAGTCAGCCCGAACGCATCCGCGAGGAGCCGGTACGACCGCAGCCGGTGCGCGTGGCTCCACGCCGTGGTGGTCACCATCACCTCATCGGCGCCGGCGGCCTCCGCCTGCGCTTCGATCGTCGCCTTGACCTGCTGCTGGTCGCCGACAATCCACAGCTTGCCCTGATTGGCAACGATCGCCTCCTGCTGCGGCGTCAGCGGCCATTTGCTCGCCTGTTCGGGTGCGAGCAGCCGGCGCAGATCGCCCGAGTGGAACAGCGCCCAGCTCACCGCCTGCGAGCTCGAGAGGTATCTGGCCTCCTCCTCGCTTGGCGCGACAAGCGCCGAAACGGCGAGGATTGCGTGCGGCCTGTCGAACTGCGCCGAGGGCCGGAACGCCGCACGATAGGCGGCGAAGGCCGGCGCAGCCGGTGTCGCCGAGAAATGCGCGGCGAACGAATAGCCGACCCCCAGCTGCCCGGCCGCTGCCGCGCTGGCGCCGGATGAGCCAAGGAGGAAAATCGGCGGCAGCGCGACCTTCTCGGGCACGACAGCGATCGGCGCGAACGGATGATCGGCGGGGAACGTGCCTTCCTCGAACGCCAGTAGTTCGGCGAGCTCGTGCGAGAAGTAGCTGCCGTCGGTCGAGCGCAGCGCGCTGAGCGTTCGCCCGTCGCTGCCCCCGGCTCGTCCGATGCCGAGATCAATGCGGCCGGGATGGAGACCGTTGAGCGTGCGGTAGGTCTCGACCACGCGCAGCGGCACATGGTTGGGCAGCATCACGCCGCCCGACCCCACATGGATACGCCGCGTGTTCGCGGCCGCCGTCGCAATCAGCACCTCGGGCGACGACGAGGCGATCGAGGGCATGCCGTGATGTTCGGCATACCAGACGCGGGTGTAGCCAAGCTCGTCGCCGAGCCTGGCGAGGCTGACGATGTTCTGCAGGGCTTCAGGTGAGGTCGTGCCGTCGGGGACGGGGGCGAGATCGAGGATCGAAAGCGGCAGGGTCATTTCGCCAATATCGTCATCGGCTTGCCGAAATTCCAGCCGAACTGGACATCAATGGGGCCATCGGGCCTTATGCCGGCGCCGCCGGCTGGCGCGCGCAAGGAGGCCGGCATGCGGGTCGCTGTCATCGGATGCGGGGTGTGCGGCATCGCCGCCGCCAAGACGCTCAAGCGCCTCGGCCATGAGGTGACGATCTACGAGCGCGCGTCCGCGCCGGGCGGCGTATGGGCCCGCGCCTATGCTGGCGTACAGCTCCAGAATCACCGTGAGCTCTATGCCTTCAGCGATTTCCCTTGGCCGTTCGATCCGGGTCCGTTTCCATCGGCCGCCGACATCCGCCGCTATGTGGAGGCCGCCATCGCGCATTACGCGCTCGATGTGCGCTATGGCCACGAGGTCACCGACCTCGCACCGATCCCCCCGGGCTGGCGGCTCGGCCTCAACACACCCGGCAGCCCGATCACCCACGATGCCGACGCGGTGGTCGTCGCCGCGGGCCACTACACGCACGAAAAGGCCGAGATCGCGCTCGAGGGCCGCGAGCGCTTCACGGGCCAGGTGCTGACCGAACACGAGGTGACCGGCCCCGACATGCTCGACGGCCAGCGCGTCGCCATCATCGGACTGGGCAAGAGCGCTGTCGACATGGCGAGCTTCGCCGTCGGCCACGCGCCGCAGATCCACCACATCTTCCGCGAAGCGCGCTGGATGATCCCGCGCAAGATGCTGGGCCAGTACACCTCGCGCCTCGCGACCGAACGGCTGTCGAGCTTCTTTTCGCGCTCATGGGTCTATCCGCACCGCCTGCAACAGCTCACCCAGCGCTACAACCCACGCTCCGCCGACATCAATGCCGGCATTACCGACAGCATGGTCCGCCGCGCACTGGGACTAAGAGGCGGCCGGCACGATGCCGCGGCGCGAGCACGGCTTGCCTTGCTCGATCCGTCCTATCCGATGCACCGGCAGTTGCGCGGCACGCTCGCACCCGATGGTTACGTCCCCGCCGTCATCCGCGGCGAGATCGAGCCGCATCGCTCGGCGCTCACCGGCTTGACCGAGACGGGCGTGATCCTCGCGGACGGCATGCAGATCGAGGTCGACACCGTCATCCTCGCCATCGGCTACAAGCGGCCCGCTCTGCCCTTCCTGCCCGAACCGGCGCGCAGCGAATTCGAGAGCAACAGCGACGGCGTGCAGCTCTACCGCCACATCGTCCACCCGGCCCTGCCGCACCTGATGTTCGCGGGCTTCAACCACAACCCGCTGCACATTACATCGTCGGAGATCGCCGCCCTGTGGTTCGATGCCGTCGAGCGCGGCGACCTGGCGCTGCCTTCACCCGACGAACAGGAGGCGAGCCGCCTGCGGGTCCGCGACTGGAAGCGCGCCAACACGTTGGTCGAACCGACGCGCGCCTACTGGGTCAGCGCGCACATGCACAACTATCTCGATGTGCTGCTGCTCGAGCTCGGGCTCCCACACAAGCGCAAGTCGAACCCGTTCAGCGAATGGCTGAGCCACTACACGGCTGCGGACTTCACCACCCTCGCCGACGAATATGCGCGGAAGCGCGGCAGCAAACGCACCGCGCTTCCGCTCGACAACTAGGCGACCTTCATGCCGCGCGTCAGCTCCAGCGCCTGGCGTTCGAACAGCCGGCGATAGATGCCGCCATCGCGGCCCACGAGCTGCTCATGCGTGCCTTCCTCGGTGACGCGGCCCTTGTCGAACACCAGCAGCCGGTCGAGCGAGCGCACGGTCGAGAGCCGGTGCGCGATGACGATCGTCGTGCGCCCCACCATCAGCCGTTCCATCGCCTTCTGGATCAGCAGCTCCGACTCCGAATCGAGCGACGACGTCGCCTCGTCGAGGATCAGGATCGGACTGTCGGCGAGGAACGCCCGCGCAATGGCCACGCGCTGGCGCTCGCCGCCCGAGAGCTTCACTCCGCGCTCGCCCACCAGCGTCTCGTAGCCCTTGGGCAGCGCCTCGATGAAGTCGTGGGCGCTCGCCAGCCTCGCCGCTTCCATGATCTCGCGTCGCGTCGCGCCGGGACGTGCATAGGCGATGTTTTCGGCGAGCGAGCGGTGGAACAGGATGGGCTCCTGCTGCACGATCGCGATCTGGCTGCGCAACGACGCCTGCGTCATGTCGCGGATGTCGGTGCCGTCGATCGTGATCCGCCCGCCGGTGACATCGTGCAGCCGCTGGATGAGCTTGACGAAGGTCGTCTTGCCGCTGCCCGAATGGCCGACGAGACCCACGCGCTGCCCGGCGGGGATGGTCACCGAGAAGTCGCTGTAGAGCGGATTGGCGTGCCGGCCATACTGGAAGGTCACGTTCTCGAACGCGATATGCCCCTCCTCGATCATGGCCGGTTTGGCGTCCGGCCGGTCCTCGATCCCGACGGGCGCGAGGTGCACGTCGACCAGTTCCTCCATGTCGTTGACCGCGCGCTGCAAATTGCGCACGTGCTGGCCGATGTCGCGCAGATAACCCTGCAGCACGAAGAACGAGGTCAGCACCAGCGCGATGTCGCCGGCCGCCGCCACGCCCTGCTGCCACAGCAGGATCGCAAAGCCCACGATCGCGGTGCGCAGCACGATGAGCATCGCGCCCTGGATGCCGCCATTGAGCGTGCCGCGATTCCAGGTGCGCGCGGTGCGCGAGCGCCACTTGCCCACGACATGGCTCAGCCGTTCTTCCTCGCGGTCTTCGGCGCCGAAGCCCTTGACCACCGCGTTGCACGAAATCGCATCGGCGAGCGCGCCGCCCATGCGCGTATCCCACATGTTGGCGAGGCTGGCCGCAGGCGACACGAAACTCACCGACAGCCACACGGTGAGCACGATGTAGATCACCGATCCAACCGCGATGATCACACCCATCATCGGCCAGATGAGGCCGAGCATGATCGTCGTCCCCACCAGCATCACGAGGCTGGGGAACATGAAGATGATCAGCACGTCGTTGAGCTGGTCGATGCCCCACATGCCGCGCGTCACCTTGCGCACCGTCGAGCCGGCAAAGGTGTTGGCGTGCCAGTCGGTGGAGAAGCGCTGCACGCGCCGGAACGCGTTCTGCGCCGTGTCGGCCATCATCCTGAGCGTGAACTGGATGATCGTCATGAAGCCGATCTGGCGCACGATGACGGCACCCAGCCCAAGCGCGATGAGAACCGCGAAGGCTTCGATTGCGGCGCCGAGCGCCGCGTCGCCGCCCCGCGCGACGGCATCGACGAGCCGGCCGGCATAGAGCGGCGTCAGCACGTCGAGCACGGTCGCCAGCATGAAGGCGCCGAGCATTGCGCCCAGCGTCCAGGGTTGATGCCGCCACTGGCGGAGAGTGAAGCCGAGGACCTTGCGATAGGCATCGCCTTCCTTTGCGAGCTTTGAACTGGCCATGATCACTGCCGATGCCAACGCACCGGTCCTGAAATGAGAAGAGTTTCGACAAATGCCGCCGACGGCAGGGAACGGTCGGCGATGGAACTGAAGGAGGGCCCGCGGGGAGGCCGGGAGGCGGAGCTAGGCCGCCATTCCGCCCAGCGGGCGATCGGTGCGATGGAACATGAACACGCCTCCCTGGGCCAGTGCCGAAGATATGCCCCTATAATCCAGCGCGATTGACGGGGCAAGGGCCCGGGGAGGATAGTGCGCCGCCGCGGCAGGAGACCCCATGAACGAGCGCTTCCGCGCCATCGTCGGCTCGATCGCGTTCCTGTTCGTTGCGCCCGGCATTGTCGCGGGCGTCATCCCATGGGCCCTTTCGGGCTATCGACTGGGGCCGCCCTTTCTGGGTTTCGAACCGTTCCGCTGGTTCGGCATCGCGCTCCTGCTGCCCGGCGCCGCGCTGCTCATCGAGACCTTCGCGCGCTTTGCGCTCCGGGGCCTCGGCACGCCTGCGCCGATCGCGCCCACGAAATCGCTCGTCGTCACCGGTTCCTATCGCCTCGTGCGCAACCCCATGTATGTCGCTGTGGTCTCGCTGATCCTGGGCCAGGCGCTGCTGCTGGGGAGCGTGAGCGTGCTGATCTGGGGCGCCGTCGTCTGGCTGACGGTGCACCTGTTCGTGCTGGCCTATGAAGAGCCGACGCTGAGCCGGAGCTATGGCGAGCAGTACGACCGCTATCGCGCCAATGTCCGCCGCTGGCTCCCGCGCCTGACCCCGTGGCGCGGTTAGGCCGCCTGCCCCGCCGCCCAGCCGCTCGCCCAGGCCCACTGGAAATTGTAGCCGCCAAGCCAGCCGGTGACGTCGACGACTTCGCCGACGACATAGAGCCCGGGGACACCGCGCGCCTCCATCGTGGTCGAGTTGAGCCCCTTGGTGTCCACGCCGCCAAGCGTCACCTCGGCGGTGCGATAGCCCTCCGAGCCGGTCGGCTTCAGCGTCCAGCGCGAGAGGCTCTCGGCCACGCCGGCGATCTTCTTGTCCGAGATGTCGCCCATCATCGATGCGATGCCGATGTCCTCGGCCAGCATCTGCGCCAGCCGCTTGGGCAAATGCGCCGACAGCACGGTCTGCAGCGCCAGCTTGGGCGTTGCGGCGCGCGCGTCCTTCAGCATGCCCGGCACATCCATGTCGGGCAGCAGGTTGACCACGATGGCATCGCCCTCCCGCCAGTAGCTCGAGATCTGGAGGATCGACGGACCGCTGAGACCGCGATGGGTAAACAGCATCGCCTCGCGGAAAGTCTTGCCATTGGCGCTCACCGTCGAGTCCACGGCGATGCCCGAAAGCGGCCCCAGCCGCTCGAGAATGCGCGGCTCGAAGGTGAGCGGCACCAGCGCCGGCCGCGTCTCGGTGAAGGCGAGCCCGAACTGCTCGGCCAGCCGATAGCCGAAATTGGTCGCCCCCATCTTGGGGATGGACTTGCCGCCCGTCGCAACCACCAGCGAAGCCGTCTCCACCGGGCCCGACGAGAGCTGCACCCGAAAGCCCCCCTCGGCCCTCTCCACCGTCTCGATCGCCACACCAAGCTCGAGTTCCGCCCCGGCCTTGCCCATCTCGCTGGTCAGCAGATTGACGATCTGGACCGACGAACCGTCGCAGAACAATTGGCCCAGCGTCTTCTCATGGAAGGCGATGCGATAGGATTTGACCAGGTCGATGAACTTCTGCGGCGCGTAGCGGCTCAGCGCCGACACCGCGAATTTGGGGTTCTGCGACAGGAAGCGGTCAGGCCGGGTGTTCACATTGGTGAAATTGCAGCGGCCGCCGCCCGAGATGCGGATCTTCTCGCCCGGCGCCTTGGCATGGTCGATCACCAGCACCGAACGCCCACGTTTGCCGGCCTCGATGGCGGCCATCATGCCGGCCGCACCGGCTCCAAGGACAAGGACGTCATATTTGCGCATCAGCGGCCTCTAGCACGAATCGCCGTCAATTGACTCTTTGCCATTTCGGCGTAAAAGCCGCTCATTGCTTGAGGTATTCGCGATGCGCGAAGACATGATGGACATCGAGATCATCGAGCTGGAGGCCTTCGGTCCCCGGCGCGTCCCGGTGCTGCCGCTCGGCCTCAAGACCAAAACCACCAAAACCACCCGCTAAGCTTTTCCCCGGGCAGCTCCCCGCCGGGGAGAGGCCGAAGAGGTTACGCCGCCGGTCGCCGGCGCGGGGGATGGGTCAAGGGATCAGTTCCATGGGTTATCGCGTCGCTGTCGTCGGGGCCACGGGCAATGTGGGCCGCGAAATGCTCAACATCCTCGCCGAGCGCAAGTTTCCGGCCTCCGAGGTCATCGCTCTCGCCTCCGCCCGCTCGGTCGGGCAGGAGATCAGCTTCGGCGACAAGCGCCTCAAGGTGCAGAACCTCGAGCACTTCGACTTCTCCGGCGTCGACTTCGCCCTGATGTCGGCCGGCTCCTCCATCGCCAAGGAGTATGGCGAGAGGATCGGCGCCACTGGCTGCATCGTGGTCGATAATTCGTCCTTCTGGCGCTACCACGCCGACGTGCCGCTCGTGGTGCCCGAGGTCAACGCCCACGTGCTCGACGCCTACATGGCGCAGAACGACCGCAAGAACATCATCGCCAATCCCAACTGCTCCACCGCCCAGCTCGTCGTCGCGCTGAAGCCGCTGCACGACGCGGCCACCATCAAGCGCGTCGTGGTGGCGACCTACCAGTCGGTCTCCGGCGCCGGCAAGGAGGGTGTGGACGAGCTCTGGACGCAGACCAAGGGCATCTTCGTCAACGATTCCCCCACCCCCAGGAAGTTCACCAAGCAGATCGCCTTCAACGTCATTCCGCACATCGACGTCTTCATGGAAGACGGCTCGACCAAGGAAGAGTGGAAGATGGTGGCCGAGACCAAGAAGATCCTCGATCCCAAGATCAAGCTCAGCGCCACCTGCGTGCGCGTGCCCGTGTTCGTCGGTCACTCCGAGGCGGTCAACATCGAGTTCGAGAAGGAAATCACGCCCGATGAAGCGCGCGATATCCTGCGCGACGCGCCGGGCATCTCGGTCGTCGACAAGCGCGAGTCCGGCGGCTACGCCACGCCGATCGAGGCGGTGGGCGAATACGACACCTATGTCTCGCGCATCCGCGAGGACGTGACGGTCGAGAACGGCCTGTCGATGTGGGTCGTCTCGGACAACCTCCGCAAGGGCGCCGCGCTCAACACCGTGCAGATCCTCGAGACGCTCGTCGAGCGCAAGCTGGTCGAGCGCAAGGCGGCGTAAGCCGGCTCCGGAGCGGCATCGTGGCACCAAGGGACATCCTCCTCGCGGTCGCCGTCGCTCTTGTCTGGGGCCTCAGCTTCCTGGCGATCCGCTGGGGCGTCGACGAAGTCTCGCCTCTGCTGCTGACGGCGCTGCGCTATTTGTTCGCGGCGCTGCCGGCGGTGTTCTTCATCCGCCGCCCCAAGGTCGGCTGGCCGATCCTGCTCGGCTACGGCCTTGCCATCGGCGTGGGGCAGTTCGGCATCCTGTTCATCGCCGTCAAGCTGGGCATGCCCATCGGGCTCGCGTCGCTCGTCATCCAGCTCCAGGTGTTCTTCACCATCCTCCTGGCGTTCGCCATGTTCGGCGAGCACCCCAATGTCTGGCAGATCGCGGCCGCGGCCATCGCCTTCGCGGGGATCGGGGTCATTGCGCTCGAACGGCTCGAGGGCGCCGCCCTGCTGCCGCTGACCCTGACCATTGTCGCGGCCGTCTGCTGGGGGCTGGGCAACATGGCCGGCAAGAAGGCGGGCCGCGTCGACATGCTCGGCTTCGTCGTCTGGTCGGCGCTGGTGCCGCCGCTGCCCTTGCTCGCCGCTTCGCTGATCTTCGAGGGACCCGGAGCGATCCCCGCGGCACTCGAGGCGATCACCTGGCGCGGCGTCGCCTCCATCGCCTTCATGTCCTACGCCGCCACGATCTTCGGCTTCGGCGCCTGGGCCTGGCTGCTCAGCCGCTATCCGGCGAGCCAGGTGTCGCCCTTCGCCCTGTTCGTGCCGGTCGCCGGCATCGCCGCGGGTGCCATCTTCCTGGGCGAGCAGGTCACCGGCCACGAGATCGCCGGCGGCGCGCTGGTGTTCGTCGGGCTGCTGCTCAACGTCTTCGGTCCGCGCCTCCTGGCGCGGCGCGCCGGAGCCTAGGCTTCGGGTGGTAGCTCAGGGCGGCTGAAATCGCCGGTCTCGGGGTTCATCACCCACAGCTCGCCCGTTGAAATATCGAACCACGCGCCGTGCAGCCGGAGCCGGCCGTCCGCCTCGCGCTCCTTCACATAGGGGAAGGTGCGCAGATTGTTGATCGAGTTGCGCACGCTGAGCCGCTCCAGCACCGTTTCCCGCTCGGTCGGGGTGAGGAATTTGTACTTGGCCACCTCGTCGCTGACCGGCGCCAGCATCGCCATCCACTTGCCGATGAAATCGCCCTGCGCCAGCGCATGGCCGGGATTGAGCGCGGCGCGGATGCCGCCGCACCGGCCATGGCCCAGCACCACGAGATTTTCGACCTCGAGCGCCGCGACCGCGAACTCGATGCCCGCCGACGTGCCATGCTGCCCGCCGTCCGGCTGGAAGGTCGGCACGAGGTTGCCCACGTTGCGCAGCACGAACAGTTCGCCGGGCCCTGCATCGAAGATCGTCTCGGGCGCCGCCCTGCTGTCGCAGCAGGCGATGACCATGGTGGTGGGAGACTGGCCTTCCTTGGCCAGTGTCTTGTACTTGCCCTCGGCCTCTGCATAGGGGCCGCGGATGAAAGCGGCATAGCCGTCGATCAAATGCTGCGGGAAGCTCTGCATGGCTTGGGATTACCGGGAACCGGCCCGCCGTTCAACCCGCGGCAGCGGCATGACAGGGCTGCGCCGCGCCGGCTCAGGCCGTCAGGTCCGCCACCCGCATGTCCGCGGCCTTCGCGGCGTCCGCCGGCGCGATGGCGAGCAGCAGGCCGCGCTGCCCGGCATTGATGTAGATGCTGTCGTAGAGTTCGGCGGTCTCGTCGAGCGCCGTTGGCACCTTGCGCTTCTGGCCGAAGGGGCCGATGCCGCCGACCTTGTAGCCGGTAAGGCGTTCGGCATCGGGCACCTTCATCATCGCCGCCGACTTGCCGCCGAAGGTCGCCGCGAGCTTCTTCATCGAGGCCTCGGCGTCGGATGGGATCACCACGCAGACCGGCTTCCCGTCGACCTCCGCCATCAGTGTCTTGAACGTCTGGCTGGGGTCGATCCCCAGCGCTTCCGCCGCATGGAGGCCGATGCGCGGCGCCTCCGGATCATAGTCGTAGGGATGGAGCTCGAAGGCGATGCCGAGCTTGCTGAGCAGCAGCGTGCCCTGCGTGGTGTGCGACATCAGCGCTGGTCTTCGAGTGCGGCCTGCGCTTCGATGGCCTCCATATCCTCGTCCGAGAAGCCGAAATGGTGGCCGATCTCGTGCACGAGCACATGGGTGATGATCTGCCCCAGCGTCTCGCCCTCCTCGCTCTCGGCCCAGTAGTCGAGGATCGGGCGGCGATAGAGCCAGACCTGGTTGGGCAACTGCCCGGTGAACGGCGTGGCGCCGCCCTGCGGCAGGCCGACGCCGCGGAACAGGCCGAGAATGTCGAACTCGGTTTCGAGCTCCATCTCGCGCATCGTCTCCTCGTCCGGGAACTCGGAGACGACGCAGGGCACGTTACCGGCCAGCTCGCGGAAGCGCTCCGGAAGCGCAGCCCACGCGGCGGCGGCGATTTCCTCGAAATCGTCGAGCGAGGGAGCGGTGCGGTCGGTCCAGGGATTCATGAGCGACGAGCGCATTGCGGGGAGCGAATAGCGAGAGGCAGACAGGGCGCCCTATTCGCTATTTCGCTCCTCACTACTCGCTTCCTCAGTGCCACTCGCGGATATCGACGAAATGCCCGGCGATCGCGGCCGCCGCCGCCATCTGCGGCGACACCAGATGCGTGCGGCCCTTGAAGCCCTGGCGACCCTCGAAATTGCGGTTCGAGGTCGAGGCGCAGCGCTCATGCGGCTTGAGCTTGTCGGGGTTCATGGCAAGGCACATCGAGCAGCCCGGCTCGCGCCATTCGAAGCCGGCATCCTTGAAGATCACGTCGAGGCCCTCGGCTTCCGCCTGCTCCTTCACGAGGCCCGAACCCGGCACCACCATGGCGTTGACGCCAGCGGCGACCTTGCGGCCCGCGACCACCTTGGCGGCGGCACGCAGGTCCTCGATCCGGCCATTGGTGCACGAACCGAGGAACACGCGCTCGATGGTGATGTCGGTGATCGGCGTACCGGGCTTCAGACCCATATAGTCGAGCGCGCGCCACTTGGAGGCCCGCTTGTTCTCGTCCTTGATGTCGTCAGGGTTCGGCACCACGCCATTGACCGAGATCACGTCCTCGGGCGAGGAGCCCCACGATACAATGGGAGGGAGCTTGGCAGCATCGAGGATCACCACCTTGTCGTAGTGCGCGTCCTCGTCCGACTTCAGCGTCTTCCAGTATTCGAGCGCCATGTCGAACGCTTCGCCTTTTGGCGCGCGCGGCCGGCCCTTTACATACTCGAAGGTCTTCTCGTCGGGCGCGATCAGGCCGGCGCGGGCGCCGCCCTCGATGGTCATGTTGCACACCGTCATGCGCCCTTCCATCGACAGCGAGCGGATCGCTTCGCCGGCGAATTCGATGACGTGGCCGGTGCCGCCGGCGGTGCCGATCTCGCCGATGATGGC
>MKUZ01000031.1:11381-207670 GCA_001899065.1 Devosia sp. 66-22 | reverse complement strand
GCCGTGACGCGCACCAGCATGTTCTTGGCCTTCTGCTGGATCAGCGTCTGCGTCGCCAGCACATGCTCGACCTCGGAGGTGCCGATGCCATGCGCCAGCGCACCGAACGCGCCATGCGTCGACGTGTGCGAGTCGCCGCACACGATCGTCATGCCCGGCAGCGTGAAGCCCTGCTCCGGCCCCACGATGTGGACGATGCCCTGCCGCTTGTCGAAGGGATCGTAGTATTCGATGCCGAAATCTTTGGTGTTCTCGGCGAGCGCCGCGATCTGGATGGCGCTCTCGGGATCGGGGTTCGGCAGCGAACGGTCGGTGGTGGGGACGTTGTGGTCGACCACGGCCAGCGTGCGCTCGGGCGCGCGAACCTTGCGCTTGTTCATGCGCAGCCCTTCGAACGCCTGGGGACTCGTCACTTCGTGGACAAGGTGGCGGTCGATGTAAATGAGCGACGTGCCGTCCGGGTTGTCAGCG
The DNA here is from genome assembly GCA_001899065.1 of Devosia sp. 66-22. Classification (GTDB taxonomy): domain Bacteria; phylum Pseudomonadota; class Alphaproteobacteria; order Rhizobiales; family Devosiaceae; genus Devosia_A. The sequence continues at coordinate 207,199 of MKUZ01000031.1, read as the reverse complement.
ACCAGGTGGTCATCCCAGATTTTGTCGTACAGCGTGCGGCCCATTTGGCAGAAAGTCCCAATTTGCTAGGGGTTTGGTGGAGTTGGGGTCATAAGCCCGTCACCGGTCACGGGTCAAGCGCGCCGAACGGCGCGGCCGGCCGGCACCGCCCGTTAACGCGCCGTTGCTAGCCTTCCGGGTATGGAAACCTCGCTATACCAGCCGATCAAGACCTTCATCGAAGCGGCCGGCTACGCGGTCAAGGGCGAGATCGGCGGCTGCGATCTCGTCGGACTGAGCCCCGGCGACCCGCCCGTTGTCGTCGTCTGCGAGCTCAAGCTGAGCTTCAACCTCGAGCTCATCCTGCAGGCCGTCGACCGCGCCGCCATCGCCGACGAGGTCTGGATCGCCGCCCGCGTTTCCGCCACCGGCCGGGGCCGCGAGGCCGACAAGCGCTACCGCAACCTCTGCCGCCGCCTCGGCATCGGCATGCTTGGCGTCTCCGATCGCGGCGAGGTCAGTGTGCTCGTGAGCGCCATCTCGCCCATGCCTCGCACCAATCCCAGGCGCCGCTCCCGGCTGGTGCGCGAACACCAGCGTCGGCGCGGCGATCCCACGCTTGGCGGCAGCACGCGCACGCCCATCATGACCGCCTATCGCCAGCAGGCCCTGCTCTGCGCCGAGGCCCTGTGCGCCGGTCCGCTGCGCCCGCGGGACATCCGGCCGCAGGCGCCCGACGCCGGCAAGATCCTCCTGAGCAATGTCTATGGCTGGTTCGAGCGGGTGAAGCCGGGCACCTACCGGCTCACCGAGCTCGGCCGCTCAGCCGTCACCGCCGTGTCAGGTCGTTGACGCCACGGGCCGGTCGGCCAGCCGGTTCACGAGGAACGCCCCGAGTAGGGTCGTGTCGAGCCCGATGCGGCGATGGGCAAACCAGGCGATGGCGAGCTGCGCGGCGACGCGCGCGAGCATGTTCATCACCGCCGCGCCAACGAGTCCGAACACCGGGATCGCCACAAGCTGCGCCAGCATGCCAGCGACGACGATCGAGCCGAAGATGCGCACATAGTGCCGTTCATGCCCCGTCATCATCAGCACGATGCGGGAAGGCCCCGTCGCCGCGTCGACGAGCAGGCCGATCGAGAGCAGGATCAGGATCAGCTTGCCCTGCTCCTGGCCTTCGCCGAACAGCCCCAGGATCAGGTCGCCAAACAGCAGGAACCCGACGAACACAACGGCCGAGAAGATGAACCCCGCCCAGGCGCAGAGCGCCGTGATCGCCTGGGCCTTGCGCATTTCGCCGGCATGGTAGTGCCGCGCCACCATCGGCGCGACGACGAGCGTGATGGCGAACATGAACAGCGTCAGCAGCCCCGCGGTGCGGAAGGCGTTGAAGTAGATGCCCGCCGCCGCCGGCGCGACGAACAGGCCGACAAGGATGATGTCGACATTGAGCGCGGCGCTGTCGAGCACGGTGCCGAGGAAGAACGATCGGCTCGACACCCCGTGCGCGCGCCAATAGGCGCCGAGCCCCGCGGTACCGGGTGCGATTTCATACCGGCGGGCGCGGGCGAGCAGATATTGCAGCCCCAGCGACAGCGCGAGCACGGCCGCCGTGAGCAGCAGCGCCGCGGCGCCCGACAGCGTCACCCCGGCATACCACAGCGCGACGACGAGCAGCGGCAGACCCAGGCGCCAGACGATGTCGCGCGGGGTCAGCGCGGTCCACACCGAACCCTGCGCGCGCAGCGCCGAGCTCCAGTACTCGGCGAGCGCCAGCGGCAGGATGAGCGTAGCGGCGGCATAGAGGTGGCCGGCGGGAACGCCGAAGCCTCCGGAAACCGCGCCGGCGCCGAGCAGCAGCACCGAAATGCCGATACCGGCAATGATCGTGACCGCACCGCCCGAACGCAGCGCTTCGAGCGCCTTCAGCGGCCGGCCGGCCACCATTTCCTCGGGCCAGTAGCGCAGGATCGCCGTCTGCTGCCCGTAGTTTGCGCCGATCGCAAGGATCGTCGCGAGGCTGAGCCCGAAGGCGAAATAGCCATACTCCGTCACTCCCATCAGGCGGGAGAGGATGACGTACATCCCATAGGTCAGGCCCGCCGTCGCCACCTTGATGACGAGCGATACCAGCGATTTGCTGAGACCCGAACGCAGCAGGCTGCGCAGGTCCGAACGCGGGCTATGGTCCATGGCGGCGGGGACTATGCCCCTTCTTCTCTTAGAAGGTCTTACTGGGCCTCGACATTACCTGCCGGGGGCCGCACTCTGGAGGCTGCCTGATTTGTCATGGTTAAGGGGGCCATGGCAGTGGACGCTGTGATCGATACCAAGCGCGGCCTCATGGACCGCCTCGAAGAACTCCGGGAAACGGAGCCGAACTTTGCCCGCTTCATGCTGGCGATGGTCAACGCCACCGACCCGGACGATCTCGAGGGCAGCTCGGCCGAAGTGGTCGAGGCGATGCTGCGCAAGACCTATACGCGGCTCGGCAAGCGCGAGGGCAAGAGCCACGTCATCTTCGACTTCCCGCCTGAGCATCCGGGCCACCCCGAGCTGATCGAGATCTTCTCGGCCGACATGCCCTTCATCGTGGATTCGGTCCTGGCCGCCATCCGCGCCAAGGGCGGCGTGATCAGGTTCATGAGCCACCCGGTGCTGCATCTCGACCCCGAGTCGCATCGCCTGCTCGACGAGGCCGCACCGGTTTCGGTCAACGAAAGCCTGCTGCTGGTCCAGATCGAAGTCATTGAGGACCCCGAGGCGCGCCAGGCGCTGCTCGCCGAGATCGACGGCACGCTCACCGAAACCTACCGCGCCACCCGCTCCTGGCGGACAATGCTCGAGCGCCTGCGCCGCGTGGTCGAGGACTGGAAGCTCAACCCGCCGCGCGCCACCACCGCCGCAACGTCCGAAGCCAAGGAGTTCCTCGCCTGGCTCGCCGAGCACAGCTTCACGTTCCTGGGCATGCGCGAATATCGCCTCGAGGGCGAAGGCGCCGACCGCAAGCTCCATCCGCTCATCACCTCGGGCGTCGGCATCCTTGAGGACAAGGACTTCCACTTCCTCCGGGCCGGCACCGACTATGTCGAAATGACCGACCAGCATGTGGCCTGGCTCAACGAGCCCGACCCCATCATGGTCACCAAGGCCAATGTGCGCACGCGCGTCCATCGCCACGCCTACATGGACTATGTCGGGGTCAAGCTCTACCGCGAGGGCGGCGAGGTCTCGGGCGAGCTGCGCATCGTCGGGCTCTTCACCTCGGCCGCGCTCGCCACGCCGCACACCGACGTTCCGCTGATCCGCCGCAAGGTCAGCGAAGTGATGCGACGCTCGGGCTACGATCCGAACGGCCATGCCGGCAAGACGCTGATGTCGGCGCTCGATTCCTACCCGCGCGACGAGCTGTTCCAGATCGGGCAGGACACCCTGTTCGAGTTCGCCAAGGAAATCTCCGCCCTCGCCGACCGGCCGCGGGTACGCGTGCTGCCGCGCATCGACCGCTTCGACAATTTCGTCTCGATCCTCGTCTACGTGCCGCGTGACCGCTACACCTCCGAAGTGCGCGCCGAGATCGGCGACTATCTGGCGAAAATCTACCAGGGCCGGGTCTCGGCCTACTACCCGCACTTCCCCGAAGGCGAACTGGTCCGCGTTCATTTCATCATCGGCCGCAATGGCGGCAGCACGCCGCGACCCAGCCGCGACGACCTCGAGGACAAGGTCGCCGATATCATCCTGACCTTTGGCGACCGCCTGCAGCTCGCGGCGCGCGACACCGAGGGCATGGCGCCATGGCTGAACGCCTTCTCCGCCGCCTACCAGTCGCGCAACAATGCCGAACAGGCGCTCGCCGATATTGCCGTGATCAACCGCCTGCACGGTGAGGCGAGCCTCGCGCTCAAGCTGATCGAACGCGCCGATGGCGACGGCGCCTACGGGCTCAAGGTCTATCATCGCGGCAAGCCCATTCCCCTGAGCGACCGCGTGCCGATGCTCGAGAATTTCGGCTTCCGCGTCATCGACGAGCGCACCTACACCATCGAGCCCCGAGACCAGGCCGAGATCTACATCCACGACATGGTCCTCGACACCGTCGGGGCAAGGGCCGAAGACTTCGCGGTGCGCGCGCCGCTGGTGGAGGAAGCGATCCTCGCCGTATGGCAGACCGACGCCGAGAGCGACGCGCTCAACCAGCTGGTGCTCGGCGCGGGGCTGCCCTGGCACGACGTCGCGATCCTGCGCGCCCTGATGCGCTATCTGCGGCAGGTCGGCGTCACCTGGAGCCGTGCCTACCTCGCTCAGGTGATGAACCTGCACGCCGATGTGTCGAGATCGCTTGTAACGCTGTTCCATGCCCAGCTCGATGCCGGCTTCGGCGGCAACCGCGAGCGCAGCGCCAACGAGGCGCGCGAGGCGATCGCGGCGGCCCTCCAGGCGACGCAGTCGCTGGACGAAGACCGCATCATCCGCCGCGTGCTGAACCTGGTGGATGCCGCGCTGCGCACCAACGCCTTCCAGCACGACGCTGCCGGTCGCCGCCGCCCTGCCCTCGCGGTCAAGTTCGACAGCCACAAGATCGACGGCATGCCGGAGCCACGGCCCTATCGCGAGATCTTCGTCTATTCGCCGCGCGTCGAAGGCCTCCATTTGCGCTTCGGTGCCATCGCCCGCGGCGGTCTGCGCTGGAGCGACCGCCCCGAGGACTTCCGCACCGAGGTGCTCGGCCTCGTCAAGGCGCAGCAGGTCAAGAATGCCATCATCGTGCCGGTCGGCGCCAAGGGCGCGTTCGTCCCGCGCATGATGCCCAAGGGCGCCGACCGCGAAACGGTGCAGGCCGAAGGCACCGCCTGCTACAAGATCTTCGTCCAGACCCTGCTCGACGTCACCGACAATCTCGACGGCGATGTCGTCATCCCGCCCCCCGATGTGCGCCGGCGCGATGGTGACGATCCATATCTCGTCGTCGCCGCCGACAAGGGCACCGCGAGCTTCTCGGACACGGCAAACGCCATCGCCACCGAGCGCGGCTTCTGGCTGGGCGACGCCTTCGCGTCGGGCGGCTCGAACGGCTACGACCACAAGAAGATGGGCATCACCGCCCGCGGCGCATGGGAAGCGGTGAAGCGGCATTTCCGCGAGATCGACCGCGACATCCAGACCGCGCCCTTCACCGTTGTCGGCGTCGGCGACATGAGTGGCGACGTGTTCGGCAATGGCATGCTGCTCAGCCCGCAGATCAGGCTTGTCGCCGCATTCGACCACCGCGACATCTTCATCGACCCCGATCCCGATCCGCTGGTCAGCCTCGATGAGCGCCGGCGCCTGTTCGGCCTGCCGCGGTCAAGCTGGCAGGACTACGACAAGACGCTGCTCTCGAAGGGCGGTGGTGTCTATGCGCGCTCGCTCAAGAACGTCGCCCTGTTCCAGGAAGCGCGCCGCGCTCTCGGCCTTGGCAACGATCCGGTGACACCCCAGGACGTGATCGCGGCGATCCTCAGGGCCGAGGTCGACCTCCTGTGGTTCGGCGGTATCGGCACCTATGTGCGCGCCTCGGGCGAGACCGACACGGAAGTCGGCGACAAGGCCAATGATGCGATCCGCATTGCCGGCCGTGACATTCGCGCCAAGGTGGTCGGCGAAGGCGCCAATCTGGGCGTCACCCAGCGCGGCCGCATCGAATACGCGCTGGCGGGCGGCAGGATCGACACCGACGCCATCGACAATTCGGCCGGCGTCAACGCGTCCGACATCGAGGTCAACGTCAAGATCGCGATGAACACCGTGATGCGCACCGACAAGCTGGAGATGGACCAGCGCAACCGCTTCCTCGGCGCGCTGACCGACGAAGTGGCGGCGCTCTGCCTTGCCAACAACTATCTCCAGACGCTCGCAATGTCGCTCGCCGAGCGCGCCGGCGTCGCCGCCCTGCCCGACCATCGCGGCCTCATCGAAGCGCTCGAGGCGCGCGGGCAGTTGAGCCGCGCCGTCGAGTTCCTGCCCGACGACGCCGAGCTCAACGCACGTGCCGCCGGCGGCAAGGGGCTCACGCGACCCGAGATCGCCGTGATCCTCGCTTATGCCAAGAACTCGCTCTATGCCGACCTGCTCGGCGGCAAGGCCCCCGACGACACGCATCTCGCGCACGAGCTTTACCGTTACTTCCCACCCACCCTCGCCGACCGCTATCCCGACGCCGTGAGCACGCATCGGCTGCGCCGCGAGGTGATCGCGACGGTGCTCTCCAACCAGATGGTCAACCGCGGCGGACCGGGCTACGTCGTCAAGATGATGGCCGCGACCAGTGCCGATGCGAGCCAGGTCGCCGCCGCCTTCATTCTCGCCCGCGACGCCTACGGGCTCGAGCGCCTTTACGGCGAGATCGATGCGCTGGACGGCCAGATCGCCGGCAGCACGCAGCTCGACCTTTATGCCGACATCGGCAAGTTGCTCGAGCGCGAGACGCTCTGGCTGCTGCGCAATGCCGACTTCACCCAGCCGCTCGCCGATCTCGTTCTGCGCTATGCCGAGGGCGTCACCGATGTGGCCGGGCTCGTGTCGAGCCTCGTTCCGCCGAGCCTCGCCAAGACCATCGATGCGCGCGCCGACGCGTTCATCGCCGGCGGCGCCTCCAGCGCTGTCGCTCGCCGCATCGCCGAACTGAGTGCCCTGAGCTATGCCACCGACATCGCTCTCGTTGCCGAGCGGACGAAGTCGACCATCGCTGCGGCCGCCGGCGCCTTCTTCGGCGTGCTCGACCTGTTCGGCCTCGCCGGCATCGTCGAAGCCGGCGGCCGCATCGTCCTCGCCGATCGCTTCGACCGCATGGCGCTCGACCGGGCGCTGGCCAATCTGATGCGCGCCCAGCGCGATCTCACGGTCGATGTCCTCGGCTTTGGCCGCGGCGAAATCGACACGCGGCTCGCCGCCTGGAAAGCTGCCCGCCCCGAAGCCATCGACCGGGTTGTCGACGCGGTTGGGGGGCTGACGGGCGGCGAAATGACAGTATCACGGCTTTCCGTTGCTGCCGGCCTGCTCTCGGACCTCGCCCGTTCGGCGTGACGCCGGGCGACGCCTCGGCAAGGCGATGCGGTCAATGCCGGAAGTGCCGCATCCCGGTAAACACCATCGCGACGCCCCGTGCATCGGCCGCGTCGATCACCGCCTGATCGTTCATCGAGCCGCCCGGCTGGATCAGCGCGGTAGCACCGGCGTCGACCGCCGCCAGCATGCCGTCGGGGAATGGGAAGAACGCATCCGACGCCACCACCGAGCCCTGCGTCAGGGCTCCCTCGATTCCCGCCGCCTCGGCGGCGTCGATCGATTTGCGGTGGGCCACGCGCGACGAGTCGAGCCGGCTCATCTGGCCCGCCCCGATGCCGACCGTCGCGCCATCCTTCACATAGATGATGGCATTGGACTTGACGTGCTTGGCCACCTTCCAGGCGAGCTTGAGGTCGGCCATTTCGGCGTCGCTGGGCGCCTTCTTTGTGACGACCTTCAGTTCGACATCGTCGAGCCGGCCATTGTCGCGGCTCTGCACCAGCATGCCGCCCGCCAGCGACTTGAAGGTCACGCCGGCCTGCTTCGGATCGGCGAGCGCGCCTGTGACGAGCAGGCGAAGGTTCTTCTTGGTCGCAATGATCTTCTGCGCCGCCTCGCTGGCGCCCGGCGCAACGATCACCTCGGTGAAGATCTTGACGATCTCGACGGCGGTCGCCTCGTCGATCTCCTGGTTGAGCGCCACGATGCCGCCGAACGCCGACACCGGATCGCAGCGCTGCGCCTTGCGATAGGCATCGGCGAGCGTCGTGCCCATCGCGACACCGCAGGGGTTCGCATGCTTGATGATCGCGACCGCGGGCACCGCCGGATCGAACTCGCTGATCAGCTCGAACGCCGCATCGGTATCGTTGAGATTGTTGTAGCTCAACGACTTGCCCTGGAGCTGCGTCGCCGTAGCGACACCTGGCCGCGCCTCGCCATTGCGATAGAACGCCGCCCATTGATGCGGATTCTCGCCGTAGCGCATCACCTCGGCGAGCCGGCCACCGAAGGCGCGATATGGAATGTCGTTATAGCCGAGTAAGCGCGCGAACCAGTTGGAAATCGTCGCGTCATAGGCAGCGGTGCGGGCATAGGCCTTGGCCGCGAGCCGCTGGCGCACCTCGAACGGCACGCCGCCCTGCTGGCGGATCGCTTCGAGCACCTGCGCATAGTCATTGGGGTCGACCACAACGGTGACATAGGCGTGGTTCTTGGCGGCCGAGCGGATCATCGCCGGCCCGCCGATATCGATGTTCTCGATCGTCTCGTCGTAGGACGCGTTCTTGGCGATTGTCGCTTCGAACGGGTAGAGGTTGACCACCACCAGGTCGATCGCCCCGATCGCGTGCTCGTCCATCGAAGCCTTGTGCGTGGGGTTGTCGCGCACCGCGAGCAACCCGCCATGCACCTTGGGATGGAGCGTCTTGACCCGCCCGTCCATCATCTCGGGGAAACCCGTGAGGTCCGAGATGTCGCGTACTGCGGCGCCGGTTCCCGCGATCAGCTTGCTCGTTCCGCCGGTCGAGACCAGGTCGACCCCGAGCCGCGCCAGTTCCCTCGCGAAGTCCTCCATGCCGGTCTTGTCGAAGACGCTGAGCAGCGCGCGCTGGATGGGGACGATCGCGTTGGGCATGGCCGGTTCCCTGTGATTTGGCCGCGACCTATCACGCGAGGCCGGCGATGGGAACCGCCTCAGCCGTCGTCCAGCGTGAAAATCCAGCTCACTTCGCTGGCGTCGGAGACGAGCGCGTCGAGCACGATCTGGCGCGTACGGTGGAACCCGAAATAGGCCGACTGGCGGACGCTCTCCTCGACCCGCATGTCCGCGCCTTCCCACAGGAAGTTCCAGACCTGTCCCGAGGCGAGCCGCAGCTTCAGCATGTCGCCGACCTGGCTCACCTGCGTCTGGTGCGCCAGGTGGAAGCGGATGGCGAGGGCGCCCGACACCTTGCCGCGCGCCTTGAGAATCCTGTCCTGCCCCACCAGGGAATGGCCTTCGGCCAGCAGCGTCAGCCGCCGCTCGAGCACCACGCCGAAGCGTTCAGCATAGCCATGCGTACGCATCACGAGGGTATGGTCAGCCTCTTCGCTCGCCATTTCCGGCGTCCGGCCGAGCTTGATCACCCGGTTGCGCAGCGGCCCGCGCGTCGGGATCGCCGCCGCCGACAGTGCATTGATGGTCGGCGCAGCATGCGCGATGCCCTGCCGGAACAGCAGCGCACTCTCCTCCTCGTCCGACTGCGCCGGCCCGCAATTGCATACCACAAGGTCGCGCCCATGGCTGAACTCGAAGGCCAGCGCCGAGGCGTGCATGTGGCGCGCATATTCGGGCGGCGGCACGAGACCGGAATCGGCGACGACGATCGATCGGCCCCAGATCAGCCGGCCATAACCGCCCGCCGTCCCGGTCGAGCGCGCCCGCGTCGGTGTCTGCGCTTGCACGGCCACGATGATGTCGTGCGGCATCTGCCCGGTGCCGTTGAAATAGGCGGGCTCGCCGGTCCCCAGCGAGATCGCGTCGAGCGCCCGGTGCATGCTCTCGAGCAGCTCGCCCAGTTCGTTCCGGTAGGCATCCGACTGGCGCAGCAGCGCCTGCCTCAGCGTCGTCAGCTCGACGATGAGCTGGAACTGCACCTTGGCCGAGCGCGAGCGGTGGAGGCCGTCCTCGTCGATCTGCCTGTCGAGCAGCATGTTCATGGCGTAGAGCCGCGACGGGATTTCGTTCTCGCGGTCGTGGTCGCACAGCGCGACCCCCAGCAGCGCGATCGCCGCCATCAGCGCATCCACCGGCTCGTCCGCGAACGGCGCGCGCAGCTTCAGCGACTGGATCTGGGTGCCCAGCGAGCGCGTGATCACCTTGGCGTCTTCGGGATTGGCGCCTTCGACCAGGATGTTGAAGTGCCGCAGCCAGTTGAGGACCCGCCGCGCCGTCAGCGACAGCCCCCAGATGCGATGGTCGAAGCCGCCGTCGCGGTCGATCCAGTCGATCGTCAGCGCCCGCGCAAAGCTCCGCTCCTCGTCGGTGCGCGCGTCGCGGAAGTGCCGCAGCCAGGCAAACGACTGTAAATCGTCCAGCCAGTCGTCATGCACCATGTCGATGGCGAAGGGCGAAGCCCCATTGGTGTCTACCAGCTTGCTCGCCAGCAGGTAGCGCCCCTGCATCATCTCGAGCAGGGATTCCCTGTCCGACGGCCGGAAGTCGCTGAGCGCGCTGGCATAGTCCTCATTGCCCGGCCCGGTCCACACCCAGCGGATCACCGGGTTGCTGACCATGAAGTCGGCAATGCGCCTGGTGCCCTGGCTGACAGCAAAAGCTAGCGGGTTCGCCAACCGGACCTCACAATAAGGGACGCTCCGGCCCCCGCGGCCGCGCCCCACCGGCTGGCGCCGGAGTTCGAACAATATTCAGCGGCGAATGAAGCGCGCAACGAAGAACCCGTCCAGCGTGCCGCCCTTATCCCCAGGAACGATCTGCCCGGGGTGCGTACGCACGAAGCCGGCATGTGTGACGGGTGCGGCCCAGCCGTCAAGCTCGGCCGGCATCACGGGCATGGCGTCGAGCCCTTGCCCGATCGCCCATTCGGCCTGCATCTCGCCCTCGTCGCGCTCCAGTGAGCAAACGCAATAGACGAGGATCCCGCCCGGTTTGAGGCATTCGGCGGCCCGCGCGATCAGCTTGCACTGCAGCGCGACGCGCCCGGCAATATCGGCCGGATCGCGGTGCCAGGCGACCTCCGGATGCCGGCGGAATGTCCCGGTGGCCGAACAGGGCGCGTCCAGCAGCACGGCATCGAACAGGTCCGGCGGCGTGTAGTCGAGCGCATCGGCCGTGACGAGTTCGGCCGCATAGTCGAGCCGCTTGAGGTTCTGCGCCAGCCGCTCGACCCGCGCCGGATCGCGGTCCAGCGCTGTCACCGCATAGCCGGCCTTGACCAGCTGCGCCGTCTTGCCGCCCGGCGCCGCGCACAGATCCAGCACCCGCGCACCCGGCTCGAGCCGGATCAGCCGCGCCGGAATGGCCGCCGCCGCGTCCTGCACCCAGAACTGCCCGTCGCCATAGCCGGGAAGCTGGTCGACAGCGCGGTCGCGGTCGGCAATGCGCACCGTGTCGGCAAGCACCGGCGCGGCGTCGAGTCCCGCTACCGGCGCCTTGAGCGTCAGATCGAGGGGCGCGCCATCGAGCAATGCCCGCCCGAACGCCTCGACGGCGTCATCGCCATAGGCGGCGCGCCACTGGACGAGCAGATGCTCGGGAAAGAGCGTGTCGGCGCCGACCACGATCGTTTCGCGCCGCCGCTGCGCCTCGCGCAGCACGCCGTTCATCAGCTTGATCAGGTGCTGCGTCTTCTGTTCGGCCCGCATCGCCTCGCCGGCAAGGAACAGCGCCGAATGGTCGCCCAGGTCCGGCAGGAACAGCAGTTGCGCCAGCGACAGCCGCAGCACCGCTTCGAACCGCCCTGATTTCTTGGGGATGCCGCGCTGCAGCAACTCGCCGACAAGCCGGCTGATCGGGCCGTGATAGCGCAGCGCCGTCGTGACCAGCCGGTTGGCGAGCGCGCGGTCGCGGCCATCGGCGACGTCCGATGCGAAAAAGGGCGAGAAGCTCGCCCCTTTCAAGACCTGCGCCAGCCTGTCGGCGGCAATCAGCCGGAGCGCGAGGCCCGGTACCTGCTTTTGTTTTGGCAACTCATCTCCACGGCGCGCTCCCGCAAATGCGTGGCCTTTCGGCTCGGAAACGCGACACTGTCAGCCCCACGGCCCGCGCGACCGGCGATCCTCGCCCTCGCTGAACTGCGGCACCCGCCAGCCACTAGTGCCCCGCGACGGCTCCGTAAAGTCCGGACGCGGTGCCGGCCGATAGCCGCGATCGTCGCGGCCCATCTCGGCCGCGAGTTGCTGCAGCGCCGCGATGCGGTTCTCGACCGCCGGATGGGTGGCGAACAGATTGTCCATCCGCGCCCCGCTCAGCGGGTTGGTGATGTAGAGATGCGCCATCGCCGGATTGCGTTCGGCCCGCACGTTCACCGTGCGCTGCGCGATCGAGCTGATCTTGTGCAGCGCCGAGGCCAGCGCCATCGGCTCGCCCGAAATCAGCGCGCCATCCTTGTCGGCCTCGTATTCGCGCGTCCGGCTTACCGCCATCTGCACCAGAGCTGCCGCCAGCGGCGCGAGGAACACCATCAGCAGCGCGCCGATGCCGCCCAGCGGATTGTCGCGATTATTGTTGCCGCCGCCGAAGAACAGCCCGAACTGCGCCAGCATCGAGATCGCCCCGGCGAGCGTCGCGGTGACGGTCATTGTCAGCGTATCGCGGTTCTTGATGTGCGCCAGCTCATGCGCCACCACGCCCGCCACTTCGGCCGACGTCAGCGTGTTGAGCAGGCCCGACGACACCGCAACCGCCGCATTTTGCGGATTGCGTCCGGTGGCAAAGGCGTTGGGCTGCGCCGTCTCGATGACATAGAGCTTGGGCGTGGGCAGGCCGGCGCGCGACGCCAGCGTCTCCACCATGCGGTAGAGATCGGGGGCCTGGCGCGGGTCGACTTCGACGGCGCCCTGCATCGACAGCACCATCTTGTCGGCATTCCAGTACGCGAACAGGTTGGTGCCGGCGGCGAACAGGAAGGCAATGAACATGCCGGTCTGCCCGCCGATGAAATATCCCACCACCATGAACAGCGCGGTCAGCGCAGCGATCAGGACGCCGGTGCGGATCAGGTTGAACATTGGTCTCCTCGACAGGACGCGATACCGGACAATAAGATGGGGGCCATGACGGTTCCCGACAAGTCAGCTCCCGCTCAGCCCATCCCGAAACCGCTGTCACCTCCCGCCCGGCGTGCCCTCGCCGAGGCCGAGCTTCGCCGCAAGCAGATCGACACCGACATGGCCGCCCGCCCTGTCGAGAAAGGCGGCCGCGGCGGCCTCGATCCCAACCGCTACGGCGACTGGGAGATCAAAGGCATCACCGCGGACTTCTGAGGCTTGAGCATCCGCCGCGAAGGATATACATTGTGACGCAATGTATATCCACGGAGCCTGAGAATGCGCGTTTCGAAATGGGGCAATAGCCTCGCCGTGCGGCTCCCCGCCGATGTGGTGGAGGCGCTCGGGTTGAAGGAAGGGGACGAAGTCGACTTCAAAGCCGACCCTCTCAATACTCATAGCCTGTCTCTTGTCCGCCGCCTCACCAAAGCGGAGGCGATGGAGAAGCTGAAGTCCTTCCGGGGAATGATGCCGGCAGGCTTCAAGTTCAACCGCGAAGAGGCGAATGAGCGCTGAATTCGCCGACAGCAACGTGATACTGTATCTGGCTGGGCCCGACGACAGACGGGCGCTCCGGGCACACCGGCTGGTCGATGACGGGCTGACCATCAGCGTTCAGGTGCTCAACGAGATCGCCAATGTGATGGTGAGGAAATGGAAGCATCCGTGGCCTCGCGTTACTGACTTCCTTGCAACGCTGCGGTCCCAGACGCTTGTTGTTCCGGTCGATGAAGATGTGCACGAGAAAGGTCTCTACATCGCCGTCCGCTACAAACTGACCATCTACGACAGCATGATCGTCGCCGCCGCGCTGCTCGCCGGCTGCGACACCCTCTACACCGAAGACATGCATCCCGGTCTCGTCATCGAAAACCGGCTCCGTATCGTCAATCCGTTCGCCGGGACCTAGGCGGTCGGCGCCTTCTTGAGGCCGCCCATCTGGCAGATCAGCTTCCACTCGGCGTCCGTCACCGGCCCGACCGACAGGCGCGACAGCTTGACCAGCGCCATGTTGGCAAGCTCGGGCGTCTTCTTGATGGTCTCGAGTGTCACCGGCTTGGGCATGCGCATGTGATGGACAACGTCGACGCACTCCCACACCACCTTGCCCTTGTCGTTGGGCTCGGCAGTGGAATCGGGATGCGCGAGGGCCACCACTTTCATGATGCCCACGATCTCCTTGCCGATATTGGAGTGATAGAAGAAGGCGAGCTCGCCCACCTTCATCGCCTTCATATTGTTGCGCGCGGTGAAGTTGCGCACGCCGTGCCATTCCTCGACGGGCTTGTTCTCGAGGTCGGTGTAGCTGAACACGTCAGGTTCCGACTTCATCAGCCAATAGGCCATCGCGAGCGCTCCCCTATCTGGTCTTGTTGACCCCAAGCTTCCACGGCTTGATCGTGACGCTATCGAAGAGGTTGCCCGTCATGAAGGGGTCGCGTCCGAAAATCTCGCGCGCGGCCTCGAGCGTCTCCGCCTCGATCACGACGATCGAGCCCACCATGTCGCCATTGTCGGCAAGGAACGGCCCGGCCAGCACCAGCGTATCGCCCAGCCCATCGAGGTGCTTGAGGTGATCGGGGCGCAGCTCCAGCCGACGCGCGACGGAGTTGGGACGATCATGGGCGACCAGGGCGAACAGCATTCTAGGAGTCCTCGCGTTTGAGCGGGCGCGTCATCAGGCCCGCAACGATGGTGGTGATATCGACATTGCCCGACAGCAGCAAATTGACCGCATCGATCAGCGGCGCCTCGACGCCGGCGGTCAGCGCCAGCTGCTGCGCCACGGGCGCGGTGAACACGCCCTCGGCGAGCGAGGCGGGTTGCGGCTCGCCGCGGCCGAGCGCCACGCCATGACGATAATTGCGCGACTGCTCCGACGTGCAGCTCAGCGTCAGATCGCCCAGCCCCGCGAGCCCCATCAGCGTTTCGGCGCGTCCCCCGAATGCCGGCACGATGCGGCCGAGTTCGGCGAAAGCCCGCGCGATCAGCGCCGCCCGGGCCGACGCTCCGAGCCGCGCACCATCGACGGCGCCGGCTGCGAGCGCATAGACGTTCTTGAGCGCGCCGGCGAGTTCGACGCCGACGCGGTCGCCGGCCGCGTAGGGCCGGAAGCTCGGTCCGGCGAGGGCGGCGGCAATCGCCTCGGTCGCCGCATCGTCGTCGCCCGCCAGCGTCACCGCTGTCGGCCGTCCCGCCGCCACATCCGCCGCAAAGCTCGGCCCCGACAGGACATAGGGGACCGCGCCGGGTGCCGCTTCCGCCAGCACCTCGCTCTGGCGCCGGAGCGACCCCTGCTCCAGTCCCTTCGCCGTCAGCACGACCGGGATACCCGCCAGCGACAGCCCGGCGAGCGCGGCGCGGCTCGCCTGCGCCGGCACGGCAAGGATCACGAGGTCTGCATCGGCATAGGCGCTCGCGGCGCGGACGGACGGCGCCAGCTTCTGCGCCCCCAGATGCGCGCTGTTGGTATGTCGCGCATTGATCTCGGCCACCACGGCCGGGTCGCGCGCCACCAGCGTCACCGCGCGGCCGGCCATCGCGGCGGCCTGCGCCAGCGCCGTGCCCCACGCCCCGGCGCCGATGACGGCAACGCGCTCAAGCGGCATGCCGGCGCCTCATGTCGTCGCTGTCGAGCGGCCAGCGCGCCCTGGCGGAACTGTCGAGACCGTCGCTCTCCCCCAGCGCCATCCGCTCGGCCCCGGCCCAGGCCACCATGGCGCCATTGTCGGTACAGAGCGGGATCGGTGGCACCACCAGTCGCGCACCGGCCTCGTCGGCCACCCGCCGCAGGCCGTCGCCGATCGCCCGGTTGGCGGCAACGCCGCCTGCCACGACCAGTGTCGGCGCCGCGTCCGGCAGCTCGGCGCGGAACTTCGCCAGCGCCGCGGCAGCGCGGGTCGTGACGATGTCGGTCACCGCGAGCTGGAACGAGGCGCAGATGTCGGCAACGTCCCTGGGTGTCAGCGGCGCGATCTGTTCGGCCGCGAGCCGCACCGCCGTCTTGAGGCCCGAGAACGAGAAGTCGAGGCGCTCTTCGCGCAGCAGCGGCCGCGGGAACCTGAAGCGGCCGGCATCGCCGGCCATCGCCTGTTTCTCCACTTCCGGCCCGCCCGGATTGCCCAAATCGAGCAGCTTGGCCACCTTGTCGAACGCCTCGCCCAGGGCATCGTCGATCGTCGTGCCCCAGCGCTCGTAATCGCCGACGCCGCGCACCAGCACGAACTGGCTGTGCCCGCCCGAGACCAGCAGCAGCAGATAGGGGAAGGCGAGCCCATCGGTCAGCCGCGCCGTGAGCGCGTGCCCCTCGAGATGGTTGACCGCCACCAGCGGCTTTCCGAGCGCCGCCGCCAGCGCTTTGGCGGTCGTCAGCCCGACCAGCACGCCGCCGATCAGCCCCGGCCCCGCCGTCGCGGCGATTCCGTCTATCTCATTGAGGGAAAGGCCGGATTCCGTGATCGCCCGGTCGATGATGCGGTCGAGATGGCTCACATGCGCCCGGGCCGCCAGCTCCGGCACCACGCCGCCATAGGGCGCGTGCTCGGCCAGTTGGCTGCGCACCACATTGCTCAGGATCCGCCCGTGCCCCTGCTCGTCGCGCTCGACGACGGCGGCGGCGGTTTCGTCGCAACTGGTTTCGATGCCGAGAAGCCGCATTGCGCGGAGTATCCGTGAGGGTTAAGGCCTGCGCACCTGACCTAGAGAGAACGTGCCCGCTTTGCAATCTTCGGCCTTCCTGCGCATCGGCTCCCGCGGCTCCAACCTCGCCCTCGTCCAGGCGCGGCTGGTCCAGAGGCTGCTGTCGGAGGCCCATGGCCTGCCGCTCGACGCCATCGAGATCCGCACCATCACCACCTCGGGTGACCGGCTGACCGACGCGCCGCTGAGCACGGCGGGCGGCAAGGGGCTGTTCTCCAAGGAGATCGAGGCCGCGCTCGAGGCCGGCGAAGTCGATATCGGCGTCCATTCCAGCAAGGACATGGCGACCAGGCTGCCCGATGGGCTGGTCCTCGCTGCTTTCCTCGAGCGCGAGGACATCCGCGACGCCTTCGTCTCGCTATCGGTCAAGACGCTTGATGAACTGCCGCAAGGTGCACGGCTCGGGACCTCTTCGCTCCGGCGCGCCAGCCAGATCCTCCGCGCCCGCCCCGACCTTGAGATCGTGCCCTTCCGGGGCAATGTCGACACCCGGCTGCGCAAGCTCACCGACGGTGTCGCCGACGCCACGCTGCTCGCCGTCGCCGGGCTCAACCGGCTCGGCCGCGCCAGCGACATAACAGATTATCTCGACCCCGAGCGCTTCCTGCCGGCGCCGGCGCAGGGCGCCATCGGACTTGAGATCCGGGCCGACGACAGCAGAAGTTTCGAGCTTATCGCGCCACTTAATCACCAGCAGACGGCAACCGCCGTGCATGGCGAGCGGGCCCTGCTCGATGCCCTTGACGGCTCCTGCCGTACCGCCATCGGCGTCGTCAGCCACATCGCCGAAAAGACCCTGATGCTGCGCGGCGAGATCCTCTCGCCCGATGGCCGCATCTCGATCGAGGCCCGGCATGCCGGCCCCGCCGCCGCCCCTGAGGCGGTCGGCCACGAACTGGGCCAGATTCTCCGCGACAAGGCCGGTTCAGACTTCCTCAAGCTGTTCCCCGGATAAGGGCTCACATGGTCAGACTGCTCGTCACCCGGTCGGAGCCCGATGCGAGCGAGACGGCTGCGCGCCTCAGGGCGCTAGACATCGAAGCCGTGGTCGAACCGTTGCTTACCGCCCGAACGCTCACCACGACCCTGCCGCCCGCCGACGGTTTCGCCGCCCTCGCGATCACCAGCGCCAACGCCCTGCGCGCCCTGCATGACCGCGGCGAAGTGCCCCGCCTCCAGTCGCTCCCCGTCTACGCGGTGGGCGACCGCAGCGCCGCCATGGCGCGCGAGCTGGGCTTTGCCGAAGTGGTGAGCGCGGCGGGCAATGCGCAGGACCTCGTGGCGCTGCTCGCGGACGCGGGCGTCGATGGTCCGGTGCTCTACCCCACTGCCCGCCACCAGGCCGCCGACCTCGCCCGGGCGCTCGCGCCCCATGGCGTGATGGTGATCACCACCGCGATCTACGAAATGCACCCGGCGCAGCATCTTGCCGCCGACCTCGGCCAGTTCGACGGCGCGCTGTTCTATTCGCGCCGCACCGCCGAAACCTTCACCCGGCTCGCGCCGGCGGGCACCGCACGGGCGCGGCCGGGCATGCTTTGTCTCTCCGAGGCCGTTGCGGCGCCGCTGATCGCTGCCCATTTCGTCCGCGTGAGCCTCGCCGACCACCCCTCGGAGGAGGCAATGATGGCATTGGCGCTCTCTTTCGCGCGGGAGCAAAAGATGGGCATGATCCCTCGATGAAGGATGCAATGGATGGCTGACCGCTCGACGGGCCCCGTGAAACCGCCGGTGATCGACCTGACGGCCCGCAATGCCAATGCGCGGCCGGAGGAGCGTCCGTCCGCCACCGAGACCCCGCCCCCCGGCACGCGCGAGCGCGCCCCGCGCTTCGACATCGCCGACGCCAACTGGCCGCTCCTGGGCGGTGTCGCCATCGGCGGCGCGCTGCTGGGCACGCTGCTGACTTACCTGCTCGCCAACGCCCTGCCGCTGCCCACGCGCGGCCCCGAGCAGCCCGACTTGCAACCCGAGCTCGCCGCCCAGGGCGAAAAGCTCGATGCGCTCAGCGGCACCGTCACCAGCCTCCAGCAGAGCACGACGCGCACCCAGGTGTCGCTCGATGCCACCATCGCCCAGCTCGATGCCGGCATCGCCGCGCTGAACCAGTCGATAGCGGATGTCGAGGCGTCCATCCCCGAGGCGGCACCCCTCGTCGATCTCACCCCGCTCGAGACCCAGCTCAGGACGCTCAAGGCGCAGGTCGATGCCATCGCCGCCGGTGCGTCGGGCGCCGATGCGGGCGCCATCGCGCAATCGATCGCCGATCTCGAGACCGGCCTGTCGAGCCTCACCACGCGCCTCAATGGCGTCGACTCGACCGTCGCCTCGCTGCGCACCGACCTCGACGCCGCCCGCACGGCGCTGACCCAGCACATCGATGCGGCGCTGCCCAATGAGGTCGGCCCCGCCCTCAAGCTGCCGCTGATCCTCAGCGGCCTCGAAGGCGCCTTCGCCAGTGGAAAGCCGTTCCAGGCGGAGCTCGACGCGCTGCGCACCGTGCTGCCCGACCTGGTGGTGCCGGCGACGCTCACCGCCGCCGCGGCGGACGGCCTCATCCGCCCCGATGCGCTCGACGCAAAGTTCCGCATCGCCGTGCCCGAGATCCTCGGCGCCCGCGATTCGAGCGGCCAAGACTGGACGCAGAGCGCCATCGACTGGGCCAAGTCGATCCTCGCCTTGCGGCCGGCCGACGAGATCGCCGGCGACAGCCCCGAGGCCGTGATGTCACGTCTCGAAAGCGCGATGGAGCGCCGCGACTATGCCGGCGCGCTCGCCCTGATCGAGGCGCTGCCGCAGGCCATGCGCGACAAGGCCACGCTGGTGGCCGCCGACGTGCGCGCCCATGCGGAAGCCGCCAGGCTCGTCGCCGATCTCCGCGCCCGCGCCCTCGCCACCACGACGGCCGACACGCAATGATCCGTCTCGCCACCTGGATCGTCGTCAGCCTGCTGCTCACCGCCGGCATCGCCTGGCTGGTGAGCCTGCCGGGCACGGCCATGATCGAGGTCGCTGGCTACCGCATGCAGCCGCGCCTCGGCCTCGCCGCCTTCGTCGTGGCGGCCGCCCTTGCCGGCGTCATCCTCGCCTGGTCGATCCTGCGCCGCATCCTCGATGCGCCGCGCTATTTCGCCAAGCTCAACCGCGAACGCCGCCGCGATGCGGGCGTCGCGGCCCTGTCGGACGGCTTCGTCGCGCTGCAGGCCGGCGACCCCGGCCGCGCCCGCGTGCTGGCCCGCGAAGCGCGCTCCAACCTGCCGCGCAACCACGCCGCGCAGCTGCTCGAGGCGCGCTCCGATCTCGCGCTCGGCGACATGCAGTCGGCGCGCGAGCACTATCGCGCCCTCATCTCCAACAAGAAGACCGCCGTCGCCGCGCTGGCCGGCCTCTACGAGCAGGCCCGCACCCAGGGCCGCACCGACGCGGCGCTGAGCTTTGCGCAGAAGGCCGTGGCGCTGTCGCCGCAGACCCGCTGGGCCTCCGACGCGGTGCTCGACGACCTCACCCGTCGTGGCCAGTGGGAGCTGGCGCTCGCCAGCGTCAATGCCGAGGCGGCGGTGACACGCGAAGAAAAGATGCTCAAGCGGCGCAAGCAGGCCGTGATCGAAACCGCGCTCGCCCGCGAGCAGGTCGACACCAACCCGCTGAGCGCCCTCGACCACGCGACGCTCGCCCTCAAGCTCGTGCCCGATTTCGTGCCCGCGGCGCTGATCGCCGCGCGCATCCAGTCCAACCGCGGCGACGTGCGCAAGGCGATGAGCCTGCTCCGCCGCGTCTGGCGCGCCACCTCGCATCCGCATGTGGCAACGCTCTACGCCAACGCCCAGCCCGGCGCCTCCGCCGTCGACCGGCTGAAGCGCGTGCGCGAGCTCATCGACAGCCCGCCGGCCAGCCGTCCCGCCGCCATCGTCCTCGCCCGATCAGCCGTCGACGCCTATGACTGGGCCACGGCCCGGGCGGCGCTGGCCAACCATGTCGCCACCGACCCCACCCAGGCCGTCTGCCTGCTGATGGCCGAGATCGAGGACGGCCAGAACGCCGACCAGGGCAAGGCCCGCGAATGGCTGGCCCGCGCCGTGCGCGCCCCCGCCGACCCGGTCTGGATCGCCGACGGCATCACCTCGGACGAATGGGAGCCCACGTCCCCGGTCACCGGCGCCCTCGATGCCTTCGAGTGGCGCGTGCCGCTGTCCACGGCCAATGGCCGCGGCGAGCCCAGGCCGCTCGGCGAGCGCCTCCCCGCGCCGGTCGGGCCGCCGCCCGCCGTCCCCGCCCCTGCTGCAGCGGAAACTCCGCTTGCGCCCCCCGCGGGTGCCCAGTAAAAGACCCCCGCTTCGGGACGATCCCCAGGGGCCGCTTTAGCTCAGTTGGTAGAGCACATCATTCGTAATGATGGGGTCAGGTGTTCGAGTCACCTAAGCGGCACCATTTAACTAAACAAATTCAACTATTTACGTGTTCACCGGGGCACCGCGGTTTGTGACCCTCGGCTCGTGTCAACTCTGTGTCATCACGGGCCGAAGCGGTTGCCGAAACTACGCTCGCCCTTCGAGGAGCACATCGGCCACGGCATCGGAGCCGCTATGCCTGAGCTATGGCCGGGATAGATCGCTGGGAATGAAGCTCGCGAATCTTGGGTGAACTTTGCTTTGGCTCAACCATTATCGCGAGCGTACCGGCCTCCTTGTCAAAGTAGCCCATCACCGAGCTAGAGGAGACAGCGTCACCGAGTATACTCCGCGGCGCTTCGGTCTCGCGGATCGGTCTGAACGTCCCGACGAAGGCGCACCCAATCATATCCCCGAATACCCTCACCTTGTACCGAACCTGTTGTTGGCCCTCGGGTATGGCCATTAAAGCACTCGTGATTGCGGAAGTGAACTCGACCCCCTCGGCGCGTATAGAGTCCGTGTCGAACTTTACCGTCAACTCAAGGTCGTCGCTTGCCCATACTCCGCCGTTCATTGTCAGTGGCTTCGCCATAGCTCCGCCGAACCTCGAATAGAATTCCGACTTGGTGCGAGCGCGCTGCTTAAGCTCCTTTAGCTTGGTGC
Organism: Devosia sp. 66-22; assembly: GCA_001899065.1. GTDB lineage: Bacteria > Pseudomonadota > Alphaproteobacteria > Rhizobiales > Devosiaceae > Devosia_A. Next base: position 185,648 of record MKUZ01000031.1, on the reverse strand, counting down.
GCTCCTCTTCGGGGCGGTCAGAAATTTGAAGCATGACGTTATTTGCGTACTCGGGAACCTCCTTCGCGGAGAGTGCTTCCTTACAGAGCTCTTCCGCCTCCTCGAAAAATCCCGCCTCATCATACCGAGCGGCGAGATTAGCCTTGGACAGCTTCGCATGCTCCCACACGAGTTGGGGATTGTCGCGCGCCTGACTGTCAAGGAAGTCGAGGAACGACGCCACGACGACCTCGTCCTTCTCAAGGTAGCTGTATCCCACAAACGCCCTAATCTGTTCCAAACTAGCCCCCTCAAAATCCTGCTAGAATAACGTTTCTTGAAACTTTGATACACTGAACCGCAGTGGGTCTCCGCTCGGAATTCCTCCACTCCCGGCAGATGCAGTCGCGGTGTACGGTGGAGAACCTCTAGCTCTCCGTTCGGAAGCGGTCGTTGTCGTTGCAGCTTCCTCGCTCCTTCCAAGGTGCCGTGAGCCACGCATCGCGCTCCTCGTCGGTCTTGAGGATAACCGGCATGGCCTTCAGATGTGGTCTACACCACGGCCGCATGGTCGCCGATCGAGTTGACCGGCCTTCTCGCCTGGATACCCCTCGCGCTGCTCTATGTCGTCGCCTGGGTGCTCGGCGTCGTCTTCGCCGCCATCGGCGCCCTCATGCATTTTGCCGGCAAGCGCAGGGCGGCCGGCGCCGGGCCGTGATCGCCGGGCGCTAGGCGCGCTCCTCCCAGAGCTTGCAGAGCTCGACGATCGTGGCGACCGCCTTCTCCATGTCCTGCCGGCTGATCCATTCGAGCGGCGAGTGGAAGGCGTGGCCGCCCGCAAAGATGTTGGGGCACGGCAGGCCCATCAGCGACAGCCGCGAGCCGTCGGTGCCGCCGCGGACCGAACCGCGCCGCGGCGTCATGCCGGCGCGGCGGATCGCCTCGACGGCGTTCTCGACGATCTGCGGGTGCCGGTCGAGAACGCCCTTCATGTTGCGGTACTGCTCGTGCACCTTGAGCGTGTAGGTCGCACCCGGCCAGGCCGCGACCACCTCCTGCGCGATCCGCCCGATCAGGGCGTTCTTTTCGGCCAGCCCCGCGTCCTCGAAATCGCGCACGATCAGCGCGATCCTGGCGCTCGCCATCGAGCCGGTGATCTCGACCGGATGGATGAAGCCCTGCCGGCCGCTGGTGGTCTCGGGCGACTGTTCCTGCGGCAGCCGGGCGACGATCGCGCTCGCCACCTTGATCGCGTTGACCATGCGGTCCTTGGCAAAGCCCGGATGCATGGCGACGCCCGTGATGTTGATCTCGACCCCGTCGGCCGAGAACGTCTCGTCCTCGATGTCGCCCGCCGTCTCGCCGTCGAGCGTATAGGCGAACTGCGCCCCGAGCTTTGCGAGGTCCACCTTGTCGACGCCGCGGCCGATTTCCTCGTCGGGCGTGAACAGCAGCTTGATCGTACCGTGCTTGATGGCCGGATCGCTCACCAGCCGCGCGGCCGCGCTCATGATCTCGGCGAGCCCGGCCTTGTCGTCGGCGCCCAGAAGCGTCGTGCCGTCCGAAGTGATGATGTCGTTGCCGATCTGGTTGCGCAGCTCCGGATGTTCATCGACCCGGATCACGCGCGACGCGTCGCCCGACAGCCGGATGTCGCCACCCTGGTAGTCGGGCACGATCTGCGGCTTCACATTGGTGCCGGTGAAATCGGGCGCCGTGTCCATATGCGAGCAGAAGCAGATGACCGGCACGTCCTTGTCGGTATTTCCCGGGATCGTCGCATAGACATAGCCGTGCTCGTCCAGATGCGCGTCGGCGATGCCCAGCGCCAGCAATTCGGCGACCAGCAGGCGGCCCAGATCCTTCTGCTTCATCGTCGAAGGCTGCGTCTCGGACGCGCCGTCCGACTGGGTATCGATCACCACATAGCGGAGGAAGCGGTCGGCGACGGTATCGTTCATAGCACGGCTCATGATCAGGGGACGGACGCGGAGAAACACTGCCTCTCCCTCTAAAGCGTTTCCGGCAAAGGTGGTACCCGCCTTTGCGGCGCAACCCTGCCCTAGTCGAAGAAGTCCGCGTCCCCGTCCTCCAGATACGCCTTGGCCGCCTTGGGCAACAGGTTCACGCCCAGTCCCGGCCGGTCCGGCACATCGATCATGCCGTTCCTGACCGGCACGCCGTCGAAGCCCTCGGTGATGTCGTACCAGAACGGCTCGAACCGCGCCGGATACTCGAAGGCGATAAGATTGTCCGGCAGCGTGGCGCACACCTGCACCAGCGCCGCGAGGCCCAGAATGCCGTTGGCGGTGCCGTGCGGCGCCATGGCGAGGCCGTGGAGGTCGGCATATTCGGCGATCCATTTGAGCTCGGCGATGCCGCCCACGTCGCACGGATCGGGCCCCACGATATCGACAGCATGCGTCTCGATCAGCGCCTTGTAGTTCTGCCGGAGATAGATCTGCTCGCCGGTATGGATCGGCGTCGTCGTGTGCGGCGTCACCTCGCGATAGACGTCGGGATTGACGTAGGGCACATAGTCGCCGGTGATCATGTCCTCGATCCATAAGAGGTGCAGCGGCTCGAGGCGCTTGGCCAGCCGCAGCGCGTCGACCGGCAGGAAGCCCGGCCCCGCATCGAGCGCCAGCCCGTATTTCGAGCCCAGCGCGCCCTTGGCCGCCTCGACGCAGGCGACGAGATGCTCGAAGCCGTCCTCGCTCATCAGCCCCTTGTGCGGATAGGGGAAGGGCGCGTCGTGCTGCACGTCGCCATAGTAGAAATCGGGCACGTCGCGCACCATCGAGGAATGGAACGCGGTGGGCAGCTTGAACATGGTGAAGCCCTCGGGCAGCGCCATGCCGTACTCGGCCCATTTCACATAATCCTCGGGCGTGTGCCCCACCCCGACCTCGTGATGGTAGAGGGTGCGATAGGTCCGCACCTGGTCGCGCACCTTGCCCCCCAGCAGCCGGTAGACCGGCAGGCCGGCTGCCTTGCCCGCAATGTCCCACAGCGCCGTCTCGATGGCGCTCACGGCGGCGCCCCACGGCTTGAACCCGCCGCGCACCCTGATGCGCCGCACCACCCGCTCGACGTTCACCGGGTCCTGCCCGACGATCCACGATTTGAGCTGCAGCACGATGGGCTGCAGATACGGCTTGGGCGTCTCGATCTGGCTCCAGCCGGTGATCCCCTCATCCGTCGTGATCCGGATCACCGGGCTGTTGGCGATGACGGCGCATTTGATGTCGGTAATCTTCACGGCGGCTCTCCCTGGCTCCCCCGCCATGAAAGGGCTTCCATCCTGAACTGGCAAGCGCCGGCGCCGCTGCTCCGATCCGTTGACCACTCGCGCAGCACCCCATTCCACGCCCGTTGCCTTTTTGACCACGCCGTCACATTCTGATTTGACCATCCGGTCAAACCACACAGGGCGGTTGGCCGAACGAGCCGTCTCCGGATCGTTCGGACGGAGCACAAAGAAGGCTCGGAGGAGCATGCACAAGATCATCGCGGCGCTGGAGGCCCGGCGCGCCGAAGCGCGGCTGGGCGGCGGGCAGAAGCGCATCGACGCGCAGCACGGCAAAGGCAAGCTGACCGCCCGCGAGCGGCTGGACGTGCTGCTCGATCCCGGCTCGTTCGAAGAATACGACATGTTCGTCACCCACCGGGCGCGCGACTTCGGCATGGACAGGAGCGTCATCCCCGGCGACGGCGTGGTCACCGGCTGGGGCACCATCAACGGCCGCATGACCTATGTGTTCAGCCAGGACTTCACCGTCTTCGGCGGGTCCTTGTCCGAGACGCATGCGCAGAAAATCTGCAAGATCATGGACCTCGCCGTGCAGAATGGCGCCCCGGTGATCGGCCTCAACGATTCGGGCGGCGCGCGCATCCAGGAAGGCGTGGCGGCGCTCGGCGGCTATGCCGAAGTGTTCTGGCGCAACGTGCAGGCGTCGGGCGCGGTGCCGCAGATCTCTGTCATCATGGGCCCCACGGCGGGCGGCGCGGTGTCCTCCCCCGTCATGACCGACTTCATCTACATGGTGAAGGACACGAGCTTCATGTACGTGACCGGCCCCGACGTGGTGAAGACCGTCACCTCCGAGATCGTCACGCACGAGGAGCTGGGCGGCGCCGGCACCCACACCAAGGTGAGCTCCGTCGCCGATGCCGCTTTCGACAACGACATCGAAGCACTGCTCGAAGTCCGCCGGCTGTTCGACTTCCTGCCGCTCAACGCCAATGAGAAGGCGCCGCATGTCGACACCTTCGATACCATCGAGCGGCACGACGAAGCGCTCGACACCATCATCCCCGACAGCGCCAACAAACCCTACGACATGCGCGAGGTGGTGGTGCGGCTCGCCGACGAGGGCGACTTCCTCGAGCTGCAGAAGGACCATGCCGGCAACATCCTCACCGGCTTCATCCGCATCGACGGGGATACGGTGGGCGTCGTCGCCAACCAGCCGCTGGTGCTCGCCGGCTGCCTCGACATCAACTCGAGCAAGAAGGCCGCGCGCTTCATCCGCTTCTGCGACTGTTTCAACATTCCAATCCTGACGCTCGAGGACGTGCCCGGCTTCCTCCCCGGCACCGCGCAGGAATATGGCGGTATCATCAAGCACGGCGCCAAGCTGCTCTTCGCCTACGCCGAGGCCACCGTGCCGAAGGTCACCGTCATCACCCGCAAGGCCTATGGCGGCGCCTATGACGTGATGGCCTCAAAGCACATCCGCGCCGACGTGAATTATGCGTGGCCCTCGGCCGAGATCGCCGTGATGGGCGCCAAGGGCGCCACCGAAATCCTCTACCGCGCCGAGCTCGGCGACAAGGACAGGATCGCCGCCCGCACCAGGGAATACGAAGACCGCTTCGCCAACCCCTTCGTCGCCGCCGAACGCGGCTTCATCGACGACGTCATCATGCCAAGCAGCACCAGGCGCCGCGTCGCCCGCGCCTTCCAGACCCTCAAGAACAAGAAGGTCGCCGTGCCGGCAAAGAAGCACGACAACATCCCGCTATGAGCATGTTCACCTCCCTCCTCATCGCCAATCGCGGCGAAATCGCCTGCCGCGTCATCAGGACGGCGAAGCGGCTCGGCATTCGCACCATCGCGGTCTATTCCGATGCCGACCGCGATGCGCTGCATGTGAAGATGGCCGACGAGGCGGTGCATATCGGCGGCTCGGCCGCGCGCGACTCGTACCTCTCGATCGACAGGATCATCGCCGCCTGCAAGCAGACCGGCGCCGCGGCGGTGCATCCCGGCTACGGCTTCCTCTCGGAGAATGCCGAGTTCGCCGCCGCGCTCGAGCGGAACGGCATCATCTTCGTCGGCCCGCCGACCAAGGCCGTGGAAGCGATGGGCGACAAGATCACGAGCAAGAAGCTCGCGGCGGAAGCCGGCGTCTCGACCGTCCCCGGCCATATGGGCCTCATCGCCGATGCCGACGAGGCGGTGACCATCGCGCGCAAGGTCGGCTACCCCGTGATGATCAAGGCCTCGGCCGGCGGCGGCGGCAAGGGCATGCGCATCGCCTGGACCGACGCCGAGGCCCGAGAGGGCTTCGAGCGCTCGAAGTCGGAGGCGGCCAGCTCCTTCGGCGACGACCGCATTTTCATCGAGAAATTCGTCACCGAGCCGCGCCACATCGAGATCCAGCTCATCGGCGACCAGCATGGAACGGTGCTCTATCTCAACGAGCGCGAATGCTCGATCCAGCGCCGCAACCAGAAGGTGATCGAGGAAGCGCCCTCGCCCTTCCTCGATGCCGCGACCCGCCGGGCTATGGGCGAGCAGGCCGTCGCATTGGCCAGGGCCGTCGGCTACTTTTCCGCCGGCACCGTCGAGTTCATTGTCGACAAGGACCGCAATTTCTACTTCCTCGAAATGAACACGCGCCTCCAGGTCGAGCACCCCGTGACCGAGCTCATCACCGGCCTCGACCTCGTCGAGCTGATGCTGCGCGTCGCCGCCGGCGAGACGCTGCCGCTCGCCCAGCAGGACGTCGGCATCGATGGCTGGGCCATCGAGTCCCGCCTCTATGCCGAGGACCCCTACCGCAACTTCCTGCCCTCGACCGGCCGCCTCACCCGCTACCGTCCGCCCGCCGAGGAGCGCGACGCCGAGCATGCCGTCCGCAACGACACCGGCGTCTACGAAGGCGGCGAGATTTCGACCTTCTATGATCCCATGATCGCCAAGCTCTGCGCCTGGGCGCCCGACCGCGCCGCTGCCATCGGCGTGATGCAGGAAGCGCTCGACCAGTTCGAGGTCGAGGGCGTGGGCAACAACATCCCGTTCCTGTCGGCCGTGATGGCGCAGCCCCGCTTCCGCGAGGGCCGGCTCACCACCGGCTACATCGCCGAGGAATTCCCCGACGGCTTCACCGGCGTCACGCTCTCGGCCACCGAGCTCACCCATCTTGCGGCGCTCGCCTGCGTCTCGGCCTATGCGCTCGACACGCGCTCGCATACCGGCCCCGAGAAGCGCCGCGCCGTGCTCATCGGCGCCGACCGCTGGGACTTCGCGGTTCGCGCCGACGGCATCGAGTACTGGCTCACCGATGGCGCCGGCAAGAAGCTGCTGGTCGAGACCGGCTGGAAGCCCGGCCTGTCGCTCGCCATCGCGCGCGTCGACGGCGAGCTGCACCATGTGCGCGTCGACCGCGTCACCGCCGGCTTCCGCCTGCGCTGGCGCGGCGCCGACCTCGTGGCGCGCGTGCTCTGGCCCAAGGTGGCCGACCTCATGCCGCTGATGCCGGTGAAGCTGCCGCCCGACCTCAGCAAATTCCTGCTGTGCCCCATGCCCGGACAGGTCGTCCGCATCGACGTGCGCGAGGGCGATGTCGTCGAGGCCGGCCAGAACCTCGCCATCGTCGAGGCCATGAAGATGGAGAATGTGCTCAGGGCCGAACGCCGCGCCCGCGTCAGCAAGGTCCGCGTCGCGCCCGGTGCGGTGCTCGCCGTGGACGAGGTGATCCTGGAATTCGAGGCGATATGAGCACCTTCGCGGAGTGGGAGAAACTCGCCGCTCGCGAGCTCAAGGATACACCGGTCGAAGGCCTCGATCGCGACTATGGCGGCCTCCGCGTGAAGCCGGCCTACTTCGCCGGCGACGCCCCCGCCGATCCGGGGATGCCCGGCGCCGAACCGTTCACCCGCGGCGTGCGCGCCACCATGTACGCCAACCGCCCATGGACCATCCGGCAATATGCCGGCTTCTCCACCGCGCGCGAATCCAATGCCTTCTACCGGCAGAATCTGGCGGCCGGGCAGAAAGGCCTCAGCGTCGCCTTCGACCTCGCAACCCATCGCGGCTATGACAGCGACCATCCCCGCGTCGTGGGCGATGTCGGCAAGGCCGGCGTCGCCATCGACAGCGTCGAGGACATGAAGCTCCTCTTCGACGGCATCCCGCTCGCTGAGATGAGCGTGTCGATGACTATGAACGGCGCCGTGCTGCCGGTGCTCGCCATGTTCATCGTCGCGGCGGAGGAGCAGGGCGTCAACCAGGCTCAGCTCGACGGCACCATTCAGAACGATATTCTGAAAGAGTTCATGGTGCGCAACACCTACATCTATCCGCCCGAGCCGAGCATGCGCATCGTCGGCGACATCATCGCCTACACCGCGCAGCACATGCCCAAATTCAACTCGATCTCGATCTCGGGCTACCACATGCACGAGGCCGGCGCGACCGCCGTGCAGGAGCTCGCCTACACCCTCGCCGACGGCCGCGACTATGTGCGCGCGGCGCAGGCCCGCGGCCTCGACATCGACGCCTTCGCCGGCCGGCTGAGCTTCTTCTTCGGCATCGGCATGAACGTCTTCCTCGAAGTGGCAAAGCTCCGCGCCGCCCGCACCCTCTGGTCGCGCGTCATGACCGATCTCGGTGCCAGGGACGCGCGATCGAAGATGCTGCGCACCCACTGCCAGACCTCGGGCGTTTCGCTCACCGAACAGGACCCGCACAACAACATCGTCCGCACCACCATCGAGGCGATGGCGGCGGTGCTGGGCGGCACGCAGAGCCTCCACACCAACAGTTTCGACGAGGCCATCGCGCTGCCCACCGAGCAGTCAGCGCGCATCGCCCGCAACACCCAGCTCATCCTCCAGCACGAAAGCCGCATCACCGATGTCGTCGACCCGCTGGGCGGCTCCTACTACATCGAAGCCCTCACCGCCGATCTCGTCGAGAAGGCCGAGGCGCTGATGGGCGCGGTCGAGGCCGAGGGCGGCATGACCGCAGCCGTGCAGTCCGGCGGCCCCAAGGCCGAGATCGAGAAAGCCGCGGCGCTGCGCCAGTCCCGCATCGATCGCGGCGAGGACGTGATCGTCGGCGTCAACCGCTACCGGCTCGAGAACGAGGTTCCAATCCCGTTCCGCGAGGTCGACAATGCCCGCGTGCGCGACGAGCAGGTCGCCCGCCTCGCCGATATCCGCCGAACCCGCAGCGCGTCCCGCGTCATTGAGGCGCTCGATGGCCTGCGCAGCTTCGCGCGGCATGGTGGCAACCTGCTGTCCGCGAGCATCTACGCGGCCCGTGCGCGCTGCACGCTGGGCGAGATCTCTGCCGCGCTCGAGGACGTCTTCAACCGCCACCACGCGGTCACCCGCGTCGTCTCCGGAGTCTACGCCCAGAGCTATGCGGGCGACCCGCAGTATGCCCAGATGCAGTCGCGTCTTGCCGCATTTGCAGCCAGGGAGAAGCGCCCGCCGGCGCTCTTCATCGCCAAGATGGGCCAGGACGGCCACGACCGCGGCGCCAAGGTGATCGCCACCGCCTTCGCCGATCTGGGCTTTGCCGTCCATATGGGCGATCTGTTCGAGACCGCCCCCGAAGTCGCCGCACATGTCGCCGCGCTCAAGGTCGACGCCGTCGGCGTGTCGTCGCTCGCAGCCGGCCACAAGACGCTGGTGCCCGAGCTGATCGCCGAGCTCCGCGGCAACGGCCTCGGCGACGTCACCGTGATCGTCGGCGGGGTCATCCCGCCCGAAGACTATGCGTTCCTGCGCGACGTCGGCGTCGCCGAAATCTTCGGCCCCGGCACCAACGTGCTCGAAGCTGCCTTCTCGGTACTGAACCAGATCGAGGGAAGGCTCGGCAACCGATGAAGGCCATCGAGATTTGGGACGTGTCGGATCACCGCTTCCGCGCGCTCATCGAAATCCTATCGCCGCTGCCCTCACGCATTGTCACATCGGCATGGGAAGTATCGGACTTTTTCCATCCTGATGGCTCCGAGGCCTTCTTTCTCGGTGGCGGCTGGCACGACCAACTCGATAGGCTTGCCAACACCGGCATACGCGTAGCAGGTGCGGAACTCGTCGAGATGGCCAGAAGGTCTTCGCAGGTCATCTGGGGCACTTTTCTGCGCTATGATCCGGTCGAGAGCGACGAGCCTTGGATTGCGCTGCACGCCATCGACTCCACTTTCTGGCGCGTTGAGACTCGCGATATCGCCACCCGGCAGGCGCTGATGCGAACATTCACGGACGTGAGGTTGAAGCAATGATCGGCCGTCTCAACCACGTCGCCATCGTCGTGCCCGACCTCGCCGCTGCCGTGGCGAGGTATCGCGACCTGCTCGGCGCCACCGTGCACAGTCCGCGCGACCTGCCCGAGCACGGCGTCACCGTCGTCTTCGTCGATCTGCCCAACAGCAAGCTCGAGCTGATGACACCGCTCGGTGCCGCTTCGCCGATCGCAAAGTTTCTCGCCGACCATCCCAATGGCAGCATGCACCATGTGTGCTTCGAGGTCGCCGACCTGACGCAGGCGGCGCGCACCCTGGTCGAGGGCGGCGCACGTGTCCTCGGCGACGGCACGCCGCGGACCGGCGCGCATGGCCTGCCGGTGCTTTTCCTCCACCCCAGGGATTTCGACGGCACGCTGATCGAGCTCGAAGAGGTCAAGCCCGAGCTGCAGCCGGCCTAGCCATGCTGATCCGCCCGCACGCGCGCGCCGACGCCGATGCCATTGCCGACATTCTCGCTGCCGGCTGGAAGCAGGCCTATTCGCAGTTCATGCCGCGAGGCTTCCTCGCGCCGCGCATCGATCCGGCCTATCGCCGCGCCGAGATCGCGGAATGGCTCGACGACGAATTCGAGCCCGACACCGAAGCGCTGTTCGTCGCCGAGGATGAAAACGGCATCGCCGGCTTCATCCATATGGCGATGGGCGACAAGGGCGATGTCGGCGCGGCCGGCCACGTCAGCCTGCTCTATGTCGATCCGGACAGCCAGCGCCGGGGCATCGGCCGGGCGCTGCTGGCCGAGGGCGTCCGCTGGCTCGCCGGCAAGTCTCCCGGTCCGCTGGCGCTGTCGGCCTATGCCGACAACCCGCATCGTTTCGCCTACGCCGCGCTGGGCGGGATCGAGGCGAAGCGCGTGCGGCACGGCATCGACGGCACCGACGTGGAATCGGTGATCTATCTGTGGCCCGACCCGTCGGTGCTCAGCGGTTAGAGTCGCGACCCGGCTGCGGATGCTTGGGGGCGAACTGGTAGTAGCCCTTGGATCCGTAATAGGGGTTGTGGATCAGCGCGCGCGACACGTAGCCGTCATTGCCGATATGGCTGATCAGGCACCAATTGGCGCCGCAATCCTTGACGATGACGTACTCGCCCTTCTTGAGCGTATCGACGATGCGATAGCCGGTGCCGGGGCCCGAACGGACATTGGCGTTCACATTGGCCAGGCCCGGCGCGGCCGACGCGATCGCCGGCATCAGGACCAGCCCCGCTGCGAGCAACGGGCCAATCAGGCGGGGAAGAATTCTCATATCAGGTCTCCGACTCGCCCCCCGGCGAACCGGCACGAGTGTGCCCTAACTATAAGGATTGTGGCAAATTGTGTCGGGGGCAAGAAGTTCCACGCCCGCAGGACATTAAGTTTTCGCAACCCCGTCCGCGCTCCGCCCGTTGCTTGGGTCGAAGGCCCGCTCACCCGGGGCGCAGCACAGGACGTGAGACACATGCGTAAGTCCGACATCGACCATCTGCTCGAAGCCGCCGTCGCCAAGGCCCTCGGTGTCCCCCTGCCGCGCCGGCTCAGCCGCCGCCCGGTCGCCCGCAAGGCTCACCAGCCCATCAGGCACGCGGCGTAACGGGCCGATCTATCGCACCGGCGCCACGGGTCCGATCGTCGGGGCCTCCGCCGTGCGCGCCGTGGGGTGGACCCAGATCGGCGTCTGGTGCGGCGGGGCGAACAACTGGGCCCGTTCCTCATCGGACGAGTGGAAGAACGGATAGCGCCGGATCGTACGGTCGTAGACCTCCGACACCTTGGTACCCCACAGCTCCATCGGGAAGCCGACATCGTGCCATTTGCGCGCTTCGCACATCAGGCTCGAGCCCAGCACGCGCTTGTAGAACGGCCCGTGCTCGGGACGCACGCAATGGAGCCCGTAGGTGGCCCGGAAGTGTCGGGTCGCCATCACCGCCAGCCGCAGCGTCAGGAAGGGCAGCGCCGGATAGGCGAGGCTCGCCTCGAAATCGACGGTGAAACGGGTGGGATCGACAAACGTCGCCCCCTGGTCGAGCAACGGCTTCAGCACATCGCCGAACAAGCTGTTTGCCGGCGATTTCGGAAACTGCGGCGTCAGGTAGTGGATGCGCAGCGAACTCGCCAGCGCCCCGTCAATATAGACGCCGAAATTCCATGAATTGGGAAAGGTCTCGTAGTCGTCGAAATCATCCCGCAGCACACCCAGGCTGTTGAACGGGTAGAAGTCCTCGCGACGATACGCGTCATATCTGAGGCGATACACGGGATCGTTCAGATCGGCGGGATTGACCCGGCGATATTCGACGCGATCTAGAATATCAACCAAGGCCCCGGCAAAGTTGGAAGCCGTCGGCGCCTGGTTCTGAGTTGCCGCACTCATCACTAAAACCCCAAAACCACGGGAATGAATGTAACGATTTGTTAAGTACGTTTGAACCGCACAATGCGCAGGACAGCCCTGTGGTTCCAGGGTTGCCGCCATCAAGGTAACGATTTGTTAAGCAGATAGCGAGGGTTAACCGGCGTTAACCCTGATACGCGATTCTAGCGCCGCGGGCTCCCGCCGGGCGGCGCCCTCCATCCGGACGATCAGTTCGGCCACTTCGCGGCGCGGCAGCGGCACGCCGAACAGGTAACCCTGGATCTGGTCGACCTTGGTATGCGCCTGGATGAGCGCCAGCTGCTCTTCCGTCTCGACACCTTCGGCGGTCACCGTCAGGTTGATGTCCTTGCCCAGCTGGGCAACGTTGGAAAGCAGTTTCAGCGAGCGCGGATTGCTGCCGATATCCATCACGAAGCTGCGGTCGACCTTGAGCTTGGTGAAGGGCAGCGCCTGCAGATAGCTCAGCGACGAATAGCCGGTGCCGAAATCGTCGAGCGCGATGCCGATGCCGCGCTTGCCCAGCGCCGAGAGGATCTTGGTCGCGGTTTCCTTTTCCTCGATCAGCGCCGTCTCGGTCACTTCCACCTCGAGCCGCTCGGGCGTGAGGCCGCTCTCGCTGAGCGCGCCCAGCACCATTGCCTCGACATCGGCATTGCGGAAGTCGCGCGCCGACACGTTCACCGACACCGAAATATGCGGCGCCCAGTTCATGCATTCGTGCGCCGCCGTGCGCAGCGCCCAGCGCGTGATGTCGGAGATCAGTCCGCTCTCCTCGGCCACCGGGATGAACAGCGAGGGCGGGATCGAGCCCAGCTGCGGATGCGTCCAGCGCGCCAGCGCCTCGCAGGCGACGACACGGCGCGTCTTGAGGTCGATCAGCGGCTGGTAGACGAGGGTGAGCGTCTCGTTCTCCACCGCGAGCTTGAGCTCGGCCTTGAGCCGCTGGCGATAGCGGTAGGCGGTGTCCATCTCGTCGTGGAAGAGCTGCGCCTGCGCCTTGCCCGCGCCCTTGGCCTTGTAGAGCGCAAGATCCGCCTTGGTCATCATGCCGTCGAGATCGTCCTCGGTATCGGCCGAGGTGACGATGCCCACCGACACATTGGTCGACAGGCTCTCCCCCATGATCGAGAACGGCGTCTGGAACGCCGCAAGGATCGCGCCCGAATCGAGCGCCGCGTCGTCGGGGCCCACATCGCCCGAGCGGTAGACGATGAACTCGTCGCCGCCCAGCCGCGCCACGAGCCCGTTCATCCCCACCGCGCCCTTCAGCCGGTCCGCCGCCTCGACCAGCAGCCGGTCGCCCACCAGGTGCCCCGCCGTATCGTTCACATGCTTGAAATCGTCGATGTCCACGATCATCAGCATTGCCATCTCGCCCGGCGCGTCGCTGCGCCGCCGCTCGAGATCGGCCGCCACCTGCTGGGTGAAATGCGCCCGGTTGGGCAGGCCCGTCAGCGCATCGTAATGCGCCATGAAGTTGATCCGCTCCTCAGCCCGCACGCGCTCGGTGATATCCTCGAACAGCAGCACCACGCGGCCCTGCCGGGCGCTGACGGTGACTTCCGAGAAGCGCGAATTGGCGAGCTTGATGATCACCTTGCCACCGCGCTGGCCGTTGACCACCTGCATCAATTGCTCGGCGGAACGCTGCGGGATCGAGCCGCGGCTCGCCGCCGCCGCGATCAGCGCCGCGAACGACCGGCCGTTCCAGTTGCCCGGCACGAAGCCGTCGAACACCTGCTCGGCCCGGCCGTTGACCACCGCGATCAGCCCGTCCGAATCGAGCATGGCGAGCCCGTGATGCATCGTGTCGAGCGCCGTATCGAGCTCGGCCGCGAGCCGGCTCGCCTCGACGCGCGCATGCACCGCGCTCAGCATGGTGCTGCGCAGATCCTTGGCCAGCACCTTGAAGCCGATCAGCATGGGCATCAGCAGCACGCCCAGGATCGGATAATAGATGTCGCCCTTGAACAGCAGGCTCCCGCACAGCAGCGCCACCGCGATGATGAGCTGGATGTTGAGCATCCGCACGAGGCCGAAATTGCGCGCCACGATGCCCACCATCATGGCGACGGTGGTGGTCATCGAAATCAGCTCGGCGAACGTGTCGTTGACCACAAGGAAGCTGACCACGCACCACACGCCCGAGACGAAGGCGATGAACGCCGCCCAGAACGTGGCGACGCGTTCCCACTTTTCGGCCGCCGGCACGTCGGTCGGCCCGACCTTGGCGGCGAGGAAGCGGGTGATGGTGATGTAGCGCCCGATGGCGATCAGCACGAAGATCGCCGTGATCGCCCACAGCGTCCAGTGCCCGGTCTTGAAGGCGGCCGCGCCGGCGCCCACCGCCGAGGCCAGCGTAGCCACCAGCGTTGCCCGGCGGTCCCCATAGACCGCACGGACCATCGACACGTAGTCGATAGCTGGCATCGATTTGCTGGCCGGTTCGAGCATGGATTCCCGCACGGTGACAGCGAAATCATGCCCGAAAAGCCGTTAATGCCGCATTTCGGTACGGCCCGTCGGGACGTCCCGGGAACGCTCAATTCCGGCCGCTAGAGGCCCAATCCGCGCAGATGGTTGATAGAGCGTTGGGCAAATTGGCGCCAATTGCTCGGATTGTCGTGCTCGGTGACGAGGTGGTCGGCCGCGGTCTGGCGGAACAGCGGCGCCAGCGCCGCCCAGTCGATGATCCCCTCGCCCGTCGCCGCCCAGCCGTCATCGGCCGTCGTTCCCGGCGGCGCCATGTCCTTGGTCTGGATCACCCCGATCCGGTCCGTGAACCGCGCCAGCTCGGCCGCCGGGTCGGCGCCCGCCCGGACGATCCAGCCGCAATCGATCTCGAACCACACCTCCGGCCCGCCTTCGGCGAGGATATGGTCGATCGGCCGCGACCCGTCGGGCAGCGCCTGGAACTCGAAATCGTGGTTGTGCCAGGCGACCTTGAGGCCATGCGGCCCGGCCGCCGCGGCGCCCCGCGCCAGCTTGGCGCCGAGCCTTTTCCAGTACTCCGCATCCGCCCCGGCGCGCTCCTCGGGCGTCACATAGGGCGGGATCATCCAGGTCGCGCCCAGCGTCAGCGCGATGTCGATGAAGCGCTGCGTCTCCCCCACGAGCCCCGCGAGCGGCATGTGGAAGCCCAGGCATCTGAGCCCGCTGGCCTCGAGCGCCCGCCGGAAGCTCTTGCCGTCATCGGCCTCATAGGCCGGCAGCCACGGCTCGATCGCGTCATAGCCGAAGCCCTTGAGCTCAGGGAGTTGCGCCTCGAGTGGCGGAAAATTGCGCGACGAGTAGATCTGGTAGGCGATCGGATAGGCCATCAGCCCTGCTTTTCCATGTCGGCGTTGAACTCGAGCAGCTCGACCTGGATGCCGAGAGCGTCGACGGTGTCGTAATAGGCATAGCGCCCGTGCGAGCCGAGGAACTCCGCCTTCTGCAGCTCCTCATGCCCCTTGCCCACGAGGTATTTGCCGCGCTCGGTCATGTTGCGCGTCCTGAACGCGATGTGGTGCACGCCCGGCCCCTTGGCCTCGAGCAGGTCGCGCCAGGCGCTCTTTTCCGGTCCCGGTTCGAGGAACTCGACGTCGATATTGCCGAACTTGAACATCGCCAGACGGCACGACACCTCCGCCGGCTTGCCGTGGTAGACGGCTTTCGCCTCCGCATGCCCGGCCGCCGCGCCGATCGGACTGGGCGTCTTGCCGGTGAGGTCGGCGAACCAGTCGAGCGATTTCTCGAGATCGTCGGTCACAAAGCAGATCTGCATGATCGCATCTTCGTCGAGCAGGCGCTTGTCCATTGGATCATCCTTCTAATCTGTTCCCTCGAGAGCCGGTGCACCCGCCCCTCGCCGAGGGGCGGGCGGTGTTCGTCGCGTCGGAGCCTCAGCCCAGGATCGTGTCGAACTGCTCCTTGAGCTCTTCGATCGCCGCATCCGTCGTCATGTTGGGGTCCGACCAGTAGTTGAACGAGACGATATCGATCGCCGTGCGCCAGTCCTCGTCGGCGGTGTTGTGCGGATTGGGCACCTGTTTGTGCACGTCACCGAGGGCGCCCAGCACTTCCTTGGAGCAGTCATCGAGCTTTTCCGCCGGCGCATCGAGCCGCACCGGGGTCGAGCCCTTGGCCAGCGCGAAGTCCGCCTGGATCGAGGGATCGAGCACCACCGAGGCGAAGTCGAGCTCGCCGGCGGTCTTGTCCTCGGGTTGCCCGCCCAGCAGGCCCCAGGCGTCGACCGTCACAGACAGCGCCTTGGTCCCGGGAATGTTGACGCAGCCGAAATCGACGCCCGGCTTCTTGCCCGCCGCGTACCACTCGCCCTTCATCCAGTCGCCATGGATCTGCATCAGCGCCTTGCCGGTGATCACCATGTTCGTGGTCACGTTCCAGTCGCGGTTCACCGACCCCTCGTCGGTGTTCTGCTGGAACTTGCGCAGCATCTCGAGGCTGGCCCGGAACTCGGCCGAGTCGAGCGTCTCGATCGTGGGGTCGGTGCCATAGACGCCCGAATAGATCTCGGGTCCGGCCACCGCCGCGGTCAGTGCGTGCAGCAGATAACCCACCTGCCATTGCTGGCCGCCGATGGCGAGCGGGATATAGCCCTTGGCCTTGATCTTGTCGAAGTCGGCGAACATCGCGTCGAGGTCGGCCCAGCCATGCGGATCGACCCCCGCATCCTGCGCCACGGCGAGGTTGTAGTAGACCATGCCGTCGATGTGGAGCGCGGTGGGCACCTTCACGATCTTGCCGTCCACCGCGATCACTTTCTGGATCGAGTCGGGCAGGTGCGCGAGGATGCCGTTGTCATTGTACCACGGCGTGAGGTCGAGGCTCAGCCCCTGGCTCATCAGGTCGCGATAGACCCCCGGATTGGATTCCATGAACACATTGGGCGGGTTGCCGCCGGTCACGAGGTTGACCAGCGAAACGCTCGCGCCCGAATCGTGCGGGATCGCCAGGTCGGTCCAGGTGTCGCCCTTTGCCTCGAGCCCCGACTTGAGGATGTTGAGGGCGGCAACTTCGGCTGGCGAAGACCAGCCGTGATAGACCACGAGTTCGGCGGCGTGGCCCGCCGCCGTGCTGAGCAGAAGAGCCGCGCCGAGCGCGGCGAAAGTCCTGGTCGTCATCGTCATCACTCCCTTGTTGTCTGACAATGGTAGAATGTCGCTACAGTCGCTTCGTCATAGCCACGTTCCTGACCGGCAGACGGTCCAGAGCGCCGCTTGAATTGCGCCCCTCCCTCCCCTCCGGGGAGGGGAGACCGGCGCAGAGGGTGGGCGGCTTGCCCCGGCAGCCGGCCGTGCGCGCATAGCCTCACAGCCGCGCTCCCGACACCGCGTCGAACACATGCACCTTGCCCTGCGGGAACGACACGTCGACCGTGTCGCCCTGCCTGAACCGGCCGATCTGTTCAGGGTCGATGCGCGCGGCGATCAGGCCGTCGCCGAATTTGAGATAGCCCGTGGCGTCGCCGCCGGTCTTTTCCGTGTACTGCACCGGCAGGCTGAAGGTGCCCGCCGCGTCCGCGAGGGCCTGTCCCGGCGCGCCGAAATGCTCGGGGCGGAGGCCGACGACGATCGGCTGGCCATCCGCCGGCTGGCTCGCAAAGCCATAGCGGCCCAGGTCGAGCGTCACCCCGTCGAGAGCGGCGGTCACTGTGCCGCCGCCGTTCGTGATCTTTCCCGCTCGCAGGTTCATCGCCGGCGAGCCGATGAATCCGGCAACGAACAGATTGCGCGGCCGCGAGTAGATTTCGTCGGGCGTGCCGAACTGCTGGATCACGCCGCCATCCATCACGGCGATCTTGGTGGCCATGGTCATGGCCTCGATCTGGTCGTGCGTCACATAGACGATGGTCGACTTGAGCTCGTCATGCAGCTTCTTGATCTCGAGCCGCATCTCGGTGCGGAGCTTGGCATCGAGATTGCTGAGCGGCTCGTCGAACAGGAACAGCCCGACCTTCTTGACCAGCGCACGGCCGATCGCGACGCGCTGGCGCTGGCCGCCCGAGAGCTGCGCCGGCTTGCGGTCGAGCAGCGGCTCGATCTGCAGCATGCGGGCCGCCCAGGCGATCCGCCGGTCGACCTCGGCGCCGTCGATCTTCTGGCTGGCGAGCCCGAATTTGAGGTTTCCGCGCACCGTCTTGGTCGGGTAGAGCGCGTAGGACTGGAACACCATCGCCAGCCCCCTGTCCTTCGGATCGAGGTCGGTCACATCCCTCTCCCCGATCGTGATCCGCCCGGCGGTGACATCGAGCAGGCCAGCGAGCAGGTTGAGCAGCGTGGTCTTGCCGCAACCCGAAGGACCCAGGAGGACAAGGAACTCGCCATCGTCGATTTCGAGGTCGAGATTCTTGAGCACGGTTACCCGGCCGTAGGTCTTGATGATGTCTTCGAACTGAACGCGTGGCATCAGCTACCCCTTGATCGCGCCGGCGGTGATGCCCTGCACGAAGAACTTGCCGAGCACGAAGTAGATGAAGAGCGGCGGGATCGCCGTCAGCAGAGCGGCGGCCATGTTCTCGTTGTAGGCGGCCTCGCCGGTGGTCGTGATCACCACATTGGCAAGCACCACGCTCATCGGCTGTGTCCCCAGGCCCCCGAAGGTGAGGCCGAGCAGGAAGTCGTTCCAGATCGAGGTGATCTGCAGGATCAGCACGACGATCAGGATGTTGCCGCTCATGGGCAGAATGATCTCGACGAAGACGCGCCAGAAGGACCCCGAGTCCATCATCGCAGCGCTCATGATCTCCTGTGGAATGCCCTTGTAGTAGTTGCGGAACACCAGCGTCAGGAACGGCATCGCCAGCACCGCATGGACGATCGCGATGCCCCAGATCGTGCCGTACACCTTGAGCCCGGAGCTCAGGATGATCAGCGGGATCATGATGATCTGGAACGGCACGAACGCACAGATGAACAGCACGAACAGGAAGGTGTTCGCCCATCTGACGTTCCACAGCGCCAGCGCGTAGCCGGTCACCGAGCTGAGCGCGATCGACAGGATCAGGCTGGGGAACAGGATCGCCATCGAGTTCCAGAAGCCGACCTTGAGCCCGTCGCAGCGGATGCCTGAGCAGGCGGTGTCCCAGGCGCTCCACCAGGCATCGAGCGTGAACGGCGCGGGCAGCGAGAAGATCGCCCCTTCGCGCACCTGCTCCATGGTTTTGAACGAGGTGGTGATGATGATGTAGAGCGGCACGCAGAAGAACGCCGCGCAGATGGTGAGGAACACGATGATCGCGATCGAGCGCCCCGATATGCCCTTGGGCTTGCGCGGGAAGCGCGGTGCGCGCTCGACCGGCACCTCGCCCGCCCGGCGCAGGGAGACATCCGCCACGCTCATGTCGCCCTCGCTTCGCGAGCGCGTTCGCGCCACGCCGTCAGCAGCACCAGCGGCAGGAAGATGAGGCCGGTGATGGCGAGCATGATCACCGCCGCGGCCGACGCGTAGCCGAGGTTGGATTTCACCCAATAGGCATTGATGGTGAAGTAGGCTGGCACCCAGGTGGCCTGGCCGGGCCCGCCATTGGTCATGGCGACCACGATGTCGTAGGCCTTCACCACGCCCAGCGACATCAGGATGGCGCAGGTGAGGAAGGTGAACTTCATCATCGGGATGATGATCTCGATGTAGAGCCGCCAGAAGCTGACCCCATCGAGCCTGGCGGCGTTCCAGATCTCCGAATTGATGGATTTGAGGCCCGACAGCATCAGCGCCATGTAGAAGCCGGCGCCCTGCCAGACCGTGGCGAGGATGATGCCGTACATGGCCGTGTCGGCCCGGCTCAGCCAGTCGAAATTGACCCAGGTGAGGCCGATCGAGTGGAGCGCGTTCTGCAGCCCGAAGCTGGGATTGAACATCCAGCGCCAGGCGACGCCCGTCACGATCAGCGACACCGCCAGCGGATAGAGGAAGATCGTCCGGAAGAAGCCTTCGCCGCGCTTTTCGCGGTCGATCATCGCCGCCAGGATGAAGCCGAACACGATGGCGAGGAAGCTGCCCACGCCCAGCACCAGGAGGTTCTTGAGCGCGATGGCCCAGCCATCGTCCTTGAACAGCCGCTCATACTGCCGGCTCCATTCGGCCGGATCGAAGAAGTACTCGGGAAAGCGCCGGCTGCGGGTGAACGACATGAAGATCGTCCACGCGATGGCGCCGATGAAGGCCACCAGCGTGATAGCCAGGGCCGGCGTCAGCGCAAGCTGTGGCGATACGCGGCTCCAGCGAAGTGCCATATCCCCTCCCACCAGCGGCCGTTCATCAATCGGCACTCGGTCGGTTTCCTCGACCGTGTCGCGCCGCGACTGACCGTCATTTTGCCGAGTTGCATTAGCGCTAACTCAGTATTATCGTTAACATAGGATCATCGCGCTGTTTTCGTCAACACTGAATCTGTGGGCTCGCCGTTTGCGATCTTTGCCCCGATATCAGTTCGAAAATGGCAATATCTTTGGTGGCGTTTAGGGGGATTTCAGTGCGGCAGACCCAGCCCATGGCAGTGACAAACGGCATCCCGCCGCTCGGTTTCGGCACCTTCGGGCGCACCGGCAGCGACGGGATCGACGCCCTGCTGTTCGCCCTCGAGACCGGCTACCGGCACCTCGATACGGCCCAGAGCTACGGCACCGAGCGCGAATGCGGCGAAGCGCTCCGCCGCTCCGGACTGCCGCGCGACGAGGTGTTCCTCACCACCAAGATCGCCGGCGACAACTGCCGCCGCGGCCGGCTGATCGAGTCGCTGCGGCGCTCCAACGACACCATCGGCGTCGACGCCGTCG
Organism: Devosia sp. 66-22; assembly: GCA_001899065.1. GTDB lineage: Bacteria > Pseudomonadota > Alphaproteobacteria > Rhizobiales > Devosiaceae > Devosia_A. The sequence goes on along the minus strand of MKUZ01000031.1, from coordinate 164,987 downwards.
ACCTCACCCTCATCCACTGGCCCGTCTCGCCGGCCGGCAAGCTACCTATGGACGAATACCTGCCCGAGCTCGCAGAGGCCCGGAATCAGGGCCTTACGCGGCTCATCGGCGTCTCCAATTTCACCATCGCGCACCTCGACGAAGCGACGGCGCTGCTCGGTCCCGGTCAGCTCGCGACCAACCAGTTCGAGCGCCACCCCCTGCTGCGCAACCAGGCACTGGTCGATGCCTGCGTCGCGCGCGGCATCGCCGTCACCTGCTATCTCCCCCTCGCCCGCGGCCGCTGCGCCGGCATCCCCGTCATCGAATCCGTCGCCCGCGCCCACGAGGCCACCCCGCACCAGATCGCCCTCGCGCTCTCGCTCAACGAGGGCCACATCGTCATCCCCACCTCCGGCCACCGTGCCCGCATCGCCGAGAACCACGCCGCCGCCGCCATCACCCTCACCCCCGCCGACCTCGCCCAGCTCCGCACCGCCGACCGCCACGCCCGCCAGATCGACCCCTCCTGGTCCCCCGCCTGGGACTGACGTCGGTTGACCCCGGCCGCCCCGCGTATTAACGCTCTCCCAAAGCGCCGCCGGGCCGTCTCCACCAGATTAACGTTTCCCCGCCCGGCGACCGGCAAAATGAGATGCATTCCCCCGCTGAACTGCGCTAATCGGGGAAGCAGCGCACCAGGGGCGGTGCGATTGGGTGCGGAATGGGCAGATCCATTGTTCGGCTGAAGGACATAGCCGACAAGACGGGGTTCTCGACCAATACGGTCTCGCTCGCCCTGCGCCATTCGCCGCGCATTCCGCAGCAGACCCGCGACGTCATCCAACGTGCCGCGGCCGAGCTCAACTACCTGCCCAACCAGATCGCCAAGTCGCTGGTGAGCCGCGAAACCAAGACCATCGGCCTCGTTCTGACCGACATCAACAACCCGGTGCTCACACATACGGCGCAGTCGATCGAGCTGGCTCTCTCGGCGCGCGGCTACGGCACGCTGTTTGCCACCTCGAACAACAACCTGACCGAGGAGGTCCGCGCCATAGAGATGGTGCGCGCACGCCAGGTGGACGGCATCCTGATCTATCCCACCGGACACCGTCAGCTCGACCATCTGCGCATGCTGCGTCGCGCCAACTATCCCATCGTGCTCCTCGTCGGCGAGGCGGACGCCGGCATAGATGCGGTGGGCATGGATGAGCGGCGAGGGGCCCATAAGGCGACGCGGCACCTGATCGATGTCGGCCATCGCCGGATCGCGCTCATCGACGGCGCCAATCCTCAGGGAAATCGCGAAAAGCGCGAAGGCTACCAGCAGGCGCTGGCCGAGGCCGGTATCGGCTTCGAACCCGCCTTGGTGCTCGATCCTCGCGGCAACTCCGTGGATCGCGGCTACTGGGCGGTCGATGGCGTGATGAGCGGTCCCGACCGGCCCACGGCGATTTTCGCCGCCAATGATTCCCTGGCGCTTGGCGCCCTGCGGTGGTGCCTCAAGCACAATGTACGCGTGCCCGAGGATGTCGCCATCGTCGGCATGGACAACATCGAGTTCGGCGAATATGCGGGCGTGCCGCTGTCGAGCGTAGACTATGCGGTGGAGACGGTGACCCGCATGGCCGTCGAGCGGCTGATGCGGCTGATTGCGGCGGGCGACCAGCTTCCCGAACCGCGCATCACCCAGATCGACCCCGACCTCGTTATCCGCGAGTCGACGCGCGCGCAGCGCTGAGCTTCCTCAGCCCCTTACCGAGCTGCTTGAGCGCTTTCTTGCCCAAGGCATCCCGCAGCGTCCGCTCGGCCTCCCTCTCGGCATCACGGCGCAGTTCGAGCGCATAGAGGCCGGCCTGCGTCAGGACGACATACTTCGCCCGCCGGTCCACCGGATCCATTTCGCGGCGGATGAGCGCAAGCTTTTCGAGCTGGTCCAGCGACTGCTGGATGGCCTGCTTGGTGAGCCCCATGCGTTCGGCAAGCAGGGATTGCGACACCCCCGCGAGGGATACCTGGGCCAGCAGCTCGGCGCCCGCGCCCAGTGGCGGAGCTTCGCGCCTGGTGAGCGCCTGGTTAAGGGCAAACTGCCAGGCGTCCTGCGCATCCGTCAGGAGCGCGCCGAGCCGGGATTTTGGTTGACCGTCAAGCATGTTGACCGATCATCATCCGGCTTGGTGCGCGCGGTCAAGGAACGGCGGCGATGCCAGCGGCATTGTGGGACAGACGGGAGGCGGTGATGGCAAAGCTTGATGCTCGGGAGCGGGAGGCGGCGCTCGGTCGGCTCAATGGGTGGATCTATGATGAGGGCGCAGGCGCGATCTCGCACGAGTTCAAGTTCAAGAACTTCTCCGAGGCCTTCGCCTTCATGACCCGCGTCGCCCTGCTCGCAGAAGCCGCGAACCACCATCCGGAGTGGTCGAACGTCTACAGCAGGGTGTCGATCAGGCTCACCACGCACGACGCGGGCGGCCTGACGGCCAAGGACGCCGCACTGGCCGAGGCGATCGACAGGCTGCTGGGCTGATCAATGGAAGTTGCGGCCCTTGGGCAAGGCGGCCCGAGCCGCGCGTTGCGCAGCCTCTTCTTTTCGAACGCGCGGAATGTCGTAGGCCGGCGGCGTATCGCCGTCGCGACCTTCGTCGCCGCGCGCGAGAGCGGCGTCTCCGAATGATCTGCCGCCGGCGAGAGCGACCAGGTCGTCCGTCATATTGGTGAAGCTTTCAGCAACGATGTGAATGACCCTGCCCTCGATCTGAAGCTTACCCTTCACCGCCATCATGCGGGAACTCAGGATAACATGACGGTGCTTTTCGAAGGCTGTGGACCAGATGACGACATTGGCGATTCCTGTTTCATCTTCGAGGGTGGCAAAAACGACGCCCGTCGCGGTGCCCGGTCGCTGACGGACAAGTACCAAGCCAGCAACTTCGACGCGCTGACCATTCCGCCGCTTTTCGAGATCGGCGCAACGAAGGACACCCCGGTTGTTCAGCGCAGTGCGCATGAAGCTGACGGGATGCGCCTTTAGTGAAAAAGACATCGTTCTATAGTCGTGAACGACATCCTCACTGGGAGTCATCAATGGCAGATCGGTCATAACCTCGTTGCGTTGTGGGGGCGAGAGGTCCGCAAACAGTGGCAACGTCTCGGCGCCATCCGTTCCAATGAGCCCGCGAACGGCCCACAACGCTTTGCGTCGGTTAAGTCCGAGCGATTTAAAGGCATCGGCCTCGGCGAGTTTCTCGAGAGCAGCGATGGGAAGGCAGGTCCTGAGCCAGAGATCGCGCACCGAGCCGTAGCCTGCCCCCCGGCGCTCGACCAGCAGGTCGGCATGCTCCTGCTTCACGCCCTTGATCTCGTGAAAACCAAGCCGAACGGCCCGTGCAGATCTGATGTCGTTCCGCATTTCGATATGACGTTGCCAAAGGTGCTCAGCGGCACGCGGCCCTTCCTCCAGCTCGGTCCAGTAGACCGAGTGATTGATATCGACCGGATGCACGGCCACGCCATGCTCGACAGCATCTCGAATGAGCTGTGCCGGGGCGTAAAAGCCCATTGGTTGGCTATTGAGCAGAGCGCACAGGAACACATCGGGATAGTGGCATTTGATCCAGCACGAGACGTAGACGAGCAGCGCGAAGGAAGCAGCATGGCTTTCAGGGAAGCCATACGAACCGAAGCCCTCGATCTGTCTGAAACATGCCTCGGCGAAGTCTCGAGGATAGTTGTTCGCCAGCATGCCGTCGACGAACTCGTCGTGAAAGACACTGACACCGCCCGTTCGCTTGAAGGTGGCCATCGAGCGCCGAAGCTTGTCTGCTTTACTAGGCGAGAATCCGGCACCGACAATTGCGATCTGCATCGCCTGTTCCTGAAACAGCGGAATGCCGAGCGTATGGCGTAGCACGGCCTTAAGCTCGGGGCTTGGATAGGTCACCTCGTCACCGCTTATCCGTCGCTTCAGATAGGGATGCACCATGCCTCCCTGTATGGGACCAGGGCGGACGATGGCGACCTCAATGACAAGGTCATAGAACTTGTCGGGTTTCAACCGCGGCAGCATCGACATCTGCGCGCGACTTTCGATCTGAAATACCCCGATGGTATCTGCCCTGTGGGTCATCGCAAAAACGCGCGCGGCATCTTCCTTGTCGGTGTCGCAGAGCTGACGGATATGTGAGATGGTCACATCATGGTCGTAGTGCGTCCTCAGCAGATCGAAGGCGCGCTTCAGGCAGGTCAGCATCCCCAGAGCCAGCACATCGACCTTGAGAATGCCGAGTGCATCGATATCGTCCTTGTTCCATTCGATGATGGCGCGAGTATCCATGGCCGACTTACTGATCGGCACCAGCCGGTCGAGTTCGTCTCGCGTGATAACGAAGCCACCTACATGCTGGCTCAGATGGCGCGGAAAGCCGCGTAGGTCGCGCGCACATTCGAGCACCATAGCGAGGGTGGTTTCATCTGGATCGAAGCCCGCTTGGCGCATTTCCTGCTTGGTTGCGCTGCTCCCCCAGCCCCAGTGAAGCTGATTGATGGCGTCGATGGCGTCGTCCGAAAGACCGAAGACCTTGCCGACTTCGCGCAACGCTGCCTTCGAACGATAGCAGATCACGTTTGCGGTAAGACCCGTATGGTTGCCGCCATACTTGGCGTAGACATACTGCATCACCTCTTCGCGTCGTTCGTGTTCGAAGTCGACGTCGATATCGGGTGGCTCGTCACGCTCGGTTGACAGAAACCGACCGAAGACAAGGTTGCCGCCATCTGGGTTCACTTCCGTGACTTCGAGACAGAAGCATACGGCCGAGTTCGCGGCCGAGCCCCTGCCCTGGCACAAGATGTCCAGCTCATAGCGGGCATGATGGACGACGTCTCGAACCGTGAGGAAGTACGGCGCATATCCCTTGTAGGCAATGAGACACAGTTCCATCCACATAGTGCGCTTTACATCGTCTGGAACACCATTTTGGTATCGTTTGGCTGCGCCCTCCCAGGTTAGCCGCTCCAGCGTCTCCTGCGGATCCTCACCATTGTCCCACGCCTCGGTGGGATAGTTGTATTTGAGTTGATCGAGGCTGAAGCTGATCAGGCTGGCAAAGCGCTCCGTCTCGATCACCGCCTCGGGGTGTTCTCGGAACAATCGGAGCATTTCCAGGGGAGGCTTGATGTGCCGCTCGGCGTTAGGTTCGAGCCAGCGGCCCGCATTGGCAATCGTGCGATGCTCGCGGATGCACGTGACAACATCCTGCAGCACGCGGCGGCCATGCTCGTGGTAGAGCACATCATTTGTTGCAAGCAGCCGTGCCCCATACTGTCGGGCGAGACCCGCCAGTCGATTGAGCCGAGCGCGGTCGTCGCCGGCGAAGCGGCAGGCAGCTCCAACCCAGACGCGTCCGGGTGCCTGCCGGGCCAGCCCATCGAGAACCGCCTCACTGCCTTGCCAGTCGGTCTCGTTCGGAAGGACGATGAAGAGTTGACCTATGGTAAAGTCCTCGGCCTGCAGGTCGTGGACCTTGCCGGCAAATTCGGGCGCAAGGTCGCTGAAACGCAGAATTGGTGCACCTTTCTCGCCTCGTAGGTTGCCGATGCTGATGAGCTTGCACAGGCGTCCATAGGCATCGCGGTCGGTTGGATAGACGACGATATCGGGTGTACCGTCGTCGAAGCAGAGCCGGGTACCGACGAGATACCGAAAGTCCTTCGGGGGCGGGGCCTCCATATCGCGCAGGGCAACATAGGCGCGGACGACACCGGCGAAGCTGTTTCGGTCTGTGAGGCCGAAACCCTTTAGTTGCAGTGCTGCCGATGTGACCGCCAGTTCTTCTGGATGCGAGCCCCCACGCAAGAAGGAAAAGTTCGAGGTCGAGACAAGTTCGACATACCCCGGGACTGTTGAGTCGACGGGTTCATCATTGTCATTGTCATGCACGGGTGGCGGCTGGCTCATGCGAAAATCCCGTGCAGGTACCAGCGGGGCTCGGGAGCGATGCCCAGCAGACCGAGACGAAACAGCCAGAAGCGACGACCGGCTTCGTCCTCGGCAGTGTAGTAATCGCGAGTGCTTCGCCCCTCGTGATAGAACCCTGCACCGGCCTCCCCTTGCGATGCTTCGATCGCAGAATCGGTGAGTGCGAGACGCAGGGAGGCGTGCTGCCACTCAGCGGCGATCCGCTCGGGACCGGACGCCCTGACGAAACGATAGGAGACCCGCCGCCACACCATAAGGGAAGGCGGAGCATCGGGGACTTCCGCTATGACAGCAATCGCCTCCGGCTGGGGGAGCAGGCGTATTGGGCGTGGACGCGTTACGGGTGGCGGCTCTTCAGCATGTGACGGAGACGGCGCCACTGCCGCTTCGAGCCTGACGGCGAGCTCGGGTATATAGCTGTTCACCTCGACCGGGCGGAGAACCGAAAGAGGCCCAAGCCGGCTGCTCATGAGGTCATAGAACGTATCGAGGCTGGCTGCTCCATCGTCGCTGCCGAAGGCACCCGATTGTGTCGCACCGAGCGGATTGAGCGAGGTGGCTGACAGGCGGATCATGTCGATGCCGAAACCGGCATCGTATTCACCCTGGAGCCTCTCGGCGCGATAGGAGAATAGCCGGCCGATATGAGCGGCATCGCGCGTAGCGCGGGCGGAATTGACTGCGAGCGTCATCACCTTGTGATCGACGCGATAGAGGAACAAATGAAAGGTTTGCGCACCCATCCCGGCCCGCTCGAGCTGCACCGAAAGAGTCACCGCGAGGTCGTGTGCCGTGAGCAGTACATCCTCGATAAGACCGATTGGCTCTGGAAAACGGCGTTCTACGGAGAATTCCGCGAGTGGCAGACGGGGCGTGATCTTCTCTTCGAGCCAGCCAAGTGCCTGGTCGAGCCGGAGCAGCAGGGACGTGCCGAAACGCGCTTGCAGCGAGTGTCGATCGCGCGAATAAAGTTGGCCGATCTGCTTGAGGCCGAACTGCTTGAGGCTTTCGACCTGTTCGGTTTCCAGCCGCAGGGCGGCAACAGGCAGGGAACGCAGCATGGCTTGCTCATTACCCTCGGCAAGAACCTGGCCGGGCATGTAACGTGCCAGCGCCCAGGCGGCGCCGACGGTGGAGGCGATGGAACCCATGACGGCATAGCCCAGCCCCGAGAGTCGTCCCTCGAGTTGCTTCAGCATCTGCGCCTCGCCATCGAACAAATGACTGACCCCGGTGATGTCGAGCACCAGGTCGCCCCAGGGGGAAATGTCGGTGACAATGGCGACGATCGGACTGGCATTGGAGTGCCAGTCCGCAAGATCGGCGAAGATGCGTGCCGTGGTTTCGCGATCGATCTCGTGCGCGTCGAGAAGAGGAACGATAGCGCGGGCATCCGACAGGTTCTGCCCGATGAACAGACCAAGTGCACTCGCGGCAGCATCGAGTTCGACGAGACTCATGGCGCCGCGCTGCTTTTCCCACAGCACCAGCGGACGCCCTGAGGCGGCGAGCACCGGATCAGCCCGTTTGAGGCTATCGGTTGCCCAACGCGGCAGGTGCAGTGCGAGGTATCGCCGTGACGACCGGAGACCGGGCGAAATCTCTATTGCCGATGTTTGCCAGAACGAGGCCATTTTCCGTCCAGTCGACGAGATACTTTTCACCTTCAGAACCGGCCTTGCGGCCAAGACTTCCTTTCTCGAGGGTCAGGCGCCAGCGTGGAGGGCCGGATGAGCGCTCGTCAAAAGGAGGAGAACTGCTGAGATGGGGCTCGACCAGCCATCGATAGCGGGCGGCCGTGGCTTCGCGATCCCGCGCGTAGCGGACGAGAAAGACGGAAGCGCCGGAGGCTGCCGTGCGCAGCGCCAGGCGGCGCGAGGCGGTGAAATCGAGCGCTTTTTGCGCATAGGCGACATCGGCCACGATCGCCCCGACGGCGCGGCAGGCGATCGCCTCCTCTATCGCCCAGAGCAATTCGGTGATGGTATCGGTGCGGATCAGGACGAAAGCCGTGGCATCGAGCCCAAAGGAACGAAAGCCCAAGGCGTAGGGCAGACCCAGCTCTTGTGAGTCGGATTTGAGCCCCAGGATCAGCAGCCCGGGCCGTTCGTCCGAGAGCATCGTCCTCGATTGCGCCAGCGCAAAGCCGAAAGCCGCACCTGTATTGACCGGACTGTCGGCGAAAATCTCATGCAGATAGCCGCGCGGCGTGGCGAGCAGATTGGGAGCCGTGGTCTCCGAGTCAGCAAGTGCCGGCCTGGTGTCGTAGGCGGCAACCTTCTCCCTCAGGGCCGCGATGGTTTTGGCTTTGTCGCCCAGCATGGGGAGGGCTCCCTGTGGTTTAGAACAAACAGAGAACAATAAGTCTCTGCCCTGAGTCAAGCGGGCGACAGGAAAAGATTCTTATCGGAGGTGGGGAGAGCGGTGGTGTGGTCGAAACACCGCGCTTGGCTTCAATAGCGCGTGAGACAGCAGTCCTGCCCCTTTCGCCCACCGGCCCCGACGCATTATCTCGGGACGACACCGGAGATCACCCCATGTTCGAGGCCATTTCCCGCCTCTTCCGCGACAAGGACGCCCCTGCTACCAACCCCGAGCCAAGGCTGGCCGTGGCGGCGCTGCTTATCCATCTGTCGGCGGTGGACGGATCGACCTCCGAGGCCGAGCGGGAGGCGGTGCGCCACACGCTGATGGACTATTACGCGCTCAACGAATCCGAGGTCGAGCTACTGGTCGAGGAAGCCACCCGGCGCGACAGCGAAGCGGTGGACTTTTACCGCTTCACCTCGGCTATCACGCAGCTTCCCGAGGAAGAGCGGATCGAGATTATCCGTATGATGTGGCAGGTGGTTTTCGCCGACGACAAGAACCATGAGCTCGAGGACAATATGGTCTGGCGCATCGCCGAGCTGATCGGCGTGTCGGCCCGCCAGCGCACCCTGTTGCGCAGCCAGATGTCGCGCGGCCTCGCCTGAGGCGTTCGCCGCCCGCCGCAACTATGCCTTGCAATTGCGCCGCTGCCTGAGCCACAACGCGGCTCCTCCCTCCTGTTTCCGGCCCTGAAGATGAACATCGACGCCATTCCCACCGGCAAGAATCCGCCCGACGACCTCAATGTGATCATCGAGGTGCCGCTCGGAGGCGAACCGATCAAGTACGAGATCGACAAGGCCTCCGGTGCGCTCTTTGTCGACCGATTCCTCTACACGCCCATGCGCTATCCGGGAAACTACGGCTTCATCCCGCACACGCTGTGCGGCGACGGCGACGCGCTCGACGTGATCGTGATGAATTCGCGTCCGCTGGTCCCCGGCTGCGTCGTCCGCGTCCGGCCGTTCGGCGTACTGTTCATGGAAGACGATGGCGGCAAGGACGAGAAGATCCTCGCCGTACCGCAGCACAAGCTCACCGCCATGTACGACAAGATCCACGATATCGGCGACATGCAGGACATCCAGATCGAGCGGGTGAAGCATTTCTTCACCCACTACAAGGATCTCGAGCCCGGCAAATGGGTGAAGCTCTCGCATGTGGGCGACGCCGCCGAAGCGCGGCAGGTGATCCTCGATTCCATCGAGATGTACAAGACCGCCAAGTAAAGGCTCGAGCCCTCCTCCGCAAATGACAGCGCCGCCCGGAGGGCCGGGCGGCGCGAGGGGTAGACAGCTTGTGGAGGCGGGCTTAGTGGCCGCCGCTCCAGCCGCCTTCTTGCACGGCGGGACGCTTCACCATGAACGACGCGATGAACGCGAAGATGGCGATGGCGGCGCCCACCGTGAAGGCGAGACGAATGCCGCCGGCCAGGGCTTCGAGCTGATCGACGCCGCCGGCGACGAGGCCCGCCGTCTGCGACGACATCAGCGCCACGAACAGGGCCACACCCGCAGCGCCCGCGACCTGCTGGATCGAACCCAGGAGGGCCGAGCCGTGGCTGCAGAGCTGCGGCGGCACCGAGCTCAGGCTCGCAGTGAACAGCGGCCCGAACAGGAAGGCGAAGCCGAGGCTCATCACCAGGTGGCCGGCGAGGATGAACGGCCACGGGGTACCGACGCCCAGCAGCGTCATCGCCCACAGCACCAGCGTCACCAGCGCCATGGCCGGGATGATCAGCGGGCGCGGACCCACCTTGTCGTAAAGCCGGCCGACGAACGGGCCGAGCAGGCCCATCATCAGGCTGCCCGGCATCATCAGGAGGCCGATCTGCCAGGTCTCGAAGCCAATAACCGTCGCCAGGTAGATCGGCAGCAGGATGATGGTGCCGAACATCGCCAGCATGAGGATCGAGATCATCACGATGGCCGAGGTGAAGTTGCGCTCCTTGAGCGTGCTGAGATCGAGCAGCGCCGCGCCCCGGGGAGCGAGTGAAAGCTGCCGCCAGACAAACAGCACCATCACCACCGCACCCACGATGAGCGGGATCAGCGGATTGATCGGCTGCGAAGCGGCCTCGACACCGAAGCCCGACAGGCCATAGACGATGCCGCCGAAGGCCAGCGCCGACAGCACCACCGACAGATAGTCGAGCGGGGCTTCACGCGGGGTCGTCACATTGACCATCATGCGGTAGCCGATGGCGAGCGCGGCCAGCGAGATCGGGATCATGATGAGGAAGAACCAGCGCCAGTCGAGATAGCTCAGCACGAAGCCGGCAAACACCGGGCCGATGGCCGGGGCGACGGACATGACGATGGAAATATTTCCCATCATCTTGCCGCGCTGGTCGGGCGGCACCAGGGTCATCACCGTCGTCATCAGCAGCGGCATCATGATGGCTGTGCCCGATGCCTGGACGACACGAGCGACGATGAGGACGCTCAGATTGGGCGACAGCGCGGCGAGCGCCGTGCCGGTGGTGAACAGCGTCATCGCCAGCAGGAAGATCGGCCGCGAGTTGAAGCGCTGCAGCAGATAGCCGGTCACCGGAATGACGACCGCCATGGTGAGCAGGAACGCCGTCGTGAGCCACTGCGCGGCATTGGCATCCACGCCCAGCGCGCTCATCAGCTTGGGGATGGCCACGCTCATCGCCGTCTCGTTGAGCATCACGACGAAGGTCGAGACCAACAAAACGTTGATGACGAGGCTGTTGCGGGCCGCAATTGCAGGATCGACGGCCGGCGCGGAGGCAGGGGCAGCAGGGCCCGACTCGAAAGTATCCGAGGTCATGGTACCGTCCTTTTCAGAAGCTTTGGGCGAGCGAGCGCCACGTTGGGCCGCGCGTCATAGCAGAGTCTGCTTGGCGCGAAAGCGAAATATGGTGGGAACTTGTCGACCGTGCGGCCTTTAAAGCGGGGAAGCACCTCCCCATGTCAGGCCCGGGATGGGCTGCCATCTCAACTCTCCTTCTCGTTCGTCCGATGCCAGAAGGATGCCCCAACTTGCTGACAGATCGTGGCAGCAGGCAGTCTCCGGCTCACCGGCTTTCGCGGACTTGACGAGCGACGCGGTGCTGAATCGACGTTGGGAGGCGAAAAATCTTGGCACAAACGCTGCGCGACCTGGGACGGCCGCTTGCTTCGGGCAACGAGGCTGACGTTTTCGCTTATGGCGATATCCTGCTGAAAGTCACCAAACGTAGCAACGATTCCGGGCCAGCGACGCACGAAGCGCGCATCCTTGCCGCGCTGGCGCCGCTCGGCCTCGCGCCGCGCGTCGACGGCGTGATCGAGGTCGACGGGCACTGGGGCGTGCTCATGGAGCGCATCCACCTGCCGGTGATGGCCTCGGCGCTGTCGGACCCCGATCTGTTCCCCGAGCTGCTGGAGCTGATGGTGTCGCTGCATGGCCGCATCCACGCCGTGACTGCACCGCCGGAAGTCCCCGCGCTCAAGCAGCGCATGGCAACACGCATCGGCCGCGCCGAACGGATTGCCCCCGACCTGCGCAGCGCGCTGCTGACGCAGCTCACCGGCATGCCCGACGGCGACCGGCTCTGCCATGGCGACTTCCACCCCTTCAACATCCTCGGGCTCGACCAGCACGCCCGCGTCATCGACTGGCTCGATGCAACCCGGGGCGACCCGGCCGCCGATGTGTGCCGCACCGAATTGCTGATCTCGACTTACGACGCCGGCATGGCGCAGAGCTATGCGGAGAGTTACTGCCTCGCGACGGGCGTGGAGCGACGGGCCGTCGAAGCGTGGCTGCCGCTGGTGGCCGCGGCGCGGCTCGCCGAGAACGTGCCCGACGAGTTCGACCGGCTTGTGCAACTGGCGCAGGGCGGGACGCTGGGCTAACAAAGCCGGCATGACCGACACACGCACGCTCATCATCCACGAAGACGATCTCGGCGGCAGCCACGGTGCGAACCTGGCATTTGTCGAGCTGTGGGACATGGGGCTCGCCACCACGGGCTCGGTCATGGTGCCCTGCCCCTGGTTTCCCGAGATTGCGCAGATCGCGCGGCGACGGCCCGAGATGGATCTGGGCGTGCACCTGACGCTGACCTCCGAATGGGAGAGCTTCCGCTGGCGGCCGCTCACGGGCGTTGCGGACAATGGCCTCTGCGATGCGGACGGCTATTTCTGGCGACGCGTCGCCGATGCCCGGCGGGCGGACCCCGATGCGGTCGAGGCCGAACTGCGCGCCCAGATCGAGACGGCGCTGGCGGCAGGCATCGATGTGACGCATCTGGACTCGCATATGGGGACGGTGTGGCAGCCCGAATTCCTGCCGGTCCTCGTCAAGCTGGGACGGGAATACCGCCTGCCGCTCGGCATCACGCGCGACCTCGCGCGGATGGGCGCCGACCCCGCACAGCTCGATGCCGCCTTCGCCGAGCTGGTCCCGCTCGGCCAGCCCGACTTCGTGACCTATGCCACGACGCCCTTCGACCAGCCGACCGCGACCGAAGCGCATTACCGCAAGGTGATCGCCGGGCTGCAGCCCGGGGTGACCTTCGGCGCGTTTCACTTCACCGCCCCCTCCGACATGGAGTTCTTCGCCCCCGACATCCGGCTCAGGACGACCGAATACGATCTGTTCCGTGACGGCACCGCGCGGCGGCTGCTCGAGGAAGCGGGTATCGAGCTCGCCGGGATGCGCGCCTATCGCGACGCGATGCGGAGCGCATGATGGTCAAAGCGCGCGAAGCCGTGCGCGAGCTGCAGAGCTCGCTGATCCGCGACGTGGCGAATGCCGGGATGGGCAACCCCGACATCCTGCGTTTCTGGTTCGGCGAGTCCGACCAGCCGACGCCCATGTTTATCCGGCAGGCGGCCATCGCCTCGCTCGAAAGCGGAGAGACGTTCTATTCGCAGAACCTGGGCCGCCCGTATCTGCGCGAGGCGATCGCTACCTATCTGAGCAGTCTGCACGAGCGCGAGATCGTCCCCGACCGGATTGCAGCCGTGGGTTCAGGCGTATCGGCGCTGATGATCGCGAGCCAGCTCGTGCTGTCACCCGGCGACAAGGTGGTGGCCGTGACGCCGCTCTGGCCCAATGTGGTCGAGATCCCCAAAATCCTCGGCGCGGGTGTGACGCGCGTGCCGCTGGCCGTCGCCAACGGCAAATGGTCGCTGGATTTGCAGCGCACACTCGATGCGCTGACGCCGGATACGCGGCTGCTGATCGTCAACTCGCCCAACAACCCGACGGGCTGGACCATCGAGGACGAGGAAGTCGACGCGCTGCTGGCGCATTGCCGCCGGCACGGCATCTGGGTGCTGGCCGACGACGTCTACGAGCGGCTGGTCTACGATCCGCGGCGGAAATCGGCCCCGTCCTTTCTCCGCCGCTACGAGGCGGGCGACCGCATCATCTCCTCCAACAGCTTTTCCAAGGCGTGGACGATGACCGGCTGGCGCATGGGCTGGCTGGTGGCGCCCGAGACGCTGATGGGCGACCTGAGCAAGCTCATCGAATACAACACCTCGTGCATCCTCGAGCCGGCGCAGCGCGCGGGGGCCGTGGCGGTGGCCGAGGGCGAGGCGGAGATCGCGAAACTGCGCACCCGGCTCGCCGCGTCGCGGCAGACGCTGGTCGACGGACTCCGCGCCCTGCCCGGTATCGACGTGCCCGATGCCGGCGGCGCGATGTATGCCTTCTTCCGCATCGCGGGACATGCGGACTCGCTCGAGCTCGCCAAGCGGATCGTGCGCGAAGTCAGCCTTGGGCTGGCGCCTGGCTCGGCGTTCGGCCCCGAGGGCGAGGGCTGGCTGCGCTGGTGCCACGCGGTGGAGGTGAGTGCCATCGAGCAGGGGCTGGAGCGGCTGGCGCGGTTCCTGAGATAGAACGAGGTTCTTGGATTGGTGGGGGCGCTGCCAGAACCGAGCCTCCACCCACCGGCTTCGCCGCCCCCCTCCGCGATGGGAGGGAGGGGTTCCGCCTTTGGGGGCCCAAACCGGCCTGTTCCCCCAATTAGCTACTTCTTCGGCGACGCCTTCTTCGCAGCAACCTTCTTGGCTGCTGCCTTCTTGGCGGGTGCTGTCTTGGCCACGGCCTTCTTCGCCGGAGCCTTCGCCGCCTCCTCGCCCAGCATTTTTGCGACGGCGTCGGCGATGGGGGTCTTGCCGCCGGTCAGCTGGAAAGCACGCTTGCTGCTCTTCTTGCTGTCGAGCAGGGCGACGACCACTGCAGCGACGTCGGCGCGGTCGATGGAGGCTTCCTCGAGGGCGGACTCGCTGAGCATGACCTTGCCGGTGGGCTTACCGTCGGTGAGACCGCCAGGTTCGACGATGATCCAGTCGAGATCGGAGTCGCGGAGATATTTGTTACCAGCGCGCTTCTGCTTGTAGTAGTCGCGCATCTCCTCTGTGTCCCACTCCCCCGTCAGCTTCATGCCGGTCGAGGCACCGATCGAGGCGATGGTGAGGTAGCGCCTGACCCCCGCAGCTTCAGCGGCGCGCGCGGTCTTGACGAGGCCCGCCCGATCGAGCGCGCTCGGCTGGCCGGCCGCGGAACCGGCAGCGAACACGATGGCGTCGGCCCCCTTGAACTGCGCCTGGAAGTCCGGACCGGTGGACAGCTCGAGATCGAGCATCACCGTTTCGGCGCCCAGCGACACCATCGTCGCCATGTGTTTCGGATTGCGGATAGTGGCGACTGCCTTGTGACCGGCCGCGACGAGCTTTTCGACAATCAGCCGGCCGGTCCGGCCGCCGGCGCCAACGACGACGACACGCATCAGAGCACTCCTGCTTCGTGGATGGTGAGGCTGGCGGCCGCGCAATCGATGCTGGCGGCAACGCCATAGGGCAGCGTCAGCATCGGCGCGGTGTGGCCGAAATCGAGCCCGGACAGCACCGGCAAATCGCGGCGCCCGGCTTCGTCGAGCGCGACGACGGCGGCTTCGAGCCGGCCGGCATAGTCGGGGTCGCCGCCGGTATCGGGCCGCGCCAGCAGCAGGCCGTTCAAGCGCTGCAGGATGCCCTGCGCCGCATAGTTGCGCAGCCAGTAGCGCACGAAACTGGGACTGGGGACGTCTTCCGAGGTTTCGAGGAAGAGGATGGCGCCATCCCATGCGGCGAGCGGCGGCCACCAGGCCGTGCCCTTGAGCATTTCGAGCACCTCCGCGCAGCCCCCTATGAGATGGCCGGTGGCAGTCCCGCTCCCCTGCAGCAGGCGCGGCGCACGCGCCGGCTGCAGCACGCGACGCCGCGACTGGATGCCGGGGTCACCCCATTCGGTCCGCTCGGCAGTGGTGCCCTCCGTATTGCGCGGCACCGGGCCGATGGGAGCGGCTGAGAACAGCGCGCGCCGCACGCCATCGGCGGTGTAGCGGTGCATGCCGCCATTCTCGGCGAAGCCGGCCATGATGGAGGGGCCGTAGAAGCTGGTGACGCCGGCGGCAAGGCAGGCAAGATGGATGCTCGTCGTGTCCGAGAAGCCAAGGAAGACTTTCGGGTTGGCGGCGATGACGCCCAGATCGAGATGCGGGATCAAGCGGACGGAGTCCTCGCCGCCGATCGCCGCGACGATGCCCGCGATGGACGGGTCGGCGAAGGCGGCCATGAGGTCGGCGGCGCGCCTCGGGATGCGCCGCGACGAAACCGGCAGGCGCCCGGGTGTGCCGCATCTCGACGACGCTGACGCCGAAGGTCTCTTCGAGCTGCCGCACGCCGGCTTCATGCCGGTGCGGAAACGTGCCCGGCCCGCCCCAGGACGGCGAGACCACGGCGATACGGTCGCCGGGCCTGAGGTGGCGGGGCTTGGCAAGCGGACGGGGAAGGCTCATGCGGCACGCGGGGCTCGGGGAGTTACCGCTGGTCGTTGTAGGGCTCCTTGGTGCTGCCCACCATCCTTGCGAGCTCGGAGAAGGTCGAAATCTCGTCTTCCGACGCCATGCGGTTGGCGAGGGTGAGCAGCCGCGCGGGAAACGCGATGGCGTCGCGGTTGGCAGGCCGCATGTCCTCGGCCACGCGGTCGTCGCCGATAGCGGTCTCCTCGGCGCGGCGCAGCGCCAGCTCGATCTCGTCGCGGCTGAGGAGGCCCTTCTTGACCAGCGCGTTGTTGAGCGCGGCGACGACGAGATAGAGCCCTTCGAGCTGGAGATTGGCGGTGTTCATCTGGGACGCTCCTCTGACAGGCCTGGTGGAGGCAGAACCGGTGGCGCGTGCGGCGGTTCCGGCTGCCCGCTGGTGCGCTACGTTGATCCCTGCCCGAGGGCATGTCAAAGACGGCTGACGAACCGGGGAATATCGATGAATCTGCTTTCGCCTGTCGCACGCGTCGTGGCCTGGATCGGCGCGGCCCTGATCCTCAAGCGCACCTGGAGCAATGACAGCTTCCCGCAGGCGCAGGGCCCCAACCCGACGATCCCCGCGGCGGTGCCACAGTCGATCCCGACGCTCAAGATGCCGACCGCCCATGGCTGGCGCGACGGCAGGATGCCGGTGGCAGCGCCCGGCCTCAAGGTCAATGCCTTCGCCACCGGGCTCACCCATCCGCGCCAGATGCTGGTGCTGCCCAATGGCGACGTGCTGGCGGCCGAAGCGCTGTCGCTGCCGGGCGCGCCGAGGACCGCCTTCGACCTCGCGATCACCGCAACGATGGCGCGCGCCGGCGCGACCGGGGTCAGCCCCAACCGCATCATCCTGCTGCGCGACGCCGATGGCGACGGCGTGGCGGAAATCCGCTCGACGCTGCTCGAAAACCTCAACCAGCCCTTCGGCATGGCGATGGTCGGCGAAACGCTCTACGTCGCCAATGTCGACGGGGTGATGGCTTTCCCATTCAAGCTGGGTGAGACCAGGATCACAGCACGGGGCCGGCGGCTTTCCACCTACAAGGTCGACGGCCACTGGACGCGCAATCTGCTGCTGAGCCCCGACCAGACAAAGCTCTATGTGGCGGTGGGCTCGCTCTCCAACATCGGCGATGCCGGCATGGAGGCCGAGGAGGGGCGCGCCTGCATCTACGAGCTCGACCTCAGGACCGAGCAGAGCCGCCTCTTTGCAGGCGGCCTGCGCAACCCGGTGGGCATGGCGTGGGAGCCGACGCTGGGCCAGGTGTGGACGGTGGTGAACGAGCGCGACGGCATCGGCGACGAGACGCCGCCCGACTACCTGACCTCGGTCAAGGATGGCGGCTTCTACGGCTGGCCCTATTCGTACTGGAACCGGATCGTCGACGACCGCGTGCCGCAGAAGCCCGAGCTGGTGGCGAGGTCGATCCAACCCGACTTCGCGCTGGGCGGCCACACCGCCTCGCTCGGCCTTTGCTGGCTGCCGGCGGGCACCCTGCCCGGCCTCGGCGAAGGCATGGCGATCGGCCAGCACGGCTCGTGGAACCGCAGCGTGCTGTCGGGCTACCGCATGGTGTTCGTGCCCTTCGCCAACGGCATGCCGTCCGGCCCCAAGCAGGACCTGCTGACCGGCTTCCTGTCACCCGACGAGAAGCTGAGCTATGGCCGTCCGGTGGGCGTGGCACTGGCCAGGGACAGCGCCGTGCTGATGTGCGACGATGTGGGCGACGTGATCTGGCGCGTCACCGGCGCCTGAGCGCGCGATGCACACGCCCTATGACGGCAGCAGCAGGCTGTTTGCCATCGGGCTGAAGCCGCTCGAGGCGAGCGCCTGGATCGACGCTGACGACCGGCTGGCGAGCAATCTCGCACTCAAGGAGCAGCGGGCGGCTGCGCGCTGGGACGAGGTGTTCGCGGCGGAGTCGGACACCGAGGCCGCGCAGGCCGAGGTGCTGGCGCTGCTGGCGGAACATCTGCCGGCACGGTTCCCCGAAATCTACCGGCTCGAGAACGGCGCGATCAGCGTGGCGGGACGGCGTGTATTGCTCGACGGGACGCCAGCGCTGTGGACCGCGGCGCGGCTGGTGCAGGAAGACCTCGTACTGATGCGGCGCGGCGATGCCGGCTGGCGCCTCACGGCGGCGGCGCTGTGCTTCCCCTCGTCGTGGCGGCTCGCCGAGAAATTCGGCCGGCCTATCCATGAGGTGCACGCGCCGGTGCCCGGCTTCGCCGCGGGCACGCGCAACGCCGAGCTGATTGCCCGCATGTTCGACAATATGCGGCCCGAGATGCCGATGATCCGCTGGAACTGGTCGGTCTATGGCGACGCCGAGCTGTTCCATCCGCACAATTCGCCGGCCCGCCGCTTCGGCAGCGGCGCGCGGGCGGATAACGTGTTTCTGCGCGTCGAACGGCAGACGCTGCGGCTGCTGCCGCAAAGCCGCGACATCCTCTTCACCATCCGCATCATCGTCGATCCGCTCGACGCACTGGAGCGGCATTCCGATGCGGCGCGAATCGCGGTGGCCCTGATCGAGCAGCTCGGCGCGTTCAATGCTGAACAGCTCGACTACAAGGGCATGACGCTGGAGCGCGACCGGCTCGTCACGCGGCTGCGCGAGATCGCCGGCTGAGGCTTTACGGCAGCACCGATCGGGTGTTTGCTCCGGCGCTTCGGAGGATGACATGAAGTACCGCTATCTCGGCCGCTCGGGCCTGCTCGTCTCGCGCATATGCCTGGGCACGATGACCTTCGGCAACACGGAGTGGGGCTGCGACCTCGACACCTCACGCGCCATCGTGAAGGCCTTCATCGAGGGCGGCGGCAATTTCATCGACACCGCGGATGCCTATTCGGCCGGCGAATCCGAACGCTTCCTCGCCGCGATCGTCAAGGACTACCGGCGCGACGACCTGGTGATCGCCACCAAGGGCTTCTTCCCGCAGGGCGATGTGGTGACGCAGCGCGGGCTGAGCCGCAAGCACATCGTCGAGGCCTGCGAGCAGAGCCTCAAGCGGCTGGGCACGGACTTCATCGACCTCTACCAGTTCCACGGCCCCGACCCGTTCACGCCGGTGGAGGAATCGCTGCGCGCAGTGGACGACCTGATCCGCGCCGGCAAGGTGCGCTATGTCGGCTGCTCCAACTGGTATGGCTGGCAGATCGCGCGCGCCAACGGGATTGCCGCGCTCAAGGGCTTCGAGCCGCTGGTCTCGGCGCAGCACCTCTACAACCTGGTGCGCCGTGACATCGAGCGCGATGTGTTGCCCGCCTGCGAGGCGGAGGGCGTCGGCATGATCTGCTGGAGCCCGCTGGCGGCGGGCATGCTGAGCGGCAAATATGCGGGCCAGAACGCGCCGGCTGAGGGCACGCGCCACGGCATCCAGAAGGCGATCGTGGAGAACCGCTACTGGTTCGACGAAGCGCGCCAGCTCGTCGACAAGGTGGTGGAGATTGCCGGCCGCATCGGCCGCACGCCCAGCCAGGTGGCGTTGAGCTGGTTGTTCGGCGATGCCCGCGTTACTGCGGCCATCGTCGGTGCGCGCCGCATCGAGCAACTGACCGAGAACCTCGCGGCCGGCGATTTCGAGCTCGAGGCGGATGTGCGGGCGGAGCTGACGGACGCGATGCCGCTCAGGCTCGGCTATCCGCACGAATGGACATCGCTCAACGGCACGCCGTCGCTCGACAAGGGCGAGGCGCATCCGCGCCACACGGTGCGGATGCCCTGAGCGGAAAGCCGCGGAGCACGCTCCGCGGCGGCAGCCTAGCGTCGGGAGACGGCCCGACCGATGGCGATGATGATGCAGGCACCGACGAATCCGGCGATGAGATAGCCGATCCAGCCGCCGAACGAGATGCCGAACACACCCAGCAGCAGCGACGCGACGATGGCGCCAACGATGCCCAGGATGATGTTCATGATGAGGCTGGTGCCTGTTCCCATGAACCGGCCGGCGAGCCACCCGGCGATGCCGCCGATGATGATTGCCGCGAGCCAACCAACGCCGTCAAAAGCCATTGCTCAACCTCCTTGTGACGCAAATGGAGGGGATGGGCCTGCCGCCCGGCCGCGCGACGGCAACGCCGTCGCGCATCCGATACTGGAGGATGCCCCTGGGGATGACAACGCGCGAACCGAAACGGCGTTCCGTTGGCAGACCAACTCTCGCGCGGAACACCCTCCGATGGATCAGGGCTTGAGCCGATAGGCGCTCACCACATTGCCCTTGCTCGTCACTTCGTTGCGAATGAGCTCGAGCTGGACGGTTTCCGCACCGTCGAACAGGCGACGATACTTGCTGCCGGCGACGACAGGATGGGTGATCAGTGTCAGCTCGTCGATGAGGCCGGCAAGAAAGAGTTGGCGGACGAGCGAGATGCTCGCCATCACGGCGATGTCGCGGCCATCCTTGGCCTTGAGCGCGCGTACGAAGTCCAGCAGGTCGCCATCGATGAGCCGTGCGTTGTTCCAGGCGAGCGTGCCGGTGAGCGTGCGCGAGGCGACGTGCTTGGGCGCGGCGTTGATGAAGATCTTGAAGTCGTCGTCGAACTCGGCGACCGGCCAGAAGCCCGCCCACTCCTCGTAGCCGACGCGACCCAGAACGACGGTGTCGGTGGTCGCGAGCGTCTTGCCCAGGAGGGCACCGAGCTCGTCGTCGAAGCTGTCGAACTGCCACTGGTCGGGCGCCTCCACGGCGCCATCGAGAGAATGAAACAGGCCGGCGGTGACTTTACGCATGATGGTTCCTCATGATCTCGCGGCACGCCCTCCGTGGCTGCCATTCAGTATCACGACGAATGGCGGCAGGGGGAATCGACAGCGGGGTGTAAGATTTTTGGGGCGTCCGGCACCAATGCTGAACGCCGTGTCGGATGTCCTTCGGGCTCGCTGGTGTCTACAATGAGGCTGGCCGAACTGCTTCCTCCATTCGTAGAGCACCGCTAGGAGAGTGTCGTGATCATTGGCATGCGAGAACTGACGGCGATCTGCAAGTCCGGCGAGCACAAGACTGTCGCCCTGCAACTCGAGGCGCCGGTCGAAAGCGAGGGAGCCTGGCGCTGCTGGTACGAGATCCGGTGGCCCGAAGATGAATGGCCGGCGCAGCTGACGCGGTCCTTTGCCTATGGCGTCGATTCGCTCAGCGCCATCCAAATGGGCCTCATGAAGCTTGGAGCCGAGTTGCACTTCTCAAGCTATCACAAAGAAGGAAAGCTGTACTGGACGGCGGGGCAGATCGGCTACGGGGTGATCGTACCGAGGGATGCCCGAGATTTGCTCCGCGGCGAGGACGCCCGCTACCTGGGCTAGAACCTCCATAGGCAGGAGGCCCGGGATCGCTCCCGGGCCTCTCGCATGCTCGGCGGTAGAACGGCGGTTCTTAAGCCACGCCACCCAGATGGGCCAGCACCGCGAGCAGCAGCAGCGCCACGATGTTGGTGATTTTGATCATGGGGTTCACGGGGGGGCCCGCCGTGTCCTTGTAGGGGTCGCCGACGGTATCGCCGGTGACGGAGGCCTTGTGGGCTTCCGAGCCCTTGAAGTGCTTCTCGCCCTTGGAATCCACGAAGCCGTCTTCGAATGACTTCTTGGCGTTGTCCCAGGCACCGCCGCCGGCCGTCATCGAGATGGCGACGAACAGGCCGGTGACGATGACGCCCATGAGCATGGCGCCCAGGGCCGAGAACGCCGCGCCGGCGCCCGCGATCCAGTAGATCACGAAGAACACCACGATGGGCGAGAGCACCGGGAGCAGCGAGGGGACGATCATCTCGCGGATGGCCGCTTTGGTGAGCAGGTCGACCGCCTTGGCATAGTCGGGCTTGGACGTGCCCTCCATGATGCCCTTGTTCTCGCGGAACTGGCGACGGACCTCGACCACCACCGCCTGCGCGGCGCGGCCCACGGCGGTCATCGACATGCCACCGAACAGGAACGGCAGCAGGCCGCCGAACAGGAGGCCGACGACGACATAGGGATCGGCGAGCGAGAAGGTGAGATTGCCCAGACCCGCAAAGATCGACCCCGCCGGCGCATTGGCCGAGAAGTAGATGAGGTCCTGCGTGTAGGCGGCGAACAGCACCAGCGCACCGAGGCCGGCCGAACCGATGGCATAGCCCTTGGTGACGGCCTTGGTGGTGTTGCCCACGGCGTCGAGCGCGTCGGTGTTGTGACGCACTTCCTTGGGCAGGCCCGCCATTTCGGCGATACCCCCGGCATTGTCGGTGACCGGACCGAAGGCATCGAGCGCAACGATCATGCCGGCGAGGGCCAGCATGGTGGCGACGGCGAAGGCGATGCCGAACAGGCCGGCGAGGTTGAACGTCACGATGATGCCGGCGACGATGACGATGGCCGGCAGGGCCGTCGCCTCGAGCGAGACGGCGAGACCCTGGATGACGTTGGTGCCATGACCGGTGATCGAGGCTTCGGCGATGGAGTTGACCGGGCGCTTGCCCGTGCCGGTGTAGTATTCGGTGATGACGATGATGAGGCCGGTGATCACCAGGCCCGACACGCCGCACCAGAACAGGCTCCACGGGGTGAAGGTCTTGGCCATGGCCGTGCCCTCGCCCGCGGCGATGCTCAGGTTGAGATCGCCGAACACCCACCACAGAACCGGCAGCAGCACGACGAGCGAGAGCACGCCGGTCGCGATGAGGCCCTTGTAGAGGGCGCCCATGATGTTGTTGGAGGCACCCAGCTTGACGAAATAGGTACCGATGATCGAGGTGATGACGCAGGCGCCGCCGATGGCAAGCGGCAGCACCATGGCTGCGAGCTTGAGCTCGGGTGTGGGCATCAGGATCGCCGCGAGCACCATGGTGGCCACCGCGGTGACGACGTAGGTTTCGAACAGGTCGGCAGCCATGCCGGCGCAGTCTCCGACATTGTCGCCCACATTGTCGGCGATGGTGGCCGGGTTGCGCGGATCATCCTCGGGGATGCCGGCTTCGACCTTGCCCACCATGTCGCCGCCGACGTCCGCACCCTTGGTGAAGATGCCGCCGCCAAGGCGCGCGAAGATCGAGATCAGCGACGCACCGAAGCCGAGCGCCACCAGGGCGTCGATGACGGTGCGGCTGGTCGGATCGAACCCGAACCACTGGGTAAGCGCGATGAAGTAGACCGCGACGCCGAGAAGACCCAGACCGGCGACGAGCAGGCCCGTGATGGCGCCTGCCTTGAAGCTGAGGTCGAGGCCCTTGGCGAGCGACGCCGTCGCCGCCTGGGCGACGCGGACATTGGCACGCACCGACACATTCATGCCGATGAAGCCGGCGGCGCCCGAGAGCACGGCGCCGATGAGGAAGCCGATGGCGGCATAGACGCCGAGCAGCCAGAAGGCGAGGACGAACACCACGACGCCCACGATGGCGATGGTGGTGTATTGCCGGCGCAGATACGCCGAGGCGCCTTCGCGCACGGCGGCCGAGATTTCCTGCATGCGGGCGGAGCCTGCATCGGCGGCGAGCAGGCCGCGGGTGGTCACGATGCCGTAAACGATCGACAACAGACCCGCGACGACGGTCGCCCAGAGAATGGTGGTCATAGTGGTTCCTCAGGTTCAACGAACCCCCAGGACGCTCCTATGGCGCGGCTGCCGGCGAGATGTGCGCGGAAACCCCTCCCCGCCCCAGGGGATTGTGGCTCGCTTGTGGCAAAACATCACAGGAGTTTCAACCGCTTTCCGCTGGAGAGCGGCGGATTTCCTAGGGTTTGAGGGGGTTGCCGGCGGCGAGCCGGGCCGCCAGCGCCACGCCGTCGCCCGCAACGGCCACGGTCTTGAGCCGCGCCGTCTCGCCCGAAATGACGGAGACGGCGGATTTGGGGACCTCGAGGGTGCGGCTCAAGAGCGCGATGACCGCGGCATTGGCCCGGCCTTTGTCGGGGACGGCGGCGACGCGCAGGCGGAGAACGCTCGAGCCATCGCCGCGCTGCTCGACCCCCTCGATCCGGTCGGCGCCGGCATTGGGCGTGACGCGCAGATGCAGCGTCACGCCGTCGCCGGTGACCCGCCAGGGGGTCAGTAGAGCCCCATCAGGCGCGGCAGGTCGTTGGCGATGAAGCTTTGCAGGAAGAAGATGATGACGAACACGATGATCGGGCTGAGATCGAGCCCGCCCACCGGCGGGATGATGCGGCGGATGGGCCTGAGGATCGGCTCGGTGATCTGGTTGAGGATGCGCCAGACGCTCGCCACGAACTGGTTGCGCGTGTTGATGACGTTGAAGCTGATCAGCCAGCTCATGATGATCATGATGAGAAAGACCCACCAGACCAGGTTCAGGAGCATGGAAATCGTCTGCAGCAATGCGATCATTGGCGTCCCCTTGGGCGTCGAATGCGGACTTATCTAGGGAATTTCCGCGTTTGCGCAAGGCGGGGGCCGGCACAAGGTGAATGTCCCCCACAAGGGAAGCGGGCAGCCGGCATGCGGCCGCCCGGTCCGGAATTATGCCAGCAGACCCTCAGAGGGTCGCCTTGAACCAGTCGACGGTCTGGGCGATGAGCGTGTTGAACGCACTCATGTCGCCCGAGAAGATATTGAAGGTGTGGTCGGCGCCATCGATGATGCTCTTGCTCTTGTTGTCGCCGCCCGCGGCCGCGACGATGGCATCGGTGGTGGCCGGCGGCACGACATCGTCATTGGCGCCGGCAATGGCGAGCACCGCGCCCTTGTAGTTGGCGAGCTCGGCCGCGACGTCGGTGCTCCGCGCTTCCTTGAACCAGTCGAGCGACAGGTTGAGCGGGGTGCGCCACTCGAACTCCATGACCGCAAAACCGTTCTTTTCGGCCTCGGGGTAGAGCTCGGCGAAGGCGCCCTTCATGTCGAGCGCGCCGGCCCAGGTGACGACGCTGCGGACATCGTCGTGCCGGCCCGCGGTGAGCATGGCGATGGTGCCGCCCTGGCTCCAGCCCAGAACGCCCAGCCGCGCATCGTCGATCTGCGCGAGGCCGCGCATATAGGCAATGACGTCCTGGCCGTCCGCCACGCCGCTCGAGAAGGTGTATTCCTTGTAGTCCACCGGGCTGTCGCCATTGCCGGCGAAGTCGAACCGGGCGCTGGCGATACCGGCCTCGGCGAGCTTGGGCGCCAGGAGGTCGTAGCCATTGCCGGCCTCGTGCCGGTTGGAACCGGTGCCGTGATACATCACGACGAACGGAAACGGGCCGGGCCCTTCGGGCAGTGTCACCGTCGCCGGGATGGTGCGCTGGCTGCCCTTGATCATCACGGTTTCTTCGCCCGCCTGCACGGCGACCGGCAGCGCCAGGGCGGCAAACGCCAGCGCGGATACGAATTTATGCATCTCGATACTCTCCTGCTCGGGCCGGCGCCGGTACCCTCACCCGCGCCGCCTGCTGGCAGTGAGCGCCAGATCGCAGCGAGTCGTCCAGCCCGACTTACGGCGGCAGACCCGGCTTCCAGGTGACGACGCGCCACACATAGATGAGGACGCACAGGACCAGGACGGCGATGGTCGCCGGATCGAGCACGATCTCGACCAGATGGTAGTGCGAGGAGAGCAGGTAGCCGGCGCCGATGAGAATACTGTTCCACAGCAGCGCACCGAGCGCCGAGGCGATGAGGAAGGCCCAGGCGGGCATGGCGGCGATGCCGGCGGGAACGGAAATGACGGTGCGGATGAGCGGCACGAGACGGCCGAAGAAGACGATCAGCGGGCCGTAGCGCAGGAACCAGGCGCTCGCGACATCGATCTCGTCAGAGTTCATTGCCACCCAGCGGCCGATCCGGTCGGCCAGCCATTTGGTGCGGGCGAGCCCCAAAAGCCGCGCCGCAATATACCAGGGCAGCATGCCGATGACGGCGCCGCCCGTCGTCGCCGCGAGGACGCCGAACAGGTTGAGCTCGCCGCGCTGCACGGCAAAGCCGGCGAACGGAATGATGAGCTCGGAGGGGATCGGCGGGAACACCGACTCGAGCAGCATCAGCAGGAAGATGCCCCAATAGCCGGTGGCGGTGATGGTTTCGACGATCCAGTCGGACATGAGCACTCCCGCGGGTGAGCCAGCGTGATGCCACAGGACGGGTTAATGGCCAACCCATGAGAGGTCGCGGGGCGGCCAGGGCGGTGGTACGCCGCCCGCCGCGTCAGCTCGCCTTGGCGGCGCGCATCATCTTCTTGCGCTCGTTGGGATCGAGGGCGATCTTGCGCAGGCGGATGCTCTTGGGCGTGACCTCGACATATTCGTCGTCGGCGATGTAGCCCAGCGACTGCTCGAGGGTGAGCTTCTTGGGCGGCGTCAGGCGCACCGCTTCGTCCTTGGACGTGGTGCGGATGTTGGTGAGCTGCTTGCCCTTGATGGGGTTCACTTCGAGATCGTTGTCGCGGGTGTGCTCGCCGATGATCATGCCCTCATAGACCTCGACGCCGGGGTCGATCATCATCGGCCCGCGCTCTTCGAGGTTCCACAGCGCATAGGCGACGGCGGTGCCGCTGCTGTTGGAGATGAGCACGCCCGTACGCCGGCCCGGCAGCGCACCCTTATAGGGCTGATACTCATGGAACAGGCGGTTGAAGATCGCCGTTCCACGTGTGTCGCTGAGGAGCTCGGGCTGGTAGCCGATGAGCGAGCGGGTGGGCACGTAGAAACGCAGGCGCTGCCGGCCGGTGCCCGAGGGGCGCATGTCGACCAGCTCGCCCTTGCGCTCGGTGAGCTTCTGGACGACGACGCCGGAATGCTCGTCATCGACGTCGATGATGACTTCCTCGACCGGCTCGAGACGCTGCCCGTTTTCTTCGCGGATGACCACCCGCGGCCGTCCGATGGTGAGCTCGAAGCCCTCGCGGCGCATGTTCTCGATGAGCACGGCGAGCTGCAGTTCGCCTCGGCCGGCGACCTCGAACGCATCGGCATCGGCGCCTTCGGTGACGCGGATGGCGACATTGCCTTCGGCCTCGCGCATCAGGCGGTCGCGGATGACGCGGCTTTGCACCTTGTCGCCCTCACGGCCGGCGAGCGGGCCGTCATTGATGCGGAAGGTGACGCTGAGGGTGGGCGGATCGATCGGCTTGGCCGCAAGCGGCTCGCTGACCGAGGGAATGGTGATGGTGTCGGCGACGGTGGTTTCCTCGAGGCCGGCAATGGCGACAATGTCGCCCGCTTCGGCCAGGTCGACCGGTGTACGTTCAAGACCGCGGAAGGCGAGGACCTTGCTGACGCGGCCCTTCTCGACTTCCTTGCCGTCACGGCTCAGCGAATGGACCGGATCGCCCGCCTTGACGCTGCCCGACTGGACGCGGCCGGTAAGAACGCGGCCGAGGAACGGGTTGCGCTCGATGGTGGTGACGAGCATGCGGAAGGGCCCGTCTTCCACCTTGGGCTCGGGGACATATTCGACAACCTTGTCGAGGAGCGGCGCCAGCGTTTCCTTGGGACCGGCAGGGTCGGCGCTCATCCAGCCCTGCTTGGCGGCGCCATAGAGCACCGGGAAATCGAGCTGTTCGGGCGTCGCCTCGAGCGCGATGAACAGATCGAAGATCTCCTCGAGCACTTCGAGATGGCGCTCGTCGGCACGGTCGATCTTGTTGATGGCGACGATGGGCCGGAGGCCCTGCGCGAGCGCCTTGCCGAGGACGAATTTGGTCTGCGGCATCGGGCCTTCGGCGGCATCCACGAGGATCACCACGCCATCGACCATCGAGAGGATGCGCTCCACCTCGCCGCCGAAATCGGCGTGGCCGGGAGTGTCGACGATATTGATGCGCGTGTCCTTCCAGACCAGCGAGGTCACCTTGGCGAGGATGGTGATGCCGCGCTCGCGCTCCAGATCGTTGGAATCCATGGCGCGTTCCTCGACGCGCTGGTTCTCGCGGAACGAGCCCGACTGCCGGAGCAGGACGTCGATGAGAGTGGTCTTGCCATGGTCGACATGGGCGATGATCGCGATGTTGCGCAACGCCATTTCGGGCCGCCTAACGATGAGAGGGAAACCAAGAGGGGGCTCACATAGTGGGGAAAGCCCGGATTCTCAAGCGCTTTCGCTGCATGAGGGGGATGCGGATCACCGCATCCGCGGGACAGGCGCCGATTGGCCGGACACTCTCCAGAGCTGTCCGCAAAGCTGAAATATCGTTGAAAATGGTAAGGAGATCAAATGCTTGACTCTGAACAACTTCTCGAATGCTATCGTTAAGACAGTCTTAACGCCGCACGCGCGTGCGCGAAGTCATCTCGGAGGATGTCATGGCTATCTGGACCGGCACGGACGGCGTCTACAATGTTGCGGCGAACTGGAGCCCTGCGAACGTCCCTGACGACGGCGCCGAGATCGCCCAGTTCACGAACAACGGAGCCGCGACAACCGTCACGATCAGCGGCGTCAACGCTCTGCTCGGTGGCATTACCTTCGACGCAAATGCCCCGACTTACTCGATCAGCCTTGCAGCAGCAGGGACCGCCATTTCGTTCTTCGGGGCAGGTATCACCAACAACTCCAGCGTCGCGCAGAACCTGTCGACAGGCACCGGCAATACAATTCAGTTCGCGAGCAGCTCGTCTGCCGGCAACGCCACGATCACCATCACTAGCGGTACGTTCGTGCAGTTTTTCAACACGTCCTCAGGCGGGTCGGCGCGCCTTATTGTTGATGGTGGCTATCTTGTTCTCCAGACCAGTTCCGGCGCTGTCAGCATAGGCTCGCTTGAGGGCAGCGGCCTCGTTTTTGGCAGCACGGACAGCGGCGGCGCCGGCAACCAGATTCTCACCGTCGGCAACCTCAACACTGACACGACCTTCTCCGGTGTCCTCGGCTCGCATATTATCAACAACCCTTCGTTCTTCGGGCTGACCAAAGTCGGCACCGGCACCCTCACGTTGAGCGGGTCGGCAGGCGCCATGTACACCCTCGCCACCACCGTCTCCGCCGGCACGCTCAAGGCCGGCGTCGCCAACGTGTTCTCGGACGACAGCGCCTACTCCGTCAGCAACCTCGCCACGCTCGATCTCAACGGCTTCAACCAGACGATCGGCTCGCTCGGGGGCGGTGCGACCGCCAGCGTGAAGCTCGGCGCCGCGACGCTGACCGCGGGGCGCAACAACGGAACCACTGGCTTTTCCGGCGCCATCAGCGGAACGGGCGGCCTGGTCAAGGAAGGAACCGGTGCCCTTACCCTTTCGGGCACGAACACCTATTCAGGCGCCACCTCGGTAACGGGCGGCACGCTGGCCCTCGGCGGCTTCAACGCCATCAGCGACAACTCGGCGGTCTCGCTGACCTCCTCCGCAATGCTGCGCATACTGGACATGGAGACGATCGGTTCGCTCGCCGGCTCGGGTACCGTGCAAATCCTGGATACGCTGACCGTGGGAGCCGCCAACAATTCGGTTTCCTTCTCGGGTACGATCAATGACTTCGGAGCGCTGACCAAGGTCGGCACCGGGACGCAGACGCTGTCGGGCACCAACACCTACACCGGCGCGACCACCATCAATGGCGGCACGCTCAAGGTCGACGGCTCCATCACCTCCGCGGTCACCGTGAATTCGGGCGCGACCCTGGCCGGCGACGGCTCAGTGGGCAGCGTGACAGTGAACTCGGGCGGCCATGTTGGACCAGGGTCGAGTCCGGGTTCGCTGGCGACGGGCAACTTTACGCTCAATGTGGGCTCCTCCTACGATGTCGAGATCGCCGGCACCGCGCCCGGCACACAATACGATCAGATCATCGTCACCGGCACGGTGACGCTCGCTGGCGGTCTCACCGTCACCCTGCTCAACGGCTTCACGCCGACCGACGGATCGAGCTTCACCATCATCGACAATGACGGCAGCGACGCCGTGAGCGGCACCTTCGCTGGACTGGGCGAAGGCGCGTTCTTCACCGTCGAGGGCGCGCATTACGCGATCACCTATTCCGGTGGCACCGGCAACGACGTGGTAGTCACCTCGATCAACGACGCGCCGACTGCCGCCGACAGCACCGTCGGTACGCTCGAGGACACGACCTATGTCTTCGCCACGGCGGATTTCGGCTTTGCCGATCTGCTCGACGGCAACAGCCTCAAGGCCGTCACCATCGTCACGGTGCCGGCAACTGGCCGGCTCGAGCTCAACGGCGCCGCGCTGGCCGCCGGCACCATCGTCGACGTCGCCGACATCATTGCGGGCAGGCTCACCTATGTGCCTGCCTCGAACGCCAGCGGCAGCCCGAGCGGCAGCTTCACCTTCCGCGTGCAGGACAATGGCGGTACCGCCTATGGCGGCAGCGATACCAGCACCGCCGCCTACACCATGACTCTCAACGTCACCGCGGTGAACGATGCGCCAACACTGGCGCTGACGCCGGTGGTGACGACGCTCGACGAGACCGCGGATATTTCGACGGCACGCAAGGTGGCCGACATCGTCGTCAACGACATCGATGGCGGCGCCAATGCGCTGGCGCTGACGGGGGCCGATGCCGGGCTGTTCGAGATCCAGGGCAATGCGCTGGTCCTCAGGGCCGGTGCCGTCCTCGACTTCGAGACCAACCCGATGCTCGACGTCACCGTCAGCCTCGACGATGGTGACGGTGCGGGACCCGATGGCAGCGCCAGCCTGTCGATCGCCATCGCCGACGTCGCCGAAGTGATCACCGGCACCAACAAGAAGAACGTCCTCAGCGGCTCGGCGGCGAGCGAGATCATCCTGGGCAAGTCGGGCAACGACACGATCCGGGGTCATGGCGGCGACGACACGATCGTGGGCGGCAGGGGCGCCGACAAGATGAACGGCGGGGACGGCGCGGACAGTTTCGTGTTCCTGCCCGGCGACCTGCCCAAGCCGCGAGCAGCCGACAAGTGGCTGAGCCCGCTCAACGGCAAGTTCGACTATATCTCGGACTTCCAGCCGGGAGTGGATGTGATCGACCTGTCGGCGATCGATGCAAATACGAAGAAGGCGGGCAACCAGGCCTTCCACTTCGAGGGCAAGGGCAAGCTGAGCGACTCGCGCGGCGAGCTGGTCTACGAGTTCTACGGCACCAAGGCGTCGGCGCGGTACACGATCATCTCGGGCGACACCAATGGCGATGGGAACTTCGACTTCCGCATCGTGCTCAAGGGCCATCACCACCTCGACACGTCCGATTTCATCCTGTGAAGCCGGACGCGTCCCGGAGCGCTATTTCTTCAGCGAGCGCGGCTTGTCTTCCGACTGGTAGAGCCCGATGCCAAAGCCATCCGGATCCAGAAAGTCGGCACTCCAGCCGCCCGGCGCCTCGCTGACCGGGGTGACGATGGTGACGCCCTTTTCGACCAGTGCGGCGACGATGTCATCGATGCCGCCTTCCGATGAGACATCGAAGATCAGCGCTGGCGTATTGCCGCGCGTCGTCTCCAACTGAAAGAAGACGAGCTCGAGCCCCTGGTCGAGGCTACCGGTGAGCCAGTACGGTTCGGCCCCTTCCTGGCGCTGCAGGGGGATGCCCAGCGTGTCGCGGTAGAACGCTTCGGTCCGGGCGATGTCGGAGACGTAGTAGACGATGCTGGCGCGGTGCGGTTTGGGGATCATGGGAGCCTCCTTGGGGTTTCCGTGAGACTATTGCCGCCGATCTGCCTTTTGTGAGCCCCGGATCACGAAAAGATGCCCGTCCGGATCGTGGGCGGCGATCATGCCGCCCTGCCGGTGCAGCATCGGCACCAGTGCATCGCGGATGCGGCCATAGTCGAGACCGCCACCGAGGCCGGGAAGCCCTTCGGGCATGACGACGCCGCGTGCCCCCAGGGTGCGACGCAAGGCGCTCAGCCGCTGCCGCAGCGCGGTGTCGCTGAGGCCGAGGAGGTAGGCGATCTCGCGCCGCGTCTGGCCCGCCAGCGCCAGCGCCGCCACGGCCCGTAGCGCGGGCGGCAGATCGGCGAGCACATCGGCGCGGTCGGTGGCTGCGCTCTCGCCCGGGGATGCGCGTTCGGCCAGCCAGCGCGTATCGCGCCGACTGCGGCGAACGCTGCCCCGTGCCGCCATGCGCGCCTTGTTGCGGATGACCCCGACAAGCCAGGCGCGATCCTCGCTGGCGGTGAAGCTGGCGCGACCGTGGCGGATCGCCTCGATCAGCGCCTCCTGCAGCAGATCGTCGGCATCCTCGGCGCGGCCGAAGCGGCGGGCGATACGCAGCAGCTCGCGATACTGGCCGGGACCGAGGCTCAGCTCACGGCCCTGAGTTTGGGCCGCTGTTCAGTGTTGAGCAGCGTGAGCACCTGCCCCGCCTCGAGCGGCGGCGAGAACAGGAAGCCCTGCACCTCGTTGCAGCCCTGCTCGCGCACGGCGCGCAACTGCTCCTCGGTTTCGACCCCCTCGGCCGTGGTGGACATGCCCAGCGAATGGCCGAGGCCGATCACCGCCTTGATGATGGCGAGGCTGTCGCCGCGGCTCTCGAGATCGCGCATGAAGGAGCGGTCGATCTTGATCTTGTCGAAGGGGAAGGCGCGCAGATAGCTCAGCGACGAATAGCCGGTGCCGAAATCGTCCATCGAGATGCGGATGCCGATGGCGCGCAGGCGATGCAGCGTCTGCAGGGTCTGCTCATTGTCGTTGAGCATCAGCGACTCGGTGATCTCGAGCTCGAGACGGGTGGGCGGCAGGCCGGTCTCGCCCAGAATGCTATGGATGGTTTCGAACAGCCGCTTGTTCTTGAATTGCACCGGCGAGAGATTGACCGCGACGCGCGCTGTGGTCGGCCACAGCACGGCGGCGCTGCACGCCTCGCGCAGGACCCATTCGCCGATCTGGACGATCAGGCCCGTTTCCTCGGCCACGGGGATGAACTCGGCCGGCGAGATGTCCTCGCCATCGTGCCGCCAGCGCAGCAGCGCCTCGAGGCAGGTGACCTTGTTCTCCTTGAGTCCGACCAGCGGCTGGAACACGACGCGCAACTCGTTGAGTTGCAGCGCGGCGCGCAGTCCGCTCTCGATGGATCGCCGCTTCTGGATGGCGGCGTCCATCTCCTTCTCGAAGAAGTGATAGGTAGAACGCCCTTCTGCCTTGGCCCGGTAGAGCGCGAGGTCGGCGTTCTTCATGAGCACGTCGGTGGTCTCGCCATCCTGCGGCGCGATGGCGATGCCGACGCTGGCGCCGATGGCGATCTGGTGCCCGTCGATCGAGAAGGGCGACGTCATGGTCTTGACGATACGCTCGGCAATCGCGGCGGCGTCGGACGGCTTGTCGATCGGGCGCAGCAGCAGGGAGAATTCATCGCCGCCCAGGCGTGCAAGCAGATCGGTTTCGCGCGTCGTGCCCCACAGGCGCGCCGAGGCCTGCTTGAGCACCTTGTCGCCGATCGAGTGGCCCAGCATGTCGTTGATCGATTTGAAGTGGTCGAGATCGATGCACAGCACCGCGACCTTTTCGCCGCGCTCGATCATCGCTTCGGTGTCGGCCATCTCGTCGAGGAACAATGCACGGTTGGGCAGCTCGGTCAGCGCGTCGTGCCGCGCCAGGTGCTGGATGCGAGCCTCCTGCTGGCGCTGCTCGGTGATGTCTTCATGCGTCGACACGAACCCGCCATCCTTCATCGGATGGTGCTGCATGAGGATGATGCGGGTGCCGAACTCGACCACGGCTTTCTCGTGGAGTCCCCGCGCGATGACGCCATGCCGCCAGGTGATGTACTGCTCGCGCGTGGCGAAGCTGGACGAGTGCATGCCCGTGTCGAACAGGTGCCCCAGAATGTCCTCGAGCGGCGTACCCGGCTTCACCATTTCATCGGGCAGATCGTAGATGCGGGCATAGGGTGCATTGCAGATGACGAGCCGACCCTTGGGGTCGAACATGCACAGACCCTGGCTGATATTGTTGACCGCCGCGTCGAGCCGGATGTTCTGCCGTTCCAGTTCGCGCCGGCGTTTCTGGATGATCTCGGAGCTGGCGATCTCCTCGGTGACGTCCTCATGCGTCACCACCCAGCCCAGACCCGGCGAGAAGACATGCGCCGTCTCGACGGTGCGACCGGCCGCGAGCAGCTCGCGCGATTTGTAGCGCAGCCCCTGCCGGTTGGCCCTCAGCTCTTTCTTGTAGGCGGTCAGGAACTGCTGTGGTGTCTGGTCGGGATGGTTGCCCAGCTCGGCGGACAGCTTCACCACCTCGTCGAGGCTCATGCCGTCGCGGACGCTGTCGGCGGGGAAGCCATACAGGTCGAGATAGTGCCGGTTCCACATCACGAGCTTGAACTCGCTGGACCACACGCAGAAGCCGTAGGGTATGTTTTCGAGCGCCGCGTCGAGCAGCAAAGTGCTATCCGAATGGCCCTGACGCGCCATTTTCGAAGTCACCGCGATAAATCTCCAACTTCGACGCTGCCCGGAAATCTAGCGCCGCGTCGTTAAGAACGCTTTAAGGCCCTGCAATCGATTACAACGCAACGGGAGCAAGGGCTTGCGGGCCGGACGTTTTGCGCCAAGTTGCGTAGATTCCTACTCGAGACCGACCTTGAGCATCTCGATTTCCGCCTTGAGCCGCGCGATCTCGAGGTCATAGAGGCGCGCGCAGTCGAGGCGCTTTGGCGAAGGCCCCAGCGGCACGATGATGCGCGCATAGCCGATGGCGCTCTGTTGCCCCGGGCTGGAACCGGGCACGCTGTAGTTCGACAGGTCGCCGCCGGCGACGCCGAAATCGAGATAGCCGCCTGACGAGTTGATCGACTGGCTGCAGCGCACGCCCTCGGACGTGGTGATGGCATCCTCGCCGCCCGGCCCCATCGGCGGCGACGGCAGCAGGACGCCTTCAGCCGCGGGCACTGAGACGACGGCCAACATAAGTACCGCAGACGCGAGGCAGGATCGGACCCTCCAGGTCCTTGGGCTGGACGCATACGCCAATTGTTCTCTCCTTGAACGCAGGATCGATCTTGAACTTGACGATCACCGGACGCGACGCCCCAGGGGCCAGGCGGAGCTCGGGCGCCGTCACCACGGCGCCACCCACCGGCTCGGTAAACTCCGGGTTCATCGGGGTGACGATGAAGATCATCGATGTCGTGTAGGGATTGCCGATGGTGGGCCGGAACCCCTTGATGTCGGACGGCGTGTCCCCCGCGGCGCGCATGGGCGACAGGGACTGTGCGGCGGCGCCGCCCGCGACGAGCAGGGCGGCGACGAATACCGAGACTGCGATCAGCCGCTGCATGTCACCACCGTGCGCGTCTGGTAGGTGCCGGCGGCGAACCCCGCCGTATTGCTGATCCGGTTGTTGACGTTCATGAGGACCGCCAATGAAAGCAGTCCCGGTACGGAAAACTGCGTCGTGGATCCCGTGTAACCCTGGTTGACGCTGCCCAGCACGCCGCTGCCGCTATAGGCGACGGCAAGGCTGGCCGATCCGACGCCGAAGCCCGCCGGGTAGGCGACAAGTTGCGGCGGCGAGACGGTGACGGTGGCCGTGCCGAGCGACAGGTTGACCACGGTGAATGTCGCGGCGACACCGCCGGCGACGCTGCTTTCAAGGCGCGTGCCATCGGAGCTGAGGGCGAGCGTTCCCGCCGTCCCGAGCGACAGCGTGCAGCCCAGCACCGGGGAGACGGCCGTCGCGAGAACGGCCGCGAGCAGGAGCCTTAGCTGCATGTGACCACCACCTTCATCTGGTAGGCGCCCGCGGCAAAGCCCAGCGAATTGGAAATCTGCGCGTTCATCGTCAGCAGGCTGAGCGGCAGCGTGCTGATCGAGCGCGTGGTGACGGAGGATGTGAAGGCCTGGTTGGCGATGCCGAGCCCGCTAAGGCCACTATAGGCGACTTCGGCGACTTCGGTGCCGGCCGTGTAGCCCCCGGGCGTACTGACCCAGACCGGCGGATTGACGGTGAGCGTGTTGGTGCCGATCGAGAGGATCGACAGCACCGCCGGCAGTCCCGCCGTGCTCGACACCACGCCGCCGGCCGTGAGCCCGAGCGTGCCGGGTGTCGACAGGGCAAGAGCACAGATGCCGGTCAGCGTTCCCGAGAAGGTGACATCGGCGGCGGAGGCCGGCGATATCCACAACGGGGCAAGGAGCAGGCAGAAACGCAGACCACGCATAACAAACTCCCGAAACTGACGGCCGCCAGTGTCGGGAGTTTATGGTTAACGGGCGTCAACCATGCGCATTGTGGACGTCCCTTACGGGACGCCACTAGCTCCGGAAACTACTTGCCCTGTGCGATCCGCCGCGCGGCATAAGTCTTGAGCCGGAGCCCGTTGAGGCGAATGAAACCTTCGGCGTCGTGATGGTCGTAGGCGACCGCGCCTTCCTCGAAGGTGACGAGATCCATGTTGTAGAGCGAATTGGGCGACGAGCGCGCAATCACATTGGCGCTGCCTTTGTAGAGCTTGAGCGTAACCTCGCCGGCCACGAAGCGCTGGGTGTGGTCGATGGCGGCCTGCAGCATCTCGCGTTCGGGCGAATACCAGAAGCCATTGTAGATGAGCTCGGCATATTTGGGCATC
Source organism: Devosia sp. 66-22 (assembly GCA_001899065.1). Taxonomy (GTDB): domain Bacteria; phylum Pseudomonadota; class Alphaproteobacteria; order Rhizobiales; family Devosiaceae; genus Devosia_A. Next base: position 128,430 of record MKUZ01000031.1, on the reverse strand, counting down.
AGCTCATCCTTGAGGTGCGCCTCGCCGCGGTCGAGCGTGATGGACTCGATGCCGCGATGCGCCGCGAGCAGGATCGTGCCGCCCGGCGTCTCGTAGAGCCCACGCGACTTCATGCCCACGAACCGGTTCTCGACAAGATCGAGCCGGCCCACGCCGTGCTTGCCACCGAGTTCGTTGAGCCTGGTGAGCAGTTCGGCCGGCGACAGCTTCTCGCCATTGACCGAAACCGCGTCGCCGCGCTCGAAGCCGATCGTGATGACCTCGGGCTCGTTGGGCGCCTTCTCGGGATCGGTGGTTCGCTGCGCGACATAGTCCGGCGCCGGCACGGCGGGATCCTCGAGCACCATGCCCTCGGACGAGGTGTGGAGCAGATTGGCATCGACCGAGAACGGCGCTTCGCCGCGCTTGTCCTTGGCGATGGGGATCTGGTTCTTCTCGGCGTAGTTGAGCAGCGCGGTGCGCGAGCGCAAATCCCATTCGCGCCACGGTGCGATGACCCTGAGGTTGGGCGCGAGCGCATTGGCGGTGAGCTCGAAGCGGACCTGGTCGTTGCCCTTGCCGGTGGCGCCATGCGCGATGGCATCGGCACCCGTCTCCTCGGCGATCTCGACCAGGTGCTTGGCAATGACCGGGCGCGCAATGGAGGTGCCGAGCAGGTACTGGCCCTCATAGAGCGCATTGGCGCGGAACATGGGGAAGACGAAATCGCGCACGAACTCTTCGCGCACATCGACGATGCGGATGTCCTTGATGCCGAACATCTCGGCCTTCCTGCGGGCCGGCTCCAGCTCTTCGCCCTGGCCGAGGTCGGCCGTGAAGGTGACGATCTCGGCCTGGTAGTGCTCCTGTAGCCATTTGAGCATGATGGAGGTGTCGAGACCGCCCGAATAGGAGAGCACGATCTTCTTGATGGTATTGGTCATGGCAGCAGGGTTCCGAAGGCGGCACGGGCCGGAAGGGCCCGGAAATCGGGGCGCACCCTAGTGAAGCGCCCCGCCAAGCGCAACCGGGGGCGTTGCGGCCCAAATCGGGGGCTAGGGCCGCTTCACCATGACATAGTCCGTGAACCGGAACGGCCCCATCTGCACCGGCACGTGGCTTTCGACCTCGAACCCCTGCGAGCGGTAGAAGGCGATGGCCCTGGCGTTGCCATCATTGACAAAGAGGGCCACCGGCAGGTCCTCGCCGAAATGAGCACGCGCCGCGGCGATGAGACCCTTGCCGAGCCCGAGGCCGCGGGATTCCGCCAGCAGATAGAGCTTCTTGATCCAGACCCGGCCATCGGCCCGGTAGGCTGAACCGAAGCCAAGATCCGCCTCCGCGGTGCCGGCCAGCCAGTATCGATGGTCCCGCTCGGCGATGTCGGCTTCGAGCGTCTCGAGCGCATAGATCTCATCGAGCATCGGCCCGATCCGGTCCGCCGGCAGCACGCCGGCAAAGGCCTCGGGCCAGATGCGATAGGCGAGATCGCGCACACGTGGCAGGTCGGCGGAGGTGGCGGGACGGATGCTTGGCGTCGTCATGGCGGCTATGTTGCTCAGCCGGAGCGGGGTTTCAAGTTGCCAGACGGCATGGCAAGAACGCGCGATGAGCTTCCTTCCCGACACGGCCACGATCCTGGCTTTCGCGCTCGCCGCGCTGGTTCTTGCCATTACGCCCGGACCGGACATGGCGCTGCAGATCAGCCGCGCGATCAACCACGGCTTCTGGCACGGCATTGCCGTGGGTGCCGGCGCGATGAGCGGCATCGTCGTGCATACGACGCTGGCCGCCGTCGGCATCTCGGTGCTGATCGTCGCGGCGCCGCCCGCCTTCCTTGCCCTCAAGATCATCGGCGCGGCCTATCTGCTCTGGCTCGCCTGGCAGGCGATCGTTCACGGCGGCGGCCTGCGGCTGTCGGCGGCAGGACGCGAGACGCCGACGCTCTGGCAGAGCTATCTGACCGGCGTCGGCATCAATTTGCTCAACCCCAAGGTCGTGCTGTTCTTCGTGACCTTCCTGCCGCAATTCGTCGACGCGCACGATCCGGCCGCGAGCCAGAAGCTGTTCTTCCTCGGCTTCGAGTTCATCATCGTCTCCATCCCGCCCCTGGTGCTGACGGTCACCTTCGCCCAGCTCATCGCCGATGCCTTCCGCCGTACAAAGTGGGTCGAGCGGCTGCTCAACTGGGGCTTTGCCGGCGTGTTCACGGTGTTCGCGGCGATCATCCTCACCGCGCAAGCCCGACACGCATGAACTACCGCCACGCCTTCCATGCCGGCAATTTCGCCGATGTGATGAAGCACATCATCCTCACGCGGTTGATCGAGTATCTCAAGCTCAAGCCGTCCGCGTTCCGCGTCATCGACACCCATGCCGGGCTCGGCCGCTATTCGCTGACTGGCGACGAAGCGAAACGGTCACCCGAGTGGATGGACGGTATCGGCAGGCTGCTGAAGGCCGAACTGGCTGCGAAACCCAGAACACTGATCCAACCCTATCTCGACGTGGTCAATGGCGAAAACCAGAACGGCACTCTGGCACGCTATCCGGGTTCGCCGCTGCTGGCGCGAAAACTGTTCCGCGAGCAGGACCGCCTCTCGGCGCTGGAGCTGCACCCGCGGGACGTGATGAAGCTCGCGGCGCTGTTCGAGGGCGATATCCAGGCGCGCGTCACCGAACTCGATGGCTGGCTGGCGCTCAATGCCTATGTGCCGCCCAAGGAGAAACGCGGCCTTGTGCTGATCGACCCGCCCTTCGAGGAAGCGGGTGAATGGCAGCGGCTGGCCGAGGGGCTGGCGAAGGCGCACCGCAAATGGGCCACCGGCCTCTACGCATTGTGGTATCCGCTCAAGGAACCGCGCGAGGTCGCCGGCTTCGTCGCTGCTCTCAAGGCGACCGGGATCGTCAAGGTGCTGCGTGCCGAACTGCTGGTCGAGCGCCCCGTGGCCGGCCGGCTCTACGGCTCGGGGATGATCGTGGTGAACCCGCCCTTCGTGCTCGAGGACGAGCTGCGTGCCATTCTGCCGGCGCTGGTGAAGGCGCTGGGGCGGGACGGCGCGAGCCACAAGCTCGAGTGGATCCGCGGCGAAAGCTAGAGAACGGCGTCCTCGACGATCTCGAACTGCGTGAGCTGCGGCACCCCGATGAGCCCGCGGGCCTGCGCGCCCACCCACATCTGCTGCAGCGCGGCGGCCATGCGGCTGGCCGCATCCGTCGTTTCGAACTGGAGCTCGATCATCACATGATTGGGGTCGCCGGCCTTCCTGCCGATACGATAGCGGGTCACGCCCATTTGGCGGCGGCCCAGCGGATCGGGATCGAAGCCGCGCTGTTTCCAGGCCGCATAGTCGGGGACGGAATGTTCCATATGCAGGACGTACATTCGGGCACCTCCTTGATGGCAGCGCGAGCCTAGCATGCCGGGCATCAGGCCGCGAGCCGCCGCGCATGGCCGGCGCTAGCGGGACGTGAGTTCGTAGGTGAAGATCGACATCGCTTCCTCGGTGTCCCCGCCGGTCATCACCTTGCGGTAGAGAGCGAGGGCCGGAGCGTTGATCTGCTCGGTGCCGAGCCATGCATCGGGGCAGCCCATTGCCTTGGCCTCGGCGAGGATGGCGCGCAGCAGGGCCTCGCCGATGCCGCGACGCCGGTAGTCGTCATCCACCCCAAGCTCGTTGACGAAGAACTCTTCGTCCTTGTCGGGATGGAAGTGGGTGAAGCCCGTCACCATGCCGACGACAAGATCGCCATCGAGCGCAACGAAGATGCGGTAGGTGGGCGTGGCGAGGAAGCGGCGGGCGAGGTCGGGGCGAACCGGCTCGTCGAAGACGCCCGGCGCGACGTTGCCAAGCACCTGCTCATCTCCGGCCACGAGCTTCCTGATCTCGATCGCCATACCAGCGCCCCCTCAGCCGATCTCCGTCACCAGCGGCACCACCGCGGAAATGCTCTCGAGCCGCTTGAAGCGCGCGGCGTCACGGGGGTCGTCGTCGAGATCCATCGACCACACATGCTCGGACGGGATATGGACGCCATAGGCGCCGGCCTCGATGGCCGGAACCACGTCGGCGCGCATCGAATTGCCGATCATCATGGCGCGGCCCGGACCATTGCCGTGGCGCGTGAAGATGCGGTCATAGACGAGCCGCGTCTTGCCCGACACGATCTCGATCTCGTCGAAATAGCCCAGGAGGCCGGAGGCCGCGAGCTTGCGCTCCTGATCGAACAGATCGCCACGCGTAACGACCAGCAGCTTGTAGTGCGGCCGCAGCGCCTCGAGCGTCTCACGCACGCCCGGGAACGGGTCGACCGGATGCACCAGCATCGCGCGGCCGAGCTCGAGAATAGAGGCAATCACCGGCGCCGGAACCTTGCCCGACGTGACGGCGATGGCGGTCTCCACCATCGACAGCGTGAAGCTCTTTACGCCGAAGCCATAGTGCAGGACGTTGGCGATCTCGGTGTCATGCAGTTGCTGGCCAACGCGCGACGCGTCGGCATGGTCCGACAGCAGCGTGACGAACTGCTCCTTGGTGGCCACGAAGTATTTCTCGTGATGCCACAGCGTGTCGTCCGCGTCGAAGCCGATCGTGGTGAGCTCAGGCACTGGTGAGTGCCTCGCGATCCTTCTTCTTGAGCCGCTCGGTCTCGCTCTTGAGTTGGCCGCAGGCCGCGAAGATGTCGCGGCCACGCGGCGTACGCACCGGCGATGCATAGCCGGCGCGATTGACGATGTCGGCGAACTTCTCGATGCGCGCCGAAGACGAGCAGTCGTAGTTGGTGCCGGGCCACGGATTGAACGGGATGAGGTTGATCTTGGCCGGAATGCCGCTCAACAGCCGCACCAGTTCGCGCGCATCGGCGTCGGAGTCGTTGATATCGCGCAGCATGACGTATTCGAACGTCACACGACGCGCATTGCTGAGCCCCGGATAGGCGCGGATGGCGGCCATCAGATCCTTGAGCGGGTACTTCTTGTTGATCGGCACCAGCATGTCACGCAGATCGTCGCGCACCGCGTGCAGTGAGATGGCCAGCATGACGCCGATCTCGCGCCCGGTGGGCTCGATATAGGGGACGACCCCCGAAGTGGAGAGGGTGATACGGCGCTTGCTCAGCGAGATGCCATCCTCGGCCGACGCGATCAGAAGGGCGTTCTTGACGTTATCGTAGTTGTAGAGCGGCTCGCCCATGCCCATCATCACCACATTGGTGATGGCGCGGTTGTCGCCTTCGCTGCCACCGGAGCCGCGGGGCGCGGGGACGAGGCCGCCATCGTCGGGGCGCACGCCGCCCGGGAAGTCACCCAGCCGCTCGCGCGCCATCAGCACCTGGCCGAGGATTTCGCCCGCGGTGAGGTTGCGCACCAGCGTCTGCGTGCCGGTGTGGCAGAACGAACAGGTCAGCGTGCACCCCACCTGCGAGGAGACGCACAACGTGCCACGATCGGACTCAGGGATATAGACCGTCTCGATCTCGACCGGCGGCAGCAGCGGATTCTTGGGATCGCGGTAGCGGAACAGCCATTTGCGCGTGCCGTCGACCGAAATCTGCTCGGAGACGATTTCGGGCCGGTCGAGCAGGAAGGTGTCGGCCAGCTTCTGGCGCACTCCCTTCTGGATGTTGCTCATCCGGTCGAAATCGGTGACGCCGTGATGATAGATCCAGTTCCACAACTGGCTGCCGCGCATCTTGGCTTCGCGTTCGTCGAGCCCGAGTTCGCTCGCCAGGGCGGTGCGCAGTTCGTGCTTGGACAGCCCCACGAGCGAGGTCCGTCGCTGCGCCTGGGGGCGTGCGGGCTGGCTCGCATGGTCGAGATTGAGAGCGATACTCAAAGGGCTTGGGTCCGGGGCTTTGAAGGCGCGGGGCATAACATAATGCGCCCGGCCGCGCAAAGAAGGGCTGGTATGCGGGGAGTGGGCGACGCCTGGATGCGGACGGTCAGCAGCCGCCGATAGCGCGGCTGGCGGCGGTAGCACCCGACAGCGAGAAGGTCTCGGTGACGAGAATACCCTTTTCGCTCGTGCCCTCGACGGTCACCGTCGAGCCGGCGCGGAGGGCGCCCGCGAGGTCGTCGTTTTGCGTCGCGTCGAGCAGCCAGGCGGCGTCGCGCTGGGTGAACAGGTCGAAGCTCTTGCCGCTGACGGTGAGGGTCGCCGGCTGATCGGGCGCGAAGATGAACCCGGCAACGAGATTTACCTCATTGCTGACGCCCTCGGCCGGGCGGTTGGTCAAATAGAGATAGGCCTGCGTGTAGCCATCGACAGCGGGCGACACGTCGGTGGGCTTACTGAGCGCGAAGCAGACCTGGCCGGTGCCATCGGCCGCCGAATAGGCTGCCCAGTCGCGGAACTCGCCCAGCGCCTGCACGGACTGCGCAGCAGCGGGCGTCGCGCACAGCGCGACCAGGACGGCGAATGGAGCAAGGCGGGCAAGCATCATGGCCCTCGTTTAGCGCAGAGCGGGTGCCATCCTCAATGCATGAAGACGGCCCGGCGTTCCGGGTTACGGGCAGGCCGTGTCGATAGCCTGCATGGCGGCAGTGATGCCCGACAGCGAATAGGTGTCCGTGGTCTCGGTACCCCGGCCCGACGTGCCCTTGACGGTCAGCTTGGAACCCGCCTTGAGGGCCGTGACGAACCCGGCCTCGTCGTCGGTGGAAGCGAGCCAGGCCGCTTCGCTGTCGACAATGTTGGTCGCCGGATCGTCGGCAATCGACTTCATGGGATAGGCTTTGCCGTCGACGATCGCCTGGTGGAAGAAGCTGTCGGTGGTGGGTTTCATCGGATAGCCCACCAGCGTTTGCACTTCGTTGCGAACCTTGCGGAACACCGGAGCGCCGTTGGCATCCTTGGCGGCGGTGCCATCGGCGTTCACCGCCGGCGCACGGTCGCGGTGGATAATGAGGAAATGCGGAGCGTCGCGATTGATCGGCTTGCCGCCCACTTCCTTAGGCTCGCTGCTCTCGGGCGCGGCCGAAACGAAGCAGATGGCGCCGTTCTCGTCGGCACCCTTCCAGGCGGTCCAAGATTTGAACGTGCCCAGATCCTGCGGCTGAGCCTGTGCGAACACTGGCGCCACGCACGCACCGAGGAGCGCAGTCGCCATCATGCCGGAAAGGACCCGGCGCCGCATCGAAATCATGTCCTGAAACCCCTGAACAAGAAGCAGCCCGTGGAGATCGCCTTCAAAGCTGACACGCTATGGTTACCAAGCTCTCAAAGCCCGGGCGCGGATTGCATGGTGCAAGATCGTCAGCAATCTTGTCGGCAATTTGACGCCGGATTCTCTAGGGATTTCTGTCGCCCCGCCATGGTTAATGGCGGGTTAAGGGCAGCTCACGCCGCCGCGAGCGAATAGCTCTGCTCGACCAGATAGGGCCCTCCGCCCACCGAATTCTTGGACGAGAACAGCACGAAGCGGCGGACGGTGAATTCGAGCGGCGCGAATTGTCCCATATGGTGGATGAGATCGGCGACCTCGATGGCGGAGGCACCACGCAGGCGCGCCAGCGACACATGGGGGACGAATTTGCGGGCATCGGGCGCGAGGCCGACCCGGCGGAGGATGCGCTCATGCATGGCCTGCAGGCGCTGCAGCGCCTCGTTGTTCTCAACGCCCGCATAAAGTGCCCGCGGCTTGTCGCCGCCGAAAGTGCCAAGGTACGACAGACGCAGCCGGAAGCTCTCGAAACTGGCGGCTCGGTCGAGTTCGTAGCTCACTTCGTCGGCGACATGGTTGTCGACATCGCCGATGAAACACAGCGTAATGTGGTAGTTTTCGGGATCGATCCAGCGGGCCCCGAGGAGGCCGCCGCGCTTCAGCGACAGGGCAAGTTGCACGTCGTAGGGGACTTCGAGGCCGGTAAAGAGCCTGGGCAACTGACCCGTCTCCGAAATGCGCGCCGATTCGGACCACCAGCGCCACAACGACCGTAGCATAGTGAGTCGCCACCGCAAGTTTGTGACAGGCTGCGGCAACTGACCGCGCTAACCCTTTGTGTGCTAACGATTACAGTTTGGTGAGGAAGGAGCGCGGGCCTTGTATTGGGCCCCCTCCCCATCCATATTCCACCGCAAAGGCTCTGCAGCCCAGAGCCTGTCGTTCCTTGAAGGGGAGTAAAATGGCTGAATTCGACCGTCCGACAGTCGCCGCCCGGGCTGATGCAGGCCTGGCGATCGACGAGGGCCTGCGGGCGTATATGCTCAAGGTCTACAACTACATGGGCATCGGTCTCGTGGTGACCGGCCTTGTCGCCTATCTCACCTATACGCAGAGCTTCATCGAGCAGGGTGGCCAGATCGTCGGCTTTACCGCGCTCGGCGCCGCGCTGTTCGGCAGCCCGCTGCAGTGGGTGGTGATGCTCGCCCCGCTGGCCTTCGTGCTGGTGCTGAGCTTCGGCATCAACAAGTTGTCCCCTGCGGCAACGCAGATCCTGTTCTGGGTCTTCGCGGCCGTGATGGGCGTGTCACTCGCCTCGATCTTCGCCATCTATACCGGCGGCTCGATCGCCAAGGTGTTTTTCATCTCGGCGGCAATGTTCGGCGGCATGAGCCTGTACGGCTACACCACCAAGCGTGACCTGACCCAGATCGGCTCGTTCCTGATCATGGGCCTGTTCGGCCTGATCATCGCCTCGATCGTCAACGTCATCTGGCCGTCAGGCCCGCTCGGCTTTGCGATCTCGATCATCGGCGTCGTGATCTTCCTCGGCCTCACCGCCTGGGATACCCAGAAGATCAAGGAAAGCTACGCCGAGGGCATGGGCCGCGACATGGAGACGAAGGGCGCCGTAATGGGTGCGCTGAGCCTCTACCTCGACTTCCTGAACCTGTTCCTGATGCTGCTCCGCCTGTTCGGCCAGCAGCGGAACTGATCCCAGGCTTAAGCAAGTCTGATTGGCACAAAGAGGGGCCGCGATCTAAGAAAGGTCGCGGCCCTTTCTTTTGTCCGGAATTTCCATGAGCGACCTCGTCCTGCGTCCCTACCGCCCCGACGACATCCCGGCGGTGACGAAGATCTACGGCCACTACGTCCGCGAGACAGTGATCACCTTCGAGACCAGCGCGCCCGACGAAGCCGAAATGGCCAACCGCTTCGCCGCCGTCGCCGGCAAGGGCCACCCGCTGCTGATCGGCGAGATGGGCGGCGAGGTCGTCGGCTACGCCTACGCCTCGACCTATCGCCCGCGCGAGGCCTACCGCTTCACCTGCGAGGACTCGATCTATCTGGCGCCGGCCGTCATCGGACAGGGCATCGGCGGCAAGATGCTCGCCCGGCTGATCGAGGATTCGACCCGAGCGGGCCTCAAGCAGATGCTCGCCGTCATCACCGCGGAGCGCGAAAACTCCATCCGCCTCCACGCCAAGCAAGGCTTCCGCATGATCGGCCGCTACGAGGCGCTGGGCTACAAATTCGACCGCTGGCTCGACATCGTCCACATGCAGCGGGCGCTTTAGCCCAGCAGTTTCCGCATCGGATAGCCTGCGATGCCCCGATGGCCCGCCTCCGTCCAGCCGCGACCGAGGTAGAAATGGCGCGCGGTCGCCGTCGAGTTGAGGCGCGCCTCGCCCGGCCCCAGTTCCAGTTCCATTGCTTCGAGCAGCGCGGTGCTGACGCCGGCAAGGCGGTGTGCGGGGGCGACGTAGTTGAGAGTGATCTCGCGCGAGGCGCTGAAGCCGCGAACGGCAGCGATCTGCCCACCGTGCTCCGCCACGACGAGCGTGTTGTCCGGATTGTCGAACCACGCCGCGACGCCGCTGGGCGTCTTGTTGGCGAGCCACTCTGCCAGTCTATCGGGGTCGTTATCGTGGTCGGCGGCACAAAGCTCGGTGATGGACGCGATCAGCACCGCGCTCATCGCCGGCGCATCGGCGCTGCGCGCTTTGCGCACCAGGATCACCTGACGACAGCGAGCTCGAGCACGCGGAGCACCGTATCCAGCTCGTGCCCGCGCTTGAGCACCCGGCCGTCCTCGATGGTGACCATGTACTGGCCCTGCCGGTTCCTGAGCCTGGGGTTCTTCTCGATAACGTAAAGTGGACGTTCGGAGGCACGCTTGTAGATCGAAAACAGTGCCCGGTCCTTGAGGAAGTCCATGGCGTAGTCGCGCCACTCGCCGGAGGCGACCTTGCGGCCGTAAAGATTGAGGATGGTGTTGAGCTCACGCCGGTCGAAACCGACAAAGGGCTTCTGTCGCGGCGGCTGCGGGCCGCCTCCCATGCCGGGATTGCTCCCGCCGGGGTTCAGGAAATCGAGAAGTTGGGCGCCTTGCTGCTGTGGGTCGGCCTCGGACACTCGCTACGTCCCTGTGACACTATCGTCATCTTGCGATCAAACGCCGGGTCGCGCAAGCCGCTCCGTACCGTCGGCGTTGACCGCCCGGTTAAGCAAATATCCCATTGCCGCCACATTGTGTCCGCGCTTCAGCCCGATTGGGACGGCAAGGTTCAACCATTGCCTCCAGTGAGTGGCGCCGGGCTGACCGAGCCCCCAAACCATGATGCCCGGCGCCACTCACATCTATCTCCATGCACAGTCATTCCAAGCTCCCGCCCTCGTTGGCGGGAGTTTTGTTTTGGCCGCCAGTGATCGGATCTGCTCCTAGAGCAGGATGCTCGCGGCGCCCAGGATCGGGCCCGGAAGGCCTTCCTTGTCGGACTGGACGAGGATGACGGCCCCATTGCTGCCATTGGCGCTGAGCTCGGAGAGCGGCAGCTTGAGGGTCGTGCCCTCACCGCCCTCCCACGCTCCCAGCATCTGCTTGCCGGTGACGATCTGGGTGTAGTCGATGGTCTTGCCGGCGTTCTCGCCGCGCTCGATCATGACAGAGGCGTGGTCCCTGTAGGTGACGAGCCAGACGACCGCCGCGCCCGCGCCCGGCTTGGCCGCGACGCTGACCTTGAGCATGTCGCCCTTGAGTTCGAGATGGACCGGCAGGTCGAGCCTTGCCTCCGCCAGCGCCCCCTCGACATCGGTCTCGCGTGAGCCGACGACGCCCTTGGTGCCGTTGACGATCAGCTGCGGGGTGAAGATACGGGACGACCCCCAGCTTTCGGCATAGGCCCGCTGCCGGTCGGAATTTTCGGGCGCGCCGAACGTGTCGGGCCAGCCGATATAGTCCCAGTAGTCGACGTGCCAGGCGAGCGCGATGACGTCCTCGCGCCCCTGCAACTGGGCAAACTTCGCGTCCGCCTTCGGGCAGGACGAGCAGCCCTGCGAGGTGAACAGCTCGACCACCGCCTTGGGATTGATGCGGATTTCGCCGGCCGCGGCAGGCAAAACGGCCAGCGCGGCCGCGGCGAGAACGGCGAGCAGTGAGATCGATTTCATGCCGCCTTTTTAGGCAGGCGGCGGTGGGGGCGTCGAGTCAAATTGGCGTGCGGAACAGTGAGCGGCGGTCGAGGATGACGACCGCTCACGTGACGGGTCAGGCGGCGACGAGGTTGCGCAGCACGTAGTGGAGAATGCCGCCATGGCGGTAATAGTCCAGCTCGTTGATCGTATCGATGCGGCAGCGGGTGACGACGTCCTTGACCGTTCCGTCCTTGAAGGTGATCCGGACGGTGACCGCCGAGCGCGGCGTCAGCGTCGTCAGCCCCTCGATCGAGATGGTTTCATCACCGGTGAGACCCAGCGACTGCCAGCTCTCGCCCTCGGCGAGCTGCAGCGGTAGCACGCCCATGCCGATGAGGTTCGAGCGGTGGATGCGCTCGAAGGACTGCGCCACCACGGCGCGCACGCCCAATAGGCGCGTCCCCTTGGCCGCCCAGTCGCGCGACGAGCCGGTGCCGTATTCCTTGCCGGCGAACACCACGAGCGGCGTCTCCGACTTGGCGTATTCCATCGCCGCGTCGTAGATGGACATCTGCGTGCCATCCGGCCCCTTGGTGAAACCGCCTTCTACTCCGGGCAGCATCTGGTTCTTGATGCGGATATTGGCGAAGGTGCCGCGCATCATCACTTCGTGATTGCCGCGGCGCGCGCCGTAGGAGTTGAAGTCCTTGGGCGCGACCTGCCGCTCGGTGAGGTATTTGCCGGCAGGCGTGCCGGCCTTGAACGAGCCGGCCGGCGAGATGTGGTCGGTGGTGATCGAATCGAGGAACAGCGACAGGATGCGCGCATCCTTGATGTCGGTGACCGGCTCGGGCGTCATCCGCAGCCCCTCGAAATAGGGCGGGTTCTGCACATAGGTTGAACCGCTGTTCCACTTGTAGGTCTCGCCACCTTCGACGGCGATGCCCTGCCAGTTCTCGTCGCCCTTGAACACGTCGGAGTAGCGGCCGAGGAACATCTGCGGCGTGATGACCTTGCGGACGATGTCGGCGATCTCCTTGTTGGAGGGCCAGATGTCCTTGAGGTAGACCGGCTTGCCGTCCGTGCCGGTGCCGAGCGGGTCGGTCGCGACATTGACGTTCATCGACCCGGCGATCGAGTAAGCAACGACTAGCGGCGGCGAGGCGAGATAGTTGGCGCGCACGTCGGGGTTCACGCGGCCTTCGAAATTGCGGTTGCCCGAGAGCACCGAGGCGGCAACGAGATCGTTCTCGTTGATGCACTCGGAGATGGCGGTCGGCAGCGGACCGGAATTGCCGATGCAGGTGGTGCAGCCATAGCCCACGAGGTTGAAGCCGAGCGCATCGAGGTCGGCCTGGAGGCCGGCCGCGGTGAGGTAGTCGGTGACAACCTGCGAGCCGGGCGCCAGCGAGGTCTTGACCCAGGGCTTGGCCTTGAGGCCGAGCGCCCGCGCCTTGCGCGCCACGAGACCGGCAGCGATCAGCACCGAGGGGTTCGACGTGTTGGTGCACGAGGTGATGGCGGCGATGACGACGTGGCCGTCATCGAGACGGAAGGTCTCGCCATCGACGGCGAAGGTGCCGGCATCGGGCAGGCTCGCTTCCTCGGGAATGTCGTCGACGCCGGTGGCGCCTTCATCGACGAAGCGGCTTTCGCCGACCGATTCGGGCAGCTTGGTGCGCTCCTTGCGGCCGCCGGCGATGTCCTTGAGCGCGGTGGCAAAGCCCGCCGCCGCATCCTTGAGCGCAACACGGTCCTGCGGGCGCTTGGGGCCCGAGAGCGACGGCACGACAGTGCTCAAATCGAGCTCGAGCGTGTCGGTGAACACCGGGTCGGCCGATTCGGTGGTGCGATACATGCCCTGGGCTTCCGAGTAGGCCTTGACCAGCGCCACGCGCGCGGCGTCACGGCCAGAGGTCTCGAGATAGCTGAGCGTGTCGGCATCGACGGGGAAGAAGCCGCAGGTCGCGCCATACTCGGGCGCCATGTTGGCGATCGTCGCCTGGTCCTCGAGCGAGAGGTAGTCGAGGCCGGGGCCGTAGAATTCGACGAACTTGCCGACGACGCCCTTCTTGCGCAGCATCTCGGTGACCGTCAGCACGAGGTCGGTGGCGGTGATGCCTTCGTTGATCTTGCCCGTCATCTTGAAGCCGACGACTTCGGGGATGAGCATGGTGATGGGCTGGCCGAGCATGGCCGCCTCGGCCTCGATGCCGCCCACGCCCCAGCCGAGAACGGCAAGGCCGTTGACCATGGTGGTGTGCGAGTCGGTGCCCACGAGCGTATCGGGATAGGCGACGATTTCGCCGGACTCGTCGTCCTTGCGGGTCCACACGGTCTGCGCGAGGTATTCGAGATTGACCTGGTGGCAGATGCCGGTGCCGGGCGGCACGACGCGGAAATTGTCGAACGCCTTCTGGCCCCAGCGCAGGAACTCGTAGCGCTCGCCATTGCGCTCATATTCGAGCTCGACGTTCTGCTGGAACGAGAGCGGCGTGCCGAACGAATCCACCATCACCGAGTGGTCAATGACGAGATCGACCGGGACCAGCGGATTGATCTTCTGCGGATCGGCGCCGAGCGCCGCCGTTGCGTCGCGCATGGCCGCGAGGTCCACCACGGCGGGGACGCCGGTGAAGTCCTGCATCAGCACGCGCGCCGGGCGGTACGAGATTTCGTGCTCGGAGGTGCGGTCGCTCAGCCACTGGGCGATCGCCATGATATCGGTCTTGGTGACGGTGATGCCGTCCTCGAAGCGGAGGAGATTCTCGAGCACCACCTTCATGGAGTGCGGCAGCTTGCTGACCCCCGGCAGGCCGTTCTTTTCGGCCAGCGGCAAAGAGTAATAGGTGTAGGTCTTGTCCCCGACCGTCAGAGTGGTCTTGGACTTGAAGCTGTTGAGCGATTGGGTCACGTGTCCGCCTGTTCAAAGGGTTGAAGGCAGCGAGAGCGGCCCCGAGACGCTTGAAACCGCGCCGGGACCGGGCGCCAGTCTGGAAACGTTCCAGACTTTGAGGGCCTTATAGTCAATGAATATGACGCTTGCCAGCCTCGCCATTGGTTGAAATAGGCATGACCGCCATGGCTCCGATCCCGCCCCCTCCGCCCGCGCTGCTCATGGGCAGCGACCTGACGCTCACCCGGGGCGGCCGGACCCTGTTTGAGGCGCTGACGGTGCGGCTCGGCGCCGGCGAGGTGCTGGTGGTCGAGGGACCGAACGGCGCCGGCAAATCGAGCCTGCTGCTGACCCTGGCGGGCGTGCTCCACCCCGACAGCGGCAGAGTGGCGGGCGCCGAAGCCGACGCGCCGCACCTGCATTTCCTCGGCTATGGCGCGGCGGTGAAGACCCGGCTGACAGTGGCCGAAAACCTTGCCTTCTGGCGCACGATGTACGGTCCGAGCGGGATCGATGCCGCGGCTGCGCTCGACCGCGTCGGCCTCGCCCACACGGCCGAACTGGATGCCGGAGTGCTGTCGGCGGGGCAGACCCGGCGGCTCGGCCTGGCCCGCCTGCTGGTCAGCCGGCGGCCGGTCTGGCTGCTCGACGAGCCGACGGCGTCGCTCGACGCGGCCGGCAGCCGGCTGGTGGCCGAGATGATCGACGCGCATGCCGCGCAGGGTGGCGGGGTGGTGGTGGCGACGCATGAGCACCTGCCGCTGACCGCCAACCACCGCTCCCTCCGGCTCGGAGCACCGCAATGAGCGCCATCCTCGCCATCATCGGCCGCGATCTGCGGCTGGCGGCGCGGCTGGGCGGCGATGCGCTGACGCTTGTGCTGTTCTTTGTGATGGTGGGGGCCGTGGTGCCCTTTGCCATCGGCCCCGACCGGGTGCTGCTGGCCCAGCTCGCGCCCGGAATCGTGTGGATCGCGGCGTTCCTTTCGATGCTGCTCGGCCTCGACCGGCTGTTCCGCGCCGACGAGGACGACGGCTCCCTGCTGCTGCTGCGCCATGCGGCGATTCCGCTCGAGGCGGTGGTGGCGGCAAAACTCGTGGCCCACTGGCTGCTGACCGCCCTGCCGCTGGTGGTGGCGAGCCCGATCCTGGCGGTCCTGCTGGCGATGGACCAGGCGACCTGGGTCGACACGGTGCTGGCGCTGCTGGTCGGCACGCCGGCGCTCACCGCCTTGGGCACCATCGGCGCGGCGGTGACGGTATCGCTCAAGCGCGGCGGGCTGCTTGCCCCGGTGCTGATCCTGCCGCTCTGCATTCCGGTGCTGATCTTCGGGGTAGCCGCGATCGGCGCGCCGGAGGGCAGCAATGCCGCCTTCCTGTTCCTGAGCGCGATTTCGCTCGTCTCCGTGGCGTTTTGCCCGTTTGCGGCGGCGCTGGCGCTTCGCGTAAGTGGAGAATAGGCCCGTCCGGCGAAAGCCGGACCCGGCCAGGGACACCAGCGCGGCTCAGATACCCGCCTGCGCGGGAGTGATGTCCATGGTAGGATTGAACTTGTGACCGACCTCGCCAGCCAACCCAAGCCCAACTGGTTCTCGCGCCTGGCCCATCCGGGCAGCTTCATGGCGTGGAGCCGGCCGCTGGTTGTGCCACTGGCGGTCGCCACGGCGTTGCTGTTCGTGGCCGGGCTCTATGTCGGCTTCTTTCGCGCCCCGCTCGAAACCGAGAATGTCGGCAGCACCCTGCCGCTGCTCTACATCCACGTGCCCAATGCCTGGCTGAGCCAGTTCGTTTATGGCGCCATGTTCGTCGCCGCCTTCGGCACGCTGGTGTGGCGCCACCCGCTCGCCGACGTTGCCGCCAAGGCCGCGGCGCCGCTCGGCGCGACCTTCACCGTGCTCGCCCTGTTCACCGGCTCGCTCTGGGGCCGCCCGACCTGGGGCACGTTCTGGGAATGGGACGGGCGGATGACCTCGACCCTGATCCTGCTGTTCATCTACCTCGGCATCATCGCCCTGTGGCGCGCCTTCGAGGACCAGCTCAAGGCGGCACGGATCGTCGCCATCGTGACGCTGGTGGGCGGCATCGATATCCCGATCATCAAATTCTCGGTGGACTGGTGGAACACGCTGCACCAGCCGGCCAGCATCATCACCGCCACCGGCCCGCGCATGGCGGGCAGCGTGTTCCTGCCGCTGCTGCTGATGCTGCTCGGCTTCACGCTGCTGTTCCTGACGCTGCACATCGTTTCGATGCGCACCGAAATCCTCCGGCGCCGCGTCGACTCGCTGAGCCGGCAAGCCGCGGCACGGGGGGCGGCATGATCGACCTCGGCCCGCACGCCCTGTTCATCATTGCCGCCTATGCCGGCGTTGCGATCGTCCTCGCCGCGCTGATCGGCTGGGTGGCCTGGAGCTCGGCCAATGTGAAGCGCCGCCTCGCCGCGCTCGAGGCGCAGGGCGTGCGCCGCCGCTCGGACGGAGCGGCAAGGTGAGCAAGCCTCTCCGCCTGCTCCTCGCGCTGCTGCCCTTGGTCGCGCTCGTCGCGTTGCTCGGCGTCTTCGCGCTCAACATCAACCGCGACCCCTCGCTGATCCAGTCGGTGCTGATCGACAAGCCGGCGCCGCAGTTCACCCTGCCCGCCGTCGAGGGCACCAGCGTGCCCGGCTTCGATACGGCGGCGCTGGCCGGCGAGGTGACGGTGGTCAACGTCTTTGCCAGCTGGTGCATCCCCTGCCGCGACGAGCATCCGGTGCTCGAGGCGCTGAAGGCCCAGACCGGCGTGCGCCTGTTCGGCATGAACCAGAAAGATGCGGCCGAGAATGCGGTGGCCTTCCTCACCGAGCTGGGCAATCCCTATGACGCGATCGGCGCCGATGCCAACGGCCGCACCTCGATCGACTGGGGTGTCTATGGCGTGCCCGAAACCTTCATCGTCGACGCCAAGGGCGTGATCCGCTTCAAGCATGTCGGGCCGCTCGAGATGGACGACATCGCCAAGGAGATCATCCCGGCGATCGAGAAAGCCAAGCAGAGCTAGCGGCGCGCCGCCGGACCAGCGGAACGGCCTGCCGCCAGACTCGTTCGTCCTTCAGGCACCAGCTTGAGGAGACACAGATGGAACGGCTTCCCGACAGCATCGATATCGGCACGAGGGTGTTCGACAGCGAGCGCCACGAGATCGGCAAGGTCGACGGCCTCAAATATCCCGAGAATGCGACGGCTCCCGACATAGAGCCGGCAACCGTCGATGCGGCCGACACCCCCGAGGACAATACGATCATCGGCGCCATGGCCGAGGCCTTCGGCCGCGAGGACATTCCCGAGCCGCTGCGCAGTCAGTTGCTGCGCGACGGCTACATCCATCTCGACGCCAGGGGCCTGTTCGCACGCGACCGCTACATCCTGCCCGAACAGATCGCGCGGGTGGACGCCGACGGCATCCAGCTCAACGTCACCCGCGACGCGCTGATCAAACGGCCGCACTGACGCTCAACCCTCGAGATCGAGCATCTCGACCGGTGGGCCGGGGAACTTCGAATAGTCTTCGATCCCGCCCACCAGTTCGTTGACGGCGCGCGCCGCCTGGTCCATCGCGGAATGGGCGTAGGCATAGGCGCCCGAGTCCGAATTGGCGATCGCGATGCGCCCCCACCCCTTGCGCGCCGCCTCGATGGGCAGTGGCCCGTCGGGCCAGAACGTATCCCACGGGCGCATATATTCGAGCGCATAGCCGTGGCTCCAGCGATTGCAGGTGATGCCCTCGATGTCACGCGCCGCATCGAACCCGTAGGCCGACAGCGCCCGGTCGAGCATGTCGCGGATCTCGCGCTCCATGTCCTCAAAGCTCACGGTGGTGAGGTACTGCCGCCCCGCGGCCGCCTGCTCGCGGGCGGTCATCGTCGCGTCGCCGGTGCTCGGGATTTTGCTCAGGTGCAGGATGATCGGATCGGCCGGCACATCGGCGAAGGTGTAGTCGCCCACCGAGACGGGGAAGTCGATCTCGGCGCCGTTCCAGAAGCCGGTCACGTCGGTGAAGCCGGCGATCTTGGCCGTGTCGAGCGCCTCCCAATTGCGCAGCTGCACATTGGTGTAGATCAGCGGCACCTTGTGCTGGTCCTGCAGCGCCGCGACCTGCTCTGCGCCGATCTCGTCGGTGAGATAGGGAATGATGCGGTGCCAGCAGGCGAGGATGAGATGGCCGGCGGTGGCGGTCTTGAGCTTGCCGTCTTCCACATAGGTCGCGACGACGCCGGTGGCGCTGGCCGGATCGCCCTCATGGGCGACCTTCACCACCGAGGCACCGAGCCGGATGCGGGCCGGCGACCCCTCGACATCGAGCTTGCCGTAATCGACGTCGTTGTTGACCAGCTCTTCCATGCTCGAGCCCGGCAGGGCGTCGGGGATGAGGCCGCGCACGAGGGCCCGGGCGACGCCGGCATTGCCGTCGGGGAAGTGGTAGATGTAGGGGTCGGGATCGGTGAGGGCGAGGCGGCCCGAGGGGCTCATGGTCTTGTAGGGGCGTTCGCCCAGGTCGAGCCCGCCGAAGCCGGGGTTCCAATTGCCCCACGCATCGAGCGCCGTCACCGCATCGATGCCGGCGCCGAAATAGGCTTCCGTCGAGCGCTGGAAATATTTGACCAGCTCGGGGTCGTAGCCGGCAATGACGGTGAGGAAATCGGCATAGGTCGTCTGCGCCAGGATCTCGAACTTCTCGGCGCGCGACTTGCCCGCAAGGTAGTCGGGCGGGCTGTCGATGAGCTCGATGAGATCGGCCTTGGCCGCATCGTTGAGCGGCGTCTCGGGCACCCAGTCGGCCGCGGCATCGGTGGTGATCACCAGCTTGTCGACGCCCCAATCCTCCTTCCGGAACAGGATTCCATCGCCCAGCTCGCGCTCCTCGTGCCATGCCTGATCGTAATAGGTCTCGAACTTGCTGAGGTCGATGCCGACATCGGCGAGCAGCGTCTTGACCGCGCCGGAGAAATAGGTGGGCGTCTGCATCGACTGGCTGCCGCCATAGCCGATGAGCTTCTTGCCGTTCGAGGCGGTGAACTCGTTGCGGCGCGCATGGCCGCCGAACTCGTCATTGTTCTCGAGCACCAGCACCGTCGCATCGGGCTTCTGCTGCCGATAGAGATAGGCCGCGGCGAGCCCGGAGATGCCGCCGCCCACGACGATGAGGTCATAGCTCTCGCCTGTTGCCTCAACCGCTGGAGCGCTGTTCCAGAAGCTGCCGTCGCGCAGGGCGTGGCCGATGGTCATGGCCGTCTCGGAGTGGCCGCGCAGGCCCGTGAGCGCGGCCGGATCGCCGGCCGGGGTCGTCGCCATTGCAGGGCGCGGCAGGCCCGCCGCGCCAAGCGCGGTGGCGCCCACGGTGAGCGCCACGCCGTTGAGGAAATCGCGCCGGCTGATCGGCCGGTTCATGCCAAGACGGATATCGCGGTCGGACAAGGCCATGAGAAAACTCCCTGAAGCTTTCGGCCCAGGGAGTGTTACGCGATTGATCGGGGCTGGCTAGAGGTCGATCTCGATGTCCACGCGCTGGTCGCCGTCGCCGCCGCGCCGGATCTCGTCGGCGGCGCGACGCAGGATGTCGGCGAGCCGGCGCTGGTTTTCCGGATCGCGGTCCTTGGCCGCTTCCTTGATCGCCTGCTTGAGGTCCTTACGGGCTTCGTTCACCTCGGGCGCGACATCGTCCATGTCGCGATCGGGGCGCGGCGGCGCTTCATGCCAGCCGCGCTCGGCTTCCTCCCAGCGCGCGCGCACCTTCTGCACCTGCTCGCCGATGCGGCCGAGATGCGCGAGGGTCGATTCCACCGCCTCGCGGTTGTCGTTGAGGTGGGTCCTGCCCTCGGCGGTGATGGTATAGAGCCGCTTGTTGCCCTCGGAGGTGGAGGTCACGTAGCCGGCCTCCTCGAGGAAGGTCAGCGCCGGGTAGATCACGCCGGGGCTCGGCGAATAGATGCCTGCGGTCTTCTCCTCGATCGCCTTGATCAGGTCGTAGCCGTGGCGCGGCTGCAGCTCGATGAAATAGAGCGCGATCAGGCGCAGATCGCCCGAGGCCAGCATGCGGCCGATGCGGATGCTGTCGCCAAACCCGCCCCAGTCGCCAAAGCCGGCGCCACCCGACCCGCCCCAGCCACCGCCGAAGCCGCCGCGGCGGCCCATGCCCTCGAACTTGCGCCACATGCGATGCTGGGCGCGATGCAGCCGGTCATGGGCGCGGCCGAAATGCTCGTCATGGTCGTGCATGTCGTGTCTCCGATATATCTTACGATAGTCGCAAGATACGATCGGCCATGATCGGCTTCAAGATAGGTCGTAAGATATATCTTACACGATCAGGAAGTCGGCGTGGGTGAGGCTGGGCTTGCTATCGAGTGTGGCAACCAGCACCCGCGCGGCCGATCCCGTACCATCGGCGTCGTAGTAGAGTTTGCCGGTGTCCTTCTCGTAGATGAGGCGGTCGCTACGGTCATGCGCGCGGCCGGTCTGGTTAGCGTAGAACATGGCGCGCGGCAGCACCCCCGGGCTGAGTGCGGGGAAAACTGCATCGTCGAGCACGATGACGTCCTGGCGCGGTTTGAAGTCGGTGATGGTGTCGCTGTCGCGGCCCCGCGGTGCGGTGTCGAACAGGAAGAAATCCCGGCCAGAGCCGCCGGTGAGCGTGTCGTGGCCGGTGCCGCCCGCCAGCGTATCGTTGCCCCGGCCGCCCGAAATCTTGTCCTTTCCGCCGCCGCCAGCCAGCAGATTGGCGACGTCGTTGCCCGTGAGGGTGTCGCCGAAGCGCGACCCCAGCAGGTTCTCGATGCTGAAATAGGCATCGCCCCTGGCGTCGCCGGTGTTCTTTGCGGGCGACTTGAGGTGGGCGGTGATCTTGCCGGCAGCATCGGCATAGCTGGCGGTGTCTCGCCCAAGCCCACCATCGAGCGTGTCCCGATCGGAACCGCCAGCCAGGGTGTCGTCGCCCTCATTGCCATAGAGCTTGTCGCGGCCGGCCCGACCCCAGATGACGTCGTCGCCGGTGAGCCCGGCGAGGACATCGCCATAGGGCGTCCCGGCGATGACATCGGCGCCGGGGCTCGCGCCGACAGTGGTCTCGCCGATATTGATGAGGGTTGGGCGGTTGCCGTAGCCGGCTGCTACATCGCTGAGGATGATCTGCCGCCAGGCCTCGAACTGGACATAGAAATCCGCCAGCTCGACGTTGAAGGCCGTCCGGAACGCATCCGCGACCGTCGCCCCGCAACCGATCTCCTCCCCCAGCGTGCGCAGCGCGAACCGCCCCGAGGGCGCCTCGGAGACCAGCCACTCGATGGCGAGGTAGCCGACATGGCCCGACCAGACGACGTTCTCAACGTCGCGAACGGGGCCATCGAGCTCGCGGCTTTGATACGCCCCATTCAACATGAAGGGATTGACCGTCGCCCATGTGAGCCGCCCCGCATCGACCAGCGCCGAATAGGCGAGATACTCAGCGATGCCCTCATTGAGGGCGTTTCCGAGCGACTGATTGTGGATGTCCAGCGCGCCGAGCCACGACTGCCAGCCATGTGCCCATTCGTGGATGACAGTGTGGAGGATATGGACCTCGGCGCTGATGCCGAAATAGTCGAGGTTCTGAATCCACTGCGGGTGACCGACATCGAAGAACGGCCTTATCCCGTTCTCATCGAACGCCGTCGCCGCGGCGCCGCCACCGCCGGGCTCCTGATTGCCCAGGCCCGTATTGACGATTTTGACGGTGATGGTGGCCTTGACGCTGTCGGCAATGTCGCCGCCCATGGCGCGGGCGAAATAGTCATGCGCCAAGGCGAACCCTGACCGGATCAGTTGCTCCTGATCACCGGGTACATTACCGGCAATATCAAAGATCATCGCATTCCCCCTGCACCCTGCCATTACTACGCAGAGCGCAGGGGGATGCTACATCTATTTACCGGATCGCTGCGATGTACCTTTCGGCGCTGCGCTGGACGGCGGCCTTTGCGGCGTGGTCGAGGACGCGATCCCACCAGCCGGCATAGATGCGGTCATAGGCGAAGGGTTTTACTGCCTTGACGATGCGCTCGACCATGCGGGCGTTCATCGGGATCAGGTTGGGATAGGAATACATGAAGCTGACCCAGCTTGTGTCGGGCACCACCATGATGGAGTCGCCCGTCAGCAGCACGCCGCGCCCCTCGGCGCCCTCGGCCCAGTGCAGCACGCTCGACCCGGTGAAATGCCCGCCGGTGCGCACCAGCGTGATGCCTGACGCGATCTCCTGGGTTTCGCCGGACCAGTAGCGGATCGCCGGATCGGGCCGCATGACATAGTCGCGATGATCCTCGTGCAGATAGACCGGCACACCACCGAGCGCCCGGCTCCAGTCGACCATGGTGGAGAAGAAGTGCGGATGCGAGATCGCCATCGCCCGGATGCCGCCCCTCGTGGCGATCGCCCGCAGCGCCTCGTCGGTGATGACGGGCGTGCAGTCCCACATCACCCCGCCATCGGGCCGTTCGACGACAAGCGCGCGCTGCCCGATGGCGACCTGCGGCTTGGAGCCCAGACCCCACAGTCCCGGCTCCAGCTCCAGCAACTCGTTGACGTGGTCGGACTGCAGCTCCTCGAGCGTGGTCCAGCCCTGGCCCCTGGCGTTCACATATTGCCGCTCGTCGGCGCAGATCAGGCAGACATCGCGCGGCGCATCGGTTTCGGCATAGCCGACGCCACAGGTTGTGCAGATATATGACGGCATAGGATCACTCCGGCTGGAGCGGAAAGCCTACTGCTGTCGCTTCCACATCTCCAGCGCGCTGAGGCTGTCGCCGGCCCGGGCGATGGCGAACTGATAGATGTCCAAGCTGGTTACTCTGACGCCATAGTAATTGTCGCGGGCCCGCGCCTCGGTCTTGAGGCGGAGGATGAGGTCGCGGTCGCAGATGTTGAGGTCGACCTTCAGCGAATCGTCGCGCGCCTGGCGCACGGCGAAGTCGAACGGGTCCCAGCCCCACAGGTCGATCTTCCACGGATCGCCCTGCGCGTCCTTGAATTTGAGGCCCCAATAGAGGCCGGCGCCGAGCGGATCGGGATCGACCCAGTCGTTGAGATAGGTCGCTTCGTGCAGCGGCAGACCGATGGTCTCGAAGAAATCGGCGAGCGTGCCGCCGAACGCCATCCAGTCGCGCCAGCGCTCGGCCTCGACGGCCATGTGGATGTCGATGTCGCGCCACACCATCAGATCGTAGCTGGCGCTGCCGGTGACGGTGGGCTGGGCGAAATTCTCGGCCAGCAGGTCGAACAGCCCCGAGCCGCTCAGGAACTCATAGGCTTCCCTGCGCAGCTCGCTGGCTTTTTCAGCGCGCTCGGCCGGACTTGCCACACCTACCCCCAAAAACGAAAAACCCGGCCGCGATAGATGGCCGGGTTTCTGAAATTGGCAAGAGGGCTGGCGCCCTCGCGGCCTTATTCGGCCTTGGGCTCGGCCGCGGCGGCTGCTGCCTCGGCGGCTTCCTTGTCGGCCAGTTCCTTGGCCAGAGCCTCGGCGGCGGCGATCTTCTCGGCTTCGCGGGCGGCCTTGGCCTCCGCGGCGGCATCGCGCTCGCCCGCTTCGATCTTCTTGGTGCGGGCCGAGGTCGACTCGAAGATACGGGCCGACTTACCGCGACGATCGCGCAGGTAGTACAGCTTGGCGCGGCGCACCTTGCCGCGCTTCAGCACTTCGACGCGGTCGATATTGGGGCTCAGCACCGGGAAGACGCGCTCGACGCCCTCGCCATAGGAAATCTTGCGGACGGTGAAGCTCTCATTGATGCCGGTGCCGGTGCGGGCGATCACGACGCCCTCATAGGCCTGCAGGCGCTCTTTTTCGCCTTCACGCACCTTGACCCACACCTTGACGGTGTCGCCATGAGTGAAATCGGGGATCTTGGCCCTGGCGGCCAGTTGGTCGAGCTGCTCTTTCTCGAGCTCGGCAATGATATTGGGCATTCTCAGATTCCGTTCTGATCTTTTCAAAGGGGCGTTTTGCCGAGTGTTGAGCTCAGCCGCCCGGTCTTGGTTTTGCACGGAGTTGTGTGACGTTATTGGCCGCCCGCTTGGGCAAGCGAGCGGGCCTATAGAGGAGATTTGCCGAGGAGTCCAGCGCGCCGGCCGGACACCGGGCTAGCGGTGCAGCCTGAGCCGGGTGACGGCGCCGACGGCGAGCATCATTCCGGCGATCATGAGCAGGGTCATGCGATCCTCCTGCCCTTCGAACGTCACAGCCGCAGATTCGATCCGGCGGCGGCGCCTCAGAGGCTCGAGAGCAGCGCGTCCAGCTCGCCGGCGACGAAGCGCGCCGTGAACAGCGAGCCATAGTTGGAGTTGCCGGGAATGGCCCTGACCTTGCCGGCTTCCACCGCGGGCAGGCGCCGCCAGATCGGATCGGTATCGAGGTCGGCGAGCCCGCCCGAGCCGACGTCGCCAATGACGATGGCGTCGATGCCGCGAAGCACCTCGAGGATGTTCTCGGAACTGACAGTGACGCCGTCGCCCTCGATCGACCCGGGCTCGACGGTGCGGGCGCCAAGATCGTCGAGCATTGCCCGCTTGATCCCGAGCCATTCGCTCGCGCCGGGAGCATGGACGTAATAGGTCTTGGTGCGCGCGCTGTAGAGCACCGACGCGATGCGCCGGGTCGCGAGCACCCGTTCGTGCCGCCGCCGCATGCCGGCGATCATCGCCTCATAGTCCGCGACCGCGGCCTCGGCGCGCTCCTCGAGCCCCAAGCAGCGCGCGAGAAAGCGCAGATCGGCCTGCCAGGGCGATTTGAACGATGTCGGCAGCGTCGGAGCAGCGCGTGAGAGCTGCGCATAGGGCCACCAGTCGCGCTCGGGCGAATCCGCGCAGCAGATGATCAGGTCGGGATCAAAGCCCAGAATGTGCTCGACCGCCGCCGGCAGGGCCAGGCGCGCCGTCGTGTCCGGGAACGGCACCCAGGGACGGTCGTCGGCATAGCCGCCGGCGACCAGCGGGAGCCCCAGCACCAGCGCCGGCTCGACATCGGTGCGGTAGTCGATCGCGACGATGCGCCGGGGCGAGGCGGGCAGCGATGGGCATGCCGCGCCGGCCCGGACCGAGGGCACGGGCAGGGCGGCACCGGCCGCAACCGCCGCGGCGCCGCGGAGGAAGAATCTGCGAGTGAGGGACATGGGAGGCCCGGCCGCTGCGCGGCCGGCCGTTTCCGGATCAGATCAGAACCAGCCCGCGAGGACGCCGACGCCAGCAAGCGCGAACAGCCCGCCCGCCACCTGCGCGACGGCCCGGCCATACTTGCCCACCAGCCTCGCCACGCCCATCGCGGCGAGGATGCCGGCGGCATGGAGCAGCGCGGTGGCCGTGGTGAAGCCCAGCGCGTAGGCGAGGCCGGCCGCGTCGGCCGGCATTTCAGCGCCATGCGCATGGCCGTGGAAGATGGCGAACCCGCCCACCAGCGCCATGGCGGCAACAATGGGCATCGGCCGGCCGAGGGCTGCGACGCCGCCGATCACGACCGAGCTGAGGGCAATGCCCAGCTCGACGAACGGCACGTCCACCTGGCCGATGCCGAGCAGGAAGCCGACGGCCATCATGCCCACAAAGCTCAGCGGCACGAGCCACACTGCGCGCCCACCCAGCACGACGGCAAACACACCGACGGCGACCATGGCGAGGACGTGATCGAGCCCCCCGACGGGGTGCGCGAAGCCATGGAGGAACCCGGCGGTGTCACCCGCACCCGTATGGGCGAAGGCCGCGGTCGGCAGGGCGATCAGAGACAGAGCGAGAAGGGGGGTAAGCGCGCGCATGTTTTCCTTTCGGGACCAATGTCCCCGTGTTCGGCCCTTGACGTCCTCCTGACGCCGGACACCCCGCTCCGCCTGCCGATGGACCGGAGGCGCGCATGAAGCGGGATTGGTCCGGTCCAGTCGGCGGGGGGCGGCGCAGTCAGGCTGCTTACCGGTCCACCCGTTCGGGCACCGTCGCGGCTATCTGTGTCATCAAGCTTGACCCCGATCAATATGCGGGCCGCGGATTTGACGCATTTGGGAGCACGTCCAATCTGCTATAGAGCCACCCCATGAGGATCGACGGCACCGCCACACGGCCCTATCTGCGCGAGACGCTTCTCGCGCTGGCCGTCATTGCGCTGACCTTCCTCAATTTCGGCCATGTGTCGGTGACCGCCGCGGGCGATTTCCGCTTCACGCCCGACAGCTGGTGCGGCGACCCGCTGCTGCCTGATACCCCCAGCCATGCGCCCTGCCACGCCTGCCGTGTCGGCGGCGCGGACCTGCCGCCGCCACCGGCCGCGGTGCAGCCCATCGCCTTCGTGGCGGTCCGGATCGCTTATGCTGCGCCGGTTGCTCCGGCCGATCTGGCAGCGCATCGAGGCCTGCCGCAGTCGCGCGGACCACCGGCACTCGCCTGATCTCTTTCCGAAACGTCGTTCAACCGGCCGCGCACCGCGCGCCACACATCACGAGATCACGATGAACCGCATTCTCACGGGCGCTCTCGCCCTCCTCCTGCTTGCTTCCCCCCTTGCCGCCCCGGCCCAGGACAACCCGGCACCGGCCGCCGCCACGATAACGCTTGGCGATATCGAGATCAGTGGCGCCTTCACCCGCGCCACGCTGCCCAACGCCCCGGTCGGCGCGGGCTATCTCACGATTACCAACAAGGGCACGGCCGACGATCGCCTGATGTCGGCAAATTCGCCCGTGGCCGGCATGACGCAGATCCACGAGATGAAGATGGAAGGCGACGTCATGAAGATGACCGAGCTGCCCGACGGCCTCGCCATTCCCGCCGGCGGCACGGTGTCCCTGGCGCCGGGCGGCCTCCACATCATGTTCATGAAGCTCAACCAGGCCTTCGCCGAGGGCACGACGATCCCCGTGACGCTGACCTTCGAGAAGGCGGGGAGCGTCGACATCGACCTCGCCGTCGGCCCGATCAATGCCGACGAGCCGTCGCACGACATGGCGGGACACTGAGCATGCGCACCTTCCGCATTGTCCTGTGGACCCTCGTCGTCGTCGCTGCGATCGGCGCCACGGTGCTGTTCTTCACTCGCCCGCAGGTGGTGAACGGTCCGGGCGGCGGTCAGTTCGCGCTGGTCGACCAGCGCGGCAACCCGGCCGACAATTCGGTGTTCCTCGGCAAGCCGTCGCTGCTGTTCTTCGGCTATACCCACTGCCCCGATGTGTGCCCGACGACTATGGGCGAGATGCAGGGCTGGTTCGCCGCACTCGGCGACGAAGCCAAGACCCTGCAGGGGGTGTTCGTCACCGTCGATCCGGCCCGCGATACGCCCGAGATTCTCGGCGACTATGTGAGCTTTGTGTCCGACCGCATCGTCGGGCTCACCGGCTCGGAGGCCGAGATCGACAAAGTGGTGCGCGACTGGGGCGCACTGGCCGAGAAAGTGCCGCAGGACGATGGCGGCTATCTGATGAACCACACGGCCTCGGTGTTTCTCGTGAACTCCAAGGGCGAGTTCGCCGGCACCATCGCCTACGGCGAGAACACCAGCACGGCGCTCGACAAGATCAGGCGCCTCGTGGCCAACAGCTAGCGCAGCAGATCGGGGCGGCGCGACCGGGTGAGCGTCTCGCTCGCCTCGCGCCGCCACCTGGCCACCTTGCCGTGGTCGCCGCTGGTGAGCACGGCGGGGATCTCGCGGCCCTCGAAGACGGCCGGCCGCGTGTATTGTGGATATTCCAGAACGCCGTTCTCAAAGCTCTCGTCGGCGTGACTGTCCTCGGCCCCGAGCACGCCGGGAATGAGCCGCACAACGGCCTCGAGCAGCACCATCGCCGCGACCTCGCCGCCGGCGAGCACATAGTCGCCGATCGAGACTTCCTCGAGATTGCGCGCCTCGATCACGCGCTCGTCGATTCCCTCGAACCGACCGCAGACGATCACGGCGCCGGGGCCGGCGGCCAGGGCGCGGACGCGCTGTTGCGTCAGCGGCTTGCCGCGCGGCGACATCAGGAGTCGCGGCCGCGGATCGTTCTGGTGGGAAACCGCGTCGATCGCCGCCGCAAGGACATCGGGCCGCAGCACCATGCCGGCGCCGCCGCCCGACGGCGTGTCGTCGACAGAGCGATGCCGGTCAACCGCGAAATCGCGCAGCTGGGTGAGCTTGAGCGACCACCGGCCTTCACCCGCTCCCCGCCCGATCACCGAGGCGCCGAGCGGGCCGGGGAACAGTTCGGGGAACAGCGTGATGACGTCGGCGGCAAAGCTCAATCGGGCTCTTCCTGGCCGGGATCGGAATCGAGCGGCACCTCGATGACGAGGTATCCCTCGGCGACATGTACCTCGGGCACCACCTGCCGCGTGAACGGATAGAGGAAGGTGTCGCCCGAGCGGCCATCGCGCACTTCGAGCAGGTCGGACGCGCCGAAATTGGGAATCGCGGTGACGGTCCCCAGCACGCTGCCATCGACCAGCCGGGCTTCGAGCCCGATCAGGTCGGCATGGTAGAAATCGTCATCGCCGGAGGTCGGCGGCAGCCTGTCGCGGTCCACGTAGAGCTCCACGCCATTGAGCTTCTCGGCCGCGGTGCGGTCGGTGATGCCCTTGAGGCGCGCCACGAGCACATTGGTCGTGGCACGCGCGCTTTCGATCTCGATCACGAGGCCCGGCTTGTTGGTCGCCAGCGGACCGTAGTCCTTGAGCCCCAGCGGCTCCTCGGTGAACGAGGTGATGCGCACCTCGCCCTTGATGCCGTGGGCCGCACCGATGCGGCCCATGAGCAGCTTCCTGGGCGAGGCGTCGGCCATTGCTTACTCGGCGGCCGGAGCGTTGGCCGCGGCGGCGGCGTCTTCGGCGGCCTTGGCGCGGGCTTCGGCGCGCTCGGTGGCCTTCTTGCCCGGCTTGGCGCGCTCGGGATTGCTGCGCGCGGCGCGCTTGGCAAGGCCAGCGGCGTCGAGGAAGCGCAGCACGCGGTCGGTCGGGGTGGCGCCGACGCTGAGCCAGTGGGTGGCGCGCTCGGCATTGAGCGTGACGCGCTTGCTGTCATCGGCCAGCATCGGGTCGTAGCTGCCCACCTTCTCGATGAAGCGGCCATCGCGCGGCGAGCGCGAGTCGGCGATCACGACATGGTAGTAGGGGCGCTTCTTGGTGCCGGCACGGGCGAGACGGATTTTGAGAGACATGCTTTAGTCCTTTGAGTGAAGTTGCGTTCTATTTCTTCTTGGGCACGAAGCCGCCACCCAGCCCAGGCAGGCCGGGGAAGCGGTTGGTGCCGCCAAGACCGGGCATGCCCGATCCGGATTTCAGGAGCTGGCCCACATCGGAGGGCAGCTTTTGCGAAATGTCCTTGGGCGCGGCGGGCGACTGCGGCAGCGAGGCGGGGTCGATGCCCATCTCGCGCGCCATGCGCTCCAGTTCCTTGGGGTCCATGGTGGACGGGTCGGGCATGCTGCCCAGCCCCGGCATCATGCCGCCCAGCTTGCCGCCGAACATGCCGGCCAGCGAGCCGAGGCCGCCCTTGGACACCTTCTTCATCATGTCCGCCATCTGGCGGTGCTGCTTCATCAGCTTGTTGACGTCTTCGACCTTGGTGCCCGAGCCATTGGCGATGCGGATGCGCCGCTTGGCGTTGAGCAGGTCGGGATTGGCGCGCTCCGCCTTGGTCATCGAATTGATGACGGCGATCTGCCGGTCGAACATCTTGTCGTCCATGGCGCTCGAGCCGGCCATGGCCTTCTTCATCTGCCCCATGCCGGGCATCATGTTCATCAGGGCGCCCATGCCGCCCATCTTCTTCATCTGCTCGAGCTGGCCGCGCAGATCCTCGAGGTCGAACGACCCCTTCTTGATCTTCTTGGCCATTTTGGCCGCGTCTTCGGCCTTGATGGTCTCGGCCGCCTTTTCGACGAGGCTGACGATGTCGCCCATGCCGAGGATGCGATCGGCGATGCGGCTGGGATGGAAGTCCTCGAGCGCATCCATCTTTTCGCCCGTACCGATCAGCTTGATCGGCTTGCCGGTGGCGGCACGCATCGACAGCGCCGCGCCGCCACGGCCATCGCCGTCGACGCGGGTGAGAACGATGCCGGTGATATCGACGCGCTGGTCGAAGGAGCGCGCGAGATTGACCGCGTCCTGGCCGGTGAGGGCGTCGGCGACGAGCAGGATTTCGTGCGGCTCGGTGGCGGCCTTCACCGCCGCCGTTTCTTCCATCAGCTCTTCGTCGATATGGGTGCGGCCGGCGGTATCGAGGATGACGACGTCGTAACCGCCGAGCTTCCCTTCGCGCTGGGCGCGGCGGGCGATATCGACCGGCTTCTCGTTGAGCTGGATGGGCAGCGTATCGACGCCGATCTGCTCGCCGAGGACGCGCAGCTGCTCCTTGGCCGCGGGACGGCGGTCGTCGAGCGAGGCGAGCAGGACTTTCTTGCCCTGCTTCTCCTTCATGCGCTTGGCGATCTTGCCGGCATGGGTGGTCTTGCCCGCGCCCTGCAGGCCGACCATCAGCATGGTCATGGGCGGCGTGGTGGTGAAGTCGATCGGCACCGCCGTCTCGCCCAGCACCTTGACCAGCTCGTCATGGACAATCTTGACGACCTGCTGGCCCGGCTTGACCGAGCGGGTGACTTCGGCGCCGACGGCACGCTCGCGCACCTGCTCGACAAAGGCCTTCACGACCTCGAGCGACACGTCGGCCTCGAGCAGCGCGCGACGCACTTCGCGCAGCGCCGCATCGACGTCCGCCTCGCTGAGCGCGCCGCGGCCCGTGATGCCGTCGAAGATTTTGCCAAGCCGGTCGCTAAGGCTCTCGAACATTCACGTGTCCTTCCGGGTGGTAGACCCCGGATGTGGGATCGCTCGCGCCAAACGCCAAACACACCCCGGGGCGCATCGCGCTGCGGGGTGTTTGCCTCGGGGAGCTCTTTATACCTTTGCGGGTCCCGGTCGGCGGTTCAGGTCAGGCCTGAGCGAAGTCGGCGGGTGATTAGGCGCGAACGGTCGCCGAGTCAAGGTTTGCGGCCGCGCAGCAGCCGGCCGAGGGCCCGGAGCGGGCCGGTGAGACGCCAGCTCGTGCTCCCGCGCAGCGCCTGAACCTGCGGGCCGAGCCTTTCGACCTCGCCTCGCAGGCCGGCTTCGCGCGCCGACTGGTGCGTCTGGGCCGCCTCCCACTGCGTCCGCAGCACCGACCGGTCCGCGTCGGCGGCCTCGAGCAGCGTCCGCAGCGCCGCGACCTGCTGCGCCTCCGTCTCGGCAACGACGCGCGGCACCAGTCGGTCGAGCGCGACACGGGCCGTGGCGTCGGCGGCCGCGCGCCGCAGGCGCTGCGCAGAGCCCGGCTCCGCGAGGCGTTGCGCGTACCGGGCCTGGGGCGGCTGGTCGGGCTGCAGCGGCGCGCGAAGCTCGCCCGGCCACCAGGCCGCGCGGTCGGCGATGTCGAGCCAGGCGCGCAGCAGGGGGAAGCGGGAATCGCGGCCGTCTTTCCATTTCGCCTTGAAATGCAGCAGCGTCGGCTCGCCCAGGCGCGCCATGCCGGCGGTGCCGTGGCGGACAAGCAACTGCTTCATCATCTCCCAGTCGCCGGCTTCCGGCAGTGACTCCGGCCAGGGCGGCGTCCCGCCAAAGGCGCCGTTGCGATAGACGAACACGCCGGCCGAGATCGTATTGTTCTGCCTGAGGAAATAGTCCCGCTCATCGGCATGGCTCAGGTTCGTCAAATCGGGCCCGGCGATGCCGTCGGCGGACACCCACAGGGCCTGCGCATAGGCCCATTGCACGGCCGGATCGGCGAAGGCGCCGCCCATGAGCTCGAGATGGTCGGGCAGCATGAGGTCGTCGTCCGACATATGGGCGATGAACCGGCCGCGGGCTTCGGTCAGGGCCAGATTGCGGTTGGCATAGCCGAAGGCGGGGGCCTTGGGAAAACCGAACCAGCGGATCCGGGCATCATCGAAGGAGCGGACGACATCCTCGGTGCCCGCGACCGCACCGTCCCCCACCACGAGGAGCTCGAAATCCGGCTCGGACTGCCTGAGGACCGACTGGATCGCATAGCCGATGACGTCAGGCCGGTTGTGCGTGGGAAGCAGGATGCTGAAGCGCGGCGCGCTCACCATCCGCGGGCATTTCCGAAGCTGAACGGGATAAGCGGCGTGTCGATCGGCAGCCGGTACTTGTCGGGGCTGGCGTGATTGTACTGGATCGTGGGGAAGTTGATGATCACCGCCTCCTCGCTGCCGACATTGTGGTCGGCATGCCAGACGAACTTCGGCACGTTCATCAGGCGCGGCCGGTCGGCGGACAGGATCACCCGGCAGATGCTGCCATAGGTGCTCGAATCCGGGCGCGGATCGTACATC
This sequence comes from Devosia sp. 66-22, assembly GCA_001899065.1. Taxonomy (GTDB): domain Bacteria; phylum Pseudomonadota; class Alphaproteobacteria; order Rhizobiales; family Devosiaceae; genus Devosia_A. The sequence continues at coordinate 95,912 of MKUZ01000031.1, read as the reverse complement.
ACGACTTCCATCTCGCCCTTGATCACGAAGTAGCGGTCCTCGTGCAGCTTGTGCAGGCCCCAGCCCTTCACGACCCCGGGCCGGATGGTGAACATGTAGGAGAACACCATCGGGTCGGGGTGCCAGTTCCAGCGCGGATCGAACACCTCGGTGACCGAGCCGCGGTCGTCGCGATGCGTGACGGAGTCGCGGAATGCCATGCCGTCCAGCAGCTTGGCGACGGGAGCCCCATCGCGGACGGTCTCCTGGTCCTGCCGTGCGGCGGCAAGCGTCTTGCTGAGGATATCGTTGTCCATACCTGCTGACTAATCCGCCCGCGCGGGCGCTGCAAGGACGCGCTCAGACCTCGAACGCGATCCTGAGTCCGCCCCAGTGCCGGCCGCGCACGAAAATGGGCGCCGAGCAGTCCTTCATCAGGGCAAAGACACCACCGCCCATGTCGCGGCGATAGGTCTGGAGCAGGAAGGGGTGCGTATTGCGTCCGGCGCCGAGGCCCGTGCGATCGTTGAACATGCGGCGATTGCGGCAGTTGGCGGCGTTCCACACCGGATCGGCGCCCTGCGGCTGGTTGTATTTGAGATTGTGGGTGGGCAGGAAGCCGTTGCGGTCGACCGCGGCGCAGAAGACGATGCGGCGGTCGAAGGCGAGCACCGGCTCCTGGATGGGCGGCAAGACGCGGTCGGTGAGCGGCACGAAGCCGGTCATGACCTGCGCCGGATCGCTGCCCGCGACCGGCCGGTAGGCGTCGTCGAACAGTTGCGCCATGCCGATCTGGCCGCTGGCCACCGCCCGCTCGAAGGCAGCGCCGATCTCGGCGGCCTTGTGCTTCACCAGATCGATGATCGGCGTATCGGGCGTCTCGACGCCGCTCTCGGCGACAAAGCGCATCGAGTCCTCGGAGATGTCGAGGATGGAATCGGAGCGGGCCTTTGCCGTCCCGAGCATGGCCTGGGCGGAGCCGACGGTTTCGACCAGATGCTTCAGCTCGGCTTCGACGCCCGCGAAGGCGGTGACGGACTGCTCGACCGGCGCCGTCATGGCGTCGATGCCGTCGACCAGCGTTCCGACCGAATCCACCAGTCGGTGCAAGGTCTTGCTGGCTTCGCCCGCGGCGGCGGCCTCGACGATGGCCTGCCGCGCGGCGCCGGCATTCTCCTCGGAGGCGCGCATCAGATTGGAGAGAGTGGCGGTGAGGGTGGCAAGGTGCTGGGCGTTCTGGGCGGAGAAGCGCTGGACCTGGTCGGCAAGCTCCTTGACCGATACGGCGATAAGCCGCGCCCGGCATCCCCGGCGCGGGCCGCTTCGACGCTGGCATTGAGCGCGAGAAGCTTGGTTTCCCGTGCCACCAGCTCGATAGCGGCACTCGCCGACTGGACGTTGCGCAGCGTGCCATCGACGGCCGTGAGCGAGGTCATGAAGGTTGTCGCGCTGTCCGACAGCGTCTCCATCGTCGCCGCCGTGCGGTCGACAACGCTCGACACCGCCGCGGCGCTCTGGCCGAGAATGGTGCGGGTCTCGGCGGCGGAATCGCGGCTTGACTGCATGGAGCGGCTCAGCGACGCCGTGGTGCGGGTCATCTGCTCGGCGGCGGCCATCGCCGCTCCGGCGCTACGGCCCTGCCGGACGCCGATGGCGGACAGATCGGCAACGATGCCGCTCAGATCGGCGATCTCGACGCCCAGTCCGCCGAGCCGCTGGGCAATGCCGCTGAACGGATCGGCGGCGTCCTCGTCGCGGCGCAAGGCGGCAATGTGTGCTGTCATCTCCCCCTCCAGCCGCGGGAGTGTATGACAGGTCTGATTAAGCAATGCTTTACCATAGCGGCCGGCGGCCCGGGCGCCCCGGCACTGGCAATTGCCGGCCAGTTCCGCCATATACGATGCGCAACCGCCAGCAGGCCCCGCTATGACCAGCGTCCCCTTCCTCAAGATGAACGGGCTCGGCAACGAGATCATCGTTGTCGACATGCGCGGCCGCAACGATCGCATCGCGGCGGACGCCGCAGTGGCCGTCAACGCCGATCCGGCGACCAAGTTCGACCAGATCATGGCGATCCACGACCCGCGGACAGCCGGCACCTTCGCCTATCTCGAGATCGTCAATTCGGACGGCTCGCGCGCCGAGGGCTGCGGCAATGGCATGCGCTGCGTGGTGCAGGCGCTGAGCGCGCAGACGGGCCAGAAGCAGTTCGTATTCGAGACGGTGGCTGGCATCCTGACCGGCGAGGAGCATGCCGACGGGCTGGTCAGCGTCGACATGGGCAAGCCGCGCTTCGGCTGGGAAGACATCCCCCTGGCCGAGGAATTCGCCGACACGACCGGCATCGAACTGCAGATCGGACCGATCGACGCGCCGGTGCTGCACACCCCCTCGGTCGCCTCGATGGGCAATCCGCACGCCATCTTCTGGGTCAATGACGATGTGTGGGACTACGCGCTCGAGCGCTTCGGCCCCATGCTCGAGAACCATCCGATCTTCCCCGAGCGCGCCAACATCTCGATCGCGCAGGTCGTCTCGCCGACCCATATCATCCTGCGCACCTGGGAGCGCGGGGCCGGGCTGACACGCGCCTGCGGCACCGCCGCCTGCGCCACGCTGGTGAGCGCCGTGCGCACCAAGCGGGCGGAGCGCAAGGCGACCATCACGGTCCCCGGCGGGGACCTGATCGTCGAGTGGCGCGTCGATGAACACGTTATATTGACTGGCCCGGCCGAATACGAATTCTCCGGCGAGCTGGACCCCGCCACGGGCGCCTGGACACGTGACAAGGCCGTTGCGTGATGGCCGTCGAGACGCTGACATTCGGCTGCCGGCTCAACGCCTATGAATCCGAGGTGATGAAGGCCGAGGCCGAAAAGGCCGGGCTCGCAGCGGCGCTGATCGTCAACACTTGCGCGGTGACCGAGGAAGCGGTGCGGCAGGCCAAGCAGGCGATCCGCAAGGCGCGCCGCGACGACCCTGCCCGCCAGATCATCGTCACCGGCTGCGCGGCGCAGACCGAGGCGCGCAGCTTCGCCGACATGTCCGAGGTCGACCTCGTGCTCGGCAACGCCGATAAGATGAAGGCGTCGAGCTACGAGGCCATGGCGTTCGGGATCAGGCTCAACGACAAGGTGCAGGTCAACGACATCATGGCCGTGCGCGAGCAGGCCGGGCATTTGATCGAGGGCATGGACGGCCGGACGCGGGCCTTCGTGCAGGTGCAGAATGGCTGCGACCACCGCTGCACCTTCTGCATCATCCCCTATGGTCGCGGCCCCTCCCGCTCGGTACCGATGGGCGCGGTGGTGGAGCAGATGAAGCGGCTGGTCGGCAATGGCTATCGCGAGCTGGTGCTGACCGGCGTCGATATAACATCGTATGGTGCCGATCTGCCGGGCCAGCCGAGCCTGGGCAGGCTGGTGCAGGCGATCCTGCGCCACATCCCCGATCTGCCGCGGCTGCGCATCTCGTCCATCGACTCGATCGAGGCCGACCAGGCGCTTTACGATGCCATTGCGTCGGACCGGCGGCTGATGCCGCATCTGCATCTGAGCCTGCAGTCGGGTGACGATCTGATCCTCAAGCGGATGAAGCGGCGGCATTTGCGGGCCGACACCCTGGCATTCGTGGACAAGGTGCGCGCGCTCCGGCCGGACGCCGTGTTCGGCGCCGATATCATCGCCGGCTTCCCCACCGAGACGGAGGAGATGTTCGAAAACTCGCTGCGCATCGTGGAAGAGGCCGACCTCAGCTACCTGCATGTCTTCGCCTATTCCGCCCGCGGCGGGACGCCGGCGGCGCGCATGCCGCAGGTGCCCAAGCCGGTCCGCAAGGAGCGGGCCGCCCGCCTCCGGGCGCTGGGCGATGCGCAGTATGCCAGGCTGTGCGCGAGCCGCGTCGGCGCCACGGAAATGGTACTGGTGGAGCGCGACGGGCTCGGCCGCACCGAGCAGTTCGTGACCATCGCCGTGCCCGGACGCGGCGCCGGCGAACTGGTGCCGACGCTGGTGACCGGGGTGACGGCCGACGGCCTGGCCGGCGAAGCCCTGCGGGACGCGGCCTGATGGCGGAAAAGAAGCGCGGCTTTCTCGATCGGCTGTTCGGCACGCCTTCGGCGCCCGAGCCGGAGCTTCCGCTGCCGGCAAGCCCGGAGCAGCTCATCGACGAGGCCCTGGACACGCCGCTCGTCCTGCCGCCCGATCAGGAGGTCGCGCTGGCGGACGCCATGCACGAGGCCGGCCAGCGCATTGGCGGGCCGCAGCCCGACGACATGCCCGGCCCGCCCGAAATGCTGCCGCCGGCCGCCGCACCCAAGCAGAGCTGGTTCCGGCGGCTCGCCTCGGGGCTGAAGCGCTCGTCCGACCAGCTCACCGGCGGCATCGCCTCGGTGTTCACCAAGAGGCGGCTCGACCAGGCGATGCTGGACGAGCTCGAAGACATCCTGATCCAGGCCGATTTCGGCATCGACATGGCCTCGGCGGTGACCGACACGCTGCGCCGCGACCGCTTCGACCGCGACATCGCGGCCGACGAAGTGCGCGCCGTGCTGGCCGCCGAAGTCGTCAAGGTGCTCGACCCGGTCGCTCGCCCGCTCGAGATCGACCCGACGCACAGGCCCTTCGTGATCCTGATGGTGGGCGTCAACGGCTCGGGCAAGACGACGACGATCGGCAAGCTCGCGAGCCTCTACCGGGCGGCGGGCAAATCGGTGATGCTGGCGGCCGGCGACACGTTCCGCGCCGCCGCGATCGAGCAGCTCCAGGTGTGGGGCGAGCGCACCGGCGCGCCGGTGGTGACGCGCCCGGCCGGCTCGGACGCCTCCGGGCTCGCCTTCGACGCACTCACCGAAGCCAAGGCGGCCGGCTCGGATCTGCTCATCATCGACACGGCGGGGCGGCTGCAGAACCGCGACGAGCTGATGGGCGAGCTGGAGAAGATCATCCGCGTCATCAAGAAGGTGGACCCGACGGCGCCGCATGCCACACTTCTGACGCTCGATGCGACGACGGGACAGAATGCGCTCAACCAGGTCGAGATCTTCGGCAAGCGCGCCGGGGTGACCGGGCTGGTGATGACCAAGCTCGACGGCACAGCGCGCGGCGGGATTCTGGTGGCGATTGCGAAGAAGTTCGGCCTGCCGGTACATTTCATCGGGGTGGGCGAAGGCGTGGACAATCTGGAGCCGTTCGCGGCGGGCGACTTTGCCCGGGCGATCGTGGGTGACGTACAATGACGACTGAGACCAAGCAGGCGGAACCGAGCTGGGACGAATTGAAGCCGCAACTCATCAAGATGGCGCTCGAGCTGGGGCCGCTGGTGGTGTTCTTCATCGTCAACGCCAAGGGCGAGGACATGCTCGCCACCTGGCCGGTGCTGACGCAATGGTTCACCCAGCCGGTGATCTTCGCCACCGCCGTGTTCATGGTGGCCATGGTGATCTCGCTGGCGCTGAGCTGGCTGCTGCTGCGCCGGGTGGCGGTGATGCCGCTGGTGACCGGCGCGGTCGTCCTCGTTTTCGGCGGGCTGACGCTCTACTTCCAGGACCCGCTGTTCATCAAGATGAAGCCCACCATCACCAACACGCTGTTCGGCACGGTGCTGCTGGGCGGCCTGCTGTTCGGGCAGAGCCTGCTGAAATACGTGTTCGGCGAGGTCTACAAGCTCGAGCCCAAGGGCTGGCACATCCTGACGCTGCGCTGGGGGCTGTTCTTCATGTTCCTCGCGGTGCTCAACGAGGTGGTGTGGCGCACCCAGTCGACCGACTTCTGGGTGGCGTTCAAGGTGTGGGCGACGATGCCCATCACCATCGCGTTCGCGACCCTGCAGCTGCCGGTGCTGACCAAATACGCCCCCAAGCCCGTCAAGCCGGTCGAGGCGATCACGCCGATCGATCCCCTGCCCTAGAGCCTAGCGCCAGAGCCCCAGGATCAGCCCCATTGCCGCGAAGGCGAGGGTGAGGTAGCCGCCATTGATGAGGTGGTAGCTGAGCGGCCGCCGCTCGAACAGGGCGACGGTCGAGAGCCCGAGCGCCGCCCAGCCGAGGCCCGCCGCGACCGCGTAGAGCACCGTGGTGCCGAGCGGCAGGCCATTGACGAAGAAGGCCAGATTTGCCGCCATCACCAGGCTGAGCACGAAGGCGAGGCCGAAGATCAGCGGCATGTTGCCGGACTTGAGCTGTTCGTCGCTGACACCGGCGGCGCGCTGCCACGGCTTGGCAAAGAGCGGCCCGTACCAGAGCCCGCCGATGACGAACATCGAGAGCGCGGCGGCGATGACGGCGAGCCAGTTGACTGCAGGCATTTTTGAGATCCCCCCGAACGACGGCAAAGATAGGCGGTGTTTCGGGGCAAAGTATTGCAAAAAGCGGCAATCAGCCGAGGCTGATCGGCAGATAGTTGGAGAGGCCGCGATAGGCCGCCGCATAGGCGCCGGGCGTGGTGCCGGCGAAGGCGCGGAAATCGTGGCTCAAATGGCTCTGGTCGCTATAACCCGTTATCTGCGCGAGCCCGGCCCAGTCGGGCGGCGCCAGCGGAGCGCTCGCCAGCCCCGGATCGCCGGTGCCGCCGGCGGCCAGCGCGCCGAGCACCCGCTGGAAGCGCGCGATGCGGGCATAGGATTTGGGCGACACCCCGACCCAGCGGTCGAACACATTGCGCAACTGCCGCTGGCCGAGGCCGGCCGCCTCGGCGAGGTCGCGCACCCGCTGGCCGGGGGTGCCCAGTTGCGCGGCCAGCCGCGCCGCGGCCGGATGGAACGGCAGGCTGCCGCCGGCCTGCTCGAGCAGCCAGGCTTCGGCGGCGGCGAACTTGCCGGCGATGCCCGGCGCCTCGAGGATGCGGTCGCGCAGCGAACCGGCGCGTTGCTTGAGCACTACCTCGAGCGGGTGGACGGCATTGGTGAAGGCCGAGGCGTCATGGCGCATGAAGGCCGGCGCGCCGCCGGGCCGGAAGCGGATGATGAGCATGGAGGCGGCGGGCTGCGCCTCGATGACGATCCAGCGTTGCTGCATGCCCGAAATCCAGGAGCGGCTGAAATCGACGGCGAGCGGCGAGGTTTCACTGGCATAGAGCTTCTTGGGCCGGTCGGTCAGATCGACGATGATCTGGATGGCGCCGTCGGGGATGAGCTTTTCGCGCTGATGCTGCGGCGCGTAGCCGGCATAGAAGGTGAGCAACTCGACATGGCGGTCGAGCGGTGGCCCCGGCACATGCAGCGCGAACTCAAAGCCCATGCGACGAAACAGACGCCGTACCGCGACGGGGGTCAAGCGACTCCCCCCGGCCGGCAAATCGGCCTAACATGTTAGCCATGAACGACCTCTCGCCCATCGCCACCGATCGTGCCAGCGCCGCCGAAGGCGTGCGCGCGCGACTTGCCAACACCTCCATCGCGCCCAACCGCGTGATGACCGACCCGCTGATGACCTATGCCTATTCGGGCGATGCCAGCCAGTACCGGCTGGTGCCGGCGGCGGTGGTGATCGTCAATTCCGAGGATGAGGTGCGGGCGGTGGTGGCGGCGGCACGCGCCGAGAAGCTGCCGCTGACCTTCCGCGCGGCGGGCACGTCGCTCAGCGGCCAGGCGATCACCGACGGCGTACTAGCGGTGCTGGGCGACGGCTTCAAGCAGATGCGCGTGCTCGATGAGGGCGACCGCATCGTGCTCGGGCCGGCGATCATCGTGGCGCAGGCCAACCGCGTGCTGAAGCCGCTGAACCGCAAGCTCGGACCGGACCCCGCGAGCCAGGCGACCTGCAAGATCGGCGGCGTGGTCAACAACAACTCGTCGGGCATGTGCTGCGGCGTGGCCTACAACACCTACCACACGCTCGAGCGCATGCGCGTGATGCTGGTGGATGGAACGGTGCTCGACTCGGGCGACCCCGACTCGGTGGCCGCCTTCCGCGCGAGCCATGCCCAGCTGCTCGACGCGCTCCACGCCCTGCACCACGAGGTGACGGCGAACGCGGCGCTGGTCGAGCTGATCCGCACGAAATACCGCATCAAGAACACGGTGGGCTATTCGATCAATGCGCTGGTCGATTTCCACGACCCCATCGACATCCTCATCCATTTGATCGTCGGCTCGGAGGGCACGCTCGGCTTTGTGAGCGAGGTGACCTACCGCACGATCCCCGAGCACCCGTTCAAGGTGACCGGGCTGATCCCCTTCCCCGACCCGCACAGCGCCGGGCGCGCCATCACCCGGCTCGCCAATGGCGGCGTGCAGTCGACCACCGGCGTGACCTCGGCCGAGTATATCGAACGGCGGGCACTGGCGACGGTGGAGCATCTGCCCGTCATCGCGCCCTTCGTGCCGCTGCTCGGGCCCAACTCGCCGGTGATCCTGATCGACGTGACGGCCCCGGACCCGCAGACGCTGGCGCTCGAAGTGGCCAAGGCCGAAGCGATCCTGCGCGAAGAGGGCGCGACCGACCTCAACTTCTCGCCCGACGAGGAGCGCAGCCACGCGCTGTGGGACGTGCGCAAGGGCTTCTTCGCCTCGGCTGGCGCGGCACGCCCCAAGGGCACCTCGATGCTGACCGAGGACGTGGCGGCGCCGATCGAAAAGCTCGCCGATTTCGTGATCGATCTGCGCGCCCTGCTCGACGCGCATGGCTACGATGACGCAGTGATCTTCGGCCATGCGCTGGCGGGCAATCTCCACTTCCAGATGGGCGACGATTTCTCGATCCCCGGGCAGGACGAGAAGTTCGACATCTTCTCGCGCGCCCTGAGCGAGCTGGTGTCGGTGCGCTATGGCGGCAGCCTCAAGGCCGAGCACGGCACGGGCCGCGCCATCGCCCCCTTCGTCGAACGCGAATGGGGCGCGGCGGCCTATGCGATCATGCAGAAGATCAAGCCGCTGTTCGACCCCGAGGGGCTGCTGAACCCCGGCGTGCTGATCACGCCGAACGCGCAGGTGCATGTGCAGAATTTGAAGCTCATGCCGCTCGCCAACCCGATTGTGGATCTGTGCATCGAATGCGGCTTCTGCGAGCCGGCCTGCCCGAGCGCGCAACTGACGCTGTCGCCGCGCCAGCGGATCGTGACCACGCGCGAGATGGCGCGGCTGCGCGCCACCGGCGAGGACAATGCGCGGCTCGCCGCGATGGAGGAGAGCTTTGCCTATGCCGGGCTCTATACCTGTGCCGCCGGCAATGTGTGCGCCGAGCGCTGCCCGGTTGGCATCGAGACCGGCACGATGGTAATCGGCGAGCGGGCGCGGCGGCAGACCGAGGCCAGCCGGCGCATCGCGTCGACCGCGGCGCGGCACACCCGCGCCATCGAGGCGGGACTGACCGCCGGCGTGGGCGCGCAGGCGCTGAGCCGGCGCATCATCGGCGACGGCGCGACCGATGCGATTGCCGGCGCGATGCGCAAGGTGCTGAAGACGCCGCGCGTCAGCCGCGCGCTGCGGCCGGGACCGGGCGCGCCACCCGCCGCTGTCGGGCCCAATCTGCGCAACGACCCGAAGACGACGGGCTTCCCGGTGCCGATCGCCACGCAGCCCGACAATCGCGTGGTGTATTTCCCCGCCTGCCCGACCCGCATGTTCGGCGCCAACCCCACGCCGTACGATTTGCGGCCGGCGCCGCAGGCGATGATCGCGCTGCTCACGCGCGCCGGCTTCGAGGTGATCGTGCCCGATGGGCTCGACGGGCAATGCTGCGGCCAGCCCTTCCTCAGCAAAGGGTTCCCCGAGCAGTCGCAGCAGGTGGGCGACCGGCTGGTCGAAAAGCTCGCGCCCGCCGGCGCGCGCGTCCTGACCGACGCCTCGACCTGCGCCAAGCATTTGAAGGAACACCACGGCACCGTGACGGTGGCCGACAGCGCCGAGTTCCTGGTGGCGGAGGTGCTGCCCAGGCTGACCGTGACGCGCAAGCTGCCGGCGGTGGCGGTGCACCACAATTGTTCGGCCCAGCGCATGAAGGAGCAGGCGGCGATCAACGCCGTGGCGGCGGCCTGCGCCGAGACGGTGGCGCCGCTCGAAACGGTGAGCTGCTGCGGCTATGCCGGGGACAAGGGGCTCTATGTGCCCGAGCTCAACCAATGGGCGACGCGCTTTGTGAAGAACGATATTCCAGCCGACTGCACGCTGGGCGTGTCGACAGTGTCGACCTGCGCCAGCGGGCTGAGCGAGCGCGCGGGCATTCCCTTCGTGTCGCTGGCAAGTCTCCTGGAATACGTTACAAGGCCGGATGCGTCCTGAACCGCCAGAAGACCGCGCCGACCCGTTCTGCCCCTATTTCGGCACCTGTGGCGGCTGCACGCTGCAGCACTACGGCCCCGCCAGCTATGACGCGCTGAAGCGCGGGCTGGTGGACGACGCGCTGCGCTACCACAAGGTGCAGGCGACGCTGGCGCCGACCATCGAGGCGCATGGCGACGGGCGGCGGCGCGCCACGCTGCACGCCCGCGGCGGCGCCGTGGGCTACATGGCGGCGCGCAGCCACGACCTTGTCGACATCACGGCCTGCCCGATCCTCGTGCCGGCGCTGGCCGAGCGCGCACCCGCCCTGACGCGGCCGATCGCGGCAACGATCGGCGATTGCGACGTGGCCTTCACCGCGACCGATACCGGGCTCGACGTCGCCATTCGCACCGACCGGCGGCTGAAGCCCGAGAAGCTGACGATCCTGGCGCAGCGCGCGCAGGTGGCGCGCATGACGCTCAATGGCGACATGGTGCTGCAGACGCAGCCGCCGGCGGTGGCGATGGGCAAGGCGAGCGTCGAGATCCCCATCGGCAGCTTCCTCCAGGCGACCGAGATGGCCGAAGCGACGCTGGGCGCGCTGGTGGTCGAAGGCGTGGGCAAGGCGAAGGCCGTGGCCGACCTGTTCTGCGGCATGGGCCCGTTCACGCTGCGGCTGGCGGAAAAGGCGAAGGTCTACGCGGCCGACAGCGACCGCGCTGCGATCGAGGCGCTGGGCAAGGCGCTGCGCTTTGCCAAGGGACTTAAGCCGGTGACGGCCAAGGCGCGCGACCTGTTCCGCGAGCCGATGGTGCCGGTGGAGCTCAAGGATTTCGATGCGGTGGTGTTCGACCCACCACGCGCCGGGGCCGAGGCGCAGGCCCGCGAGCTGGCGAAATCGAAGGTGCCGGTCGTCGTGGCGGTGTCGTGCGAGCCGAAAACCTTTGCCCGCGATGCGGCGATCCTGACCGGGGGCGGATACACGCTCGAGACGCTGACGCCGGTGGATCAGTTCGCCTGGTCGACGCATGTGGAACTGGTCGGCGTGTTCAGGCGCTGAAGAGACAATGAAGCAAGCTGCTTCCCCCGCCGGATTGAGACCCTCCACCTCACACGCCGAGCTCGGCGAGGAGTTCTTCGACAAGGTCCGCGCCGCGACTTTCCCCGCGAACATCCTTCGTTATCGCAACCAGCGCGCGGCGGCGTCAGTGGGGCTCGACGGGCTGAGCGATGCGCAATGGGTCGAGCATTTCGGCCGCTTCGTGCCGATCGCGGGGTCGTTCGCCGAGCCGCTGGCGCTGCGCTATCACGGGCACCAGTTCCAGACCTACAATCCGGACCTCGGCGACGGGCGCGGCTTCCTGTTCGCGCAGCTGCACGACGCGACGGGGCGGCTGCTCGACCTCGGCACCAAGGGCTCGGGGCGCACGCCCTGGTCGCGCATGGGCGACGGGCGGCTGACGCTGAAGGGTGGCGTGCGCGAGGTGCTGGCGACGGCGATGCTCGAGGCGCTGGGCGTCGACACCAGCAGATCGCTGAGCCTGATCGAGACCGGCGAGGAACTCGAGCGCAACGACGAGCCCTCGCCGACGCGGGCGGGCGTGCTGGTGCGGCTGAGCCACAGCCACATCCGCATCGGCACGTTCCAGCGGCTGGCGTTCCAGCACGACACGGCCAACATGAAGCGGCTGCTCGACTACTCGCTGCGGACTTACTTCGGCACCGATGGCGGCAACGCGCCGGCCGAGACGCTGCTGCGCGAAACGGCGCAGCGCGTCGCGACGACCGGCGCCGATATCGTCGCCGCCGGCTTCGTGCACGGCGTGCTCAACAGCGACAACATCAACATCACCGGCGAGAGCTTCGACTACGGCCCGTGGCGCTTCGTGCCGACCTACGATCCGGCGTTCACCGCCGCCTATTTCGACAGCACCGGGCTCTATGCCTTCGGCCGGCAGCCCGACGCCATGGCCTGGAACGTGACGCGGCTCGCCGAATGCCTGCTGCCGCTGGGCGACCATGCCGGCCTCGAGGCCGCGCTCAACAGCTTCTGGCCGGCCTTCCAGCGCGGCATCTGGAACGCGGCTCTACGCCGGCTCGGCCTTGTGTCGCGCGGCGACGCGGAGGATGCCGAGCTGGTGGTCCGGATCTTCGCCTTCCTCAACGACAGCCAGATCGGCTACGAGCAGTTCTGGTTCGACTGGCGCGGTGGCAGGCTAGGCAGCGAACGGACCGCGCGCAGCCCGGTGGCGGCGGCCTATGCCGGCGAGAGCTTCGCGCCGCTGCGGGCGGCACTGGAGCCCTATGAGCCCGGGCCGTCGGTGAACCTCGACCATCCCTATTTCGCGCGGGAGACGCCGCGCACCATGCTGATCGATGAGATGGAAGCGCTGTGGGCGCCCATCGCCGCGCACGACGACTGGAGCCAGTTCCACCATGCGCTCGCCGAAATCGAGGAGATGCGGCAGGCTTATGCGGAGGACGCGAAGTCGTCGGCGCGGCCGGGGATCAGTTCGTAGAAGCGGGCGAGGCGTGGATCGAGCCGCGCCGCGAGCGCGCTGCACAGCGCCAGGTCGCCGCTGCCGCCCAGCCAGCTCAGATGCGCCTCGTGCAGCGCGATGAACGCCGGCGTCTGCGCCAGCGCCGCATCGCCCACGAGGATGTGGATGGGCAGGCGCCTGGCCTTGCCCTTGAGCTGCACCGTGCCCGCCTCGAGCCAGGCGAGATCGGGCACCGCCTGGCGCAGCGCATCGGAAGCGGCGATGTCGAAGCCGATGATCTTGCTTTCGGTCTCGACGCGCGAGGCGACATTGACGGTGTCGCCGATGGCCGAATAGTCGAAGCGGCTCTCGAGCCCCATATTGCCCACCAGCGCATCGCCAGTGCTGAGCCCGATGCCGATGGCGGTGCCCTGGAGCTTGCCCTCGGCATTGAGCGCAGCGAGGCGGGCGCGCATGGCGAGCGCGGCTTCGGCGGCGCGGCGCGGATGGTCGCGCACATCGACCGGCGCGTTCCAGAACGCCATTATGGAATCCCCGATGAACTTGTCGATGGTGCCGGAGCGATCGACGATCTCGCGGCCGAGCGCGCCGAACAGCGTATTGAGCATGCCCAGCGTCTCGGTGGGCGCATGGGCTTCGGTGAAGGCGGTGAAGCCGCGCATATCGGCGAACATCACGCTGATCGGTCGCGCCTCGCCGCCCAGCTTGAGCTCGGCGGCGCTGCGCTCGATACGGGTCAGCAGCTCGGGCGCGACGTAGTAGCCGAAGGCCCGGCGCAGCTCCAGCCGGTTGCGCTCGGTGAGCGAGAACTGGAAGTAGACCATCGCGGTATAGACGAGGAGCGCCGCCGCGGCCGGATAGGTCGCATCGATGAGCCAGCCGCGCGTGGCGAACGCGGCATAGGAGCCGCCGGCGAGCGCCGCGACCAGCGTCAGCGCCACGAGGAGGCCGGCGAGCGGGCCCAGATTGAGCACCACGAACACCAGCAGCACGCCGCTCACCAGCATCACCAGGAGCTCGAGCCCCTGCACCCAGTCGGCGCGGCTGAGGAACTGCCCCGACACGATCTGGTCGATCAGCGCCGCATGAATGAGAACGCCGGCGCGGCTGGGCGACAGCGGCGTCGCGCGCAGATCGAGGAGGCCCGCCGCGGACGTGCCGATGAGAACGATGCGGCCCTCGACCTCGCCGCGCAACGAGGCATAGCCGTCATCGAGCAGCGCCCAGGCCGAGATGCTCTGCGCCGGCTGCTCGGGGCGGTCGTAGAGCACGACCTCGCCATTGGCGGTGGTGGAGACGGTGAACGGCCCGACACGCACGCCCTCGAGCGTGCCGCCGCCGCGGGTATCGCCGAGCGCCACCAGCGTTGGCACGCCCAGCGCAAGACGCAGCGTTTCGAGCGACAGGGCGGGATAGAGATTGGTGCCGTCGCTCCACAGCATCGGCGCGCGCCGCACCGTGCCGGCCGTATCCCTGGCATTGAGGCTGAGGCCGCCCAGCCCGGACGCCGCGTCGCTGAGGACAGTGAGCGGCGCGACGGCACCGAGGATGGCGGGCAGCGACGGCGCCGGATCGCCGCCGGAGACGGCAATGGCCGCCTTCGGCTGCAGCGCGAGGGGCGGGGCGCCGGCCGAGACCGAAAAGCCGAGCACCGCATTGGTCTTGCCGAGCGCGGCGGCGAAGGCGGTGTCGTTCTGCGTCCCCAGCCGATCCGGCTCGGGAAACAGCACGTCGTAGCCGATCGAGGCCGCGCCCAGCTCGGCGAGCCTGTCGGTGAGGGTCGCGAACATCGAGCGCGGCCATGGCCACTGGCCGAGCCGCGCCAGCGACGCATCGTCGATGTCGACGACGCGCACCGGACTGTCCGTGCCCGCGCGCGGCAGCAGCCGCTGGTAGAAATCGAAGCCCATGTCGCGGATGGAGGCGACCGGCAGCGGATCGCCGAGCCGGACGAGGCCGAGCAACGCCACCAGCATCAGACCCAGCAATGTTGGCAGCAGCCTGCGCTTGAGCATGGGGCGGTTTAGCCCAGGCAGCGCGATTTTGCGAGCGCCGTTCTAGGGTGTCTGGCAGTTGCGGCCGGTGCAGACGTTGGTCGGGCCGGGCACCGTGGTGGTGTCGGTGAACACGGGCGTGGTCGGCGTGTTGGGGGTGGTGGGCGTCGTCGGCCGGCTGGGCGTGTCGGTCGAGCCGCCGCCATCGTCCTCGGTCTCGCTCTCATTGGGATCGGCCGGCCCGTCGATGGTGCGGTTGAGGCACTCACGCGCCTCGGCGAACCAGAACTCGCGCAGCAGCGGCGACTGGTTCTCGGTGTAGCGGAACCAGCGCTTATAGGTGGCCCGTTCCTCGCCCGTGCTGGTGCGGGAATCGCCGAGCACGGCGACTTCGGTCGAGGCGATCTTGCCCACCTCGCAGGTCTCGTCGAGCACGTCGCACTCATTGGCGTCGTTGCAGATGATGACCGTGCCGCCATGGCGGATGACGTAGCTGGTGCCGTCCTGCCGGTCGACCCAGCCGTCGAACTCGGTGCCGCGCACGCCGATAGTGCCGGTGGGCGTGCCGATAGTGTAGCGGTTCTTGGCGCTGTCGCCGGTGGCGAAGCGGAAGGCGCCCGACAGGATGTCGACGGCGAGCTTACCGGCCGAGCCGTCATTGCGGATGAGATAGTCTTCGATAGTGAGCGCCGAGGAGGGCCCGAGCACCAGCTCGGTGTTGTCGGCGAACAGGATCTGCACCTGCCCCTGCGCCCCGGTCTCGACCAGATCGCCGATGAAGATGTCGGAGCCCACACGCAGCGTCCGCGTCTCCTGCCCGAGCTTGGCGGCGGCCTGCTGCTTGACGCCCAGGGCACTGCCCGCGCCGTCGGCCAGAGCCAGCGACGGCGCCATGGCGAGCGTCGCGGCGAGCAGAAGAGCTTCAAGCTTGCGCATTCATCCTACCCCTCATACGCGGGCACTTTGGGGCTTGCCCCTGCGCCTCGATCCATGAACCGACCCTGAACACTAGCACTCCAGGACCATTGCGACGAATCTTCGGCGCTTGCGGAAGGCAGGGCTTCTTGCCATGCTGCGCCCGGCAGAAGGGTAGCCTCTGAAGCGCTGGCCAAGCGCTTCGGCTTCGGCTGGGGGGCCGGAGAGGACAGCGATGGCGGGAGTGTTCTTCGGGCTCATGATCGGGCTCGAGCTCAAGCATTACATTGCCGACTATTTCCTGCAGCCGGGCTGGATGCTGGCGGGCAAGGGCAATTTCTTCCATGCGGGCGGCTATGTGCATGCCGGCATCCACGCCGGACTGTCGCTGCTCGTCCTGCTGCTGGTGGGAACCCCGATCGGGCTGAGCCTGGCGCTCGTGGCCGCGGAGTTCGCGCTGCATTATGGCCTCGACTACGCCAAGATCCACTATTCGAGCGGCGTGCATGTCGAGAACCGGCCGCGCCGCTTCTGGGTGCTGCACGGCGTCGACCAGGTCGCGCACCAGCTGACCTATGTGGCGATGATCTTCGTGGTGGTGAAGGCGCAGGGGCTGGTTTAGCGAGCATCGCACCCGGTGAGTGCGGATGCGGGCGCTTCGACCGGCGGGCCGGTGGAACTGCGTGCTAGCGGGGCTTGTCGGGCGACTGTTGCTGCCACAGCTCGGTGAGCGACTGGCCCTTGCGGCCCCAATTGTCGGTGTCGATCTCGTCGATGACCACGAAGACGTATTCGGGGTTGCGGCCCAGCTCTTCGACCAGGACGTCGGTCATCCGGCGGATGACGGCACGCTTCTGCTCGACGGTGGCGACGCCCTTGGCGATCTCGACCTTCACATAAGGCATCGGGCTGCCCTCCGCGCTACTTCTTCTTCTTGACCTTGGCGTCGTCCGGGGACTGGACGAGCTGGGCGAGGATCTTGTCGACGACGTCGAGGTCCTCGCGGCGGCCGGCGGCCTGCTGCTGGAGATCCACCAGATAGGACGTGGTGTAGTAGAGCCGGCGGGCGAGGAGCGCGGCGAGCTCGAGCGCGATCTCGGACTGGCTGCCCAGGAACTTGATCGGGTCGTCGATGACATAGGCCTTGACCGTCGACAGCGCCTTGACCGTGGCCGAATAGGGCATGTCGAGCAACACGCTCATTTCGCCGAACAGCGAGCCTGGCTCTTCGATGTAGGACACCTGCGTGTCCTGCCGCAGCACTTCGACCTGGCCTTCGACCAGCACGAACAGCTTGCGGTCGTCGCCGCCCTGCCTGATCAGCGTGGCGCCGGATTTGAAGGTCTCGACCGTGCGGCCTTTGCAATATTCGAGAATGTCCGGCATCGGCTCCCAGCCCCCGCGTCGTTCCTAGGCGCGGAAATACGCGAAAGCGCTTTCGGGCGCAATCGGAGCCGCTTTCCGCGAGCCGGCGCGGAAGCAAGAAGGGCCCGCCGCGCGGCGAGCCCTTCATCGCGAGACGCGAGCCGGCGCGTCAGTGATTGTCGCGCGGCAGCCCTTCGGTCTGGGCGATGCGCTGGTATTTGACGGCATTCTTGAGCACACCGCCATTGCCGAGCTGATCGACCAGGCCACGCTGGATTTCCTGCCAGGGGGTCTGGTGCTTGGGATATTTGTAGCCGCCCATCGAAGCGAGGTCGTCCTGCCGCTTCTTGAGCTCCTCGTCGGAGATCAGGATGTTGGCCTCGCCCTTGTTGAGGTCGATGCGGACGCGGTCGCCGGTGCGCAGGATCGCAAGGTTGCCGCCCGCGGCCGCCTCGGGCGAGGCGTTGAGGATGGACGGCGAACCCGACGTGCCCGACTGCCGCCCGTCGCCGATGCAGGCGAGCGCCGTGACGCCCTGCTCGATGAGATAGGCCGGTGGCCGCATGTTGACGACTTCGGCCGCGCCCGGATAGCCGATGGGGCCGGCGCCGCGCATGAACAGCAGCGTGTGCTCGTCGATGGCGAGCGAGGGATCATCGATGCGGTGATGGTAGTCCTCGGGACCGTCGAACACCACGGCCTTGCCCTCGAACATGCCCGGATGCGCGGGATCGCTGAGGTAGCGCTCCTTGAATTCCTCGGAGATGACCGAGGTCTTCATGATGGCGCTGTCGAACAGATTGCCCGACAGCACGATGAAGCCGGCCTCGGTCTTGAGCGGCTTGTCGAACGGCCGGATGACCTTGTCGTCCTGGATGGTGGTGCTGCGGCAGTTCTCGCCGATGGACTTGCCGTTGACGGTGGGGGCGTTCTCCTTGATCAGCCCCTGCTTCATCAGCTCGTTGACCACCGCGGGCACGCCGCCCGCATGATAGTAGTCCTCGCCCAGATATTCGCCGGCCGGCTGCAGGTTGACGAGGAGCGGCACCTTGTGGCCGACGGTCTCCCATTCCTTGAGCTCGAGATCGACGCCGATGTGGCGCGCGATGGCGCCGATATGGATGGGCGCATTGGTCGAGCCACCGATCGCCGAATTGACGACGATGGCGTTGTGGAAGTTGTCCTTGGTGAGGATGTCTGATGGCTTGAGGTCTTCGCGCACCATGTCGACGATGCGAAGGCCGGTGCGATAGGCCATTTCCTGCCGGTCGCGATAGGGCGCCGGGATGGCGGCGGAGCCGGGGAGCTGCATGCCGAGCGCCTCGGCCAGCGAGTTCATCGTGGTCGCCGTGCCCATGGTGTTGCAGTAGCCGGTGGAGGGCGCCGACGAGGCGACGATGTCGATCATCTGCGTGTAGTTGATCTCGCCCGTCGCATACATCTGCCGGGCCTTCCACACGATGGTGCCCGAGCCGGTGCGCTCGCCGCGGAACCAGCCATTGAGCATGGGGCCCACCGACATGGCGATGGCGGGGATATTGACCGTGGCCGCACCCATCAGCAGCGCTGGCGTGGTCTTGTCGCAGCCGATGGTGAGCACGACGCCGTCGAGCGGGTAGCCGTAGAGGATCTCGACGAGGCTCAGATAGGTGAGGTTGCGGTCGAGATTGGCGGTGGGCCGCTTGCCGGTTTCCTGGATGGGATGCACCGGGAATTCGAGCACGATGCCGCCGGCGTCGCGGATGCCGTCGCGGGTGCGCTTGGCGAGCTCGACATGGTGGCGGTTGCACGGGCTGAGGTCCGAGCCCGTCTGCGCGATGCCGATGATCGGCTTGCCCGACTGCAGCTCCTCGCGGCTCAGGCCGAAATTGAGGTAGCGCTCGAGATAGAGCGCCGTCATGTCGGCATTGTCCGGATTGTCGAACCAGGCGCGCGACCTGAGCTTCTTGTCAGACACGCCATTCCCCTCGGTAGTCATATCGGCCTCGAAATGAGATTCTTCGTCCACCAAGCCATAGCGCATGGCGCGGTGGAATGAGAGCCCCGATCGCGCCAAACGCGTTCGTAGGACGAACTATTTCGCGGGCGTGCTGTCGCGGACGACCAGATGCATGGGCACCTGTATGATAGGTCCCGCGAGGGGCTGGCCTTCGAGCCGGGCCCGCAGCGCCACGCCGGCAAGGCGCCCGGTCTCGTAGTCCGACACATGCACGGTGGTGAGTGCCGGCATCAGATGCTGGGCGAATTCGAGATCGCCATAGCCGCCCATGGCGAGCTGGCCGGGCATCTCGACGCCACGCTCGCGCGCCGCGATCTGGGCGCCGACGGCGAGCAGGTCCGAGCCGAAATAGATCGCATCGCATTGCGGGTAGTCGCGCAGAATCTGGCGGAGCACGACGATGCCGGCCGACAGCGTGCCGGTGCCTTCGACCGGCAGCACGAAGCCGAGCGTGCCGCCCGCCGCCTCGATGCCCTTGCGGAAACCGGCAAGGCCGATGCCGCCGGGCACATGGGTCTGCCCGGCATAGGCGATGTGCCGGTAGCCCTGGCGCACGAAATGCTCGCCCATCAGGCGCGCGCCGCCCTCGATCGAGCCGCCCGCGACCATGTCGATGGGATCGTCGGCGCCGCTCCACAATTCCATCACCGGGACGTTGAGCCGGCGCAGCGCATCGCGCGCCTCGTCCCGCATCGGGATGCCCGTGAACATCACGGCAGCGGGGCTGAACGGCCGGATCGTCTCGGTGATGTCGGCCTTGAGCCCCTCGATATAGCCGACCTGGCTGAACATCAGGCGGTAGCGGCTGCCTTCAAAGGCATCGAGCGCCCCCTGCATGGCGGCGGCGAAATGCGGGTTGAGCAGGCTCGCGACGAACACGGTGACGGTGGTGGAGCGCCCCGACCTCAGGCTCGAGGCGATGGAGTTGACGACATAGCCGGTCTTTTCGACGGCGGCGGTGACGCGCTCGCGCGTTTCCGGCTTCACCTTGTGCGGAGCGCTCAGCGTGCGCGAGACAGTGATGGGCGAGACGCCCGCCTCACGTGCAACGTCCTCGACCCGGACGGCTCGCGCCGCCCTGATCCCGTCCTTGGCCATATCGTTCAACCTATCCCCCAAAATATGGGAGCGAGGTTAGCGGCAACCGCTCCATTGCGGAAGTCCGGAACACGTCCCGGAAATCTCCCGATCCACTGAAATCGATCAGTGAGCAGGCGCGCGGCTGACGGTGACCGCGATAAGGCTCGCCTCGCGGTCGGCCGGACCGGGGCGGACCGGGGACGCGCCGGGATCGACGCCGGGAGACAGGCTCGCCGGATCGCACCAGCCGGCGACGAGGTCGCCGGTGCCGCCCGGACCGCGGGTCGGCGCGCCATCCCACAGCACCCCCAGCAGGTCGCAGCGCCGCACGAGGTAGGCATTGGCGCGGACCAGCCCGAGCTCGAATTGCGGCTTCTGCCGGGCGTAGGAATCGTCGGTGCGGCCGACGAGGCCGAGGCGCACGATGTCGACGCGCGCGAACAGCTCGAACAGCGCGCGCCGGCGCTTCAGCACGGCCTCGGCGAAGCCGACGGGATCGGCCTCCTCCTCGCGCGCAATGGTGTCGAGCACGACGCGATAGGGCACGGCTTCGGGCACGATGAGGCGGAGCTCGCCCACCTTGCCCCGGAGCGCCCGCGCCACGCCCTCGGTGAGCGCGAGATCGGCACCCGGCGCCAGCGGCGAAACCAGCGTGACGACATGGTCCTTCACCGCGAGGCGCGGGATCAGCCGCTCGACCAGCGCCGTGACGGCGCGCTGCTCCTCGGCAGGATCGAGCTTGCGGTGGCCGGCCAGGGCGACGCGGATTTCGGGCATGGCGCCCTTGCCGTCGGAGACCACGACCGAGGAGAGCACGGTGCGGATCTGGTCGCGGTCCTTGCGCTGCTCGAGCTCGGGCAGCTCGGCATAATCGCCGCGCTCGAGCAGCGGATGATGCTTGAGGTCGTCGTCGCGCGTGGCGGCATAGGACCAGCCGTCGACGACGCGGTCGGCGGCCCAGCGGCGATGCTCGAGCGCCGCCAGCAGGGGCAGGCGCGCATCGCCATCGGCGGCGAGCGGCGCGACGATGCGCTGATGCGCATGGCGCTCGACCAGCATGGGCGCATGCGCGTCATGCTCGGAGGTGAGCCCGATCGAGAACAGCTTGGCCGCGATGTGGTCGGCGCTGCGGCGATTGGCGCGGCGGTAGGTTTCCGGAAGATGGTTCCAGTCGGTGGAGGCGCCGGCCGACTTGCCCGCGCCACCGCTATAGGCCGCATGCAGCAGCCGCGCCGCCTCGTCGCGATGCGCGGCATCGAGAATGTCGCTCGCCACCAGCCGGGTCGGCCGCTCGAGCGGCTGCACGCCGCTGTTGGGATCGAGCACATGCGGCTGCGCCGTGGCGAACACCACGCTCTCGGCATCGGGGTCGCGCAGGCGCATGAAGGCGGGTGCGAAGTAGCGCCCTTCGCGGCGGCGGATGTCGGGGAGAGCCAGCGCGAAGCGCACATTGTCGGCGTCGCTGCCCAGGCAGATCAGGATGCCGGTGACCCGCGCGACCGCGTCGCGCAGGGCGAGCTCAGCGAGGGCGGCCCGCGACAGGGCCGGCGCGTTCTCCGACGTGATCAGCTCGGCCTCGATGAAAGCGAGATCGACCGCCTTGTCGAGCGCCGGGCGGCTTTCGCGATAGACCGCCTCGGCCCGCGCCGCGTGCCGGTCGAGCACCGTGATCATCGGCCGGCCCAGCCCCGCCGCGATGCCCGAAAAGATCGCCTCCTCCGCCATCGCCTGTCCCAGCCGCCCGAAGCCGAGGATGAGGAAATGCACGCGGTCGGCCGCCATGCGTTCGGCGATGGCGTGCGCCGGCTGCCGCGCGAACACCTCGCGCGCCATGATCTGCGCTTCGTCGAACACGAGGATGCGCGACGCGCCGGTCTCGACGGCGGCGACGCGGTCGGCCACCAGCCGGTCGCCGGTGCGGCACCAGATGGCGGGCTCCGCCGCGCCGTCGCGGCCGCTGGCGATGGACGTGGCGATGGCGGCGTTGACCTTTTCATCGGCGAGCATCACGACGACCGAGCGGGCGTTGTGGATACTGGCGGCGGCGATGAGCTCGGAGGTGACGGTGGGCCGCTCGACCCACATCACGCGCCGCTCCTGCGTCGGCTGCGCCGAGACAAGAACGACGTTCGCGCTGGCCGACAGGACGACCGCCAGCTCCTCGGCATCGGCATCGTCGCCGACGACGACGATGTGCCGCCGGCTGCGCGCGGCGCGCCAGGCGACGAGGCGGCGGCGGAACACGACCCACAGGCTGCCGAACAGCGCGAGATAGAACACCAGCGCCGCGGCAAAGGCACCGAGCAGCGCGATGATGCTCTGCTGTCCCAGGAACGAGCCGTCGAGCGTGAAGGCGAGCAGCACCGAGTAGAGGGCGTCCTGCCAGCCCGGCTGGGCCACCGGGGTCGGGCCGACGAGCCGGCCGACGATGACGAGGATGATCGCCGCCACCGCGAGGACGGCAATCAGCAGCGGCAGGATGGAACGGCGCGGTTTGGGCTTGTGGTCGGCCATGAGATGTCTCCGCCGCCCTTATAGGAGGGGCGGCGGGGGGAAGGCAAAGCCGGCGGTAACGGCTATTTCGCGCCGGCCCGCTTGGGCGGCTCGCTGGCGGCGCGGCGCATCAGCTCGACATGGCGAATAAGGTCGGTCGAGGCGATGTCGATGAGGGCGCGCATGCGCTCGCTGGCGACATCGGGCTGGCGCAGCCGGATCGCCTCGAGCACGTCGCCATGGGCGGTGAGCGTCGCCACATAGGATTGCGACACCGATGTGGTGAGCCGGAACGAGTTCGACAGCGCCTGGCCGATGAGGTTGCCGAGGCCCGCGAACACCGGATTGTGACTCGCCTGCAGGATGCGCACATGGAAGCCGACATCGGCCTCGGCGCAGGCGGCGAGATCGTCGAGCGGGGCGGCGCACATCGCCTCATAGGCCTGCTCGATGAGGGCGAGATCGCGCGAAGTGGCGCGGATGGCGGCGAGGCGGGCCGCGGCGGGCTCCAGCGCCTGGCGCACTTCGATGAGGCCGGCGACGAATTCGGGGTCGGGCTCGACATTGCTCATCCAGGTGAGGACGTCGGTGTCGAGCCGGTTCCAACTCGCCGCGTCCTGGACGCGCGTGCCGGCGCGCTGGCGCGACACGACGAGGCCCTTGGCGGCCAGCATCTTGATGGCTTCGCGCATGGCGGTGCGGCTGACGCCGAACTCGGCGCAGAGCTGGGCTTCGGTGGGCAACGTCGAGCCGGGCGGATAATGCGAGGACAGGATGCGCTGGCCGAGCGTCGCCAGCACCCGCTCGCGCACGAAGGTCGGCGCGCTCGGCGATCTGCTGAACTCGGTTACGGACTCTGCCATACGCTCCTCATCGGCCCCGGCATTCTCCTACAACGTCCGCCTGTCCCGGGATAGGCCGGGTCAGTCGTGATAGAGGGCCGAACGGCCTCCATCCACGAGGATTGTTTCGGCGTTGAGGAACGGCGCCTCGTCGGAGGCGAGGAACACCGCAGTCATGGCGATCTCCTCGGGCCGGCCGATGCGCCGCGGTGGGTGAAGATTCTCCGCCCGCGCCCGCTCGGCCGCCGGGTCGGGGAAGCCGGCCCAGTAGTCGCGCGCGATCTGGGTGTCGATATAGCCCGGCGCGATGGCGTTCACCCTGACGTTGTGCGCCGCATATTCGATGGCGAGCGCGCGGGTGAGCCCGATCAGGGCGTGCTTGGCCACCGGATAGGGGAAGGTGTGCGGAATGATCTTGAACGAATGGGTGCTGGCGATGTTGACGATGGCGCCGCCGCCCGCCTCCAGCAGATGCGGCAGGACGGCCCTCGCGCACAGCCAGGCCGCTTCGAGGTCGAGCTTGAGACAACGTTCCCACTCGCCCTCGGGCATGTCGAGGGGCGCGTAAAAGACGTTGGCGCCGGCATTGTTGACGAGCACGTCGATGCCGCCGAGGCGGCGGAGCGTTTCGGCACGCAGGCGCTCGATCGCCGCCTTGTCGGTGACGTCGGTCGCAACGAAATGCGCCTCGCCGCCGGCGGCCCGGATGGCGTCGGCGACCGCCCTGCCTGTCGCTTCGTTACGCTCGGCAATGACGACCCGCGCACCCTCGGCGCCGAAGGCGCGGGCGATGGCTTCGCCGATTCCCTGACCGGCGCCGGTGACGATACTGCGCTTGCCAAGCAGGCGGCCGGCCATGCTCACCAGTCCACGATGGTGCCGTCGGCCATGACGGCCGCGCGGGGGTGGAGGATATCGGGGGCAAAGGGGTGCGCGTCGATGACCTTTTCATCGACCTCGACGCCGAGGCCCGGCTTGTGCGGCACGTCCCAGCGACCGGCCTTGCGCTCGATCGGCCACTGCACGACGTCGCCATACCACGGCACGGCGCCCGACATTTCTTCCTGGATGATGACATTTGGCGTCGACACGCCGAAATGCAGCGCCGCCACGCCGGCGATGGGACCGAGCGGGTTATGCGGGGCAAGACCGATCCCCGCCGTCTCGGCCATGGCCGCGACCTTCTTGGCTTCGGCCAAGCCGCCGACATGGCAGATGTCGGGCTGGGCGATGTGGAAGGCGCGGTCGCGGATGGCCGGCTCGAATTCGCGGCGCCCGATCAGACGCTCGCCGCTCGCGACGGGGACGGGCGATTGCCGCGTCACCGCCGCGAGACCGGCGGCGTCCTCGGGAGGAACGGGTTCTTCGACGAACATCAGCCGCGCATCGCGCATGCCCTCAATATAGGCCATCGCGGCGGCGGCCGAGGCGGGACGTCCGTGGAAATCGACCATGATGTCGATGCCGGGGCCGACGGCCTCGCGCAGATCGTTGAGCATGCGCCCGACCCGATCCACATCGGCATTGGGCGCCAGATAGTGCGTGTAGGGAATGCACACGACCTTGATGGCATCATAGCCGAGCTGCACGACGCGGCGGCCATGCTCGACCAGCGACGCGGAGGTCTCGGTCTCGTACACGGCGCGCATGTCGCCGAGGCCGAGATGGGTGTAGGTGCGCAGGTGCTCGCGCACCTTGCCGCCGAGCAGGCGCCAGACCGGGACGCCGAGGTCCTTGCCCAGGATGTCCCACAGCGCCATCTCGATGCCCGATATCGCGGTCATGCCGATGACGCCCATGCGCCAGAAGCCGTGACGGGTCATGACCTGCGTGCACTGCTCGATGTCGCGCGGATCAAGGCCCACCAGCATGGGCTGGATGTCCTCAATGGCGCCCATGACGGCGCGCGTCTTGAACTCGAGCGTCGCCTCGCCCCAGCCGACGAGCCCGGGCTGGTCGGTTTCGACTCGAACGAAGATCCAGTTGCGCATCTCGGCATTGCAGATGCGTGCGGTGATGGAGGTGATCTTCATGGCGCCGCTACCTTGGGACTCGAATGCATTTGGGTAAAATCCGTCAATGAGGAACCGGCGCGGACGCCGGCTCCGATGTCATGCCGTGAAGCTCGAGCGTCTCGGCGAAATGGCAGCGCGACTGGCGGCCTGGCCTGATCTCGCGCAGTGCCGGAACCTCCTTGCGGCAGATGTCCTGCGCATAGGGGCAGCGCGGATGGAAGTGGCAGCCGCCGGGCGGCTTGGCGGCGCTGGGGACCTCGCCGGTGCTGACGACGCGCCGGCCGCGCTTGTGCCCGCCGATGCGCGGCACGCTGCCGATGAGCGCCTCGGTGTAGGGATTGAGCGGCTGGCGGAAGACCTCGCGCGTGACGCCGGTTTCCATCACGCGGCCCAGATACATGACCACCGTGGTGTCGGTGAAATGGTTCACCACGCCCAGGTCGTGCGCGATGAACAGATAGGTGAGCTTGCGCTCCTGCTGCAGATCTTTGAGCAGGTTGAGCGTCTGCGCCTGGATGGAGACGTCGAGCGCCGAGATCGGCTCGTCGGCGACAACGAGCTGCGGATTGAGCGCGAGGGCGCGCGCAATGACGACGCGCTGCCGCTGCCCGCCGCTGAGCGCGTGCGGATGGCGGAACATGTAGCGCGGCGACAGCCCCACCTGCTCGAGCAGCTGCACCACGCGCTCCTCGAGCGCCTTGCCTGACAGCACCTTGTTGATGACCAGCGGCTCGGCGATCAGGTCGAACAGGCGCATGCGCGGATTGAGCGAGGCGTTCGGATCCTGAAAGATCATCTGCATGTTGAGCCGGACATGGCGCAGCGTCTGCTTGCCGGCGCCGACGAGATTGACCGGCCCCTGCTCGGGATCGGTAAAGACGATCTCCCCGGCATCGGCCTTGAGCCCGCCCATGATGACATGGCCCATGGTGGATTTGCCGCAGCCCGACTCGCCGACGAGGCCCACCGTGGACCCGGCGGGAACGGAGAAGCTGATATCATCGAGCGCGCGCACCACGCCTGTGTCGCGGCGGAACAGGCCGGCGCTCAGCGTGAAAGTCTTCGAGACGCCGCGGACCTCGAGCAGATTTGGGGCAGCCTCGATCATGCCGGCTCCTTGGCGAAATCCGGAGCGACAAGCACGCAGCGCGCTTCGTGGTCGGGGCCGGCCGCATAGAGCGGCGGCAGCGCCGTGTCGCAAATGCCGGGCATGAAATGCCGGCAGCGGGTGTGGAACGGACAGCCGCGCGGCATCTGGTCGGGCGTGGGTACCATGCCCTCGATGGTGCGCAGGCGCTCCTTGCTGTCGGCATCGAGGCGCGGCACCGATTCGAGCAGCGCCTGGGTGTAGGGGTGGCTGGGATTGTTCAGCACGTCCTCGACCGGACCGCGCTCGACCACATAGCCCAGATACATCACCACCACTTCGTCGGCCATTTCGGAGGCCACGGCGAGGTCGTGGGTGATGAACATCACCGCCATGCCGAGCTCCTGCTGCAGGTTCTGCAGCAGATCGAGGATCTGGCTCTCGGTGGTGACGTCGAGCGCCGTTGTCGGCTCCTCGGCGATGAGCAGCTTGGGTCCGCAGCTCAGCGCCATGGCGATCATCACGCGCTGCCGCATGCCGCCCGAGAGCTGGTGCGGATAGCGGTCGACGAGGATTTCGGGACTGGGCAGGCGGACCTTTGCCAGCATCTCGATCGCCTGGGCGCGGGCCGCGGCGCGGCTGAGGCCGCGCTTGTGCGCCATCAGGGTCTCGATGATCTGCTCGCCCACCGTGTAGAGCGGATCGAACGAGGTCATCGGCTCCTGGAAGATCATTCCAATCTCGGAGCCGCGCAGCTTGCGCATGGCTTCCGAGGTCGGCGGCAGCGACGTGATCTCGACCGGCTTGCCGCCTTCCATGCCGTAGTAGGTGATGCGGCCGCCAGCGATGGCGCCGGGCGGACGGATGAGATTGAGCAGGCTGAGGCCGGTGACCGACTTGCCGCAGCCCGATTCGCCCAGCACCGCGAGCGTGCCGCCGCGCGGGATGGTGAAGTCGATGCCGTTGACGGCGCGCACGAGGCCGCCTTCGGTGCGGAACTCGGTGACGAGGCCTTCGACTGATATCAGCGGGGTGGTCTCAACGCTCATGCGGACCCTCAGCGCGAGAACGGGTCGGCCGCATCGCGCAGACCGTCGCCGACGAAGTTGAACGAGATGATGGTGAGCACCACGAACACCGCGGGGAACAGCAGCCAGGGCAGCTCGAGGATGACCTGGACGCTCTGCGCCTCGTTGAGCAGCAGGCCCCAGCTCGTCATCGGCGGCTTGATGCCGAGGCCGAGGAAGCTGAGCGCGGTTTCGCCAAGGATCATGGCGGGGATGGTGAGCGTGGCAACCACGAGCACATGGCTCATCGTGCCCGGCAGCAAGTGCTTGAACATGATGCGGCCGGTGGAGGCGTTCGCATATTTGGCGGCGCGCACGAAGTCCGAGGTCTTGAGCGACAGCACCATGGCGCGCACCTGCCGCGCCAGCGCGCCCCAGCTCAGGATGGAGAGGACGAGCGAGATGGCGAAGTAGATCTGGATGCTGTTCCAGGTGGGCGGCACGAGCGCCGCCAGCGCCAGCCAGAGCGGGATCTGGGGGAAGGCGAGCGTCATCTCGATGATGCGCTGCACGATCTCGTCGAACCAGCCGCCATAGTAGCCGGTGATGAGGCCCACGCTGATGCCGATGAACAGCGACAGCGCAACACCCACGAGGCCGACGGTGAGCGACACCTGCGCGCCATAGAGGATGCGGCTGAACAGATCGCGACCCTTGCTGTCGGTGCCGAGCAGGAACAGCTTGCCGTCGCCCTCGACGCCGAACAGGTGCACGTCGGACTTGATGAAGCCCAGGAGCGTATAGGGCGCGCCCTTGACCAGCCAGCGCAGCTCATAGCGCTTCTCGGTATCGACGGTGAGCACCTGCTTGAAGGTCTTGCGGTCCATCGTCCGCTCGAGTCCGTAGACGAAGGGGGTCAGGTGGAACTGGCCCTCGGTGTCGACGAGGTTGAGCCCGTGCGGGCCGACGCGGGCAAACTGCGCGTGCGTTTCGCGGTCGCCATAGGGCGCGAGGAAGCCGGCGAAGGCCGCGCTCAGATACATCAGCGCGAGGACCACGAGGCCGAACACGGCGAGCCGGTTCTTCCGGAACTTGCGCCAGGCGAGCTGGCGGACCGACAGCACCTTGGCGGTGCCCGCATCGGCGTCGGCGGTGGCGGGCGCGAGCGCGCCGGCAGCGGCCAGCTCAGTCATAGCGCACCCGCGGGTCGAGCCAGGCAAGCATCACGTCGGAGATGAGATTGCCCACCATCACGGTGACGGCGATGAGGATGAGGATGGCCCCGGCAAGGAAGATGTCCTGCTGGAACGTGGCGCTCAGATAGACCGACTGGATGGTGGGCAGGTTGAGCACCGCGCTGGTGATGGCAAAGCCATTGATGAGGAAGGCCAGCACCTGGCCGAACATGGTGACCAGCGGGTGCAGCGCATTGCGGAACACGTGCTTCCAGATCACCACGCGCTCGGGCAGGCCCTTGGCGCGCAGGGTGAGCACATAGGGCTTGCCCAGCTCTTCGAGCATGTTGTTGCGCGTGACGCGCATGATGAGCGCCATGCCGGTGAAGGCGACGGCGGTGACGCTGAGCCAGGCATAGGAGAAGAAGTCGAGGATACGCGCCAGCGTCCACGGCGCATTGACGAATTCGGGCGAGTTGAGGCCGAGCAGCACCTGCCCGCTCGCAAGGAACGCGGCGACGAGAAAGAACATCGCGACGAGGAAGTCGGGCAGGCCGATGCCGATGAAGGCGAGCGTGGTGAGCGCGACATCGCCGGTCTTGTACTGGTGGGTCGCCGAGTAGACGCCCAGCGGGATGCCCACGCCCCACGACACGAGGAAGGCGAGCGAGGAGATGGCGAGCGTTGCCGGCAGCCGTTCGAGGATGATGGTGGTAACCGGGCGCGAGTCGACAAAGGACGTGCCCCAGTCGCCGCGCAGGAAGTCGAAGAACCAGTAGAAGAAGCGCTCGATCGGCGGCTTGTCGAGACCGAGCTGCTGGCGCAGCAGCTCTTCCTGCAGCATGGCCGTGGTGTTGCCCATCTGCCCCTGGCGCGCCACGTACTGGCTGACATAGTCCTGCGCCGGCAGCTGCATGATGAAGAAGCCGACCGCCATGATCAGCAGCAGCGTGGGCAGCATGATCACCAGTCGTTTGCCGATGTAAGCGAGCATGCTGGGCCCTCCGGGAATCGGCAGCGCCCGTGGGCGCTGCCGGGATCATAGCAGCCGATTACTCGGCGAAGTAGAACTGCTCCGGATCCGCCGTGGCGGGGAAGCCCATGTCCCACGAACCGATCAGGCCCACCGACGGCACGTTGCGCAGCCGGTTGGAGACGACCACCGGGGTCGGATCCTCGCCGACGGTGCCGATGGTGAGCGGGCCCTCGTCGAGATGGATCTGGTAGGCTTCGAGCAGCGCCGCATTGCGGTCATTGGGGTCGAGCGCCTGCACCGCCTTGGAATAGGCCTGCTGCAGCTTTTCGAGAGCCGAGCCCGGACGTGCCGGTTCGCCTTCCTTGCCGCCGCTCTGGTAGTTGAGCGCGATCGACATACCGCCCATCGTCCACTCGGCGTTCTCGACCGGTGCCCAGACGGTGGGGGCGGAGAGAAGACCCCAGCCCGCGGCACTGCCCCAGGCCCGCATCATCACTTCGCCGGCCTTCTGCCGATCCGACAGGGTGCCCCAGTCGGCCTGGTTGAGCAGCGTCTCGATGCCGACGGCGTCCCAGTCTTCCTTCATCAGATCCATGATGTCGGCGGTCTGCTTGTCGCCGGGCATCATGTCGACGATCATCTGCAGGCGGCTGCCATCGGGCCGATCGCGCCAGCCGTCACCGTCCTTGTCGACGACGCCGATCTGGTCGAGCCAGGCCTTGGCCTGCTCGGGGTCGTACTCGATGTAGGAGTTGACCCACTTGTCGTAGAACGCCTTGCCCTCTTCCGTCTGCAGTTCGGGGCTGAGCGGGCTCAGCGCGAACTGGCGCGGCTTGGCGAGACCGAAGGCGGCGACATTGTTGTACTTGTCGCGATCCATCGCCACCGACAGGGCGCGGCGGAACTCGGGCGTGTAGAACAGGTCGCGGATGCCCTCGTCCTTGTAGTCATACATCGGCATCATCCAGGGCCAGGCGAAGTCGCCGCGATCCCAGAGCTTGACGGTGTAGTTGCCCTTCTCCTGGTTCTCCATCAGCAGGCTCACATCGGCGAGATTGAACTCGCGCGACTGGAAGTCGAGCTTGCCGGCGATGGAGTTGAGCAGCACGGCCTGGCTGACCGCATCGTCGGTGACCACGGTGGTGTCGAAGCCATCGATATAGGGCAGCTGGTGCCCTTCGGTGTCGACCTTCCAGTAGTAGGGGTTCCGTTCGGCCGTGAGGCGCTGGCCCGGCGTGAAGGACGTTACCATCCAGCCCGCCAGCGTCGGCATGTCGGTGTACTGGATGCGCGTATCCATGGTGTAGCGCTTGTCGAACTCGGACGTGTCCTTCATGTCCGGGTTATACTTGGGCAGGAACTGCTTCATGTAGTGCGAAGGGATCAGCCACTGCGCGCTGTTGTAATAGGCGCGCGAGCTCAGCTCCATGAACAGCGGATTGGGGCCGGCGAAGGTGAACTTGATCGTGTCTTCGTCGATCTTTTCGACCTTGGGCGGCTCGCCATTGATGACGGTGCCGGCCGGGAAGCTCACCGGCACGCTGTCGTCGAGGACGACATCGTTCCAGAAGAACATGAAATCGTCGGCCGTGAGCGGCACGCCGTCCGACCACTTGATCCCCTTGCGGAAATTCAGCGTCAGCTCGGTATAGGCGTCGTTCCACTCCCACGACTCGGCGACGTTGGGGCGCACGCCGTTGAGGTCGCGCTCCCAGCGGGCAAACGGCTCGACCTGCAGGATGATCTTGGACCAGTCGAGGTTCGCCTTGGTGATATCGCGGATGGTGCCGCCATAGGTGCCCACGCTCTCGACGGGGGTCAGCACCAGCGGATTGTCCGAAATGCGCTGTTCGACCGGCGGCAGCGAGCCGGCCTTGACGGCATCGGCGAGCGCCGGTGCCTCCGAATAGGTCTGCGCCATCGCCACCGTGGTGGCGAGGAGCGAGATTCCGACAATAGCGGAAGCGAGGGCGCTACCACGCCCGGTCATCAACCTCATCTGGTCCTCCCTAAGCGGCCGCCCCTCCTTGGGCAGCCTGTTGTTGACGCTAGAATATGTCGTACATATTGGCAAGCACATACGACAAATAAATCAGACGCGCTTGATGCGCACGATGGTGCTGTCGAGATCGCCCAGATCGAGCCGGAGGCCGATCTGGGCCCACGCCTTGCCGCTGAGCGCACCGTCCGAACCGCCGGTCGAGCGCGTCGAGGTGCCTGGATAGCCCGAGGGATTGGAGCCCTGCGCACCGACCAGCACACGTCCGCTGTCGACGATGCGATAGAGGGCGTTTTCGTCGAGGCCCGCGAGCCGGATCAGCGGATTGCGCAGCGGCCGGCTGGGCAGCAGCCGGTAGGCGAACAGCACGGCCTCGGACTTGTCCTTGGCGACATACATCAGCGCGCTGAAGGCGCCGCTCCGCGGCGAGACGAGGCGATAGAGATCGCCTGCGACGACGAGCGGGCGGATACCCTTGTAGGCCGCGACATGCTGGCGTGCCGTCTCGAGCTCGTCGGCGGTCCATTCGAGCAGATTGCCGCCCACGCCGAGCGCGCCGGCCATGCTGACGTGGAAGCGCAGGTCGAGCGGGAATGCGTCCTTGTGCTCGTCGGTGACCCAGGCCGCCATGGTGGCGGCGGGGAAGAGCTGCGTGTAGCCCTCCTGGATGTCGAGGCGCGCCGGCGGCAGCGTGTTGTCGCTCGCCCAGCTCTGCTCGGTGATGGCCATCATGCCCAGATCGACACGGCCACCGCCGCCCGAACAGTTCTCCCAGATCACATTGGGATGCCGGCGGCGAAGCTCGCCCCAGATGCGGTAGAGACCCTCGACATAGCGCACCCAGATCTCGCGCTGGTCGCGATCGTGCGACGGCCAGCCGGGCTCGCTGATGTTGCGGTTCATGTCCCATTTGATGAAGTCGATCGCCGTGCCGGAGAGCAGGCGGTCGAAGATATCGATCAGATGGTCCTGCACATCGGCGCGGCCGATATTGAGCATCGACTGGTTGCGGCCGAGCGTGCGCTCGCGGCCCGGGAAGTGGATGATCCAGTCTTCATGCGCGCGGTAGAGATCGGAATCCGGATTGACCATTTCGGGCTCGATCCAAACGCCGAACTTCATGCCGCGCGCATGCACCATGTCGGCGAGCGGCTTGAGGCCCTGCGGGAACTTACTGGGGTCAGGCGACCAGTCGCCAAGGCCGGCACGATCGTGGAAGCGCCCCTTGAACCAGCCATCGTCGATGACGAACATTTCGACGCCCATGGCGGCAGCCTTGTCGGCCAGCGCCGACTGCCCCTCGACATTGACGTCGAACAGCGTGGCGTACCAGGAATTGTAGACCACCGGCGGCACGAAGTTGCGCCGCGGCGCATGCCGCTCGCGCACGAAATCGTGCCAGGAGCGGCTCATCGCGCCGAAGCCGCCTTCGGTGTAGCCGAAGAACAGATCGGGCGCCGCGAACTCTTCGCCCGCCTTAAGGTCGTAGACGAAGTCGTGGTCGTTGATGCCGAGGTGAACGATGGAGCGGCCGTCGCGCGTGCGCTCGGCGAGCAGCTTCCAGTTGCCGCTCCAGTCGAGCGAGCCGAACCACAGCGCGCCATTCTCTTCGCCGGCACCGAGGCCGGGCGCGCTGCGCTCCACGGCGAAGTAAGGCACGCCACCATGCGACGTCGTCATGCGGCGGCTCTCGCGCTGGATGACGCCGTGGATGAACGGCTCGCGCTGCATACGGAACTCGTCGCCCCAGCGGCCGTCGAGATGGTTGAGCGTGAACTCGTAGGACTGCGGCAGGTAGAACGTACCCGAGAACAGCCGCGTCAGGTGCAGCGCCGCGCTGCCGGCGTTGCGCACGCTGACGCTGCGCGAGATGAGACCGAACGCCTCGAGCACGCGATAGGTCAGCACCACAATGGCGCCATGGCCTTCGTCCCTCAGCGTTAGGCGCAACGTATCGCCTTCGACCGCCGCCGCCTCGAAGCGCAGCACGAAGCCGCGCAGCCCGCTGTCGCTGAAGGCATCGATCGACCGTTCGTCCGACGCGCCGGCCTCACCGGTGGCGAGATCCTGATGCGTCTGCTGCATGGTGTATTCCATGGCAAAGATCGGCCCGCGCAGAGCGGCGGGATAATCCTCGAAGCGCGGCAGGCGCGGCCCATACCAGGTCTGGATCAGCACGCCCGTATCGTCGAGGCCGAGCGCAAAGGCCGTGCTCCCGCTTTCGAGCAGCCAATACCGGTCACGGGCGACGATTCCCACGCTATCCTCCCCTGCAGCGGACCGGCGGGCTCATCCCGCTCTTGCCATCCGCGCCTCTATATGTCGTACAAATAGACACGTTTTGTAGTATCGTCAATGCGGGTGGAGGGAAAGCATGCTGCGGCTGAACGGCAACGGTGTCGAGGTGGAAATCGCCCCCGAGCAGGGCGCCGCGGTGGCCCGCTACGATGTCGAGCTGACCGGAACCTGGCGGCCGGTGCTGCGTGCCTCGACCGATTCGGGCCGGGCGGGACCGTTTGCGCTGGCGAGCAATGTGCTCGCCCCCTGGTCCAACCGGATTTCGGGCGGCGGTTTTCGCTTCGACGGCCGGTTTCACCCGCTCCTGCCCAACCTGCCCGGCGACTACCCCAATCACGGCAATGCGTTTTCGTCGGCCTGGGAGGTGATCGAGACGAGCGCGACGCGGGCGGTGCTGACGCTCAGTTCCGACGGACCGGGCCCGTTCCGTTACGACGCGCAACTGACCTATGCGCTCGAGGGCGTGGCGCTGCGCATGAGCCTCGGTCTCACCAATCGCGCCGGGATCGCCCTGCCCTTCGGCGGCGGCTTTCACCCGTGGTTTCCGAGAACACCGCAGACAAGGCTCAGCTTCGACGCGGCAGGAGTGTGGACGGAGACGGCCGACCATTTGCCCGACAGCTACCTCGCGACGACGGAGCATCCCGACTGGGATTTCGCCGCTGCCCGGCGCCTGCCCGACCGCTGGCTCAACAATGCATGGACCGGGTGGAGCGGGACGGCGCGCATAGAGTGGCCCGAGCACGGCCTCGCGGCCACTGTTGCGGCCGCGGCGCCGCTGCGCACGCTCATCCTCTACTCGCCCTCGGCCGACGCCGACTTCATCTCGATCGAACCGGTAAGCCACAGCGTCGATGCGCACAATCGCAGCGGCATCGGCGTCGCGGCACCGCAGCGGCTCGAGCCAGGCGAGGCCCTGACGCTCACCGCGACCATCGCGCCGGAACTGCTTTAGCGCAGGCGGGCGGCGCCGAGTCTCCCCCTTCACCGCGCCGGCGGTCATGCCCGCCACGATCTGGCGGTTGAAGAAGATGTAGACGATGAGCGGCGGGATGGTGATGAGCAGGATGTTCATGAACAGCAGGTTGAACTGCGTGTTGAACTGGCCCTGGAAGTTGAACAGCGTGAGCTGCACCGTGACGTTCTCGCGCCCCGGCAGATAATAGAGCGGATTGGTGAAGTCGTTGAAGATGGCGACCGACTGGACGACGATGACGGTGACCACCACGGGCCGGAGCAGCGGCAGCACCACCGAAAAGAACAGTCGCAGCGGCCCTGCCCCGTCGATGATCGCCGCTTCATCGAGCTCGCGCGGCACGGTGGCGATGAAGGCGCGGAACAGCAGGATCGAGAAGCTGAGCCCATAGGCCACTTCGATCAGGATCATGCCGTGCATGGTCTTGAACATGCCGATGCCCTGCAGCACCCAGATGGTCGGGACCACGGCAGGCGGAATGATGAGCCCCGCGAGCACGAAGAAGTTGGCGATCCCGGTCCAGCGCGACGGCCGGCGCTGCAGCACGAAGCCAACCATGGCGCCAAGGATCACCAGCAGCGTGACGCTGGCGACGGTGAGGATCATCGAATTGATGAAGGCCGTGACCAGCATGTAGTTGCCGGTCTGGATGACGTCGACGAGATTGTCCCAGAACTGCCATTTGGTCGGCCAGTCGAACGAGCGCGTCGCCGCCTGCCGCCGGTCCTTGACCGCGGTGAGGACGATGTAGGCGAACGGCACGAGGAAGACGAAGACGGAGACGAGGATGGCCGTGCCACCCACGAGCCAGCGCCTGGCGGTGTTGTTCACTGCTCGATCTCCCGCCGATTGAACCAGATCGAGAGCGGCACGATGATGATGGCGACGAGCACGAACAGCACGACATTGCCGGCGGTCGACAGCCCGTAGAAGCCGGCCTGGTACTGCTTGTAGATCACCGACGCGATGACGTCGGAGGTGAAGCCGGGGCCGCCCTTGGTCATGGCCCATATGATGTCGAAGGAGCGCAGGCCGCCGATCAGCGATAGCGTGACGACGGTGACCGTCGCCGGCCGCAGCAGCGGCAGCGTGATGGCCCAGAAGTTCTGCCACGAGGTGGCCCCGTCGATCTTTGCCGCCTCGAAATAGTCCTGCGGGATCGAGACGACGCCGGCGATGTAGATGACAGTGGCGAGCCCGACCCCCTTCCACACATCGACCAGCGCCACCGACATCAGCGCGAAGCGCGGATCGGTGAGCCAGCCCGGCCCCTTGAGGCCGAACAGCGCGATGGTCTCGTTGATGATGCCCTGGGTGGGATGCATCATCACCGTGAAGGTGATGCCGACGCCGATGGTCGAGACCAGCACCGGAAAGAACACGACGGCGCGCAGATAGCCGCGGCCGATGATGTCGGAGGTGAGCAGCAACGCCAGCAGCATGCCGAGCACGACCTTGAGGCTCGAGGTCACCACGCCATAGATCAGCGTGTTGGTGAGACCCTTGACGAGGAACGGCTCCTTGAAGAACTGCGCGAAATTGTCGAGGCCGATGAACTGGGCTTCGAACAGCGTCCACCGCGTCAGCGAGAAGAACAGCGAGGCGACGGTGGGAAGGAGGAACAGGACGCCGTAGATGATCGCGGCCGGAAGGTAGAACCAGCTCGGATAGGCGCTGCGGGCCTTGGCCGAAGCTGCCGGCCTCGCGGCAGGAGCGGCATTGGCTTCAACTGCGATAGTCAACGGCCGCTCCTTGAGGAAGAGAAGACCTGCGCCCAGCCTATACCGGGCGCAGGAACGATGTCAGTTAGTTCCAGCCGGGCAGGCCGAGCTGCATGGCCTGCTTGCGCACGTCCTCGTCATAGAGCGCGGCGCCGTCAGCGGCCGAGCGGATGCCCGAGCCGACTTCAACCGTGATCTGCTCGAGCGCCGGCCCCTTGATGGGCGACAGGTATTCGAGCGCGGGAGCCGAGTGGCCACCTTCCTCGAAATAGGTCTGGAGGTCAGCCACGACCGGCGGCACGTCGGCCGGCAGGGTGCAGCCCTTGACGAGATACGGGCCGGCGGCGCCGACCGCGGCCGTCTGCACGTCGCAGCCCTCGACACTGGCAACGAAGGCGAGGAACTGGCGGGCCTCGGCCTGGTGCGCGGAGCTCTTTGGGATATAGAGGCCGGCCGGCATCCAGGTGGTAAGGCCGTTGCTCGATGCATCGTCGCCCGGGATGGCGAAGAAGCCGACATCGTTGAGGTTGTCGGGCGCCAGTTCCTTGATGTTGGTGACCGCGAAGGACAGCATCGGATAGTGCGCGCCCTCGCCGGTGGCGAGCTGTGTCACGCCATCGGTGAACACGGCGGCCGCGAAGTCCTCGTTGAGGTAGCCGGCCTTGAACACTTCTTCCTGGCGCTCGAACCCCTTCATGGCTGCCGGCGTGCTGGCGTACTTGGCCTTGCCCGCCGTATAGTCGGCGGCAAAGGTCGGCACCGCCGCCTGGACGTTGTAATAGTCGCCCAGAACGAACAGCTGGCTCGTCCAGGTGTCGCCGAAGGTCTGGATCACCGGGGCCTTGCCGGCGGCCTTGATCTTTTCGTTGTTGGCCATGAACTCAGACCAAGATTTGGGCACCGACAGGCCGAGTTCGGCATAGATTCTTTTGTTGTAGAGAATGCCGCCGCCCATGGCCGTGCCGATCGGCACGCCATAGATCTTGCCGTCCGTGCCGGTGACCGTGGACTGGAAGCTCTCCTGCACATTGGCGAGCATCGGATCGCCGGTCAGGTCGACGAGGTTCTGCACCGGATTGATCGCCTGGAACAGCGAGCCGGCATTGTAGAGGAAGATGTCGTTCATCTCGCCGGTGGCGAGGCGCGTCTTGGTGATGTTGTCCCCCTCGGCGCCGCCCGGACGCGGCTCGGTCTCGATATCGATGTTGGGATGCTTGGCCTCGAAGGCGGCTGCGAGCGCCTCGGCCATGGTGACGGTCGAGGGGGTATTGTCGAACAGGAACGTCAGCTTGATCTTGTCCTGCGCGCTGGCCGGCCCGCTCAGCGCCGTCCCGAGCGCCAGAACTGCGGTCACAGCGATGAGCGTGCGCCGTGTAGTCAGGAATGCCATTATAGTCCTCCCGTGTTGCCGGTTAACCCGGCGGTTGATGCGATGAAGTCGGCCGGTCCACTCCCTAGGTGCCGGGCCTGCTGATCCGGAACGTCACGCTGTGACGCCCGGGCGCGAGCAGGCTTCGCGCTTTCTCGTTGCCGCTCCAGTTGAGCTGCATGCCGTCGACGACGATGTCCTTGTAGAGCGGCGACAGGACCAGCGTGCCGCTCGCACCCTCGGGCACGAGGAGGTCGTAGCTGACCCTGTCGCCATCGACCGTCCAGCCCGCCTCGATCCTGCCGGCCGCCGAGTCGTGGTCGGCCGTCACGGGAGACAATGACGGAATGATCGTGGGCTCGAAGATGATGTGCTTGAAGCCCGGCACGTTCGGGTCGGGACGGAAGCCGGCGACGGACTCGAACAGCCACTGGCACACCGCGCCATAGGCATAGTGGTTGTAGGAGTTCATCTGCGGCTCGAAGATCGACCCGTCGGCCTTGATGCCGTCCCAGCGCTCCCAGATGGTGGTGGCGCCGCGCTTGACCTGCGCCAGCCAGCCCGGCACCTCCTCCTGGAGGAACACCGCGGCCGCGAGCTCGGGCTCGCCGATCTTGATCAGCGCCGGCAGCAGGGCGGGCGTGCCGATGAAGCCAGTGCCGATCCGGCGATTGGAGCGCTCGACCGCCTCCTTGAAGTAGCCCTTGGCGGCCTCGATGTGCTCGGCGGGGATCAGGTCCCACAGGAACGCCAGCGCATAGGACGTCTGGTCGTTGTAGCCGATGCGGCCGGTGCGGGTGATGAACTCCTTCTGGAACGCCCGTTTGATCTCGTCGGCGCGATCGTGGAGGCGCCGGGCCTCGTCGGCCTTGCCGATGACGTCGGCGACACGCGCGGTGAGCTCCGAGGAGATGTAGAGATAGATCGTGGCGGCGGCATCGTCGCCGATGGTCGGATAGGGTTTGGCGAAGTCGCCCTGCGGCTGCAGCCAGTCGCCGAAGGTGAAGCCGCGCCCCTCCCAGTTGTGTGGTGGATGGACGATCGGGCCGTTGCTGATCGACCAGACGAAATTGTTCCAGCGCACCATGGCCTCGAATGTCTCGTCGAGGATGCCGCGATCGCCGTAGTGCGTGTAGAGCGTCCAGGGGATAATGACGATGGCGTCGCCCCAGCCGGTCGAGCCGTAGAACCCCGCTTCGTTCTTGTGCCGGAACGGATCGGGCGAGACATGCGCGATGCCGCCATCCTCGCGCTGGTCGGCCATCACGTCGCGCAGATATTTGGCGAGCATGGCGTGGCTCTCGTGCAGGTAGCACGCGGTGGGCGCGAACACCTGTGCGTCGCCGGTCCAGCCGAAGCGCTCGTCGCGCTGCGGACAATCGGTGGGCACTTCGATGAAATTGCCGCGCTGCGACCAGATGGTGTTCTGGACCAGCCGGTTGACCAGCGGATGCGC
Organism: Devosia sp. 66-22; assembly: GCA_001899065.1. Lineage (GTDB taxonomy): Bacteria > Pseudomonadota > Alphaproteobacteria > Rhizobiales > Devosiaceae > Devosia_A. Next base: position 56,468 of record MKUZ01000031.1, on the reverse strand, counting down.
CGACGAGAAGCTGCCCGTCGGCGTGATCGCCGAGCTGATCGGGATCGCCTTGATCGAAACGATCTCGGCTTTGCCCGCGATCGTCACGCGCACATAGCGGAAGCCGAAGAAGGTGAAGGTGGGCGTGTAGCTCTCATTGCCGCCGCCCCTGAGCGTGTATTCGATCCGCGCTTCGGCCGAGCGATAGTTGACGTTGTAGAAATTGCCGTCCTTGTCGAGGATCTCGGCATGCTCGACGACGACGCGGGCGCCGCGCTCGCCGCGCACCACGAAGCTCACATAGCCGCCGATGTTCTGGGCGAAGTCGTAGACGGTGCGGCCCTCGGCGTCGGTGAAGCTGCTGGCCACGGGGAACGGCTCGAGCTCCTGCACCGGCGTCGTCTCGTGCGGGATCAGCCGCGCGTCGTCGAAATCCGCGACCAGCGCGCTGCCATCGGTGACGCTCAGGCTCTCCTCACGCGCATCGTAGTGCTCGCCTAGATAGATGCCGCTCCTGGTGATCGGCAGCGGGCCGCTCTGCCAGCTCGTATCGGTGGCGAGGACCAGCTTGTCCCCCACGGTCAGCTCGGCGAAGGCTGCGATCTCCGAGCCCCAGGTGTTGTGGGAGTAGAGCGAATTGTTGGAACGCCAGCCCATCTGCGAGCGCAGCCAGCCATCGCCCAGCCAGACGTCGATGGTGTTCTCGCCTTCGACGAGAAGGTCGGTGACGTCGTAGGTCTGGTAGCTCAGCCGGTGCGTGTAGACGGTCCAGCCCGGCGTGAGCTGGTCGTGGCCGACGCGCTTGCCATTGATGAACGCCCGGTAGAGGCCGAGAGCGCTGATGGTGAGTGTCCCGGCCCCTCCCAGGGAGGAAAGCGTGAAGGTCCGGCGCAGGAACGAGGCGCGGGTCTCGACGCCCTTGTCGGCCAGGGGCCGGACCATTCGGGCGGTCCACTTGCGGGACTCCGGAGACAAGGCGGCACTGCCGGCCGCGAGCATCGCGTCGTTCAAGATCGTCCTCCCATGGAGCCTTCGGCCCCGCGATGCATCCATGTGCATCGTTCTATGTCTATCGTTCTACGTATACCGTTCTACGTGGCGAGTTCAAGCATAATTCGCGCAGTTTCATGCAAAATCGGTCAGTACTGTGCATATCCGCGCAGGATCGATCAGTTCGACGCGGGGCGGCGGCTTTGCTAGAAACGGGGAAGCGATGGGGGACAACAGCTTGGCGCCACGGGCAAAATCAGAGCGGATCACCATCCGCGACGTTGCCAGTGACGCCGGGGTTTCGGTCGCCGCCGTCTCCAAGGTGCTGCGCGATGCCTACGGGGTCAGCGAGGCGCTGCGGGCCAAGGTCAGGGCCTCGATCGACCGTCTGGGCTACCGACCGCACGCGGCGGCGCGCGGCATGCGCGGCCAGACCTATACGCTGGGGTTCATGATCCCCGACCTGCACAACCCGTTCTTTGCCGACATCCTGGGCGGCATCAACACGGCGCTTGAACGCACGCAGTACCAGCTCCTGCTCGGCGTCTGCGAATCGGAGCCCGCCACCGAGAGGGCCCTGCTCGAGGCGATGATCGACCGCCGCATGGACGGCCTGATCCTGATCGGCTCGCGCATCGGCGCGGAGCACCTGGCCGCCCTCGCCGACCGTATTCCGACGACGGTGATCGCCATCCATCCCAAGTCTGATGTCAATTACGACACCGTCAACAACGACGACCCGCTCGGGGCGACGCTCGTGGTGCAGCACCTCGTGGCGGCCGGCTACAGGCACATCGCCTATCTGAGCCAGCAGATGAACATCAACGACAAGGCGATGGTCACGCGGCAGCGCGAGGTCGGCTACCGGGCGGCCATGAAGGAGGCCGGGCTCGCCCGCAACATCCAGGTGGTCTACGCCGGGCAGACGCGACGCGAGGCGCAGACCGAGGCCCGCCACCTGCTCGAGCAGCGCAACCGGCCCGATGCCGTCTTCTGCTGGACCGACTTCATTGCGCTGGAAGTGCTGAGCGTTGCCCGCGATCTCGGGCTGTCGGTGCCCGGCGACCTGGCCGTGGTGGGTTACGACAACACATCCTACTGCGACCTCGCGCAGAACGCGCTCACCAGCATCGACCAGTCGGGACAGGTGCTGGGCCTGCAGGCCGCGCGCCTGCTCATCGAACGCATCGGCGGCCGCGAAAAGTCGGAGCACTATATGGTGACGCCACGCCTCGTGGCACGCGCCAGCTCGGCCGGACCGACGCGGCGGGCGTAAAGCCACAGGCCCGGGTCTCCCCGGGCCTGCAGCAGCATGGCTAAGCGATCAGACCGCCGCGGCCTTGAGCTTGGACAGCGGGCGGATCTTGACGCGGACGCTGGCGGGCTTGGCCGCGCCCGGCACCATTTCGCCGGTCGAGGGATTGCGGATCATCGTGCCGGCCTTGCGGGCGGGCACCTTGCGGAGCGTGATCTTGAGCAGGCCCGGCAGGGTGAATTCACCGACGCCGCGCGGATGGATCGAGCCCGTCATCACGCCTTCGATGGTGTCGAGCACGCCCTTGGCGACGGCGCGCGTGACGCCGTTCTTTTCAGCGATGAGGTTCACGAGCGCCGTTTTGGTCAGCGCTTCCTTGACCGGCTGAGCCTTGGCGGCAGGTTGCTTGGCGGCCGCTTTCTTTGCGGCGGCGGGTTGCTTTGCAGCAGCTTTCTTGACGGGCGTTTTGGCCAAAAGGGGTCTCCATTGAAAGGTGGGAAAAGGTCCGAACCGATTGCGGAGAATATCAATCCCGCAAGGGCACACCAATAAGAAGGCGAACTAAGTCACAGACCTTGTTGAGGCGTCGCGCAGCTAGAGCGAGATTCCGCGCAGGGCGTCTTGACTCGATGTATACCGTATGCAGATTGGCTGCAACGAACTGATGGGGAGAACCGTCGATGAACGGTCAGGCGGGGGCATCCCGGATTCTCAATCCGATCGACTTCGGCAAGCCGGGCCGCCAGGCCGGTCACCTGCAATTGCCGCCCGATCCGAGCACCGGCAGCCCCGGCGTACGGGTGCCGATCGTGTCGATCGCCAACGGCACGGGCCCGACAGTGCTCATCTCCGGCGGCAATCACGGCGACGAATATGAGGGCCAGCTCGCCGCTCTGCGCCTGATCCGCGACATCGAGCCGGCGCAGGTTGAGGGCCGGATCATCGTCGTGCCGATTCTCTCCACCGAGGCCTCGCGCGCCAATACGCGGCTGTGGCCGTCGGGCGCCAATTTCAACCGCTCGTTCCCCGGCAATCCCGACGGTCCGCCGATCGAACAGCTCGCTTACTTCCTGTCGACCGTACTGTTTCCTGCCGCCGACATCGTCATCGACATGCACTCGGCCGGCCGGGTGGGCTGGATCGTCCCATGCTCGCACATGTGCGTCCCCAGGGACCGCGTACAGCGCAAGGCGATGCTCGAAGCGATGGAGGCATGGAACTCGGACTTCCATTTCTTCTACACCTCCGACGGCAACTACCTGCCCAACGAGGCGGAGCGGCAGGGCAAGATCGTCGTCACGACCGAACTCGGCGGCAGCACGCGCGTTCCCGTCGCCGTGCAGGACATGTCGTGGAACGGCCTGACCAACGTGCTCCGGCACTTCGGTGTGCTCGAAGGCAAGGTCGTGACCCGTGCCTCGCTCGGGCTGCCGCCGGCCAGGCTCGTCGACTGCCGCTTCGACGACGGCAAGGTTGGCGCCGTGGGCAGCGGCCTGTTCGACAACATCATCGCCCCGGCGAGCGGACTGTTCGAAGTGATGGTCGAACCGGGCAGCCCGGTGACCGAGGGCCAGCCGGTGGGCCGCATCTGGTCGCACGAGGACCCGACCCGGCCGCCGCTGGACTTGCGTTCGCCCTTCACCGGCTATCTCATGGGCCTGCGGACGCTCCCTGTTGTCGAGCAGGGGCAGAGCCTCGCCCTTATCGGCCGGCAGATAGAACGCAGTTCTCTGCTCGCCGAGGCCTGATCGGCCGGCCGGCGCGGCGCGCATCGTCTGGCGCCCCACGGGCGCTAGCGGTGCAGATCGGCCAGCTTCGTTCGCAGAGCTGCTTCCGCCCTGTCGTAGTCGCCCTCGGTCAGCGCCGCGCAATGCGCCAGCCAGGCGGCGGTGCCGATGGGCGGAGCGGTAGCTTTGTCGCCGGACTGCCGCAGACGCAGGACCGCCTCCATGACCTCGACGCTGAGACCGAGCACGTCCCGGTAGCGCGCGCGTTCGTGCGCGCTGGCGAGAAGGCGATGCCCAAGGGCGGATGCGCGGCCGGCAATGGCAGTGGCGATCTGCTGCCCATAGGCCGCGTTGGCGGCGCCGCGCGGCTCGGGTCCGAGCACGCCCGGCAGCGGCTGGTCGGGCGGCACGGCGTCGAGGCGGACGAGCTCGGGGCGCATCGCCTGCAGCAGCGAGGCTTCGCCGCGCCCCGCATGGTCGCCGGGATAGAGATCGGTCACCGTGTCGTATTCGGTGAGCGGCCGAACGAACGCCTGCGTCCGCCGCATCGCAGCCAGCGCAGCGCGCTTCATGCCGAGCGTCTGCTCGAGGCCGAAATGGCCGGCGATGGCCATGACGACGGCAAAGCCCATTTCGCCGAACTGGACGTAGAGCTCCTCAAAGACCGGCTCGATGAGGCCGAGCGGCAGCTTGAGCGTGTGCGGGAACGGCACGCCGCCGACCGCCCACCACGAGATCGGCGCGAGAACGGCGTCGGCCGCCTCGGCGATGGCGCGTCCCAGCTGCTCGGCGACGATGCCGTCGAGCCCGAGCGGCAGATGGTGGCTGTGCCACTCGATGGTGCCCATTGGCTGGACGAGGATCGACGGCCGTGTCGCGAGGTGCCGGTCGATGTCGCGGGGGAAGGCCTCGGCAAGCACGAGCATGGCTAGGGCCCGAGGCGGACGACGGTGCGGATGCCGCTCTGCCGGGTGGCGGCAAAGAGCGCCGGTAGGTCGTCCAGCGCGATGGTCGCGGTGTGGAGCGGATCGAGCAGCAGCCGGCCATCGGCGTACCAGTCGGCGAACAGCGACAGATCGTGGCCGGGCGCGATGTCGCCATAGATGCAGCCGCAGAGCCGCTGCTGCTGGCTCATGAAGGGACGCGGCCGAAGGCTCACGGTGGCGTCGCGGCTGGTGGCGCCGACAAGCGTCAACTGTCCGCCCCGCGCCAGCATGGCGACGCCGCGCTCGATGAGGTCGGTGTGGCCGACGACTTCGAACGCATGGTCGACCCCGCGTCCGCCAGTGACCTGCCGGACCTGCGCGACCATGTCGTCGCCGGCGACGATGCCGTGGGTTGCGCCGAAGCTGCGGGCGAGCGCCAGGCGCTCGGGGTCCCGGTCAATGGCGATGATGCGCGCGGCGCGCGCCAGCCGGGCGCCCTGCACGGTGTTGAGGCCGACGCCGCCGCAGCCGATCACGGCGACATCGTCGCCATCGTGGATGGGCGCGTGGCGGAGGGCCGCGCCGAGCCCGGTGGCAACGGCGCAGCCGAGCAGGGCCGCCTTCTCGAACGGCATGTCGCGCCGGATGAGGATCGCGCTCGCGGCGGGGAGGACGACATAGCCGGCAAAGCAGCCGGCGTTGAGCATGACGGCGATCGGCGAGTCGCCCAGGTGCACGCGCGGCGCCGCGGTCTCGAGCACGGATTCACAGGTGTGCGGACGGCCGGCCCGGCAGTTGCGGCAGGTGCCGCAGGGCGTGTGCCAGCTGATGGCGACGTGGTCGCCGATCCGGGGCGAGGCAACGCCGGGGCCGACGGCCTCGACAATGCCGGCGCCTTCGTGGCCGAGAACGACGGGCGTTGTGCGCGCGTAGTCCATGTAGCCGAGGTCCGTGTGGCAGACGCCGGCGGCCATGACGCGGACGCGGACTTCGCCAGGAGCGGGATCGTCCACCGTCACCGTTTCGAGCCGGGGCAGCTGCCCCAGCCCGTGCAGGACAAGGGCCCGCGTCTCAATAGGCATTGGTGCCGCCGGCGCCGCGCATGATCGCGGGTCCGGCACTGGTGCCCAGCAGCACGGCACCCGCCGCGAGAATATCCTCCGCGTCCTGCTTGGTGCGGATGCCGCCCGATGCCTTGACCTTGGCCCGCGTGGCGGTTGCCGCCATGAAGCGGATGAGCTCGACAGTGGCCTTGCCGCCGACGCCCCAGCCCGACGAGTTCTTCACATAGGTGCAGCCGCCGGCTTCCGCCTCGATGATGGCAGCGCGGCGCTCGGGGATGCTGAGCGGCTCGAGCTCGAGCATGGCCTTGACCGGCCGGCCGGCGGCGGCCTCGACGATGGCGGCGATCTCGGCGCGGAAGGCGTCGGCCTTGCCGCTGAGCAGCAGGCCCAGATTGGGCATGAAGTCGACCTCATCGACGCCCTCTTCGACCAGGTGCCGCATCTCGGCGACCTTGGAGCGCGTCAGCGCGCCGCCCATCGGATAGGCCATGGCCGAGCAGACCTTGACGCCCGAACCCTCCAGCTCCTTGCGGCAGAGCGCAATCCAGCAGGGCTGCACCATGACACCATTGAACCGGTATTTGATGGCGTCGGCGCAGAGCGAGCGGATGTCGCGCTCGGTGGCGGTGGGGGACACGTCGGTGTGCTGGATGACGGCGGCGATCTCTTCAAGTTTCATTTTGGCAGTGCTCACATAGGGATTGCGGTCGCTGCGGGCGGCCGATGGAGCGCGCCGCGCAGTAGTGGGATGTTCCAGTGACGCTGGACCCGGTCGGTGCTACTTGCGCAGCTTGCTCGCATAGTAGGCGGGTGCCACCACGCCGGGCTTGTCGAACCAGCGCGGCACGTCGACCCCGGAGCCGAGGACAATGTTGCCCCAGGGGTCGAACGCGCCAGTGCGGACGATGACTTTTGCTTTGCTCGCCAGCTCGCCCAGGATCGACTCGTGGGTGACCATTGCATGCTCGGCATCGGGAAACAGGCGCTTCACCGTCGCCAGCAAAGCGGGATTGTGGTTGGGCAGCGTGTCGGCATAGCTCACCTTTTCGGCGACGAAGTCGCCGGCGATGGCCGAGAGCACCGTATCCAGATCGGGAACGTCCTTGGTCACCGCCAGATCGATGCGCCAGGCGCCGCGCGGGATCGGGAAGCCTGCGTCGCACACGATCATCGTCTCGCCGTGGCCCATCGACGCGATGGCATGGTTGAGCTCGGCGTTGAGAATGGTTCCCCGTTTCATCGTGCGTATCCTGAGTTGGTCTGGAAGAGGGCATCGACTTCGGCGCGCCTGCCCAGCGATGGAATGACCCCGAGCCGGGTGCAGGCGATGGCGCCGGAAGCCGCGGCGTAGCGGACGGCATCGGGCAGTTCGCGCCCCTCGGCGAGCGCGACGGCGAGGCCGGCATTGAACGCGTCTCCTGCCCCGGTGGTGTCGACCACCGCGATGGGCGCCGAGGGAACGACGACGTCGTACTGGTCCGACAGGATCAGCGCGCCGTTGCGGCCCATGGTGACGACGACGGTGCCGACGCCGCGCTGCCGCAACTGGACCGCGAGGTCGCGAGTCGACGCCGGTGCATCGGCCGGCAGGCCGAGCAGGATGCGCAGCTCAGATTCATTGGGCGTCAGCACATCGACATTGGCGAAGATTTCGTCGGGCAACAGACGCGCCGGCGCCGGATTGAGGATAGTGCGGGCGCCCTGCTGCACGGCCGAGCGCCATGGCGCGCGACGCGGCGGCTGTGGGAATCTCGAGCACGGCCATGACGACATCGGACTGCGCGATGCGATCGGCCGCCGCATCGACCGCCGCGGCGTCCATCGCATCGTTGGCACCCATGTCGAGGATGATGAAGTTGTCGCCCTCGGTATTGAGGATGATGAAGCCGACGCCCGTCGCCCGGTCGGAGAGGGCCACGACCTGAGCCGGATCGACGCCCTCGGCGCGATAGAGATCGTGCGCGATGGTGGCGAGGGGATCGGAGCCGACGCGGGCAACCAGGGCCGCATCGGCGCCGAGCCGGGCCGCGGCGACGGCCTGGTTGGAGCCCTTGCCGCCCGGTCCCATGTCGAAATCGGACCCCAGCAGGGTTTCGCCGAACACCGGCAGGACCGGCGTGCGGATGGTCATGCCCACCGCAAAGCTGCCGACAACGGTGATTTTGGGTTTCATCGGAACTGCTCCCCGCTACTCGGCCGCCACGGCGAGCTGACCGAGCGCCGCCTGCATGATGGCCTCCTCGGTGATCTCGGCCCCCCGGAAGGTGGCGGCGACGCGGCCCCGCTCCATCACCAGCACACGGCTCGAGTGCAGCACGATCTCGGGCAGTTCGGACGAGATCATCATCACCGCCATGCCCTCGGAGGCAAGCGCAGCGAGGATGGCATAGATTTCCTCCTTGGCGCCCACATCGATGCCGCGCGTCGGCTCGTGCAGGATAAGCACCTTGGGTTTGGTCACGAGGCCCCGCGCGAGGATGGCCTTCTGCTGATTGCCGCCGCTCAGGGTGCCGATGCGCTGCAGGACGTCGCTGATGCGGATGTCGAGCTTGTCGACATAGTCGTTGGTGGTGCGGGCGATGGCGCCCTGCCGCAGGATGCCGCCGACCGAGAAGGCGGCGAGCGAGGCCGACACGACGTTGTGCGCCACGCTCATCAGCAGGAGGGCACCGCCGCGCCGGCGATCGGCCGGGATCAGCGCCATGCCGCTGGCTATGGCGCTGCCGGGATTTTCGGGCGGGACGGGTGCGCCGTCGATCTCGACGGTGCCGCCGCGCGGGATAAGGCCGAACAGCGCATCGGACAGGCTGTCCTTGCCGGAATTGGGCATGCCGGCGACGCCGAGAATTTCCCCGGGATAGAGCTCGAACGACATCCGCGCGATCTGCCCGGGCACCGCGAGCTGGTGCACCGCAAGGACCGGTCGCGTGGCCTCGACGGCCGGCGCGACCAGCGCATATTGCTGGACCGCGGCAAGGTCGCGCCCGACCATTGCCGACACCAGCCGGTCGACGGTGACGGACTGGTCATTGTCCATGGTGGTGACGTGCTGGCCATCGCGCAGCACGGTGATGCGATCGGCGATGGAGCGAACCTCATCGAGGTTGTGCGAGACATAGACGATCGCAACGCCATCGGCGCGCAGCGCGCGGATGATCTGCAGCATCCGCGCCGTTTCATGCGGCGACAGCGCCGAATTGGGCTCATCGAGCACCAGCACCCGCAGATCCTGCGAAATGGCCCGCGCGATCTCGATCAGCTGCATCTGCGCGATGGTGAGCTCGTGCACGGGCGTCGTCGGATCGAGATCGCCAAGACCGAGCTGGGTGAGGAGCCGCGTGGCCTCGCGCGAGGCCCGGCTGCGGCTGATCAGCCCGAGGCCGGGCGTGCGCGCCAGGCCCTGCATCATCACATTCTCGCCCACGGTGAGATTGTGGCAGAGCGATAGTTCCTGGAACACGACATTGATGCCGAGCGCCTTGCTCTTGAGCGGGCTGCTGAGGCGGACGTCTTCGCCGGCGACCAGGATCGACCCCGTATCGGGCAGCAGCTCGCCGGCCAGCATGTTCATCAGCGTGGATTTGCCGGCGCCATTCTCGCCGATGACGGCGTGAACCTCGCCGGCGCGCAGCGTCAGCGACACGCCGTTCAGCGCCTGGACGCCGGGGAATGTCTTCCCCACGTTCCGGATCTCGATCAGCGGTGGCTGCTGCATGAATCGTCCGCGCGCTTGGGTGGCAGGAGCACCGCCATGGCTGCCGGGAGCGGCCATGGCGGTGTGGCTTGGCTTACTTCAACTCGTCGATATTGGCCGACGTATAGATCTTCACGCCAGTATCGATGTCGTCGATGGTCTCGCCGTGGAGGAACTGAGCGAGGAGGTTGACCGCCTCGAAGCCCTGCCGTTCGGGGTCCTGGTCGATGGTGGCATCGATGTAGCCGTCGGCGATGTGATCGACGGTGAGGTCGAGCAGGTCGAAGCCCACGACATGGACGCGACCCTTGGCATCGTTGCGCTCAACCCACGTGCCGGCGGCCGGGGTGGAGCAGCATTCGAGCGACAGGATGCCGGTGACATCGGGATTGGCCAGCATGGCGTTCTCGATGGCGCCGTAGATTTCCTGCGGTTCGGTACCGGTGTTGAGCGTGCTCACCACTTCGATATCGGGGAATGCGGCGAGGCCTTCGCGGGCGCCCTGCTCGCGGTCGAGCGACCACTGCGCGGCAGCGTTGAGCGTTGTGATGATCACCTTGCCCTTGCCGAGCACTTCGCCCATCAGCTTGCCGGCTTCGCGGCCCGACTGCACCAGATCCTGCCCGGCGAACACCAGGCGCTTGCTCGCCGGATTGTCGGTGTTGTAGGCGATGACCGGAATACCCTCGTCGATCATCCGGTTGAGGAGCGGCGCCAGGGCGTCGGTCGAGACCGAGGCGATGGCGAGCCCGTCCATGGTGTCGAGCAGCGTTTCGATCTGGTCGATCTGGAGGTCGGCGTCGGGACCGACGGGACCGATGACTGTAGCGGTAATCCCGTCCATCGCATCGGCGCGGGCCACGCCTTCGAGGACGAACGGCGCGAACTCGTTCGAGACGTCCGGATAGCTCACATAGATGTTGAGCTCTTCTCCCGCGGCGATCTTGGCCGCGATGCGCGGATTGAGATTGAAGTCCGAGATGTTGACCGGCTCGGCGAGGGCGCCACCTGCCGTTCCGGCGATGCAGGCCGCGGCAGCGGCAAGCTGTGTAACGAGTCGTCTCATTTTGGTCTTCTCCCTGTTGACCTTTGTGGGCCGGTTGAGCCCGGTTAGTTCGACTTGGATGAGGTGCTCCACTTGTCGATGGCAACCGCCACGACGATGACGAGTCCGATCAAGAATTCCTGGGCGAAGGGCGACACGCCCGTCAGTACCAGGCCGTTGCGCAGCACGCCGATGATCAGCACGCCGAGCACTGTTCCAAGAATTGTGCCTTCGCCGCCCGCTAGCGTCGTGCCGCCCACGATGGTTGCGGCAATGACGTCGAGCTCGAGCCCGAGGCCCATGCGGCCGGCCTGGCCGCTGGGCAGGAAGGCGAGGCTGAGCGTGCCGGCGAGCGCGGCGAGCGTCCCCATCAGCGTCAGCGCCCAGATCTTGACCGAGGCGACATTGATGCCCGAGACGCGCGCCGCCTTGGCGCTGCCGCCCACCGCGAAGATGCGGAAGCCGAAGCTGGTGCGCGAGAGCAGGAACCAGCCGGCGAGCGCGATGACGATGAAGAAGGCGAGCTGCATGGGAATACCGAGCACCTTGCCCTGGCCGAGAAACTCGAACATTGCGAGATCGGCCTCGCCCACGCCGTTGCGCGCATTGACCGTGACGGGCTTGCCGTCGGTGAGGATGAGCGCTGCGCCGCGGACCATGCTGAGCGTGCCCAGCGTCGCAATCAGCGACGGCACACGCAGATAGGTGGACAGCACGCCGTTGATGAGGCCGATGCCCGCGCCGAGCACGAGGCCGGCCGCGATCGCAAGGGCCAGCGGATAGCCCGCCACCAGCAGCACGCCCACGGCGATGCCGCACAGGCCATAGGTGGAGCCGACCGACAGGTCGACCTCGCCCGACACCAGAACGAACGTCATGCCGACAGCCATGATGCCCATCAGCGAGACCTGGCGGCCGATATTGAGCAGATTGGTCGGCGTCAGAAACCGGTCATTGAGCAGAGTGAGGGCGACGCACAGGACGACCAGCGCTACGAAGACGCCGAATTCGCGTCCCAGCCTGAACCGCCTCATCCTTGAGGGCGCCCCTCCCGCGGCAGCCTTCACGGCCATTTGCTCGTCCATACTCGCCCTCCTCTGGCGTCGTCTCGCTGTCCCGGCCGCCTCCTCCCGAGGCAGCCGGATCAGATCAGTGTAGCGTCAAGCGGTTACGAAGCTGCCTGCGGGCACGATCTTGAGCGGCTCGTAATTGCCGTAGTCGCGCACCCGCATGAACGGCGCATTGGCGACCGAATTGTACGAGCAGATGTAGCCCCAGCGGTATGTGTCGCTGTTGTTGGCGTCCGAGCGGTGCAGCAGATTGCCGTGGAACACGAGACCGTCGCCGGGTTCCATCTCGACATAGATGTGCTCGAAGCGCTTGAGCGCCTCGGCCATGTAGGTCGAGCTGGCATTGGTCTGGCCGTCTTCACGCACATGGTCGAGACGGCCCAGCGTATGCGAGCCCTTCAGCACCTGGAGGCAACCATTGGCCTTGTTGGACTTGTCGAGCGCGATCCAGATGGAGAGCATGTCGGGTGACAGGCAGCCATTATTGTACCAATAGGCGAAGTCCTGGTGCCACTCCCATGCGCCGCCTTCGCGCGGCTGCTTCATCGTCATCTTGTGGCTGTAGAGATAGGTCTCTTCGCCGATCAGTGCCCTGCGCCACGAAGCGCCCATTTCGGTCGCAGACCGCGGTCGAATAGTCGAGCGAGTCCCGGACGATGGGCGAATAGGCGCTGCGCATCAACACCAAAGCAATCTGGTCGGCGATGGAATCGAGCTTGTTCTTGATTACTTCGAGAGTGATGGGGTCGATCGCGTTCATGCCGTTTGCCTCTCGAGAATAATGCTTGCAGATGCCCCCAGCCGGGCAGTCCAGCCGGGCGGTACCAGCGTCGTCGCGTCATATTCCTCGACGATCAGCGGACCGACGAGCGTTCCGCTGCGCGCCAGCGTCAAGCGACTGATGACGGTGGTTTCGACATCGCCATCCTCGCCGAAGAAGGCCATGCGGCTGGGCATCGAGGGTGTGGAATCATCGGGCTCGACCTGCGGTGCCGACAGATCGCCGTCCATCTCGCGCGCCATGACGCGCAGGCTCACCAGATCGACCGGATCGGCGGGTGAACTGTGGCCGAACGCCTGTCCATGCTGCTGGTGGAACTGCTCGGCCATGGTGGCAACGAGATTGTCGGGCGCGTCGTCCGGCAGGGCGACGGTCAGTTCATAGGCCTGGCCCTTGTAGCGCAGATCGGCGGAGTATTCGGTGCGGATGGCCGCCGCGTCGGCACCATCCGCCACCAGTTCGTCCACCGCGCGCTGTGCGAGGCCGGCGAGCAGCGCCTGCACCGACTCGCCGTCCAATGTCTGCAGGGGCCGGAAATAGGTTTGCGACAACTGCCGCTCATTGGGCGCGATCAACAGGCCACAGGGCTGAACACACCGGGCAGCGCTGGGATGACGATGGTGTCGATCGACAGTTCGTCGGCGATCAGCGGTGCCATCAGCGACCCATTGCCGCCGAACGAGACAAGGGCGGCACTGCGTGGATCGCGGCCGCGCATGGTGGTGACAGCCTTGACCGCGCGCGTCATCACGGCGCCGGCAATGCGATAGATGCCGAAAGCCGCATCCCGCACCGGCCGGCGCAGCCCAGCGGCGATCTGCTCGGCCACCGCCCGCGTTGCGCCCGGCGCATCGATGGGCACGGTGCCGCCGGCAATAGCAACCGGGCTCAGATAGCCCAACGTCACCATCGCATCGGTTAGCGTGGCATTGGTGCCGCCGCGTCCGTAAGCGACCGGCCCCGGTGCGGCGCCGGCACTTTCCGGGCCGACCAGCAGACGCCCGCTGGCATCGAGCCGCGCCAGGCTGCCACCGCCCGCGCCGATTTCGGAGATATCGACCACCGGCAGACGCAATGCGTGTCCGCGGCCCTTGACCAATTGGCTCGATAGATTGATGCCCGCACCGACTTCGTACTCGCTTGTGCGCAGTATGGTGCCCGCATCGACCAGCGACGCCTTGGCGGTCGTGCCGCCCATATCGACGGTGATGACAGTATCGAGCGCCATGGCGGTGGCCACGCTGGCACCCGCCACCACGCCAGCGGCCGGACCGGACTCGATAATCGTCGCCGGCGCGCGCAGTACGGCTTCGAGACCGAGCGTACCGCCATTCGACTGCATGATGCGCACCGGCGCGTCGATGCCGAGCCGCTTGAGCACGCCCACCAGCTGCGTCAGGTAGCGGCTCACTACGGGGCCGACATAGGCGTTGATCACCGTGGTGCTCGTCCGCTCATACTCGCGGATTTCCGGCAGGATTTCATGCGACGCCGTGACGAACACATCGGTGCCGAGCGCCACGCGCAGGCGCCGCGCGATGATCTCTTCGTGGGCCGGGTTCACATAGGAATGCAGCAGGCAGATCGCGACCGCCTCGGCCCGTTCGACGATACAGCGCGCGATTGCCGCATCGATGTCCGCCTCCACGAGCGGCACCAGCACTTCGCCGGCGGCGCCCAGCCGCTCCGTGATCTCGAGACGGTGCCGCCGCGGCACCAGCGGGCGCGGCGGCGTGTAGTTTAGATTGTAGAGCTCGGGCGTGCGGATGCGGCGCAGTTCAAGCACGTCGCGGAAGCCACGCGTGGTCAGGAGAAGGGTTCGCGCACCGCGACCTTCGAGGATCGCATTCGTGGCCACCGTCGTGCCGTGGATCACCGTTTCAACGGCGTTGGGCGGCGTAGCAATGTCCTGCAGCAGGCGCCCTACCCCCTCTGCGATGGCGAGGCTGTAATCGCCCGGCGTGGAGGGCAGCTTCACCGTGCCCACCACACGCCCGTTGCGGGCGGCAACGATGTCCGTGAAGGTACCGCCGATGTCGATACCGATGCGAAGTCCGCTCATCCGAAAACCAATCTTTACTTGGTTTGAGTATCTGGGTGAGGACCACGAGGTCCGCAGGTCTTGCTCAGGGGGAAGGAGGTTTCATCTTCATTGCCGTCCGGTGGTCGCGGGCACGCGCTCGGGCCGACATTACGGTGCCCACTCCTGTACGAGGTGACCCGGCGATATTTCGCGGTAGCGCCGCACCGGCGGCACGAAATCCGGCGCACGTACCGGGCTCGCAATATCGTCGTCGCCGCCACGGCGGCGGCCCTGCACCCGGCGCGCAGGATCAGGCACCGGAACGGCGGCCATCAGTTTGCGCGTGTAGGGATGCGATGGGTTCTCAAAGACCTTGTGGCGTGGCCCGATCTCGACAATCTCGCCCAGATACATCACCGCGACGCGATGCGCGATGCGCTCGACCGCCGCCATGTCGTGCGAGATGAAGAGGTAGGAGAGGCCGAGACCCGCCTGCAGGTCGAGCAGCAGGTTGATCACCTGCGCCTTGATCGACACATCGAGGGCCGAGACCGATTCATCGGCGACGATCAGCTTTGGATCGAGCGCCAGCGCCCGCGCGATGCAGATGCGCTGCCGCTGCCCGCCCGAAAATTCATGCGGGAACCGGCGCGCCATGTCGGGCTTGAGACCGACGCGCACCATCAGCTCGCTCACCCGCTCGCGAATGCTGGCTGCATCGGTACGGCCGTGGGCGAACAGCCCCTCGGCAATCGCGTCGCCGGCCCGAAGGCGCGGGTTAAGGCTGGCGAAGGCGTCCTGCGAGATCATCTGGATCGAGCGGCGCATGCGGCGCAGTTGTGAGCGATCGAGCGCCAGCATGTCGCCGCCGTCGAACCGGATACTGCCGCTTTGAGGCTCGACAAGCCGCAGAATGGAACGCCCGGTCGTCGACTTGCCACAGCCCGACTCCCCCACCAGTGCCAGCGTCTCGCCGGCATGGACCGCGAAGGACACATCCTCGACCGCATGGACGCGGCCGCTGAGACGGCCGAACACGCCGCTCCTGATATCGAAGCGGGTGGTGAGATTGTTCACCTCGAGCAGCGGCCGGCCTCCTGCGACCACCGTATCGGCGGCCTCGACCGGGCTCGCGACCTCGCCGCTGCGCGGGTCGATGGCGGGAAAGCGCATTGGCCGCGCGTGACCGGCCATCGAGCCGAGCCGCGGCACCGAGGCGAGGAGGCTGCGCGTGTAGGGATGCTGCGGCGCGGCAAAGAGAGTGCCGACATCGCCCATTTCAACCGCCTCGCCACCGGTCATCACCATGGTGCGGTCGGCGATCTCGGCGACGACGCCCATATCATGGGTGATAAACAAGAGGCCCATCCCCTCTTCCTGCTGCAGAGTCTTGAGCAGATCGAGGATCTGAGCCTGGATGGTGACGTCGAGCGCGGTAGTCGGCTCGTCGGCGATGAGCAGCCGTGGCTTGCAGGCGATGGCCATGGCAATCATCACGCGCTGGCGCATACCGCCGGAAAAGCTGTGCGGATGATCGTGGATGCGCCGGGCCGCACTCGCGATCCGCACCCGGTCGAGCAGTCGCACCGCCTCGGCCTCGGCGGCGGCCGACGACACGCCACGATGCGCAATCAGCGTTTCGGCGATCTGGACACCCACTGTCAGCACCGGATTGAGGCTGGTCATAGGTTCCTGGAAGATCATTCCAATGCGATTGCCGCGAATGCGGCGCATCGCAGCATCGTCGAGCGAGGTCAGCTCGACATCGTCGAGCACGATGCGCCCGCGCATCCGGCTGAGGGCACGCGGCAGCAGGCGCATCACCGACAGCGCAGTGACGCTTTTCCCCGAGCCCGATTCGCCAACGATCGCCACCGTCTCACTCGGCGCCACGGTGAGCGAGATGTTGCGCACGATCGGCCGCCAGGCATCATTGACCCGGAAGTCCGTCGACAGCTCCTCGACCGCGAGGATCGGTGCGGCCTGTCGCAGCAAGTCCATCATGCCTAGGGCTCCCCTGCCGAACGGCGCGGGTCGAACCTGTCGCGTAAGCCATCGCCCATGAGGTTGAGCCCGAGCACGCAGATGAGGAGCGCTAGGCCTGGGAACAGACAGATCCAGGGCGCCTCGCGCACATAGTCGCGGCCTTCGGCGATGACCGCGCCCAGTGTCGGCGTCGGTGGCGGTGTGCCCATGCCCAAGAAGCTCAGCGCCGCCTCGGACAGCACCGCATAAGCGAATACGAAAGTGAGTTGGACGATCAGTGGCCCGAGGCAGTTGGGCAGGATATGACGCCAGAGGATCCGGCTCTCGCTGCATCCCAGCACGCGCGCCGATTCGACATAGTCCAATTGCGACACGACAAGGGCCGAGGCCCGCACCACGCGTGCCGTGCGCGGAATGTAGACGGCGGCCAGCGCCACTACGGCATTGATCGAGGATGGGCCCAGCGTCGCCGTGATCGCTACCGCCAGCATCAGCGCGGGAAATGCCATGAAGCCATCCATGATGCGCATCAGCACGCCGTCGAGGGTGCGCACATAGCCGGCGACAAGTCCGAGTAACGTGCCAGCGATGCCGGTGAGCAGCACCGTCGCAATCCCGATGAACAGCGAGATGCGCGTGCCGTAGAACACCCGACTCGCGACATCGCGGCCCAGATTGTCGGTGCCGAACCAATGTTCGGCAGAGGGCGGCAGCAGCGCGCCTGCGCCATGCGCATGCGGGTCGGCGAAGCCGGACTGATGATTTCGGCGAGGAGGGCGAGCGCGACGATGCTGCCGACCATGACGAGGCCGAGCACCAGCGCCCAGTTGCGGCCGGCCCAGTTGGCGAAGCGCGGTGCGCCGCTGTCGTCGGCGAGCTCAGTCATACTTCACCCGCGGATCGACGACGGCATAGATAATGTCGACGAGGAGGTTAATCAGAGAGAAGGCGGCGGCCGTGACCAGCAACGTGCCCTGGATCACTGGATAGTCGCGCGACATGATCGCCGACGACATCAGCCGGCCGAGACCAGGTATCGAGAACACTGTCTCGATGACCACCGAGCCCGAGAGCATCAGTGAAAAGATGATGCCCACCACTGTGACGACAGGGATCAGCGCATTGCGCACCGCATGACGCGTCACCACCCGCCAGTGCGGAATGCCCTTGGCGACGGCGGTTCGGATGTAGTCCTGCGACAAGACATCGACCAGCGCCGTGCGGGTAATTCGCGCCAGATAGCCGATCTGCAGCAACGCCAGGGAGAAGGCCGGGAGGATCATGCTCATCGCCCAACCCAGCGGGTCCCGCCCGAGCGGCACATAGCCACCTGCGGGCAACCAGGTCAGATTGACCGAAAACACAATGATCAGCAGGATGGCGAGCCAGAAGCTCGGGATCGACAGGCCGAAGGCCGAGCTTGCCAGAATGAACCTGTCGAACCAGCGATCCTGGTTGAGCGCGGCGAGGATGCCGCCCGCAATACCAACCACGAGGCTGATGGCGAATGCGATGGCGGTGAGGCTCAATGTCGCCGGCAGCCGCTCGGCGATGACCTGTGTGACGGGGCTGCCCATCAGCACCGAACGCCCGAGGTCACCATGCAGCAGGCCCAGATACCAGCGTCCGATTTGCACCGGCAAGGGCATGTCGAGACCATAGGCCTGTCGAATGGCCTCGACCTGGTCGGCAGTCGCTCCCACGCCGGCCAGCACCACCGCCGGATCGCCTGGCACCAGCTGCATGAGCGAGAACGAGATCAGCGACACGATCGCCAGGACGACCACGGCGGTCAACAGGCGCTTGGTGATGAAACCGATCATTGTTCTTCCGCAGAGATTGCTGCCTGGTAGGGTTCGCCGTCAGGGAGCATGACAGCGAACCCCGGATCCGGTGGAGCTAGATTACGGTTCCAGCCAGACGTCCCAGAAACGCACAGGACCGGGCCACGAGGTGAAGCCTCCGAGCTTCGGGCTCAGCGCGTAGTTCTGTCCGACATTGCCCATCTTGGCGAAATAGGCCTGCTCGTAGGTGTGGCCCTGAATGCGAGAGAATATTTCCGCTCGCGCCGGCACATCAGTGGCCGCATTGAACTCGGCCCACAGCGCGTCCATTTCAGTGTCGTTGTGCGACCGTGACAGATTGGTCGGCCCGTTGATCATGCGCTGCCACGAATAGGCGCCGAGGAAGGGCTGCACGCCGAAGCCGCCAGTGGCCAGGTTCCAGCCCTCGTCGGTCGTAAACGAGCTGAGCAGGGTCGGCACATCCATATTCTGCACCAGTACGTTGAACCCGGCATTGGTGAGTTGCTCGTTCACCACCAGCCCCATGCGGGTCATGATGCCCAGCGAGCCGACATTGAGCACGATCTGCTCGCCCTTGTAGCCGGCCTCGGCCAGCAGCGCTTTCGCCTTTTCGACATTGGCCTGGTTGAAGTACTCGCTACCCGCTTCCGAATAGAGCGCATTGCCCGCATAGAGGAACGAGGCGTCGAGCGTAGAGGGGCCGTTGTCGGCCACCACAGGCAGCGCCTCGTTGAGATCGAGCGCCGCCAGAATCGCCTGGCGCACGCGAATGTCCGAAGTCGGCGCTTTGGCGAAATTGAACACCAGGGCCGGCATCTGGAAGGTTTCGAGTGGCACAACGTTGATTTGCCCGCCGGACTTCAACCGCTCGGCTGTCGCTGGCGGCACGTCGTCGACGAATTGCACCTGGCCGCTCTCGAGCGCAGCGATACGCGAGCTCGTTTCGGGCATGATGAGAAAGGTCACCTTGTCAAGATAGGCGGTCTTCTTTCCGCCCAGCCCATCGCGGCCTTCGGCATCGGTGCGCGGCGCATAGCCGGTGAATTTGCTCATGACGAAGCGGTTGTCTGGCACCCATTCGGCTACCTGATAGGGACCGGTACCTATGAAGCCGGCCTCGTTAAGTTCCCTCTCAGCCTCGCTCGCAGGAATGATGGAGCTCGGGCTCGCCGGCGAGGCCAGCTTGTCGATGAACAGCGGATTGGGTTCCGACAACGTCAGCACCACGGTGTGATCGTCGGGCGTGTCGATGCCTGTGACGGTCGCCATGATGATCTTTTCCGGGCTGATCCGGCCGAACCGTTCGAGCGACGCCTTCACGTCGGTTGCGGTCAGCGCCTGGCCGTTGTGGAAGGTAACATTGGTGCGCAGCTTGAACGTGTAGGTAAGGCCGTCCACCGAGACGTCGTAGCTCTCCGCAAGCATGGGAATGGGCGAGCCGTTCTCATCGACCGTCACCAGCGATTCGAAGATGCCCGACAGGAAGGTGCGGGCAGTGGTCGAGCTGATGAAATGCGGATCGAGGCTGTTGGCCCCCGCATAGGTGCCCGCGACGAGCGCGCCGCCGACGGTTTGCGCGAGCAGCGGCGTGCCGCTCCACGAGAGGAACAGAGCGGCGGCTAGTCCGGCCAGCGTTCGGCGACGGATGATGGTCATGGACTTTCTCTCCCTTGCAGCAGGACCGCCCCAGGCGGACCAAAACCGAGTTGTGTCAGCTTGGTTGGATTGCTAAGTGCACGTTGCATGCAAATTGCCGCGACATTGCATTTACGTCAAGAGGCTTTTCGTTGACCTCAGATTTGGAGGGCGCTCCCCTAGGCAAACCGGGCGAACTCCCCTAGCTCTCCTCCGCAGGATGACCAGTGGCGAGGAGGGATTGAGAATGGCTGGCAAGCCTGAAAAGCCCCGACGCGGCGATGCGGCGACGCACATTTATGAGAAGCTGAGGAGCGGCATCCTGATGATGCGCATCGCGCCGGGATCGGCCATCGACGAGGCGGCGATCGTTCGTGAATTCGACGTTTCGCGCACGCCGGTGCGCGAGGCGATCGTCCGTCTGGCCGCCGACGGCCTCGTGGTGCTGCTGCCCAATAAGGGGAGCCAGGTGGCCCCTCTCGATCTGTCGCGTGTCCGCGGCTATCTTGAGGCGATGGATGTCATCCAGCCGGCCGTCATGGCTCTCGCCGCTCGCCGTTGGGTGCCAGCCGATCTCGACGCCATCCGCGCCGCCTGCACCGCCTTCGACAATGCTACCGCCTCAGGCGACAACGAGGCGCAGGTGTTGCGCAACCGCGATTTTCACATCGCCATTGCGAGTGCGTGCGGCAATGACCTACTTATCGCCTCCTATCGGCGGCTGCTCGATGAGGGCCTGCGCATTTCCCCACTGTCGCTGAGCACGCGCTTCGCACCAAACGCCCAGCACGGGGAAGCATTCAACTCTGAAATCTCGCGCCAGCATTGGGCGATGGTCGAGGCGATCGAAAAGCACGATGCGGAAACCGCGGCTGATCTGGCTGACCAGCATACGGAAGTGACCCGTGGCTGGTTTAGTGACTTCCTGGCCGACGGCTACAGACGTCCCGGCCGCTTGACCGGCGTAATCGACCGTGCGTCAGGTGGGCAGCAGCGGGCCTGATACCCGCAGCCGCGAGTAAGATCCTGAGCTCGTACACTCAGGTCCTCGACGATAGGTCCGCATCCCTTTGGGACCATCTACCTCCACCTTTCGCTTGTCGCCGCTCCCCAGGGAGGGATCGAGAGTGCAAACGGAGGTTGGACGTGCCCGGATCGACGAAGAAGCGCTTCACGGAGCAGACCCCACGGCTTGCCCAGCGCGAGAAAATGCGAAAACCCGGGTTTCCCCGGGCTCGCAACGTGTTCAATCTCATTGAGATTTGAGCGGGCGAAGGGATTCGAACCCTCGACCCTAACCTTGGCAAGGTTATGCTCTACCCCTGAGCTACACCCGCACTCCAAGCCGCCCGGACGCCTCGTAGAACTTGGCAGCGGCGCGACGCGGGCCTATATGCCCAAACGAAATCGCCTTTGCAACACTAATCTCCCGCCCCTCGCGACTGCGCGCCGGACCGGGATTTGCTAGGGTGAAGGCCCACTCAAGGATCAATTCCCGTGAACGTCAACGTTGGCTCCGCCCCCGCCGCCCCTGCCCCGGTCGCCCTGGTCAAGGATTCGACTGACCGCGCCTTCAAGGCCGACGTGATCGACGCCTCGCTCGAGGCGCCGGTGCTGGTCGACTTCTGGGCGCCCTGGTGCGGCCCCTGCCGCTCGCTGTCGCCCAACATCGAGAAGGTGGTGAACGAGAAGGCCGGCAAGATCCGGCTGGTGAAGATCAATATCGACGAGAATCCCTCGATTGCCGGCCAGCTCGGCGTGCAGTCGATTCCGGCCGTTTTCGCCTTTGCCGGCGGCCGGCCGGTCGATGCGTTCATGGGCAACATCCCCGAATCCGAGATCCGGCGCTTCGCCGACAAGGTGATCGCCAGCGCTCCGCCGGGCCGCCCCGCGGCAGGCTCGCTCGACGAGCAGATCAAGGAAGCGCTGGTTGGCGCCAAACAGGCCTTCGACGCCGGCGACCTCAATGCCGCCGCGCAGATTTACGGCATGGTGCTCCAGGCCCAGCCCGAGAACGCCGACGCCATCATCGGTATGGCGCGGGTCTATCTCAAGGCCGGCGAGCCCGAGCAGGCGCAGGCCGTGCTTGATACGCTCAAGGAGCCGCAGCCCAAGAACGAGGACTACACCTCGCTCGTTGCCGCCCTCAGACTCGCCAGCGAGGCCGCCGAGCTCTCGGCCATCGCCGAGCTGCAGCAGACCATCGAGGCCAGTCCCGACAACCATCAGTCGCGCTACGACCTCGCGCTGGCGCTCAATGCCGAGGGCAAGCGCGTCGAGGCCGCCGAACAGCTCGTAACGCTGATGAAGCGCGACCGCTCGTGGAACGACGACGCTGCGCGCAAGAAGCTGCTCGAATTCTTCGAGGCCTGGGGCTTCAAGGACCCGGCCACCATCAGGGGACGGCGCCTGCTGTCGTCGCTGCTGTTCTCATGATCCATCGCCGCCCCACCACGCCCGCCGAGCTGCCCGCGTCGATCCCGCTGTTTCCGCTGTCGGGCGCGCTGCTGCTCCCCTTCTCGCACCGGCCGCTCAACGTGTTCGAGCCGCGCTATGTCGAAATGATCGACAACGCGCTGGCCGGCAACCGGCTGATCGGCCTGATCCAGCCCGAGGACACCTCCGAGGAGAGCCCGCGCGGCCGCGCCCCGCTGCAGAAGGTCGGCACCGTGGGCCGGCTCACCCATTGGGAAGAGAATGGCGAGGGCCGCTACTTCATCATCCTCGAGGGGCTGGCGCGCTTCGAAGTGGTGTCCGAGCTCACCGTGCTGACCCCGTTCCGCCAGGCGACGATCGATGCGACCGCCTTCGCCTCGGACTTCAACCACGATTTCGGCGAGGAGGAGGTCGACCGAGACCGCTTCCTCAAGATGATGAAGGACTATGCCGAGTTCGCCAATTTCGAGCTCAACTGGGACGAGATCAAGAAGACCGGCACGGCCGACCTCGTCAATTTCGGCTGCATGGTCTCGCCCTATGGCGCGCGGGAAAAGCAGATGATGCTCGAGGCCCGCTCGCTGCGCGACCGCGCCGAGACGCTGATTGCCCTCGCTGAGTTCGAAATGGCCAAGGGCGGCACTGGAGCAGCGCTCCAGTGATGGACGCGAGCGAGCGCCGCCACGAGGTCGATCCCCGCACGCTCGAAATGCTGGTCTGCCCGCTGACCAAGACACGTCTGGTGCTGAGCGCCGACCACAGGGAACTGATCTCGGTGGCCGCTCACCTCGCCTTTCCCATCCGCGACGGCGTGCCCATGCTGAGCCTCGACGAGGCGCGCGACGTCGAACCCGGCGAGATGCGCGTGCACTTTCCGCCGACGGCGTGATGAACCGGCGCGTCGCCGCAACTCCGACAAACTAGAGCGGAATTCCACGCGTCAGTCGCGGGCCATCGGCTTCGAGGCCCGCCGCGCGCGCGATCAGCGCGTCCTTGATCGGCGTCATGCGATCGACGAGGCCGAGACCGATATCGCGCACCGCCCGCACCGGAGCGACATCGTTCGAGAACAGGCGGTTGAGATTGTCGGTGACGGCGGCCATCAGCGCCGTGTCGAAACGCCGCCATTGCTGGTAGCGCGCGAGGACGTCGGGCGCGCCGTGATCGACGCCGAGCCGCATCGCCTCGACCAGCGTCTCGGCCAGCGCCGCAACGTCCTTGAGGCCCAGATTGAGCCCCTGGCCGGCGAGCGGATGAATGACATGGGCCGCATCGCCGATGAGCGCGAGCCGCGGCGCGACGAAGTCGCGCGCAAGCTGCAGGCGCAGCGGGAAGCCCTGCACGCTCTCCTCGACCGTCACCTTACCGAGCGACGAGCCCATGGCGGCTTCGATCAGGCTGGCGACCTCGTCTGCCGGCAGCGTCTTGAGCCGTGCGGCCTCCTCCGTCGCTTCCGTCCACACCAGCGACGAGCGATTGCCGGTGAGCGGCAGGCTGGCAAACGGGCCCGCGGGGCGAAAGTGCTCGTAGGCAACGCCGTCATGGGGCAGCTCATGCGCGATGGTCGTCACCACGCCGGACTGGCGATAGTCGTGCGTCACCACGCCGATGCCCGCCATGCCGCGCAGTGCCGACATGCCGCCATCGGCGCCCACGATCACGGGCGCCCGCAGCGTCCGCCCGCCCTTGAGCGACAGGCTGGCCAGGGCGGCCCCGGCCGCGTAGCCGGTGACCTCGACGGGCGCCACGAACTCGACGCGATCCTGAACAGCCTCGAGCAGCACGCGGGTCAGCACGCGATTGGGGGTCATATGCGCGTAGGGCTCGCCCGGGGCGACATCGCCCTCGAAGGTGAGGAAGACCGGCCGGGAGATATCGCCGCCGCCCGAATCGGTGATCTTCATGGCGCGGATCGGTTGCGCCTCGGCCGCGAGACCGTCCCATACGCCGAGCGTATCGAGCACGCGACGGACGCCTGCCGATAGGGCGAAGGCGCGCTTGTCGTCGGGCACCGTGAAGGGCCGGCGGTCGACCAACGCGACCTTCATGCCGCGCTGAAAGCGGGTCAGCGCCAGCGCCTGGGCCAGCCCCACCGGCCCGCCGCCCACTATTATGATATCACAGAGATCATCGGACATGGCTTGGTTGTGGGCCTTTGGCGATGACAAGGCAAGGCGGCGCTGCGCCGCGACGCAGCCGCCTCACAATCGCTGCACACATTGTGTGCATTCGTGTGACGAATGCACAGATTGTAAGCGACTGGCTGCCTCGGCTTGCCACATCGCCGCCGGGCCAGGTTCGGGTCGGGCAGATTCATCGAGCGGAATCATGGCCTTGGCGATTCCGTTGGCAGTTGGCACGCGACTTGAGTCTGAAACGCGCATTGGAGACCAACAGCGTAGTCGAAAGGGGCATCCATGAAACTGGTGATCGCAATCATCAAGCCATCGCGGCTTGAGGAGGTGCGTCAGGCGTTGAACTCGCTGGACGTGCACGGCATGACCGTGACGGAAGTAAAAGGTTATGGCCGGCAGAAGGGCCATTCCGAGATTTATCGGGGCACTGAATATGCGGTGCACTTCCTGCCCAAGCTCAAGATCGAGATCGCTGTGGATGACGGCCAGGCCGACGCCATCGTCTCGGCCATCCGGGAAAGCGCCCAGACCGGGCGCATCGGCGACGGCAAGATCTTCGTGCTCGACCTCGAGGCCGTCACCCGTATCCGCACCGGCGAGACCGGCGCGGCAGCGCTGTGACGCCCCTCTCCCAGGAGAAATCCCCCATGAAAACTGTGAAAGTTTCGACTGTTTCGACCATTCTCGGAGCAACGGCGCTGCTTGCGCTGGCCGCCCTGCCCGCCTTCGGCCAGGACGCCCCGGTCGAGGCAGTGGTTCCCGTCATCGACAAGGGCGACACCGCCTGGATGCTGGTCTCGACGATGGTCGTGATCCTGATGACAATTCCGGGCCTCGCCCTGTTCTATGGCGGCCTCGTGCGGGCCAAGAACATCCTGTCGGTGCTCAGCCAGGTGCTGGCCGGCTTCTGCATGATCGCCCTGCTCTGGGTGATCTATGGCTATTCGCTCGCTTTCGGCGGCACCGAGGGCGGCCTCAGCGCCATCATCGGCGATTTCTCCAAGCTCTTCCTCAACGGCGTGACGATCGACTCGCGCGCCGCGACCTTCTCGGCGGCCTATGAGCTACCCGAGCTGGTGTTCGTGGTGTTCCAGCTGACCTTCGCGGCCATCACCTCGACCCTCATCGTCGGCGGCATCGCCGAGCGCATGAAGTTCGGCGCCGTGATGGCCTTTCTCGCCATCTGGTTCACCTTCTCCTACCTGCCCATGGCGCACATGGTGTGGGCCGGCACGGGCTACCTGTTCAACCTGGGCGCCTACGACTTTGCCGGCGGCACCGTGGTCCACATCAATTCAGGCGTCGCTGCCCTCGTGGCCGCACTTGTCCTGGGGCCGCGCAGCAGCTTCCTCAAGGAGCCCATCCCGCCGCACAATCTGACCTTCACCTTCATCGGCGCCTGCCTGCTGTGGGTGGGCTGGTTCGGCTTCAATGCCGGCTCCAACCTCGAGGCCAATGGCCTCACCGCCCAGGCCTTCCTCAACACCGTCACCGCTCCGGCGGCCGCGGCGCTGGCCTGGGGCGTGGCCGAGAAGTTCACCCGCGGCCATGCCTCGCTGCTCGGCTTTGCGTCGGGCGCCGTTGCCGGCCTCGTCGCCATCACCCCGGCGGCCGGCTTTGCCGGCACGATGGGTGCGGTGGTGCTGGGGGCGATTGCCGGCGTGGTGTGCCTGTGGGCCGTGGTCACGCTCAAGCCGATGCTCAAATATGACGACAGCCTGGACGTGTTCGGCATCCACGGCGTGGGCGGCATCGTCGGTGCCCTGGGCACCGCCATCGTCGCCAGCCCCTCGCTGGGCGGCTACCCGCTGGCGGACTACGAGATGTGGGGCCAGTTCATCAAGCAGCTCACCGGCGTGGGTATCGCCGTCGTCTGGTCGGGCGTGGTGGCCCTCATCGCCATGCTGATCGTCAAGGCAGTGTTCGGCGGCGCCAAGGTCACCGAATCCGCCGAGAGCGACGGGCTCGACCTCAGCTCGCACGGCGAGCGCGCCTACAACTGACCTTCCGGCTCGGACGGGCGATTCTCCTCCCCGTTCCGCCCGAGCCGCCAACAGTGGGGAGCCTGGCCAGTCGCCGGGCTCCTCCCGGGATCGGACCCGGCGTGCAGCCTGCGCTCCTCTTGGCCCGCCACAGAGGCTTCCCACTCGCAAACCGCGTGGGCTGCACACCCGGTCCGGTGCCTGTCGCCGACCCAGCGCCCAACCGCTGCCCAGTGCTTAGGCAGCGGCGACGGCGTTTGTGCCGCTTTGTTGGGCACCCTGCCTTCCCATCCGCGACGGTCCCCTCGACACTCCAGCCAAGACGCTGAAACCGTTGCGCTTTCGCGCCGCGCTCCGGCTGGCACGATCCTTGAGTCCCCTGCCGCACGAATAGCCGGATGCGAGCCGGCTCTGGGGAGGTCTCAATGAGTGATCAGTCCGCCGTCGGACTCGACGTCTTCTTTCTCTTGATGGGCGCCATCCTGGTGTTCTCGATGCATGGCGGCTTCGCCTTCCTCGAGCTGGGCACGGTGCGCGGCAAGAACCAGGTGAACGCGATGGTCAAGATCATCGTCGACTTCGCCTTCTCGACGCTGGCCTATCTATTCGTGGGCTACTGGATTGCCTACGGCGTGACCTTCTTCGTCGGTGCCCCCGCCCTGTCCGGCGTCGGTGCGACCGGTTTCGCCCCGCAGGGACTGAGCCTGGTCAAGTTCTTCTTCCTCGCAACCTTCGCGGCTGCGGTGCCCGCCATTATCTCGGGCGGCATCGCCGAACGCGCGAAGTTCTGGCCACAGGTCGCGACCGCCGCCGCCATCGTCGGAGTGATCTACCCGCTGAGCGAAGGCGTCGTGTGGAACGCCAATTACGGCATCCAGGCCTGGCTCGAGGCGACATTCGGCGCCCGCTTCCACGACTTCGCCGGCTCGATCGTCGTCCACGCCGTCGGCGGCTGGATTGCACTGGCCGCGGTGCTGACCCTGGGCGCCCGCGTCGGCCGCTACGGCCCCAACGGTCGGCCGTTCCCGCCCTCTTCGATCCCCTGGCTCGGCCTCGGCACCTGGCTGCTCTGCATCGGCTGGTTCGGTTTCAATGTGATGTCGGCGCAATCGACCGCCGGCGTCTCCGGCCTCGTCGCGCTCAACTCGCTGCTCGCCATGGTGGGCGGCATCGTCGCCGCGACGATCCTCGGCAAGTCCGACCCCGGCTTCGTCCACAATGGCGCCCTCGCCGGCCTCGTCGCCGTCTGCGCCGGCTCGGACGTGATGCACCCCATCGGCGCGCTTGTGGTGGGCGCGGTCGCCGGGGCGATCTTCGTCAAGGGCTTCATCGTCACCCAGGAGCGGCTCAAGGTCGACGACGTGCTCGGCGTCTGGCCGCTGCACGGCCTGTGCGGCCTGTGGGGCGGCATCGCCTGCGGCATATTCGGCCTCGAGGCGCTGGGCGGCATGGGCGGCGTGTCGCCGCTCGTCCAGATCCTGGGCTCGCTGCTGGTGTCTGCCTACGCCCTCGCGGCCGGCGCGATCATCTACGCCATCGTCAAGCGCACGGTCGGCCTCCGCCTCACCGACGAGCAGCAGCGCCGCGGCGCCGATCTGTCGATCCATTCCATCGGCGCCGAACCGGAGGTGTGACGAGAGCGAGTAACGAGTGGCCAATAGAATAGGGGAACGGGGCAGGTGCTGGCTCCCACCCCCATTCGCTACTCGCCATTCGCTATTCGCTCCTCGCGCAGGCGAATGGTTAGCTTGGGATTAACCACGCCGACCTAGGATCGCGACTCCAGTGAGTTCAGAGTTCTGCGATGCCGGCACGCCCCCTAATTGAAGATCATTCGTCGCCCGCGCCCGCCATCGCCATCACCATTCCCATCCGGCTGATCGGACTGATCCTGCTGGCGCTGGTCGGCATCGTGATGATCGCGCTCGCGAGCTGGAACGTCGACGACCCCTCCTTTTCCTATGCGACGGGCGAGCCGGCGCGGAACTGGCTGGGCTTTCCCGGCGCCGTGATCGCCGATGTGAGCTTCCAGGTGCTGGGTCTGGGCATCATTGCGTTCCTCGTGCCGCCGGCGCTGTGGGGCTGGAGCTTCGTTCGCCGCCGCGTGCCCGGCGTGATGGGCCTGCGGCTGATTGCCTGGGTGGCTTCGACGCTGCTGGCGACGGGCGTCCTCTCCTTCATGCCCGCCCCGGCGAGCTGGCCGCTGCCCACCGGGCTCGGCGGCCTCATCGGCGCCGGCTTCACCAACCTTGCGGCCCTCGTCACCGGCGCCAATCCGCAGCCGGTGACCGCCTGGCTGTTCGCCATCATCCTGATGGCGCCCACCCTCGCCCTGTTCTGGCTGGCCCTCGGCCTCGGAGCGGTGACGCTGCCCAGGCTGCCCGCCGCTCCGGCCAGGGGCGCGAAGGGCAAGGCCGCCGCGGCCGCCGATGACGACGGCGAGCGGAACGGCGTTCTGGACGTGATCATCGGCGGGCTGGTCCATCTCGGCTTCAGCACCCAGGCCGCTGCCCGCCGCGCCTTCGCCAAAGCGCGCGAGAATGCTGCCGCGCGCCGCGAGGCCGAAGCGGCCGCCTGGCGCGAGGGCGCCGTCGAGCCCAGCATGAACGGCACGCGCGCGCCCGCCGCGCCGCCGGTGCTGGCCGACGTGCGCCAGGAGCCGCAGCTGACGGTGGAGCGCCGCATCTTCGCGCCCAGCCAGCCCGAAGAGACGAGCGAGGACGACTACTATCCCGAGGAGCCCGAGGAAGACGTCCCCGTCGCTCCCGCGCGTCCGCCGCGCGTCGTGGCGCCGGCCAGGCGCCCGGCGCCGGGCGCCCGCGCGTCGCGCGAGGCCCAGCCTTCGCTGCTCGACGACACCGACGGCTTCGAGCTGCCCGAACTCAGCCTGCTCGCCGAGGCGCGCCATCGCGGCCCGAGCCCCGAGCATGCGCCCGAAAAGCTCGAGGCAATGGCCCGGCGGCTCGAGGGCGTGCTGCAGGATTTCGGCGTCAAGGGCGACATCATCAATGTGCGCCCCGGCCCCGTGGTCACGCTCTATGAGCTCGAGCCCGCGCCCGGCATCAAGTCGAGCCGCGTGATCTCGCTGGCCGACGACATCGCCCGCTCGATGAGCGCCATCTCGGCCCGCGTCGCGGTGGTGCCCGGCCGCAACGCCATCGGCATCGAGCTGCCCAATGAGAGCCGCGAGACCGTTTATCTGCGCGAGATGCTGGCCAGCCAGGATTTCGAGAAGATGAAGGGCAAGCTCCCCATCTGCCTGGGCAAGACCATCGGCGGCGAACCCATCATTGCCGACCTGGCGCGCATGCCGCACCTGCTCATCGCCGGCACCACCGGCTCGGGCAAGTCGGTGGGCATCAACACCTTCATCCTCAGCCTGCTCTATCAGATGACGCCCGAGCAGTGCCGCCTGATCATGATCGATCCCAAGATGCTGGAGCTGTCGATCTACGACGGCATTCCACATCTGCTGACGCCCGTCGTCACCGATCCCTCCAAGGCCGTCACCGCATTGAAGTGGGCGGTGAGGGAGATGGAAGACCGCTACCGCAAGATGAGCAAGATCGGTGTGCGCAACATCGATGGCTTCAACCAGCGCGTCGTCGAGGCAGCGGCCAAGGGTGAGACCATCACCCGCACCGTGCAGACGGGCTTCGACCGCGAGACAGGCGAAGCGATCTTCGAGAGCGAGGAGTTCAACCTCGAACCGCTGCCCTTCATCGTCGTCATCATCGACGAAATGGCCGACCTGATGATGGTGGCCGGCAAGGAGATCGAAGGCTCGGTGCAGCGCCTCGCGCAGATGGCGCGTGCCGCCGGCATCCACGTCATCACCGCGACACAGCGCCCCTCGGTCGACGTCATCACCGGTACCATCAAGGCGAACTTCCCCACGCGCATCTCGTTCATGGTGACCTCCAAGATCGACAGCCGCACGATCCTGGGCGAGCAGGGCGCCGAACAGCTCCTGGGCAATGGCGACATGCTCTACATGGCCGGCGGCGGCCGCATCCGGCGCCTCCATGGCCCGTTCGTGTCGGACGGGGAAGTGGAAGCCGTGGTGCGCCACCTCAAGTCGCAGGGCGCCCCCGACTACCTCGAAGCCATCACCGAGGACGAGGAAGAGTTCGACCCCGCCGCGGCCCTCGAGGACGGCGCCGGCGGCGGCTCGGGCGACGAGCTCTACGACAAGGCGGTGCACATCGTCCTCACGGACAAGAAGGCCTCGACCTCCTACGTCCAGCGCCGTCTCGCGATCGGCTACAACAAGGCCGCCTCGCTGATCGAGCGCATGGAGAAGGAAGGCGTCATCTCCGCACCCAACCACTCGGGCAAGCGCGAGATCCTCGTGGGCAACAACGCCGACGGATACTGAGCGCGAAGGGCCGGCACCGACTGCCCGGCCTTCGCACCGCTCTCTCCTTCGCTGCACACCGAGATCGCGCGGGGGAAGAAACTCAGGCGGTAGTGGCCGTCGGGTGCCCCGCCCCGGGCGCGCGGCCGCGCAGGCCGCGCAGCCCGCCATGCCACCGCGCATACCGGATCAATGTCGTCAGTGCCGCCGTCAGGTCGTCGAGATTGTGCGCGCGGAACAGCGAGCCGCCGATCCGCGGATTGATCTCGAGCACCCGCACCCGGCCATCGCCGCCACGCTTCATGTCGAAATTGACCGGCCCCTCATAGCTGAGCGGAATGAGGAAGCTCTCGAGGTCCTCGATATCGCGCTGCGACAGCCGAACAATCCTCGTCGGCTCGTCCGGACCCGGCCGATGGATCGGGTTCGCGCGGTCATAGACATGCTCATAGGCGCGATGCCAGCGCAGGCGCCCCGCCACCACCACCGCATGCACGGTGATATCGGGGCCCTCGAGCAGGCGCTGGAGCACGACCGGATGTCCGGCGATGCCTTCGGCCGCGAGGTGCGTCGCAAGTTCCTGCGGCGTCTCGGCCACCGCCACGCCGTGCCCACCTTGCAGGTTTGTGCGCTTGACGACGCACGGATAGGTGACCTCGGCCGGCGAGCCGAAGCTGGGCGGCACCAGATGCGCGAGGCCGCGCCGGACCGCATAGCGTTCGAACTTCGCCTTGTCGGCGAGAATCTCGACGGCTCGGCGCGACGGAAACAGGCCCCAGCAATCGACCGGCGCCATCGCCTCGATATTGCATTCGAGCAGCGGGATGACGAGCCGACCGCGGGCCGCGAGCCAGGGCAGGGACGGCGCGCGCCAGTCGTCCGCGGCGAGCACCACCGAGCCGACCGCGCCCAGCCGCCGCCAAACGGGCGCCTGCGGGCCCAGGTTAAGCGTCCAGTCCCAGAAGGACTCGCCGAAGACCACCACGTCGAGCCGCGACGGGCGCAGCACCTGCCAGTTCAACACTCGTTGAACGAGCGGCCTGATACGCTACAATTCCAGTCTCCCCGGCGGCGACGCGTATTGGGTGCGTCGCTGCCGCGTCCCTTCCATTCCATGTCTTGCCTCATTTGCCAACTAGCGGTTAGGCAGAGACGAACAGGATGCCCTGATGCTGCGACGTTCCCTTCTGGCCCTGATGGCCACTTCCCTTGTCCTTCCCGCGACGCTGTCGCTCGCGCAGGAGGAGCCGCGCCGCCTGACGGAGGAGGAGATCGCGCTGATCAACGCCATCTCCGCGCACAATTCGCAGATCCGCACCATGGCGGGGCGCTTCAACCAGATCGACACGCAGGGCTATCGCGCTGAAGGCACGTTCTACCTCGCGCGGCCGGGCAAGATCCGCTTCCGCTACGACCCGCCCTCGCGCCAGGAGATCATGTCGATCGGGCAGGGCTTCTACGTCATCGATCGCAAGGAAAAGACGCAGTACGCCTATCCGCAGGACAAGATCCCGCTGCGCCAGTTCCTCGACGAGAAGATCGACCTGCTGCGCGCCGGCCTCGTCGCCATCAGCCAGTCCGACGCCTATCTCGAGCTGACGCTGCAGGACGAGACGCCCGCCGGCACGGTGCGTATCGCGCTGGTCTTCGACAAAGAGAGCCAGGAGCTCGTCCAGTGGGTGCTCACCAGCCCCGATGGGTCCGAGCTGACCTTCTCGCTCTACGACGTCGAAAAGGACGTCGCGATCCCCGCCTCCTACTTCTATCTCAACATCAACGACTACAATAAGATCGACGCGCCCGAGTAAATTGCGCGCCCTTGTCCAGCGAGTGTCGTCCGCCTCGGTCACCGTCGATAGCCGCATCAGCGGTGAGATCGGCGCGGGCCTGCTGGTGTTCGTCTGCGTGATGCAGGGCGACACGGAGGCCGAAGGCATCTGGCTCGCGCGCAAAGTGGTGAACCTGCGCATCTTCGAGGACGAGGCGGGCCGCATGAACCGCTCGCTGCTCGATGTCGGCGGCAGCGCGCTGGTCGTAAGCCAGTTCACGCTCGCCGCCGAGACCAGGGGCAACCGGCCCGGCTTCAGCACGGCCGCGTCGCCCGATGAGGGCAAGCGCCTCTACGAGCACGTCTCCGCTCACATCGCCGGCCACGGCGTCCGCGTTGCCAATGGCGTGTTCGGGGCCGACATGGATGTCTCGCTGGTCAATCATGGGCCGGTGACGATCTGGCTCGACACGGCGTCTGCCTGACGGCACAAGGGCGGGGCCCTCCTGCCCACCGAGTCCCCATGCCCTTCAGCCTTGCCACCTGGAACATCAACTCCGTCCGCCTGCGCATCGGCCTCGTGCTGAAGTTCCTGAAGCAATATCCGGTCGATGTCCTGTGCCTGCAGGAAATCAAGTGCCAGAACGACCAGTTCCCGGCCAAGAAGTTCGCCAGGGCCGGCTATCCCTACCAGGCGGTGCATGGGCAGAAGGGCTACCATGGCGTCGCCATCGTCTCGCGCCACCCCCTGACCGACATTTCGAGCCGCGCCTTCTGCGAGATCGCCGACTGCCGGCACGTCTCCGCCACCGTGGCCTGGGGCAATGCCGAACCGCTGGCGGTACACTCGATCTACATTCCCGCCGGCGGCGACGAGCCTGACCCCGAGATCAATCCCAAGTTCAAGCACAAGCTCGGCTTCCTGCGCGAGCTCAAGGACTGGTTCGGCGACGATCTGTTCAGGCAGGGGCAGCTGATCTGCGGCGACTTCAACATCGCACCGCACGAGGACGACGTGTGGAGTCACAAGCAGCTGCTCAAGGTGGTGAGCCATACGCCGGTCGAAACGCAGGCGCTCGACGAGCTGCTGGCGGGCAATCATGGCTGGATCGATCTGGTGCGCAAACACCTGCCCTACGGTACCAAGCTCTCGTCGTGGTGGAGCTACCGGGCGCAGGATTGGGAGAAGTCCGACCGCGGCCGGCGGCTCGACCACATCTGGTCGACGGCCGACATCGCGGCGCGCACCACCGGCGCCGAGATCATCCGCCCGGCGCGCGGCTGGAGCAGCAAGCCGTCCGACCACGTCCCCGTCATCGCCTATTTCCGAGGCCCCAATGAGTGATCGCCAGCTCGTCAGCTCCGGCTCCTATCTCGAGCCCATCATCGGCTTCTCGCGGGCCGTTCGCGTCGGCCGGATCATCGCCATCGGCGGCACCGCTCCGATCGCCGCGGGCGGCGGCACGGCGGCCAGGGGCGACGTCTACGGCCAGGCCAGGCGCTGCTTCGAGATCATCGGCAAGGCGCTGGCCGAGGCCGGCGCCGGCTTCGAGCACGTGACGAGGACTCGTGTTATGTTGACCGATATCGGCCTGTGGAACGAAGCCTCCAAGGCGCACGCCGAGATCTTCAAGGATGTTCGCCCGGTGACGACGGTCGTGGCGGTTAGCGCCTTCGTCGACCCGGATTGGCTGATCGAGATCGAAGTCGACGCGGTCGCGGACTAGCTTTTGCTCGACCCGATCTTGGGGCGAACCTGCTCGATGGCGCCAAGATAACCGACAAGATCGGAGCGGATGCGATCGGCCGCGCGCCTAGCGAGATCGGGCGCCTGATTGGCGAGCTTGAGAAAAGCCGAGCGCGGCACAAACAGCGTCTCGACATTGTCAATTGCCTTGACGGTCACCGGGCGGGGCTTGGAGACGACCAGCGACATGGCGCCGAGCACGGCGCCCTGCGAGGAAATCACATAAGGGTTGGACTCGTCCCCTTCCTGATAGGTGGCGACAGTGCCGCTCACCAGCACATGGGCGCCTTCGGGGGTATCTCCTGCCTGGTAGATGACCGAATTGGCGCGCCATTTCTTGCGCTCGCTGGCGAAGGCGAGCAGACGACGCTGTTCGGCGTCGCAGACCGTAAAGAAGTCTGCGCGCCCCAGAATGGTGGTCGCGTCGTCGAGCTGCATCCTGCCCGTTACCAGTTTACCCGGCCGCCGCCCGCGGCCTCAGGGCCCTGATATAGAGCACGCCGCTCCCATTGCGAGAACGGTTTTCGTCGATTTGGTGACTTGGGGCAGGGGAAAGCCGGCCGCCCCTAGGGAACGAGCCGGTAGCCGCCCTCTTCGGTGACGAGGAGCCGGGCATTTGACGGATCCCGCTCGATCTTCTGGCGCAGGCGGTAGATGTGGGTTTCGAGCGTGTGCGTCGTCACCCGGTTGTTATACCCCCATACTTCCTTGAGCAGGACGTCGCGCGTGATGGTCTTGGGCCCCTGGCGGTAGAGGTATTTGAGGATCGAGGTTTCCTTGTCGGTGAGCCGGACCTTGCCGCCATCCTGCGCCTCGAGCACCTTGTTGGCAGGCTGGAAGCTGTAGGGCCCGATGGTGAACACCACGTCCTCGCTCTGGTCGTGCTGGCGCAGCGCGGCCCGGATGCGGGCAAGCAGCACCGAGAAGCGGAAGGGCTTGGTGACATAGTCGTTGGCCCCAGATTCGAGGCCGAGGATCTCGTCGGAATCGCTGTCGTGCCCGGTCAGCATGATGATCGGGCTCTTGAACCCGTCGCGGCGGAGGATCTTGACCGCCTCGCGCCCGTCCATGTCGGGCAGCCCGACATCGAGCAGCATCAGGTCGACATTGATGTCGCGCACCTTGCGGATCGCGTCGTTGGCGGTCGCCGCCTCGATGAGGTCGAACTCGCGATAGTGCATGAGTTGATCCATCAGCGTTTTCCTCAGGTCGGCATCGTCATCGACCAGGAAAATGCGGCGGCGGATCATGGGCAGCTCCTGACTATTCACTCAACGTGAGTTAAGCCGGCGCACCAACACCGACCAGTCACAAGATGGTGACGCCTGGAGCAACGCGCCAGCTACCCCTGGAGTTTCCCGAGCGACACCCATTCCTGTCGAGGAAGGGCGTAGACATGGGCCGCGAACGTCTCCCGGTCGTCCGTCAGCGTCGCCGTGTGGTCGAGCCGCATCCCCAGGCGCTGCATCAGCCGGTGACTGCGCGTATTGGGGACATCCGAGATGGAGATGAGCCGTGCGATGTCCCCGTTGAAGGCGTGGTCGCGCCAGACCAGCGCTGCCTCGGTGGCGTAGCCCTGGCCCCAGTAACGCGGGAACAGGCGCCAGCCGATCTGCAGATCGTCGGGGTACCAGTGCTCGACCGAAAGCCCGCAGATGCCGAGAAAGGCCCCGTCTCCGCGGCGCTCGACCGCCAGCATGCCATATCCTATGGCGGCATATTGCTTCGCGATCGCCGCGAGCTCCGCCGCGCATTCGGCCGCCGGCCGGGGCCTGCCCAGATAGCGCATCACCTGGGGATCGGCGCTGAGCGCGACGTAGGGTGGGACGGCCTCGGGCCGATAGTCGCGCAGGATCAGCCGCTCGGTGACGGCGAAGATTTCGCTCACGGCGCCGACCGGTGGCCGAACAGGGCGCTGCCGACCCGCACATGGGTGGCTCCCATGGCGATCGCGGTCTCGAAATCGGCGCTCATCCCCATCGACAGCGTTGTCGCCCCCGCCGCGGCGGCAAGTTCAGCCATGTGGGCGAAATAGGGCCCGGACGGCACGCCTTCGGGTGGAATGGCCATCACGCCCTCGATGGCGAGGCCGTGCACGTCCCGGCAGCGGGCGACGAAGGCGACGGCCTCGGCCGGCGCGATACCCGCCTTTTGCGGCTCGAGCCCGATATTGACCTGGACAAGAAGGCGCGGCCGCTTTCCCATCCGGTCCATCTCTGCCTTGAGCGCCACGGCGATCTTCTCGCGGTCGACCGTTTCGATCACATCGAACAGCGCCACGGCCTCCTTCGCCTTGTTGGACTGCAGCGGTCCGATCAGATGCAATTCTATGCCGTCATAGGAGCCCCGCAGTCCGGGCCATTTGGCCGCGGCTTCCTGCACCCGGTTCTCGCCGAACACGCGCTGCCCGGCGTCGAGGAACGGCCGGACGTCGTCGGCGGCGAAGGTTTTGCTGACCGCAACCAGCTCGACCCGTGCAGGCGGCGGACCGAAGCGGCGGCGCGCCCGCTCGATCCGCGAGCGGATGATGTCGAGCCGTTCGGCGGCGTTGTCGATCGCCATGCTGTTGACCGTTTACCCGTTTAGTGTAGAGGGTCCGCTACCCCAGAAAACCCCGGCAAAGCAACTCTTTGCCGCTCCAAGGACGTGTCTCAAGTGAAACCGATCGAGCGCTACAATCCGCGTGTCGAGGAGCCGCGCTGGCAAAAGGCCTGGGAGGACAGCAAGTCCTTCGAGGTGAGCAATGATGACCCGCGCGAGCCCTATTACGTGCTCGAGATGTTTCCCTATCCGTCCGGGCGCATCCATATGGGCCATGTGCGCAACTACGCCATGGGCGACGTGATTGCGCGCTATCGCCGCGCCAGGGGCTTCAACGTCCTCCACCCCATGGGCTGGGACGCCTTCGGCCTGCCGGCCGAGAATGCCGCCAAGCAGACCGGCAGCCACCCCAAGACCTGGACCTACGCCAACATCGACGCGATGAAGACGCAGCTCAAGACCATGGGTCTGAGCTTCGACTGGTCGCGCGAATTCGCCACCTGCGACGTCGACTACTATGCCCAGCAGCAGAAGCTGTTCACCGACATGATGCGAGCGGGGCTGGTGACCCGCAAGCAGTCCAAGGTGAACTGGGACCCGGTGGACGAGACAGTGCTCGCCAACGAACAGGTGATCGACGGCCGCGGCTGGCGCTCGGGCGCCCTGGTCGAGCAGCGCGAGCTGACCCAGTGGTTCTTCCGCATCTCCGATTATTCGGAGGATCTGCTCAAGGCGATCGACGGCCTCGACGGCTGGCCCGACAAGGTGCGCATCATGCAGCGCAACTGGATCGGCAAGTCCGAGGGTCTGCGGCTGCTGTTCGAGCTCGACGGTAACGGCAAGACCGGCGCGCCGACGATCGAAGTGTTCACCACCCGCCCCGACACGATCTTCGGGGCGAGCTTCGTGGCGCTGTCGCCCGACCACCCGCTCGCGACCGAGCTGGCGGCGGCCGACCCGGCCCTCAAGGCCTTCATCGACGAGTGCCACCGCCAGGGCACCGCCACAGCCGACATCGAGAAGGCTGAAAAGCAGGGCTATTTCACCGGACTGACGGTGAAGCACCCGGTCAAGGCGGGCGAAACGCTGCCTGTCTACGTCGCGAACTTCGTGCTGATGGACTACGGCACCGGCGCCATCTTCGGCTGCCCGGCGCACGACCAGCGCGACCTCGATTTCGCGCGCAAATACGAGCTGAACGTCATCCCCGTGGTGCTGCCCGAGGGCGAGGATCCGGCGACTTTCAGTGTCGGCAGCGAGGCCTATACCGGCCCCGGCTCGATCTTCCATTCGGGCTTCCTCGACGGCTTGAGCATCGAGGACGCCAAGGCGCGCATCGCCAGCCATTTCGGCGGCATCCAGATCGGCAACCGCGCCCAGGGCGTGGTCGAGACCAACTATCGCCTGCGCGACTGGGGCGTGTCGCGCCAGCGCTATTGGGGCTGCCCGATCCCGGTGATCCATTGCGACGAGCACGGCCCCGTGCTGGTGCCCGACGACCAGCTGCCGGTGGTGCTGCCCGACGACGTGACCTTCGACAAGCCCGGCAACCCGCTCGACCACCATCCGACCTGGAAGCATGTGAGCTGCCCGGTGTGCGGCAAGCCGGCGCGCCGCGAGACGGATACGATGGATACCTTCGTGGACTCGTCCTGGTATTTCGCGCGCTTCACCGCGCCGCGCGCCGCGACGCCGACGGTTCCGGCGGTCGCCAATCGCTGGCTGCCGGTCGATCAGTATATCGGCGGTGTAGAACACGCTATTTTGCACCTTCTCTACTCGCGCTTCTTCGCACGCGCGATGAGCAAGACCGGTCATCTCGACATGGACGAGCCGTTCCGGGGCATGTTCACCCAGGGCATGGTGGTGCACGAGACCTATCGCGACCAGAGCGGCGATTGGGTGCTGCCCTCCGAGATCGTGCTCGAGGGCATGGGCGAGGGCCGCCATGCGCGGCATGCGACGACCGGCGCACCGATCGAGATCGGCTCGATCGAGAAGATGTCGAAGTCCAAGAAGAACGTCGTCGACCCCGATGAGATCGTCCGCACCTACGGCGCCGACACCGCGCGTTGGTTCATGCTGTCGGACTCGCCGCCCGAGCGCGACGTGCAATGGACCGAGGCCGGCATCGAAGGCGCCGGCCGCTTCCAGCAGCGCGTCTGGAAGCTGGTGCATGAGGCGATCGAAATTGCCGGGCTGCCGGCGAGCGGCGAATCGGCCGCGACTGAGATCGAGGCGATCGGCAAGCTGACCCACCGCGCCGTGCATGCCGTCGGCGAGAGCATCGAGGGCCTGCGCTTCAACAGCGCCGTCGCCCAGATCTACGAGCTGAGCAATGGCCTCGCCAAATTTGCCGCGACGCTGGAAGCGGCGCCCACCGCCAATGGCAGCACTGTGCTGGCCGAGGGCGTCGGCAAGCTGGTGCAGCTGATCGCGCCGATGATGCCGCATTTGGCCGAGACCTGCTGGGCCGCGCTGGGCAAGTCCGGCATGGTCGCCGATGCGGCCTGGCCGGCCGTCGACCCGGCGCTGCTCGTCGATGACACGGTGGTGATGGCGGTGCAGGTCAACGGCAAGCGCCGCGGCGAGATCAGCGTTGCCAAGGGCACGCCCGGCGACCTGGTCGAGAAACAGGCCTTGTCTCTGGACGCGGTTGCCCGCATGCTGGACGGCAAGCCGCCACGCAAGGTGATCATCGTGCCCGACAGGATCGTCAATGTCGTCGCTTAACCGGGCGGTGGGTGCAGCGCTGCTGGCGGTGGCACTGGTCGGGCCGCTGGCCGCATGCACGGGCCTGCGTCCTGTCTACAGCGACGCCGGCATTGGCGCCGCACGCGTCGACGTGGCCTATGCGGCCCCGGGCAATGTGCTCGAGCGTACCATCTACCAGGACCTCGCACTGCGCCTGGGCAAGGCCGAGGGCAGCGTGCCGCTCGTCAAGGTCGCGGCCTGGAGCGGCGCCGGAGCGCTGACCAACGATCTCGTCCCCTCGCCGGTCAACCAGCGCCAGGTCACGGTGACGGCGGCCGTCACCGTGACGGCGCCCGACGGCACGGTGCTCCTCTCGGCGACGCGCTCCCAGACCGCCGACCTCACCCACGGCGCGCAGGTGCTTGCCAACCAGCAGGCCACCGAGAGCGCCGAGCGGCAGGCGGCGCTGCTGCTGGCCGACACGCTGCGGCTCGAGATCATCGCCGCGCTGGCGAAGTGACGGCACTCAAGGCGCACGAGGTCGAGCGCTTCCTCAAGCGGCCCGACCTCGACGCCGGCATCCTGCTCGTCTACGGCCCCGATACCGGCCTCGTGCGCGAGACCGCGCAGCGCCTCGTGCGCCACTATGCAGGCGCGGAGAGCGACGGCATGGGGCTGGTGACGCTCGACGGCGGCGAGATCGACAGCGATCCCGGGCGTCTCCTGGTCGAGGCTAGAACGTCGTCCTTGTTCGGCGAGAAGCGCGTCGTCCGCGTGCGCAACGCGGGGAAAGGCAGCGTCGTGCCGCTCGGCGAGCTGGCGTCCGATCTATCCGGGGCGATCGTCGTTCTAGAGGCGGGAAATTTGACGCCCCGCGATGCGCTGCGCGCGCTGGTCGAAGGCGCGAGGACCGGCCGCGCCCTGCCGTGCTACGCCGACAGCGACGAGACGATCCTGCGGCTGATCAATGAGAGCTTTGCTGCGGCGGGAATCCGCGCCGAGCCCGATGTCGCAGCCACGCTGCGCGACCAGCTGGGCAACGACCGCGAAGTGACGCGGCGCGAGATCGAAAAGCTCGTGCTCTATGCCGACCAGAGCAAGAGTCTAACGCGCGACGATGTGCTGACGCTGTGCGCTGACAACACCGCGCTGGTGCTCGATGAGATCGCCGATGCCATCGGCACCGGGCACGCCGAAAGGCTCGACCTCGGGCTGTCGCGCGCGCTCGCGGCGACCATCAATCCGCAGCAATTGCTGGCGAGCGTGATGCTGCACTTCGCCCAGCTTCGCCGCTGGCGGACAGTGGTCGATTCCGGGGTCGGCGTACGTGACGTGCTCGACGGCGCGCGGCCCAAGCCGCATTTCTCGCGCCGCTCGGCGATGGAGCAGCAATTGCGGCTGTGGAGCGACGCTTCACTCGCACTGGCAATGGCGCGCCTGCACGACGCCACCGGCGAATCGCGCAAGAATTACGGGCGCTCCGAGACGGTGGTGCGCCGCGTCTTCCTCGCGCTCGCGACGATGGCGGCGCAGCACTAGCTGCTGGTCAGCCGGGTCAGCACCGAATCGAGCTGCTCGAGCGTGCGATAGCGGATCTCGAGCTTGCCGCCCGAATCGCGGTGATCGATCACCACCTTGAGCCCAAGGTGGTCCGAGAGCTGCTTTTCGATCGCGAGCGTATCGGTGTCCTTGGGCGCCGGGTCGGAGGGTGCCTTTTTGGGCGTGCCACCACTCTGGCTCAGCCTTTCCGCCTCGCGCACCGACAATCCGCTGTCGACGATATGCCTGGCGAGCGTCGCCGGGTCCTCGGCGGTGATCAGCGTCCGCGCATGGCCCGCCGTGAGCTGCCCGCTGGTGACCATCTCGCGGACATCCCTGGGCAGCTTGAGCAGCCGTAGGGTGTTGGCCACATGCGAGCGCGACTTGCCGATGACCTGCGCAAGGTCTTGCTGCGTATAGGAAAATTGCTCGATGAGCTGCTCATAGCCCAGCGCTTCTTCCAGCGGATTGAGATCGACGCGCTGCACGTTCTCGATGATCGCGAGCTCGAGCGCTTCCTTGTCATCGACCTCGCGGATGATGACAGGAACATCGTGCAGGCCCGCCCGCTGCGCCGCCCGCCAGCGGCGTTCGCCGGCGATGATCTCGAAGACGTTGGGGTCCTCGCTGGGGCGCACGAGGAGGGGCTGCATCACGCCCTTCTCCCGGATCGAATTGGTCAGCTCGTCGAGCTGGTCGCTGTCGAAGTCGCGCCGTGGGTTAGCGCGGTTGGCGATGATGAAGTCGAGCGGCAGGCGTTTCTGGCCGGCCGAGGACGATTCGGCGGTGCGCGGCGCGTCGATCGGGGCCATGTCGCCGATGAGGGCGGCAAGGCCGCGTCCAAGTCGGTTGGGCTTTTCTACCATGGGCGCCTCACGCAGCGTTCAATTGCCGCTCGCGGCGGATGACTTCGGTGGCAAGCCGGAGATACGCCTGGCTGCCGGCACATTTGAGATCATAGAGCAGAGCGGGCTTGCCGTAGGACGGCGCCTCGCTGAGCCGCACGTTGCGGGGGATGACGGTATCGTAGACGAGATTACCCATGGTGCCGCGCACATCCTGCAGCACCTGCTCACTGAGCGAATTGCGGCGATCGAACATCGTCATCACGACGCCCTGGATCTTGAGCCGCGGATTCAACGTCGTCCGGATTTGTTCAATGGTTTGAAGGAGTTGGCTCAGTCCTTCGAGCGCGAAGAACTCGCACTGCATGGGCACCAGGACCGCGTCGGCCGCCACCAGCGCGTTCACCGTCAGCAGATTGAGCGAAGGCGGGCAGTCGATGATCACGTAGCTGACCGCCTGCTCCTCAATGCTGAGCTGGTCCAACGCCTTGAAAGCATTGCGTAATTTGAAGGCGCGATCAGGCTGCTGACTGATCGTCTGTTCGACGCCGAGCAGGTCGAGGGTCGAGGGCACCAGCGCCACGCGCGGCACGTCCGTCATCATCGCGGCTTCGCGCACGGTGGCCTCGCCCACCATGAGGTCGTAGGACGAAACATCGCGGTCGCGCCGATCGACTCCCAGACCCGTGGAGGCGTTGCCCTGGGGGTCGAGATCGACGATCAGCACGCGCTCGCCGATGGCGGCAAGGGCCGTGGCGAGGTTGATCGCGGTGGTCGTCTTGCCGACGCCGCCCTTCTGGTTGGCCAGTGTGATGATGCGTGCAGCCACGCTGTCTCCTGCCGCTAAGCGGCTGATTTGGCTCGCAAGTTGGTGATTTCGAGGATCACGCCCTCGGGATCGGACTCGCTGGAATGAACTACCACATCGAAGTGGAATTTGGCAGCCGCCGCGTCAAGTTCTTGACGGTAATTCCGGCCCTTGTGCAGCAGGAAATGTCCCGAATCGCGAGCAAAGGGCAGTGAAAGGTGGAGCAGCTCTGGCAGCGAGGCCAGCGCCCGCGACGTGACGAGGTCGAATGTTTCACGTGAATCAATCTGCTCGGCGCGCCTGGCCTCGATGGTCACCGGAAGACCAAGCTCGCGCGCCACCGTGCGAAGGAACGACGCCTTCTTGGCGATCGGCTCGACCAGAGTGAATCGGCGTTCCGCTCCCCGAGACGCGATGGCCATCGGAATCGCCGGGAAGCCGCCGCCGGAGCCCAGGTCGATGACGGCCCGGTCGCTGTCGCGCACGTACCGCATCACCTGCAGCGAGTCCGCTATATGGCGCGGCCACAGCTCGTCCACTGTTTCACGTGAAACGAGATTCTGGACCGCATTCCATTTGCGGAGGAGCGCAGCGTAGCGCTCGAGGTCGTCCTGCTGGCTCATCCGGCTTTGCGAAGCGCGCCCCGGCGGATGATGGCAAGGAGGAGGGTCGCCGCTGCCGGCGTCATCCCCTCAAGCGCCTGAGCCTGCGCCATTGTCGCCGGCTTGTGTTGCGTCAGCTTCTGCCGGAGCTCGGCGGAAAGTCCCGGAATCATGCTATAATCCAGCCAGTCGGGAATACCGACGGCCTCATCGCGCCGCATGGCCGCAACATCGGCGCGCTGCCGCTCCAGATACACCGCATACTGCGCATCGATGGAAAGCTGCTCCAGAATCGGCGTTCCAATCGCCCCAATCTCGGGCCAGAGGCGGGTGACATCCTCGACGGTGACGTCAGGATAGGCCAGCAGATCGAACGCGCTGCGGCGCTGGCCGTCGGCATTGACCACGACGCCATTCTTGCGCGCCTCGGTTGGCGTCATCGTCAGCGCATCGAGCAGTCTCCGGCCGCCGTCAAGCGCAGCGACCTTCGACTCGAAAGCTGCTTGACGAGTCTCACCGACCAACCCCTTGTCGATGCCGAGCCTCGTTAGCCGCTGGTCCGCGTTGTCGCTGCGCAGATGCAGGCGAAACTCAGCCCGCGACGTGAACATGCGGTACGGTTCGGCTACGCCTCGCGTTATGAGATCGTCAACCATGACGCCGAGATAGGACTCCGTGCGGGAGAGGATGATCTGCTCCTCGCCGCGGGCCCGAAGGCCGGCATTGGCGCCCGCCAGGAGCCCCTGTGCGGCGGCCTCCTCGTAGCCTGTCGTGCCATTGATCTGACCGGCCAGATAGAGGCCCGGCAGCCGCTTCAGCTCCAGCGTGGCCCGGAGCTCGCGCGGGTCGACATAGTCGTATTCGATCGCGTAGCCCGGCCGGATGATGCGGACGTTCTCGAGGCCCGGCATGGTCTTGAGGAACGCCTCCTGCACCTCGGCGGGCAGGGAGGTCGAGAGGCCGTTAGGATAGATCG
Source organism: Devosia sp. 66-22 (assembly GCA_001899065.1). Lineage (GTDB taxonomy): Bacteria > Pseudomonadota > Alphaproteobacteria > Rhizobiales > Devosiaceae > Devosia_A. The sequence goes on along the minus strand of MKUZ01000031.1, from coordinate 12,058 downwards.
TCGGGTCGTCGAGGCCCTCGGGCTCGAGGAAGATCTGGTGCGTGTCGCGATCAGCGAACCGGACGATCTTATCCTCGATCGAGGGGCAATAGCGCGGCCCACGGCTCTGAATCCGGCCGGAATACATGGCGGAGCGATGGATATTGTCGGCGATGATGCGGTGCGTCTCGGCCGACGTACGCGTGATGTGGCAGTTGATCTGCGGCGTCGTAATTGCCGTCGTCAGCGACGAAAACGGCTCCGGCGGGTCGTCGCCGGGCTGTGTTTCGAGCACCGTAAAGTCGATGGACGTTCCGTCGAGACGCGCCGGCGTGCCCGTCTTCAGCCGTCCCAACCGCAGGCCCAGCGCCTCGAGCCGCGTCGACAGACCCAGGACCGGCTTCTCGCCGACACGGCCAGCCGGGATGGTCTCCTCGCCGCGATGGATAAGGCCGCGGAGGAAGGTTCCGGTCGTCAAGACCACCGACGTGGTCGAAAACCGGCGCCCGTCGAGCAGGATGACTCCTGTTATATTGCCGGCGTCGACAACGAGGTCATCGACTTCACCCTCGATGATCGTCAAGTTCGGCTGCGCACCGAGCTCAGCCTGCATTGCCTGTTTGTAGAGCTTGCGATCCGCCTGCGCACGCGGGCCGCGGACGGCCGGGCCCTTACGGCGGTTGAGAACGCGGAACTGG
>MKUZ01000031.1:0-11365 GCA_001899065.1 Devosia sp. 66-22 | reverse complement strand
CCCGTCCAGCGCATCGATCTCGCGGACGAGGTGACCCTTGCCCAGCCCGCCGATGGCGGGGTTGCAGCTCATCTCTCCGATCGTCGCGAACTTATGGGTGATGAGGGCCGTCGGCACCCCAAGCCGCGCCGATGCCGCTGCAGCCTCTGAGCCGGCATGGCCGCCACCGACAATGATCACACCGAAGTCACTCATGGCGCGGGCTGATACAGCAATGTTTCACGTGAGTCACGGACTGCGCTTGGCCGGCGCTCACTTGCCGATGCAGAAGGCCGCGAACAGCCGATCCAGCACCTGCTCCGTGTCGATCCGCCCCAGCAACCGCTCCAGCGCGAGGCTCGCCTGGCGTAGATGCTCCGCCGCGATCTCATCTGTCGCGCCCTCGGTCAGGAAGCGCTCGACCGCGTCCCGGGCGGCCGCCAACGCCACCAGATCACGCTCGCGGCTGAGCAGGGCCGGCGGGCCGCTGCCGGCCGCCGTCTCCGCGAAACCCGCCAGCGCCGCGAGGAGCTCGGTTATCCCGAGACCGGTGTCGGCCGATAGCACATACTCGGCCGCGACCGGCCCGAGGTCCGCCTTGCTTCCAACCGTCCAGAGCGGCGTCCGCTGCGGCGGCGTCAGCGGAGCGACATCCGGGGCGACCAGCCAGAGCACGAGATCGGCCCGGGCGATCTCCGCCTCCGCGCGACGGATGCCCTCAGCCTCGGCCCGGCTGTCGCTGCTGCGCAGCCCCGCCATGTCGATGAGCATGACAAGCCGCCCGCCCAGATCGAGCGACACTTCCCGCACGTCGCGAGTCGTCCCCGGCTCATCGCTGACGATGGCGAGATCGGATTTCGCCAGCGCATTGAGCAGCGACGACTTGCCGACATTGGGGGGGCCCGCCAGCGCCACGCGCAGGCCCTCGCGAACAATACGGCCGCGGCCAACCGATTCCACGGCCCCCCGAAGCTCTCCGGCGAGCGCACCAACGGCCTGAATCACGTTATGTGGCAGCTCCTGCGACACATCTCCCTCGTCCGAGAAGTCGAGGCGCGCCTCCACCTCGGCCCGGACGTCGAGCAGCGTCTCGCGCCACGCCGCGATCCTCTCGCTGATGCCACCGGCCAGCCGGGCCACCGCCTGCTGCCGCTGCGTCTCCGTCTCGGCCTCGATGAGGTCCCCGAGACCTTCCACTTCCGTCAGGTCGAGCTTGCCGTTGGCGAAGGCACGCCTCGTGAACTCGCCAGCCTCGGCGAGCCGCACGCCCTCGATCGTCGTGATTCCACGAAGCAGACGACGCACGACCGCGGCCGAGCCATGCACCTGCAGCTCCGCCGTGTCCTCGCCGGTAAAGCTCTGCGGTCCCGGCATCCAGGCGACGAGTCCGTTGTCGATCAGCTCGCCGGCAAGCCGCAGCGACCGCAGCGCCAGGCGCCGCGGTTCGATGTCCGATATAGCAAGTGATTCTAGAACCCGACTCGTTCCGGGTCCGCTGAGCCGGATCACGGCCACGCCGGAGGGGAGAGCGCCCGACGACAGGGCGACAATCGTATCGCCGTCCATCGGGCGCTAACCCACTCTAGGTGTTCATCGAGTCGAAGAAGTCGGAGTTCGTCTTGGTCTGCCGGAGCTTGTCCATCAGGAACTCCATGGCATCGACCGTTCCCATCGGATTGAGGATGCGGCGCAGCACATACATCTTGCGCAGGATATCGGGTTCGACCAGCAGCTCTTCCTTGCGCGTGCCGGACTTGGTGACATCCATCGCTGGGAAGATGCGCTTGTCGCTGACCTTGCGATCGAGCACGATTTCGCTGTTACCGGTGCCCTTGAACTCTTCGAAGATCACTTCGTCCATGCGCGACCCAGTATCGATCAGCGCGGTCGAGATGATGGTCAGCGAGCCGCCATCCTCGATGTTGCGCGCCGCGCCGAAGAAGCGCTTGGGCCGCTGCAGGGCGTTGGCGTCCACACCGCCGGTCAGCACCTTGCCCGAGGACGGAACCACCGTGTTGTAGGCGCGGCCGAGCCGGGTGATCGAATCGAGCAGGATCACCACGTCGCGCTTGTGCTCGACGAGGCGCTTGGCCTTCTCGATCACCATTTCGGCGACCTGGACGTGGCGGCTGGCGGGCTCGTCGAAGGTCGAGGAGATCACCTCGCCCTTCACCGAGCGCTGCATGTCGGTCACTTCCTCCGGCCGCTCGTCGATGAGCAGCACGATGAGGTAGCACTCCGGATGGTTGATCGCGATCGACTGGGCGATGTTCTGCAGCAGCACCGTCTTGCCGGTGCGCGGCGGGGCGACGATGAGCGCGCGCTGGCCCTTGCCGATGGGCGCGACGAGATCCATCACGCGCGCCGATTTGTCCTTGACCGTGGGGTCGGGGAGCTCGAGGCGCAGCCGCTCCTCGGGATAGAGCGGCGTGAGGTTGTCGAAATTGACCTTGTGGCGGACCTTTTCGGGATCCTCGAAATTGATCAGATTGACCTTGAGCAGCGCGAAGTAGCGCTCGCCTTCCTTGGGAGAGCGGATTTCGCCCTCGACCGTATCGCCGGTCCGCAGCGAAAAGCGGCGGATCTGGCTGGGGGAGACGTAGATGTCGTCCGGGCCGGGCAGGTAGTTGGCGTCCGGGGAGCGCAGAAAGCCGAAGCCATCGGGCAGCACTTCGACGACGCCTTCGCCGACGATGTCGATGTCCCGTGCCGCCAGCTCCTTGAGGATGGCGAACATCAGCTCCTGCTTGCGCATGGTCGAGGCATTCTCGACCTCGTATTCCTCAGCAAAAGAGAGCAGATCGGCAGGAGATTTGGCCTTCAGCTCGCTGAGCTTCATTGTTTCCATGAGGCGGGTAACTCTGGGAGATGCGGAATTTGGGGGGAAGTGCACCGCGCTTCTCGCCGGGCGGCGTGCGCTTTGGTGGTGCAGTGACGCTGAGATAGCGGGAATGGGTGTTTTGTTCAAGGGGCGGCTGTCGCCCGCCGCCCCGCTCCTCGGATTCACGTGAAACGTTGCGCACTCAGAATGGCCGCACGATCACCATGATGACGATGACGATCGCCAGCACGAAGGGCAGCTCGTTGATCATGCGGAAGAACCGCGACGGCCGCCTGTTGCGGTCGTTGGCAAAGTCCCGCAACAGCCGGCCGTAGAAGCCATGGATGCCCGACAGCGCAACCACCGAGGCTGCCTTCACCCAGGGCCAGATACTGGACCAGTCGATGAGCCCGTGGAACACCATGGCGAGGCCGAACACCCAGGTCGCCACCATCGCCGGGGTCGTGATCCCGCGGTAGAGACGGCGCTCCATCACCTTGAACGTTTCGGACTTCTCCGAACCGACCTGAGCCTCGGCGTGATAGACGAACAGCCGGGGCAAATACATCATGCCGGCCATCCAGGCGAGGACGCTGATCACATGCAACGCCTTGATCCAGTCGTACCACCACATGCTCAGCGCCCCCGCCTGACGATTTCGACCAACCGCTCGACATGGCCGATCGGCGTTTCGGGCACGATGCCGTGCCCCAGATTGAAGATATGCGGCCGGCCGGCGAATCCGGCGATGATCTCCTCGATCCGCGCCTCCATCTGCTCGCCACCCGCCAGCAGCCGCAGCGGGTCGAGATTGCCCTGAACCGGCAGTGCCGCGGGGAGGCTCGCATCGGCGGTCCCGATCGGCATCATGTAGTCGAGCCCAACCGCATTCACTCCGGTGCCGGCGACATAGGCCGGAACCAGCCCGGCCGCACCGCGTGGGAAACCGATGAAGGCGGCATCGGGGACCGCGGCGCGGACTGCCTTGACGATCCGCCGGTTCGGCTCGATCACGAGCTGCGCGAACTGGCGTTCATCGATATTCATCGCCCAGCTCTCAAAGAGCTGTAGCACATCGGCCCCCGCCTCCAGTTGCGCGATCAGGTAGGCCGCTGAGGCATCGACCAGCAGGTCGAGCAGTTGCGCCATCGCCTCCGGGTGCCTCAGCGCGAAGATGCGGGCGGCCGCCTGATCGGGCGAACCCCGGCCGGCGATCATGTAGGTCGCCACCGTCCAGGGCGATCCGCAAAAGCCGATCAGCGTCTTGTCCGGCGCGAGGTCCGCCTTGACCCGCCTCAGGGTCTCAAAGACCGGAGCCAGATGCTCGACAACGCCATCCGCGTTCAACCTCCCCAGCCCGTCCGGAGTGATCGGTTCGAGCCGTGGGCCTTCCCCGTGCTCGAAGCGGACGGTCTGGCCCAGAGCGTCCGGGATGACGAGGATGTCGGAGAACAGGATCGCTGCATCGAGCTCAAAGCGCCTGAGCGGCTGCAGCGTCACTTCGGCCGCAAGCTCGGGCGTGTAGCAGAGCTCGAGGAACGTGCCGACGGTTTCGCGGATGGCACGGTATTCGGGGAGGTAGCGGCCGGCCTGCCGCATGATCCAGAGCGGCGGCCGTCCCTGGCGCTCGCCGCGCACCGTCGCCAGCAGCGGTTTGGCCACGGGGCTCACAGTCGGGATCCTAAGAAAGAGAGAGATTCTTTTATCATCAGTATCATGGCGGTGTTTTGCAGGAATTCATGCAAGGCGGCCAGCCGGAAGCGCTTGGACGGGGAGCGCGAAGAGTCGCATCCGCAAGCTGGGGACGGCGCGATGTGAACTGGGGAGCAGACGCCCGGACTCCACGGCGTTAACGGATCGTTAACCATTTCCCTTTGGACGCCGCGCCTGGGGACAAGCTGTGGACGGCCGGGCACCGCTGGAATCACGTTATCCCCGCTCGCAGGTGTTAACCTTTCATTAACCGTGCCGCGGAACGGACTGGGGACGGGATTCCACCCCAGCGGTGACAACCCCTCCCTCGCCATCCGGCGGAGGGGAATCCCACAGACGCACGCGGCGGGTCGCAATGACTCTGTGAACAATTGCGAGCGGCCGCCATGAGGGCCGGAATCGGCCCCGGCAGCAGCCGAGGGATTGCAGGACGGACTCGAACCTGCGAGTCGAGTCGAGTCCATTTCCGCTTCGCTTCTCGCCCTGTTGGATTCACGTGAAACGCGCCTTCGTCATCGGCCATCCCATCAACCACTCCCGCTCGCCGCTCATTCACGGCCACTGGCTCAGGGCGCACGGGATCGACGGCTCCTATGAGGCGATCGACGTAGCGCCTCCCGACCTGCCCGCCTTCTTCGCGCGGGTGAGCGCAGGCGAGTTCGTTGGCGGCAATGTCACCATTCCGCACAAGGAGGCCGCCTTCGCCTTCGCCGACGAGCTCGATCCACTGTGCGAGACGATCGGCGCCGCCAACACGCTGCTCTGGCGGCCCGACAGCGTGCTGGGCTTCAACACCGACTATCTCGGCTTTCTCGGCAATCTCGACCAGAACGCGCCGGGCTGGGACGACGGGCTCGAGACGGCCATCGTCATCGGGGCAGGGGGGGCGGCGCGGGCGATCCTGGTCGCCCTCAAGTCGCGCAACGTCCCCATCATCCACCTGCTCAACCGTACCATCGAGAAGGCGCAGGACCTTGCCATCGACCTCGAAGGGCCGATCAAGGCTGGCCGGCTCGGCGACTTCGCCGGCGTGGCGACGGGGGCCGGGCTCGTGGTCAATTGCTCCTCGGTCGGCATGCATGGGTCGAGCTTTGAGGGGATCGATCTCCGCCTGCTGCCGAAATCGGCCGTGGTGACGGACCTCGTCTATGTGCCGCTCGAAACTCCGCTGCTTGCCGCTGCGCGTCAGGCCGGCCTCAAGACGGTCGACGGGCTCGGCATGCTGCTGCACCAGGCGGTCCCCGGCTTCGAGGCCTGGTTCGGCGTCCGCCCTGAGGTGACGCCGGAACTGCGGCGGCTCGTCGAGGCGACGCTCTGATGTGGAAGCTCGGGCTCACCGGCTCGATCGCCTCGGGCAAGTCGACGGCCCTCGAGGAATTTGCCGCGCTCGGCGTCCCCACCTTCTCGTCCGACGATGCCGTGCATGAGCTCTATCGCGGCGAAGCAGTGCCGGTGGTCGAGGCGCTTTTCCCCGGAGTTAGCCACAATGGCGAGATCGACCGGAAGGCGCTGAGCGCCCGAATTCTCGCCGAGCCTCAACGGCTTGGGGAACTCGAAGCGGCGGTTCATCCCCTGGTGCGGGCGCGCATCGGCAGGTTCCTGGCCGATGCCGAAGCGTCGGGTGCCAAGGTCGCGGTCGTCGATATCCCGCTCCTGTTCGAGACCGGCCACGACTACGGGCTCGACCGCGTCGCGACCACCTGGGCGCCGGACGGGGAGATCCGTGCCCGCGCTCTGGCCCGCCCGGGCATGACCGTGGAAAAGCTGGACGCTATCCTTGCCCGGCAGCTGCCCCAGGATGAAAAGCGGAAGCGGGCGGATTATGTGATCTACACCACCGGCCCGATGTGGAAGCTCAGGACCGTCGTCAAAGCGCTGGTCGAGGGGCTGACGCAGAACCCGGAAGGACTGTGAGTGACCCGCGAAATCGTCATGGATACCGAAACCACCGGCCTCAGCCCGCTGACGGGCGACCGCGTGGTCGAGATCGGTGGCGTGGAGTTGTTCAACCATATCCCCACCGGCAAGACCTTCCACCAGTATATCAATCCCGACCGGCAGATGACGGCGGATGCCTACAACGTCCACGGGCTCAGCGACGAGTTCCTGCGCGACAAGCCGCGCTTCGCCGAGATCGCCGACAGCATGCTCGCCTTCTTCGGCGATGCCACACTGATCGCGCATAACGCGCCGTTCGATGTGTCCTTCCTCAATTTCGAGCTCGAAAAAGCCGGACGGCCGGCGCTGCGGAACCCCATCATCGACACGGTGGCCGTCGCTCGCGACAAGCATCCGGGCGCCCGCGTCTCGCTCGACGCCCTGTGCAAGCACTACGGCATCGACAATTCCCGCCGCACCCTTCACGGCGCGCTGCTCGACAGCGAGATCCTGGCCGATGTCTATCTCGAGCTCATCGGCGGCCGGCAGGTGGCGCTGGCGCTGGTCGAGGAGGTCAATGTCAGCTACGCCGGCGCAACGCTCGTCGCCCATGCGGCGCCGCAACGACCCACCCCGCTCCCGTCGCGTCTCGACGCCGAAACGCTCGCGGCCCACATGTCGCTGATCCGGACGATGGGCGAAGCCGCGCTCTGGGGCTACTACCGCGACGAGGAAGCGGCGGCCTGAGCCGTCCGCCGGTCGAGCTCGGCGAGATAGTCGCGCAGCATCGCTGCCCGTCGCGGCCGGAAACTCTCCCCGGTCGCCTCGACCTCGCTCATCCGTTCGATCCGGAAGATGCGAAAGCCCTGCCGCAGCAGGCACCAGGCCAGAACGGCGAGGCTGTGATCGGCATAGACGATTGCCAGCGGCAGGATCGACCGCTCGGTCGCTGCCCCGTCGCGGTCGGCATAGCGGATACGGATTGCCTGCTCCCGCCAGCAGGCCTCGCGAATCGTCGCCAGATGCGGGCCCGGGCTGTATCGCCCGTCGGGCCGGTACACCCGCGAGACGGCATGGACGAGATATTGCTCGCGGTCGTCGGGCAGGGTCGCCGTGACCTTGGCGAGGACCGATGCCGCCGCCATCGCCAGGGCAGGGTCGCCCATCTGGCGCACTTCGGCCAGGCCGAGTGCCAGCGCCTCGATCTCCAGCCGGTCGAAGGTCTGGGGCGGTAGCGCATAATCCTCGACCAGCCGGTAGCCATAGCCGCGCTCGCCCTCGATCCGGGCACCCGCTGCCCGCAGGCTGTCGATGTCGCGATAGAGCGAGCGCAGCGAAACGCCGGTTTCCTCGGCCAGCCGTGCGGCGGTGAGCGGCGCCGGCAGCATGCGCATGGCCTGGAGGAGGCGGAACAGGCGGTCGGCGCGGGCCATGTCCAACTGACGGAAAGTGGCAGTTGGCGTTCCGTATCACAGCTCCATCGCGTCACGCAAAAAGGAGCTTCCGATGACGATCCAGACCACTGCCCACCTCAACTTCCGCGGCCAGGCCCGCGCCGCTCTCGACTTCTATCGCGAGGTCTTCGGCGGACACCTCGTCGCCGTCACCTACAGGGATGCGGGCGCGGTGCAGGATCCGGCCGCAGCCGATCAGATCATGTGGGGCCAAATTGCCGCCGAGAACGGTTTCCGCGTCATGGCCTATGACGTGCCGGCCGCGCGGGCCTGGCATCCGGGCGAAGCGCCGTTCTTCCTGTCGATCCGCGGCGCCGACGCTGCCGAGATTCGCGGCTACTGGGACCGGCTGGTGGCCGGCGCGACCCTGATCCAGCCGATCGGCCCCTCCGGCTGGTCGCCGCTTTACGGCATGCTCAGGGACCGGTTCGGCGTCACCTGGGTGCTCGATGTCGAGGCCGCGCGGAGCTGACGGGGCCGCCAAAAAGCAAAGCGGCGCCCGGTGGGCGCCGCTTCAGACCGCGGGGGTCGATGCCTTAATTCGTGACGGTCGGCGTCGGCGCCGCGCCGCCGGTCGCTCCACCGGCCTGCTGCGCCTGGAGCTGCTTCAGATTCTGCATGTAGATCGCGTTGAAGTCGACCGGCTCCATCATCAGCGGCGGGAAGCCGCCCTGCTGGGTCACCGAGGCGAGGACCTGGCGGGCGAACGGGAAGATCAGGCGCGGACACTCGACCAGCAGCAGCGGAGCGAGCTGATTCTCGGGGATGTTCTTCATGCGGAACACGCCGCCATAGATGAGCTCGACATTGAACAGCACGTTCTTTTCGCGCTCGGCCTTGGCGTTGAGCGTGATCTCGACGGCATAGATGTCGTCGGCCTGCTTCTTGACGCCGACATTGATGCCGACATTGAAGCTGGGATTGGGGCCGCCCAGCATGATCGAACCCGGCGCGCCCGGATTCTCGAAGCTCATGTCGCGGATATACTGGCCGATCAGGTTGAAGCTGGGCGTGGTGCCCTGCTGCGCGTTGGCATTGCTGGTGCCGCCTGCGGCATTTTCGTCGGCCATATCGGGGATTCCTTGCTGTTCGCGGGCGCCGGACTAGCAGTTTTGCCCTGTGCTCACAAGCTTGGCCCGTCGCGCCAGTCGGAGCGGTCGAGGTCGATCAGCTCGGGGTCGTCGGGCCGGCGATAACTGGCCGAGACCTCCACCACCCGCAGATTGCGCGCCAGGAGCCGGTAGATCAGCTCGCGCGTCCAGGGCAGCAGCAGCAACAGGCCGACAAGGTCGGTGAAGTAGCCGGGCAGCAAGAGGAGCAGGCCGCCGAGGCCGATCAGCATGGTGTCGCCCATGGCGCGGGCCGGCATCTCGCCGCGTTGCAGGCGGAACTGCATTTCGCGCAGCGCCGCGGTGCCCTGCCAGCGCAGCACCAGCGCACCGATCAGCCCGGTGAGCACCACGCCCAGCAGCGTCGGCCACACACCGATCGTCTGGCCGACCACGATGAACAGGGCGATCTCGATCAGCGGCAGCGCCAATATGGTCAGCAACACGATCCGGCCAAACATCTATCGCCTCCTTCGGGCGGTTTGCCGCATCCCTTGCTTAACCGCTCGACACTTCGTGAACTGGTTTCAGGGTACGGCATTGCCTATATAGGGATAACGCGGCCGACGCCCAGAGGCGCCGGTCTTCCAACCAGCCGGTGCAGCATGGACGAGTTCTTCGATATTCCCACCCTGATCGTGATCGGTGTCGCGATCTTCGTGCTCTTCCGCCTGCGCCAGGTTCTGGGCACCCGCACCGGCACCGAGCGGACGCCGCTGCAGCGCGCCCAGCAGCAGGGGCAGAAGGCGGCCAACGACGAAAAGGTCGTGCCGATGCGCCCGGCTCCCGCGCCGCAGCCGATGGACAACGATGCCGAGCGCCGGGCGCTCAAGCTCGGCGCCGAGATCGAGCAGCTCTCCCGCGGCAACGCCGAAGTGGCGTCCGGCCTCAAGGCCATCGCCGATGCCGACCCCACCTTCTCGCCCAAGGCGTTCCTCGAGGGGGCCAAGGGTGCTTACGAGATGATCGTCACCGCCTTTGCCACCGGCGACCGCAAGACACTGAAGAACCTGCTCGAAAAGGACGTCTATGACGGCTTCGAGCGCGCTATCGCAGACCGCGAAGCGGCTGGCCGCAAGGTCGATTTCACCTTCGTGGGCCTGCCCAAGGTCGACATCTCCGACGCCGATTTCGACAAGCGCGAGACCCGCGTCGCGGTGCGCTTCAACGCCGAGATCGTCCAGGCGACGCGCGACAAGGACGGCACGCTGATTGAAGGCAATGCCGACCAGGTGCAGACCATCGCCGACGAATGGACCTTCGCCCGCAATCCCAAATCGCGTGACCCGAACTGGAAGCTGGTCGCCACCAACCAGCTCTCCTGAGGGCGCGAGGCGACCATGGCGAGCCGGGGCGGATCGAGAAAACCGCCCATCCCCGATTTCCACCTGTGGGAGGACGTGGCCGAGACCGTGTCTCCCCTGCGGCCGCGCCGCCGAGTGCGACCGCCTGCGCCCCTCCCGCTGCCGCCGACGGTATCGCCGCCGCCCAAACGGCCTCCGCTCTTTGCTATGCCGGCATATCAATCTCCGCAGACGCCCGGAACGACACCGTCCGGCGTCATCGAGCCCAAGCTCAGGAAGCGCCTCGGCCGTGGCCGCGTCAGCATCGACGGCACGCTCGATCTGCACGGTATGCGGCAGGATGAGGCCTATGCGGCGCTCACCCGCTATCTCGGCGCCCGGGCGGCCCGCGGCGACAGGACCATCCTCGTGATCACCGGCAAGGGCCTCAAGAAGCTCAATGGCGACCCCACCAATATCGTCGAGCGCGGCGTCCTGCGCACCATGCTGCCGATCTGGCTGAGTTCGCCCGAATTGCTGCCGCTGGTCGCCGGCTGGGACCAGTCGGCCCAGACGCATGGCGGCGAGGGCGCCTGGTACGTGCGGCTGCGGAGGCAGGAGCGATGACCCCGCTCGGCGCCAAAATGCGCGAGCTGCGCGAAGCCCGCGGCGTCACGCTCAAGGAAATGGCCAAGGCGCTCGACGTCTCGAGCGCTTATCTGAGCGCGCTCGAGCACGGCAAGCGCGGCCGGCCGACCTGGGGCATGCTGCAAAAGATCATCCACTACTTCCAGGTGATCTGGGACGAGGCCGAGGAACTGCAGCGGCTGGCCGAACTGTCCGATCCGCGGGTGACCATCGACACCGGCGGCCTCGAGCCGGAAGCCACCGAGCTCGCCAACCGCCTCGCCCGCGACATCCACCGCCTCGCTCCCGAGGACCTCATTGCGCTCAAATCCGAACTGATCAAGCGCGTGCGCTAGTCTCTTTGCATCCGCCTCGGACCTGGCGGTGGCGAGCGATGAGTAGAGCAACGCTCTATTGGCGCCCTAGGTGTCGTTTCCAAGAAGGTTGTTCAGGCGGAGCCAGGGGGTGAGGCCGCCGATGGCGGTATGGGGTCGGATGAGG
>MKUZ01000030.1:17520-283291 GCA_001899065.1 Devosia sp. 66-22 | reverse complement strand
ATCGACTTCACGAGGGGGGTCAAAATTGGACGCCGATCCTCCCGTCTACGGGGTCAAAATTGCATGCCGATTCACAAGCCCCCACAGCGGAGGAGGCATTTCAGGTCGGCTATCCCATGATCTACATGGCTGTGATGGCATCCGAACTCTATCTCAAGTGCATGGTCTACAAGGTGCACAGACATGTTCCTCACCACCACGTTCTAGAGAAGCTGTTCAACAGCCTCCCCGCCGACCTAAAGGCACTGATCATTTCCAGGTGGGACGCGGAAATGACCACTACGTTCAAACGCGAACTCGAATGGGCCACGCAAAACTTCCCGCACCCTATCGATACCTCGTTCGTTGGCGCGCTTCGCGGCGCGTCTAGAGCGAACGAGGAACTGCGATACATATGGGAGGGGCGTGACGATAGTTACACGCTTCTCCAGAACCTGCCCCGGATGTTGCAGGACATCATTCTCAACGATCTTGGCGGCGAGAAGTGGCTGGAATGGGACCCGCCTCTACCCAAAGCCCCAACTCGTTAAAGGCGAGCACCAGCCGCTTAGTGTCGGTTTCTCCGGCCGGGATGTAATCGAGCACCAAACCGCCTCCCTCGAACTCGTCAGAGTCAGGGGCACCGAAAGCCACGATAGTCGCGCCCGTCAGCGACCGGCAGAGGTCTTCACTCACCGGCTGGCCAGCGAAGCGGCTGGGCAAGGTGGGGAGCACCGTCAGACCCGCAATGTCAGCATCGTGCATCGATAGGAACTTTCATTCCTAACCACATACTTGCGCTGAACCTCAGTGCGTCGGCCTGTCCCGGCCCTTTTGCTCCCGCAGATTCGGCTATGTCAAGTATATAATTAGGATTATCATCCTATATAGGACACTTGTCAAACAAAATGACGGGCTGCGCACAAATAAATAGGACCAGCATCCTTCCGGACACTGGTCCTATTTGGTGGTCAAACCGGCTCGGGGAGCCGTGGTTTGACTTACTTCTTCGCGGCCTTCTTGGCCGGGGCCTTCTTGGCAGCGGCCTTCTTGGCCGGGGCCTTCTTAGCAGCGGCCTTCTTGGCCGGGGCCTTCTTGGCGGCGGCCTTCTTAGCCGGGGCCTTCTTGGCCGGAGCCTTCTTGGCGGCGGCCTTCTTAGCCGGGGCCTTCTTGGCCGGGGCCTTCTTGGCGGCGGCCTTCTTGGCCGGAGCCTTCTTGGCGGTGGCCTTCTTGGCCGCAGCCTTCTTCACCGGTGCCTTGGCGGCAGTCGCGGCGGCGGCCTTCGGAGCGGCCGGTTTGGCAGAAACCGACGGAGCCTTCGCGGCGGCCATCGGCATGGACTTGGTTTTGCCACGGAGGGCGTCACGGATTTCGGTCAAGAGAACTTCTTCCTTTGTTGGAGCTGGTGGTTGTGCGGGCGGAGCCGCGGCCTGTCTATTCCTAACCGTATTGATGCCCTTGACGACGAGGAACAGCACGAAGGCAACAATGGTGAACTTTACAACCGCATTGATGAACAAACCGATATTAAGCGTGGCGACGCCGGCCTCCTTCGCGGCTGCGAGAGAGGCGACTGCAACGTTGTTCGGGTTGTTCAGGACGATGAACAGGTTCGAGAAATCGACCCTGCCCAGGACTAGTCCGATGACCGGCATGAAGACATCGTCTACGAGGGAGGAGACGATCGTACCGAATGCCGCGCCGATAATGACACCGATCGCCAGATCGATGACGTTACCTTTGATAGCGAAGTCACGGAACTCTTTGAGCATGGACATGAGAGACCCCTCTTGGCTTGTCCACTCGCTATGCGTCGTCGCCCTCGCGACAACGGCCTGCAAATCAACAGATTCGCATTGACATCAGAATCATGCAGATCGCGGCGAAATGCAATGGTCCGACTTAGTGTCAACTTGCGGGCAGCGCCGCTCCAGAGGATAGTTCCAGCAGCGCACTGCCAGCGCCGCTCTAGAATGGCGACCGGACGCCGCCGATGGACCTGACCTCAACAGCCGAAGCCAGCCTGCGCCGCGCCGTCGACTTCGTGCCGCAGGGACTGGCCGTGTTCGACGCCGATCTGCACCTGGTCGCGTCGAACGCCCGCTACCGCGAACTGCTCGACCTGCCGGCCCGCCTGGTGGCCGCTGGAACAGCACTCTATGACATCGCGCTCTATGTCGGACGGCGGGGCGATCTGGGCGAGGGCGACCCCATCCAGCTCGCCGCCGCGCGCGTGGAAACGCTGACTTCGACGGCGAGCACCGTCTCGCAACGCATTGGAAAACAAGGACAAACTCTCGAGTTCCACTCGTCGCGCCTGCCCGATGGCGGACTGGTGATCAGCTTCCTCGACGTGTCGGCGCGGGTCGAGGCGGAGACTGCCCTCGAGCGCGCCAATGCCAATCTCGAGGAGCGGGTGGGAGAGCGCACCGCCACCCTCATGCGGGTCAATTCCGAGCTCGAATCGGCACGCAAGAAGGCCGACGCCGCCAACCGCGACAAGACCCGGTTCCTGGCTGCCGCCAGCCACGATCTGCTGCAGCCGCTGAACGCTGCCCGCCTCTACACCGCTACCCTGCTGGAGCGCGCCGGAGGGTCGGAGCTGGGTGCCCTCGCCCACTCCATCGAGGCCTCACTAAATGCTGTGGAAGAAATCATGTCGGCCCTGCTCGACATGTCGCGCATCGATTCCGGAGCACTCAAACCGCAGCCGGCGCCGTTCCGGCTGCGCGACCTGAATCAGAAAATCGCGGTCGAGTTCGCACCCGCCGCGCGCGAGAAATCCATCCGCCTGACGCTCGTGGACAGCTCCGCCATCGCCTTCGCCGACCGCATGATGGTGGCGCGCATCGTCCAGAACCTGGTCTCCAACGCGATCAAATATACGCGGCCGGGTGGCGCCGTGCTGGTCGGCTGCCGGCGCCGCGGCGCGCGGATCCGGCTCGACGTGATCGACACCGGCATCGGCTTCAACCGCGACCAGCACGCGCTGCTGTTCGCCGAATTCTCCCGGCTCGAGCAGGGCGCACGCATGGCGCAGGGGCTCGGACTGGGGCTGTCGATCGTCGAGCGCCTCGTCAGCGCGATGGGCCTGACGCTCGAACTGGCGAGCGTGGAAGGCCGAGGCTCGCGCTTCTCGCTCTATCTGCCGCGCGGCAAGATCGAGAAGACAGTGACCGCCGAGAGCGAGCGTGGCGAGACCGCGACGAGCCTGGTCGGCCTGCGCATCCTGTGCGTCGACAACGAGCGCGCGGTGCTCGACGCGATGGAAGGGTTGCTGCGCGGCTGGGGCTGCGATGTGCGCTCGGCGCGTTCGCTCAAGGATATCGACAAGGACGGGCTGCTGCTCGGCTGGCTGCCCGATCTGGTGCTGATGGACTATCACCTCGACCAGACGTCCGGCCTCGATGCGGTGGAGTGGCTGCGCCACAATGTGGGCGGCCACCTGCCGGCGGCGCTGGTGACGGCCGACCGCACGCCGCAGGTGCGCGCCCTCGCCGAGGAACGCGGCATCGCGGTGGTCACCAAGCCGGTCAAGCCGGCCGCCCTGCGCGCGGCGATCAGCGGACTGGCAACCCAGCGGCAGAAGCGGCGCTAGGATGATTGTCTTCGTCTCTGGTACGGGGACCGGTTGGCGCCGGCGGGCGCCTCGTTAACGGGGTGTTAACCCTCGAGCAGCGCCTCGAACTGGCCCTGCTCGATCCTGCTGGCGGCAATGACGGCCTGGGTGCGGGAGTCGACGTCGAGCTTCTGCAGGATGGACGAGACGTGCGCCTTCACCGTCGCCTCCGAGATCGAGAGTTCGTAGGCGATCTGCTTGTTCATGAGGCCGTCGCTCAGCATCATCAGCACGCGGATCTGCTGCGGCGTCAGCGTGGCGAGCCGGCGGATGAAGGCCGACTGCTCGTCGTCGCCATCGAGGCTGACACCGTCGGGCACCGAGATTTCGCCGCTCAGCACCGTATCGATGGCTTTGCGGATATCGGCTGGTCCCACCGATTTGGGCAGGTAGCCCGCGGCGCCCAGATCGAAGGTGCGGCGGATCACCTTATGATCCTCCACCGCCGAGATAATCATGACCGGCACTTCGGGATATTGCGCGCGCAGCAGCAGCAGGCCCGAGATGCCGTGCCCGCCGGGCATGTTGAGGTCGAGCAGCACGAGGTCGCAGTCGCGGTCCGCCTCGAGCGCCGCCGTCAGCGCGTTGAGGTCACCGGCCTCCTCGACAGCGATATCGTCGGTGCCGCCGGCCAGCGTCTGGCGCAGGGCGGCACGGAACAGCGGATGATCGTCGACGATAATAATGCGGCGCGGCATGATGACCTTCTAGCAAGCGCAATCGGCGCCGACCAATTGCACTTAGGGCGGAAAAGGGAAGCCCGGAGTTGCAAAATGCACCGCCGCTTAACCGCTTCTTTACCATGTTCTTGAAACAGTGCGCGATGAACCCGGCTCTCTTTCGCCCTGCGCCGGGCCCAGTTTCCAGGTGCTTGGGATACCCTCCATGGCCCGCGCGTATCAGCAATCCCAGCCGGCAGACGACGATCGCGGCCAAGGCACGGCCGAATGGCAGTCGCTGCGTAACGAGCTCGTCGCCCTCCTCGATCAGGTCGACGGACAGGTCGCCCGCTCGCGCGAATCCACACTGAGCGAACGGGTCCGCGATCTCCGCCACCAGGTAACGGCCGCCGAACAGGACACCACCGTGCGCCACCGCGACGCGCTGCGTTCGGTGCAGCGGCAGATTTCGCGCTTCGAGGAACCCGCGCCGCAGCCCATGCCGCCCAATCCGCGCGACAGCCTGCAGGCGGCGATCAACCAGATTCGCGCGCGCCAGGGCGAGCCGCGGCAGAACAATGTGCCGCAGCCGCCGGCGCCGCAGCAGGCGCGCGTGCAGGATCTCGCGGTGATCGAACGGCTCGCGTCGTCGGTGACCGGCCTCAGCGGCCGGCTCGAAAAGCTCGAGGGCGAGATCCGCACACAGATCAAGACCGGCGCCGATGTGAAGGATGTCGCCGACCAGGTGGCGCAGCTTGCCCATGTGGTCGAGCTGCTCGCCGGCGCGGTGGGCGAGACCGGACAGGTCAAGCGCCTTGAGGGACAGATCGCGAGCCTGGGCAAGATCATGTCGCAGGGCCGCGAGATGGATATCGCGACCCTCACGCGCCGCCTCGACGATGTCGCTTCCACCGTGGGCAAGCTCGCCGAGCTCCAGGTGCATTTCACCGAGAAGGTGCAGAACCCCATCGAGAGCGATGCCTTCAAGGACGGCATGCGCACCATCGAAGAGAGCGTGCGCAACGTCTATGACCGCATCGATGCGCTCGAGCGTCACCACACGCTCAAGCCCGCCGACCTCGACGTCGTCACCCGCGAGATGGCGCGCTTCACCGCCGCGCTGCAGGACGGCGCCCAGCAGCCGCAGCACCTGGTCGAGCTGGTCGACGCCCTCAACAGCCGCATCTCCGATATCGAAAGCGGCGACCGGCTGCTGCATTCGCTGCGCGGCGATCTGACAGCGCTGCGCGATGCCGTGGCGGTGTCGCTGATGCCGCGCTTCGATGCGATCGACCAGCGCCTCGATACGCTCAGCGCCGAAGTGGGCACGCGCGCCGACATGGCCGAGATCGGCCGGCAGATCGGTGCGCTCAGCGAGCGCATCGTCGAACGGCCGAGCGATCCGGGCATCAGCCAGCTCGAGGCGCAGGTCCGCCAGCTTGTGGCGCGCATGGACCAGACCGGCGAGCAATTGTCGGGCCTTGCCAAGCTCTATTCAGACCCCGCTGCCGCCGTGCAGGTCCCCGAGATCGACTACGACGCGATGGCCGACATGGTCGCCGCGCGCGCCGCCGAGGCCATGTCCCGGCAGCCGGTGCAGGACAATGCGATCGCCGATACGATTGCCGGCCTCGAGCAGCGCATCACCTCGATGCTGCAGGGCATGCAGCAGGAGCGCAACGATCCCGAGATCGGCGACTTCGGCGGCATGCAGGCCGGCATCAACGAGGTCAATGATCGCCTGAAGCGGCTCGAGGCGTCGCTGCTCGAACGCGCCATCGCGACGCCCGCCGACACGGTGCGCACGTCCGACATCGCGGCGATCATCGCCGATGCCGAAACGGTGGTGCCACCCACGCCACGGCCGCGCGATACGATGCCGCGCAGCCCCGCCGACGACGAGGCACCGCTCAACGCTCCGCCCTTCCCCGATCCCGAGCCGATGGCCGCGACGACGCAGATCGCGCGCAAGCGGCACCCCGGGCTCGACGAGAACACCTCGCTCGCCGCACGGCATGAGAGCAAGCCCGCCGCGCCGGCACCGGCTACCGGGTTCGAGCCGCCGGCCAAGCCGACGCCGAGCCTGGGCTTTTACGAGCCCGCTCCGACCGTGAGCCCCGTAGCGGCATCGATGCCTGCTCCCGAGCCGGCCGCGCCGGTTTCGCCCGCGAGCCGCAACACTTTCATCGAGGCAGCGCGTCGCGCGGCGCAGCGCCAGCAGACAACCGCTCCCGCCGGATCGGCCACGATGGCGGCGCCAGCTGCGGCGGCGCAGTCGACCTCGCTCATCGGCCGCGCCCTCTCGCGCTTCCAGAGCACGGGCGACAAACCCGCCAAGGCGGAGAAGCCGGCGAAGGCCGCCAAACCGGAGAAGGCGCCGCGGCCACTCGCCGGCGACAAACCCACCCGCACCGAGTTCAAGCCCGAGCCCCCCGTCGGCGACGTGCCGGCCTCGCTCGAAGCGCAGATCAAGGACGAGGCGCCAAAGGCGAAGGTCGCGGGCGAGCCCGGCTTCCTCGCGCGCAACCGCCGCGCAATTCTGCTCGCCGCGCTGCTCGTCGCCGTCGGACTGCTCGCGGCCAACCTCGTGGCGCAGCGCATGCAGCAGGCAAGCGCTCCAGCGCCCGAAGCGCCGATCACCACCGGCGACATCGCCGGCGAGACGCTGCCGGTCGACGGCATGCCGATGGAACAACTTGATGTCGCGGCCGCCACGCCCGGCCCGCGCATGATCGACATGGACTCCACCTCGACCGGCGCCATCGATCCGGCCGCGGCGCAGGGCTTCACCACGACGCCGCTGCAGGCCATGCCGAGCGCGTTCGAAGCCGCGACCGATCTCGCCAGCGCCAGCCCAAGCGGGGTCGCGCCGCTGGTGCCGCAGAGCCCGGTGAAGGTCGAAATGCCGCCCGAGGGGATTGGCCCGCTCGACCTGCGCGAGGCCGCCTCCAATGGCGATGTGCGCGCGCAGTTCGAAGTCGCTGCCATCCTCACCGAGGGCCGCGCGGTGCCGCAGGACTATGCGGCTGCCGCGGTCTGGTATGAGCGCGCCGCCGCCGCCGGCTTCGCCCCGGCGCAATATCGCCTCGGCTCGCTCTACGAGAATGGCAATGGCGTCGAGAAGAACCTCGAGACCGCCAAGCTGTGGTACGAGCGCGCCGCCGAAGCGGGCAACCGCATGTCGATGCACAATCTCGCCGCGATCTACGCCGGCGGACAATTGGGCACGCAGGAATTCGAGTCGGCCGCCAAGTGGTTCGAGGAAGCCGCCAATCGCGGCATGACCGACAGCCAGTTCAACCTGGGCATGCTCTATGCCCGGGGCCTGGGCGTACCGCAGAGCCTCGAGGATTCGTTCAAATGGTTCGGCATCGCGGCCCGCAGCGGTGACGCCGACGCAGCAAAGGCGCGCGACGACATGGCCCGCTCGCTCAATGCCGAGACGATGACCCGGCTCACCGATATCGTGAACAACTTCACGCCTGCCCCCATCAACCTCGCCGCGAACTTCGCGCCGATCGGCACCTGGTCGAAGGATTTCGACCCCGGCGAGACGATCGCCTCGCGCGACATCGTCGCCTCGGTGCAGAAAGCGCTGGGCCGGCTCGGCTACGACGTGGGCACGCCCGACGGCATCGCCGGCGCCAAGACGCAGGCGGCCATCAAGCAGTTCGAGCTGGCAACAGGCATGACCGAAGTCGGGCTGATCAATCCCCGGCTGCTCGCTGTCCTGGGCAGCCAGCCCGTATGAGAGTGAACCTGTCTCATTGTCGTCGCAGAGTCGGACGAAGGTGAGCTAACGGAACTTGGAGGGGCGCGGAAAGAGCCGCGCCCCTCCGGACTATTTGGGCCCGCCTTGCAGATCTACCTGCCCATCGCCGAGCTCTCGATGAACCTCTTCTTCCTCGTGGGGATTGGAGGGGCGGTGGGTTTCCTGTCGGGATTGTTCGGCGTCGGCGGCGGCTTCCTACTGACGCCGCTGCTGATCTTTTCGGGCGTTCCCTCGCCGGTGGCGGTCGCCTCGGTGACCGGCCAGGTCGCGGCAGCTTCGACCTCGGGCGCGCTCAGCTACTATCGACGCGGCGGCATCGACCTGCACCTGGCGATGTATCTGATCCTCGCCTCGACCATCGGAGCGATGGCGGGGGTCGCCACCTTCTCGGCACTCCGCAGCGCCGGCCAGCTCGACCTGTTCATCTCGGTCTCCTACCTGCTGCTGCTCGGTTTCGTGGGCACGCTGATGATGGTGGAGGCGGTGCGCACCATGATGCGCCGCCGCCAGGGCATCGTGACGCCCGACCGGCTGCCGAGCCAGCACAGCTGGATGCATGGCCTGCCCATGCGCATCCGCTTCAAGAAGTCGCGCCTTTACATCTCCGTGCTGCCGGTGCTCGCTATCGGCGTGTTCATCGGCTGGGTGGGTGCGCTGCTGGGCGTCGGTGGCGGCTTCATCCTCGTTCCCGCACTGGTCTATCTGCTGCGCGTCCCCGGCAACGTCGTGATCGGCACGTCGCTGCTGCAGGTCGTCGCCATGATGTGCGTCACCACCATCCTCCAGGCGCTCACCAGCCAGAGCGTCGACATCATGCTCGCCTTCTGCCTGATGGTGGGCGGGACAATCGGCGCGCAGTTCGGCGCCTCAGCCGGTAAATATCTGCGCGGCGACCAGCTGCGTGCCCTGCTCGCGCTGCTCGTCCTCGCGGTCGCTATCCGCTTCGGGCTGACGCTGGTCCTGCCGCCCTCCGATCCGTTCTCGATGGCCGTGCTCGCGGGAGGGCTGCCGCAGTGAAGCGCTGGCTCCTCGCATTGCTGATGCTTGCGGCAGCACCGGCGGCGGCCGAGACGCTGGTCTCGACGCTCTCCAACTCGCAGGTGCTCATCACCTCGAGCTTCGATGGCGCGACGCTGAGCATGTTCGGCAGCATCGAGCCCGGCGCCGAAGGCACGGCGGAGGGGCCGTACAACATCGTGGTGGTGATCACCGGGCCGCTGCAGAGCCGCGTGGCCCGCATCAAGACCAGCAATTACGGCATCTGGAGCAACACCGACCAGGTGACGTTCCAGCACTTCCCGTCTTTCTACGCGGTGATCTCGAGCGGCAAGCTCGACGCCATCGCGCCGCCCGACGTGCTGGCGCAGTACACCGTGCTCCCCGAGGACCAGGCGCGCACCACCGCGCAGGCCACCGGACTCAAGGCCGAGCGCTTCAGCCTCGAGCTGGTGCGCATGATGGGCGAGGAGGGCCACTTTGTGATGCAGGAAGACGGCGTGCGCTTTCTCTCCAACAACGCCTATGCGGTCAACCTGCAACTGCCCAGCGACGTCGTGAACGGCCGCTTCCTCGTGCGCACTCTCGTGCTCAAGAACCAGCAGTTGGTGACCGAACGCACCGAGAGCTTCTCGGTGCGCAAGAGCGGCTTTGAGAACTTCGTGTTCGTCGCCAGCCGCCAGCAGCCCTTGCTCTACGGCATCGTCTGCGTCCTGCTCGCGCTGGGCACGGGCTGGCTCGCGGGCGTCGTGTTCAAGCGCTAGATTCCCGCGACCAGTCGCTTCGTGCTGACCGGATAAAGCCGGTTGCGACCGAGCATCGTCACCTCCAGCGTGCGGTGATCGAACAGGCCGGCGAAGGTGGGCCCGAGGATGTTCATCGAGCCGGCTCCCGATCCGTAGGCAGGCAACAGCAGGATTTTGGTGTCGTGCACAAAGCAGGGGCGGCGCGTGGCGCTGCCATTGGAATAGACCGTCGCCGCCGGATGCAGGTGCCCCGCCACCATGCCGAGACTGCCGCGCCTTGGCTCATGCGTCAGCGTCAGGCCGCGATGCTCCAGTCCGCTCACGCAGACGCCCCCCAGGGCATGCGGCGATGGATCGTGGTTGCCGCTGATCCAGGTCCAGTGCGACTTGCCCAATAGCGCAAGGAGCCGCAGCCGGTCGGTATCGAGCAGCGTCTCAGCCCCCTCGTCGCGATGAAAGCTGTCGCCCAGCGCCACGACACGCTCGGCCTTCGTCTGCTCGATGTCGCGCTCGAGCCGCTTCAGCGTCAGGCCGGTATCGTAGGGCGGCAGCATGTGGCCGCGCCTGGCGTAGGAGGAGAACTTCGCGAAATGGAGATCGGCGACGAGCAGCATCGACTCCGCGCGCCAGAACAGCGCGCCGCTCAGCAGCGGTTCGAAAGTGTGGCCGGCGAACTGGAGGAGCACGACGGGCTCCTCACTTTTTCGCGCGGCGGCGGCCGCGTTGTTCCAAACCATTCGTCGTCTTGCGCGTGGTCCTGATCGAGGGCGGCGGTGCCGCCTTCAGGGCCACGCTGCCTTGCCCCAGCGCTTCTCTCATCAGCTCATCGGCGGCGTCGGCCATGGCGCTTTCGCGGGCCTCGCCGAAAATGGCGGTTTTGCCGATATCGAGCAGCACGGGTACCGCGAGAGGCGAGATTCGGTCGAGAGGCTTGTGGACAATGTGATCGCGGATGCGGGCCAGCAGGTGGCCCAGCCGCTCGATATCGAGCAAGCCGCGGGCTGCGTCGCGCCGCGTCGCCTGGATCAGGATGTGGTCGGGCTCGTGCTCATAGAGCACATCGTAGATGATGTCGGACGAGACCGTCACCTGCCGGCCGGTCTTCTCCTTGCCCGGATGCCGGCGCTCGATCAGGCCGGCGATGATGGCGGCATTGCGGAACGTGCGGCGCATGAGCTGGCTCTCATGCAGCCAGCTTTCGAGGTCGTCGCCGAGCATGTCTTGGTCGAACAGCTCGGCGAGCGACAGGCGGCCTGTGCGGATCAGGCCGCCGAAATCGCCCAGCCCCCAGATGGCCAGCGAGTAGTCGGACGCAACGAAGCCGAGCGGCCGCGCCCGCGCCCGCTCGAGCCGGCGCGTCAGCAGCATGCCCAGCGTCTGGTGCGCGAGGCGCCCCTCGAACGGATAGCACACCATGAAGTTCTGCGTGCCGCGCGGGAAGGTCTCGACCAGCATCGAGTCGGCGGGCGGCATTTGCGACACGTCGTGCTGGAGGCGCAGCCAGTCGGCGACCTGGTCGGGCAGCTTGTGCCATTCGTCGGGCTGACTCAGGAGCTTGCGCACGCCCTCCGCGAGATAGGTCGAGAGCGGAAACTTGCCGCCCATGTAAGAGGGGATCCTGGGGTCGGTGCTGTTGGAGCGCGAGACATAGGCTTCGGTCTCGAACATCCCCTCATAGGCCACCACTTCGGAGCCGAAGATGAAGGTGTCGCCCTTCACCAATTGATCGATGAAGTACTCTTCGAGTTCGCCCAGGACACGGCCGAAGCGGCCGATGGGTCCGGTCGAGCGCTTGCCGTCGCGGACACGGCCGCCCTTCACCAGCCGGACCTTCACCATAGGGTCCTCGATGATGGTGCCGACATTCAGCCGGTATTGCTGCGCGATGTAGGGGTTGGCGATGCGGAACCTCCCGTCCGCCGTCTGCTTGAGCTTGGCGTAGCGTTCATAGGCGCGCAGCGCGTAGCCGCCGGTGGCGACGAAGTCGATGACGCGCTCGAAGGTCGGCCAGTCGAGCGAACGATAGGGCCAGGCGCGATTGACCTCCGCGTGCAGCGCCACCGGATCGAAGGGCGCGGCGCAGGCGACGCCCAGCACGTGCTGCGCCAGCACGTCGAGCCCGCCAAGCGACGGCTCTTCACTGTCCTGCGCGTTGCGTTCGACGGCTTCGAGAGCAGCCTCGCATTCGAGCACCTCGAAGCGATTGGATGGCACGAAGATCGCCTTGGACGGTTCGTCCATGCGGTGGTTGGAGCGGCCGATGCGCTGCAGCATGCGGCTCGCGCCCTTGGGGGCTCCGACCTGCACCACGAGGTCGACGTCGCCCCAGTCGATGCCCAGATCGAGCGTCGAGGTACACACCACCGCCTGCAATTGCCCCGCGACCATCGCCGCTTCGACCTTGCGCCGCTGTTCGACCACCAGCGAACCGTGATGCAGCGCGATGGCGAGGTTGTCGTCGTTGATGGCCCACAGGTTCTGGAACAGCATCTCGGCCTGCGAGCGCGTGTTGACGAACAACAGGGTCGTCTTGTGGTCCTTGATGATCGAATACAGTTCGGGCACCGCATAGAGCGTCGAATGTCCCGACCAGGGCACCACGACATTGCTCGCAAGGATCGAGATATCGGGCTTGGCGCCGCCCTTTCCGATCAGCAGATCGGTACGCGCCGCCGGCAAGGGAGCGGCGATCCAGTCGCGCAGCAGGTCGGGGCGTGCGACTGTCGCCGAGAGCGCTGTGATCCGCAGCCCCGGCGCAAAGCCCGCGATCCGCGCGATGTCGAGCGACAGCAGCTCGCCGCGCTTGTTGGTGACCAGCGAATGTAGTTCGTCGAGCACGATCCGGCGCAGAGAACCGAAGAACGCCGCTGCGTGCTCGTGGCTGAGCAGCAATGCCAGTTGCTCGGGCGTGGTCAACAAGATGTTGGGCGGCTTGCGCAGCTGGCGCGTGCGGCGCGAGCCGGGCGTATCCCCGGTGCGCGTCTCGACGGTGACGGGCAGTCCCATCTCCTCGATCGGCGTCGTGAGGTTGCGCGCCACGTCCACGGCGAGTGCCTTGAGCGGCGAGATATAGAGAGTGTGCAGCTCGTCGCGTGGCGCATGCGTCAGGTCATCGAGCGTGGGCAGGAATCCGGCCAGCGTCTTGCCCGCGCCGGTCGGCGCGATCAGCAGCGCCGAGGCGTCCTCGTTCCAACTCGCCAGCACGTCGAGCTGGTGCTGCCGCGGCGCCCAGCCCTTGCCGGCAAACCAGGTCTCGATGGTTGGGTGGAGCGGCAAGCGGCGAGCCTCGGTGGACACGCCAACATAATGACGCCGGCGCCGCTTTCCAAATGGGCTCAGCCGGCAACCGGCTCCCAGCACGCCCGGGCGATGTCGCGGAGCTGTAGCGACTCCTCCCAGCGGTCGGTCAGGTCGGCGCCGTCCGCCCCCGCGATGGCGTAGGGCTGGGGGCCCAGTTCGCAGAGAAAGGTCAGCTCCGCGTCAGCACCGGTCCGCCGGCGCCAGGACGCAAAGCCGTAGCGCCACCAGGTCGCAAACTGCCCGATCCAGGGTTGCGCCTGCGGGAAGCGCAGCGGCAATTGCACCTGCTCGGAGCTGGCGACGCGACCGTGAAAGGCGAAGCTGTGATCGAGGATGGTCCTGATCTGCGCGTCGGTTTCCGACGACACCGGCAGCTCGATCTCGCGGCCCACCACATAGTGCGACAGGTCGGCGGTGAGGCGCAGCTCGGGCACGGCATCGATCAGGTCGAGCGTCGCCAGCAGGTCGTTGGTCATCCGGCCGCGATGCGTCTCGATGTTGACCGCGAACTCCACCTGCTCGACGAGGCGCTGCCAGCCTTCGAGCACGCGCACGGCGTCGGCCGGTTGGCGCGGACGCAGATTGGGCTGGATGTTGATGTGATGCACACCGAACGCCGCGCCCCATTCGAGCGCCGGCTTCAGACTGTCGACATCGTGTGGGAAGCACAGCCCCTCGACGACAAGACGGCGCTCGGCCGCGAGGCGCGCCGTCTCCCGCGCCTGTCCGGGATCGATCCACAGCGTTCCGATGCCGTCGAAGCCTGCGTCGGCGATCCGGGCGATCTGCCGGTCGAGCGGCTGGTCGGTCTGGCCGCGCAGTCCGGACATGGTCCACAGCGATTGCAGGATGAGGAGCTTTTGCATGCGCCAGTTCTAGAAAGTCGCGTGGCTTCGGGCTAGGGGAGCTTATGGAGACCGCGCCGAAATCGCTGCGCCTGACGCCAGAGGAGACCCTCGCTCTGCTTCGCGCGGAGGCGGTGGCGCTGCTGGCACGGCCGGGGCGCACCGTACTGGGCATCGCGGGCGGACCGGGGTCCGGCAAATCGACCATCGCGCAGCGGCTTGCCGCCGAGTTCGGCGCGGTCGCGGCCTATGTGCCCATGGACGGCTTCCACATGAAGCATGCCAAGCTCGAAGCGCTCGGCACCGCCGGCGACAAAGGCATGCCGCACACCTTCGAGGGTACGGCGTTCGCCGATTTCCTCGAGCGGCTGAGATCGGCCAGCGGACCGGTCAGCGCACCGGGCTATTCGCGGAAGGTCGAGGACACCGTCGACGACGCGGTCACGATTTCGGCAACTACTCGGTTGCTCATTGTCGAGGGCAATTACCTGCTGCTTGCCACCGCGCCCTGGTGGCGGGTCAAGCCGCTGCTCGATCGGGCGGTGTATCTCGAAGTGCCGATCGACGTCGTCCGGGCTCGGCTGATGAAGCGGCACGGGGAAGAGGGCCTGTTCACCGAGGAGCGCAACCGTGCCCATATCGAGCGCGTGGACCTCGTCAACCACGACACCGTGCAGCGCTCGCGGCCGCGCGCCGACATCGCGATCGATCTAGTCACCGACCACTGATGAGCGACAGACCCCAGCATCCTTTCACGGTGCGTAGCCGCGACGTGTGGGCGATCGCCCTGCCCGCCTGCCTCGCCTTCATCACCGAGCCGCTGGTCGGTTTCGTCGACATCACGGTGATCGGCCGCACCGGCGACGCGGCCCTGCTGGGCGGCCTGGTGCTGGGCGCGCTGCTGTTCGACTTCATCTTCTCGATGGCCTACTTCCTGCGCATCGGCACGGCCGGTCTCGTGGCGCAGTCGATCGGCGCGCGCGATCCGCGCGACGGACTGCTGCACGCGACGCGCGCTATCGTGCTCGCCGTGATCGTGGGCATCGGCATGGTGGTGCTGAGCCCGCTGATCCTGTGGCTCGCCGAGCTGGCGCTTGCACCGCGGCCGGCCGTCCGCGATGCGCTCGCCGGCTACTACTATGTCCGCATCCTCGGTGCGCCGCTGGTGCTCATCAACTATGTGATGCTGGGCTGGTTCTACGGTCGCGGCGCCGCAACCACCGGCATGCTGCTGCAATTGCTGCTGCACGGCATCGACATCACCCTGTCGATCGTCTTCGTGTTCGTGCTGGGCATGGGTGTCGCCGGCGCCGCGCTCGGCACGCTGATCGGGGAGGCCGTCGCCGCGCTCGCGGGACTCGCGCTGTTCGCACGCCACTATGGCGGCGTTCGGCGGGTGGTCGCGATGATCGCGCCCGGCGAGCTGCGCGAGGGCGAAGCGCTGCGCCGCCTGGTCGGGCTCAACCGCGACCTGATGATCCGCTCGATCTCACTGATGAGCGCCTATGCCTGGTTCGCCGCGCAGGGCTCGCGCATGGGCGAGGTGGCGCTGTCGGCCAATGCGATCCTGCTCAACCTGCTGATGATCGTCGCCTTCTTCCAGGACGGCATCGCGCAGGCGGCCGAGCAGCTCAGCGGCAAGGCCTATGGCGCGAACTGGCGGCCGGCCTTCGACAGCGCCTATCGGCTGAGCTTCGTATGGGGGCTGATCCTGTCGGTGGGCCTTGGCCTGCTGTGGTATCTGGGTGGCGACACAATCGTGGGGCTGATGACCACCAACGAAGCCGTGCGCGCCATGGCGCATGACTATGTGTGGATCGCCGCGCTCACCACGCTCACCTTCATGCCCGCCTTCGTGTTCGACGGCATCCTGATCGGCCTCACGCAGAATGTGACGATGCGCAACGGCATGGTGCTGTCGCTCGCCGTCTTCCTCGCCGCCGCCGTGCTGCTACAGCCGCTGCTGGGCAATCTGGGGCTGTGGCTGTCGCTGCACCTGTGGTACGCGGCGCGCGCCGTCTATTACTGGGTCGCGCTCAACCGGAAGCGTGCCGGCCTATTTGCGTGACGCCCACTCGGCGGTCTTCGAGCCCACCAGCTCGCTGATGTTGCGCTTGCCGGCGGACCGCACCGCGGCCGACAGTCCCCGCTTGATGCGGTCGAGCAGATCGAGGCCGCCGAACACCAGCGCCGAATAGAGCTGGATGGCGTTGGCGCCGGCTTCGAACTTCTGCAGCGCGGTCTGCGGCGAGTGGATGCCGCCGACGCCGATGATGGGCAGGCTCGTGCGCTGGCGCATCTGCGCGAGGCGGATCGTGGCGAGATCGAACAGCGGCTTGCCGCTCAGCCCGCCCTTCTCTTCGGCATTCTCCAGTCCGGCGACGGGATCGCGCGAGATAGTGGTATTGGAAACGATGAGGCCGTCGAGATCGGTGTCGGCGATGACGCGGGCGATCGAGTCGAGCGCCGCCTGATCGAGATCGGGCGCGATCTTGAGGAACACCGGCACGCGCACCGGCGACTTGCCGCGCACCGTGAGCACGGCGTGAAGTAGGCGCTTCAACGCATCCTCATGCTGCAAATCGCGCAGGCCCGGTGTGTTGGGCGACGAGATGTTGACCGTCAGGTAGTCCGCCACGCGGGCAAACCGCGCGACGCCCTTGGCATAGTCGGTGGTGAAATCGGCGGTGTCCTTGTTGGCGCCGATATTGACGCCGAGCGCGGCGGGAACACGCACGCCGTGGAGGCGGCGATAGACCTCGTCATGCCCGTCATTGTTGAAGCCCATGCGGTTGATCACGCCCTCGGCCGCGCCGACGCGAAACAAGCGCGGCTTCGGATTGCCTGTCTGCGGACGCGGCGTGACGGTGCCGATTTCCACCATGCCGAAGCCCATCAGGGCGAGCGGACGCGGCACCTCGCCATTCTTGTCGAAGCCGGCGGCCATGCCGACCGGGTTGCTCAGCTCGAGGCCGGCGATCGAGGTCTTGAGTTCGGCCGAATCGGGTCCGTCCTGCTGCGGCGCGAGCCCGAGGCGGAGCGCGGTGATCGTTGCGCCATGCGCCGTCTCCGGATCCATCTTCAACAGGCTGTCGCGGGTCAGCCCGGCGAGCAGCGGCACGCGCAGCAGCGGCGAAAAGCCCGAGAGGATCATACGACCCACTCCGGCAGCGCGACGCTGCCATCGGCCGCCACCGACACCGTCGCCTGCCGGTCGACCGCGCCGATATGCAGTTCGCCGTAAAGATGCGGGAAGAGCTGTCCGCCGCGCGACGGTTCCCAGCGCAGGGCCATGCCGAGGTCGGAGCTGCGCACCGAAAAGACAACGACATCGCCCTGTCCGGAAAAGTGCAGCCGCAGCGTTTCGGCAAGCTGTGCGGCGGTCGAGAAGTGCACATAGCCGTCGGCAAGATCGACCGGCATCCCCGGAAACACGCCGGTCCTGGCCAGCACCCCATAAGCCTCAGGCGAGGCGATCTTGTAGATGAATTCGGGATTGCGCATCGGGGTGACCATGGCCGGTCTAGTGGCCTGCCAACCGGCCGGGCGCAAGGGGTTTACACCCCGGCCAGCAGGGGCTACTACATAGGACTTCTGTCCACAATGGGATAGATTTCCTCTATCCAGGACTGCCGATGCTGTCGCACAGCGCGATTTGGGACGCCATCGATGCCGCCGCCCGTCGCCACGGCCTCTCGCCGTCGGGGCTGGCCAAGGTTGCCGGGCTCGATCCCACGGCCCTCAATCCGTCCAAGCGCATCAGCAAGGACGGACGCGGACGCTGGCCGTCCACCGAAAGCCTCGCCAAGATCCTCGAGGCGACCGGGGAGTCCTTCAACGATTTCATCGCCATGGGCGGCGCCTTCATCCAGGCGAGTTCGCGTCCGGCCCCGGCGCTGCCGCTACTCGGCCTCGCTCAGGCAGGTGCCGGGGGCTTCTTCGATCCCGCCGGCTTTCCGACCGGGGACGGCTGGGATGAAGTTCACCTGCCTTCGCCGGGCGATCCGGGCATCTACGCGCTGGAAGTAACCGGCGATTCGATGCTGCCGCTCTATCGCGACGGCGACCGGGTCGTCGTCTCGATCACCGAGCAGGTCCGCCGCGGTGACCGCGTCGTGGTCAAGACCCGGGACGGCGAAGTGATGGCCAAAGTTCTGGCGCGACAGACTGCCAATGTCATCGAGCTTCATTCCCTCAACCCGCTGCATCCACCGCGGCTGTTCGACATGAAGGACGTGGAGTGGATCGCACGCATCATCTGGGCAAGCCAATGACCGATATCCTTCTGCCGCCCTCGGGCACCGGACCCGGCGTCCTCGTTGCCCATCCCTGGTGGGGGCTCAACCGCACCATCCGCGACTATGGCGCGGCGCTCGCCGAGCGGGGCTTCGTCGTCGCCCTGCCCGATCTGTTCGAGGGCGATCTCACCACGAGCATCGAGACCGCCGAGACGCAGATCCGAAAGCATTGGGAGAGCGCCACGCCACGGCTCGACGCCGCGCTCGATGCGCTCGGGGAGCATCGTGCGGTCACCGGCAACGGCCTCTGCGCGGTCGGCTTCTCGTTCGGCGGCTTCCACCTGCTCGAAGCGATCGAGCGCGGCGACAACCGTATCGCCCGCCTCGTCGTCTACTACGCGACGCATCCGTTGCCCGACCAGCATGTGCCGATCCAGGCCCATCTCGCCGCCGACGACCCCTATGAGAGCCAGGCGGACATGGACGCCCTCACAGCCAATCTGGGCACGATGGCGCATAGCTATGCCGGCACCACGCACTGGTTCGCCGAAGCGGACCGCCCGGAATACAATCGCGGCGCCGCGACGCTGGCATTCGAGCGCACAGTGGAGTTTCTGAAAGCGCCGTGAGCAGGGCCCACCCTGCGCCTAGGCCGCCTTCACCAGCTTGCCCGCCAGCGCGTCCTCGATCAGCTTGCGCGTCTCGTTCACGCCATAGAGCGCGATGAACGAGCCGAAGCGCGGGCCCTGGTCGGCGCCCAGCAACACGCCATAGATCGCACCGAACCAGTCGCGCAAGGGATCGAAGCTGTGCGCATTGCCCACGGCGTAGACGATGTCCTGCAGTTCCTTGGCGTCGAGCGCTTCCTTGCCGGCCAGTTGGTCGTGCAGGTCCTGCAGCGCTGCGCGCTCCTTGTCGGTGGGCGCGCGGAACACCTTCTTAGACTTCACCTCGTCGTTGAAGTAGCGCACCGCATAGCCCGCGAGCCGGTCCAGCTCGGGATTTGTCGCCGGCGTCTCGCCGGGCAGCCGGCGTGAAATGTAGTTCCACAGGATCGACTTTTCGTGCGCGTTCGCGGCCGAGGCGAGGTTCAGCAGCAGGCCGAACGTCACCGGCATGTCGAGCACTGGCACCTTGCTCAAA
Source organism: Devosia sp. 66-22 (assembly GCA_001899065.1). Classification (GTDB taxonomy): domain Bacteria; phylum Pseudomonadota; class Alphaproteobacteria; order Rhizobiales; family Devosiaceae; genus Devosia_A. The sequence goes on along the minus strand of MKUZ01000030.1, from coordinate 263,994 downwards.
TGGATGTGGAATGCCGGATTCTCGAGCGCAGCGCCCGCATCCTGGCCGCTATAGGCGGCGACATGCGCATAGTAGTCGTCGACGGCGCGCGGGATGACGTCGAAGTAGAGGCGCTTGGCGACGCGCGGCTTCTGGAACATGTAGAGAGCAAGGCTTTCGGGCGAAGCGTAGGTCAGCCATTCGTCGATGGTGAGCCCATTGCCCTTCGATTTCGAGATCTTCTGTCCGATCTCGTCAAGGAACAGCTCGTACACATAGTGCTCGGGCGGGTTGCCGCCGAGGATTGCGCAGATCGCATCGTAGACGTGCTGGTTGGTCTGGTGGTCCTTGCCGAACATCTCGAAATCGACGCCCAGCGCATACCAGCGCATGCCGAAATCGGGCTTCCACTGCAGCTTGCAGTGGCCGCCGGTCACCGGCAGCGTCGTCTCGGTTCCGTCCTCGTCGTCGAAGGTGATCGTGCCGGCCTTTGGATCGACGTTCTTCATCGGCACATAGAGCACGCGGCCGCTCTTGGGCGAGATCGGCAGGAACGGCGAATAGGTCGCCTGCCGCTCGGCGCCGAGCGTGGGCAGCATCACGCCCATGATCTGGTCGTACTTCTCGGCGGCACGGATCAGCGCGGCGTCGAACTTGCCCGACTTGTAGTACTCGGTGGCGCTAGCGAACTCGTAGTTGAAGCCGAACGTATCGAGGAAGCGGCGGAGCATCGCATTGTTGTGATGCCCGAAGCTCTCATAGTCGCCGCCGAACGGGTTCGGCACCGCGGTCAGCGGCTTGTGAAGATGCGGCTCGAGGAAGCTGCGGTCCGGCACGTTGTCGGGGATCTTGCGCATCCCGTCCATGTCGTCCGAGAAACAGAGGAGCCGCGTCGGCACCTGGTCGCGCGTCAGCAGGCGGAAGGCCGTCCGCACCATGGTGGTGCGCGCCACTTCGCCGAAAGTGCCGATATGCGGCAGGCCCGAAGGGCCATAGCCGGTCTCGAACAACGCTTCCGTCTTGCCGGTCTTTTCGAGCCGCCGGACGATTTTGCGCGCTTCCTCGAACGGCCAGGCCTTGGCGGTCTGGGCGGCATCGAAGAAAGCGGGATCGAGCGGCGGAAGCGGAGCGGCAGTCACGGGATGTCGGCCTTGCGGGTTGGGAGAGGCGCGTTTTCGGCATCCCAAGGGGCAAAGTCAATGCCCGGACGTATGGACAAGCCCGCCGCCTCTTCCTAGGTATGCGGCACTTCCAGCCCGACAAGGACCCCGAGCAATGGCCGCCCTCACCGCCCACGAAGCCCTGATCCACATCATGGTGATCGCCGCCAGCGCCGACTCCAAGGTCAGCGACCGCGAGCTCGAGATCATCAGCCGGCTGGTCAACCGCTCGCCGGTGTTCGAGACCTTCGACCATTCCGACCTCGGCCATGTCGCCGCCCAGGCGATCGACCTGATCAAGGACTCGTCCAACCTCGAGCGGGCGATGCAGATGATCCTCGACAGCCTCCCCGCGCGCCTCCACGACACGGCCTACGCCCTCGCGGTCGAAGTCGCGTCCGTCGATCTCAAGCTCGAACAGGAAGAGCTGCGCTACCTCGAACTCATCCGCGACCATCTGGTGCTGGACGGCCTCGTCTCGGCCGCCATCGAGTCGTCGGCCCGCGCCCGCCTGCGCAAGGTCGAGTAGCCCTAGTAGAACCCCACCGGGAACCAGCGCAGGTAGAGCTCGTCGAGCGTGCCTGAGCGCTTGAGCCGCGCCAGCGCGTAGTCGATGGCGAGACGCACCGTATCGTGGCCGGCGCCGACCGCGATGGCGAGGCCGTCGCCGAACAGGTCGGGACGGAAGTAAGGCTCGCCGGCAAAGGCGCAGCAGTCGGGGTTGGCGTTGAGCCAGAAGCTGGCGCGCATCGCGTCACCGAAGAAGGCGTCCGCCTGCTTGTCGCGCACGGCCTCGAGCGCGGCGATCTCGCTGTCGAACTCGCTGAGCTTTGCTCCCGGCAGATAGCGCGTCACGAACGTCGCATGCGCCGAGCCCTTGCGCACGGCGACGCTCTTGCCCGCCAGCGCCGCGGGATCGAAACCGGCGTCGCCACCCTTGGCCAGCACGAAGCGGCCAGGCAGCATCAGATAGATGTGCGAGAAGTCGAACAGCGCGCCGTTTTCCGTGCTCATTGCGAGGCCAGCAATCAGCGCGTCGCCCTGCCCGTCCTCCAGCGCGCGCCCGGCCTGTTCCCACGGCCATGCCTGGATGGTGCAGGTAATCCCCAGATCCGCGCAGATGGCGCGCGACAGGTCCACATTGAACCCGACGAGCTCGCCCGAGCGGTCGCGGTAATTGAAGGGCGGGAAGTCGGCCGTGGTCAGGAAGCGGATATTGGGCACCGCCGCGAGGTTGGGCACCAGATCGCGGGCGCTCGGATCGGCGTGATAGGGCAGCGCCTGCGCGTGGGCCGCGAGCGTGCCCAGGGCAGCAAAGAGCAGAACGAAGAAAGCGCGCATCGGGGTCCGCAACTGATCCGCCTCGCTTATGGCCCAGATTCCCGTGCAAGGCGAGGTCGCGCACTCTCCGCCACCGCACTCACGGCACTTGCGTTTCGCACAGAAACAGTCATGTATTTACGCATATTTACCTAAAGCTATTTCTTGACTGGGCGCGCCTTGGGGGCAGCGACCAATGTTTGAAGCAGTAGATGCCATCGCTTTACTTCGCGCTGTTCTGGCCGATGCGTGCGCCAGCGACGAGGTTGCACGCCGTCACCTCGACGAAGCCCGACAGCGGCGGATGGACCCGCTCGACTATGCCGCCCACCAGTTCGGGCTTGGCAATTCGCTGGTCTGGTGCCGCGCCGCCATCTGGGCCGGCTACCGCTTCGCCGAGCATTTGCCGGCGCACCCCGCGCTGCCGTGCGCCAGCGTCGCCCGGCTCGAGCACCTGCGCGGTGTGCGGAGCCTCAGGCAGCACGCGCTGGGCGAGGATCTCGCCTTCATCGCGCCCACGTTCGACAGCGTCAGGCGCCTCAGGGCGTCGTGGCGGCACGACCTCCACCGCCGCATCCGCTTCGCTACGCCAGAGGCGATCGAGACCGCCATCGCCCGCGCCGCGAGCGCCCAGCTCATGGATTATGCGCGGACCGAAACCACCGTCCGCTGGAAGGGCGCGTCGGCCGGCCAACTCGGGCGGCCGACGCGGATCGGCTTTGCGGTGCTGCTGGCGCTCACCATCCTCCTGGTCATGCTGTCGGGCGTCGTCGCGCGGCCTTTCCTTATTCCTGTCGTCGCGCTGCTGCTGATGGCGCCCGGCGTGCTACGCGTGCTCGCCGCCCTGCCCGGTCCCGCGGCACAGCCCGTGCGTCCGCTGACCGACGTTGAGCTCCCGCTCTATACGGTGCTTATCCCGCTGCGCGACGAAGCGCAGATGGTGCCGATGCTGCGGCGCGCCATGTCCGCCATCGACTATCCGCCGCACCGGCTCGACATCAAGTTCGTGGTGGAGGCCAAGAGTCCGGAAACGGTCGCGGCGGTCGAGCAGGTGCTCGGCGACCCGCATTTCCGCATGGTGGTGGTGCCGCAGGGCGCGCCGCACACAAAACCCAAGGCCATCGATTACGCGCTGCCGCTGGTGCGCGGCGAGTTCGTGGTGGTCTACGATGCCGAGGATGTGCCGGAGCCCGACCAGTTGCGCCGTGCGGCGGAGCGCTTCCGCGCCGATGCAACGCTGGCCTGCCTGCAGGCCGAGCTGGTGCCCGAGAACGCGCATGAGAATGTGCTGACGGCGCTGTTCGCCGGCGAATATGCGGGTCTCTTCGGCCGGCTGTTGCCGGCGCTCGCGCGCTGGGACCTGCCGGTGCCGCTGGGCGGAACGAGCAATCACTTCCGCACGTCTGTGCTGCGTAAGCTGGGCGGCTGGGACGCGTTCAACGTCACCGAGGATGCCGATCTTGGTGTCCGCCTCGCCCGTCGAGGCTATCGCGCCGAGACCTTCACCAGCCGCACGCATGAGGAAGCGCCGCTCACCCTCGGGGCATGGATGGCGCAGCGCACGCGCTGGATGAAGGGCTGGATGCAGACCTACCTCGTCCACGCGCGCACGCCGCGACGGTTGCTCGGCGATCTAGGCTGGAAGGCGTTCCTCGGCTTCCATATCCTCGTCGGCGGCATGATCATGTCATCGCTGCTGCATACCCTGTTCCTCGGCACGCTGCTGGCGCGGCTGATGCTCGACGGCGTCGCCGGGCTCCTGCCCCAGGATGTGTGGGACTGGCTCGCGCTCTGCATCCTCACCGCAGGCTATGGCGGCGCCTTCGCCGTGGTGCTGAGCGGACTCATCCATCTGCGCGACCGGCGGCTGATGGCGATCCAGCTCCTCGTGCCGCTCTACTGGGTGCTTCACTCGATTGCGGCGCTGCTCGCGGCGCGCGAGCTGATCGTGGCGCCGACGAGCTGGGCCAAGACCACGCATGGGGTCACGCGGATGGCACGGACTGGTGCCATTCAGCGCGGTGCGGAAGCGCTCAGGCCGCGTATCGGCTGAGATCGAGGTCGGAGGCATCGATGTCGGGCTTGCTGCCGGAGATGAGGTCGGACAGCACGCGGCCGGAGCCGGCCGCCATTGTCCATCCGAGCGTACCGTGGCCGGTGCTGAGGTAGAAATTGCTGTACTTGGCCCGGCCGATCACCGGCGTGCCGTCGGGCGTCATCGGCCGCAGGCCGCACCAGAAGCTCGCCTGCGACAGGTCGCCGGCCTTGGGGAACAAATCGCGCAGCGAGCGCTCGAGCGGACCGCGGCGGTGCGGCCGGAGCGTCATGTCCCAGCCCGCGATCTCGGCCGTGCCACCGATGCGGATGCGGTTCTCGAAGCGGGTCGTTGCGACCTTGTAGGTCTCGTCCATCACGGTCGACACCGGCGCCACCGCTTCGTCGGTGATCGGCACGGTCAGCGAATAGCCCTTGATGGGATAGACCGGCAGCCTGATGCCGAGCGGCGCCACTAGCAGCGGCGTGTAGCTGCCCATCGCCCCCACATAGGAGTCCGCGGTCAGGCGGCCGATGCTCGTGGCAACGCCCGTCACGCGCTCGGCATCAGCTTCGATGCCGTCGATCTTGACGCCGAACTGGAACGTCACTCCGGCGTCGGCTGCGAGCTTCGCCATGCCCTCGGTGAACATCTTGCAGTCGCCGGTGTCGTCGTCGGGCAGCCGCAGCGCGCCCACGAACGGTACCGTCGCCGTCGCGAGACCCGGTTCGGCGGCAACGCACTGCTTGGGGTCGAGCACCTCGTAGCGCACGCCGTACTGCTTCAGCACCTCGACGTCGCCATGGATATGGTCGAGCTGTTTCTGCGTGCGGAAGAGCTGCAGCGTGCCGCGCTCGCGGCCGTCGAAGTGGAGGCCGTTGAGCCCGCGCAGCTCCACCATGCGCTCGTTGGAGTACTCGGCGAGCCGTACCATGCGCGACTTGTTCACCGCATAGGCGCGCTCGGTACAATTGGCGAGGAGGCGCAAGCCCCAGATCCACATGCGCGGATCGAGCATCGGGCGGATGACCAGCGGCCCGTCCACCATCGTCAGCCATTTGATGGCCTTGAGCGGTATCCCCGGACCGGCCCAGGGCGAAGCGTAGCCATAGCTCAGCTCGCCCGCATTGCCGAAGCTGGTCTCGAGCGCCGGGCCCGGCTGGCGGTCGATGACGGTCACCTCATGGCCGGCCTTGGCGAGGTAGTAAGCCGAGGTCGTGCCGATGACGCCGGCACCCAGAATGAGGACTTTCATGCGCGCGACACTGCCGTTTTTTGACCAACTGGTCAATCTGACCAAAGGCGGATTCACCGCCCTATCGAGGCTGCCACGGGTGTGACGATTCCTCCGCCGGAAGGCTCAGGGGGCGACCGAGAAGAAGCGCTCGTCGAACCAGTCGCCAGGGGCAATCGTCCTGGCGCGGGCGATCCGGTCGTCCTCGCGCTGCTTGTCCGCGATAACGGGCGTGGCGGCATCCAGCGGCACGTAGCCGATCACCTCGCGCGTGTGTTCGATATCCCAGCGCATGCCGGCATTGTTCGACACAAGATTGACCACGGCGAAACCGAAAGGCGGCGCGGCGATGGCCTTGTCGACGGCCTGGTTCATGTCGCGATTGGAGAGCCACATGGACTGGCCCCATTCGCCGATCTCCATGTGCGCACCCGGCCGGTTCTCGCCAGGCTGGAAGTAGCCGATGCGCAGCGCCAGGAAATCGCCGCCAGTCTCCTCGGTAAAGGCGCGGCCGGCTTCCTCGCCCGCGAGCTTGGAGATGCCATAGGGGCTGAGTGGCGCCGGCGGCATGTCGACGGTCACCGGCCCCGTGGCGAAGCGGTAGCCCAGCATCGTCTGGTTGGTGCTGGCGAAGATCACACGGCGAACGTTCTTCTCGCGCGCGGCCCGCAGCACGCGCAGCGTGCCACCGATATTGTCGCGCTTGGCGCTCGCCCAGTTGGCGTTGCCGTTCGGGTTGCCGGCGAAGTGGAAGACGATGTCGACGCCGTCGAAATGCCGGGCCCATTCCGGATCCCAGCTCCCCAGATCGGCGGCGACGATATCGCCAGAAGCGCGCCGGTCGAGCAGCCGGAGCTTATGGTCGCTCGTCTGCCGCAGATGCGCGGTGATCTTGACGCCGATATTGCCGGCGGCGCCGGTGATAAGGATAGTCTTGCCCATGGACCGGACCTTAGCGGCCCCGTCAGGCCGCCGTCCATATTACCTTGGCATTGGTCAGCTCGCGCGCGCCGAGCCCGCCCAGTTCGCGGCCAAAGCCCGAGCCCTTGGTACCGCCGAAGGGTGCCCGGGCGTCCGACCGCACGAAGTCGTTGACAAACACTGCCCCCGCTTCGAGCCGGCCCGCGACGCGCGCCGCCTTCGCCTTGTCCTGCGACCACACGGCGCCGCCGAGACCATAGTTGGTGGCGTTGGCGAGCGCGATCGCTTCCTCCTCGGTGTCGAAGGGGAACATCAGCGCCACGGGGCCGAAGAACTCCTCGAACGCGATGGGCGCCTTGGGATCGAGTCCGGTGATCACGGTCGGCCTGTAGAAGTAACCCTGCCCCTCCACCGCCGCTCCCCCGGTCACCACCTTGCCACCTGCCTTCACCGCATCGGCGACCTGGCGCTTGGTATTGTCAAGGATATCGAGCTTGGCCAGCGGTCCGAGCCTGGTGCTCGCCTCCATCGGGTTACCGATGGCGATGGCATCGGCCGCTTTGGCATAAGCCGTCACGTACCTGTCGTAGATCGACCGCTCGACGATGAAGCGCTTGGCGGCGATGCAGCTCTGCGCGTTGTTGGAAAAGCGCGAGGTGATCCCGAGGGCCACCGCCTTGTCGAAATCGGCGTCCTCGAACACCACGAACGGGTCGGAGCCGCCAAGCTCCAGAACGACCTTCTTGCCGCTCCTGCCCGCCGCCTCAGCGATCGACCGCCCGGCCCGCTCGCTGCCCGTCGCCGTCACCGCCGCGATGCGCCTGTCTGCAATCAGGGCCGCGACCTTGTCCCTGTCGATCGCCAGATTGGTGTAGACCCCCGCCGGCGCGCCCGCATCGCGGATGACCTGCTCGATGGCGCGGGCGCTGCCCTGCACGGTCTCGGCGTGCTTGACGATCACCACATTGCCTGCCAGCGCCGTGGGAATGAAGAAGCGCAGCACCTGCCAGAACGGCAGGTTCCACGGCATGATGCCAAGGATCACTCCGAGCGACTCGTAGTGAATCACGCCGGGCGTGCCGGGGATCGGCTCGTCGCCGAGATACGTCTCGGCGTTCTCGGCGAAGTGCCTGGCGCCGCCTGCGGCCTTCACAACTTCGCCGCGCGCCTCGGCGAAAGGCTTGCCCATCTCGCTCACGATCAGCGCCGCATAGTCGTCGGCGCGCTCCTCAAGCAGTTGCGCGAGCCGCGCCAGCATTTCGGCCCGCTTGCTCACCGGCAGCGCCGACCATGATCGGTGCGCGGCATGGGCGGTCGCAACGATCGCGTCGACCTCGGCCGCGCTGTGCTCGGGATAGTCTGCGATCTGCACGCCGGTTGCCGGATTGGTGCTGATGAACTTCATGGGGCCGCTCCTGTTCGCCACGGAATCTGCGACCCGCATCGGGCCACATAAAGCCCGCCGGGCACATAATCGGACCCCCGGTTAAGCGGCTCGCGTCCGTGCGTCGGCGTGCCTGTGGCATGATTGGCGCAACAGGAGGATCCGGCGTGCATTTTCTGATCATCGGGGGCGGCTCGGCGGGCTGCGTATTGGCAGCGCGACTGAGCGAGGTCGAGAGCAATCGCGTGACGCTGGTCGAGGCCGGGCGCGATCTCACCGAAGCCTCCATGGCCCCGCATGTGCGCACGCGCTATCCCGGCCGCGCCTATATCGACGACAACAATATCTGGCCTGATCTCAAGGCCTATCTGGGCGCCGCCGGCGGCGCATCGCGCGCGCCGCGCCGCTATGAGCAGGGCCGCCTGCTCGGCGGCGGCTCGTCGGTCAACGCCATGGTCGCCAATCGCGGCGCGCCGGACGACTACGACGAATGGGGCCGCCTCGGTGCCGCCGGGTGGTCGTGGGACGCCGCGCTGCCCTACTTCCGCAAGCTCGAGCGCGACGTCGATTTCGATGGCCCCTACCACGGCAAGGATGGTCCCATCCCGATCCGCCGCATCAGCGACGCCCGCATGTCGCCGCTCGCCAAAGGCGTCATCGCCTCGCTCAAGGCGCAAGGCTACCCGCATCTCCCGGACCAGAACGGCAAGTGGGAGGATGGCGTCTTCGTTGGGGCTGCCGCGGTCAGCGACACGGGCGAGCGCGTCCCCACCGCCGTCGGCTACCTCACGCCCGACGTGCGCCGCCGCCCCAACCTCGAGATCATCACGGAACACCTGGCCGAAAAGCTGGTTTTCGAGGGCCGTAAGGCGACGGGTGCCATCATCGCGCCCTATGAGGGCGGCCCCTCCCGCACCATCGCTGCCGATCGCATCATCGTCTCCTCGGGCGCGATCCATTCGCCGGCCCTGCTGATGCGGAGCGGCGTCGGCGCCGGTGCAGCGCTGGGCGAGCTCGGCATCCCCGTCGTGCTCGACAGGGCGGCGGTGGGCCAGAACCTGATGGAGCATTCCTCGACGGCGGTCAGCACCTACCTCCCGCCTGCCATGCGAATGACCGACCTCGACGAGCACCACGATCACGCCATCCTGCGGTTCACATCCGACCTGCCCAACGCACCTGCCGGCGACATGCACGCGGCCTTCATCGGCCGCTCAGGCTGGCACTCCATCGGCCAGCGCGTCGGCACGCTGTTCATCTGGCTCAACAAGCCGTTCTCGCGTGGCCAGATGGCTATCGCCAGCGCCGATCCGCGCGTCGAGCCGCTGGTCGATTTCAACCTACTGGCGGACGACCGCGACCTCACCCGCCTGATGTACGGCTTCCGCGTCGGCGCGAAAGCCTTGCTGCATCCATCCATGTTGGCGAAGGCCGGCCCCGCCTTCCCCACCACCTATTCAGCGCGCGTCGCGGCCGTAGCGGCGCCGGGACTGTGGAACACCATCCAGCGCGGCGCCTTTTCGGGCATGCTCGACTGGGCCGGTCCGGCCCGGAACTGGCTCATCAATTCGGTCGTCACCCTCGGGCTCGACATCGACACTTTCATGCGCGACGACACGGCGTTGAGCGATTTCCTCAAGGCCGGCGTCGGCGGTGTCTGGCACGCTTCGGGAACGCTGCGCATGGGCGCGGCCGACGACCCGGCCGCGGTCACCGATGCCATGGGCAAGGTGCACGGGCTCGACAACCTCTATGTCTGCGATGCCTCGCTGATGCCTGCGATCCCGCGCGCCAATACCAACACGCCCACCATCATGCTGGCCGAGCGGATCGCCGACGCACACAAGGCCGCCTGACGGCGCACTTGTAACCAACCGGTGAATTGCCCTAGCCTCGGGCAACGCCGCGGTCAGCGGGAGGAACAAATGGCGGGAGTGTTGGGGGCGCGGACCGGCGCATTCGGCCGGGCCACCTATTTCGAGATCACCGAGCCGGTGGCCGAGCATGCGCATCCGCACGTGCATATGCTGTTCAAGCTGGGCGGCGGCGACCGGCGTGTCCTCGTGGAAGGCACCACGGCCGATGTCACCGACACGCAGTGCATGCTGATCAATCCCTGGCAGAAGCACGCCGATGTCGGCGAGCAGCCGGCCGGGCCGACGCTGATGCTGGTACTCTACCTCGATGCCGAGTGGATTGCGGCGCGGCTGGGTGTCTATGCGGTGGGCTTCGACGCGCTGGCTGGCGCGGTGACACCGGCCATGCTGGAGCGGGCCCGCCGCATCGCCGCCGCGCTGTCGGGCGAGGCCGTCGATGACGAAACGTTCGAGGAGATGATCGGCGCGCTCGCGGCCGATGCCGCCGCGGACCACGTCGTCGATCGGCGGACCGGCCTCGCCGACTACCGCATCCGCCATGCGCTGAGGAAATTGCGCGAGCACCCGCATCTTCACATCGACTATCGCGACGTGGCGCGCGATGTCGGGCTTTCGCGCTCGCGCTTTTACGAGCAGTTCCGCTCCTCCGTCGGCGTCGCGCCCAACATGTTCGTCGATGGGCTCGTGCTCGAGCAGGCCTATTCCCTGATGTCGGACTCCGATCGCCCGCTGGACGAAATCGCCTCGCATCTGGGCTTTTCCGCTCAGTCGAGCTTCACTCGTTTCTTCCGCGACCGCGTGGGATTCCCGCCCAGCACGCTGCGCCGGCAGATCGAGCGGAACTAGCGTCGCAACGGCCGCCGTGGTCCGGTATCGCCCTCGCTAGAGCGCCATTTCCCTCGTGCGGTCCTTGGCGATGTAGCTCTGGATCTGCTTGACGATCTGGCCCGCATGCGCCGCGGCCAGCTTCTCGCAGAGCTCCGCGTCCCGCGCCTCGATCGCATCGACCAGGGCGTCGTGCTCCTTCACATATTTCCGCGGCAGGTGGTCGTTGAAGCTCTTGTAGTAGTAGAGCCGCAGGATCCGGCGCCCTTCGTCGAGGAGCCGCGTGAACAGCCCGGTGAAGTACGGGTTGCCGCCCGCCTCAGCGATGGCCACGTGGAAGTCGCGGTTGTGGCCGATCATGCCCGGCACATCGTCGGCCCGCACGGCCTCCGCGTAGAGCGCCTGGTAGCGCCGCATCGCCGCGAGGTGCCGCTCCGTCCGGCCGTTCGCCGCGAGCCGCGTCGTCACGCGATACATCAGCGTCAGCGCCTCGAAATACACCGGCAACTGGCCGAAATCGATCGGCGCCACGATGGTGTTGCGGTTGGGAAGCTGCGTCACCAGCCCCTCGGCGGCGAGCCGCACCAGCGCCTCGCGCACGGGAGTGCGCGACATGTCGAAACGCTCAGCCAGCGTCACCTCGTCGAGCGGCGCGCCGGGCTCCAGAGTGAGTTCCACAATGGACTGTTTGAGCGCATCATAGACCGTCTGCACCCCCGAGCCTCGCACGCGCGGCACCGGGAGATCGGAAAACGCCTTTGGTTCTGGGGTGTTAGCCATCGCAACTTCCGCTTCCCACGTTGGGGATTGACGGGAGGTTAACGCGGCGGCATGCTGTCGACAAGATGCATGCAAGGCTTTTGCCGGCATGCCTCTGAAACAGGGAGAAGAACACTATGCGTACTGTCTTGAAGACTGCCGCGGGCCTCGCGCTGGCCCTTGCGCTCGGCGCTCCGGCCATCGCGCAGGATACGCTGACCATCGGCATCATGGTCCCCACCACCGGCTCGGAAGCAACCTATGGCCAGGACATGGCCAATGCGGTGAACCTTGCGATCGGCGAGATCAACGCGGCCGGCGGCGTGCTGGGCAAACAGCTCACCTCCACCATCGGCGACGATGGCTGCGACGCGCAGCTCGCGGTGAACGCGGCCAGCAAGCTCGCGGCCTCGGGTGTCGTCGGTGTCGTGGGCGGCTACTGCTCGGGCGCGACCATCCCGACCCTCAAGATCTATGGCGATGCCAACATCCCGCTGATCATTCCAGCGGCCAACTCGACCAAGCTGATCCCGGAGAATCCGGGCAACGCCTTCATGATCAACTCCACCGGCAACGACCAGGTGAAGAAGGCGATCGAGTACTTCAACGCCAAGGGCGTGAAGTCCATCGCGATCATCAACCAGGGCGACGCCTATTCGCAGGATCTCGCCGACCTCTCCAAGAAGGAATGGGAAGCGGCGGGCAACACCGTCACCAACTTCGAAGTCACCAACAAGGGCGAGCAGGATTACTCGGCCGTCGTGACCTCGATCACCTCGGCCAATCCCGATGCGGTGTTCTGGACGGCCTACTACGCCGATGGCGGCCTGCTCATCCGCCAGTTGCGTGAGCGCGGCTATGCCGGGCTGATCGCGGTGGGCGACGGCTCCAACTCGCCGGAACTGTTCAAGATCGCCGGTCCCGCGGCCGAAGGCGTCATCGCCTTCTCCAACCCGACCGCCGAGTTCCTGCCGGAAGCCAAGGCCTTTGCCGAAGCCTACCAGGCCCAGTTCGGCGCTGCGCCGGGCCCCTACTCGACGCTCAGCTACGACGCCATGAAGCTCCTCGCCTGGGGCATCAACACCGCCGGCACCACCGACGCGGCCAAGGTGATCGAGACGCTGCAGGGCGCCAACTTCACCGAGACCATCTCGGGCCCGATCTCGTTCACGCCGGAAAAGACTCTCGCCCGCTCTAACTTCGTGGTGCTCGAGGGCAAGGGCGGCGCCTGGACGCTGGCGCAGTTCTGATCGGCACGACAAACCGTGGACCGGCGTTCCAGCGCCGGTCCACATCCCACTGAGGCTGAAGGGCGAGGCGGCCTGTGACCATTTTCGACATCTTCACGAACCAGCTATTGAACGGCATCGTACTGGGCTCGTTCTACGCGCTGGTGGCACTTGGCTACACCATGGTGTTCGGCGTGGTGAAGCTGCTCAATTTCGCGCATGGCGAGCTCTATATGGTAGGCGGCTTTGCCGGCTTCCTGGTGCTCTCCTTCCTCGCGCCCTTCATCGGCGCCGGCTGGTTCGGCGTCGCCGTCTCGATGGTGTTCGCCATGATCGCCATCGGCTTTCTCGGCGTCGTGATCGAGCGGGTGGCTTATGCCCCCATGCTCTCGGCGCCGCGGCTCTCCATCCTCATCACGGCCCTTGCCGTTTCCCTGGTGCTGCAGAACGGCATGCTCGCGCTCACCAAAGGCCAGTACGTGCCGTTCGGCTCGGCGCTCGGCTTCGGCGGCATCAATCTGGGTAAGCTGTTCATCAGCTACAACCAGATGATCCTCGTCAGCGTCGCGGCACTGCTGATGCTGGCGCTCGAGATGTTTGTGTCGCGCACGCAATATGGCCGCGCCATGCGTGCCGTCGCCGTCGACAAGGACATGAGCCGGCTGATGGGCATCAACGTCAATGCCGTCATCGCCGTCACCTTCTTCCTCGGCTCCGCGCTAGCCGCCGCAGCTGGCACCATGGCCGGCGCGTTCTATGGGTCGCTCTGGTACTTCATGGGCTTCCTCATCGGCCTCAAGGCGTTCACCGCGGCCGTGATCGGCGGCATCGGCTCGATCCCCGGCGCCATGCTGGGCGGCCTGATCCTCGGCCTGCTCGAGAGCTTTGCCACGCAGCTCGATCTGCGGGGCATGGGCATCCCGTTCAAGGTCGGTAGCGAATGGAAGGACGTGTTCTCCTTCTCCGTGCTGATCCTCATACTCGTGTTCAAGCCGACGGGTCTGCTCGGCAAGTCAGAGCAGGAGCGCATGTGATGGCGCAATTGCCCGAACGACCCAGCGCCTGGGGTGGTCTGTCGGCCATCCTCGACACGCCCACGAAACAATGGACCGTCACCGCCGTGCTGCTGGCCGCGATGGTCGCTCTGCCCTTCGTCACCGATGGCTACATCACCGTCATCGTGACCCACGCTCTGCTCTATGTCGTGCTGGCGCTCGGGCTCAACATCGTCGTCGGTTATGCGGGCCTCCTCGACCTCGGCTTCGCCGCCTTCTTCGCCGTGGGCGCCTACACCGTGGGCATCACGACGCAGTATTTCGGGCTCAATTTCTGGCTGGCGCTGCCGCTTGCCGTGGTCTTTGCGAGCATCGCCGGCATCATCATCGGCACGCCGACGCTGCGATTGCGCTCGGACTATCTCGCGATCGTCACGCTCGGCTTCGGCGAGATCGTGCGGCTCACGGCCCGCAATCTGCGCGAGACCGGCGGCGCGAGCGGCATTCGGGGTATCGAGTCGCCGTGGATCTTCGGCTACCACGTGCAGAGCAACATCGACTTCTACTTCGTGTTCCTCATCCTCGCGGTGCTGGGCATCATCGTGTCGGTGCGGCTCGCGAACTCGCGCCTGGGCCGGGCCTGGCTCTACGTACGGCACGACGAGGATGCCGCCGAGGCGATGGGCATCGACCGCGTCCGGGTGAAGCTCGCGGCCTATGTGGTTGGCGCCATCTACGGCTCCATCGGTGGCGCGTTCTTCGCGGCAAATCTCGGTGCGATCTCGCCCGAGAGCTTCTCGTTCCGCCAGTCGGTCGAGATCCTCATGGTCGTGATCCTGGGCGGTATCGGCAAGATTCCCGGCGTTGTCCTCGGCGCCTTCATCGTCATCCTCGCGCCCGAGTTCCTGCGCGGCGTGGGCGACCTGCGCTACTTCATCTTTGCGGTGGGCCTGCTGCTCATCATGTTGTTCCGTCCGAGCGGCATCTGGCCGGCGAGGAGCAAGCGATGAGCCTCCTCGACCTCAAGAATGTGAGCCTCAGCTTCGCCGGCTCGCGCGTGCTCGACAATGTCGACTTCAGCGTCCCGGCGGGCAAGATCGTCAGCCTCATCGGGCCGAACGGCGCGGGCAAGACCTCGCTCTTCAACTGCATCACCGGCTTCTACAAGCCGCAGCAAGGCTCGATCAGTCTCGCCGGTACTGAGACGGTCAAGCTCAAACCGCATCAGGTCACGAGGCTAGGCATCGCGCGCACCTTCCAGAATGTGCGGCTCTTCCGCGAGATGAGCGTGCTTGAAAACGTCATGTCCGGCCAGCATGGCCGCACCAGCGCCGGCGTCGTCGACGCCATCCTGCGGCTGCCGCGCCAGCGGCGCGAGGAAGCGGCGATCCGGGGCGTCGCCGAGGAATGCCTCACTTTCGTCGGCATCACCGAAGGCTGGGGCCGCGAGGCGACGACCCTGCCCTATGGCTGGCAGCGCCGCGTCGAGATCGCGCGGGCGCTCGCGACCAAGCCGCGCCTCCTGCTGCTCGACGAGCCGGCGGCCGGTCTCACCTCGGGCGAGAAGGAAGAGCTCATCGACCTCATCCGGCGCATCCGCACCGAGCGCGACGTGTGCGTGCTGCTTATCGAGCACGACACCGGCCTCGTCATGCGCCTTTCCGAGCGCATCAGCGTGCTCGATCACGGCGTCATGATCGCCGAGGGCACGCCTAAGGAAATCCAGTCCAACCCCAAGGTGATCGAGGCTTATCTCGGCGTCGAGGAGGACAGCCTTGACCTCTGACATCATCCTCAAGCTCGAAGGCATCGCCAGCGCCTATGGCAAGATCGATGCGGTCAAGGGCATCGATCTCGAAGTCGCGCGCGGCCAGATCGTGACGCTGCTCGGCGCCAATGGCGCGGGCAAGACCACCACGCTCAAGACCATCTCCGGCATCGTGCGCGCCAAGACCGGCCGCGTGCTGTTCGAAGGGCAGGACATCACGTCGATGCCCGCCCATATCATCGCCCGCGCCGGCGTCGTGCACGTCCCCGAAGGCCGGCACGTGCTGCGCGGCCTCAGCGTGCGCGAGAACCTCGAGCTGGGCGCCTTCACGGTCAAGGATGCGACGCTGCGGCGCGACCGGCTCGATCAGGTCTTCGCGCAGTTCCCCATCCTCAAGACACGCGCCAATTCCGACGGCTCGCTGCTGTCGGGCGGCGAGCAGCAGATGCTCGCCATCGGCCGCGCGCTGATGCACGGCCCCAAGATCATGCTGCTCGACGAGCCCTCGATGGGGCTCGCGCCCAAGCTGGTGCTCGAAACCATGAAGATCGTGAAGCGGCTCAACGAGACCGGCACCACCATTCTTCTCGTCGAACAGAATGCGCGGCTCGCCCTCAAGCTCGCGCACTTCGGATACGTCCTCGAAAGCGGCGAAATCCGCCTCAAGGGCGAAGCGTCGCAACTCAGGTCCGATCCGTCGATCGTCCAGGCCTACCTGGGCACCTGATCCTCCCCTCCTCCCAACCCCCACAGGACTAACGAAAATGACTTCGATATTTCACGGCGTAATCCCTGCCCTGATGACAGAAATGCACCAGGACGGTGCCCTCGACCATGAAGCCACCTCGCGCCATCTCGAGAGCTGCCTCGCCGCCGGCGTGAACGGCTTTGTGATGCTGGGCACGCTGGGCGAGAATTCCTCGCTCTCGGCCGACGAGAAGGATGCGGTCGTCCGCAACGCCGTCGCCACGGTCAATGGCCGCGCCCCCATCATCGCCGGTGTCGCCGAGTACACCACCGATCTCGCCATCGCGACCGCCAAGCGCTTCAAGGCGGCCGGTGCCGACGGCATCATGGCGCTGCCCACAATGGTCTACCAGCAGGATGCGCGCGAGGGCGAGCACCACTTCCGCACGCTGGCGCGCAACACCGACCTGCCGATCATGATCTACAACAACCGGCCGGCCTATAAGCTCGACCTGCTGCCCGAGTCCTTCGCGGCGCTCGCCGATGAGAAGAACATCGTCGCCGTCAAGGAATCGAGCCACGACAGCCGCCGCATCACAGACATGATCAACCTGCTCGGCAACCGCTTCGAGATTGTCTGCGGCGTCGACGATCTGATGCTCGAGAACGTGCTGTTCGGCGCGGTCGGCTGGGTGTCGGGCCTCACCAATTCGTTCCCGCGCGAGTCGGTCGAGATGTACCGTCTCGCCACGACCGGCCGGACCGCCGAGGCGCTCGAACTTTACCGCTGGTTCATGCCGATGCTGCATCTCGACGTGGCGATCAAGCTTGTGCAGTACATCAAGCTGGTCAACCAGTTGGCCGGCGAAGGCAGCGAGTGGGTCCGCCCGCCGCGCCTGCCGCTGATCGGCGAAGAGCGCCAGAAGATCGAGGACATCGTCAACCAGGCCCTCGCCACCCGCCCGAAGTTCGCCAAGGCCGCCTGATCTTGGCCGAGACTGCCACCATCGACGTCGCCATCATCGGCGCCGGGATTATCGGTCTGTCCACCGCCTTCAAGCTCCAGGAGGCGGGTCGGACTGCCGCTCTGATCGACCGGCGGGGCATTGCCGAGGAGACGAGCCGCGGCAATGCCGGCGCGTTCGCCTTCTCGGATGTGATCCCCATGGCGACGTCGGGTGTCCTGGGCAAATTGCCGAAATGGCTCAGCGATCCGCTCGGACCGCTGACCATCCGGCCCGAATACCTGCCGCAGATCACACCGTGGCTGATGCGCTTCTGGCGCGCCGGCTGGCCCGACCGTGTCGCGGCCAGCCTCAAGGCGCAGAGCGCGATGATGCGCATTGCCCGCGCGGAGGCCGAGGCGCTCATCGCCACGGCCGGGCTCGAGCACCTTATTCGCCGCGACGGCGTGCTCGAGCTCTATGAGAGCGAAGCCGAGCTTGGCAACACCGCGCGCGACGACGCCGCCAAGGCCGCCGAGGGCATCGAGTTCCGCCACGTGCGGGGCGCCGAGCTCGCCGAGCTGCAGCCAGGCCTGTCGCCCAAGATCACGGCCGCCACCTTCATTCCGAAGTGGCAGACGGTGCAGGATCCCTATGACTACGCCGTCGCCATCGGCAGGGCCGCCATGGATCGCGGCGCGAGCTTTCGCCAGGCCGAGATCGTCCAGATTCGCCCGCAGGACGACGGCGTCATCCTCGAGCTCGGCGACGGCTCGGCGCTGCGCGCCCGGCAGGTGGTCGTGGCCGCCGGCGCCTGGTCGCACCGGCTGACCAGACCGATCGGCGACGACATCCCGCTCGAGACCGAGCGCGGCTACAACACCACTCTTCCCGGCTACAGCTTCGACCTGCGGCGCCAGCTCGTCTTCGGCGGACACGGCTTCGTCGTCACCCCGCTTGCCTCCGGCATCCGGATCGGCGGCGCGGTCGAACTCGGCGGGCTCAGCCTGCCGCCGAACTTCAAGCGGGCCGATGCCATGCTGCAGAAGGCCGCGCGCTACATGCCGGGCCTTGTGACAACCGGCGGCACGCAATGGATGGGCTTCCGCCCGTCGCTGCCCGACTCGCTCCCGGCGATCGGTTTCTCGCGCCGCTCGCGCAATATCGTCTATGCTTTCGGGCATGGCCATCTGGGCCTCACCCAATCGGCGGGCACCGGCAAGCTCGTCGCCAATCTGTTGACCGGCGCCGCACAGCCGATCGACATCACCCCCTTCTCGCCACAGCGCTTCTGAGACTTCCATGGCACGGCACATCTTCACCTGCATCGACGGCCACACCTGCGGCAATCCGGTGCGTCTCGTCGCCGGCGGCGGCCCGCTCCTCAAGGGCAACTCCATGATGGAGCGCCGCGCCGATTTCCTCGCGCATCACGACTGGATCCGCAAAGGGCTGATGTTCGAGCCACGCGGCCACGACGTGATGAGCGGCTCGATCCTCTATCCGCCCACGCGCGACGATTGCGATATCGCGATCCTGTTCATCGAGACCTCGGGCTGCCTCTATATGTGCGGCCACGGCACCATCGGTACCGTCA
Source organism: Devosia sp. 66-22 (assembly GCA_001899065.1). Classification (GTDB taxonomy): domain Bacteria; phylum Pseudomonadota; class Alphaproteobacteria; order Rhizobiales; family Devosiaceae; genus Devosia_A. The sequence continues at coordinate 245,280 of MKUZ01000030.1, read as the reverse complement.
CCATGGCGATCGAGAACGGGCTGATGACGCCGAAGACCCCCGGCGTCGTCAACCTCGACGTGCCCGCCGGCAAGGTCGTCGCCGAGTACACCATGGACGGCGAGTATGTGGACAATGTCCGGCTCACCAATGTTCCGAGCTTCCTCCACTCGCGCGACCTCGAGATCGACGCGCCGGGGCTCGGCAGGCTCAGGGTCGACGTCGCCTATGGCGGCAATTTCTACTGCATCGTCGATCCGCAGGAGAACTTCACGGATATCGCCGACTACACCGTCGGCGACCTGCTGCGCTGGAGTCCCGCGCTGCGCACAGCGATGAACGAGCGCTACGAGTTCATCCATCCCGAGAACGCCAATATTCGCGGCTGCACGCACATCCTGTGGACCGGCAAGCCCACCAGACCCGAGAACACTGCGCGCAACGCCGTGTTCTACGGCGACAAGGCGATCGACCGCTCGCCTTGCGGCACCGGCACCTCGGCGCGGATGGCGCAATGGTACGGCCGCGGCAGGCTCAAGGTGGGCGACGCCTTCAACCACGAGTCGATCATCGGCTCGGTGTTCAACGGCCGCGTCGAGCGCACCGTCAAAGTCGGCGACTATGACGGCATCGTGCCCTCGATCGCCGGCTGGGCCCGCCAGACGGGCCTCAACACCATCTACATCGACGACCGCGACCCGTTCGCGCACGGGTTTTCGCTTGTCTAGAGACGCCACCCCGCACGTCGCTTCGACAGCTCCGATGTCTGCCGAAGCCACCGTTTCCACTCCCAACACGAAGAAGCGTCGATGAAAATCACTGGAATCAAGGTCTATCAGGTGGACCTTCCCCTCCGCGAGGGCCGCTACAATTGGAGCGGCGGCAACTTCATGGAGGTGTTCGACTCGACAGTGGTCGCCGTCGAAACCGATGTCGGCATCACCGGCTATGCCGAATGCTGCCCGCTCGGCTCGGCCTACCTTCCCTCCTATGCCAAGGGCGTCCGCGCCGGCATCGAGGAGATCGGCCCCAAGCTCATCGGGCATGATCCCACCGATCTGTGGCCGCTCAACCATCACATGGACGCCGTGCTGCGCGGCCATCCCTATGTGAAGGCGCCCATCGACATCGCGTGCTGGGATATCCTGGGCAAGGTCGCGGGCCTGCCGGTCTACAAGCTCCTCGGCGGCGGCGAGCAGGAGCGGATCGCGCTCTACCGCGCTATCAGCCAGGAAGACTCCGCCGTCATGGCGCAGAAGATCGCCGGCTACCGCGCCGAAGGCTACACCAAGTTCCAACTCAAGGTCGGCGGCGACGCGGCCGACGACATCGCGCGCATCAAGGCCTGCCGCGCCATCCTCCAGCCCACCGATATCCTCGTGGCCGACGCCAATACCGGCTGGTCCAAGTCCGATGCCGCCCGCGTCGTCAACGCCGTGCGCGACCTCGACGTCTATATCGAGCAGCCCTGCATGAGCTACGAGGAGAGCGTGTCGATCCGCCGCCGCACGGCGCTGCCCTTCGTACTCGACGAGAATATCGGCAGTGTTGCCGATCTGGTGAAGGGCATCTCCGAGGACGCCTTCGACGTCATCAACCTCAAGATCTCCAAGGTCGGCGGCCTGACCAAGGCGCGCCAGATGCGCGATCTGTGCGTGTCGAGCGGCATCAAGATGACCATCGAGGACACCTGGGGCGGCGACATCGTGACGGCGACCATCGCCCACCTCGCGCGCTCGACGCCCGAGGCCTTCTGCTTCACCGCGACAGACTTCAACTCCTACGTCACCGTCTCGATCGCCGATGGCGCGCCCCAGCGCGAGAACGGCTTCATGACCGCCAGTGACGCGCCTGGCCTCGGCATCACGCCCAAATTCGACGTGCTCGGCCAGCCAGTCCAGGTGATCGCATGAGAAGCTCGCGCTCCATCCACATCGTCTCCTGCCACGCCGAGGGCGAGGTCGGCGACGTGATCGTGGGTGGAGTGGCGCCCCCGCCGGGCGACACGCTGTGGGAGCAGTCGCGCTTCATCGCCCGCGACCAGTCGCTGCGCAATTTCGTGCTCAACGAGCCGCGCGGCGGCGTCTTCCGGCACGTCAACCTGCTCGTCCCGCCCAAGAACCCCAGGGCGCAGATGGGCTGGATCATCATGGAGCCCGAAGACACGCCGCCGATGTCGGGCTCCAACTCGATCTGCGTCGCAACCGTCCTCCTCGATGCCGGCATCCTGCCCATGACCGAGCCCGAGACACGGCTCACGCTCGAAGCGCCCGGCGGCCTCGTCGAGATCGTGGCGCAATGCCGCGACGGCAAGGCCGAGCGCATCACGGTCACCAATGTGCCGAGCTTTGCCGACAAGCTGCAGGTGCCGCTCGAGGTCGAGGGGATCGGCACGCTCACCGTCGACACCGCCTATGGCGGCGACAGCTTCGTCATCGTCGATGCCCCGTCGCTCGGCTTTTCGGTCACACCCGACGAAGCGCGCGAACTCGCCGAGACCGGCATCCGCATCACCCGCGCCGCCAATGAGCAGCTCGGTTTCGCGCACCCGACAAATGCCGACTGGACGCATTTCTCGTTCTGCCAGATCGCCATGCCCGTCGAGCGCCGCGACGGCCTGCTCACGGCAGCCAACGCCGTCGCCATCCAGCCCGGCAAGATCGACCGCTCGCCCACCGGCACCGGCGCCTCGGCGCGGATGGCAGTGATGCGGGCCAAGGGCGAGATGCAGGTCGGCGACCGCTACCTCGCTCGCTCGATCATCGGCTCGGAGTTCCTCGGCCGCATCGAAGCGGACACGACGCTGGGCGGCAGGCCCGCCATCATCCCCTCCATCTCCGGCCGCGCCTGGATTTCGGGCACGCGCATCGACATGCTCGACCCCGCCGATCCCTGGCCCGCCGGCTATCGTCTCTCCGACACATGGCCCAAGATCACCGCATGACCACCCGCATTCCCTACGCCGAACTCGAGGCCCTGCTGCGCGCCATCTTCCTCCGTCATGGCTGCTCCGAGCCTGTCGCCGACCTGCTCGCCCAGAACATGGCGGGCGCCGAGCGCGACGGTGCGCACAGCCACGGGGTGTTCCGCATCAAGGGCAATCTCGGCTCGCTCGACAGCGGCTGGCTCGACGGCAAGGCCGTTCCGGTGCTCGAAGACGTGGCGCCCGGCATGCTGCGCGCCGACGGCAAGAACGGCTTTTCGCTGCCGGTGCTCGCCATGGCCGCCGAACCGCTGATGGACAAGGCGCGCACCAATGGCATCGCCGTGCTCAGCGTCCGCAAGGCGCACCATTTCTCCGCCGTCTGGCCCGACATCGAGCCCTTCGCCCGCCAGGGCTTTCTCGCGCTTGCAACGGTCAATTCGATGGCCTCGGTTGTGCCGCATGGCGGCCACCGGAAGCTCTACGGCACCAATCCGCTCGGCTTTGCCGTACCGCGCGCCGGTCGTGATCCGCTGGTGTTCGACCAGGCCTCGAGCGCCATGGCCAATGGCGACGTGCAGATCGCCCGCCGGGAGGGCCGGCAGTTGCCTGAAGGCACCGGCATCGACCGCGACGGCAATCCCACCACCGATCCCAATGCGGTACTCGAGGGCGGCGCGCTGCTCCCCTTCGGCGGCCACAAGGGCTCGTCCATCGCCATGATGATGGAGATCATGGGCGCTGCGCTCGCCGGCAGCGACTATTCGTTCGAGATCGACTGGAGCAACCATCCCGGCGCCGCCACGCCGCATGGCGGCCAGACCTACATCCTGATCGATCCCAATCGCGGTGCGGTCAATTCCTTCGCCGACCGCATCGAGGTGCTGATCGACGCCATCCACGCTGCCGGCCAGGCCCGCCTCCCCGCCGACCGCCGCTACGCCAATCGCCGCGACTCGCTGGCGAACGGCATTCCACTCGCCGACGACGTCCTGGCTGAGATCAGGCGGCTGGCAGGGAGCTGACCGGGGCTGTACCCCCACAGTCTCGGTATCGCAGACGCCTGGCGTCCTGGCTGTTGACTTCACCCCGATCCGAATCCAACCTTCGCCCGCCTCAAGGGGCAGCGGGGGAGCCAGCAGGGGACTGACCATGATCGCGGCGCGGCCGGTGGATACCGTGCCGGCGCGCGATCAGCATATGGAGGCCCCGCGCCAATGACCGATCTCAGCGCCTTCTCGCTCGAGGGCCGGACCATCATGGTCACCGGTGCCAATACCGGCATCGGCCAAGGTATCGCCGTGGCGTGCGCACGGGCCGGTGCGACCGTGCTCGGCGTGGCACGCTCCGACATGAGCGAAACCGCGACTTTGGTGCGAAAAGTGTCCGGAACTTTGCAGACTTTGCCCTGTCGTTTGGAGGATCTCGACAGCGCGCGGGCCATGCTCGAGGCCGCCTGGGAAGAGCGTCCGATCGACGGCCTTGTCAACAATGCCGGCATCATCCGCCGCGCCGACGCCGCCGACACCACCGAGGCCGACTGGGACGAGGTGCTCACCCTCAATCTGCGCACGCTCTTCTTCCTCAGCCAAACCTATGGAAAGCTTGTGCTTTCCTCCGGACGGGCCGGCAAGATCGTCAACATTGCCTCGCTGCTCAGCTTCGAAGGCGGCATCCGCGTCCCCGCCTACACCGCCAGCAAACACGGCGTCGCCGGCGTCACGCAGGCCCTCTGCAACGAGTGGGCCGCGCGCGGCATCAACGTCAATGCCATCGCCCCCGGCTACATCGAGTCTAACAACACCAGGGCATTGCGCGCCGATCCCGACCGTTCCGCTGCGATCCTCGGCCGCATTCCCGCCGGCCGCTGGGGCGCACCGTCCGATATCGGCGACGCCGCCGTGTTCCTCTTGTCGGCCGCGTCCGACTACATGCATGGTGCCGTCATCCCGGTCGATGGCGGCTGGCTCGCGAGGTAGTCCATGAGTGATCCCAAGGTGTTCGCACAGCCTGGCGACGGCAGGACGACCCAGCTCGACGGATCGAGCCGCCGCGTCGTGCTCGACCTGCCCGAGCTCATGCTGGTCGAGTTCGTCTTCGAGAAGGGCGGCGTGGGAGCCCTCCACAGCCATCCGCATGTGCAGTCGAGCTATGTCGCCGAGGGTGTGTTCGACGTTACCATCGACGGCGTGACGCAGCGCATCGCCGCCGGCGGCGCCTACATCGTACCATCGGGCCTCGTGCACGGCGTCGTCGCCCTCGAAGCCGGCAAGCTGATCGACAGCTTCACCCCGAGGCGCGACGACTTCCTCTGAGCTCAACGATGTGGGCTGGAGCGGGTGAAGGGAATCGAACCCTCGTCGTAAGCTTGGGAAGCTTCTGCTCTACCATTGAGCTACACCCGCGACGGGTTCGATGTGTGCTCGAAAAGCCCCGGGGCGTCAAGGTAAGTGGCGATCAGCGCGGGGCAGCCGCCCAAGGCTTGTCGATGAGCCGGCTCGAGACGTTGCGGGCCGCCGCGACAAGCTCGTCGAGCAGTTCCTCGCGCTTTTCGAGCGGCGTCGCCGCCGGCACCATGAAGCAGATGGTCGCTACCGCGTGCGCCTTCTCATCGAGAATGGCCGCGGCGAGGCAGGCCGTGTAGGGGTCGGACAGCCCAAGCGTCATCGTTCGGTTGGTCAGCCGGGCGGCGGCTACGTCGGTGAGGAAGTCCTTGATGTCGATGACGCGGCCGTCGGGCAGCACGTAGTCCTCCGGCGGAATCAGCGCCCGGATGCTGTCGTCCGACATTCCCGCGAGCAGCAGCCGTCCCGATGCCGTCCATGGAATGGGGACCAGCACTCCGGTCTCCGAGATGATGCGGAAGAGGCTCGAACCCGGCTGCATGAACGCCACGGTGTATTTGTTGCCCAGCAGCATGCAGATCTGCGTCGTCTCCCCGGTCACCTTGGAGAGGCGGATGGCCTCGTCGCGCCCGTGCCGGAAGAGCGGGTGGGACGCGAGATAGGCGTCGGCGTAGAAGTACACCGACGGGCCGAAATACACCTGGTTCTGCTCGTCGACCTCCAGCAGTCCGCTGTCGGTCAGCCGCTCGACGATCTCGTAGATGGACGAGCGCGGCGCCCCGATGGCGCGCGCCAGCTCGCCGATCCCGATGGGGTGACGCACCGCTCTGAGGTGCTCGAGCACATCCACCACTCGGTCGATGCCCCTCGCACGCGTGCGGCTTATCTCGCTCATTGGTCACCTCTCCACACAGGGAGAGCAAGATGGCTTGTCACCCCGAACGTTCTCCGATAACGTTGTCCTATATACCGACACACTGTCCGCTATACAGGACAGTATCGGTCCTGTGAAGGGGACTAGTCCTCCAGCAGGACGATCCGGGGGGATACGTTGTCGAGTAGTGTTACATGACCAGCCTCGCGCTGCGGAGACCATCCGCTCTCAACCTCATGCTGGTGGCTGGCGGCCTCCTCGCACTCATCATCGTCGCGTTGCTGGTGCTGGGAACCCTGGCGTTGCGCTACGAGCCAAACGTCCTCGACTACGCCCAGATTCTCACCGGCCCCAGCGCCGACCATTTGCTGGGCACCGACGCGCTCGGCCGCGACCTCCTCGCCCGCATCATCTATGGCGGCTACAATAGCCTGTTCATCGGCGCCTGCGTCATGGTCACCACCGCCGTCGTGGGCACCATGATCGGGCTCGTGGCAGGAACCACGCCGCGGCTCGACGGCCTCCTGATGCGGCTGATGGACGTGCTGATGGGCTTTCCGGCCCTGCTGCTCGCCCTCGCGATCCTCGCGGCGCTCGGCAATACCGCCGTCAACGTCGTGCTGGCGCTGTCGCTGGTCTACACGCCGCGGACGGCCCGCATCGTGCGCGGCGACGCGCTGGTGCTCAGCCAGTTGCCCTATGTCGAGGCGGCCAAGTCGATCGGCGCCTCGCGCTGGCGCATCCTGTTCGTCCACATCCTGCCCGGCATCGTCCCGGCCCTCGTGGTGCAGGAGACCTTCCTGTTCGCCTACGCCATCCTCGGCGAAGCCGGCCTGAGCTTCGTCGGCCTCGGCCTGCAACCGCCCAATCCGAGCTGGGGCAATATCCTGGGCGAGGCTCGCGCGAGCTTCCAGCAGGCCTGGTGGCTGGTGGTGTTTCCCGGCTTCGCCCTCGCCTTCACGGTTCTTGCGCTGAACCTGATCGGCGACGGCCTTGGCCAGGCGATCGACCCCAAGCGCCGCAACCTTTGACCATCGAGTTCAACATGGGACCGACCGATGGTCCCCGGAGCAACTGGAAATGACCGACAAAGCGTGGCTTCAGGATGTGGTGACAGGCGAACGCCTGCCGCTGGGGCCGACCTTCATCAGCCCGGCGGGCAATCAGCTCAGCGTGACCTTCGACCTCGCCGCGGCGGCGCAGGGCTTTGGCGCGAACTGGAAGCGTCCGGGGACAATGTGGGAGCGGTTCGGCTCCGTCCTCACCCCCTTCGACCAGAGCCAGGTCGTGAGCATGGGCGAGGGCAATACGCCGCTCGTCCGCTCGGCGCGCATCGCCGAGCGGCTCGGGCTGCGCAACCTCTTCTTCAAGCTCGAATCCTCCAACCCGACCGGCTCGTTCAAGGACCGGCAGATGACGGCGGCGATGAGCATGGGACGGCTGTGGGGGCGCACCCGCTACGCCACCATCTCGTCGGGCAATGTCGGCAACGCGCTCTCCGCCTATTGCTCGCGCCACGGCTACGAAGCCTATGTGTGGGTCGCCGACGACACCGCCGAAGGCAAGCGCCGGCAGATCAGCGTCTACGGCGCCCATCTGTTCCTGTTCCCGGCCATGCAGCCGGGAGCGGTGGTCCCCTTCCTCGCGATGTATCGCGATTTTCTCGCCTACTGCACCGACCGCAACGTCGTCCCCATGATTTCGGCGCGGCCAATGAACCCATTCATGGTCGAGGGCACCAAGACGATCTCGTTCGAGATCGCGGCCACGTTGGGCCGCGCGCCCGACGAGGTGTTCACGCCCGTTGGGGGTGGCGGTCTCGCGGGCGGATTGCACAAGGGCTTCAAGGAGTTGATCGGACTGGGGCAGGAGACACGGATACCGCGCATCAACGGTGTGCAGCGCTCTGATCCGCACTACGCGCCCATCGAAGCGATGGACGACCCGCAGTACCGGCAGGGCAATCACTTCCTGCCGCTCGACGGCAAGTGGGCCTACGAGTCGATCATGGACTCCAAGGGCCGGGTGATGTCGGCCACCGCGGCCGACATCCGCGAGGCCCAGGCCTGGCTTGCCAATCTCGAGGGCATCTTCGCCGAGCCGGCGGGAGCGTTCGGGCTGGCCGGCCTGATCGCCGCCGGCCGCAACAAGCAGATCGATCCCGACGCGACAGTGGTCTGCGTCATCACCGGCATGGGGCTCAAGGACCTCGCGTCGGCCGAAAAGTTCGTCGAGTACTTCCCCCAGCATCCGGCCAAGTCGGTGCAGGGGCTCGGCGACGCAGGACTCTAGCCTGCCGCCCCTGAGATGGGTCGGCGCAACGTAGCAGTGGAGAACGACAACGATGTTACATCTGACTAGATCTCTTCTTCTGGCTTCGATCGCCCTCGCCGGGACCTCGAACCTGGCCCTCGCGGCCGTGTGCGAGACCGAGGGTGGCGTGATCCAGGCCGCCATGACGGCCAGCCCGTCCACGATGGACCCGATGATGACCACGACTGCTGCCAGTCGTGAGATCAACATTCACGTCTTCGAGTCGCTGGTCACCTTCAATCAGGGCTACGAGGTGATCCCGCAACTGGCATCATCCTGGACCCGCGCCGACGATGGCCTCAGCTACACCTTCACCCTGCGCGATGGGGTGAAGTTCCACAATGGCGAGACGATGACGGCCGATGACGTCACCGCATCGTTCCAGCGTTTCCTCAAGTACTCGCCGGCCAACAGCACCTTCACCAACGTCGTCTCGGTGGAGACGGTTGGCCCCCTGGAGGTCAAGTTCAACCTGAGCGGGGATTTCCCGCTCCTGTCGAACATGGCCATTCCGGTCAACGCGGCGATCATGCCGAAGTCGGTCATCGACAAGTACGGCGAGAAGGAAATCCTGCCCGCCGACGCCATCGGCACGGGCCCGTTCTCGCTCGCCAACTGGACGCCCGATGTCGGCGTGAAGCTGGCGAAGTTCAAGGACTATTCTCAGGCGCCGGGCGACGGCCCCGACGGCTTCGGTGGCGCGCGTACGGCCTGCGTCGACGAAGTGAACCTGCTGCCGGTGACGGAAGAAGCAAGCCGCGTCGCCGGTCTGCGCACCGGTGACTTCGACTTCGCCGAGGCACTCTCGATCACCGCGGTTCCTGATCTCGAGCAGGACACGAACATCAAGGTCGAGATCGTCAAGCCACGCTGGGCCATCGTGCTCGAGCTCGACCACAAGAACGAGTGGGTCGCCAAGCTCCCGTTCCGCGAGGCGCTGCTCGCTGCCATCAATCCCGAGCAGGTGCTGATGGCCGCGACGTTCGGGCGCGAGGCCTATTACCGGGTCCAGCCGAGCATCTTCTTCCCCGAACAGACGGCCTGGAACACCAACGCTGGATCGGACTTCTACAACAAGCCCGATATGGAGCGGGTGAAGGCGAAGCTCGCCGAGGCCGGCTACGATGGCGAGCCGATCATCTACCTGACGAACCAGAACTATGGCTGGATGTACAAGGCCTCGCAGGCCCTCGCCGCACAGTGGCAGCAGGCCGGCATCAACATCCAGATCGAGCTCATGGACTGGCCGTCGCAGATCAAGCGCGCCCAGACCCAGACCGACTGGGCCATCAACCAGACCGGCTGGTCGCCTCGCTTCGACCCCTTCCAGGTCACAGGTTCGCTGCAATGCGGTGCGCTAGGTGCGTTCGGCTATTGCAGCGAGGAGCTGGGCAAGTTGCTTGATGTCCTGAACTCGGGCGCCGATGTCGAGGCCCGCAAGGCAGCCTGGGAGCAGGCGCAGGCACTTGTGTGGACCGATCTTCCGGTGCTGCGGATCGGCGACTATTTCGAAGCGGAAGGTTCGCGCAACACTCTGAGCGGCTACTCTCCGTTCTACGTCACCCCGCGCTTCTGGAACGTTTCGCAGAACCGCAAGTAAGTAAGGCGCCCGGCCATGCTCAACCTGATCCTGCGAAGGCTAGTGCTGTTCATCCCCATGTGGGTGGGCGTGAGCGTACTCTCCTTTGTCATCGTCCACGCGACACCCGGCGACCCAGCCGCGGCCTTCGTGGGACAGGATGCCGGCCCCGCCTCGCTTGATGCCGCCCGGGCGCGTCTCGGGCTCGACCTGCCCTACTGGCATCAGCTCTACAACTGGGTCGCCGGTTCTCTCACCGGCGACCTGGGCCAGTCCTTCTTCCTTGGCCGCAGTGTCATCGAAGCGATCGTCGAGCGCCTGCCCGTGACACTGAGCCTCGGCGCCCTCTCGCTGCTCATCGCCATGGCGGTCGGCATTCCGCTCGGCGCCATCGCCGCGCTGTCACCCAACTCCTGGAAGGACGCCACCAGCATCGGCGTCTCACTCACCTTCCTGTCCATCCCCGAATTCGTGGTCGGCATGCTGCTGATCTACCTCCTGGGCGTGGAGCTGCGCTGGTTCCCGATCGGTCGCTATGTTCCGCTTTCCGAGGGTTTCCTCCCCTGGCTGCACCATCTGGCGCTCCCGGCCCTCGCCCTCGGGCTGTCGCAATCGGCCCTGCTCGCTCGCATGACGCGCGCCAGCCTGCTGCAGGTTCTGCGCGCCGACTACATCAGGACCGCGCGCGCCAAGGGCCTGCCCGAGCGCATCGTCATCGGCCGCCACGCGTTCAAGAACGCGCTGATCACCATCGTCACCGTCATCGGCCTCTCCATGGCCCTGCTGCTGAGCGGCGCGTTCATCACCGAGGCGCTGTTCCAGTTGCCGGGTATCGGCAGCCTGGGCGTCAATTCGGTGCTGCGTCGCGATTACCCCGTGATCCAGGGACTCTTGCTGATCGCCTCCTCCTTCATCCTCGTCGTCAATCTCCTGGTCGATATCCTCTACGGGTTGCTCAACCCCTCGGTCAGCAAGCGCTAGGCACACTCCCATGGCCAACTCCACTCCCATCTGGATCCGATCGCACAATGTGTGGAACGAGCGGGCCGGCCGCTTCGAGGCCGCCGCGCTTCGCGTCGAAGACGACAAGATCGTCGCCGTCGCCCAGCACGGCGAGGTGCCCGACGGCGCGGAGCTCACGGATTTCGGCGACGACTATGTGATGCCGGGCCTGCTCAACACGCACGTCCATCTCGACTTCAGCGGGTCGCAGACGCCGCTCAAGGACTTCGAGAGCGAAGACCCGGCGGAACGGCTGCTGCGTGCGGCCGGCAACGCGCATCGCCTGCTCATGAGCGGGTGCACCACAGCACGCGACTGCGGTTCGCACTGGACGACGCTGGCGCTCGCGCGTCGCCCCGACCTCAGTCCCGTCCCCCTGCCGCGGCTCCTCCTGTCTGGCCCGCCGATCACGGTGCCGCGCGGGCACCTGCACTTCATGCACGGCGTCGTGCGCGACGACGGCGACATCATCGCCCATATCGATCGTCTGCAGCGCGAGGGCGGCACGAGCGTCAAGTGCATGGTCTCGGGCGGCCAGATGACCCCCGGCTCGAAGCCCGAGGATACTGTCTTCGAGCAGCCCAGCCTCGACCTCATGACCGCCGAGTCGCGGCGCCGCTCGCTTCCCAGCGTCGCTCACGTGCTCGCGACCGAGAGCGTGCGCCGCGCCGCGCTGGCTCGCTTCGACAGCCTCGAGCATTGCGCCTTCTTCGAACGGCTGCCCAACGGCCTGATCAATCGCAACTACGACGACGAGGTGGCTCTCGTGCTGCGCGACAGCGGCTCGGCCATGATGGCCAATCTGTCGACCGCCATGCCGTTTCTGGAGCACCTGCGCACCATCGAGGCGCCCACCGATGTGCAGGCCAACGCACTACGCCAGTTCGACAAGATGATCGACAATTTCGGCAAGCTGGTGCGGCTGGGCATTCCCATGGTCTGCGGCAACGACGCCGGCGTCAACGAAACGCCCTTCGACAGCACCTGGCTCGAGGTCGTGTGGATGATCAAGGCCGGCCAGGCGCCGGTGGACGCGCTGCGCTCGGCCACGATTGGCGCGGCCCGCGCACTGCTCATCGACAACCATGTCGGCCGGCTCGAAAAGGGCTACTCGGCCGACCTCATCGTCCTGCGTGGCAATCCGCTCGACGACGCGGCGAACCTCAAATCCCCCGCCTTCGTCATGGCGCGGGGCACCGTCTATGTCGGCGGGCAGACGGCGGGGCACGCCTGATGGCCGGGACCGAGGCAACGCCCATGCTGTCGGTGCGCGGCCTCAACGCCGCGTTCCGGAGCGGGCGCGACTGGACCAGGGTCGTGCACGACGTCTCCTTCGAGCTCGGGCGCAACCAGACGCTCGCCATCGTCGGCGAGTCCGGCTCGGGCAAGAGCGTCACCGCGTTGTCGGTGATGCGTCTGCTCGAAGCCGACAGCGCGCGGATCGAGGGCGAGGTCCGGTTCGATGGCCGCGACCTGCTCAAGCTCCCCGATGCCGAGATGCGCAGACTGCGCGGCAATCGCATCGGCATGATCTTTCAGGAGCCGATGACGAGCCTCAATCCGGTTCTGACCATCGGCAACCAGATCGCCGAAGCCTTGATGTGGCACCAGTCGATCTCGGCGGCCGCGGCGGAGGCGGAGTCGATCCGCCTGCTGGAGCGTGTCCGCATACCGGCCGCCCGCTCACGCTTCGTCGAATACCCCTACCGCCTGTCCGGCGGCATGCGGCAGCGCGTGATGATCGCCATGGCGCTCGCCTGCAAGCCGCAATTGCTGATCGCAGACGAGCCGACCACGGCGCTCGACGTCACCATCCAGGCCCAGATCCTCGACCTGCTCAAAGAGCTGCAGGACGAGGAGCAGATGTCGATCCTGTTCATCACGCACGATATGGGCGTGGTCGCCGAGATCGCCGATCGCACCCTCGTGATGTACCGCGGCAAGGTGGTCGAGGAGAACGAGACCGGCGCTTTGTTCGCCGCGCCGCAGCATCCCTATTCGCGCGCCCTGCTCTCGGCGGTGCCGCGCCTCGGCTCGATGCAGGCGAGCGCGCGCCCGTCGCGCTTCCCCATCGTCAATCTCGCCACCGGCGAGGTCGCCCCTCCGACTGAGATCGCCGACAAGATCGACGCGACCACACCGGTGCTCGAAGTGCGTGATCTCGTCACCCGGTTCGATATCGCCAACGGCGTCTTCGGCCGGGTCACCGGCCGCGTCCATGCCGTCGAGAATGTGAGCTTCGTGCTCAACGCCGGGGAGACGCTGGCACTGGTCGGCGAGTCGGGCTGCGGCAAGTCGACCATGGGCCGCTCCATCCTGCAGCTGGTGTCGCCGCAGTCGGGCTCCATCCGCATCAATGGCCGCGAGACGATCGGTGCCGGCGCGGCGGAAATGCAGAGCCTTCGCCGCGACGCGCAGATGGTGTTCCAGGATCCGTTCGCGAGCCTCAACCCACGCATCACGGTCGGCGATTCGATCGCCGAGCCGCTGAAGGTGCACCGGCTCGCTTCCGCCGCGGAGGCGCGGCGACGCGTCGGCGAACTGCTCGAGCGCGTCGGACTGACACCTGATATGGCGTCGCGTTATCCGCACGAATTCTCCGGCGGCCAGAAGCAGCGCATCTGCATCGCCCGCGCCCTTGCCCTCGAGCCCAAGCTCATCATCGCCGACGAAGCGGTCTCCGCCCTCGACGTCTCGATCAAGGCGCAGGTCATCAATCTGATGATGGACCTGCAGGAGAGCATGGGGATCGCCTATCTCTTCATCTCGCACGACATGGCGGTCGTCGAGCGGATCAGCCATCGCGTCGGTGTCATGTATCTGGGCGAGATCGTCGAGATCGGACCGCGCGCCGCCATTTTCGGCAATCCGCAGCATGCCTATACGCGCAAGCTGCTCGACGCCGTTCCTCTGCCCGATCCCGCCAAGCGCATGGCGCGCAAACCTGTGTCCAACGACGAGATCGCCAGCGCGGTTCGCGCGCCCGACTATGTGCCACCCGCCCGCACCTATCGCGAGGTCGGCCCCGGACACCTGGTGCAGGTGGCCTAGATCCGGCGGCAGGACGCGCCGGGGACGAAGCGCGGCGTCAGGACGAAATCCTGCGGCGGGTCGGCGGCCCCTTCGGGGCTCATGATGCGATGGAGCACGCGCCGCGCGATGATGCCGCCCAGCTTGAGCGTGTCCTGCACCACCATGGTGATGCGTGGCGTGATGACGTTGCTCCACTGCACGTCGTCGATCATGGCCAGCGAGATATCGTCCGGGCAGTTGAAGCCGAGTTCCTGCATCGCCTGCAGCGCGGCGAGTGCGACTGCGTTGTTCGCGCCGAGGATCGCCGTCGGCCGTTCCGGCTGGATCAGGAGGCGCATCGCCGCCTCATACCCGGCGCTGCGCGTGAACTGACCGTCGACCACGAGGTTGGGGCGCACTTCGACGCCCGCGCTCGCCATGGTGTCGGTGAAGCCGCGCAGGCGTTCGCTCGCGGTGTGCATATGATGCGGGCCGGCAATGAAGGCGATGCGGCGATGGCCCAGTTGCAGCAGGTGCTCGGTCAGCATGGCGCCGGCGAGATAGTTGTCCGACCCGACAAAATCCCGTTCTATCCCCGGCACCTTTTGATCGAAGCAGACGGTCGGAATCTTGAGGCCGTGGACGAAGTCGACATAGTCACGACCGTGCCCCGAGGGCGCTAGGACGAGGCCCGCGACTTTGAGGCCCGCCAGGTGCTCGACGAGGGCGCGTTCGCGGTCGAGCTTGCCCGAGGAGTCCGTGATCAGCACGAAGTGGTCGTGCTCCAAGGCGTAATTCTCGAGCTCGCGGCGGATGTCGCCGAAGAACGGGTTGCCGACATTGCCCACGACGAAGCCGATCATACGGCTGCGCCCGCGGGCGAGGCTCTGCGCCAGCGGGTCGGCAACATAGCCGACGGCGGCTACGGCATCGCGAATCCGCTCGAGCGTCTTGGGGCTGACGCGGCCGGGATTACTGAGGGCGAGCGAGACCGTGGAGACCGAAACCTCCGCCAGCCGGGCTACATCACGTATGGTGGCCATCGCGACTTCGAACCGCTTCTATCGTTGCCCGACCGGAAGCCGGAATTGCGCCAACCCATTCAAACAGCATCGAAATACCTATCATCTCGCTCGACTTCCGCAAGGGAAATTGCACAGGAATGCCCGGCAAGCGGAATCGGCTTGACTCCTGAAAGCGGTCGAACGATGCTGAACTATCGAACCGGTTCGATGGCTACCGACGATACCTTGGGAGGACGTGTTGAATAGCTCGCTGACATTCGCAGGCGCCGCCGACCCGGCAGCCGGCAAGGCCTGGTTCGGAGCGGACCGGTTCGGAATGTTCATCCATTTCGGCCTCTACGCGCTCGCCGCGCGCCATGAATGGGTGCAGAACCGCGAGGAAATCCCGGGCGAGACCTACGCCAAGTACTTCGAGAACTTCGACCCCGATCTCTACGACCCCAAGGAATGGGCACGCCGCGCCCGCGAGGCCGGGATGAAATATGTGGTGCTGACGGCCAAGCACCATGAAGGCTTCTGCCTGTGGGACAGCGAGTTCACCGACTACAAGGCCACCAATACGCCCTACGGCAGGGACCTGCTCAAGCCCTATGTCGAAGCGTTCCGGGCCGAGGGACTGCGTGTCGGCTTCTACTACTCCCTCATCGACTGGCACCATCCGCAGTTCCCGATCGACGCCATCCATCCGCTGCGCAACCACCCCGACGCGCCCGAGATGAACAAGACGCGCGATGTCCGCCGCTATGCGGAATACATGCGCAACCAGGTCACCGAGCTGCTGACCAATTTCGGCGAAATCTCCGTCATCTGGTTCGACTTCAGTTACCCCCAGCGCGAGCATCGCGGCATGCCCGGCAAGGGTCGCAACGACTGGGAGAGCGAAGAGCTGATGGGGCTGGTGCGCCAGTTGCAGCCCAACATCATCGTGGGCGACCGGCTCGACCTGCCGGCGGACGGCAATTTCCCCAAAGATCTGGCGACGCCTGAGCAGTACACGCCGCGCGTGGCGCCGTTGGCCAACGGCAAGCCGGTCCGCTGGGAAGCCTGCCACACCTTCAGCGGCTCGTGGGGATATCACCGCGACGAGAACACCTGGAAGGATGCCGGCCAGCTCATCAACATCCTCATCGACACCGTGTCGCTGGGCGGCAATCTGCTGATGAATGTCGGGCCGACGGCGCGCGGCACCTTCGATGCCCGCGCCAACAGAGCGCTCGAAGTCTATCGCGACTGGATGCGCCTCAACGGACGATCAATCTATGGCGCTGGCCCATCGGGGTACACGGCCCCTGCCGGCTGCCGTCTCACCCAGCGCGGCAACAGGCTCTACGTGCACCTGCAGACCTGGCCGTTCCGCCACATCCATATCGAAGGGCTGGGCGGCCGCGTGAAATATGCGCAGTTCCTGCACGATGCGAGCGAGATCCAGTGGATCGACCCCGAGGCCGAGGTGGACTCCAACATCGGCGTCACCGTCGGCAAGGGAATGCTCACGCTCGAGCTGCCTGTGATCAAGCCGGATGTCGTCGTTCCGGTCATCGAACTCATCCTCAAGGACTGACGGGCCCTGCCCGGCACTGATCAGGGAGGATCGTGTGCTGACATCGCCATCCATCGATCCGCCCCCGTCCGCCGAGACGAGGGACGCCGACGCGGCCCTCGAAGTCGAGCTCATTGCCGAGATGACGCCGCTCATCGCCGATCTGGCGGTCGAGGGAAACGGCGCCGTCGCGCTCGGCGGATCGCGCGCCAAGGGTCGCTCCGATGCGCGGTCCGACTACGACTTTCGCGTCTATGCCGACGGCTTCGAGCAGGACCGTCGGAACAGCATGTCGTGGAACCGGTTCGATGCGGCAATGGCCGGCTGGGAGGCGAGAGGCTTCCGCACCGATGGCGTGTGGCCGCGGGTCTACGCCAACGTGCAGCGCGATCTCAGCGCCTGGCTCGCAGGCAGCGGGACCCTCAAGACCTTCGAGTGGACGATCTGGGGCTATCACTTGCCCACGGATATCTTCCACCAGCAGATCATCAGCGATCCGCGCGGCACACTCGCCGGATGGAAGGAACAACTCGCGACCTACCCCGACGCGATGCGCGACGCCCTGGTCAGCCAGAACATGGAAATCCTGCGCTACTGGGCGACGGACTACCACTATGCGAGCAAGGTCGCCCGGCGCGATCTGGTGTTCCTCGTTGGTCTCACCGGCAAGCTCGCCAACACCATTCTGCAGGTGGTGTTCGCCCATAACCGGACCTACTTCCCCGGCGACGGGTGGAACCTCGCAATGGCGGAAGAGCTGCCGCGCCTGCCGCCCGACTTTCTCGCCCGCATGACCGCCTTCCTCGAGCCTGACCGCGACCCCGGCGGCTGGGAGAGGCAGCGCATGCAGGTCATCGAGATCATCTCCGATCTGGAGGTGCTGACCGCGGAGTGATCCCCGCCCGCGGTGTTTCCATCCCGAGGCCGCCACCGGCCCGCGGGACGCCACCAACCAACGCCAACATAGTTGCTGAGGAGGAACTATCGTGAAGCTCACCGTTATCCTGGCTGCCGCCGCCATGGCGGCCAGCGCCCTCGTGCCCCTGCAGGTGCACGCCCAGGACGCCCCCGTGAATCTGGTCTGGCAGATGTGGGGCGACGAGAAAGACACCCCGCTGTGGGAAAGCCTCGCCGCGCTCGTCACCGAGGAATATCCCAACATCACCGTGACGCCGCAGATCTCCGGCTGGACCGACTACTGGACGCGCCTGCCGATCCTCGCCTCGTCCGGCCAGATCGGCGACCTCGTCGCCATGCAGTCGATGCGCATGCCGAGCTTCTACTCGGTGCTCGAACCGCTCGACTCCTACTTCGCCACGGACAGTTTCGACGTGTCGGCGTTCGAGACCTCGATCATCGGCGGCCTGTCGCATGAGGGCACGCACTACGCCCTGCCCTATGACGTCGGTCCGTGGCTGGTGTTCTACAACCACGACAAATTCGCCGCGGCCGGCCTCGCCGATCCCGCGATGGACTGGACCTTCGACGACTTCAAGGCTGCTGCCCTCAAGCTCTCGACCGACGGCAACTACGGCTACGCCGCGCAGACCTTCGACTTCATCGCCGCTCCGGTGGCTCTGGGCGCCGAGTATTTCAACGACGCCAACGCATTCGACCTGACCAATGCCGGCTATGTCGATGCCGTGGGCAAGTTCGTCGATCTCGTGGCCGTCGACAAGGCCTCGCCGCTGATCGCCTCGGGTGCCACCGACTCCGCCTATGGCCGCTTCTCGTCGGGCAATGCCGCGATGTATATCGACGGCCCCTGGTCGCTGATCTCCACGCAGGGTGCAGTCGACTTCAAGATGGGCGTAGCGCCGCTGCCGCGCGGCGATGGCGCGTCGCGCTTCATCACCGCCGGCTCGGGCTGGGGCATCTCGGCCGCCAGCAAGAACAAGGACGCCGCCTATAAGGCGCTCAAGGTCCTCACCGGCCCCAAGGCCGCGCAGATCCTCGCGTCGGGCGGACGTGCGCTGCCTGGCCGCCTCGCCGAGCAGAGCTACTGGTACGACGTGGCCGCCAAGGACGTGATCGGCGCTCGCGAAGCACTCACCTACGCCTTCGAGCACTCGACGCCGTTCCGGCTCAACGACAAGTGGAATGAGTTCGAGAACCTGCTCACCCAGTACATCCCGCTGGCCCTGAACGGGGACTCGACCACCCAAGCCGTCCTGGCCGATATTCAGAGCCAGCTCCCGTAGTTCCTCCGGACGCCTGGCCGGCAGACAAAGCCGGCCGGGCGTTTTCCGAAGCCCCGTTGCCGCTTGAGGGAAGGTAGCCATGGCCGCCCTGCACGAGACGACAGCCACCGCAACAGTCCCCCGCCAACGATCGGCTGGCGGCTTTCATGCCGCCGAGGGCCGCACCGCTTTCTTCTTCCTGCTCCCGAGCCTGCTCGGGGTCACCCTGTTCCTCGTGCTGCCGATCATCGCGTCGCTCGTCCTCAGCTTCACTAACTGGAAGCTGCTGGGCGCCCCCGCCTTCGTCGGCATCGCCAATTACGTCCGGCTGTTCACCGCCGATCCGCAGTTCTGGCCGGTGCTGCGCAACACGCTGTTCTTCACCGCCGAATATCTGGTTCTCAACATCGTGATCTCGCTGGGGCTGGCGGTATGGATCTCCAGCCTCAAGATGGGGCAGCGGTGGTTCCGGGTGATCTTCTTCCTCCCCACGTTCACACCGACCATCGCTGTCGCCATCGTCTGGATGCTGATCTTCGCGCCCGATGGCCTGTTCGACAGCGTCATGTCCGCGCTTTCCATCCACATGCCCAGCATGCTGACCGACCAGAAGCTCGCCATGCAGGCGGTCGTGATCGTCTCGCTGTGGGCCAATGTCGGTTACAATACTGTTCTATTCAACGCCGCGCTCGATATGGTGCCGGTGAACTATCTCGAGGCCGCGCGCATCGACGGCGCCGGCGCCTGGGCGCGGTTCTGGAAGATCCGCCTGCCGCTCATCTCGCCGACGCTTTTCTTCGGCACGGTAATGACGGCGATCACCTCGCTCCAGGTGTTCGACCAGATCTATGTGATGACGCGTGGCGGCCCCGGCAATGCCACGGCCACGCTGGGGTTTGCCATCTATCAGCGTGGGTTCGAGAACTTCCAGATGGGCTACGCCTCGACCATCGCCTGGGTCATGTTCGCGATGATCATGGCCCTGACCGCCCTGCAGTTCTGGCTTCAGCGCAAGTGGGTGCACTATGACAACTAAGCCGCGCAGCGCCCGCACCACATTGGTGCTCGACCTGATCAATCACGGCGCGCTCGCGCTGGTGGCCCTACTCTTCCTCTTCCCGTTCTTCTGGATGGTGTCCAACGCCATCCGCAGCAACGCCGAAGTGCTCGCCATCCCGGTGCGAATCCTGCCCAACGTCTTCCAGTGGGGCAACTTCATCGAGGCGTGGACGCAGCTGCCGTTCGGGCGCTTCTTCCTCAACAGCGCCATCGTCGCGGTGAGCGTCACGATCATTACTGTGATCGTCTCGTGCCTGTCGGGCTACGCCTTCGCCCGCCTTAAGTTCCCCGGCCGGGACACGCTGCTGATGGCCTATCTGGGAACGCTGATGGTTCCTGCCATCATGCTGATCATTCCGCTGTTCCTGATCGTCAACAATCTGGGCATGGTCAACACCTTCCAAGGGGTCATCCTGCCCGTCGCCTTTGGCACGTTCGGCTCGTTCCTGCTCCGGCAGTTCTTCCTCTCGATCCCGATGGAGCTCGAGGAGGCGGCGCGGATCGACGGCGCCTCGCGCCTGCGCATTCTCGTCAGCATCATCGTGCCGCTGTCGATGCCGGCGATCGGCCTACTTTCGCTGTTCACCTTCATCGCGCAGTGGAACAATTTCCTCTGGCCGCTGATCGTGATGACCGGCGCCGACAACGCCACGCTGCCGGTCGGGCTGACCCTGTTCAAGACGCAGCAGGGGACGGCCTGGAACTACATCATGGCCGGTGCGGCGCTTTCCATGCTGCCCGGCATCATCCTCGCCGTGCTGCTGCAGAAACTGATCTATGGCAGCATTGCCCTGAACTCCGGCATGGGAGGCCGCTAGCGCCGCGACAACGAGGATAGGCACGCTCCAAAAGTCTGATACAAATCAGACCATTGGGTAATCTGGGAGGGTCAACCCCATGCGTGCGAGCGTCACTGCGCATCGCGATTTCACGATCTCGCGGATCGATGACCGGCTCTATTGCGCGTTTCTCGAGCATCTGGGGCGGGCCATCTACACCGGCATCTATGAGCCGGGTCACCCGACGGCCGACAAGAACGGCATGCGCGGCGACGTCGCGCAACTCGTGCGCGACCTCAGGATACCCTATGTCCGCTATCCCGGCGGCAACTTCGTTTCGGCCTACAATTGGGAGGACGGCGTCGGTCCGCGCGAGCAGCGCCCCACGCGCCTCGACCTCGCCTGGCATACCTCCGATTCCAACGCAGTCGGCGTGCACGAATTCTACGACTGGTGCGAAACCGTGGGCACCAAGCCGATGCTGGCCATCAACCTCGGCTCGCGCGGGCTCGACGAGGCCCGCAACTTCGTTGAATACGTCAACGGGCCGACCGGCTCCTATTGGGGCGACCTGCGCAAGAAAAACGGTCGCGCCGAGCCCTTCGACGTCCGCCTCTGGTGTCTCGGCAACGAGATGGACGGCCCCTGGCAGGTCGGCCACAAGACTGCCGACGAGTACGGCCGGCTTGCCCTCGAAACGGCGAAGGCCCTGCGCGCATTCGACAAGTCGCTCGAGCTGGTGGTCTGCGGTTCGTCGAACTCGGACATGGCGACCTACCCTGAATGGGAGCGCGTGGTGCTGGAGCACACCTACGATGCCGTCGACCACATTTCGCTGCATATGTATTTCAACAACCGCGCGAACCACACCGCGAACTATCTGGCGCTAAACGAAAAGCTCGACCGCTACATCGGGACGATCGCCTCCACGATCAGCTTCGTGAAGGCCAAGAAGCGGAGCAAGCGGAACGTCACCATCTCGTTCGACGAGTGGAACGTCTGGTACCACTCGAACGCCGCCGACCGCGCCACGCTGGACGGCAACAATGGCTGGCCGCACGCGCCGCGCCTGCTCGAGGATGCCTACAATTTCGAGGATGTGCTGCAGGTGGGATGCATCCTCAACACGTTCATCCGCCGCTCGGACGTCGTGCGCATCGCCTGCATCGCGCAGCTGGTCAACGTCATCGCACCGATCCTTACCGAGCCCGGCGGGCCGGCGTGGAAGCAGACCATCTACTTCCCCTATTACTTCGCCTCGGTGTTTGGCCGCGGCACAGCGCTCAACCTCACCGTCGACTCCCCCGGCTACGATGCCGATGTCGCCGACAACGTGCCCTATCTCGATGTTTCCGGCGTGCATGACGAAGCCGCCGGAACCCTGACCTTCTTCGCGGTCAACCGCCACGCCAGCGAGACGCTCGAGCTGTCGATCGATCTGCTCGGCTTCGGCGGCCCCGGGCGCGTGATCGACCATCAGGTGCTTACCCATGCCGATCTCAAGGTCGCAAACACGCTGGCCAACCCGGATGCCGTGGCGCCGAAGACCGGGTCGGGCGTTGCCATCGACGGCAGCAAGCTCACCGGCCGGTTGCCACCCTATTCCTATCAGATGATCCGCGTGCAGCTCTGACCGTCACCAAAGCCCCGACCATGCCGGCTCTGCTACGCGCAGCTCACCGACACACAGCAGGAAGCCAACGGCCTTTACGACGAGAACCGCCGCCTCAAGCTCCCGGGCGACAGGCTGCGCGCCTCAGCCGCGCTGGTCGCGATACCAGCGTACGGTGCGCTCGACGCCTTCCGCGAGAGATGTTGCGGGCCGATAGCCCGTCAGCTCCTCCAGCAGCGCAATGTCGGCCCAGGTGTCGGTCGCGTCGCCGGGCTGCATGTCGAGGTAAGTCTCGACCGCCTTCCGCCCCATCGCCCGCTCGATGGTCTCAACAAAATCGAGCAGCCCCACCGGGCTGCCATTGCCGATATTGACGACCCGCCATGGCGCCACCGGAGACAGCGAGTCCAACGCGCTGACCCTCGCCTGCCCAGGGACCACGTCGATCAGCCGACGGATCGATTCCACCAGGTCGTCGACAAAGGTAAAATCGCGTTTCATCGCGCCCCTGCCATAGATGTCGATCGGGCTGGCCGCCTCGATCGCACCGATGAATTTGAGCAGCGCCATGTCGGGACGCCCCCAGGGGCCGTAGGCGGTGAAAATCCTCAGGCAGGTCACAGGGATGCCGAACAGATGCGCGTGCGAGTGCGACAGGACTTCGGCCGCCTTCTTTGTCGCGGCATAGGGCGATATCGGTATGTCGGTGCTCTCGCTCTCGCGCCTGGGCACGCCCGACCCCGTGCCGTAAACCGACGATGACGAGGCCATCACGACGTGCTGCGGCCGATGCGTTCGCATGGCTTCGAGCAGGTGCATCGTGCCCGTTACATTGGTCGAAACGAAGCCCAGCGGATCGTCGATACTGGCCCGCACACCTGCTTGTGCCGCGAGATGCACGACGACGTCCGGCTCGAACGCCGCAACCGCTTCGGTCACCCGCGCGCGATCCTCGAGCGCGCATTCCGTCGCGGAGAAGGCGCTCTCGGCGGCCAGCATTGCGTGCCGCCGCCGCTTCAGGTTCACGTCGTAGTATGGCGAAAAGCTGTCGAGGCCGAATACCGTGTGCCCCTCGCCGAGCAACCGTCGCGCCAAGTGAAATCCGATGAATCCGGCCGATCCAGTGATGAAGACCTTCATGCGAGTCTCGTGCCTGCCGGCGACTCCCCAAAATCCAGGTGCGTGTATTGCCACAGGCGGGACAAATTGCGAACCGTCCGTCTGTCGCCCGGCGCCATAATCGGGCCGTCAAGCTCTGGTCAGTGCACCGGATTCCGTTCTACTGAGCCGTCATGCCCAAGTCCGACCAGTCGCTCAAAGTCTTCATTTCCTACGCCCGCCGCGATGGCGCGGCGTTCGCCGAGGACCTGGTGGATGCGCTCGACGTCGCCGGTTTCGACGCCTTTCTCGATCGCAACGACATCGCGGCTGGAGAAGATTGGGAGCGGCGGCTCGAAGGCCTGATCGCCGCCGCCGACACAGTCGTCTACGTGGTGACACCCGGCTCGGTGCTGTCTGAACGCTGCGGCTGGGAGATCCGCACGGCGGAAAGCCTCAACAAGCGCATCGTACCCGTTGTCGCCATCGAGGTGCCCGAAGCGGGCACGCCGGCATGGCTCGGGCGGCTCAACTACATCTTCTTTGATGGCCGCCAGACCTTTTCGCGCGCGCTCAAGCAACTCTCCACCGCGCTCACCACCGACGCGACCTGGATCCGCGAACACACGCGCATCGCCGAGCTGGCCGAACGCTGGATCCAGCGCGGCCGCCCCGATGTATTGCTGCTGCGGGGCCCCGAGCTCGAGGCGGCGCAGCAATGGATCGCCGGCGCCAGCGACACGGGACCGCGACCCAGCGACCTCCACCGCAGCTTCATCGATGCCAGCGCGGATCACGAGCAGAACCAGGCCGCACTCGAAGCCGAACGGCTCGCGGCGGTCGGTGTCGAGCAGACCGCCAAGGAGGAAGCCCTCAAGCGGCTGTCGCGCCGGACCGCGCTGGGTCTCGCCGCCTCCGGCATTCTCGCCGTCGCCGCAATCGGTTTCTTCGGGTGGAGCCTCAACGCCGAGGGCCGTTTCCGCGAGGCGCAGCGCGCTGCCGAAATGGCGCAGCAGAACTCGATCGATGCCGAGATCGCGGGCGAAGCCAAGCGCACCGACATCACCGGACAGCTGGTTGCCTATGCCACCTCGCGCACGGATTTTCGGCTGGGCGCCGCCGAGCGCACCGAATTCACCAACTCGGCCGTACGGCACCTGCTCGATCCCGATACCCCGCTGCTGACCGCCTTCATGCAGGCTCAGGAGGAGATGCGCGGCGACCGTACTGCGCCGCGCCCGCTGCTCTCGACCAGCATCAATGGCGACATCTATCTGGGCAGGCCCTCGGCGAACCGGAAGCTCGAAGCGCTGGTGGTGACCGCCGGCACCGCCGATGACGACGATACCGATGCCGATGCGTGGGAGGCGATGCTGCGCAAGGCCGGCTTCAATGTGCATCGGTTGCTCAATCCTTCAAGTGCCCAGTTTGCGGACGGCCTCGGCGCGTTCCTTGGCCAGCGCGAGGTGGGTGCGACTTTCGAAGGCTCGGAGAACGTCGTTCCATCCGGAGCGCGAGCTGCCAGCGGCCCTGAGGCGAACACGCTCTACTTCTTCGTGTTCGTGGGCGAAGCGGGCACTCTCGACGGCCAGACGCGGCTCGGCTTCTCCGACAGCACCGGCGACGCGTTCGAGGGCACGACCGCCGGCCTCGACGCGGTAACGCAGGCCTTCGCGGCACGCGCCGCCGCTTCGGTGCTCGTCGTTGACGCGGCGTTTACGCTGGAAACGGGTACTGCCACGCTGCGCCGCGGTTCCTGACCGCTCCAATCTGCGATTCACCAAATCGCAAGGCCTTTGCCGAAGAGTCCGTGGCTCGGTTCAGAAGAACCGCGTGACCACCAATCCGGGCTCAGAAGATGCCCCTCGACTTCTCGGCGATGCTCGCGCTCAGTTGCGCCGTCACAGCCTTGCAGGGCGCTATCATGCTGGTCCTCTGGCAAAGCCGGCGCCGCGCGCTGTGGCTGCCATGGCGCGCCGCGACGTTCGCCCTCGGCGGCGCCTTCTTGTTCCTGTTCGTGATCGACGACGAATCGATGCGCCAGATCAGCATCGGACTGGGCACCGCCACCTTCATCGCCGCAACCTTCACGGTGTGGAGCTCATCGCGCGTTTTCGCCGGTAAGCCGGTGATCTGGGCGGCCCTCATTGCCGCACTGGGTATCTGGGCGGGCCTCGGCATTCTCACCGACACGCTCGGCTCGCTGCTGCCGGCCGCTCTCGTGCAGTCGCTGGCAGGCATCGCCTGGATCGGCGGCGGGGCGTTGGAGCAGTTTCGTGCCCGGCGTGACGGACGCACCTTCGGCGAATGGGGCGTCATCGTGCTCTACGCCGCCGTCGCGCTGTTCTTTGCCGCCCGACTGCCCTTCATCCTGCTCTGGCCGTTCCCGTTTGGCGCCCAAGAGGGCAACGCGGCGTGGCTCGCCGTCTTCGTCGTCGGCCTCGATGTCGCGGCGATCCTCCTCACCGCGCTCACCGTTCTCGGCCTGCGCGACGAGGAGGTCGCAGCCTAGAGCGCGAAGGGACGGAAATGCTTGCTCAGCTTGAGCGTCTGCGCCTGGTAGTTTGAGCCGAGGCCCGAGCCGTAGAGCCGGTCCGGCGCCTCGCTCAGCCGTTCATAGATCAGCCGTCCGATCGTCTGCCCGTGCCCGAGCAGGAACGGCACTTCGCGCGAGCGCACCTCGAGCACCGCCCGGCTCCCGGTGCCCCCCGCGGCAGAGTGGCCGAAACCGGGATCGAAGAAGCCCGCATAGTGGACGCGGAACTCGCCCACCAGCGGATCGAACGGCACCATCTCGGCGGCATAGGCGGGCGGCACGTGCACGCTCTCGCGGCTCACGAGGATGTAGAACTCGTCGGGATCGAGGATGAACTCGTCGCTGCCGCGATTGATCAGCGGTTCCCAATAGTCGAGGACGTCGAGCGCATCCTTCTTGTCCATATCGATGACCGGCGTATGCCGCTTGGAGCGGAAGCCGATCAATCCCTGGCGGTCGTCGCCCTTGAGGTCGATCGACAGCGCAACGCCCTCGGCCACCTCTTCGTTGGGATCGATCACCAGCGTCTCGGCCCGGTGCAGCGCCTGATGCTCGGCCACGGACAGCCGTGTGCCGCCGACGCGGAAGCGCATCTGGCTCAGCCGCGAGCCGCGGCGGACGCGCACGGGGAAGGTGCGTGGCGAAATCTCGAGATAGAGCGGCCCGCCATAGCCGGCGGGCAGCGTGTCGAAGCCGCGCGCCCTGTCACCGATCACGCGGGTGAACACGTCGAGCCGGCCGGTCGAACTCTTGGGGTTGGCTCCCGCGCTCACCGTTGCAGGCAGGTCGAGCGTTTCGAGCAGCGGTACGAGATAGACGCAGCCTCGCTCCAGCACGGCCCCGCCGGTCAGGTCGAGCCGATGCAGTTCGAGGCTGCGAATGCGCTCCGCGACGGTCTGCTCCGGCCCCGGCAGGAAGCTCGAACGGACCCGGTAGGCGACGTCGCCCAGCCGCAGGTCGAGGCTCGCCGGCTGCACCTGATCGGCGTCGAAGGGCGGCGCGACGATGCCGCCAGCCTGCCGCAGCCGTTCAATGTAGCGGGCCGGAAATACGCCCGGCGCCCAGGGTTCAGTGTCTGCCACGCTTGCCTCCGAGACCGTTTAGCACCGGGTTGACGCCTCCGAGCAAGGGGAATAATGCAAGAACCCAGTGGTGATTTGGCCGGTCTGATTGCAGCCACTTAAAACAAGTCGCTAAAGGGACCCGTGCTCGAACCGGCCGCATTCGCGTGCCGGTTTTTTGTTTGGAGCCACCAATGCCGAAGCTGACGAACAATCCGCTGAGCGACCCCAGCAACTGGTCGCCCGAGACGCAACTCGTTCACGGCGGCAGCAGGCGATCGCAGTTCAACGAGACGAGCGAGGCGATCTTCCTCAATTCGGGCTACTCCTACCCGACGTCCCAGCACGCCGAAGATATCTTCACGCACAAGATCGCGGGCCACAACTACTCCCGGTTCGCCAATCCCACCCTCGACATGTTCCAGGACCGCATGGCGCTGCTCGAAGGGGCCGAAGCGGCGCGGGCTTTCGCAAGTGGCATGTCGGCGGTTACCAATGCGGTGATGAGCCAGGTCCGCGCCGGCGACCACATCGTTGCGGCGCGCGCGCTGTTCGGCGGTTGTCGATACGTCGTCGAAGACCTGATGCCGCGCTTCGGCGTTGCCTCGACGCTGGTCGATGGCCGCGACCCCGCCAATTTCGAGCAGGCGATGCGGCCCAACACCAAGGTGGTGTTCGTGGAGAGCCCGACCAACCCGACGATCGAACTGGTCGACATCAAGGCCGTCGCCGACATTGCGCACGCGCATGGCGCAAGGCTCATCGTCGACAATGTTTTCGCCACCGCGCTCTTCCAGCACCCGCTCAAGCTCGGCGCCGATCTCGTTACCTACTCCACGACCAAGCACATCGATGGCCAGGGGCGAACTCTTGGTGGCATCGTCCTGGGCAGCAAGGAGCTGATCGAGGGCGACGTGCATACGTTGCTGCGTCAGACCGGCCCCTCGCTCTCGCCCTTCAATGCCTGGCTGCTGCTCAAGAGCCTCGAAACGATGCCGTTGCGCGTCGAGAAGATGACGTCGAATGCGGCGCGCATCGCCGACTACCTCGAGGGTCATCCCAAGGTTGTGCGCGTCGCCTATCCCTTCCTCAAATCGCATCCGCAGCACGAACTCGCGAAACGCCAGATGGCCAATGGCTCGACACTGATGGCGATCGACGTGAAGGGCGGGCGCGAAGCCGCGTTCAAGTTCTCCGACGCGCTGTCGGTCATCCTCATCTCCAACAATCTGGGCGATGCCAAGTCGCTGATCACCCATCCCGGCACCACGACGCATCAGCGCTTCACCGAGGACGTTCGCCTCGAGAGCGGCATCACGCCGGGCCTCTTGCGGCTGAGCGTGGGGCTGGAGAATGTCGACGATCTGATCAAGGATCTCGAATTCGGTCTGGAGCAGATCTGATGCCCATGGTTCGTGGTCCGTTTGAGGTAAAACTCACACCGCAATCGGCAGACGAGCGCGAGGCTGCGGCCTTCCTCGGCCGGCTCAGTATCGACAAGCAGTTCCATGGTGCGCTTGAGGCGACGAGCGTCGGGCAGATGATGGCGGCGCGCGGCGGCAGGCCCGAGTCCGCCGGCTATGTCGCGCTGGAGCGCGTCACCGGAACGCTCGAGGGGCGCACCGGCAGCTTCATCCTCCAGCATTCGGGACATTCGAGTCCCGCTGGCCAGTCGCTGGCGGTCAACGTCGTCGCCGACAGCGGGACGGACGGTCTCACCGGCCTGGCCGGCACAATGCAGATCGTCATCGAGCCGGGCGGCAAGCACTTCTACGAGTTCGACTACACGCTCGCGTCCTAGTCACCAGACGCCCGGTACCAAGCGCCATTTCACACGCCGGGTGTAGTCGGTGTAGCCCGGCAGTTCGGCGCGCAGCGTGCGCTCTTCGAACACCGTGCGGACCATCAGGCCGACGATCACCACCGCCACCGGGAGCAGCGCCCACCACGAGCCCAGCACCAGCGCGATGCTCAGCGCCAGCAACGAGCCGCTGATATAGCCGGGATGGCGAACATAGGCGTAGGGGCCGGTATCGATCACCGTCTGCCCGCGGTCCTGCTGGACACGCACGCCCGGCTCGAAGTGGCGGTTCACCGCCTGCGGCCAGGTCTGGCCGACGAAGCTTGCGATGAAGATCGCGTAGCCGACGAGGACGACCCAGTCGGGAGCGCCGGCACCGCCCAGGCGACAATCGAACCCAGCAACCGGCAGGATCGCCACCATGCCGCCGATCACCAGCGCGATGAAAATGTAGTCCCAGAGCTTGGTGCCCGGCTGCACCCGGGCGCGCGCCGCGAAAATCTCCGGATTGAGCCGGTAGAGCACTGCGACCGCGATCAGGATGGCGATAACGAATGCGGCCATGAACCACCAGGCGCGCGGCCAGTCCAGTGCACCCGCCGAAGCGAACAGCAGCACCCAGATCACCGCGACGGTGACGACGAGCTGCATCAGCGCCTTGCCGACCACGCGAAAGGATGTGTCCATGACTCACCTCCCATGCGGATCATCCTAGACCCGCACGGGAACGAGCGAAACCTGTCGCGCCGCGACGTGTCTCAGTGCTTGGTTGCTTCGAATTCGTGCGGCTTGAAGTGGTAGTCGGCCGAGCAGAACTCGCACACCACTTCGATCTCCCCGTCGACCACCATGTCGGCGCGTTCTTCTGCCGTGAAGTTCTCGCGCAACATCGACTCGATCCGTTCGGCCGAGCAGGTGCAGCGCTCCTCGAGCGGCACCGGTTCGAACACGCGCACACCCTGTTCGTGGAACAGGCGGAACAGCAACCGCTCGGCGCTGACGTCGGGATCGGCCAATTCGTCATCGGCCACCGTCGAGAGCAACGCGCGCGTCGTCGTCCACTTGTCGCTTTCGGCGAAGCTCCTGTCGGCCGTCTCAGGATTGTCGAAGTTCCCGTCGCCCGGCAGGTCCGGCATGGTGCGTCCGCCATGCGGCGGCAGATACTGCACGAGCGTGCCGCCGGCCCGCCAGCGCGGCTGACGCTCGCCCTTGCGGGAAAGCTGCGCCACCGCGAGCCGCACCAATGTGGGCACCTGTTCGGACTGCTGGAAGTAGGTGTGCGCGACGTCCTCGAGCGAGCCGCCTTCGAGCGCAACGATGCCCTGGTAGCGTTCCATGAACTGGCCCTGGTCGACGGTCATCGCCAGATGCCCCTTGCCGAGCAGCTTGGCCGGCGTCGCCTCACCTAGCTCGATCGCCTTCTGCACGGCGTCGGCATCGAAGCGGGCATAGCCGCGCAGGCCGTCGGGCGCATCGAGATCGACGACGATCAGATTGACCGGGCCATCGGTCTGCGTCTGCAGGATGAACTTGCCCTCGAACTTGAGCGACGAGCCGATCAGCGCCGCGAGTACCACAGCCTCGCCCAACAGCCGGGCCACCGGCGCGGGGTAGTTGTGACGCGTCAGTATCTGGTCGAGCGCCTCGCCCAGCCGGACCACACGGCCCCGGCTGTCGAGCGTCTCGAGGGTGAAGGGGACCACGACATCGTCGCCGGATTCCGGACGATCGAGGCCATAGTCGGTAAGCTGCAGTTCTGCCAATTCAGACCGTATCGATCCCGAAGCAGTAGCACAGGATCGCCTTTTGCGCGTGAAGTCGGTTTTCGGCCTCATCGAAGACCACCGATTGCGGCCCGTCTATGACCTCATCGGTAACTTCGTCGCCGCGGTGAGCCGGCAGACAGTGCATGAACAAGGCATCCTTGTCCGCCAAGCCCATCAAATTGGTGTCCACGCGATAGGGTTTCAAGGTCTTGCGGCGGTCGCTGACATCGGTGTCGCCCATCGACACCCAGGTGTCGGTGATGATGAGGTCGGCGTCCTTGACCGCCTCGTGCGGATCCTCGCCCAGCGTCACATGCGCGCCGGCCTCGCGGATATCGGCGAGCAGCGCCTGGTCCGGGCCGTACTCGTCCGGGCAGGCGATGCGGAAGCGCGTGCCGAACAGCTTGCTCGCATGCACCCAGCTCGCCAGCACGTTGTTGGCGTCGCCCACCCAGGCCACCGTCGCGCCCTTGATCGAGCCGCGGTGCTCCTCGAACGTCTGGATATCGGCCATCACCTGGCACGGATGCGCGCGCCGCGTCAGGCCGTTGATCACGGGGATATCGGAGGCGCCGGCAAGATCGAGCAGGTCGTCGTGATCGAGAATGCGGATCATGATCGCATCGACGTAGCGGCTCATCACGCGCGCCGTGTCGGCGAGCGTCTCCTCGCGGGCGAGCTGCATGCTGTCGCCGCTGAGGAACATCGTCTCGCCGCCCAGCTGGCGCATGCCCACGTCGAAGCTGACGCGCGTGCGCGTCGACTGCTTCTCGAAGATCATCGCCAGCACTTTATGCCTGAGCAGTTCGTCGCGTTCGCCGCGCTTGGTGCGTGCCTTGAGCTCGTTGGCGACGGCCAGCATGTTGCGCAGCTGGTCCTCGGAGAAGTCCTCAAGGGTCAGGAAGTGCCGGGGGCTGCTCATGCTGTGACGTGCTCCTTGTCGCCCTCAGCCTCAATGGCGGCAAAGGCATCGGCGATCTTGCCGACCGCCTCCTCGATATCGGCTTCAGTGATGATCAGCGGCGGCAGGAAGCGCAGCACGTTGTCGCCGGCCCCCTGCATCAACAGTTGGTGGTCGTCGCGTAGCCGCGCGGTGAAATCGCGCACCACCACGGAGTCCTTGATCTTGATCCCGGCGAGCAGTCCCTTGCCGCGCAGCTCCACCACATAGTCGGGGTAGCGCTGCTGCAATTGCTGCAGGTGCCAGCGCAGGCGCTGGCCCATCTGGTTCACATGTTCGATGAAACCGGGCTCAAGCACCCGGTCGAGCACCGCATTGCCGATGGTGCAGGCGAGCGGGTTGCCGCCATAGGTCGAGCCATGCGTGCCCGGGACCATGGACTTGGCGACGTCGCCCTTGGCGAGGCACGCGCCCAGCGGAAAACCGCCACCGATGCCCTTGGCCACTGCCATGATGTCGGGCTCGATCCCGGCCCACTCATAGGCAAAGAACTTGCCCGTCCGGCCGTAGCCGCACTGCACCTCGTCGAGCACCAGCAGCATGCCGTGCTTGTCGCACAGGGCGCGCAGCCCGCGCAGATACTCGACGTCCATCGCGGTCACGCCGCCCTCGCCCTGTACGGGCTCGATCAGGATGGCGCAGGTCCGGGAGGTGATCGCCGCCTCGACCAGCTTGATGTCGTTGGGCTTGATGTGGGTGAAGCCGGCGAGCGGCGGCCCGAAGCCTTCGACGTAATGCGGGTTTCCCGCCGCCGCGATGGTGCCCATCGTGCGGCCGTGGAACGAGCCGGTGAAGGCGATGATCTCGTAGCGATCAGGCTCGCCCTTGGCGAAGAAATGGTGGCGGGCCGTCTTGATCGCGCATTCGATCGCCTCGGCTCCCGAGTTGGTGAAGAACACCGAGTCCGCGAACGTGTTGTCGACGAGCCGCTGGCCGAGCCGCTCCTGCTCGGGGATCGTGAACACGTTGGACGTGTGCCAGACCTTCTCGGCGGCGTCCTTGAGCGTCCTCACCAGGTGCGGATCGGCGTGGCCGAGCGCGTTCACGGCAATGCCGGCGTGGAAGTCCAGATATCGGGTCCCGTCCTGCGCGATGAGGCGCACGCCCTCGCCCCGCTCGAAAGCGAGTGGCGATCTGGCGTAGGTGCCGTACAGCGCGGACATGGTCTTCCCCTGTGGGTTGAGTTTGAAACGGGTTGGATGCTCCAGAAACCAAAAACGCGCGGCTATCAGTCGCGCGTCGGAGCAAAAACCCCTATGCCCACCGGGGCCTTCAAAGTCAACGCTGGCGGGCGGAATGCCTTAGGCCACAAGCGCCTGCACCAGCAGCACCAGCCCTGCACCCGCCCCGACGCCGATGGCGCCCGCGAGCCAGAGGCGGAAACTGCCCAGCCAGACAAGGATGAGCGCACCGGGCGAGACGGCGCCGATCTGCGTCATCATCGTCATCGTGTCCGAACAGATCCACTCCTCGGCGAGCCGACCATCCTCGAAGCGGTAGAGTTCCTGGCTCTCATAGTCGATGCGCCTGCCGCTGGGCGGGATGCCGAGAAAGTCTCCGGTCTGGGTGCCGGTGAAGCGCACGTGCACTGCGACCTTGTCGCCGCTCGCCACCATGCTGTCGATGTGGATGCCGAGGTCGGGGAAGGCGCCGAACATCTGCCGGACATTCTCGCGCCAGGCCGCGTGGCCCTTCTTCTGATAGGGCATGCCGGCAATGTTGATCCGGAAGTCGGACCGCATAAGCGAAAGGCAGCCCTCGAAATCCTTGCGCGCCAAGGCATCAAAGGCTCTCCTCATGACCTCAAGATTCAGTTCCGGGCTGCTGGGCTGGACAATGGTGGACACGATCAGCCTCACGGGCTAGAGCCATATTGTGAATAATATTCATAATGAAGATATGTCACATCATCGCCGTGACGCGCTGTCGCATCTGCTGGCGGTGACGGAGTTGATGAACGCCGATATGCGCCGCGGGATGTCCCGCCATGGCCTCACCGAGGCGCGTGTCCGCGTCGTGTGGGAACTGGGCCTCGTTGAAGGCTCGATGACGCAGCGGCAGCTCGCTGATGCGCTCGCCGTCTCGCCACGCAATGTCACCACGCTCATCGACAGCCTCGAGGCAACAGGCTTCGTCAGCCGAACCCCGCATCCCGGCGATCGTCGAGCGATCCATGTCGTCCTCACCGAGAAGGGCCGGCAATCGTTCGCTCAACTGCGGGGCGAGATGAGCGAATTCTCAGAGCGCCTGTTCGGCGACGTCCCCGATGCGGACCTCGACACCTTCCGCCGCATTCTTGACTCAGTAGGCAGGCATCTGGCCGACCTCGCACGCAGCGAAGGCCAGTAGAACAGCCTCGCCACGGTGCGTGGAACGACCCTCAGGAGATCGGGTTTTCCCCGGTGAAAACCAGCCGCGAGTCTTGATCCCGGATTCGCAGCCCGTGTAGTATCCTCATCGTTGGGACACGATATTTCGTGTGGCGGATCCTTCCGACCTACGATGAGTAGCGTACGAGGCTGTTGCACCTCCCGCGGCAGCACGGCGAGGGATTCTGACTAGAAGGCGGTTAATACGATGGAATCTGCTGGTAGCTGGACCGAAGAACGCGTCGAGCTTCTCAAGAAACTTTGGCTGGAAGGCCTGTCGGCGAGCCAGATCGCCGGCGTCCTCGGCGAAGGCGTCACCCGCAACGCGGTCATCGGCAAGGTCCACCGGCTCAAGCTGACTGGCCGCGCCAAGCCGGCGAGCTCGACACCGCGGCCGCGCGCCACGCCCCGCCCCTCGAGCGGCGTGCGGCGGATTTCGACGGGCTCGGCCCGTCCGAGCAGCGGCATCGCCAGCATGATGAAGTCGCGCTCTGCCCCCTCGGGCGGCGGCGGGATGACTCATGGCGCCACCGCGCTCAAGATGGATCCGGAGTTCGAGACCGAGGTCTATGTCGCTCCGCAGGTCCAGGAGCTCTACATTCCCGAAGACCAACGGCTGAACCTGCTGCAGCTCAACGAGCACACCTGCAAATGGCCGATCGGCGACCCGCTGACGCCCGACTTCTACTTCTGCGGCCAGCATTCGGAAGAGGGTAAGCCCTACTGCGACTTCCACTCGCGGCGGGCCTACCACCAGATCGAGAAGAAGAAGCGCTGAGCTTCGGTACTGTCGATGCAGCAAGGGCGCCTCGCGGCGCCCTTTGTGTTTGGCTCAGACCGCGACGCCCACTGTCACCTCGGCGAGGTAACCGTCGGTGATGTTGCCGGTCATCGTCGGCGTCATCATCGTCATTTCGGCATCGCTGTTGTCGCGGAAGACGTTGTCGCTGTCGATCGAGATGCAGGCAAAGGTGCCGATACTCGCTTCATAACCCGACGCGGTGTCGTAGACTTCCTTGCAGGTCTCCGCCGGCAGCGCGAACTGCGAGGTCAGAACCGCGTTCCGGTGATCCGTCGCGACATCGAGGCTTGGATAGACCTCGAAATGGATGTGCGGCCAGCGCCCGTCATAGCAGCCGGGGAAAATGGTGGTGAAGGTCATATAGCCGTCCGCGTCGGCCACCTGCACGCCGCGCAGGTAGTTCTCGTCGGGCGCGGTGTAGAGCGAGTACCTGCCGTCGGTCGTGCAGTGCCACACGTAGATCGCATGGCCCGGCAGCGCAGCGCAGCCATTTCCGGCGTCGCCGATCTTGATCCTCAGCGTCAGCGGGATCCCCGCCGCCGTGTTGGTCGAGGTGCCGAAGCTCGAGCGGATGTCGCTCCGCACGACACCGCTTTCGCTCAGGATATTGCTGGTGTTGCCGGGCGCGTTGTTCGACCCGTCGCCCGGGTAGGGCCCGGCCGTCTCCGATGCATCGACGACGCAGATTGCGTCCTGCGCCAGTGCGCCGGGCGCATAGGTCGCGACCATCGCTGCGACGCTGCCGCCGCCCAGCAGCGCCAGCACGCCGCGGCGTCCGCGCCGTTGCTCCAGCAGGCGCTCGAGGTCGAATTCGAGTCCGTGCTTGTGGTCATCGTGGTCGTGGTCAGACATGTCGTCACTCCCTGCAGTGAACGGCAGCCCCGATTGGCCCCGTATGCCCAGTAGCTACGGACACCCCCATGCCCCCTCAATACACGATCTCGGCAAGGTTCATTAACTCGCCGTCATGTCCGGCTATCGGCTGAGCAGCACTTCGACGCGCGTGCCCTCGCCCGGCTTCGACTTGATGGTCAGCAAGCCGCGATGGCGGTGGACGATGTGCTTGACGATGGCAAGCCCAAGGCCGGTCCCCTTCTTCTTGCGGCTCGACTCCGCATCGACGCGATAGAAGCGCTCGGTCAGCCGCGGCACATGCTGAGCTTCGATGCCGACGCCGTGGTCGGTCACGGTGACGCTGTGTTCATACCCCGAACGCCCCGGCCCCACTATCACATCGACGCGGCCGCCGGCGGCGCCATACTTGATCGCATTGTCGATCAGGTTCTCGAAGACCTCGTAAAGCTCGTTGCGGTCGCCCGTGACAAGGGCCTCGCCGCCCTCGACCGCGATCGTCACGCCCGCTTCGCTCGCCTGCGCCTCAAGGCCCTCGGCCACCTCACGCAGCAATCCGCCGAGGTCAACCTCGCCGGTCGGCCGCATGTGCTGGCGCATTTCGATACGGCTCAACGACAGCAGGTCGTCGATGAGGTTGGACATGCGCCCCGCCTGCTGCCGCATGATGGCGAGGAAGCGTTCGCGCGCGCCCTCGTCCTTGGCGGCGGGACCGAGCAGCGTATCGATGAATCCCACCAGCGAGGTGAGCGGCGTGCGCAGCTCGTGGCTCGCATTGGCGATGAAGTCGGAGCGCAACTGTTCGAGCCGCTTCTGCTCGGTGAGGCTGCGCAGCACGATGGCGAACAGCTCGCCCTCGCCCGGCAGCGGCGCCACGTCGGCTCGGTGCCAGGTCGCGTTGGGCACGGTCTGGTGCAGCTCCACCGTCTGTGCGGCCCCGGTCAGCCGCGCCGCATCGATGGCGTCGAGCAGCGTCGGGTTGCGCAGCGCCACCGTCAGCAGGCTGCCCGCGGCCAGCGCGGGGAACTCCGCCTTGGCGGCCCCGTTGCGGTGCACCACCACCAGCCGGCGGTCGAGCAGCACGCACGGATCGGGTAGCGCGTCGGCAAAACCCGCGAGGATCGCGAGGCGCTGCCCCAGCGTCACTTGATCGGCCACGTCTGCCTCCGCTTATGGCACCGGTAACGAAGTCGTGGCCCGGCACTTGCCACAAAAGCACCCGCCATGCACGCTCCACCTTCGGAGGAACGGAAATGGCCGACGACAACGAGAAGTTCGACCTCGAAAACCCCAGCCTGCCAAAGTGGGTGAAGAAGCGGGCGCTGGCGTCCGGTGGCTACCCCTATGAGGGCAAGCTCGATGATGACACTTATGCGACAGAGCTGAACGAGCTCTACCTCGAGCTCGCCAAGCTCCAGGACGATCAGGCCAGGACGGGCCGCCGCATCGTCATGGTGTTCGAGGGACGCGACGCCGCCGGCAAGGGCGGGACCATCGACACCTACCTCGAGAACCTCAATCCTCGCTATTCGGACTCCGTGGCGCTGCCCAAGCCGTCCGACCGGGAGCGGACGCAATGGTACTTCCAGCGCTATGTCGACTGGCTTCCCGCCGCAGGTGAACAGGTGCTGTTCGACCGCTCCTGGTACAACCGCGCCGGCGTCGAGCCCGTCATGGGCTTCTGCACGGCCGAGGAGACCACCAGGTTCCTCGCCGAGGTCCCGCAGTTCGAGCGCATGCTGGTCAATGACGGTATCCATCTGTTCAAGTTCTGGCTCTCGATCGGGCGGGAGATGCAGATGAAGCGCTTTCACGACCGGCGGCACGATCCGCTCAAGCGCTGGAAGCTGTCGCCCGTCGATTTCGAGGCGCTGCAGAAGTTCGACGACTATTCCGAGGCGCGCACCCGCATGTTCAAGGAGACGCACAACGAACAAGCGCCATGGACGGTCGTGCTCAGCAACGACAAGAAGCGCGCCAGGCTCGCCGTGCTCCGCACCGTGCTGCGTGCCATCGACTATGACGGCAAGGATCTGGACGAGATCGGCACGATCGACAGCAGGATCGCCATGGACCCGGACCGCTTCCTCGCCGACAAGCACGACCGCTGACCAAATGGTCAAAGATTTCCACAGATGCCCGGTTTCCGGGCCCTGCGGCGTTTGACAGCCTTCCAAAAAGCGAATCAACTGCCGCCAGTTGAGCGGCGTTCCGGCTCCGGCCGGAGCGACGGGGGTGGCATGGGCGATGGGGAAAATCCGCGGCAGAACGCGGATCTAGTTGCGCCAGTCAGGACCGTGAATGCGAATGGCAGAGGGCCGTTCGCAATCGTGGTCGATCACGCCTCCAACCGCATCCCGCCGCGCTGGGGCGACCTGGGACTGCCACCTTCCGAGCGTGTTCGCCACATCGCCTGGGACCCCGGTGCCCTCGCCGTCTCGCTTCGGCTGAGCGCGTTGCTCGATGCGCCTGTCGTCCACGCGACGGTGTCGCGGCTCGTCATCGACTGCAACCGCGACCTGGACGCCCCCGACCTGATCCCGGCCATTTCCGAGCACACCCATGTTCCGGGCAATGCCGCGCCGACCGACGAGGACCGGCAATGGCGCATCGCCTCGGCGCATACGCCGTTCCACAGCGCCATCGACCGCGTCCTCGACGCGCGCGCTGCCGCCGGGCTGCCGACCATCCTTGTGTGCATGCACTCGTTCACACCCACCTACAAGGGCAAGGCGCGGCCCTGGCCGATCGGCCTCATCCATGCGCGCGATGCGCGCTACACCGCGGCCCTGCGCGACGCGCTCGCCGCCGACACGCCGGACCTCAACATCGGCTGGAACGAGCCCTATTCGGCGCTCAACGGCGTCACCTACACGCTGGAGCATCACGGCGACGGCCGCGGCCTCGACGCCACGATGATCGAAATCCGGCACGATGAAATTCTCGAACCAAACGGCGTCGCCCTGTGGGCGGCACGGCTGGCCCGGTGTCTCGAGGCAGCGCGGGTCGCGCTCGCTCCAGGCCCGGTCGTTACGGGGGCTACGACACATCAACATCAGGGGGAAGGCAATGGCTGATACATCAGCGGGTGGCGTCAAGTACGCCAAGCAAGACAGTTCTTATTTCGCCAAGCGCGGCCTGCAGCGCTATGCGGGCATCTGGTCGCTCTGGGCGCTTGGTGTCGGCGCGGTGATCTCGGGTCACTTCTCGGGCTGGAACTTCGGCTTCGCCACGGGCGGCTGGGGCGGCATGCTGGTGGCCGGGGCGATCATCGCCATCATGTATCTGGGCCTCACCTTCTCGATCGCCGAGATGAGCCCAGCCCTGCCGCACACCGGCGCGGCCTATTCGTTCGCCCGCACCTCGATGGGGCCGTGGGGCGGCTTCATCACCGGCCTGTTCGAGAACGTCGAATATGTCCTCACCCCGGCGGTGATCTGCACGTTCATTTCGGCCTATTTCGGCTCGATAACCGGGCTCGATACGGCATATTATCCAGTGCTCTGGGTGGTGTTCTACGCCATCTTCCTAGCGCTCAACATCTTCGGCGTGGCGCTCAGCTACAAGGTGACGCTCGCCGTGACGCTGATCTCGCTGGCCGGCCTCGCCTTCTTCTACATCAGCGCGATCCCCAACATCGACTTCTCGCGCTGGGCGCTCAACATCGCGCCCGACGGCTCCGAGTTGCCGGAAGGCGGCGGCTCGTGGTTCCCGACAGGCTTCTCGGGCGTGCTCGCCACCCTGCCCTTCGCAGTCTGGCTGTTCCTCGCCATCGAGCAGGTTCCGCTTGCGGCCGAAGAGTCGGTCGATCCCAAGCGCGACATGCCCAAGGGCATCATGCTGGGCTTCACCACGCTCCTGCTCTCGGCGTTCCTCGTGGTGTTCCTCAATCCCTCGATCGCCGGCGTCGGATCGCATGCCCTCGGCTCGTCGCTGGAGCCGGCCCTCGACGGCATCCGCGCCATCTATGGCGACGCCGCCGCGCCGATCTTCGGCGTCGTGGCGCTGATCGGCCTTGTGGCGTCGTTCCACACCATCCTCTACGCCCAGGGCCGGCAGGTCTACTCGCTGAGCCGCGCGGGCTACTTCCCGTCGGGCCTGTCGGTCACGCACGACAAGTACAAGACGCCCCACATCGCCATGATCTCCGGCGCCGTGCTCGGCCTCGGCGTCATGCTGGTGATCTGGTTCGTCAATGGCGGCGGCGGACCGGGCGAAACGCAGCTGGGCGATGACATCATCGGCTCGGTACTGCTCAACATGGCCGTGTTCGGCGCCATGCTGAGCTACATCATGCAGGCGGTGAGCTTCATCATCCTGCGCCGCAACCTGCCCAATATCGAGCGGCCGTTCCGCTCGCCGGTGGGCATCCCCGGCGCCCTGCTGACGGTGATCATCGCGGCGGTGACCCTGTTCTACCAGGTGCAGGACCCCAACTTCTTCCGCGGGGTCATCTGGGTGATCGTCTGGTGCGCCGTGGGCATCGCCTATTTCGCACTGATCGGCCGCAACAAGCTCATCCTCTCGCCCGAGGAAGAGTTCGCGCTCGAACACAAAAACAAGGCGTAAGCCGAGCCTATGGGCCGCGGCAACGACCGCGGCCCGTTCCTATTTCAAACCAAAGCTCCAGGGAGTTCCGTCATGGCCGCCTACACGCTGGCCCAGCTCAAGGCCGATGTTCAAAGCGGCGCCATCGACACCGTGCTCGTCGCGTTCGTCGACATGCAGGGGCGGCTGATCGGCAAGCGCTTCCAGGCCGAGTTCTTCCTCGACAGCGCCATCGACGAGACGCATGGCTGCGACTATCTGCTGGCCGACGACATCGACATGGAACCGGTCCCCGGCTATGCGGCGGCGAGCTGGGAGAAGGGCTATGGCGACTTCGTCATGAAGCCCGACCTCAGCACGCTGATGAAGTGCACCTGGCTCGACGCCACGGCGCTTGTCATCGCCGACGTGCTCGACCACCACCACGAGCCGGTCCCGCATTCGCCGCGCGCCGTGCTG
This sequence comes from Devosia sp. 66-22, assembly GCA_001899065.1. Classification (GTDB taxonomy): domain Bacteria; phylum Pseudomonadota; class Alphaproteobacteria; order Rhizobiales; family Devosiaceae; genus Devosia_A. The sequence goes on along the minus strand of MKUZ01000030.1, from coordinate 204,805 downwards.
AAGTCACAGCTCGCGCGGCTCGACAGACTGGGGCTGACGGCCAATTTCGCGTCGGAGCTCGAATTCTACCTGTTCGACGAGGACTACCGGACCATCCACGAGAAGGGCCACCGCAATCTCAGGACGGCGGGCTACTACATCGAGGACTACCACATCTTCCAGACCACCAAGGAAGAAGGCGTGATGCGCGCCCTGCGCAAGCAGCTCACGGCCTCCGGCATTCCGGTCGAGAACAGCAAAGGCGAGTGGGGCCCGGGCCAGGAAGAGATCAACGTCCGCTACGCCGACGCGCTCACCATGGCCGACCGCCATGTCGTCATCAAGAACGCCACCCGCGAGATCGCCTGGCAGCAGGGCAAGGCCGTCACCTTCATGGCCAAATGGGATTTCGGCCTCGCCGGCTCGTCGAGCCACATCCACATGTCGCTCGCCAAGGCGGGCAAGAACGCGTTCGTCGACGGCAAGGATGCGCTCGGCATGTCGCCGCTGATGAAGCACTACATGGCGGGTCTGCTCACCTATGCCGGCGACATCACCTATTTCCTCGCGCCCTACATCAACTCCTACAAGCGCTTCCAGGCCGGCACCTTCGCGCCCACCAAGGCGATCTGGAGCCGCGACAATCGTACGGCGGGCTTCCGGCTGTGCGGCGAGAACAGCAAGGGGGTGCGCGTCGAGTGCCGGATCGGCGGCGCCGACCTCAACCCCTATCTCGCTTTCGCCGCCCTCATCGCCGCCGGCCTCGCGGGCATCGAGCAAAAACTCGAGCTCGAGCCGGTGTTCACCGGCGACGCCTATTCCGGCAAGAAGCTGCGCGAAGTGCACAAGACGCTGCGCGACGCCATTGCGGCACTGCGCAAATCGAAGATGCTCGCCACGGCGCTGGGTCAGCCGGCGATCGATCACTATGTCCACACCGCCGAGTGGGAGCAGTTCGAATACGACCGCCGCGTCACCGATTGGGAGTTGAAGCGCGGGTTCGAGAGGTCGTAAACACCGCGCAACTCTTCCCCACAGGTGTCACATGGCCGAAACGGTCAAGATCATTTCTCCCATCGACGGCAGCGTCTACGCCGAACGGCCGGTCGCGACCGGCACGGAGATCGAAGCGGCGGTCGCGAAGGCAAAGGCCGCGCGCAGGGCCTGGGGCGAGGTCACGGTGCGCGAGCGCGCCAAGTTCCTCGAGCACTTCGTCGACGCGCTTTTGGCGAGGAACGAGGAGATCGTCCCCGAACTCGCCTGGCAGATGGGCCGCCCGGTCCGCTGTGGCGGCGAACGGCGCGGTGTCGAGGAGCGCTCGCGCCACATGATCGCGATCGCCGAGGAGAGCCTCGCGCCGTCCATGCGGCCCGAGAAGGACGGCTTCAAGCGCTGGATCGCCCGCGAGCCGCTCGGCACGGTGATGGTCATTGCGCCGTGGAACTATCCGTTTCTCACCGCCGTCAATTCCATCGTTCCCGGCCTCATGGCCGGCAACGCCGTGATCCTCAAGCACGCGAGCCAGACGCTGCTCGTGGGCGAGCGCTTCGCCGAAGCGTTCCGGGCCGCCGGACTGCCGGAGGGGCTGTTCCAGAACCTCGTTCTCAACCACGCCGATACCGAGACGCTGATCGGCTCGGGCCAGATCGACCACATCAACTTCACCGGCTCGGTCGAAGGCGGCCGCCGTATCGAGCGCGCCGCCGCCGGCACCTTCGCCACGCTCGGCCTCGAGCTCGGCGGCAAGGACCCGGCTTATGTCCGCGCCGACGCCAACCTCGCTAATGCGGTCGAGAACCTTGTCGACGGCTCGTTCTTCAATTCGGGCCAGTCGTGCTGCGGCGTCGAGCGCATCTATGTGCACGCCGAGGTCTATGACCGCTTCGTCGACGGTTTCGTCGAGAACGCCAGGGGCTGGACGCTCGGCAATCCGCTCGATGCCGCCACCGTCGTCGGGCCCATGGCCGCGCCGAAATTCGCCGACCTCGTGCGCGAGCAGACCGCGGAAGCGCGGCGCAAGGGAGCGCGCGCCCTGCTCAATACGAAGCACGACCTCGACAAGCCGGCCTCGCCCTATCTCGCGCCGGAAGTGCTTGTCGACGTCAACCACCAGATGGCGGTGATGCGCGAGGAGAGCTTCGGGCCGGTTGTCGGCATCATGAAGGTGGCGGACGACGACGAAGCCGTCACGCTGATGAACGACAGCCCCTACGGCCTCACGGCGTCGATCTGGTCGCAGGACCTCGACGAGGTGGCGAAGCTCGGCGCCCGCGTCGAAACCGGTACCGTGTTCGCCAATCGCTGCGACTACCTCGACCCCGCCCTCGTCTGGACCGGCGTCAAGGACACCGGCAAGGGCGGCGCGCTGAGCGAGATCGGTTACCACAACCTCACGCAGCCCAAATCCTTCCACCTCAAGATCGTTTGAGACCACCATGGCCATCCGCTCGAACTGGAACTACCCCACCGCCGTGCGCTTCGGTGCCGGCCGCATCGCCGAGCTGCCCGAGGCGCTCAAGGCCGTCGGCATCAAGAACCCGCTGTTCGTTACCGATGCGGGGCTCGTCAATCTGGCCGTCACGCAGAACACGCTGAAGCTGTTGCGCGATGCGGGTGTCCCCTTCGGCGTGTTCTCCGACGTGCAGCCCAATCCGCCTGGCTCGAACGTCGATGCGGGCGTCGCCGTGCTCAAAGCCGGCGGGCATGACGGCGTCATCGCCTTCGGCGGCGGCTCGGGGCTCGATGTGGGCAAGACCATCGCCTTCATGGCCGGCCAGACCCGGCCCCTGTGGGACTTCGAGGACATCGGCGACTGGTGGACGCGCGCCGACAGCAAGGCGATCCTGCCCATCGTCGCGGTGCCCACCACCGCGGGCACCGGCTCCGAAGTCGGCCGCGCTTCTGTCATCACCGACGAGGCGACCCACACTAAAAAGATCATCTTCCATCCGCTGATGCAGCCCAAGCTGGTCATCGCCGATCCCGAGCTCACGGTGGGCATGCCGCGGATGATCACCGTGGGCACGGGCTTCGACGCGCTCGCCCACTGCCTCGAGGCCTATTGCGCGCCGGGCTACCACCCGCTCGCCGATGGCATCGGCGCCGAAGGTGTGCGCCTCGTGTTCGAGAATCTGCCGAAAGTCGTCGCCGATCCCAACGACATCGACGCGCGGGGCAACATGCTGAGCGCGGCGCTGATGGGTGCAACGGCGTTCCAGAAGGGGCTCGGCGCGATCCATTCGCTGAGCCACCCGATCGGCGCGCTCTACAATACGCATCACGGCATGACGAACGGCGTGTTCATGCCCTATGTCCTCGTCGCCAACCGCGACGCCATCGAAGCGCGCATCGCCCGGCTCGCCGCCTATTGCGGCCTCGCCCCCAGCTTCGACGCCTTCCTCACCGCGATCCTCGCCCTGCGCGAAAAGCTGGGCGTTCCGCACACGCTGATGGATCTCAAGGTGCCCGCTGATCGCCGCAGCGAGATCGCGGTGATGGCGGTGGCCGATCCGTCGACGGGGACCAATCCGGTCAAGCTCGACGAGACGCTGGCGCTGCGGATCTTCGACATGACGATGCATGGGGTACTCGCCTGACACCTGTGCACGAGACGACGCTCCGGACGGCCGCGGGGCTTCCGGTTCGAACTGGGGGCCTCCTGCCTGAGGCAGCAGAGCTGCAGCGGCGAGGCCTGGCCCCGACGCGGGTCGTCCGCAAACAAAGAGGCTCGTCGCCTCGCCGCTGCGATCCGGGCGTTAGGTGGTTCGCTTTCGGCCCCGGCCAACTTGACCGCGACGCGCGACGCCTGTCGGGAGGAACGTTCGGGGTGACGACGCACCCCCTCCTCCAATCCGTCGAGCCTGTCGTGGCTCTCCGGCAGCGCCGGACCCCGGGTGCAGGATAAACTCACCCACGGGCACCGACAGCGACCGCCTGATGCGAGGCGACCCCCACACCACCCGGCCCCGCACCATCGCCCGTTCGTCTCGAGTCGCTCGATGACGGCGCAGTGGGGGCAGTTTACGGCCGCCCTGGGAGTACGGGGATAACTCTTCTCTGTGGACCCGAATTCGCCAACGCAGCGAACACGTTAGAGGGCGTTGCTCAGACGAAACTGAGCTCATGCAACGCCGTTCCAGCTCAGCCGCACGACCCCACGGAGGCCCGCTCGTCGACCGGGGCGATCTCCGCCGCGGGCGTCTCGCCAGAGGGCTCGAGCACTTCGACCGGCACCATCACCACGGCGCCACGCGGTTGCTTGGTGTCGCGGGTCGACACGGCCGCAGGGCCGCGCGTCGGCTGGCCGGCGCCGAGGTCGGCGAGCATACCGATGAGGCTCGTATCCTCCGCGCCACGCGTGCGTACGACGATGCCGCGCTGCTCGAGGAAGCTCAGATCGGTGAGGTCCTTGCCGCTCTCATTGACCACCGCGACGATCCGCTCGGCGGCGCGGTCGGTCTCGTTGAGGTCGGCGATCGGCTGGAACAGCTTGTCGTTGTTGGCGAGGTGCGCCGTGCACAGCAGCGTGATGCCGTAGTCGTGGTCGACATAGAGCACGTTGAGGTCGACCGCCTTGCCCGACTTGTTGGTCATGTCGACATAGAGCCGGTCGCCGGGGCGCACGATCGGCGTCTGCTCGGGCTCGAGCGCGGCGATCGTCTCGCCGCCCGCTGCCTGCACGCCGAAGGTCAGCGTGAAGTCCTTGGGCTTGAACGTCGACACCTGGCTCAGCCGCGACAGGCTGGTGGCGCGGAAGATCGTCACGAGGTTCTGCGACAGGTTCGAGGTAAAGTCGCCAGCCTCGGTCGCGCCCAGATCCATGGCCGCCGACCGCTTCTGCGGCTTGAGCGAGATGTCGCCGGTGGTCGGCAGCAGCCAGAGCAGCGGCGTCGTCTCGTCGAGCGATGTGGCGTCGACCGAGGCGCTCACCGGGGTGATCGCGCCAGCCGCGCGGTCGGCTTCGACCTCCATGTCGAAGACCTGCCTTTCGGTGTAGACCGCGAGCCGTACATCGGCGGGTTCGCCGGCTTCGACGACCTTGATGCGGAGCGGTTTTTCGGCGTCGCCGAGGATCGAGGCCAGCGCGTCATCGACGGCGGCGAGCTGCGCCGCATCGGCCGTCGCCGGGTCGGGCTTGGCGACGACGAGCTCGAACGGATAGGCCGTCTCGACAAGGCGCACATAGGCGCCCACCGGCACATCGGCGAGCTCGATCCTGGCGTGCGTATCGTCGCTCGACGGCGCGAGCTTCGAGCGCAACTGGTCGTTGCTCGCCACTTCGAGCACGCCGATGGCTTCCTCATTGGTCGCGGCCGGGCTCGGCAGCACGAGGAGCCTGGTGCCCTTGGCGAGGCCATGCAATTGGCCGGCCGAGATGGTGAGGCCCTTGTCGCCACCGACTACCGTCGGCCATTGCGCGACGTCGGCGACTTCGTCATTGCCGAAAATGGGCATGTCGAGCGAGCCTTCGAACAGCGGCGTGGGCTTGAGCATGTTGCCGGCGGCGTAACTGGCGAGCACGGACTGGGCGAGCTGGCGATAGGTCATGGCCGGATTCCTGGCCATCGCCGAAAAGATGGTGTGGGTGAATACGCCGTAGTTCTGCTTGACGGTGCTGCCGTCCTCGAGCGTCACCTCGTAGCCCTTCTCGGGGGTCGTCTCGGTCGACTGTGCGGCGAAGAACGCCACCATGTTGCCGAGGTCGGCCTCCTCCTCGAAGCTCGCGGCGCTCAGCGGCGCGGCGCGCGTGGCGTCGCCATCCGTATCCGCTTCGACACTGGCGAAGGCGCTGTCGGGAATGCCCAGATCGGCCGGCTTGATCTCGCGCATCACGAGGTCGTCCTCGCCCGGAGCGCCGCGCGTGATGGTGCCCGAGTGGCAGGAGTCGAAGACCAGCCACAGCGTCGCGCCGGTCTTGCGGATCGCGGTGAAGGCGTCGGCGAACTCGTTGTCGGTGATGACATTGGGCATGAAGGGCTGGCCATCGGCCATCTTGGTGTCGGCGGCGAGGAAGATCTCGTCGCGCCCGTCCTGCTCCGCCGTATCGGCTTCGGTCGCCGGTTGGTAAGAACCGTGGCCGGAGAACTGCAGGAAGACGAAGTCGCCCTTCTTGGCCTTGGCGGCGATCTCACCCAGCTCGCGCAGGATCGCGTCATGCGTCGCAAGCTCGAGGCCGTCGCCCGAGCCCAGCGTCGTGACATTGTCGGGCTGGAATTTCACCGGCGCGGCGTTGAGCAGATAATCGCGCACCAGAACGGCGTCGTTCTTGGGACCCTTCAGCCAGTACTTCTCGTCGAGATTGGGGTAGTCGCTGGCCGCGGCGATCAGCGCGTAGTTCTCGCGCGCCTGGATCGGCGACGCGATCATGGCGCCAAGGAAGCAGATCGGCGCGAGCGCCAGAAGGGCCTTCATCCGCGACGACACGCCACCACGGTTGCTGATCATTGCTGGTCCCCCAAAACTTCAATTGCTTTCGACAGTTAGACGAAGCGACTATGGCTGCTTGGTGGCGGAACGCAAGCACGCGCGCGGTGTTTTGATGAGCGCCTGCCTGCAATGCGGACACTCGGGTTAACCGCTTGCGAGTACAAAGCCGACACGAATAGTGTGCGCCAGTTTCGAAGGGAGAGCCCGCGTGGGTCAGCCAGTTGTTCCCGTTATCCTCGCCGGTGGCCAGGGCACCCGCCTGTGGCCGCTGTCGCGTTCGGCGCGCCCCAAGCAGTTCCTGCCGCTGACCGGGAAGACGAGCCTGTTCCAGGAGACGCTGAAGCGTGTGTCCGATCCATCGCGCTATGCGGCGCCGATCGTGATCACCAATGCGGACTACCGTTTCGTCGTCGCCGAGCAGGCGCAGGAGATCGGCGTCCCGCTGGCCGGCATCCTGCTCGAGCCCGTGGCGCGCAACACGACCGCGGCGATCGCCGCAGGTGCGGTGTTTGCCGAACGCCAGAGCGGCGCCGACACGGTGATCCACGTCCTCGCCTCCGACGCGGCCATCGTCGCCGATGACGCCTACTGGGCATCGGTCGACGTCGCGGCTGCCGCGGCCTCCAAGGGCAGCCTCGTGACGTTCGGCATTTCGCCCACCGGGCCGGAGACGGGATACGGCTATATCGAAGTCGGCGCCGAGCGCGGCGACGGCACGCGCGATGTGGCACGCTTCGTCGAAAAGCCCGACCACGACAGGGCCGTGGCCATGCTCAGGCAGGGCGGCTTCTACTGGAACTCGGGCATGTTCATGCTCGGCGCCGGCAGCTTCCTCGACGAGTGCCGGGCGCTGTCGCCCGAGAGCTTCGAAGCGGCACAGGGCGCTGTCGAGAACGCGAGGGCCGATCTCGATTTCGTCCGCCTGGACGAGGCGAGCTTTGCCACGGCACCCAACATTTCGGTCGACTACGCGATCTTCGAGAAGAGCCGGAAGGTCGCCGTCGTCCCGGTCAGTTTCTCGTGGTCGGACCTGGGGAGCTGGGACGCGGTGTGGAAGGTGTCGCCGCAGGACGCGCAGCACAATGCGGTCGTGGGCGATGCGACGCTGAGCAACACCACAAATTCGCTGGTCCATAGCGAAAAGGCGCATGTGGCCATCGAAGGGCTCGACGACGTGGCGGTGATCGCCACCGAAGACGCGGTGTTCGTGGGCAGGCTGTCCGAGTCGCAGAAGGTCGGCGCGATGGTCAAGGCGCTCAAGGCACGGCCCGAGACGCAGGCGATCACCGAAATCCACAAGACGGCCTATCGTCCGTGGGGCGGCTATTCTTCGATCCTCAACGGCGCGCGCTTTCAGGTGAAGAAGCTGTTCGTCAAGCCCGGCGCCAAGCTGAGCCTGCAGAAGCATCACCACCGGGCCGAGCACTGGGTGGTGGTGTCGGGCTCCGCCGAGGTGACGATCGACGGCAAGGTGACGATGGTCAACGAAAACGAGTCGATCTACCTGCCGCTCGGCTGCGTGCACCGGCTCGCCAATCCCGGCAAGATTCTCCTCGAAGTGATCGAAGTTCAGACCGGCTCGTATCTGGGCGAGGACGACATCATCCGCATCGAGGACGAGTTCGGGCGCGCCTGACCCTCACGCACCCGGTTTCCTCGGTTTTCCACGACGTGCCGGCACAGCGGACGAGCGGGCTTGACTCGCCGATTTGGTGTGTTAGATATGTAGCACACTAAATCGGACGCAGTGATGACCCCGTTCAACGAAACACAGCCGATCTTCGTCCAGATCCGCCAGAGGATAGCCGCCATGATCTTGAGTGAAGCCGCCAAGGAGGGCGAGGCGCTGCCGTCGGTGCGCTCGATCGCCGCCGATCTCAGCGTCAACCCGCTCACTGTCACCCGCGCGTACGAATCCCTGGTCAATCTGGGCGTGGTCGAAAGCCGCCGCGGCATGGGCATGTTCGTAGCCACCGGCGGCCGCGACAAGCTTCTTGCCCATGAGCGCGAGACGTTCCTCAGCGAGGAATGGCCGCGCATCCGCACCCAGATCGAGGCGCTCGGCCTCAACATCGAATCTCTGCTGAAGGGAGAGCAGAAATGAGCAATTCCATCGTTTCCGTCCGCGCCCTCAAGAAGCAGTTCGGCAAGACCGAAATCCTGCACGGGCTCGATTTCGAGATCCCGCCGGGCCGCATCTACGGCCTTGTCGGCCATAATGGCGCGGGCAAGACGACAACGCTCAATGCCATGCTCGGTCTCACGTCCTACGAGGGCTCGGTGCAGGTGCTCGGGCTCGATCCCTACGCCCACCGCGCCAAGCTGATGAAGGACGTCGCCTTCATTTCGGACGTGGCGAGCCTGCCGCGCTTCCTCAAGGTGCGCGAACTGTTCCAGATGCTCACCGACATCCATCCCAACTTCTCGGGCGAGAAGGCGCTGAAGTTCCTCGAAGGGACCGACGTCAAGCTGGGCGCCATGATCGGCAACCTCTCCAAGGGCATGCTGGCGCAGTTGCACCTGGCCGTGGTGCTCGCCATCGACGCCAAGCTGCTGGTGCTGGACGAACCCACCCTCGGCCTCGACATCACCTACCGCAAGCGGTTCTACCGCCGGCTGATCGAAGACTACATGACAGCGGAGCGCACGCTGCTGATCACCACCCATCAGGTGGACGAGATCGAGTTCATGCTCACCGACATCATGTTCATCCGCGATGGCGAGCTGATCCTGCATATGCCGATGGACGATGTGCCGGCGCGGTTCTCGCAGCTCGTCGTGACACAGGACCGGGCGGACGCCGCGCGCGCCCTCAAGCCGGTGTTCGCGGAGACGCGCTTCGGCCAGACCGTGATGGTCTATGACGGCGCCGACCAGGCTGCTCTCCAGGGGCTGGGCACGCTCAGCACCCCTACCCTGTCCGACCTTTTCGTGGCGCTGATGAACCGCGACGGTGGAGCCAATTGATGACCGCTTTCAGTTCCTGGCGGGCGTTGTTCGTCCGCGAATATCTCGAGCACCGGGTCGCCTTCCAATGGGCGCCGCTGGGCATCCTCACGCTGCTGGCGATCTCCGGTCTCTCGGCGATCACGTTGCGGCGGATCGAAGGGCTCGAAGAGTTTCCGTTCTTCAGCGCCGCGAAGATCTTCGAGCTCGGCTATCTGGTGCTGCTCGCGCTCTGGCTGGCCTACACGGCGGTGACGGTGTTCTTCTATTTCGGCGACGCATTCAGCGCCGACCGGCGGAACAATGCCATGCTGTTCTGGAAGTCGATGCCGGTGAGCGATGCGAAGATCCTGAGCAGCAAGACGCTCTCGGGGCTGTTGTTCTTCCCCGCCATCATCCTCATCGTCGGCATGGTCAGCGGACTGCTGTTCTACCTGCTGGTAAACGTCGCCGCCTACCTCGCGCCGGTGATCGGCTTCCTCAACCCGATCGACGGCCTTGCGAGCTTTGTCCAGGTGACGATGTTCGGGGCGGTGATCCTGCTGTTCACCATGATGTGGTACGCCCCGTTCTTTGCGTGGGTGGGCGGATTGTCGAGCGTGTTCGGGCGCTGGAGCATGCCGCTGGCTTTCGTGATCCCCGGCCTGCTGGCGGTGATCGAGAACATCTCGTTTTTCGGCCAGGGACCGCGCGGCGGCTATATCTGGCAGTATCTCGCCTATCGCTCGAACTACGCGGCGCTCAACGAAGCCGATTTCGAGCTGATGTTCATGAACAGCCAGCCGTTCAACGCGTCGTTCTACATCAGCCGCATGGTGCAGCACACGGACTGGACGCAGATGGGGATCGGGCTGGGCTTCGCGGTCCTCGTGATCTGGATGGCGAGCGAGTATCGGCGGCGGCGCATCGCTTGATGCGCATTAGCGAACGAAGCCTTCGCTTCTGACGAACCGAGTGGCATGGTCCCAAAGACCATGCCGCTCTATATGGGACGCAGTATCCTGATGGAGGCGAAGATGATCTTCCCCGTCGAGTCCCAATCCGACGTTCGCAGCAAGCCCGCTTTGCCGCTGACCACCACACTCGGGCCGGTCCGGATCGCCGTGACCGATCGCGACAAGGCTCTCGCCATCTGGCGCGACGTCGTCGGCCTCGAGCTCATCTCGGAGGCGGGCAACGAGCTTCGCCTCGGAGCCGGCGGCAAGGTCCTGATCGTGCTCGAGACCGGCGCGGTGCGCCCGGTGGTGCAGCGGACGACGGGCCTCTACCACGTCGCCATCCACGTCCCCAGGCGCGTGGACATGGCGCAGTTCGCGGTGCGCGCGCTGCAACGCGGCGTGCGGATCGCGCCGACCGACCACCTCGTGTCGGAGGCGATCTATCTGTGGGATCTCGACGGCAACGGCATCGAGATCACCTTCGAGACGCCGTGGCGCGGCACGCTGGGCGATCCCGAATCCGGTTCATATGCGACGACGTCGGACGGCAAGCCGCATTCCGGCCGCGAGCCGATCGACATGGACGACCTGCTCGGTGAACTCGGCGCGAACCCCACGATCGAAGCGCGGATGCCCGAGGGCACGCGGATCGGCCATGTGCACGTGCACGTCAACGACCTGCACCAGGCGATGGCCTTCTATCGTGACGGTATCGGCTTCGGCGGGCTGTTCATCATCAAGTCGTTCGGCATGGGCGATGTCGGGCTCGACTACACGCCGCACGCCGTCGCCTTCAACATCTGGGCCGGCCCCAACGCCACGCAGGCGCCCGCGGGCTCGGCCGGACTGCGCTGGTTCACCATCGTCGTCCCCGACGCGCAGACGCTCGACGATGTCCGCGCGCGGCTTGCGGCGCACAGCTTCCGCTTCGACGAGACGTCCGGCGGCATCGACGCCCGCGATCCGTCGGGCAATCTGGTCAAAGTCGTCGTGAAGTGACCTTGCCTTCTCCGCGGCGAGACCTATGGTCCTGCCGCGGAGGATTCCATGCGCGCCATCTCGTGCCCCGAACCGGGGCAGCTCAAGCTCATCGACATCGAACGTCCCCAGGCCAAGCCGGGCTGGGTGCGCGTGGGCATTAGCCATATCGGCATCTGCGGGACCGACTATCACATCTTCGAGGGGACCCATCCGTTCCTGCAGTATCCGCGCATCATGGGGCACGAGCTCTCGGGCGTGGTGCTGGACGGGAGCGGCACTGAGTTTGCCGCCGGCGATCCGGTGGTGATCAACCCCTACCTCAATTGCGGCCAGTGCCCGGCCTGTCTCGAGGGCAAGCCGAACTGCTGCGAGACGCTGAGCGTGATCGGCGTCCATTCCGACGGCGGGATGACCGAAGAGGTCGTGCTGCCGGCGGGCAATCTCTATCCGGCGACGGGCCTGACCCTGGAACAGGCCGCCATGACCGAGTTCCTCGCTATCGGCGCGCATGCGGTGCGCCGGACGGAGATCAAACGGGGCTGGCGCGTGCTGGTGGTGGGCGGCGGGCCGATCGGGCTGGGCGTCGCGATATTCGCCCGGATCGCCGGCGGCGACGTCACGGTGGTCGACGCGGCGGCGGACAAGGTCGAGGCGACGCAGGCGATGGGTTTCGACGCGGTGCTCGCCGCCGATCTCGAGGGCGCGGCCTTCGCGGAACGCCGGCGCTCGGGCTTCGATGCGGTGCTCGACGCGACCGGCTCGATCAAGGTGATGAACAGCTCGCTGTTCCACACGCGTAATGGCGGCAACTACACGCTGGTCGGCGTGATCAAGGGCGACCTCGTCTGGCCCGACGCCGAGGTGCACCGGCGCGAGCTCACCATCCGCGCCTCGCGCAACGCGACGCGGGAAGATTTCGACCATGTGATGGAGTCAATCCGCCGCGGGCTGGTGCCGACCGACAGGCTCAAGACCCACACGATGAGCTTCGACCAGGTCCCGACGGAGCTGCCGCGCCTCGTGCACGAGCGTACCGGGCTGATCAAGGCGATCATCAGCGTCTAGAGGTCGATGGCCTTGGGCAGCGCGGGCGTGATGTCCCGCGCGACCTCTTCGGCGCCGAGCAGACGAACCACGATCTCGACGCTTTCCTTGACGGTGTAGCTGACGGAGGGCGTCTGGATGGCGGTGTCCTTCATGCCCTTCTTCACGGCGACGACGTAGTCGGGGTTGATGAATACCGGATTGTCGTCGGTGGTGAACTTCACCAGCTTCATGCTGATCGCTCCTCGCTGAGGCCATGACTCCTGCGCCGAATCCGTTAACATCGCCTCTCATGAAGACCGCCCAAGACGTGCTGAAGTTCTGGTTCGAGGACCATGGCCAGGAGGACTGGTTCGGTGCCAAGCCGGAGTTCGACGCGCTGATCGCCGCCGAGTTCGGTGAGACGCATGCCGCGGTGGCGCGGGGCGAGGCCTGGCGCTGGCGCACGACGCCGGAAGGGCGACTGGCGGAGATCGTCGTCCTCGACCAGTTCTCACGGCAGCTGTTCCGCGGCCAGGCCGAGGCCTTCGCGAGTGACCGGATGGCGCTGACGCTGGCGCAGGAGGCGGTGGCCGGCGGGCACCACAATTTCGTGCCGATGCCGCAACGCATGTTCATGCTGCTGCCCTACCAGCACGCGGAATCGGTGGCGGTGCAGGCGGAATCGGTCCGGCTGCACATGGCGCTGGGCTCGCCCGAGCTGCTGAAATTCGCCGAGGGCCATGCCGCCTGCGTCACACGGTTCGGGCGCTTCCCCAAGCGCAATGCGGCGCTGGGACGGACGAGCACGGCAGAGGAAGAAGAGTACATCGCCAGTACCGACGGCATGTTTTGAGGGGCGCGCATGGGGGCTGATCGCAAGGTTGCGCTCGTCACCGGGGGCGGGTCGGGCATCGGCGAGGCGAGCGCGCTGGAGCTGGCGCGAAGCGGATCGGATGTCGCGATCCTCGATGTTCGCCAGGCGGAGCTGGACCAGGTCGCGGGCGCGATCCGCGCGCTGGGCCGCGAGGCGCTGCCGCTGCGGTGCGATGTCGGCGACGAGGTCGCGATGGCGACGGCGTTCGCCGAGGTGAAGCAGCGCTTCGGCCGGCTGGACCAGGTCCTTGTCAACGCCGGGATCAACGGCATGTGGGCGCCGATCGAGGAGATGACGCCGGCCGAGTGGGACACCACCATCCGGGTCAATCTGCGCGGCAGCTACCTCACCGTACATCACGCGGTGCCGCTGATGCAGGAGCATGGCGGCTCGATCGTGATCATCTCGTCGATCAACGGGACACGGACGTTCACGACAGCGGGTGCCACGGCCTATTCGGTGACCAAGGCCGGGCAGTTCGCGATGGGGCAGATGCTGGCTCTGGAGCTGTCGCGCTACAGGATCCGCGTCAACGTGATCTGTCCGGGCGGCATCCAGACACGCATCGGGGAGAACACCTTCCGGCGCAATGCCGACGCGGCGAGAGTGCCGGCGGTCTATCCGGAAGGGACGATTCCGCTCACCAAGGGCGAGCGAGGCACGGTGGAGGACATCGCAAAGACGGTGGCGTTCCTCTGCTCCGATGCGGCGAAACACATCAGTGGAACGCCGATCTGGGTCGACGGCGCGCAGTCGCTGCTGATCTAGTCCGCCAGCTTTTCGTGCGGGACCAGCGCCCCCTTGTGGCCGATGACGATGGCGGCAAGGCTGTGGGCTTCGGCAGCGGCTTCGAGCGGGGTGGCGCCCTCGGCGCGGGCCGCGAGATAGGCGCCGTTGAAGCTGTCGCCGGCGCCGGTGGGATCGACGCTCTTCGCGCCGGGCCTCGGGGCGACCCAGCCCTGCGACTCGCGCGAGGCGACGAAGGCCGGCTCGGCGCCGTTCTTGACCACGACCTCCTCGGCACCCCAGCTCAGGTAACGCTCAGCCACGGCCTCGGGCGAGGCATCGCCGAACAGCGCTTTTTCGTCCGGGAAGGTCGGCAGCACCACATCGGCGAGGATTGCGGCGGCGCAGATGGTCGAGCCCATCACGGCGGGCGAGGTCCACAGCGCCGGGCGCTCATTGGGGTCGAAGGCGACGCGGGCGCCGCCCTCTTTGGCCAGATGGATGGCCTTCATCAGCCGGCCGCGGGCGCGAGGGGCGAGGATGGCGAGGCTGATGCCGGAGAAATAGGCGATATCGGCGCCCTCGAACGCCTCGTAGAGCGCTTCGGGATCCTCGGCCATGAACTTGGCGGCGGACTGGCCGCGCCAATAGGTGAAATGGCGGTCGCCGTCCTTCTGGTGGATCATGTAGAGGCCGGGGCGGCGGTTCTCGACCTGCTGGATGTAGCCGATGCCAATGCCGTTCTCGTCGAAGAAATCGGCCATCTGTTCGGAGTACATGTCGTCGCCCAGCGCGGTGACGTAGTCGACGTCCCACTCTTCGCCGAGGCATGCGCGGGCATACCAGGCGGTGTTGAGCGTGTCGCCGGCATAGCCGAGGCGGTAGAGGCCGTCCTCGCCGCCCGACATTTCGATCATGCACTCGCCGACGCTGACGAACCGGGGCATCGATACTCCTCAAAAATCGAAGGGCGGCCGTAGCCGCCCCTCTAACCCGTGACGCCGACGGCGTCTACTTCTTGATGACGATGCGGCCTTCGACCGCCGGCGCCACTTCCTTGGCCGCCGTGATGTAGTCGATCACGTCCGAGGCCATGAGGCTGGCCGCCGACTTGTCGATCAGCACGGTGCCGTTCGACAGGGCCGTGTAGCCGTCGCCACCCGCCATCATGAAGTCGTTGGTCGCGACCTTGTACTTGATGGCCGGATCGAGCGGCTGATCGCCGATCAGCACCGAGGTGACGCGCTGGCCTGCCGGCTTGGTCGCATCGACCTCGACCTTGAGGCCCGAGACCTGCGGGAAGCGGCCGGCACCGGCCTCGATCTGGCTGAAGCCGTTCTCGAGCGCGGCGAGGAGGTCGGCACCAGTGATCTCGGTGACGGTGGTCACGTTACCGAAGGGCAGCTCGGTGAAGATGTCCTTGCGGGTGAAGACGTGGCCGGCCGGATACTCGGTGTCGCCACGGATGCCGCCGCCATTGGTGATGGCGACGTCGGCGCCGTTCTTGGCGCGGGTCGCATCGGCGATGAGGTTGCCCATGGCCGATTCCTCGCCACGCACAACGGCACGCTTGGAGCTGATCGGCACGCTGGTCGAGCCGATCTCGACATTGAGCTCGGCGTCGAGCTTGGTTGCCAGCTCACCGATCTTGGTCGAGGTATCGGGGTCCGGCGTGACCGTCGCGGTGTCGATGAAGCGGAAGTTCGGACGCCAGGTGACGCTGCGCTTGGTGTCGCCGTTCTCGGGCGTCACGGTGATGGCGAGATCGATCGCCGTCAGCAAATTGGCGTCGTTGCTGGTTTCCACATAGCCCACGATGTCGTTGTAGTGGATGCGGTAGTCGTGGTCGTGGCCCGACAGCACGAGGTCGAACTTGCCGCTGTCGTACATGGCTTCGTCCTGCGCATGCGCGGCGTGGACGAGCGCGATGATGATGTCGGCGCCCTGCTCGGCCGCCCAGTCGGCGCCCGCGAGCGCGGCATCGACGGTGGGCGCCCAGGTCCAGTCACCCGGCGTGGCGAGAACCGGGGTCTCGTCGGTGGCAACCGGCACGATGCCGAACTTGACGCCGCCGATCTCCTTGATGACGGGCTCATGGCCGAGCCCTTCAACCGGATTGCCGTCGGCACCGCGGATGTTGACCGCGGTCCAGTGGAAGACCGACTCGCCGAGGCGGTCGAGGAACACATCGGGGCCGAAGTCGAATTCGTGGTTGCCCGGCACGGCGACATCGAACGGCACCAGATTGGTGAGCTCGATGGTGTTGGCGCCGTGATCGATGCCCGACAGCAGCGAGGGGGAGATGAGGTCGCCCGAATAGAGGTAAAGCATGTTGGGATTGGCGGCCTTTTCGGCCTTGGCCAGCGCGTTGAGGCGCGCAAAGCCGCCCCGCGGCCCCTCGACGCCGGTGTCGAAGCTGTCCATGTCGCCGGCCGCGAGAATCGTGACGTTGACGGTCTGAGGCGCCGGCGCGTCCTGCGCGAGCGCGGCGGTCGCCGAAACGCCCAGCAGGGCCGCCGCGGCAAGCCCAATGAGTGTGGTTTTCATTATCGTCTCCCTGGAGGTTTTATAGGCCTTAGGAACCTGGCGACCGGGGCCCTGCCCCACTCGCGCTGAGGCGATTATGACAGCCCTGTCGCAGGTTTCCAGAGCATTGGGCGTAGCGAGTTCGGATAACAGCATTGCGACGATTTCCATTGGGGAGAACGAACGAATCTGCCGGGCCGCGCTGATGGCGCCCGCAGATGTCGTCTCCACGCAGGCGGGGACGCAGCTGCGCTATTGCGTCCAGCCTATCAATCGTGACCGGGGACCCAGCACGCATCGCGTCCGGCTGGGTGGCCGGCTCTTCGCCCGGCCATGACGGACGAAGGGGGGCGAGAGTTGGGTCCCCGCCTGCGCGGGGATGACAATCGGGGATAGGGCACGATGGTGCCGACTGCAGGAGGGGGGCGAGCAGGCCGGTTTGGCGTCGTGCCGAGTTGTGGGCGGTCGTGTGCAATAGAAAAGGGCCGCGCTTGCGGCGCGGCCCTCGGACAAATCAGAACTTCGTTCTTATTTGTAGTTGTCGATGATGAACTGGTAGTAGCTCTCGGTGAAGCGGACGCCGTAGTTGACCTTGTCGTCCTCGGCGACGTTGATGCCGCGGATGTAGAGATCACCGCTCTGGTCTTCCCACATGGACGAACCCGACGAGCCGGCGAAGGTGTCGCATTCGTGCCAGAAGATCAGGTCGCCGAACTGGTCCGCCTTGATGTTGCAGGTGTTGGACCACATCGTGCCCTCCGGCTTGTCGCCGGGGTAGCCGATGATGCGGGCGGCCCAGTCGGATGCGTCGTCGACGCGGAAGCCGAGCCAGCCGAGCTGGTTGCCGGCGTCTTCCTGGAGCGTGATGACGGCGAGGTCCCACGGCATGGCGGAGCCGTAATTGGTGCCGTCGTAGTTGTCGATGTAGCCCTTGAGGATGTTGATGTTCTCCCAGTCAAAGGTCCCGAACGGAGCGCTCTCCGGGTCGGTCAGGCCGGGAATGAACAGCATCTGCTTGATCCAGCCGCCAGCCGAATGGACGTAGACGCAATGGGCCGCCGTCACGACGGTGTAGGGTCCGATGAGGGTGGCCGAGCAGGTCGACCAGGAATCGTCCTGCGCCTGCGACCACAGCCAGCCCACGATGCGCTCGGGGTAGCCCGAGGCGTCGGTGATCTGCTTGCGGTCGTCGGTGCCGACCATGACGCGGTCGGTGCTGGCGGTCTCGGAGGGCGCGGTCTGCTGCTCGATGATGGCGCGCAGGCCCTCGGACGCCGGCTTGGACTCGGTCGAGCCATCGCGGTTGAGCGTCTCGGTGCCCATGCTTTCGATCGCGGCGGCCGGATCGAGCGCGGCGGGACCGCGGCTGAGGGTCGAGGAGTCGATCTGCAGCGGCGGCGTCGCCTTGGCGTCGCCCGGAAGCTGGAACGGTGCATCGCGGGTGGCCGGAATCTCGGCCGGACCGGCATTGCCCGCCGTCTGGGCGAAGGCCGGAGTGGCGGCGAGAGCGACACCCAGCAGGATGGCGGTGGTCAGAGTGCGGAATTGCATGGCGGACGTCTTCCCTTCTTGTCCTTTAGATGAGGCAGGAAACCGGGAAAAAGCCCAGACGTCAATGAGTTGTTGACCACTGAGCAATATTCCCTGGCCGGCCGCGTACGGCCGGTCCAAGTTCGATGAGCGCGCGCCGGAAGCCGGAGCGACGCGTCTTCAGTTCGTGGCCGTCGTCTTGGCCGCGATCCAATCCTTGAAGCTCGAGACGCGGCTGTAGACGCCATAGACGTCCTCGTGGCCGCATTTGACTTCGGCATCCGCGGGGCCCTCGCCCCAGCTCACGATGCCCAACTGCACGGCCTTGCCGTTGACGGTGGCGATGAGCGGACCGCCGCTGTCGCCGTAGCAGGAGTCGCGGCCGCCTTCCTTGATGCCGGCACAGATCATGTTCTCGGTCAGTGGGTCAGCAATGCCTTCGGCCAGCTCGTCGCCGACGCGGTCGGACTGCGCCTGGGCGATGCCGTACTGGCTGCCCAGATCGGTGACAGCCTGCCTGAGCGCCTTGGAATAGATGGTCTTGATGCCGCCATTGCATTCGGCATTGGACACCACATTGATATCGGATTCGAGCAGGTGGCGCGGATACTCGCCGTCCTCGGTGAGACCCCAGCCGATGACGACGGCGGTGTCGAAATCGGCACCGTCGAGGTCGAGCGTGACCGGCGGCAGGTCGACGGCCTCGTCGAGCTCGACGAGGGCCACGTCGTTGTCCATGGTCCAGTCGTTGTAGTTTTCGTGCGCGTGGACGGACTTCACCTTGACGCGCTTGCCGGCCATCAGATCGGTGGTGCCGGTGAGGGCGACCATGAAGTCGGGCGAGATGGTCTCACCGTAATCGGTGACGCAGTGCGCGGCGGTGAGCACCCAGGTGGGGGCGATCAGCGAGCCGCCGCAGAACTCCGCTTCGTACTGACTCTCGGGATCGGTGGTGAGGTAGTCGGCCCGCAGGAACGCCACCTGGAAGGGATACTCGCCGTCGTCGGCGGTCTTGCCACCGATGATGCGATCGGTGGCATCGCCCTTCTCGGCGACGTAGTCGGTGCGCGCCTTGGGCACGTTGTCGAAGGGGTTGGGCGCAGCCTGCGCGAAGACTGAGGTTGCGGCGACGGCAAACAGCGCCGCGAGCGTGAGCGGTTTGACGAGCGATGGCACGACGATGATCTCCCCAAGTCAGGGCGCCGTTGGCCGGCGCGACGCGTGACGTTGCCCCTTAATGACGAGGCAACATGAACGCAATTTGAACGCGCCCCAACCTCGCGCGGGCGTTGGCCGGAATTCCGACCAAACCAAGAGAAATCCGGGCGCTTTCGGTACCGATTAGCGTTCCAATCTAGCCAGAAGCGAGGAGGTATCCCAGCGCTTTCCGCCCATTGCCTGGACTTCGGCATAGAATTGATCGACCAGCGCGGTGAGCGGCAGCGTGCTGCCATTGGCGCGGGCTTCGGCGAGCACGATGCCCAGATCCTTGCGCATCCAGTCGACGGCGAAACCGAAATCGTACTTGCCCGCGAGCATGGTCTTGTGACGGTTCTCCATCTGCCACGACTGCGCGGCGCCCTTGGAGATGACGTCGATCACCGCCGCGACGTCGAGCCTGGCGGACTTGCCGAAATGCACGGCTTCGGCGAGCCCCTGCACGACGCCGGCGATGGCGATCTGGTTCATCATCTTGGCGAGCTGGCCGGCACCGGCGGGACCGAGCAGGCGGCAAGCGCGGGCGAAAGACTGGATCACCGGCTCGGCTCTATCGAAGGCGGCCTGTTCGCCCCCCACCATAACGGTGAGCTGACCGTTCTCGGCCCCGGCCTGGCCGCCCGACACGGGTGCATCCAGAAACGCGAAGCCCTTTTCGCGTGCTGCGCCGGAGAGATTGCGGGCGATGGTCGCCGATGCCGTCGTGTGATCGACGAAGACGGCGCCGCTCTGCATGGCGTGGAAGGCGCCGTCGGGGCCGATGGTGACTTGGGCGAGGTCGTCGTCATTGCCGACGCAGGCGAAGACGATGTCCTGCCCCTTGGCGGCGTCGCGCGGCGTGGGCGCGGCGGTGCCGCCGTTCTCGCTCACCCATTTGTCGGCCCTGGCGGAGGTGCGATTGTAGACGGTGACGTCGTGCCCCTTGGCCTTGAGGTGGCGCGCCATGGGGTAACCCATGACACCCAGACCAATGAATGCCGCCTTGACCATCGTGACCCTCCATCCGTGTACGCGGGAGTGTTGATAGACGCTAGCGGCGCGCAAGGGAACGGCGTCAGGTCGCTTGTTCGTGATGCCTGTGCTTGTGGGCGCCACCCCGGCGTTCGATCTCGTCATTGGCGAGCTCGCACTGCTGCAGCAGGCTTTCGCGCAGGGCGTGCAGCTCCTCGTCGGCCAGGCGTTCGGCCTGGACGAAGCGGTTGTCGGCGCCCTTCACCGCATAGATCAGCTCGTCGAGCTTGGCCTGCACCGCCTCGCCGTCCCGCTCCTGGGTGTTCTGGAGGACGAACACCATGAGGAAGGTGATGATGGTGGTGGCGGTGTTGATGACGAGTTGCCAGGTCTCGGAGAAGCCGAACAGCGGACCGGTGACGGCCCAGCCGACCACCAGCAGCACGGCGATCACGAACGTCGCGGGCCGGCCGGAGAGATGGGACACCAGATGGGAGAAGCGCGCGAAAAATTCCGACATGGATTTGACCATTGATCCGACAAATAACTGGATTGGCGCACGGTTCGTTCCAATGGGCGGCATGGCCCTGTATAGGAGGGCGGCGGGGAGCGAGGGCGTATGGCGGCGGGCCGGACCCAAAGGGCTGAGAACGAGCGGAGCGGCGCGAGCCGCGATCCGGAAGGCACCAAGGCCGCGATTCTTGCTGCCGCGACGCGCGAGTTCACCGACAAGGGATTCGGCGGGGCGCGGATCGACGCCATCGCGGCGCACGCCAAAATCAACAAGCGCATGCTCTATCATTACTACGGGGGCAAGGAGGCGCTGTACCTGGCGGTGCTGGAGGAAACCTACGCGGCGATCCGGCGGGCGGAAGGCAAGCTCGACCTCGCCCATCGCGAGCCGGAGGAAGGGCTGCGCGACCTGGTGCAGTTCACTTTCCGCTACTTTCTCGACCACCCCGAATTCCTGAGCCTGCTGGGCACCGAGAACCTGCTCAAGGCGAAGTTCCTCAAGCGCTCCGAGAGCGTGGTGGCGATGAACTCGCCGCTGATCGATGAGCTGCGTGACGTGCTCAAGCGCGGGGCCAAGAAGGGCGTATTCCGCGCCGATGCCGACCCACTCGACGTCTACCTGACCATGGCAGCGCTGGGGTTCTTCTACCTCTCCAACCGCTGGACCCTGACCACGGTGTTCCGCCGCGACCTCCTCGCCAAGGGCGAGATCGCGCGCTGGGGCGAGCACATTTCCGATGTCGTGCTCAGCTCGCTCAAGCCGCGCTAATTGACCCGCAGTCCGGCGCGGCTTGACCCCTGCCGGGGCGGCCGCTACGAGTAACCAAACAGTTACAAAGCGGATGGGGGAGACACATCATGGCCGAGCGGCGCATTGGCATCATCATGCACGGGGTGACCGGGCGGATGGGCTACAACCAGCACCTGGTGCGCTCGATCCTGGCCATCCGCGACCAGGGCGGACTGGCGCTGGGGAACGGCGACCGGCTGGTGGTCGACCCGATCATCGTGGGCCGCGACGAGGACAAGATCCGGCGGCTGGCGGAGAAGCACAGCATCGCCCGCTGGACGACCGATCTCGACGCGGCGCTGGGCAATGCCGAAGACACGGTGTTCTTCGACGCAGGCACCACGCAGATGCGCGCCGAACTCCTCAGCCGGGCGATCGATGCGGGCAAGCACGTCTATTGCGAAAAGCCCGTCAGCGACGATCTGCAGAGCGCGGTGGCGCTGGCCAAGAAGGCCAAGGCCGCGGGCATCAAGCACGGCGTGGTGCAGGACAAGCTGTTCCTGCCCGGCCTGCTGAAGCTCAAGATGCTGCGCGACTCGGGCTTTTTCGGGCGCATCCTGTCGGTGCGCGGCGAGTTCGGCTACTGGGTGTTCGAGGGCGACTGGCAGCCGGCGCAGCGGCCGAGCTGGAACTACCGCAAGGCCGATGGCGGCGGCATCATCCTCGATATGCTGTGCCACTGGCGCTACGTGCTCGACAATTTGTTCGGCGAGGTGCAGGCGGTGAGTTGCCTGGGCGCGACGCATATCCCCGAAAGAGTCGACGAGAAGGGCAAGACCTACACGGCCGATGCGGACGACGCGGCCTATGCGACGTTCCAGCTCGAGGGCGGGATCGTCGCGCATATCAATTCGAGCTGGGACGTGCGCGTGCGGCGCGACGACCTCGTGACGTTCCAGGTGGACGGCACGCATGGCTCGGCGGTGGCGGGGCTGCACCAGTGCTTCACGCAGCACCGGGTGAATACGCCCAAGCCGGTGTGGAACCCCGACCAGCCCAAGACCATCGACTTCTTCGGCGGCTGGGAGGAAGTGCCCAACAACTGGCCGGCCGAAAACGGTTTCAAGGCGCAGTGGGAACTGTTCCTGCGCCACGTCGCCGAGGACGGCGCATGGCCCTATGGCCTCGAGGCCGGCGCCAAGGGCGTGCAACTTGCGATGGCCGGACTGAGGAGCTGGCAGGAGCGGCGGTGGATCGATATTCCAGCGCTGGGGGTGTAGCAAATGCGCAAGGTGCAAGGATGACCGAGATCGCCCTCCCCTCCCCCGACGGGCGCCTGGTGACCTACACGCTTACCGGCGCGCCGCTGCCGTTCGAGACGCATGCGGCGGCGGAGTTTCCGCGAGTGGCGTTTGCGGCGGCGCATGTGGTGACCGATCCACTGGCCGATGTCGATCCGTGGCTGACGCCGGCGATCGACTGGGAGCGCACGCTCGCCTTCCGGCATCGGCTGTGGGACCTCGGGCTCGGGGTGGCCGAGGCGATGGATACGGCGCAGCGCGGCATGGGGCTGGGCTGGGCGGAGGCGCAGGAGCTGATCCGGCGGGCGCAGGCGGAAGCGCGGACGCGGCCGGACGCGCTGATCGCCTATGGCGCGGGGACCGATCATCTCGCGGCCGGCCCCGAAGTGACGATCGACCGGATCATTGCCGCCTATGAAGAGCAGGTGGGCTTTGTCGAGGGCGAGGGCGGACAGGTGATCCTGATGGCGAGCCGGGCGCTGGCCGCGGCGGCCACATCGCCGGACGACTATGCCAAGGTCTATGGCCGCATCCTCGGACAGGTGAAGCAGCCGGTGGTCCTGCACTGGCTGGGCGAGATGTTCGACCCGGCGCTGCTGGGCTACTGGGGCAAGGGCACGCATGAAGAGGCGATGGATGTCTGCCTCGATGTGATCGCCGCCAACGCCGACAAGGTCGACGGCATCAAGATCTCGCTGCTGAGCGCGGAGAAGGAGATTGCGATGCGGCGCCGGCTGCCCGACGGCGTCAAGATGTACACAGGCGACGACTTCAACTACGCCGAACTGATCGCGGGCGATGCACAGGGTTATTCACATGCCCTGCTCGGTATCTTCGACGCCATTGCGCCGGCCGCCTCGGCGGCGCTGGCGGCGCTCGGACGCGGCAGCAGCAATGAGTTCTTCGAGCTGCTCGAGCCGACGGTGCCGCTCAGCCGGCACATCTTCAAGGCGCCGACGCGCTTCTACAAAACCGGCGTTGTGTTCCTCGCTTATCTCAATGGTCTTCAGGAACACTTCACTATGATCGGTGGACAGCAGAGCACGCGGTCGCTGCAGCACCTTGCGGAACTGTTCCGCCTCGCCGACAAAGCCAGAGTATTGGCTGATCCGGCCCTGGCGGTGGAACGGATGAAGCGGGTGTTGGCGGTGCATGGAATTGCCTGAGCGCGTTCTGTCGATGAATCTTGCGACCCTGCGCAACGGGTCGAGCTTCGGGGACATGGTGGATGACTGCCTGCGGCATGGCGTGACAGCCATTTCGCCGTGGCGCGACCAGGTCGAACAGGTCGGGCTCGCCGAGGCGGCGCGGATCGTCCAGATGAACGGACTGCGTGTTACCGGGCTATGCCGCGGCGGTATGTTCCCGGCCGCCGATTCCGAAGGCCGGCAGGCGGCGATCGAGGACAATCTGCGCGCCATCGACGAGGCGGCGGCGCTGGGCGCCGACTGCCTGGTGCTGGTGTGCGGTGGACTGCCCGCGGGCAGCCGCGACCTCGCCGGCGCGCGGCAGATGGTGGCCGACGGCATCTGGGCGATGCTGCCCTATGCCAAGGCGAGCGGCGTTCCACTGGCGATCGAGCCGCTGCATCCGATGTATGCGGCCGACCGCGCCTGCGTGAACACGATCGACCAGGCGCTCGACATCTGCCAGGCGCTGGGCGACGGCGTGGGCGTGGCGATCGACGTGTACCATGTGTGGTGGGACCCCAACCTCGCGCTCGCCATCGAGCGCGCCGGCAAGATGAACCGCATTCTGGCGCACCACATCTGCGACTGGCTGGTGCCGACCACCGACCTGCTGCTCGACCGCGGCATGATGGGCGACGGCGTGATCGACCTCAAAGGCATCCGCGCAATGATCGAGGCGGCCGGCTACCACGGACCGCAGGAGGTCGAGATCTTCAGCCGCGACAATTGGTGGAAGCGGGATGGAGACGAGGTCGTCGCCACGTGCGTGGAGCGGTTCGAAACGGTGTGCTGAGGGTTGTCGCCAGCCTACGGCTGCACCGGACCCGACGCGATTGTCAGTCCTGCTGATCGTCCTGGGCCACCAGCCCGACGGCGGGGAATTTGGAGAGATCGGTCAGATAGCCCCAGTCCGCATTCCAGGCGGCGCGGTCGCCGGCGATGACCAGCGAGGTGCCGGTGCGGACGGCGAGGAAGATGCCGTAGGAGAGCGCCGACTCGATCGACATTGTGGGGGCCGGCGGCGGGTAGTTGCTCTCGGTCATCATGCGTTCGATGCGCGCGGGCAGCACGATGCGCGCACTGCCGGCGGCGCCGCGATCCTGCAACCAGATCGCAACGTCGTCAGGCCGCGGGCGGCTGGAATAGAGAAAGCTACCAATCATGGTGCTGCCCCGAACAAGCTGAGCTCCCACTTCGCATGACATCGTTGTCTGAGACAACAGAGGCAGTCGTGCGTAGTCCTACTTACAAAACGCCGACGCTTCGCACAATCTCGGCCAAGTGCATCGGCGAACGGGCGCCGAGCTTGTCCATGATGCGCTGACGATGCGCCTGCACTGTCTTGAATGAAATCCCCAGCTTGCCGGCGACTTCCTTGTTGGAGAGCCCCGACAACAGCAAGTCGAGCACTTCGAGCTCGCGCGTCGTCACATAGTAAGGCGCGGCGCTGAGCGAGGCATAATAGGCGGGTTCGTTGCGCGAGCGGCGCTCGGCCGGCGCGGGCGCTTCGGCGCGCGGCTCGGTCGCGCCCAGGAGGCGTGACCGCTGATCGGCCATGTCGAGCACGGCCTGCACCACCCACCGCTCCTCTGTGGTGAGCGTCGGCAGCCGGTCGATCAACCCTCGCACTGTCTGATTCAAGGACATGAATCGGTCCCATCAAGTCTTCCTTAATGAAGGTGGGCCCGAGGGCGTTACAGCGACGTGACAGAAGATGAACGGGGCGTGACACGGCCGGTCCAGAACGGGGAATTGGCGAAGCGCCAGTCCGCCGGGGCGGCAGCCGCACCGGGCTGGAGGGACTTCATCAGGTCCAGCAGTTCCAATGCGTCCTGGGTCTTCTGGCTGACGCGGTGGGTGTCGTAGAGGCCGCGAAGGGCGGGGGCACGGGGATGGTCGAGCCGGTCGAAGACGGCGGCGACGGTGCGGTCGGCAAAGAAGGTCTTGCGGGCGGCAGCGGAGACCGTCTGTGCCTCGGACGGCGTGACCAAGCCCAGGGCGGCGAGATGCGCCAGGGTCGCGGCAACATCGACCATGGCCTCGGTGAGCGGCGGAAAGCCGAGCTCGGCCGGACCGTTGGTGAGGGCGACGTCGGCGTCGTCGAACAGGGCGCCCGAGCAGTAGCGGCGGGCGATGCTGCCGACCGGCACCATGCCGAAGGCTTCGCATTCGGCGGCCCGCAGCGCGCCCATCGAAGCGGCCCCATAGACGGCGACGCCGGCCGAAAGGGCGAGGAGGATTTCCTTGTGCCAGACGGCGCCGACCTGCTGGTAGTGGCCGTCGATGAGGCCGATGGCGGTGGCGCCGTCGGCCATGGCGCGTTCGACGTCGCCCATCTGCGCCGGTCCACGGACGACAACGTCGCCGGCATCGTAATCGGCGCCATAGAGGCTTGGGCCGGCAAAGACGATCTTCATAGCCGCGCCACCGCGTCGAAGGCGCGCCAGCCGGGGCGCCAGTTGAGGTTGGCGGCACGATCCTCGAGATCGGCCGAAAGCACCTTCACCACGGCATAGGGCTTGGCCGGGTCGCTGAGAACGACGCTGGTGGCACTGACATTGGCGGTGGCGAGAGCATCGGCCATCGCCGCGGCGAGTGCCGGGAGCGGGGTGCCGAGCGTCAAGCCGACGGGCACAGCGCGGACCGGTACGGCCTCGAGGAGGCGGAGGTTCACCGCGGCGGCGGAGCGGTCGAAGGCACCGCTATGGATATCGTCGCGCGAAGCGGCGATCGAGGTGACGCGGCTCTGCGCGGCCTCGGTGATGGCGCGGATGACGGCGCGCGTGGCGACGGGATGCGCGCCGTAGCCGGCTGTCATTTCGAGCTCGCCGACGAAACCGCCGCGACGCTCGGGGCCGAGCACGGCCATGACGACGGGGATGCCCAGATCCGAGGTCTGGTCGAAGAGCCGGAGGCGCATGCCGGAGGCGGCGATCTGCGCCATGAGGCCGTCGATGGTGGGATCGTCGAAGGCAGCCGGATCGATCGCGGTCTCCATCGCAGCTGCCTCGGGAATGAACCCCCACAGCGTCGTGGCGTCGCGCTCGACCAACTCGCACAGGGCGTGGAAACTGGCTTCGGCCACGGTGTTGCCCGAGGCGAGGCCGTTGGAATTCTTGCACACACCGCTGAGCTCCGACCGCTCGCCGTCCATGTCGACGATGTCGAGGGGAACGAGGCAGGGCGTGCCGGAGAGAAGCTCGGTGCCGGCGACCCAGGCGATGGGGCGCGTGGTGTCGAACGCTGTTCCATAAGGGAGCCAGCGCTCGGGAGTGAACCAGGCGACACCGGCGGCGGTGAGATCGTCGGCACTGGCGCGGCGGCGCGGCCCGGCGGGACTCTCGGCGACGGCGCCCTCGACGGCTTCCATGGCCGCCGAGATGCAGGCGGCGGCGTCGCTCAGGCCCTTGCCCTGCGCACCGGCGAGATTGCGGGAGTTAGGGCGGAACGCGGCCCAGCATGGAATGCCGAGGCGATCGAGCCCCGTCTGGCGAGCGACGCGGGTGATGCCGAGCTCGGCCAGATGCGGCCAGACCCGACGTACCGATTCCGCGGCAGGAAAGGCGCGGTCGCTGTAGACGAGAGAGGATGGGCCGTCCGATGCAATGAAGTCGAATTCAGGCAATGAGCGTTCGGACGGCCGCAAGGGATCAGACCTTCATGGTCCCGAGGATCCAGCCGGCGGGGCGGCGTTCCTCGGGGAGAACAACGGTGTGGGCCTTTCCGGCCTTGTTCGGAACCGGATCGCGGCGGGTGTCGGCAACGGTGATGGGAGTGCCATCGGGGCCGGGGAAAGTGATCTGCATGGTGGTAGCCCTTTCAAGGTGAGACCCTGAAAGACTACGCGGCGACGCAAAAGCGCGCGTCGTCACTCCACCTTAGGACGGTGCCTTAGACAAAACCGGCCCGCCGCAGTCCCTCGAAATAGTGTTCAAGCTCGCGCGGCTTGAACGGGAACAGGTAGTCGGCCAGCCGGAAATCCGGGTGCTCGGCGAGGTAGATATCGCGGTGCCGCGCCGCTTCGTCGAGATTGCCGTTCATGGCCTCTACGGCCGCAATGAAGCGCGCCGCGGGGCCGCGGTTCTTCATATGGCCGGCGGTTGCCGATGCCGAGGCATAATCGCCCAGGAAATAGTCCACGCTGGCGCTGGCCCAGTAGTAGAGGTCAGGCGCCAGCGGATTGAGAGCCAGTGCCTTGTCGAGCACCTGGCGGGCTTCGGCGATGTTCCCCTGATGCGTAAGCCCATCGCCATACTGGAACAGGACGTCGGCGCTGTGCGGGCCGAGCTGGGCGGCGGAGCGCAGCGATTCGACGGCTTCATCGATGGCGCCGGCGTAAATGAGCGCGTGACCGACTTCGCGGTGGCCGTTGGGATCGAGCGGATCGAGGTCGGTGGCCTCACGCGCCAGAGCAATCGCCTTCTCGATGCGGGCGCGCTCATCGCGATCGAGCAGCAGACACTCGACGCTGATGGCGCGGGCGAGCATGGCCCGGGCGGGAGCAAAATCGCGCGACAGCTTGAGCGCCTTGCGGAAGTGGCTCATAGCGCGACGGATGATGCGCAGATCGACCGAGCGGACATCCTCGCAGCCGAGGAGATAGTGGACATAGGCATTGGCCGAGCCCGTGGTGCGGTAGACGCGGCGCTCGGTGCGCTCGATGCCGCTGGCGAGGCGGGTGCCGATGGCGGCGGCGAGATGGAAGTGGTGGGCGCTCAGATCGGCGGGCGTGAAGCGCAGCTCCTCGCTCAGCAACTGCTCGTGCGTTTCGAGCCGCGTGAGCGCGATGCACAGCCGCGTATCCGGCGCGCTGGGGGCGAAGCGGGCGGTGACGAGATAGTCGGCGCCATAGGGATTGCCCGACGGGAAAGGCGAATTGGCGAGGGCCCGCGCGGTGTGCGGAGCAAAGACGGCGAAGGTGCGCAGCCGACCCAGCGTGTGGGTGACCTCATCGATGAGCATTTCGCCCAGCTTGCGATCAGGCACCGGAAGCGGCGAGTCGGCGGGCGGCAGGATGAGAACGCGCGGGATGCTGTCGACGGAGACGGCCATCGCCGGCGACGGCTCGTCGAGGCGGAACTGCGCGGCGGCAGGCGTCTCGTTGGTCAGCTCGCGCAGCAGCGCGTCGGTGCGCGCCTCGGGAGCATTGCCCAGATCGACGCTGAGACGGGCCGCGTAGCGGTCGTAGATGGCACGGACTTCGAGCGGATCGTTGCGCGCCGCGACCATGGAGGCGCGAGCCACGGCGTCGTCATAGGGCGCCTCGTCGGCGAGACGGCGCAGCACCTGCTGGGCAACCTCGCCACTCGCATGCTGCACACCGGCCAGCGCCAGCTTGACGAAGCGATCGCGCAGCCAGGTGCGCTGTTCGGCGAGCCACTGGGCAGTGAGCTCGGCGCCATCGCCGATGTCGGCGAGAAAGTCGCCGGCATAGAGCTCGGAGAGCAGCCGAAGGCTGGCGGCGCTGTCGACGGATTCGATGGCGAGGAAGCGCGACAGGTCGGAAGGCAGCGTGGTGTCGTCGCGGCCCAGGGTAAAGGGCGTAACCTTGAGCACGGTGTCGGACGTGCCCTGCTCCCAGGCGCGGATGCGGGACACAAGGGTGCGGAGGCTGGCATTGGCCTTGACGGCGGGCGCGCCTTCCCACAGCCGGGCGGCGAGCGCTTCGCGCGTCATGACGCGGGAGGGTGCGAGGTCAAGCAGGGCCACAGCCAAAAAGGCCGCGCGCGGCAGCCTTTGACCGGAACCCCCAATAACACGCGTCGGCCCGAACAGCCTCAGCATTGCAACCGCCTAACCCGCCCCCAGACATTGTCCCTAGGACAATGCCCAAGTGTTTTAGGGAGTTTCACCGCTACCCGCCAGCACAAACGGACCGCTTGGTTACGTGAACTATTCCATATTTCGTCGAACGGAACCGCCTAGATAACCTCGAGCTGATCGGGATGCGGCATCGGCTCGAACGGTACGCTGGGCAGCGTCTGGTACCAGAAAGCGACGGAGGCGATGTCGTCCTGGAGCGGCAGATAGCGGCGCCGATCGGCCTTTTCGGTGCGCCAGCCCAGCGCCTGGATGGTGATGCGCAGGTCCGATTCGAAGCGGATCGGGTCGGTGAGGTGCCAGCGATACATGCCGAAGCGGGTCTGGCTGCGATACGTCCCGTCGGGACGCAGCACCTGCGGGAGGCCGGCATAGGGCGTGGTGAACTCGCGGTAGCGGCTGTCCATGGTGGCATCGACGACGCCGCCGTCGAAATTATAGGCGCCGCAGAAATAGTCCTCGGTGCCGGTGCCGCAGATGGTGGGGAAGGCCTTGTCGCCATCCATGAAGAACTTGATCTCGCCCTCGCCCCACCAGCCGGCATTGTTGACGCCCCAGGCCATGTAGGTGCCGACATACTGGCCGCGCCCCTTGATACCGTCGATGATGGTGTAGTCGGTGCCGAAGGGCAGCGGGTTGGTACGGCGGAACTTGGCGTGGAAATAGGCGGCGTCCTCAGGGACGTCGGTGAGGGCGTAGTTGATCTGGTAATAGATGATGCCGAAATCGCTGGGATCGGTGTTCTCGATCTCGATGCGCGCCGCCTTGCGGAAGGGCATCTCCCAGTAGCAGTTGAAGGCGCGGCCGGGATTGACGCAGACGGCGAGCGAGGTGACCTGCGCGAACTGGCCCCAGCCCGAGCAGAAGAAGTCGCCAAGCGGCGCTTCGACCGAGGGATGCTCCTGGTCGTCCCACCACATGCGGATGATGAGGCTGCGCCAGCGCAGGTTGGCGGTGGTGAGCCAGATCTGCTGGATGGCGCCCATGCCCCGGATGTCGGCGAGGACGCGCTTCTCACCCGGCTCGATGCGGATCGAGGGCGAGACCTTCCAGCCCTGACCGCTGCCGTCGGGACCGAGGCCACGCGCATGAATGGCGCCGGTGCCCTCGGTGGCCATGCCGCCCCTGCCCTTCTCGCCGGTGAAGTTCTCGGGCGAGATGGAGCGGGTCCTGGCCGCGCTCAGCCGGTAGATGTTGGAGAGGTTGACGCCGAGGCCGTTGAAGCTGGTGGTCATGATGCTTGGTCCGTTGGTTGTCGTTCAGCCCTTGAGGCCGCTGGTCTTGATGGAATCCATGATCTGCCGCTGGAAGATCACGAAGAGGATAAGCATGGGCAGCGCGACGATGGTCGACGCCGCCATGATGTAGTGCCAGGAGGTCGCGTACTGGCCGCGGAAATTGGCGATGCCAACCTGCACGACCCACAGGTCCTGGTTGCTGGCGACGGTCAGCGGCCAGAGAAACGAGTTCCAGTTGGCGAGGAAAAACAGGATAGCGAGCGAGGCAAGGATCGGCCGGCTGAGGGGCAGAACCACGCTCCAGTAGATGCGCCAATAGCCGGCACCATCGATCCGGGCCGCCTCTTCGAGTTCGCGCGGCAGCGAGAGGTAGTACTGGCGCAACAGGAAGATACCGAAGGCATGGAAGATCGCCGGCACGATGATGCCGGCATAGGTGTTGAGCATCCCCATCGCGCGCACCAGGATAAAGAGCGGCACGATGATCACCGGCAGCGAGACGAGAAAGGTCGAAAAGATGAGGATGAAGATCGTCTCGCGACCCGGGAAGCGCAGCCGCGCCAGCGCGTAGCCCGCCATCGTGTGGAAGAACAAGGCGACGACGGTGACCACCGCGGACACAAAGAAGGTGTTGCCGAGATATTTGAGGAACGGCACCTCGGTCAGCACGTAGAGGAAATTGTCCCAGCTCGGGGCCACCGGCAGGATGTTGGGCCTGAACACTTCGGCGGCCGGCTTGAAGGCGATCGAGATCATCCAGAACAGCGGGAAGACCGTCATCAGCGCGAGGACGAGCGCCACCAGCATCCAGACGAGCCGGACCGTGTCGACCTGCTTGCGCCCCAGCAGCGCGCCGCCGCCCAGCGTGCTCTCACTCATAGGAGAAGCGCCCGCCACGCGTCAGCAGAAAGAGGACGCCGGTGACCAGCAGCAGGATGAGCACGAGGATCGAGGCCATCGCCGCCGCATAGCCGAAGGCGCTGAACTGAAAGGCCTGCTGATAGATGTAGACGACAATGACCTGTGTTGCGTTGGCGGGTCCGCCCTTGGTCATCACGTAAATGAGGTCGAAGGCCTGCGACCCCGCGACCGCTGCGACGAGCGAGGTGAGAAGAATGAAGAAGCTCGTCGGCCGCAGGAGCGGAAACGTGATGTGCCAGAAGCGCTGCACGCGGCCGGCGCCGTCGATCTCGGCCGCCTCGTAGTACTCCCTGGGGATATCCTGAAGGCCGCCGAGGAAGATCATCATGTAAAAGCCCATGGAGAACCACACGGTGACGAAAACCACGGTGTAGAGGGCCAGATTCGGATTGCCGAGGAGCGAGAGATTGGTCACGCCGATGGTGGCCAATGCGCGGGCGATGATGCCCTGCTTGTCGGCGCTCATGAGCTGCCAGACCACGGCGATGACGACGAGGCTCACCATCTGCGGCGCAAAGAACATCGCGCGCATGACGGTATTGAACCGGTTGGTGCGCTGGACCAGCAGCGCCAGCCCGAGGCCGCTGACATAGAGCGCCGGCACGATGAGCACGACGTAGACCGACGTGACCTTGAGGCACTGCCAGAACGTCGGGTCGATCAGCATCTTCTTGTGGTTGTCGAGGCCGACGAAGGTGAAGGCGCCAAACCCGTTGACGTTGAAAAAGCCCATCGTCAGCGCAAGGATCATCGGCACGCCGATGAACAGTACCAGCCCCAGGAAATCCGGCGCGATGAACAGATAGCCCGCGATCCATTCGCGGTGCTTGACGCTGAGCCCGGCAGCGCGCGGCCGGGCGACGGCGCCGGTAGCTATCGAATTCGCGTTTCCTGCGGATTGCATCGTCATGGCGGACCTGAGTGGCCGAGATATGGGGTTCCGGGGGTACCGGCGAGCCGTAGCCCGCCGGCTTGCGTGAGGACCGGAGCGGCTGGACGTCCGCTGCGGTCCCGCGTCCTCACATCATCGGTGCGCCGCTATAGGTGGCAAGGAACGCGTCGAGCTGCTGGCTGGCGGCCGTTGCCGTCGCCTGCGGGTCGGCACCGCCAAGCTGCGTTGCCTGGATAGCGTCCGAGATGATCTTGTAGACCTCGGGCGGGAGGCGCGGCTCGGCACGGACGCCGGGCAGAATATCCCTGCTGAAGACGCCGAGATTGCCCTTGTTGAACGCCTCCGCACCCTGCTCCAGCGCACTCTTTCGGGTGGGCATGTCGGACTTTGCGACGGTGCACCAATCGACATGGCGCTGGATGGAGTCCTTTTCCATCGAACCGAGGGCCCAGGCGATGAACTTGGCCGCGGCCTCGGGATTCTTGCCCTTGGCGTTGGCGACGAATGCCCAGCCGCCGCCGACGCTCACATACTTTCCATCCTTGGGGCTCGGCAGCTTGAAGATGCCGTAGGGAACGTCGGGGGCGTTGTTGTCCATCGCCGAGATGCCCCAGATGCCGACGTTCTGCATGGCGCAGTACCCGGCCCCCAGATTGGCGGTGACGTCCCAGCCGCCGCTGTTGACCTGGCGCGGCGCCGCGCCGGAATTGATGGCGTCCTGCCAGAGCTTCAACGCCGCCACGACGCCCGGCGAGTCGAACGCGCTCTTGCCATCGGCGCCCTGGAACTCGCCGCCGCCCTGCCACATGAACGGATACCAGGTGAAATTCTGGTAGTAGCCGGGTGTCGTCTCGAACAGCAGGCCATAGCGATCGGCCGTGGTCAGCTTGTTGCCGATCTCGAGCAGTTCGTCCCAGGTCTTTGGAACATCGTTCTCGTTGAGACCCGCATCCTCGAAGGCCTTGACCGAATAGTAGAAGGCCATCGGCTCAAGCTCCATGGGGATGCCATAGATCTTGCCGTCCACCTTACGCGAGGCGATGACCCCTTCAAGGAAGTCGGCCTGAGCTTCGGGCGCGATGTGGGGCGTGAGGTCGAGCAGCACGCCGCCATTGTAGTAACGCAGGAAGTCGCCGGGCGAGATCAGGAAGATGTCCGGCCCCTGGTTCGACGCAAACGAGGTCTGCAGCGCCGTGCCGTTCGTATAGTCGACGATGTAGTCGAGCGTGATCTTGGTCTCGCTTTTGGCATTCCAGTCGTCGACCATCTTGGTGAACCAGTCGACCTGCGGCTTCACACCACCATCCGGCGCGTAGAACTGCCAGAAATGGAGCGTGTCGTCCTGGCCGAAGGCACGCATCGGCAGTCCGCCGAGGCCCGTCGCGGCGGCGAGCGCGGTGCCCGCCTTGAGGATCGACCGCCGGGACCAGCCCGACGGCATGTTGGACGTCGTAATCATCGCTTCCTCCCTTGGAGCGTTTGGTGTCGTCGTCCCGCGACCGCCTCCCCCGAGCCAGCCGCGTCTGATGTTGGAAGGCCCCTCCTCAGCTCGACTCGAAAATCTGGAGCCGGCAGGGAATGACCTCCGAACGTGGTGGACCGTCGTACGTGCCGTTGACACGTTCGAGCAGCATCTCCGTGGCCCGCCGCGCGAGCACTCCGGGATTCTCGGCCGCCCGGGTGAGCCGGGGGCGAACATATTCGAGCTGCGGCAGATCGCCGAAGATGACGACGGCGATGTCGTCGGGAATGCGGATGCCGCGGTCGTGAAACTCGGCGAGGGCGCCCATGGCCATGAGGTAGTTGCCGAAGAACACGGCGGTCGGCCGGTCCTTGCCGGTGAGCGAGGCGATCCAGCGTGCCGCCTCCTGCCCGGACGGAGGGAGATAGCTGCCCTCGAAGCGCTGTTTGGTGGTGAAGCGCACGCCATTGTCGGCGAGGCCCTTCTCGAAGCCGTCGGCGCGCGCCATGGCGGATTTGAAGAAGGCGGGGCCGGTGACCTCGACAACGCGGGTGTGGCCGCGCCTGGCCAGGTGCTCGCCCAGGAGATAGCCGCCGCCATAATCGTCGAAATGCACGCTATCGACGGACTTGCTGGGCAGGTGGCCGATGAACACGGTGGGCGTATCGAGCCGGGCAAGCTCCTCGTCCATACCGTGCAGCGCGAACTCGCCGACGACGAGACCGTCGACGCGCTTGCGGCTGAGCTGGCGCAGATAGTCGCGGCCATGCGTCTGCCAGTGACCGCCGGGAACGTCGGTGTTGTAGACCAGCGCCTCGAGGCCGGCCTTCTCGAGGCCATCCTGCGCCGCCTTGACGATTTCGGTGTAGAACGGGTTTCCGATATCGGGGATGAGCACGGCGATCATGTCGGTGCGGCCGGTGCGCAGGCTCTGCGCCTGCGGATTGGGGGCGTAGCCGAGCTCCTCGATGGCGGCGTTGACGCGATCGCGCAATTCCTTGGACACGCGGTCGGCGTGATTGATCACGTGCGACACGGTGGTGCGGGAGACGCCGGCCCTTTCTGCGACCTTTGAGATGGTGCTCATGACAATAGGGGTAACCAGATCGCCGTTCGCTTGTAAATGCATTTGTGAATGGATTTGCAAATGCATTCAGAGTTGCTATGGTTTTGCCAGCCACAAGACGGGTCCAGCCCGCAAGTGATGGAGATTTGACAACGATCACAGTGGCTTACGGGAGATTCGACCGAGTCCGTCGCCAGCTCTAGGCGGGGTCCGGGGTGGAGACGCCCATTTTCGACGCGAGGACGCGTGAAACGCCGTTCTTCGCGAACGGTGAAACTATGCCGGAAGGGCCGGCGAACGGAGGACAAGGATTATGCAGAAGATATTGGCGGGCCTACTGCTCGCTACCGCGATGGTCGCGCCCGCCTGGGCGCAGTCGGATGTGAGCGCCAAGCTCCGCCTGATGACCTTCGGTGGCGAAGCCCAGGTGAAGGCGACGCAGGACGCAATCGCGCGCTTCAACGAAGACTATCCCAATGTCGAGGTGGAACTCGGCGTCGATCCGATCAGCGGCGGTTGGGGCGACTTCGTGAGCCGCGTGCTGCAGCAGTATAATGCCGGCGAACAGTACGACGTGTACCACACGGCGGTCGAGACGCTGCAGAGCTTTGCGGCGCGCGACATGTTCATCCCGCTCACCGACTTCATCGAAGGCAATGCCGACTTCGAGGATTTCGACCCGAAGCTGTTCGAGCTGACTGCGTACAAGGGGACGACGTACTTCATCCCCTCGACGTGGAACAACATCATGACGAACTACAACCGTGCTTTGTTCAAGGAGGCCGGTATCGACACGCCCAGCAAGACCTGGACGTGGGAAGAGTTCGCCGATGTGGCCGAGAAGCTGACCAAGCGCGATGCGAGCGGCAACGTCACCCAGTTCGGCTATGAAGTGCCCAACTTCTTCTTCGGCCTGATGCCGTGGTTCTTCTCGAACGGCACCTCGCCGATCACCGCCGACTGGACCGCCTCGAACATGACCGACCCCAAGGTCGCCGAGACGCTGCAGTTCCTCTACGACCTGATCCATGTGCGGAAGGTGTCGCCGCAGGTGGGCCAGGAGGGCGTCGAGAACCAGTTCTTTGCCGGCCAGATCGCGATGATCTCGCGCGGCCACTGGATCGTGCAGAACGCGATCTCGTCCAACCTCGACATGGACATTGCGGTGCAGCCGGGCCGCGTCAACAACAACACGGTGATCGGCTTTGGCGCCTACGGCATTTCGTCGAAGTCGCAGAATGTCGACCTCGCCAAGGCGCTGGTGACCGAGCTGCTGTCCTATGAGACGCAGGTGGCCGAGGGCGACCTCGGCGGCGCCGTGCCGGGCCGCAAGTCGGCAGCGGAGACCGAGGGCTTCCTCAAGTTCCCGCCGAGCGCGCCGCTCTACTACGAGACGCTGCCGAGCACCCAGGCCGTGCCCTCGCCCGCGAACTTCCAGGAAGTGGACCAGATCTTCATGCGCTACTTCCAGGCCATCATGACCGACGAGATGTCCATTCCCGACGCGGTGGCTGCCGCCGACCAGGAACTGACCCGCTCGTTCGAGCGCCTCAAGCGCGTCACACAGTAGTCCTCCCCCGGGACTGTCCATGCCGGGTCCGCCCGGCATGGACACCTAACTGGAGCCCACGATGGCCAAGCGGCGACTGTCAGATCTACGCAAAGCACAGATGCGCGCGGGCTATCTGTTCGTGGTGCCCTCGTTCGTGCTCTACGCGCTGTTCGTGCTGGTGCCCGTCGCCATCACGATCGTGCTCAGCTTCACCTATTACGACATCAGCTTCGGCGCCGACTGGGTGTGGTTCGAGAACTACCAGCGCTTCTTCGGCGAGAGCCGCTCGATCACCATCTTCTGGAACACGCTGCGCTTCGCGTTCTTCGCGGTGACCGGCAACGTGCTCGTCGGCCTGCTGCTGGCGCTGGCACTCAACCGCGCCATGCCGGGCTGGCTGCTCTACTTCTTCCGCCTCGCCTTCTTCCTGCCGGTGATCATCTCGGCGGCCTTCGTGGCGGTCGTGTGGAGCTATTTCTACGCCGTCGATTTCGGCGTGATCAATTACTACCTCAATGTGCTGGGCCTGCCGGCGGTGCCGTGGCTGACCTCATCGAAGGTCGCCATGACCTCGATCGTGATCATGGATGTGTGGAAGAACACCGGGTTCTTCATGATCATCCTGGTCGCCGCGCTGCAAGGCGTGCCGCAGCCGATCATGGATGCCGCTTCGATGGACGGCGCCTCGCCCTGGCGACGCTTCTCGCGCATCACCCTGCCCTACATTTCGCCGGTGCTGTTCTTCTGCATCGTGTTCGCCACGATCGGCGCGCTGCAGGTGTTCGAATCGATCACCATCCTCACTGGCGGCGGTCCGGGCGACTCGACGCGCTCGCTCTCGATCTACCTCGTCGACGAAGCCTTCGGCTCATTCGAGCTCGGTTATGCCGCAGCAGTGTCCGTAGTCATGATGCTGCTGGTGCTGATCGTCACCATCATCCAACTCGTCGGCTCGCGCCGCCTCGTGGAGGCCTGAGATGCAGACCCGCAGCATGCAGACGAAGCGCGCAGCGCGAAACGTCGACATCGCGATCATCGCGGTGCTGACGGTGATGGGCGTCCTGATGCTGATGCCGTTCCTGTGGCTGTTCTCGATGTCGTTCCGGCCGGCGGCCGAGGCCTACAAGATGCCGCCCAGCTTCCTGCCGCCCACGCTCGATCTCTCCAACTACCAGACGGTGCTCAACTCGGCGGTGCCGTTCCTCAAGATCTACTGGAACAGCCTCTATGTGGCGGTGCTGGTGACGATCGGCCAGCTCGTCACCTGTACGCTAGCAGCCTTCGCCTATGCACGGCTGCGCTTTCCCGGCCGCGACAGCCTGTTCTTCGTGATGCTGATCGGGCTGATGTTCCCTGCGCAGGTGACGATCCTGCCGATCTATCTGGGCTACGCCAAGGTGGGGCTGCTCAACAATCCACTCGGCCTCGTGCTGATGGGGCTGACCTCGAGCTTCGGTGTGTTCATGCTGCGCCAGTTCCTCAGGAGCCAGCCCAAGGAACTCGAGGAGGCCGCGCTGATGGATGGCGCGGGTTACTTCAAGATCTTCTGGCGCATCTCGCTGCCGCAGTTGCGCCCTGCCCTTGCGGCGCTCGCCATCATCACCTTCACCGGCGCGTGGAACAGCTACTTCCAGCCGCGTGCGCTGATCGAGAGCCAGCAGGCGATGACGCTGCCGATCGCGATGGATCTGCTGCGCGGCTATATGAGCCAGGGCAATCTCTCGGTGGTGATGGCCGCCATGAGCATGTCCATCCTGCCCGTCGTCCTGCTCTTCCTCGTCGCCCAGAAGATGGTGATCCAGGGCGTGACGTTCTCGGGCATCCGCAATTGACGCCTTCCGGAGTTTCCATGACCAGCCCCGCGCCTGACCCACGCTTCGTCTATGGGGGCGACCGCGCGCGCCACATCGCCTTCCCGCTGGGCGGGATCGGCGCAGGCGGGCTCGCCATTTCGGGCAGCGGGCGGCTGGTCGACTGGTCGATCCGCAACCGGCCGGGGCTGCAGAGCTTCAATGGCTACAGCCACTTCGCGATCAAGGCGGAGCAGGACGGCAAGGTGCTGGATGCGCGCGTGCTGAACGGTCCGTATGAGGGCGTACCGACGGGATCGCCGACGACGCGGCGCTTCTTCGACGGCTTCGGCTGGGGGGCGAACCGCAACACGCTGACTGGCGTGCCGCACTTCAAGGCGGTGACCTTCACCGGGCGCTTCCCCGTCGCCGAGCTCGATTTCCATGACGAGCGCTTTCCCGGCCAGGTGCGGCTCGTGGCGTGGAGCCCGTTCATTCCGACCAACGACCGCGACAGCTCGCTGCCGGCGGCGATGTTCGAGATCGAGGTGACCAATACCGGCAGCGCGGCGATCGACTACACGATCGGCGGCACGCTGGGGAACCATGGCTGCCAGAACGGCGTGCATACGTTCCACGATGGTGCGGTGAAGGCACTGCACCTCACGGCCCGCGAAGAGCTGCCGGACTGGCAGCGCGGCGACTTGACGATCGCCACCGATGCCGACGATGTCGACCATATGGACTACCATTTCCGCGGGCAGTGGTTCGACGACCTCAATCTGTTCTGGCGCGAATTCGCGCAGGCGGGACGGCTGCCGCAGCGGCACTACGAGACGCCCCGGCTCAACAAGAACATGTTCGACCAGCCCGAGCACGGCACGGTCGCGGCACGCATCCGTGTCGCGCCGGGCGAGACCAGGCGCGTGCGCTTCGCCATGGCGTGGCACTTCCCGGTGGGGCAGGTCTACTGGCGGCCCAATGCGGTGAACGGCGAGACCGGCACCTGGCGCAACTACTATGCGAGCCAGTGGACGGATTCATCCGCGGTGCTGGCCGAGGCCTTTGCGCGCTGGGACGAGCTGCGCGCGCCGACCTTCGCCTTCCGCGACACGCTGTTCGGCACGACGCTGCCGCTCGACATCGTCGATGCCGTACAGGGCACGATGAGCATCCTGCGCACGGCGACGGTGATCCGGCTCGAGAACGGCGAGTTCTGGGCGTGGGAGGGGCAGTTCACCGGCGATGGAAGCTGCGAGGGGAGCTGCACGCATGTGTGGAACTACCAGCAGACCCTGCCCTATCTGTTCCCGGCGCTGGAGCGCTCGCTGCGCGACACCGACTATGCCTACAACCAGCTGCCCAATGGCGGGCTGACCTTCCGGCAGATCGTGCCTTTGGGATCGGGCTTCTTCCCGCTCAATCCATGCGCGGACGGGCAGTTCGGCTCGATCATCAAGACCTATCGCGACTGGAAGATTTCCGGCGATACGAACTGGCTCAAGGGCCTCTGGCCGAAGGTGCGGACGGCGCTCGAATATGCGTGGTCCGCGGACAATCCGGACCAGTGGGACCCCGACCGCACCGGCATCCTGTGGGGCCGGCAGCACCATACGCTCGACATGGAGCTGTTCGGGCCGAACTCGTGGCTGTCGACGATGTATGTGGCGGCGCTGAAGGCCGGCGCCGAGATGGCGCGGGCGGCAGGCGACGCGGTGTTTGCGGTGGAACTCGACACGATGGGCGACGCCGGGGCGGCGGCGCTCAACGGCGAGCTGTTCAACGGCGCCTATTTCATCCAGTCGACCGACCTCGGCGACAAGGCGCTGGTCGAACGCTTCCACAATGCCGAGGGCAAGGTGGGCGTGCTGGCCGACGGCTTCATGGAGACGTACTGGTCGGACGAATACGGCCAGATGAAGTACCAGTTCGGCGACGGCTGTGCGAGCGACCAGATCCTCGGGCAGTGGCACGCGGACCTCTGCGGCCTGCCGGCGTTCCTCGATGGGGACAAGGTGACGGCGGCGCTCGGCGCCATCCACCGGCACAACTATCGGCCGACGCTGGCGGACCATTTCAATCCGTGCCGCGTCTATGCCTATGAGGACGAGGGCGGCGTGCTGATTGCCACCTGGCCGGAGGGAACGAGCAAGCCGGCGGTGCCGGCGCCCTATTCCGAGGAAGTGTGGACCGGCATCGAATATGCGGTCGCCTCGCACATGATCCTGCACGGACTGGTGGACGAGGGACTGGCCATCGTCGGCTCGGCGCGGGCGCGGCATGACGGGCACCGACGCAATCCGTGGAACGACATCGAATGCGGCAGCTACTATGCCCGCTCGATGTCGAGCTTCGCGCTGGTCAATGCGTGGTCGCGCCTGAGCTACGACCTGACCAAGGGCGCCATCGGCTTCGACCCCGTGAGCGGCGGCGACGGCACCTGGCTGTGGTCGGTGGGCGACGGCTGGGGCGTGGTGACGCGCAAAGGCAACGAAGCGACGCTCGAAGTGCGCTACGGAACGCTGGCACTCGATACCCTGTCGTTTGCCGGGACCAGGGCGAAGGTAGGACGCACGCTGGCTGCGGGCGACAGCGCATCGATCAGGATTGGGGGCTGACAATGGCCGAGCTTCAACTCAAGCAGGTCCGCAAGAGCTTCCAGAACCTGGAAGTGATCCACGGCATCGACCTGACCGTGACCGACGGCAGCTTCACGGTGTTTGTGGGCCCCTCGGGCTGCGGCAAGTCCACGCTGCTCAGGATGATCTCGGGGCTGGAAGAGACTTCAGCCGGTGAGATCTGGCTCGACGGGCAACGCTGCGACCATCTGCTGCCGGCGGCGCGCGGCATGGCGATGGTGTTCCAGTC
This sequence comes from Devosia sp. 66-22, assembly GCA_001899065.1. Taxonomy (GTDB): domain Bacteria; phylum Pseudomonadota; class Alphaproteobacteria; order Rhizobiales; family Devosiaceae; genus Devosia_A. Next base: position 163,341 of record MKUZ01000030.1, on the reverse strand, counting down.
CTACGCACTCTATCCGCATATGTCGGTGGAGGAGAATCTGCGCTTCGGGCTCGAGAACCAGCGCGCACCGGAGGCCGAGATCAAGGCACGGGTGGCGAAGGCCGCCGATATCCTCCAGATCAGCCATCTGCTCAAGCGGCGGCCCAACCAGCTCTCGGGCGGGCAAAGCCAGCGCGTCGCGATCGGCCGCGCCATCGTCAAGGAGCCGAAAGTGTTCCTGTTCGACGAGCCGCTCAGCAATCTCGACGCCGAGCTGCGCGTCAAGATGCGCTCGGAGATCGCGGCGCTGCACCGCCGGCTCGGCACCACGATGATCTATGTGACGCACGACCAGGTGGAAGCCATGACGATGGCCGACCGGATCGTGGTGCTGCGTGAGGGGGTGATCGAGCAGGCCGGCGCGCCGGTCGAGCTCTATGCGCGGCCGGCCAACCAGTTCGTGGCGGGCTTTCTCGGCGCGCCGCAGATGAATTTCTTTGCCGGCAAGATCGTCGAGAGTGGCGAGCGGCTGGTGATCGCACTCGACAAGGGCGGACCGACGGTCACTCTGTCGCCGCGCGAGGGCAAGGCGGCAGCTGGCGATGCGGTGACGGTAGGCATCAGGCCCGAGCACCTTGTAGGCAGCAGTTCGGGCGCGCTCGCCGCCGAGATCGCGTCGACGGAAGTGCTGGGCGCCGAGACGGTGCTCCATGCACGCACGGCGGGCGGCGATCCGCTGACGGCCACGATGCGCGGCATCCTCGGGGCCAAGGCCGGCGAGACGGTGCGCTTCGACATCCCCGATGCGTTCGCGCATGTGTTCGACGGCAGCGGCAAGACGCTGCAGCCGAAGCGGGCGTGGACCGACGACTATCTGCAGCACATCGCGTGAGGATCGTTCAATGAAACTGTTCGCCGCAGCGCTCGCGCTGATCGCATCGTCGCCTGCGCTCGCGCAGGACTATACGGCCACCTCGACGCTGGTGAAAGCGCTGACCGGACCCAATGCCCCGGTCGACATGAAGGCACCCGACATCTGCGGCACCGACCTCGGCACCATGGCCGAGATCGACGGCACGATCGTCATCGCGTTCGGCGACACGTTCGGCTGGCAGGGCGACAGTTGCCCCAAGTTCGGGCCCAACTGGCGCTCCAATGTGATCGCCATGACGACGGACAAGGACCCCTCGGACGGCATTGCGATCGAGGGCTGGTTCACCGGCGAGGATGGCACCGCGATCGAGGCGGCGCCTGGGCAGCACATGCTCAAATTCTCGAGCGAGCAGACCAAGATCCCGACCGCGATGGTGGCCGTGGGCGACACGCTCTATCTCCACTACATGTCGGTGCATGGCTTTGCGAACATGGGCGGGGTGTGGCTGTGCAATTCGTCGCGCTTCATCGCCAGCACGGATGGCGGCAAGAGCTGGGACAAGGGCGTCAGCGATTTCGGCACCTTCCAGTCGAGCTTCAACATGCTGGCACTGTCGGCGCAGGCCGGCACGGGCAATGAGGACGGCAGATATGTCTATGCCGTGGGCACCCCCTGCGGCCGCTTCAACGGGGCCCGGGTGGGCCGCGTCGACACGCAGAAGGTGCAGGACAATGCGGCCTGGGAATATTGGGACGGCGCGGCCTGGGTTGCCGATCGCGCGCAGGCGGCCGAGGTGATCAAGCCGGGCGTGGGCGAAGGCTCGCTGGTGTGGAACCAGGGCATCGGCAAGTGGATGTACACCACGCTCAACGAGCTGGCGCTGCAGCTCGAGATCAGGTTTGCCGACCGCCCGGAGGGGCCGTGGTCGGCGCCGGCGACGCTGGCCCGCGGCTCGGACTATGCACAGGCCTACAATGCCTACATGACGCAGTCGTGGATTTCGGACGATGGACTGACGTTCTATTATGTCATGAACCAGTTTGGGCCGTACAACACATATGTGATGAAGGCGGAGCTGACGCCCTCGAGCTGACGGCTCGGTGCGGAGCCGCCCCCTCCACCGGCTTCGCCGCTCCCCCTCCCCCGCTGACGCGGGAGAGGATGCCGACTGCCAATGCTGTGGCGACTTTCCGCTAGTTCACCCGGAAGTTCTTGAACTGCCAGGGGTCGTTGCGATCGAGATCCTCGTCGAAATAGGTTTCGCGGCCGTGCAGCGGCGTCCAGTCGCCATATTCGCCGACGACCTCGCCGAGATAGGGTGAGGCGACGTCGAGGATGTCGTCGGCGGGGATATCGTCGGGCTCGACGATGCTCGAGCGTGGATTATTGAGAGCCCAGATCACACCGCTGAGGACGCCGGCGGCGACCTGCAGGCTCGTGGCGCTGTTGTATTCGACGAGGCTGCGGGCCTCCTCGATGCCGAGGCGCGAGCCGTACCAATAGACGCCCTTCTTGTTGCCCATCAGCAGGAGGCCGAGCTCGTCAGTGCCGCTGCTGATCTCGTCGCGCATGATGCGCACCGAGCGCGGCTGCTCCCAGTTCTTGCCCGCCATTTCGTGCAGCGACAGCACGGCGTCGTCGCAGGGATGGTAGGCGTAGTAGACCGTGGGGCGATAGGCGACGCGGCCGCTCTCTTCCTTGACCGTCAGGTACTCGGCGATCGAGATCGACTCGGCGTGGGTAATGAGGAAGCCGTGATAGGAGCCCTCGAGCGGCGTCCAGCTCCGCACGCGCGTGCCTGCACCGGGGCGGTTGAGGAAGATCGCGGCGTCGCTGCCATAGTTGTGGCGGCCGGCGTCGCGCGGCCAGTGGCGCTCATGCGTGCCCCAGCCGAGCTCGGCGGGCTGTAGGCCCTCGGTGATGAGGCCGCGCACCGACCAGGTGTTGACGAACTCGCCACGCCGGCGCCGCTGCGGCGAGGTCTGCGTGTCGCGCTCGGCGACATGGATGGTCTTGATGTCGAGCTCGCTTGCGAGTCGCGCCCAGTCCTCCTGGCCCGTCGACGTCTTGTGGACGTCCACCTCATTGTCCTCGGCCATACTTTTGAGGGCACTCTTGAGGAAAGCCGAAGCGAGCCCGGGGTTGGCACCCATGGTGACGACCGCCGTGGGCGTGCCGGGCTTGTGCATGGCGAAGACTTCTTCGCGCAGTCCATAGTTGGAGCGCTCGGTGGCGCTGAGGTCGGCGCTGTCTTCATCGGGCCACGGAAGGATGCAGGTGTCGAGGTAAAGCGCACCGGTTTCGCGGCAGAGCTGAATCAGCGCCTTGCTCGACACGCCAACCGACAGATTGATCAGGAAGCATCCCGCATTGAGATCGAGAAGCTGGCGATAGTTTTGCTTGCCGACGGGCTCGACGCGCAGCGTGAGGCCATACTCCTCGGCGATTTCCCTGCCCAGTTCGTCGGCAGCAAAGACTTCGATCTGTTCGGGGCGCACATCGAGGTGGCGCAGCAACAGGGGCAACACGGCCTGGCCGATACTGCCCAGGCCAAGCATGACGATACGATCTTCAATACGGGCATATTCTGTCTGAACGGTCACGTGGAACCTCCGGTGACGCTGCGCCCGTCGCGCCGTCCCGCGACAGGTCGATTGAATGCAACGCCATTCACGTGAAGTTGGTTGCCTGTGGTCTAGCAGGCAGGCAGCGTCACGCGGAAACGGGCGCCCCGGGTGTCGCGGGGCACCAATTCGAGCGCGCCGCTCATCCGAGTGATGATCTTGCGCGATATTGCGAGTCCGAGTCCAGCCCCCGGCGTCGCATCGGAGCGTCCGTGCTCGCCGCGCGTGAACATATCGAAGATCGCCTGGGCTTCATTTGCAGGGATTCCCGGGCCATTATCCGAAATCTCGACAACGAAACTGCCATCGATCACTTCGCTGCGAACTTCGACAACGGGCGTGTCGGCATCGTTGTATTTGATGGCGTTGACGATGAGATTGATCAGCACCTGGCAGAGGCGGTCGGTATCGCCCTCGACGATCGCGCTGCCGGCGCGCGGACCGACGACGATGTGCATGTGCCGACGCTGCGCCAGCGGCGCGCACACTTCAATGGCACGATCGAGCGCCGCTTCGGCATCGATCCGCACATTGTCCCACGGCCGCTCGCCGCGCTCGAGCGCACTGAGGTCGAGAATCTCGTCAAGCAGCTTGGTGAGCCGCAGGCTTTCCTGGTGGATGGTCGAGACGAAGCGGCGGCGCTGGGCGTCGCTGAGGTCGTCATCGAGCAGGATTTCGGAGAAGGAGCGGATCGACGCCATCGGGGTGCGAACCTCGTGGCTCACCTGGCTCAGGAACTCGTCCTTCTGGCCGTCCAGCTCGCGCAGCTTGAGGTTGGCGCTTTCGAGCTGGGCCGCCGTAGAACGGAGTTCCTCCGAGGTGCGCTCGAGCTCCTGCGAATACTCGATGGCCTGGCGGGTTTCGCCCGCCATCTCGAAGACTTCCTCGATGGAGATGGCGTCGCCGGAGACAACCTTGCTCAGCATCACATGCGCCGACGCCGCGCCGATGGAACCGGCAAGTTCGCGCTCGAGCCGGTCGATGAATTGCGGTGGCGGCACGGCGGGAACGCCGGCGAACAGGGCATAGGCACGCGCCGGGCCGAAGACACGCTCGGCGACGAAACGCAGGTCGCGCGCGGTGGCCGAGCCGCGAATGACGGATGGACTGCCCGCGGTGGACGGCCGGAAGAGGTCGATGAACAGTGCCGCCTGGACCCGTTCCAGTGCCGATGGCGAGGTGAGGAGCGACACGACGACCAGCGTTGCGGTATTGAGGAAGAGGCTCCAGAACACGACATTGACGAGGGGATCGATGCCGGCGAGGCCGAACAGCGCCTCCGGCCGCAGCCAGGTGAGGCCCCAGGGGCCGTGCGCCATGATGTCGGCGACGACGACCGACGAGCCGGCGAAGGACGGCATGAAGCTCGACCAGGCCCAGACGACGAAGCCGACGGCGACGGCCGCGGTGGCGGCCTTGAGCGTCGCCTCGCGCCAGAACAGGGCCGCGATGATCGAGGGCAGGAACTGCGCGACGCCGCAGAAGGAGATGAGGCCGATGGGGGCGAGGGCGTTGGAATTGCGGGTGAAGTAGAAATAGAGGAAGCCGAGGCCGAGGATCAGCGCGATCGAGAAGCGGCGCGAGTTGAGCAGCAGCGAGCTCACGCCCTGCCCGCGGCCGATGCCCCGGCCCTGCGTGAAGCGCAGCATCAGCGGCATGACGATGTGGTTGGACACCATGATCGAGAGCGCGATGGACTCGACGATGATCATCGAGGTAGCCGAGGAGAAGCCGCCGATGAAGCTGAACAGTGCCAGCCCTTCCTGGCCGGAGGCGAGCGGCACGGTGAGCACGAACATGTCGGGATTGGCGCCGGCCGGCATCGAGGTGAGGCCGAACAGCGCGATGGGAAGGGTGAACAGGCTCATCAGCAGCAGGTAGCCGGGGAAGGCCCAGCTCGCTGTGCGCAGATGGTTCTCGTCGGAGTTCTCGACGATGGTGATCTGGAACTGCCGCGGCAGGCAGAGGATGGCTGCGGCTGAGAGCACATTCATGGCGATCCAGCGGTCGTCGAAGGTGCCGATGGAATAGATGTCGAGACCGGCTGCCTCGGCGCGCGAGAAGATCGCCTGGAGCCCGCCGCCGACATAGACTACGAAGATGCCGGTGGCGACGAGCGCCGCGAGCTTGACGATGGCCTCGAAAGCGATGGCGGCGACGACACCCAGATGCTGCTCCTTGGCGTCGACATTGCGGGTGCCGAAGAGGATGGTGAAGAGCGCCATTCCAGCGGCGACGGCGAGGGCGAGGCCGACCTCGTCGATACCCCGCAGTGTGCGGCCGGGGAATTCACCGACGCCGGCGATGGCCTGGATGGACGAGGTCACCGCCTTGAGCTGCAGCGCGATATAGGGCGCGATGCCGATGACGGCGATGATGGTGATGAGGACGGCGAGGCGGCTCGACTTGCCGAAGCGGGCGGACAGCAGGTCGGCGATGGAGGTGATGCGCTGGTTGTGGCTGATGCGCACGAGACGGCGCAGGATGAACCACCAGCCGATGAAGACGATGGTGGGGCCCAGGTAGATGGCGAGATATTCAAGGCCGCTGCGCGCCGCCGAGCCGACCGCGCCATAGAAGGTCCAGCTCGTGCAATAGACCGAGATGGCGAGCGTGTAGACGAAGGGCGAATTGAGGAAGCCGGCCTTGCCGCGGCGGGCGCGCCGGTCGCTGACATAGGCGATGAGGAACAGCAGCCCGACATAGGCGATGGCGATGGCGATGACCAATTCGGAGGAGAGCATCAACCGTCGTCCCCACTGCCCGGCTCCGCCTCGGGCTCGTGCGGCAGTCGGCGGCTCAGCCAGAATGCCGCGCCCACCAGCGCCACCCAGCAGGCGAACAGGTAGATCAGCTCGGCCGGCACACCGAGGAAGCGGCGCTGCAGCTGGAAGACATTGGCCAGCGGGGGCAGCAGCAGCAGGGTCCCCAGGACGGTGATGAACAGGGCCGCGCTGATGAGCTTGCGATCCATGATCAGGCCGTGTGCACGGCCCCGATCAGGCGCCGGACTTCGTCGATGACCTCGGCATTGGCGTAGGGCTTGGTGACGAAGCCGTCGGCACCGAGCTCCTCGGCAGTGCGGCGATCCTTGGCCTGCCCCTTGGCGGTGAGGATGAGCACGGGGAGCTCGCGCAGCACATCGTCGGCGCGGATCTGCTTCAGCACATCAAAGCCCGAGCGCTTGGGCAGCATGACGTCGAGCACCACGAGCCGGGGCGGCGCGCGCCGCAGCGTCGACAGCACCGCGTCGCCATCGGTGACCGAAGCGATGCTCCAGCCGGCGCGCCGCAGGATGAAGTCGAGCGATTCAAGGATGCTCGGCTCGTCCTCGGCAATCAGTATGTCGACCGCCACGTCCCCCCCTTTCGCCCGCCTCCCCGCGAGCAAGGCCGCCATGTTGAGCACACTCGTCAATCTTCGCCAACATCGAATGAGCGGGCGATGAGCGGGGCGCGGACGGGCATGGGAAGGCCGCCGGCCGCTGTCGCCTCCTCCTGCCGCTCGGCGCAGTCGCGGCGCGAGCACAGGCGGCAGCTGGGGCCGACGGGGACATCGAAGGCCGGATCGGCGAGGGCGAGACCCGCGCCATAGACCGTGCGGTCGGCCTGGAGGGCGTCGCAGGCGAGCATGATCGAGGTGTGGATGGTGCGGTCGGAAAAGCTCGCCGGCCGGCGTGCCTGGGCGCGAGCGACGAACAGATAGCGCGAGCCATCGGGGAACTGCACGAGCTGGCGCACGGCACGCTCGGGCGTGCGGAACGCCTCGTAGATGGCCCAGAGCGGACAGGCGTGGCCGGCGCTGGGCAGCGGCAGGCCGGGCAAGGGGAAGTGCTTGGTGAGGCGGCCCGCGGGGTCGGAGCGGAGGAAGGCGAAGGGGACGCCGCCCTCCCCCGGCTTGCGCAGGGTGACGAGCCGATGCGCCACCTGCTCGAAGCTCGCACCATAGGCCTGCTGCAGCGCCTCGATATCGTAGTGCACGGCCTCGGCCTGCGCGAGGAACGCCGCATAGGGGAAGATCACCGCCCCTGCGAGATAGGAGCTCAGCGCGCGATAGCCGAGGCGGCGCGAGGCGGTGGAGGCGAGCGCGGAGGCCCCGACCTCACGCTCGATGGCAGCGGAGGCGACGAGCTCGCCGAACAGGCGCGTGAGCTGGAACTGCCGGGTGGCGGCGACGGCGCTGGTCTGGAACCACATACTGCGCGCCACAGCATCGTAGCGATACTGGCCGGGGAAGCCGACGGCGTCGATCTCGCGGCTGGCGCTGCGTTCCACGGTGATGCCGAAGCGGCGGCCGAGGATCGCGACCAAGGTCGCCTCGCCGAACGGCCCTTCTGCCTCGATGGCGGCGCGCAACCCCACCGCGGCCTGTTCGAGGGCGGGGAAGTAGTTGTCGTTCTCGAAGATCAGATCGTCGAGCTCGCGCATGGGCGACAGCCGACGCGCCTTCGCATCGACCTCGAACTGGCCGACGAGGCCGCGCGCGGTCTCGCTCAGCCCTCTCGTGCCACGCGCGATGGATTGGATGAAGTGGCGGCGCTCGGCCTCGTCGAGATCGGCGACATCTTCGAGGATTTCCGCGCTCGACCGGACGGCAGTGATGCCCGAGAGAACGCCGTGCAGCATCTGGGCCAGCAACGGATCGGCGCGCAGCCGGTCGGCGTAGTCGTCGGCATTGGCCTGCGCGCCCTGGTACGCCCGATGGAGGCGCGCAATAGCAAGGGCGGCGGCAGGCTGTTGGGCCACAAGGTCGTGCGCCGAAGGAGCGGCGAGCCCCGACAGCAGCGGATCGGCAAGCGCTTCCTCGACCTCGGCGATGAGGCGATGCTCGGCGTCGCCGCTGAGCTCGCCGATGTCGAGCTCGAGCGCCTCTGCAAGGCGGATGAGCAGCGAGCCGCCGACATGGCGCTTGTTGCGTTCGATGAGGTTGAGATAGCTCGCCGAGATGCCGGCCCGGCGGGAAAGCTCGGCCTGCGACAGGCCGCTGGCGCGCCGCTTCGAGCTGATCCTGAGGCCGATCGGCGCCCGCATTGTCCCCTCCTGCTGTCACGATATTGACAAGACGGCAGCGGTGCAAGGCCAATGATTTACAAGATTGTATAGCGATATCAATGAGATATTGCGCAGCTTTGCCGACGCCCCGATAGTGCGGCGACGCGTTGAGGGGCCGGCAACGCACCGGCTCCCGCCGCTCAAGGAGGAGCTAATGACCAATACACCCAAGGGCTTCAGCCGCCGCGGCGTGCTGAAGACCGGCCTTGCAGGTATTCTGGCTACGGGCGTTTCGCCCCTGATTTTCTCTAAGACCTCGTGGGCGCAGGAATTTTGTAACGCGCCCACCGGCGACGCGGTGACGCTCGGCTTCGTGATGCCGCTGACCGGCGCCTATGCCGATGAGGGGGCCGACCAGCAGCGCGCCTTTATGCTCGCCGTCGAGCATCTCAATGGAGAAGGTGATGGCGGCCTGATCCCGCACTTCTCGTCGAAGACGCTGAAGGGCGGCATCCTGGGCAAGAAGGTGGCCTATGTCACCGGCGACGACCAGACCAAGCCGGACGCCGGACGCGATACGGCGCGCCGCATGATCGAGCGCGATGGCGCCACAATGATCAGCGGCTGCTCGTCGTCGGGCGTGGCGATTGCCGAGCAGGCGCTGTGCCAGGAGATGGGCGTCATCTACATGGCGGGCCTGACCCACTCCAACGACACCACCGGCAAGGACAAAAAGCGCTACGGCTTCCGCCACTTCTTCAATGCCTATCAGTCGGGCGTGGCGCTCGGGCCGATCCTGGGCGAAGCCTATGGCAAGGACCGCGTCGCCTACCACCTGACCGCCGACTACACCTGGGGCTGGACCCAGGAAGAGTCGATGATCAAGGCGACCGAGGCGCTGGGCTGGAAGACGCTGCCGCCGGTGCGCACGCCGGTCAATGCCGGCGACTTCAGCCAGTATCTCACCCCGGTGCTCAACTCGGGCGCCGACGTGCTGATCCTCAACCATTACGGCTTCGACGGCGTGAACTCGCTGACCCAGGCGGTGCAGTTCGGCATGAAGGACAAGCAGGTCAACGGCAAGAAACTCGAACTCGTCCTGCCGCTGGTCTCGGACCTGATGGCCAAGGGCGCGGGCGAAGCAATGAAGGGCGTCTACGGCACGGGCAACTGGGACTGGCAGCTCACCGACGAAGCGAGCAAGGCCTTCACCAAATCGTTCGGCGCCAAGTACGGCCAGCCGCCGAGCCAGATCGCGCACACCTCCTATGTGCAGACGCTGCTCTATGCCGATGCGTGCGAACGCGCCGGCACGTTCTACCCGCCCGAGGTGATCAAGGCGCTCGAAGACTTCGACTTCGACGGCATGGGCAACGGCCCGACCACCTATCGCGGCTCGGACCACCAGTGCTTCAAGGAAGTGTACGCGGTGCGCGGCAAGGACAATCCGGCCAACGCGTTCGACCTGCTCGAAGTGGTCGCCACCGCCTCCAAGGAGAGCGTCACCTACGATCCGGCGATCTTCGGCGGCGAACTGGGCCCCGATACTCCGGCGATGTGCTGACGGCTTTCGCAACAAGGTCCCGGCGCCCGACGCGCCGGGACCGCTCCACGGGTGGTGCCAGATGGAAGCGATCCTCGCTCAACTTCTCAACGGCCTCGACAAGGGCGGCGCCTATGCGCTGATCGCCCTGGGCCTGACACTGGTCTTCGGCACGCTCGGTGTCGTCAATTTCGCGCATGGCGCGCTGTTCATGCTGGGCGCCTTCTGCGCCGTGACCTTCCGCATGCTGATCACCTACGAGACGGTGGTGCAGGACCCCACGCAGGTGACTGCCTGGGGCACGCCGGTGGAAATCCGCACGCCGCTCGCCCAGTCCTGGTTCGGCGACTGGGGCGCGGTGCTCATCGACTATTCGGTGCCGCTGTCGATCCTGCTCGCCATTCCGGTGATGCTGCTGGTCGGCGTCGCAATGGAACGCGGCATCATCAAGCATTTCTACAAGCGCCCGCATGCCGAGCAGATCCTCGTGACGTTCGGCCTTGCGATCGTCCTCCAGGAGATCGTCAAATCGATCTTCGGGCCTAACCCGATCAGCCAGCCCATGCCGATGGCGCTGCGCGGCGCGTTCGACGTGGGCGTGTGGATCGGCATTGCGCCCGACATGCTCACCTATCCCCTGTGGCGCCTGCTCTACTTCGTGTTCTCGATCGGCATCATCGGCGCGGTGTTCGCGTTCCTGCGCTTCACCACCTTCGGCATGGTTGTCCGCGCCGGCATGGCCGACCGCGAGACGGTGGGCCTACTCGGCATCAACATCGACCGTCGCTTCACCATCATGTTCGGCATTGCCGCCGTGGTCGCGGGCCTTGCGGGCGTGATGTACACGCCATTGCTGCCGCCCAATTATCACCAGGGCATGGACTTCCTGGTGCTGAGCTTCGTGGTGGTCGTGGTGGGCGGCATGGGCTCGCTGCCCGGCGCCGTGGCGGCGGGGTTCCTTCTCGGCATCCTCCAGAGCTTTGCCTCGATGACGGAAGTCAAATCGATCTTCCCGGGGATCGACCAGATCATCATCTACCTGATCGCGGTGGTTATCCTGCTGGTGCGGCCGCGCGGACTGATGGGTCGCGCCGGCGTGATGGAGAGCTGAGATGAGCCTGTTCGCCATTCCGCGCCGCGACCTGATCGTCCTCGCGCTCTTCTCGCTGGTGGTGCTCGCCATGCCGATCTGGCTGCAGCCGCTCGGCGCCGCCTATCCGGCCCTGATGCAGAAGTTCGTGATCTCGGCGGTGTTCGCCATCGGCTTCAACATCCTGTTCGGGCTCACCGGCTACCTCAGCTTCGGGCACGCGGCGTTCCTCGGCGTCGGCTCCTACACCGCGGTATGGTCGTTCAAGCTGCTGACGATGGACGCACTGCCCGCCATGGTGTTCGCGGTGATCGTGTCGGGACTGTTCGCGCTGATCATCGGTTACCTCTGCCTCAGGCGGTCGGGCATCTACTTCTCGATCCTGACGCTCGCCTTCGCGCAGATGTGCTACAATCTCGCCTACTCGGTGCTGACGCCGATCACCAATGGCGAAACGTCGCTCCAATTGACGCTGAGCGATCCGCGCGTGATCGACAGCGCGCTGGCGCCGCGCGGCGCCGGGCTGCCCTCGGCGGGACTGTTCGGACATGCCTTCAGCGGGCTCGAAGGCTTCTACTTCTGCGCCGTCGTGCTGATCATCGCCTTCTTCGTGGCGCAGAAGATCTTCTCGTCGCCGTTCGGCATGATGCTGCGCGCCATCAAATCCAACCAGACGCGAATGAACTACACCGGCTTCAACACGCGGCCCTATGCGCTCACGGCGTTCGTGATCTCGGGGATGTATGCGGGCCTCGCCGGAGCACTGTTCGCGATCACCGATCCGCTCGCCGGCACCGAGCGTATGCAGTGGACCGCCTCGGGCGAGGTGGTGCTGATGACGATCCTGGGCGGCGTGGGCACGCTCGTCGGGCCGGTGATCGGCGCCTGGCTGATCGAGTATTTCGAGAACATCTTCTCGGCGTTCAACGAGCAGATCCTGCACCGGGTGTTCAGTTGGGTGCCCGAAGGGGCGCAGGATTTCGTGGTGACGATCGTCAGCAAGTTCGTCGGCGAGGGCTGGCAGCTGACGCTGGGCCTGCTGTTCATGCTGGTGGTGATCTTCATGCCTGGTGGCGTGATGGAAGGCGTGCGCCGCATCGTTTCGCTGTTCAACCGGCCACAGCGGCGTGACCCCGGCGCCATGCGCGTCCAGCCGGCGGAGTGACCATGGCAGAGGCAACACGCAACATCGTCCTGCATGTCAGCGACGTCCACAAACGCTTCGGCGGGCTGCATGCCCTGTCGGACATCGACCTCGAGGTGGAAGAGGGCAAGACCCACGCCATCATCGGGCCGAACGGGGCGGGCAAGTCGACACTGCTCAACGTCATCGTCGGCCGGCTGGCGCCGACCAGCGGCGCGGTGGTGTTCGACGGGCAGGTGCTGACCGGCAGGAAGCCGCACCAGATCAACCAGCTCGGCGTCGCCCGGGTGTTCCAGACGCCGGAGATTTTCCCCGACCTGACGGTGCTGCAGAACGTGATGGCGCCGGCGTTCGCCAAGCGCGACGGTGCCTTCCGCATCAACATCGTGCGCGCGCTCGACCGGGAGACGGAAATCCGCGAGGAGGCCGAGGCCATCCTCGATGATGTGGGCCTCATCGACCGGCGCGACAGCCATGCCGGGGCGCTGAGCCGCGGCGACAAGCGGCGCATGGAGCTCGCCATGTGCCTGATCCAGCATCCGCGGCTGCTGCTGCTCGACGAACCGACGGCGGGGATGAGCCGGCACGACACCAACACCACGATCGACCTGCTCAAGAAGATCAAGGCGCGCGGCATGACCAAGGTGATCATTGAACACGACATGCATGTCGTGTTCTCCTTGGCCGACAAGATCTCGGTCCTCTCGGGCGGCCGGATCATTGCCGAAGGTCTGCCGGACGACGTTCGCAACAGCCCCAAGGTGCAGGAAGCCTACCTCGGCGGCGCACATCGACTCGAGGCCCATTGATGAGCGCGATCGCGATGGACACGGACATGACAGCAGTAGCTCCCGCCCAGCCCGCAGCGGCCGCTGCGCCCGGCACCGCACCGTTCTTTGCGGTGCGCGACATCCATGCCTATTACGGCGAAAGCTACATCGTGCAGGGCGTGTCGCTCGAGGTGCACCACGGCGAGATCCTCGCTCTGCTGGGCCGCAACGGCGCGGGCAAGACGTCGACGCTGCGCACCATCGCGCGGGTCGACAATCCCGTGCTGCGCGCCGGCGAAATCTGGCTCGACGGCAAGCCGCTGCATCGCATGAAGGCGTTCGAGGCATCGCGCGCCGGCATCCAGCTCGTGCCCGAGGATCGCCGCATCATCCAGGGGCTGACGGTCGAGGAGAATTTGACACTGGCGCAGGTGTCGCCGGGACAGGGCTGGGACCTCGAGCGCATCTATTCGCACTTCCCCCGCCTCGCCGAGCGGCGGCGGCAGGAGGGCGTGACGCTGTCGGGCGGCGAGCAGCAGATGCTGGCCATTGCCCGCGCCCTCGCCCGCGACATCAAGCTGCTGCTGCTCGACGAGCCCTATGAGGGGCTTGCACCGGTGATCGTCCAGGAGATCGAGAGGATCCTCAACGAGATCAAGGCGCAGGGCATCACCACGATCATCGTCGAGCAGAACGCCATCGCAGCGCTCCGCCTCGCCGACCGCGCGGTGATCCTCGATACGGGCGAGGTGGCGTTCACCGGCGCCGCGGCGGACGTGCTCGCCGACCAGGACCTGCGCAAGCAATACCTGGCGGTCTGACCTACTTGGCCAGGGCCAGCTTCGCGAAGGTGGCGAACAGGCCCATGTCGGTCGCGGCCTGCTCGGCGGTATTGACCACCGGCGCCCCGTCGACGATGGCCGCGTGCCACGCCTTCAGCTCCTCGACGAACGGCTCGGCATAGGACGGGCGGTGGCGGATCTCCTCGAGCGCAAGGCCGTTGGCGCGGCGCTCGATGAGCTCGGTCAGGTGATGGTTGAGATAGGGCGAGGGGAAGCGCAGCTCGAAATTGCGGTCGTCGAACACCATGCTGATGCGCTCGCAATAGTAAGCGAGGCGCGGCGTCGCCATCCAGGTCATGGTGACGAGACCGTCGGTGGGATCGAGCTTGGCGCTGAGATAGCCGCCGGAATTGCCGGCAATGAAGGCGGCGCCCACCGGCTTGCCCATCTTGGCGCCGGCCGCATCGAGCAGGCCCTGCACCACGTTGAGATCATGCACGAGGCTCGACGAGTACGGGCCCGAGAAGCCCCTGGTGACGAGCGGATCGGCGTCGGTACCAAGCGCCACTTTCACCTGCGCGGCGCGGCGCGCGGCGCCTTCCTCGATCAGCGCCTTCGGCACATCGGTGCCAACCACCATGTCGTGATGGGCGACGAATGGGTCGGAGCCCGAATCGAGAACGTCGACGGTGACGGCGCGGAGCGGGCCGTCGACGGTGCGCAGCAGGTCGCACAGCATCAGATAGGCCGGGTCGAAGCGCTTCATGTAGCCCACCTGCATGACGCGGCCGGCCTTGTCGCGCGCCGCGATGATGCGGGCGATGTCAGCGGTGTTGTAGGCCAGCGGCTTCTCGGAGAAGACGTGGAGGCCGCGCTCGAGCGCCGCAACGGCGAGGTCGGCGTGATAGGAATCGGGCGTCGCGATGACGATGGCGTCGAGGCCGGCGGTCATCATCTCGGTCGCCGATTCGAAGGCGCGAAGGCCGTGCCGCGCGGACAGCGCCTCGCGCACCGTGGCCGAGGGATCGGCGATGGCGACGACCTCGAACAGCTTGGGCAGGTTGATGAGATTGGGCAGGTGCTCGACCTGCGTGACCAGGCCGCAGCCAGCGATGCCAACTTTGAGACGCGTCATCTCGTTATTCCCTTTAGGCGACCGACTTCCGGTGCGCTGCATTCTTCATCGGCACATCCTTGAGCTTGTCAAGGAGGTAGGCGTGGGTGGCCCTGTTGGCGACGATGAGGCAGCCGGTCTGCTCGTAATGCTCGGGACCGCGGCCCCACCAGTCGGTGACGATGCCGCCCGCCTCCTCGACCAGGAGGATGCCGGCTGCCGTGTCGACAAAGCCGGTTTCCTCGAAATAGCCGGTGAGCCGCCCCATCGCCACATAGGCGCAGGAATTGGCAGCGCTGCCGACGATGCGGACGGCGCCGATGGGCGCGCGGATGGCATCGAGGCGCTGATAGGAGCCCGGATAGAGCGAGAGGTTGGGCGTGGGCAGGCCCGTCCCGACGATCATCAGTCCGACATCGGCCTGCGCGCTGACGGTGAGGCGCTCGCTATTGAGCCAGGCCCCCTGCCCGGCGACGGCGGTGAACATCTCGTCGGACACCGGATTGTAGAGCGCGCCGCACACCGTGGCGTTGCCGCGCCGCAGCGCGATCGAGATGGTGTAGTGCTGGCCGTTGATGAAATTGGTGGTGCCGTCGATCGGGTCGACCAGCCAGCGATGCTCACGGTCGGCGCCATCGACGGGCGGGAACTCCTCGCCGGTGAAGCTCCAGTCGGGGTAGCGCGCGAACAGCTCCTTGCGGATGAGCTGCTCGGACTCGCGGTCGGCATCGGAGACGAAATCGGCCGGACCCTTGATGCCGATTTCGAGGTCGCGGAAGCGCGCGAAGTGCCGGAGCGTCAGCGCGCCGGCCTCGCGGGCGACGGCGACCATGTCGGCGAGGACAGCATCGTAGTTCATGGACTGGCCTCGATGAGTGCGGCGAGCCCTTCGGGATCGTCGGTGGTGATCTGGTCGACCCGGAGCGCGAGCAGGCGCTGCACGATGGGCAATGTACCGGCATCGGCGGATTTGACGGTATAGGCGTCGACGCGGCGGCCGTGGGCCTGAAACGCGGCGACGATATCGAAGCCGGCATCGGCCGCGGCGAGCACCAGCGGGTAGGCGAGATAGATCATCTCGGCCTTCGGTGCGTCAGCGACGGCGCCGGCCACGAAGCCTGCGAAATCGCGCGAATGCATCAGCCGCTCGATCGCTCCCTGGTGACAGGGGTCGTGGCCGATGCGAAGGCCGGCCGTGTTCTCGGCCAGCGCGCGAACGGAATGCGCCTCGCCGGAGGAAAGGATCATGTTGGCGGCGATCGGCGTCACCGCCGCGTTGAACGCGGCGATGGTCGCGGGATCGAGCTGCCCCTGGTTCTCCTTGAAGTCGAGCTGCAGCAGGGCCGAGGGCGCCGGCGGGGTGTCGCGGAGGAGCGCGCACAAATCTTCAAGCAGCATCACGTGGTCGGCGATGGGCTGGCCATCATTGCCGCGCAAATGGAGGGCGCGCATCCGGGCGGCGTCCAGCGCGCGGGAGGGGCCGGTGCCGGTGGTCTCGCGGCCGATCTCCTCGTGATCGTGGAGGACGGCGAAACCGTTGCCGCCGTGGATGACGAGGTCCACCTCGACGCTGGCGCCGAGCGCCATGCCCTCGAGAATGCGCCGGCCGGTGAACACCGGGTCGGCGGCGCGGCGCCGCCCGCGGTGCCATTTGAAGAAGGTGCGGTGGCCGTTGCGGGTCACCGAGACCGGATCGCTCATGATGCCGCCTGGGACCGGTAGATCACCGCATTGTCGCGATAGGCCGAGAAGGCGCGGGGCTTGAGGTCGACCTTCTGGCCGGCCTTCCATTCGCGGGCCTCGGGCACCATGGCCTTGAAGCGAAAGCCGTCGGGGAGGTCGACGTCGACGATGCCATGCGTGCCGAAATCGGTGACGCGGTGGATGTCGCCCATGCCGCCCGGTGCCAGCCCCAGCGCCTCGGGGCGGACGGCGAGGATGGCGGCGCCATCCCCGACCGGCACGGGCATGGTGAACGGGCCGCGCGTGAAGGTGCCGTCACTGACGACGCCTTCGGCAAGGTTCATGGTGCCGATGAAGCCGGCGACGAACGGCGTCTGCGGTTCGCGATAGAGCGTATCGGGTGCCGCCACCTGCTCCATCTTGCCGTCGCGCATGACAACGATGCGGTCGGCCATGGCGAGGGCCTCGTCCTGGCCGTGGGTGACGAACAGAGTCGTGATCTTCAAGCGCTGCTGAATGTCGCGCACTTCCTCGCGCAGGCGCTCGCGCAGATGCTGGTCGAGGCTGGCGAAGGGTTCGTCGAGCAGCAGGATCTTGGGCTCGAGCACGAGCGAGCGGGCCAGCGCCACGCGCTGCTGCTGGCCACCCGAGAGCTGGTGGGTGAGGCGCGTGCCATAGCCCGGAAGCCCGACGAGCTCGAGGATGGCCTCGACGCGGCGCTTGATCTCCTCGGGCGGCAGGCGGCGGAGCTTGAGCCCGAAGGCGAGGTTCTTGAACACGTTCATGTGGGTCCAGAGCGCGTGGCTCTGGAACACCATTCCTGTCGGTCGCTTCTCGGGCGGCGCTTTGGTGACGTCGTCGCCGTCGATCCGGATGCTGCCGCCGGTGGGCGTCTCGAAGCCGCCCACCATGCGTAGCAGCGTCGACTTGCCCGAGCCCGACGGGCCGAGCAGGCAGACCAGCTCACCATCGCCGACGGTCAGGCTGAAGTCGTCCACGGCGCGGACACTGCCGCTGCCGAAGGTCTTGGTGACGTTCTGGATCTCGAGAACAGCCATCAGCCGCCGAACCCCCGTGCGAATGAACTGGAATTGACGACCCGGCGGGCAAACAGGATCGCAAAGAAGGACGGTATCCACAGCAGGACCGACAGCACCGCGCCGTACTGGATCACCGGCTGGTTGTTGATGAAGGAGATCATCAGCACCGGCATGGTGCGGATGGCCGGCGCGCCGATGAGCCAGGCGCCCTCGGTTTCGTAGAAGGTGCCGACAAAGCTCAGCAGCACCGCGGCGGCAATGGTGGGGCCGGCCTGCGGCAGGGTGATCGACCAGAAGACACGGAACGGCGACGCGCCGACGTCACGCGCCGCTTCTTCCATGCGCCGGTCCACCGACTGGAAGGCGGCGACGGGGATCCAGATCATGTAGAGCAGCGTGCCCACCAGCTGGATCATCACCACACCCCAGAAATTGCCGATGAGGTTGAGGTGGAGGAAGATGCCGGCGATGGCGACGAGGAGACCGAATTTGGGAAAGGCCTGCCCGGCGAGGAAGGAGAAGAACAGCAGGTTCCGCGCCGGGAAGCTCATGCGGGCGAAGGCGTAGGCGGCCGGCAGGCAGATGATGCAACTCAGCAGCGTCACCATCAGCGACAGGCTGAGGCTCATGGTGATCGACGTCCACACGTCCTGCCGGGAGAGCGTGGTGCCCCAGTAGCGCAGGCCGAACTCCTGCGGGATGATGGCCGGATAGCGCCAGACATTGGCGAAGGCCCATGTGCCCACGACGATCAGCGGGAAGATGATGACGAGCGTGAGGACGACGGCGAAGGCGATGCCGGCCCAGTCGATGCGCCGCTTGTCGACCAGTGTGCTCATGTGCGCTGGTTCCTCGCGACGGAGTAGACGTAGAACAGGCCGAACACGATGCAGAAGCCGAAAGAAATGACGGCCTGGGTGATGGCGCTGGTGGGGTCGTAGAGCTCGCGGAAGGTGCGCTGCATGAACGGCCCCATCATCTCCGGCGCGGCCGGGCCGAGCACATAGGGGATGGTGAAGGCCGAGAAGATGCCGAGCACGGCGAAGGAGGCGGCGACGAGCACGGAATTGCCGATGCGCGGCAGGATGATGTGCCACAGCACGATGAGCCGCCCTGCCCCCACGTCGCGCGCCGCCTCGATCGACTGGTTAGAGACGTTCCCCAGTCCCGAGAGCAGGATCAGAACCGTGAGTGGAATGTGGTCCCAGACGAGACCGATCACCGGCCCCCAGGGGGTGAGGTAGGGCGAGCGGATCTTGGGGAGGTGCGCGGCGTTCAGCAGGATATCGAGCATGCCGTTGGGACCGAGCACGCGGATGAAGGCGTAGCTCAGGATGATGGAGGGCACGAACATGGGGAAGATCGCGAGCGCCTGCACATAGGCAGGCAGCCGGCCCTCCGAGAAGCGCAGGTACAGCGCAATGGGGAGGCAGATGAGCAGCAGCAGGATGGCGCAGACCAGCGTGGTCCACAGCGTGATCCACAGGTTCGCCAGGCTGTAGCCGTCGGAGAAGAAGAAACGGTAGCTTTCGAGGCTGAGCCGGTTCACCCCATCCGCATCCGGCACCCAGACCGTCTGCACGACGGCGGCGATGATGGGATAGATGATGAGCCAGCACACGAGCAGCACCGGTGCGGCGACGAGGAGCAGGCCGAGATACCACCTGTTCCTCGTGCCGACGATGTCGCCCGCGGGCGATGTCGCCTGAGCGATGTTCCCCGCGGGCGTGTCCGTCACGAAGCGGGGTCCACGTTGGGCGCCACGGCGCGATACCAGTTCTCGTTGATCGCCTTCTCCCACGGGCCGCCCGGGAAGACCGGGATCGAGGCGGGGATGACGTCCTTGTACTTCTCGTAGAGGTCGGCGGGCACGTGATCCCACGACACGGCCGGGAAGCCGCCCAGTTCGGTGAGGACCGCGCCCTGGACTTCCTCGCTGAGGATGAAGTCGGCAAGCTTGAGCGCCGCGTCCTTGTTGACGCCGTTCGAGTTCACGGTGATGCGCGAGAAGTTGCCGGGGAAGCCGACGTCGGTGAGCTGGACGAGGCCGGTGGTCTCGGGCAGCGCGCCCTGCGAGATGGCCTGGATGGCCTGATCGGACCAGGCCGGGATCATGGTCACGGCGCCCTGGCCGAGCAGCTGGATCGACTGCGTGTTGCCCGAAGTGTAGGCGCCGCCATCCATCAGCGAGGGGGCGAGATCATTGAGGATCGCCCAGGCGGGATCGAGCAGTTCCTTGGCCTTCTCGTCGGTATAGGTGTCGATCGAGAACAGCTTGGTGTCGTTGCCATTGGCCGCATAGACGGCGCGGCGGACGAAGTTGCCGCCCGAGCCGCCCTTGTTGGGACGGTTGTAGATGAACTGGCCGGGGTTGGCCTTGATCCAGGTGACGAGGTCGTCCCAGGTCTTGGGCGCGTCGGCGGCCGGGAGCTTGGTGGTGTCGTAGGCCAGCAGCACCTGCGAGCCGCGATAGGGCAGATTTTCGCGCTGCGGATCGATCTCGAAGGCGAGCGGATTGATCTTGGAGTAGTTGGAGAGATTGGCCTTGGAGAAGTCCACCCAAAGGCCCTTGTCCAGCGCGCCAACCGGCAGGCGAGAGTCGAAGCCTTCGAAGAAGTCGGCCTGCGGATCGTTGCTGGTGCCCAGCGCGGCAATGGCGCGATCGGCGATCGCCTGGAGGCCGGCGCTGTCGCCGCCATCGACGAGATTGATCGTGATGCCGGGATTGGCCGCCTCGAATTTGGGCTTCACGACATTGGTCCAGAAATCAAGGATGTTCTGGTCGGAGCTGGTGTACCAGTCGATCTGGCCCGGCACGGCAAAGGACATGCGCGGCAGCAGGACCATGCCCGCTGTAGCACCGGCCGCAGTGATCATAAATGCACGACGTTTCATTCGTGTCTCCCTGGGGTTGAAGTCTTGGCTAGGCTGACGATGAAGAGGTGGAGCGGCGTTCTTTCAACGCGGCTCGTTCGCCGGAGCGCGGCATAGGACGTGCCAGTGACAGTCCGATGACGCGCCACGTTCATGCGGCGCTCCGCAGGTAGCTGAGGTTGCGGCGGGCAAGCTGGAGCGGCGTCTCGGGGCTGTTGTCGGCGAGATCCTGCTCGACCACGACGGGACCGTCGAAGTCGGTCTCGTGCATGAAGGCGATGACCTGCGGGATGTCGACCGCGCCATCGGGCAGCGGGCACATCACGCCGGCGCCGTAGGAGCGCTCGACACTGAGCTCGCCATCGAGCACGCGCTGGCGGACCCTGGGGTCGACGTTCTTGAGGTGCACATAGGCGACGCGGTCGCGCACCTTGCCGAAGTAGGCCAGGGCGTCCTGCCCCCAGAAAGCGTGGTGCCCCGTATCGAAGCACAGATCGATGCCGGTGTCGGCGAGCAGCCGGTCGATCTCGGCCTCGAACTGCACGGCCGTGCCGATATGGGGGTGGAACGACGCCTTGAGGCCGAGTTCGTCCTCGATGAGCCTGCGCGACGTCTCGACGCCTTCGGCGAAGCTGCGCCAGGCGGCGCCATCGAGCGCACTTTTTGCGTCGGGGTAGAAATTGCTCTCGTCCATCACAACGAGATGCTGCGCCCCCAGGCTCCTGAGGATCGCCCCCTCCTCGCGGAGGTCGGCGAGCAGCGTGGGCAGGCTCGCGGGATCGGCGAAGGTGTGGACGTGGGTGGCGCCGACAACGGTCAGACCGCGGCGGGCCAATTCGTCGCCGACGAGGGCGGCGTCCTTGGGCAGGTAGCCGAACGGGCCTAGTTCGGTGCCCCTGTAGCCGGCCTCCGCGACCTCATCGAGATACTGGCGCCAACCGACCTTGTTGCCGGTCGGGTACGCGACTCCCCACGAGCATGGCGCGTTGCTGAACAGCATGCGCTCTCCTTCCCTGCGCTGTCTTCCCCGGTTCTATGCCAGAGATTTGTGACAGTCTTTGCACAGCATTGCACTTCCTGTTGCAGATGGAAAGCGCCGATGTGGAAAGTGAACGAAACCACCTGATGCACGGGCATTGCGCACGTGTGCAAGCTTTGGCGACTAGCCGCAGAGCTAGAGGGCGTTGGGCCGGACGGTGCGGCGCCAGACCGGAGTCGCGGCGAAGACGCGGCGCTCGGCGGGCTCGGCATTGTCGGCGCTGAGCAGGGCCGCGATATGGTCGACCATCTCGGCAGCCGGCTGGGCGAAGGTCGTCAGCTTGTACGATTCCCAATTGGCCTGTTCGATGTCGTCGAAGCCGACGACGCACAGATCGCGCGGGATGGCGAGACCGAACTCGTGGCGGGCCGCGTCCATGAAGCCGAGCGCCAGCAGATCGGTGACGCAGAACACGCCGTCCGGCGCGTTGGAGCGGCTGAACAGGCGGCGGGCGGCCTCGACGCCCGAGGCGTAGCTGGTGGGGCCGACGCGCACCAGCGTCGCCTCCGCGCCGGCGTCGGCAGCGGCCGCGGTGAAGGCCTGGTGGCGGGCGACGAGGCTGGGCGTGTCGGCCTCGGAGGACACGACGGCGAGCCGCCTGCAACCGGCGCGGCGCAGGAGGAACACCGCTTCGCGCGCAGCCGCTTCGTTGTCGACGGCAAGGTTCTCGCTGCCTTCCAGGTGGTCGTCGCGGTTGATCAGGACGACGCGCTGGCCGCTCGCGATGCAGGTTTCGACCAGCGACGCCGCCGGTGTGCCCGACAGGACCACGGTCGCGTCGGCGCGGAAGCGCAGCGCCTGCTGCAGCGCCGTGGAGACGGAATCGCTGTCGCCGCCGGTGTTGATCACCATGGCGACCTTGTCGATCGATTGCAGCCGGCTGGTGAGGATTTCGAGCATCCGGGCGCGGAACGGCGTCGTCACGTCCGACACCACGAGGCAGACAATATTGCTGCGGTCCTGGATCAGTCCGCGCGCGAGGTGATTAACGTGGTAGCCTAGGGAATCGGCAGCATGCAGCACCTTGCGGCGCGTCGCCTCCGAGACGCTGGCGCCGTCGGTGAAGGTGCGCGACACCGCCGAGCGGGACACCCCCGCAAGGTCCGCCACCATCTGCGCACTGACGAATGACCGCGAGCGAATCTCGCTCATTTTGTGGCTCCTCGTGCACGCGAGTGCAGGGCTGGACGGGCTTGTTGGTTCTTAACCTTTGGCGGTGGATCAAACAAGTGAGGGAGGTATTTGCACACGTGACCACGGGGCTTGATTGTGACAGGATGCCGTCACTTGGCCGGCTCTTGCTCAGGGAGTTCTGAGGCTTGGATTTCGTCTATGCGATGCTCGTACTCGGCGGCGCCGTGGCGCTGCTGCTGTGGGGCGCCCACATGGTGCAGAGCGGCGTGCAGCGCGCCTTCGGCCCACGGCTCCAGGCTTTTCTCGGCCGCCATCTGCGCCGCCGGCTCGTGGCGTTCCTTGCCGGCATCGGCATCACGCTGCTGCTCCAGAGCAGCACGGCAACGGGGCTGATGGCGACGGGCTTCGCCGCCGGTGCGCTGGTCGATCTCGTGCCTGCCCTCGCGGTGATGGCGGGCGCCAATGTGGGCACGGCGCTCATTGTCCAGGTGCTGTCGTTCGACATTTCCGGCGCGGCGCCGATCCTCGTGCTCGGCGGCGTGGTGTTGTTCCGGCGCCGGCCCAGCGGCACCTGGCACGATCTGGGCCGCGTGCTGATCGGGCTGGGCCTGATGCTGATCTCGCTGCACCAGATGCTGGCGGTGATCGCCCCCTACGCCGACTCCGCCGATCTGCGGCTGATGCTGCGGGTGCTCACCGACATTCCGGTTCTCGCGCTGCTGCTCGCCGCAGTCGCGGCATGGCTAGTGCATTCGAGCGTCGCGATCGTGCTGCTGGTGATGACACTGGCGGCGCATGGCGTGGTGCCGCTCGAAGCCGCGATCGTCCTGGTGCTGGGCGCCAATCTTGGAACGGCGTTCAACCCGTTCTTCGAGGGCAGCAGCGCCACTGATCCGGTGGCGCGGCGCGTGCCGGCGGGCAATCTGCTCAACCGTATCGTCGGCGTCCTCGCGGCGATCGGCCTTGCCAGCCCCATTGCAACGGTCCTGACACAGCTCGGACTGGCGCCGGGGCCCGCCGTGGCGGCGTTCCACGTGCTGTTCAACATCGCGATGGCCGTGGTGATGCTGCCGCTGCTCGATCCGCTGGCCGCCCTGCTGCGGCGCGTGTTTCCCGAACCGGCGCCAGGGACCGATCCGCGCGAGCCGCTCTATCTCGATACGGCGGCGCGCGAGGTGCCCGAAGTCGGCCTTGGCGGCGCGGCCCGCGAAGCGCTGCGGCTCGCCGATACGCTCGAAAAGATGCTGGTGGGCGCGCGCGACGCGCTGGGCAGCGCCGATCGCAAGCTGGGCGAGAGCGTGCGCGAGCTCGACGACATTCTCGACGGGCTCAACCAGGCGGTGAACGCCTATCTGACGGCGTTCGATCCCGAAGAGCTGGGCGAGGAGGATCGTGCCCGGCGGCACCAGCTCCTGACCTTCTCGATGAACATCGAGCAGGCGGGCGACGTGATCGACCGGGCGCTGCTGGTGCACAACCAGAAGCGCATTCGCCGCGGCGCGCTGCTTCCCGCCGAGGAAACGGCACGACTCAAGGCGCAGATGGATCGGCTGATCGCCAATCTGCGCACTGCGGCCACCCTCCTGATGACGAGCGACCCGCGGGCGGCGCGTCTTCTGGCGCGCGAGAAGGTGGAGTTCCGCCGGGCCGAGCGCGAGGCGACGAACCGCCATCTCGAATCGCTGCGCGATCCCCGCTCACCGGCGGCCGAAGGCAGCGCCATCGCCCTCGACCTGCTGCGCGACATGAAGATCGTCAATTCCTTCATCGTGGCGGCCGGCGCCTATCCGGTGCTCGACCGTGCGGGCGAGCTCCGGCCGAGCCGCGTTGTGGCCGGCGAGACCTAGCCCCGCGGGTGGGTGACGTCGCGGGTGCGCTTGAGGGCGTCGATGGTCTCTCCGTAGCGCAGCCGCGCCACCCCGAGGAACAGGCAGTCGACAAGCGCCAGTTGTGCGATGCGGCTGACCATGGCGCCGGCACGCAGCGTGCTCTCGCGGGCATGGGCGATGAGGCGTTCGTCGGCGACGCGGGCGAGTGGCGACTCGGCATGTCCCGTCACGGCCACGGTACGCGCGCCGCTCTTTCGCGCGATCTCGAGGAACTGCACGGTGTCGGGCGTGGTGCCCGAATGCGAAAAGCCAATCGCGACAGTGCCCTTGGGTGACAGCAGCGCCGAGGTCCAGGCTTCGTGCGCATGCGGCAGCAGGAAGGCATTGCGTCCCACGCGGAACAGCTTGTGGTGGAGGTCCTGTGCCACGAAGTGGCTGGCGCCGATCCCGAAGAGCAGGATGCGCTGCGCCTTGTCGAGTGCCGTCACCACCCGCTCCAGCGCCTTGAAATCGAGGCTCGATACCGTCTCCTCGATGGCGAGCATTTCGAGCGAGGCGACCTTGGCCGCCATCTCTTCGAGCGTATCGGTGCGGGCGATCTCGGCGCCAAGCGTCAGCCCGGAGCCGAACTTGGCGGCCTCCTTGCCCAGCTCGGTGGCGAGCGACATGCGCAGTTCCGCATAGCCGCTGACGCCCACGGCGCGGCAGAAACGGACGACCGAGGCCACCGAGGTGCCGCACGCTTCGGCGATCTGCGAGATGGTCTTTTCGAGCACGATCGCCGGATTGTCGCGAATGGCGCGCGCAATGCGCTGCATGGCGGGGGTGAGCGTGGGTGCCGTGGCTTCGATGGTCGACTGGATTCCCATGCACCAGTCATAGCCGTGCGAAACAAAAGTTCAAAGCCCGCACGAAGCGTGAAAATGATTGACAATAGAAGTCGCCGCTTCCTACGCTAGCCGCGAAAATGGAGGCCGGACGAGCGTGGCAATAACGGCGAACAAGCGGGCGCCCCTGTCGGAACTCGAGCAGCTTCTGTCCGAGGAGCGCAATCCGCGGACCATGGGCATCGACCTGATGTCGAGCGCCGAGATCGCCGCCCTCATCAACGCCGAGGACAGGGTCGTGCCCGAGGCGGTGGGCAAGACGCTGCCGCAGATTGCACAGGCTATCGATGCGATCGTTGCCGCCTTCAATGCCGGCGGCAGGCTGATCTATATCGGCGCCGGCACCAGCGGCCGGCTTGGCGTGCTGGACGCTTCGGAATGCCCGCCCACCTTCGGCGTGCCGCCCGACATGGTGATGGGCCTGATTGCCGGCGGACCGGACGCCATCATCCATGCGAGCGAAGGCGCGGAGGACCGCACCGAAGCCGGCGCCGGCGACCTGCGCGACGTCAACCTCACGAGCCGCGACGTCGTCGTGGGCATCGCCGTCAGCGGCCGCACGCCCTATGTGATCGGCGCGCTCGACTACGCCAAATCCGTCGGCGCGGCGACGGTGGCGCTCACCTGCAATCCCGAATCGGCCATCGCGCGGATGGCGCAGATTTCGATCGCGCCGATGGTGGGGGCCGAAGTGCTCACCGGATCGACGCGGCTCAAATCGGGCACGGCGCAGAAGCTGGTGCTCAACATGCTGAGCACCGCCAGCATGATCCGCATCGGCAAGAGCTACAAGAATCTGATGGTGGACATGATCGCGAGCAACCAGAAGCTGGTGGCGCGCGCGGTCCGCATCGTGATGCAGGCGACCGACTGCGCCGAGGCGGAAGCCGAAGCCGCGCTGGCACGCGCCGGCAATGACCTCAAGCTCGCCATCGTCACCATCCTCACCGGCCAGAGCGTCGAGGACGCGAGGGCGGCGATCAAGGGCGCCGGCGGCTTCTTGCGCCGCGCCATCGACAAGGACTTCAAGCCCGCCCCGTGAGGCGGACTGAACAACAGGGAGAATAACGACATGATGCACTGGACCAACACGAAGCGACTGCTCGCCGGGCTCGCCGTAGCCACGGCGCTCAGCAGCATCGCGCTCGCCCTTCCGGCGCAGGCGGCAAGCCTGCGCATGGCCTGGTCGCAGGACGCGACCGGCCTCGACCCGCACAAGCAGACGGCGTTCTCGTCGCTGCGCCTGCTCGAGCTGATCTACGAGCCGCTCGTCCGCCTCGATGCCGACCTCAACGTCGTCCCCGCCGTCGCCGACAGCTGGGAATTCACCGATGGCGGCCTGACGCTGACCTTCAAGCTCAACCCCAACGCCAAGTTCTCGGACGGCGCGCAGGTGAAGTCGGCTGACGTGAAGGCCTCCTTCGAGCGCCTGCTCAACGAAGAGACCGCCGCGGCTGCGCGGTCGAACTTCCTGTCGATCGCCTCGATCGACACGCCGGACGACACGACTGTCGTGTTCAAGCTCAGCCAGCCCGACGCGCCGATCCTCGTCGCCATGGCAACGATCAATGCCGCGGTCGTGCCGGCGGCCGGCATCGGCACCATCGAGACGACGGCCGTCGGTTCGGGCCCGTTCAAGCTCGACTCCTGGTCGCCCAACGAAAAGGAAGTGCTGAGCGCTAACGCCAACTGGGCCGGCGGCAAGGTGGGCGTCGACGGTATCACCATTTCGGTGCTGCCCGACGAGACCGCGATCCTCGCTTCGCTGCGTGCCGGCCAGACCGACTTCGCGCTGCTCAACGACCCGCTGGTGGCGACGCTCGTCCCCAACGAACCGAACCTGCAGCTCAACGCCATCCCCGGCCTCGCCTACAACGTGCTGCAGCTCAACCCGGCCCGCAAGCCGATGGACGACCTCAAGGTCCGCCAGGCGATCTCCTGCGCCGTCAATCGCCAGGAGGTGCTCGACACCGCTCTCGTCGGCGAGGGCAAGGTGACGGGCCCGCTGACGATGCCGGCCTATGCGAGCGATCCCAACTCGCTGTTCTGCTACACGCAGGATGTCGAGAAGGCCAAGCAGCTCATGGCCGAGTCGTCCTCGCCGGATGGCTTCACCGCCAAGGTGATCGCCGCGACGGGCGAGCCGCCGGTGGCATCGTCGGAAGCCCAGGTGCTGCAGAGCCAGCTCGCGGCGATCGGCGTCAAGCTCGAGATCGAGCTGATGGAGCTCAACGTCTATGTCGACCGCTGGCTCGCCGGCGACTTCGACATGGCGGTGGCGCAGAATGGCGGCCGCCCGGATCCCTATCCGATGTACAACCGCTACTTCACCAAGGACGGCAACCTCCAGAAGGTGTCGAACTTCGTCGATGACGAGCTCGACAGCCTGCTGCAGCAGGGCCGCGTCGAAACCGACGTCGCCAAGCGCAAGGAGATCTTCCAGAAGTTCGAGGCACGGCTCGCCGAGCTGTCGCCCTGGATCTGGCTGTCGACCTCCAACACCTACACAGCGCAGCTCAAGACGGTGAAGGGCTTCGTGCCGTCGCCGACCGGCACGCTGTTCGGCCTGAGCGCCGTCACCATCGAGTAATCCTCCCGGCTGGGGTGGGCGCAAGCTCACCCCGGCACCCTCTTTCCGGACGCGCAGATGAACTATGTCACGCAGCGGCTGCTGACTTTTCCGCTGATCCTGCTCGGCGTGTCCGTCATCGTCTTCGTCGCCATCCGCATGGTGCCCGGCGACGCCATCACCGCAATGCTGGGAACCGAAGCGGGGCTGCTGACCCCCGCGCAGCGTCAGGCGCTCGCCGAGTATTTCGGCATCGACCAGCCCATCTACATCCAGTACTGGCGCTGGCTCACGGGGCTGTTCGAGGGCAATCTCGGCATCTCGTCGATCTACGGCCGGCCGGTGCTGGCAGTCATCCTCGAGCGCTTCCCGCTGACGCTCGAACTGGCGCTGCTCTCGATGGTCATCGCGCTGGCGGTGGGTATTCCGGCCGGCGTCTTTGCGGCCACGCGCAATGAGCGCGCCTCCGACCTTGCGGTGCGGCTGTTCGCCATGATCGGGCAGTCGACGCCGAATTTCGTATTCGCCCTGCTCATCATTTACGTGCTGTCGGTCTATTTCGGCTACGTGCCGGCGATGGGGACGTTCACGCCGCTGTTCGTCGACCCGCTCGCCAATCTCAGCCAGCTCATCTTCCCGGCGCTGACGCTCGGGCTCGCCTTCGCCGCCTCGGTGACGCGCATCTCGCGTTCGGCGATGCTCGATGTGCTGAGCGACGATTATGTGCGCACGGCGCGCAGCAAGGGCGCCCCCGCACGCAGCGTTGTGTGGCACCACGCGCTGCCCAATGCGCTGATCCCGGTGGTGACGCTGAGCGGCGTCGAGTTCGGCTACCTGCTGGGCGGCGCCGTGATCGTCGAGGAAATCTTCGCCCTGCCCGGCATCGGCCGCCTCGTGCTCGATGCGATCAACCAGCGCGACTATGCGCTGGTGCAGGGCACGGTGCTGTTCATCGCCTTCAACTTCCTCATCGTGAACCTGATCGTCGACCTCGCCTATGCGGCGCTCGATCCGCGTATCCGGCTGGGCAACCGATGATGGGGCTGATCCGGGCCATTGCAAGGCATCCGAGCGGTCGTATCGGCGCCGCCATCGTCCTCATCTATATCGTCGCTGCCCTGCTCGCCGCCGCCGGACTGACACCGCACGATCCGCTGCAGCAGTTCCGCATCGACCGCCTGAAGGGACCGAACGGCACCTACTGGATGGGTACCGACCTGCTCGGTCGCGACACGATGAGCCGGCTGATGCTGGGCATCGGGCAGAGCTTCACCATCGCCTTCTCCTCGGTGGCGCTGGCGACCTTGGCGGGCACGATCATCGGGCTCGTTGCCGCGTGGTGGGGGCATCTGTGGGACGGCGTGCTGATGCGCATCATGGATGTGCTGCTCGCCTTCCCGGCCATCCTCCTCGCCATGCTGATCGTCGCCATCGCCGGCACGGGAACGTGGACCAGCATCGCCGCGATCGCCATCGTCTATACGCCGATCTTTGCGCGCGTGGTGCGCGGACCGGCGCTGTCGCTCAAGCAGCGCGATTTCGTCGACGCGGCGCGCACCTTCGGCAGCTCGCAGGGCTTCATCCTGACGCGGCACCTGCTGCTCAACCTCGTGGCGCCGCTCACCGTGCAGGTGACGCTGGCGCTGGCCTGGGCGCTGCTCACGGAAGCGGGCCTCAGCTTCCTCGGCCTGGGCACACAGCCCCCTGCCCCGTCGCTGGGCGTGATGCTCTCGGAGAGCAAGAATTTGATGACGCAGGCGCCGTGGCTGATGCTGTTCCCGGGCCTTGCGATCATGCTGGGCATTCTCGGCTTCAACCTGTTCGGCGATGCGCTGCGCGACATCCTCGACCCCAAGACGCAAGGGAGGGCCGCATGACGCTGCTCACCGTGCGCGATCTGCGCGTCGGCTTCGGCCGCGATCCCCGGGCCAATGAGGTGGTCAAGGGCGTGAGCTTCACGCTCGGGGCAGGCAAGACCCTCGCCATCGTCGGCGAAAGCGGTTCGGGCAAGTCGGTGACGGCGCTGTCGGTCAACCGGCTCGTCGATTTCGGCGGCGGCCGCATCACCGGCGGCAGCATCGTGCTCGAGCGCGGCGACGGCAGCCGCCTCGACATGACCACGGCGGACGAGGCGACACTGACGCATGTGCGCGGGCGCGATGTCGGCATGATCTTCCAGGAGCCGATGACCTCGCTCAACCCGGTGCACACCATCGGCGCGCAGATCGAGGAAGCCTTCCGGCTCAACCGAGGGCTCACGGGCGAAGCGGCGACGCGCGCGGCGCGCGAGGCGCTGGAGCGGGTGCGCATCCCCGACGCGGCGCAGCGGCTCAAATACTATCCGCACCAGTTGTCGGGCGGCATGCGGCAGCGCGTGATGATCGCCATGGTGCTCGCCTCCAACCCGCGCCTGCTGATCGCGGACGAGCCGACGACAGCGCTCGACGTGACGGTGCAGGCGCAGATCATGGCGCTGCTCGCCGAACTGCGCGAAGAGCTCGGCATGGCGATGATCTTCATCACCCACGATATCGGCCTCGTCGCCGGCATCGCCGACGAGATCATGGTGATGCAGCACGGCGTCGCCGTCGAACAGGGATCGCTCGATGCGGTGCTCGACAATCCGCAGCACGACTACACGAGGCACCTGCTCAACGCGGTGCCGCATTTCACCTTCGGCAACACGGTGCGCGACGACGGCACGCGCAACGGGCAGCCGCCCATCGTCACCGTCGACAATCTCGCGGTGCGCTTTCCGGTGACGCGCGGGCTGTTTCGCCGGCGGACCGGCGCCGTGCACGCGGTCGATGGCGTCGACTTCGATCTCGTGCCCGGCGAGACGCTGGCGATCGTGGGCGAGAGCGGTTCGGGCAAGTCGACGACGGCGCGCGCCATCCTCGGGCTGGTGCAGGCGACGCGCGGCCGGATCGACGCCAAGTCGGGACGCAGCGGCCGACCGGTGCAGATGGTGTTCCAGGACCCCTATGCCTCGCTCAATCCGCGGCTCAATGTCGAAGGCCTCCTCGCCGAACCCGCCATCGCGGCGGGGCAGCGCGTCGATGCCAAGCTGCGCGAGCGGATGGTGACGCTGCTCGAACGCGTCGGGCTCAGCCGCGACGCGCTGACGCGCTATCCGCACCAGTTCTCGGGCGGGCAGCGACAGCGCCTGTGTATCGCACGGGCCCTGATGCTCAATCCCGATGTGGTGGTGCTCGACGAAGCGGTGTCGGCGCTCGATGTCAGCGTGCAGGCGCGCGTGCTCGACCTGCTGATCGACCTGCAGCGCGAGTTCGGCCTCGCTTATCTCTTCATTTCGCACGACATGGCGGTGGTGGAGCGCATCGCGCACCGCATCGCGGTGATGTATGCGGGCCAGATCGTCGAGATCGGCAAGGCCGCCGCGGTGCTCGCGACGCCGCAGCACAGCTACACCAGGCGGCTGATCGCGGCGGTCCCCGCCGTGGCCCGCCGCCGCCAGCGCTTCACGGTCGACGCCACGCAGGTGCCCTCGCTGGTGCGGCCGGTGGGCTACGAGCCGCCGCCGGCGCAGTGGCGCGAGGCGGGCGACGATCACCGCGTGCGCGTGGAGGAAACGGCATGAGCGTCGACGCGATCCTCGACAAAGCGTTCGCGCCGCTGCAGGCCGCGGTGGACGCAAAGCGCATTCCGGGCGGCGTGCTCGGCGTTGTCGATGCGAAGGGCGTGCGGGCGGTGCGCGCCATCGGCTCGGCGCAGCTCGTGCCCGTGCAGCGGCCGATGACCGACGGGACGTGGTTCGATCTCGCCTCGCTGAGCAAGGTGCTGTTCACCACGCCGCGCATCCTGGCGCTGGCCGCCGCGGGCACGATCGATCTCGATGCGCCGCTGGTCTCGGTGCTGCCCGACTTCCGGCAGTACAACCCGGACAATTGGGAGCGCAAGGTCACCTTCCGCCAGTGCCTCGGGCACCAGACGCCGTTCCCCGGCGTGGTGCCGATCTACACCTATGGCAGCGACCCGAATCTGCTGCGGGCCTGGGTACTGCAGCACGAATGGGTCGCTGGACCGGCGGTCTATTCGGACATCAACTTCATCCTCCTCGGCATCGCGCTCGAGCGGCTGACCGGCAAGCCGATCCGCCAGCAGGATCCCGGCCCCGGCTTTGCCTGGTCGGCCGATCCGGCGCATGCCGCGGCAACCGAGCAGGACCCCTGGCGCGGACGCGTCGTGGTTGGCGAGGTGCATGACGAGAACTGCTATGCCCTCCAGGGTTCGGGCCATGCCGGGCTGTTCGGCACCGCGGCATCGGTGCTCGACTACGCCCAGCGGCTGCTGAACGGCGCACCGGAGACCGAGCTGGTTCGCGCGCCGCTTTCGGCGAAGCGCACGCATGGCTGGGAGCGCCCCTATGACGGCTGGTCGGGCGGCGACCGGTGCGCACCCGAAACCATCGGCCATACCGGCTTCACGGGCACGGGCCTGTGGGTCGATTTCGCACGCGGCCGGGCCTGGACGCTGCTCACCAACCGCGTCCATCCGACACGGCATTTCGACAGCGGCATCATCGCGCTGCGCCGCGCGGTGGGCGATCTCATCAACGGAGACTGATGATGCAACCGATCTGGTCCGTGGGCCTGATGACCGGCACCGTTCTCGACGGCAATATCGACGTCGCGCTGCTCAAGACCGATGGCGAAACCGTCGAGACCTTTGGCGCCTACACGCTCGCGCCCTATCCGCAGGCGATCCGCGACACGCTCGAGGCGACGCTGGCCGAAGCGCGCAAGTGGAACTTCGAGGGAACCGACCCCGCCATCTTCGCGCGCGCCGAAGAGATGCTGACGCGTGCCCAGTCGGCCGCCGTGCGGGAGCTTGTCGAGAGTTCCGGTCTCAGCATGGCCGATATCGGCGTCGTCGGCTTTCACGGCCAATCGGTGCTGCATCGCGCGCCGCAGCCCGGCCGCATCGGTGACACGCGCCAGCTCGGCGACGGCAGTCTGATGCACGAACTGCTCGGCGTGCCGGTCGCCTATGATTTCCGTTCGGCCGATGTGCGTGCCGGCGGCCAGGGCGCGCCGCTCGCGGGGATCTATCACCAGGCGCTGCTGCGCAGGCTCGGGACGCATGGCGAGGTCGCGGTGCTCAATCTGGGTGGCGTCGCCAATGTCACCTATTGGGATGGCGGCGACACGCTGATCGCCTTCGATACCGGCCCCGCCAATGCGCCGCTCAACGACTTCATGAAGGAGCGCGGACTGGGCAGCATGGATCGCGACGGCGCGCTCGCCCGCAGCGGCACCGTCGACGAAGCGCGACTCGGCAAGCTGCTCGAGCATCCCTATCTGAGCGCACCACCGCCGAAGTCGCTCGACCGCTTCGATTTCACCTCGGCCATGGCCGAAGGGCTCGATCCGGCGACCGGTGCGGCGACGCTCACGGCCTTCACCGCGGCGGCGGTGGGCAAGGGGCTCGACCACCTGCCGACGCGCCCGACAAAGCTCGTCGTCTGCGGCGGCGGCAGGCACAATCCGATGATCATGGAGATGCTGAAGACGCGGGCCGGCGTCGATGCCGTTCCCGCCGAAGCGGTCGGCTGGCGCGGTGACGCGATCGAAGCGGAGTGCTTTGCCTTCCTCGCGGTACGCGTGCTGCGCGGCCTGCCGATCAGCTTCCCGACGACGACCGGCGCACCCAAGCCGATGACGGGCGGCCAGCTCGCGGCCTAGAGCGCCTTCTGGAGGAACGTTCTGGTGCGACCCTTGGGGAAGTCGTCGAGCTTGCCGAAAGGGACGTAGCCGGCGCGCTGATAGGTTTTGAGCGCGACCGGGTTGAAGGTGTCGATATAGGCGGCGTGGCAGCCGCGCTTGCGTGCTTCGTCGTCGGCAGCGGCGAGCATACGCCCCGCGGCGCCCTGCCCGCGCTGCGACTCGTGGACCCACAGCCACTGCACGTAGAGCCAGCCCCACGCGGTGTAGCCGGAGATGCCGGCAACGACAGTGCCGGCATCGTTGCGGATCAGCACGGCAAGCGGCGTGCGCTCGGCCGGACCGACATCGGCCTCGTTGAACGCGGCAAGATTGCCGCCGATGGTTTCGAGCTCGGCGGCGGTCGGCGTCGCGGTGACGGTCAGCGCGCTCATTCGACCGCCTGGTGTGGCAGCCCGCCGAGGTAGGCCGCATCGAGCTCGACGCCGAGGCCAGGCCCGGTCGCCGGAAGCAGTTCGCCACCAGCGCCGTAGCCGAAGCCGCCGGCCACCGGATCGACAGCCAGCATGTCGGCGCCATCGAGATCGGCGAAGACGATGTTCTCGCGGGCGCTCGCCAGATGCACCGCCGCCGAGATGGCGATGCCCGCATCGGTCATGCACCCCACCATGCAGGGGATATGCGCTGCTTCGCCGATGGCGTTGATCTTGAGCGCGGTCCAGATACCGGCCGCCTTGGCGAGCTTGATGTTGAAGTAGTCGCAGGCGCCCGCCGCCACGAGGCGCAGCGCATCGTGCTCGTCGAACAGCGACTCGTCCGCCATGAGAGGGACGGTCGAGCCGCGCCGCAACTCGGCGAGCCCGTCGATATCGGCCCTGACGACCGGCTGCTCCACCAGTTCGGGGCCATAGGCCGCCAGCGCTCGCAGCGCGGCGCGCGCCGTTGTGCGGTCCCACCCCTGGTTGGCGTCGACGCGAAGCGCGAAACCGGGGCCGACGGCTTCGCGGATCAGCCGCATGCGCTCGAGGTCGGTCGCGAGGTCGGTGCCGAGCTTCACTTTTATCGCCACAAAGCCGCGCGCCTTGAAAGCGAGTGCCCGTTCGGCCATCACCGCGGGGCTTTCGAGCCCCACCGTATTGTCGGTGACGACGGGGCGCCGGCGGCCACCGAGCACGGCGAAGAGCGGCAGGTTCGCCGCCTTGCCCAAGATGTCCCACAGCGCGATCTCGAGCGCCGAACGCAGCGTGGTGTTGTGGGGAAAGAGCTTCCGCATCTGGCGGGCGCGCGCTTCGATATCGAGCGGATCGGTCCCGACCAGTGCTCTGGCAGCCGCTGGGCCGATCGCCCAGACGCTGTCGGCGGTCTCGCCGACCACCGGCGTGAAGATGTTGCCTTCACCTACCCCGATATGCCCGGCGTCGGTATGGATCCGCGCGAAGATCGATTGCGAAATGGTGGTGGTGCCGATGGCGACCTTGAACGGGGTCTTCATCGGCATGGCGGCACGGTAGAGGTCGATCTTGGTAATGCGCATGGTCGGAGGCAGGCTGTTGGCTACCTCCTCCCATCCCACCCGGACGCAGCTTTGTAAATCGCCGATACGCCTAGCCGGCGGGCCGGGCGGTGCGATAGGCGCGCGGCGAGAGCCGATGGTACTTCGAGAAAGCCGCCGAGAAGTACTGCGAGCTGTCATAGCCGCACTTGAAGGCCACATCGGTGATGCTGAGGTCGGGCTCGCGGAGCAGCAGCTCGGCGGCGCGCTGCATGCGCAGGCTCGTCAGATACTCGGTCGGCGACATGTTGGTGATCTCCTGGCAGTACTGCGCAAAGCGCGTCCGTCCCAGTTCGCAGCTTTCGGCCATCTCCGTGAGCGTCCAGCCATGGTCGAGATAATTGTCCAGGTCGGCGAGAAAGAGCTGCACGCTACGGCGGGCCGAGGAGAGCTTTTCGTCGAGCACGACGTGCTGCTTTTCGAGCGCCTCCAGCACATCGAGCAGCAACCGGCTCACAAGCTGGCGCAGACGGGAATCGCGCGTCCTCGTATCTGGCCGGGAGACGCAAGCGGCCATCGCCTCGAAGGTGTCGTCCACGTCGCGGCCGGCCGGCCACACCGGATGCTCGTTGTGCTTGAGCAATTCCGTCAGCCGCTGGCGGTCGTCATTGGACAGCGCAACCCAGTCGGGCCAGATCCATTGCTGATTGGGCCGGCGGACATCGACGTCGATGATGCACCAATGGAGCCGCGAGGGACCGACATTGGGCTTGCCGACGCGGTGGCGCTGCCAGGGCCGCGTGATGGTGACCTGCCCCGACTGCAACTGCCATTCGCGATCATCCACCGCGAAGTCGAGCGAGCCGCGCGCCAGATAGGTGATCTCGATGCCTTCATTGCGATGCCAGTCGAGGCCCCAATCCTGCTGCTGCGAGGCATCCCACAGGCCCACGGTACGCAAGCCTGGAACTTCGTTCGGACGCAGCGGCTGGCCGGGATAGTGGCCGCGTGCCAGTGCCGACATCTGAATGGCCCCGGCCTTCACGGCCTCGGTCAACGGCTCGCAGGTGTCGGCGTAGTAGATGTCATTGAGATCGCGAAAAGTCGGGTCGCCGATGGTCGCCGCGGAACTTACGCTATTTACCGTCGGCGAATCTTGAAAGACGGACCCTGACGCCATCGCTACCGTTCCTCCCAATAACGAGGTCCAAAACCAATCGGACCCTGACGGGAAAACTTACGAAATCGAACGCTCGCCTGTCGAGCGTGTTGATCGAGCCGTGTCGCCGCAGCCCTTTTGCGGTCATGGCGAAGCTATGCCCGCCGGGAGAGTAAAGCAGAAGGATATTAGGGCTGATGGCTAAGTATAGAATAGCGGTCAACATGGAGTTCGTACGCTCCGCGGACATGGATTTCCGCGCCGGCGTGAAAGTCGCCGCCGAGATCGGCTACAAGTGGGTCGAGCCGATGGTGCATACCGGCTACGAGCTGCTGAGCGAAGTCGGATACTTCCATTCTTTCTCAATGGAAGAAGATCCTCTGCTGATGGCAGAGATCTGCGCCAAGTACGGCGTCCAGGTGTCGAGCCTGTCCGCTCACAGTCCTTTGATGAAGCCCGAGGCCGCCGTGTCGCGCCTGACGCGCGCCGCCGTGCTCGCCCACTTCGTGGGCACCAAGTTCCTCAACTCGGACGAGATGCTCAAGCCCGACTGGATGAGCGACGAGGAAGCGCATGAAGCGATGCGCTATACGCTCAAGCGGCTGTCGCATGTTGCCGCACGGCACAAAGTTTATATCTGCGTCGAGCCGCATGGCGTCTACACAAAGACGAGTGAAGGACTGCTGCGGATCGTCGACCTCGTGCCCTCGCCCTGGATCCAGGTGAACTGGGATACCGGCAATGCCTATCTCGCCGGCGTCGAGGACCCGTATGAGGCGCTGACCCGCGTGCGCGATCGCGTGATGCATGTCCATGCCAAGGATATCAGCTTCGAGCACTCCGAGCGCGAGCGCGGCAAGGTGACGGGTACGCCCGTGGGCTGCGCCTGCGGCGAAGGCGTCGTCGACTGGGACAAGGTCCTGCACATTCTCGATCCGCTGGATCGCGAGATCACATTGTCAGTGGAGTGCGGCACGATCGAGCAGGCCGAGAGCAGTCTCGCCTTCCTCACCAAGCTGCTCGAGAAGCGAGGCAGTGCCGCCGCGAACTGACACAAGGGGAGGCGGCTTCCTCCCGCCGCCTCCCAACACTCACGCACGAGACGACAATTGACTGCAGCAGTTGAGACCATCGCTCCCCCCCGATACTCGGTCGCGGCCCGCCGCGACTGGTTTGCGGCGTTCGTGTTCCTGCTGCCCAATCTGGTGAGCATCGGCCTGTTCACGCTGATCCCGGTGGTGGCCGGCTTCTTCCTCAGCTTCACCAACTGGGACATGCTGTCGGACCCGCAATGGGTGGGGCTCGAGAACTACCAGGACATCCTCAAGGACCGGCAGTTCTGGAACGCGCTGCGCAACACCGCCATCTACACGCTCATCGTGATCCCGGGCGGCCTGACGGTCTCCATGCTGCTGGCGCTGGCGCTCAACAGCAAGATCAAGGGCACCGCAATCTACCAGGCGATCTTCTTTCTGCCCTACGTATCCTCCACGGTCGCGATCGCGCTCGTCTGGAAGTGGATCTACCACCCCGATTACGGCGTGCTGAACGCCATGCTGCGCGCCGTCGGCCTGCCCGGCGTCGACTGGCTCACCAACCCCAGCGTCGCGCTCATCTCGGTCGCCATCGTCCAGATCTGGCAGACGGCGGGCTACAACATGGTGCTGCTGCTCGCCGGCCTGCGCGCCATCCCCAAGGACTATTACGAGGCCGCGCGCATCGACGGCGCCTCGCCGTGGACGATCTTCTGGTCGATCACGGTGCCGCTGCTGATGCCGACGATCTTCTTTGTCACCACCATCTCGATCATCGCCTCGTTCCAGGTGTTCAACCTGATCTATGTGATGACCGGTGGCGGGCCGGGCAACTCCACCAAGGTGTACGTCTTCTACCTGTGGGAGAACGGCTTCTCGTTCTTCAAGATGGGCTACGCCTCGGCGCTCGCCTATGTGCTGTTCGTCATCATCCTCGCAATCACGCTGATCCAGGCGCGCTTCCTTGGCCGCACGCCGGGACTGGGAGGCCGCTAATGAGCGCACGCCGCATCGTTTCCGCCATCGTCGTGCACGGCCTGCTGCTCGCCGGTGCCTTCATGGCGCTGCTGCCGTTCTTCTGGATGGTGATCACCTCGCTCAAGGTGCCCGAGGACATGTTCACCATGCCGCCCGAGTGGTTCCCCAACCCGATCACCTTCGACGCCTATGAGCGGCTGTTCTCGCTGATCCCGTTCGCGCGCCAGTTCCTCAACACGCTGTTCGTGACGGTGGTGATCGTGCTCGGCCAGCTGCTGTTCAGCTCGATGGGCGCCTATGCCTTTGCGCGGCTGCGCTTCCCGTTCCGCGAGCAGCTCTTCCTGCTGTTCCTCGCGACGCTGATGGTGCCCACGGTGGTGACGCTGATCCCCACCTTCATCATCATCCGCGAGTTCGGCTGGATCAACACCTACATGGCGCTGATCGCCCCGGCGGCGCTGGGCAGCGCATTCGCGACGTTCCTGCTGCGCCAGTTCATGCTGACCATTCCCGAGGAGCTCGAGGAGGCCGCCAAGCTCGACGGCGCCGGCCATCCCACGATCTTCTTCCGCATCATCCTGCCGCTGGTGCGGCCGGCCCTCGCGGTCGTCGCCGTGTTCGCCTTCATCCACTTCTGGAACGACTTCCTGTGGCCGCTCGTCGCCATCAATTCGGAGTCGATGAAGGTGCTGACCGTCGGCATCGCGACGCTCGCCGCCTCCCACTACGGGACGGACTGGGGCGTACTGATGGCGGGTTCGGTTCTCACCGTGCTGCCGCTGGTGGTGGTCTTCTTCCTCGCCCAGCGCCAGATCGTCGAAGGTATCGCCTCAACGGGCCTCAAAGGATAACGCGGCACGCGCCGCACCACAGCTCCTCCCCCTACGTCAACTACAATCGGGAACGAAAGGACCATCAAAGTGAAGCGAATAGCTCTCTCTCTCCTGGCAACGCTCTGCCTGACAACGGCAGCGCTGCCGCAGGACAGCAAGCTCGTCATCGCCTCGTTCTACCCTGTCGACAAGGTGTCGGGTTGGACCGGCCTGCTCGAAGCCTTCAACGCCAAATATCCCGGCGTCGAAATCGAGGTGCAGGTCACGCCGCAGGACCAGTACCTGGCCAAGCTGCTCAGCCAGATCGCCAGCGGCGACGCACCGGACATCGTGGGCATCGAGAACTCGCCGTTCCCGCAATTCGTGAACCGCAACATTCTCGAAGATCTGACGCCGATGCTGGCGGCAACCGAGTCCTTCGCGGCCGCGGATTTCTTCCCGCATCTGCTCGACCGGTACACCGTCGATTCCAAGATCTACGGCATCCCCTATGATGCGCAGCCCAACGCGCTGATGTTCTACAACCCCGGCGTGTTCGAAGCGGCCGGCGTCGATCAGCCGACCGCCGACTGGAATTGGGACCAGATGCGCGATGCCTCCAAGAAGCTGGCCGATGCCGGCGGCGAGGGATCGTATGGCCTGTGCATGAGCTCGTCGACGACGTCAAACTGGCTCACCTTCCTCTATGGCGGCGGCGGCGCCCTCGTCGACGACGTCAAGGCACCGACCAAGTCGATGCTGGACAGCCCGGACTCCATCGCGGCGACGCAGTACTTCGTCGACATGATGCTGGCCGACAAATCGGTGCCCACCAATGACTCGCTCGAGGCCATGGGCGGCGCCGCCCAGGGCTGCACCTCGCTGTTCCTCAACGGCAAGGCCGGCATGATGATCATCGGCATGTGGAAGGCCGTCGAGGCTCCGGAGAAGTTCCGCGACCTCGGCATCAAGCTGGTGATGGCGCCGACCAAGGACACTGCCAACCGCGTCTATCCGACGGGCGGCACCGCCTACTCGATCCTCAAGTCCTCCAAGAACAAGGAGATGGCCTGGAACTTCATGCAGGAGTTCCTCGGCCAGGCGGGCTTCGAGGCGGCCTATAAGGAAGCCACGCTCGGCGCGATCTATCCGCCGGCCAACATCCCGGCCTTCGACTGGTATGCCAAGCAGCCCATCGAGTTCCTCGACACGCTGCAGCCCAACGCCGATGCGCTGGCCTACATCCGCTTCGCACCGTTCATGCTGAACTGGAGCGAGATCGAGTCCAACTGCATCACCCCGGACCTGGATTTCGTGCTCAACGGCAGCAAGCCGGTGGGTGAGACGCTGACGGCCATGGCCGCCTGCATCAACGGCGAACTCTAAGTCCAAAGGAGCGGCGGGCATGGGCGTCCTCCCGGCCCGCCGCTCCACCTTCCCCCACATCAACGAATAGAAGTGCAGGTGTCGCGATGACATACAGGGTTGGCCTGGTCGGAACCGGGCCACGGGAGCGAACGAAGGAGCGCGGCGGCGGGTTTGCCATCGGCCGCATCCATGCGGATACCTGGCGCAAGCTCGACAGGGTCTCGCTGGTCGCAGGGTGCGATATCCGGCAGGAAAACCTCGATGCCTTCGCCGAAGACTACGGCGTCACCGGCTACACCGATTACAAGGCGATGCTGGCCGAGGCCAAGCTCGACATCGTCGATATCTGCACCTGGCCGCCGCTGCATGCCGACATGGTGGTGGCCGCCGCGGAAGCGGGCGCCAAGGCGATCTACTGCGAAAAGCCGATGACGCTCAGTCTCGGCGACGCGAGGCGCATGGTCGATGTGTGCGACGCCAATGGCGTCAAGCTCGTCGTCAGCCATCAGCGCCGGGTCGAGCGCCGCTTCCTCCAGGTGCGCAACTGGATCAGCAAGGGTCGCATCGGCGAAGTGCTCGAAGTGCAGGGCCGCATCAGCGCCGCCGATGCCGACATCCTGAGCTGGGGCACGCACTGGATCGACATGTTCGGCTACATGCTGGGCGACCCGGTCGCCGAGACGGTGTTCGCCGCCATCGATACCACCAGCGCCATCCGGCGCTACGGCCATCCGGTCGAAGACCGCGCGCTGATCGTGGTGACCTATCGCGGCGGCGGCAAGGGCTATCTCGAGGGCGGTGTCGATGCCGGTCCCATCGGCCTGCGCGTCATCGGTACCAAGGGCCTCGTGCAGTTCGGCGATGTCGTCACCGGCTGGCTCGACGGCGGCACGACGATCGAGCGGCTCGAGGGCCGTCCCACCGACTTTGTCGACAGCTTCGAGGTCGCCATGAACGACCTCGTCGATGCGGTCGAGCAGAACCGCGATCCCATCCTCGCCGGCCGCATCGGTATGCGGACGACCGAGATCATCATGGCCGCCTATGAGTCGGCCGCGCGGCAGGCGCAGATCAAGCTGCCGCTCAACACCGACGCGTTCCCGCTCCTGGCGCGTCCCGAGTTCAAGTGAGGCTATGTAGATGCAACTAGGTGCAACCGTTTCCCTCGACGACGCGATCGCGCTCGGCGTCACCGCCGCGCCCATCGGCGCCGACAAGCCCATGTCGGATGCCGAGCTGGTCGAGCTCGGCCGACCTTATGCGAAGGCCGGCATCACGCCGGTGCAGACCAATGGCTACTGCAATCTCGCGGCGCCCGACGAAGCGATCCGGCGCGAGAACGTGGCGGCGACGCGCGAACTGCTGCGCCGTGCCGACCTCGCCGGCTCGCGCGCGGTGGTGGTCGGCGGCGGCCATCGCGATCCCGCGGTGCCGCGCGACGTGTTCTCGGCGCATCCCGACAACTGGAAGCCCGAAGCGGTCGACCTGCTGGCGCAATCGTGCCGGGAAGTCGTCGACGGCCTCAACCTCAAGACCACCCGGCTGTCGGTCGAAACCTGGGTGATGACGCCGCTCGACTCGCCGAAATCGGTGCGC
This sequence comes from Devosia sp. 66-22, assembly GCA_001899065.1. Taxonomy (GTDB): domain Bacteria; phylum Pseudomonadota; class Alphaproteobacteria; order Rhizobiales; family Devosiaceae; genus Devosia_A. The sequence continues at coordinate 121,252 of MKUZ01000030.1, read as the reverse complement.
CGCTTCCTCGACCTCGTCGGCCACAAGTCGGTGGGCATCCTGTTCGACCCGGTCAACATGATGAACCTCGACCGGCATTTCCGGACGGGCGAGTTCATTGCCGAGTGCTTCGACACCTTCGGCGACGACATCGTGCACGTGCATGCCAAGGACACCAAGCTGCTTGCGGCCGAGTTCACCTACAAGATGGCCGAAGCGCCGATCGGTACGGGGCAGCTCGACTATGCCGAGCTGCTGCGCCAGATGAGCCGCCGGGCACAGGACCTGCCGCTGGTGGTCGAGCATCTGAGCAAGCGCGAGGACTATGCGGCGGCGATCGCCCATATCCGCGGCATCGCGAAGGCCGAAGGCCTGACGTTCTGGACTCCTCCCAAAGCCTGACCCAGAAAAAGATAGGGCCGCTCCCAAGGGAGCGGCCCCGGCCAGAATGAGCGCCCGCCTCCTCCCGAGACGCGGGCGTTCTTCTGTCAACTGAGCGCGATGAGCGTGTGCGGCGCAAAGAAGAAGGGTGGCACGATGCCCGCGCTGTCGCTGAGCGGCAGCACCGTGTCGGGCACATCGAACCCCATCACATTGCGCATGAAGTCGCGGCGCGCGAGGCAGCGGGCGAGGACGTCGGGGTAGCGCGCCCGAAGGTCGGCCTGAAGCTTGCTGTCGGCAATCACGATCCCCTCTTCCATCCGCGAGGAGCCATAGACCGGATGGGAGGGAATGATGTCGATCTGCACGTACATGCCCGAGGCGAGCTCGTCCGTGGAGCCCTCCCCGATCGGCGACGACAGCCATTCGTCATGGTGGATGAGATGGCCCGGATTGAGGAAGATGCCGAAGGTCTCGAAGGGCAGCTTCCGAGCGATCATCGCGTGCACGTCGCCGCCGACGACGCCGGGCTTCATCATGCTCAGCCATTCGGAGACGCCGGCGATATAGGGGCCGGCGAAGGCATCGACATAGTCCTGTGCCGCGCGCGGCAGGTCACGCGCCGAACTGGCGAGCCAGCCCGAGCGGGCGATGTTGGAGCCGAAATGGCAGACGTTGAACGACATCGGGCCACCGGCCACGACGGTCTCGCCCGTCGGTCCTCCAAGACCCAGGTTCTTGTTGACGCCCAGCGACAGCGTGCTGTGGCAGCCGAGCGGCAGCCCCGCCACCTGGCCGGCGGCATAGACCTCGAGGTCGGTCATGCCGGGCTTCATGGCGAACAGCATGCGCCTGATGGCGGCAGACGCGAGGCTGTTGGAGAACTCGAAGGCCGCGATCTCGTCGACCGTCACCCGCGCGCGCAGACCATGGACCGGGTGCATGAAGATGTCGGTGGCGTTCTCGACATTTGCGGCACCCACCAGCTTGCGCAGCCCGTCGGCGAGGATCGAGGGCACTTCGAGGGCGTGGACGGAGTCCTCGGCCTCGGCGGGGCTGTAGTACTTCCAACCAGCGACGCCGACCTTGTCGCCCTGCTTGAAGCCTTCGGCGGCGACGATGTCGAGGAGCCGCCGGCGGTCGCCGCGCGGCTGCGACAGCAGCGACAGCGACTGGCAGCGCTCGACGCGTAGATCGCCCGCGACGACGAGCGCCGAAACCTGCGTGTAGTCGTAGCACTCATTGCCCACGATCAGCACCGGCTTGCCGCTCGGCTTGACCACCAGCACGGCTTCCTCGAAGCGCGGATCGAAGCCCGTCGCCCAGAGCATGTTCCCGAAGTGCTCACGGTCGGCATAGACGACGAGGTGCGTGTAGCCGCGCCCATCCATCGCGGCGCGCATCGCCGACAGGTTGGCGAGCAGGCTGTCACGGCTCGGCCGCGCCGGGGCAACCGGCATGCTGTATTCCGGCCAGTCGATTTCAATCAATCGGTGCGTGCGCATGGTCGGCACTCCTAGTGGCTCTCTTCGGGGATCGGAGCGCCGCGACAGCCGAGCAGGAAGTCGAAGTCGGCGCCGGTGTCGGCTTGCATCACATGGCGGCGATAGAGGCCACGATAGCCGGACTCGCCAAACTCGGGCGCTACCCACTCGGCGCGACGCCGCGCCAGCTCGTCCTCGCTGACATGCAGTGTCAGCTCGCGCCGGCTCACGCTCAGCGTGATCTCGTCGCCTTCGCGCACCAGCGCCAGCGTGCCGCCGGCGGCGGCCTCGGGCGAGGTGTGGAGGACCACGGTGCCATAGGCCGTGCCGCTCATGCGCGCATCGGAGATGCGGACCATGTCGCGCACGCCCTGCTGCAGCAGCTTGGGCGGTAGCCCCATATTCCCTACCTCGGCCATGCCGGGATAGCCCTTGGGGCCGCAATTGCGCAGCACCATAACGCTGTCGGCGGTGATGGCGAGGTCCGGATCGGCGATGCGGCGGCGATACTCCTCGATGGTGTCGAACACCACCGCGCGGCCGCGATGCTCGAGCAGCTCGGGCGTCGCCGCGGACGGCTTCAGTACCGCGCCGCCGGGCGCAAGATTGCCGCGCAGCACGACGATACCGCCATTGGCGACGAGCGGCTGGTCGAGCGGACGGATCACGTCGGGCAGATAGACCTCGGCATCAGCGATGTTGTCGCCGACGGTGCGGCCGGTCACCGTCATTGCGCCCAGCTGCAGCCGGTCGCGGATGGTGTGCATGAGCGCGGGAATGCCGCCGGCATAGAAGAAGTCCTCCATCAGGTGCGCACCTGACGGCTTGAGATTGGCGATGGTCGGTACATCGCGACCGAAGCGGTCCCAGTCCTCGAGCTTGAAGTCGGCCTGGATGCGCCCGGCGATGGCGAGCAAATGGACGACGGCATTGGTCGAGCCACCGATCGCGCCATTGACCTTCACGGCATTCTCGAACGCCTCGCGCGTCAGGATTTTCGAGAGCTTGAGGTCTTCCCTGACCATGTCGACGATGCGCCGCCCGGTGAGGTGCGCGAGGCGCGCGCGGCGCGCATCGACGGCGGGGATCGCCGCATTGCCCGGCAGGGCCAGTCCGAGCGCTTCGACCATCGAGGCCATCGTCGAGGCCGTGCCCATTGTCATGCAGTGGCCCGGCGAGCGCGACATCGAGCTCTCTGCGTCGAGGAAATCGTCCATCGTGATGGTGCCGGCCCGCACCTCCTCGGAGAGGCGGAACACATCGGTGCCCGAGCCGATCTTGCGGCCCTTGTACATGCCGTTGAGCATGGGGCCACCCGACAGCACGATGGTGGGCAGGTCGCAGCTCGAGGCGCCCATCACCAGGGACGGCGTGGTCTTGTCGCAGCCGCATAGCAGCACCACGCCGTCGATCGGGTTGGCGCGGATCGCCTCCTCGACATCCATCGATGCGAGGTTGCGGAACATCATCGCGGTCGGCCGCAGGTTCGGCTCACCGCACGAGAAGACCGGGAACTCCACGGGGAAGCCGCCTGCCTCGTAGATGCCGCGCTTGATCGGTTCGATCAGCTGGCGGAAATGCGCGTTGCACGGTGTCAGATCGGACGCGGTGTTGCAGATGCCGATGACCGGCCGGCCCTCGAACATGTCTTCGGGGTGGCCGGAGTTCTTCATCCAGCTGCGATGGATGAAGGCGTTCTTTCCGGTGCCGCCGAACCAGGCGGCGGAGCGCAGTTTCTTCATCGTGTCGCTCACATGATGCCTGTTTCTTCGAAGATCTTCTCGGTCGAGCCGCCGGCCTCGATCATCGCGCGCACCTGCTCCTCGCCATCCACCTTGGCCAGCGCCAGCTCGACCACTTCGTCGAGCCGCACGGCGGGGATGATGACGACACCGTCGATGTCGCCGAAGACAACATCGCCATTCTCGACGCGCACGCCGTTGCCGAATTCGATGGGGCACCGGTAGTCGATGACGCGGCCGCGCAGGCGCTGGTCCTGTGCGTAGCTGCCCATCGAGAACACCGGCAGGTCGAGGGCGCGGACGCCGCGCGTGTCGCGATGGAAGCCGTCAAGTACAGCGCCCGCGGCACCCAGTGCCTGGGCGCGGGTCGACATCAGTTCGCCCCACAGCGCGTAACGCGGTGACGAGCCGGTGCAGATGTAGACCTCGCCCGGCTGCAGCGAGTCGAGCGCACGGAACATCATGCCGAAGGAGTCGACGCCGGGCTGGTGACCCAGCCGGTCGGAGGCGCAGTCGGCCTCGAGCACGGTCATCGCCCGGCCCACCATGACCCGGTCGGGGTCCACAGCCCTGATTTCGGGCGGCAGGAACTGGTGGGTGAGTCCCAGCGTGTCGAGGATGTCGCCGACCACGGCCGTGTGCAGCCGGGTGCGCAGCAGGTCGAGCGGGTTCGCGGATTGAGCGGTCATGACGGTCTCCTTGGCAGGACCGTAGGCAGTCACTCGGATTACTGTCAAGCTGTAAGACAGATTGACGGCATGTGGTCGCAGCGACTATCGATGGGGTCATGGGACTTCAGCGCCTTGACAACACAACCCTCGGCGACAGGGCTTCGGCAGCCCTGCTGGAGCACATACGTTCGCAGGATCTCAAGCCTGGCGCGGCCCTCCCATCGGAGGCGAAACTCACCGAACTGCTCGGCGTCAGCCGCCCCGTCGTCCGCGAAGCCCTTAGAAATCTCAGGGGTTTGGGCGTCATCGAAATCCGCAACGGCCGCGGCGCCATCGTCGGCGCCCTCAACCGCGCCTCGCTCGAAGTTTTTTTCACCCACGCCCTCCAGACCACCCGAAATTCGGTGATCGAACTGATGGAACTGCGTCGCGGACTGGAATGCGAAGCGGCGGCGCTTGCCGCAGAGCGCTACGGGGCGGACGACGCGGTCGCGATGGAAGGGCTGCTCGCCCAGATGCGCGCTGCCCTTGGCGATGCGCAGCGTTACGCCCAACTCGATGCGAGCCTCCACGTCGCCATCTCCCGGGCCAGTGGAAACACGCTCTACGAACACATGGTGCAATCGATCCGGACCGCGATGGAGGATGCCTCGCTCAAGGGCATGCAGCGCCGGGTTAATCTCGAGGAGATCGACGCGGTGCAACGCATGCATGAGGCGATCGTCGCCGCCATCCTCAAGCGCGATGCCGATGCCGCATTCCGCGAGATGAAGCAGCACATGGTAATGGCCACCCGCGCGCTCGAGCGGAAGCCATGAGCCGGCGCTTTGCGGGGCGGACCGCCCTCATCACCGGTGCGGCCCGCGGCATCGGCCTCGCGATTGCCGAGGAACTGGCCGCGCAGGGCGCCGATGTTGCATTGCACGTGCGCAAGGCGACGCCGGAGGCGGCGCTGCTCGCGGCGCGAGTTGCGGCATGTCACGACGTTCGGGCCGCCATCGTTGCCGGCGACCTCGCAAACCCCGAGCAGCATGAGGCGATCTTCTCGGCATTTGATCGACGGTTCGATCGACTGGATATGCTCGTCAACAACGCCGGCTACGAAGGACCAGCCAAGCTTGAGACGATGCCGCTTGCCGACTGGAACGGCGTAATTGACGTCAACCTGACCGCTCCGTTCCGCGTGTCGCAGCTGGCGCAGCCGCGCATGGCGACCAGCGGCGGAGGCGTGATCGTCAATATCTCGTCGATCCACGAGGAGGTGCCCCGCAAGGGCTTCGCGCACTATTCGGTGGCGAAGGCCGGGCTGCGCATGCTCACCCGCAGTTGCGCACTGGAGTGGGCCGAGTTCGGCATCCGCGCCGTCACTGTCAGTCCGGGCGCGATCGAGACCGATATCAACCGCGATGTGATCGAAGCGATCGGGCGCGGCACGTTCGACGAATGGATACCGCTCGGCATCGGCACCACGAACGACGTTGCCAAGCTGGTCGCCTTCATCTGCTCGGACGATGCCCGCTACATGACAGGCACCGAGGTGTATCTCGATGGCGGGTACATGCGGAACCTCGTCCGCTATGACGGGCGCCCCGACCGATAGACCCTACGCAGGAACAGTCCGCGACGCGAAACGCAGATCGCCGGTCAGAGCCGCGTCGAGCAGATCGGTGCTGCCCAATTCGAGCTGCGCGACGATGGCGCGTGCGGCCTCCGTGGTGAGATCACTGGTGGCGCGTTCGAGATAGGAGCGGTCCCGCGCGATCAGATTCTGGAGCGCGCCGGTAATCACCGAGAGGGCGAAACGGTTGCCGGCCCCGCGCGCAACAGCGACAAGAAAGTCGACGCGGGCCTCGATGGTATCATGACCGCGCACCAGAGCGGCATGGCGCAGAGCAGCTGACGCGCCTCGGTGCGCGGCGACCTGGGCGACACGCGGCAGGAAAGCGACGACCGCCTCCCATAACTCGCCGCTGACCGCAGCGCTCTCGTCGCGGCGCAGCCAATCGATGACGTCGGCGTCCAACATGTTCCAGCGGCTGCGATCGAGGACCATGGTGCCGCGCCGCCGACGTGTCTCAAGCAGCCCCTTGGAGGCGAGGCCCTTGATCGCCTCGCGCAATGCGGTCCGGCTGACTCCGAGCTCCTCGCTCAGCGCCTGCTCGGTCGGGAGGATGCCGCCTTCGGCGTAGGTGCCGGCGACGATGGCGAGAAAAATCCGGCGGGCGACCAGGTGGTGGAGATCCTCCTGCTCCGGCCGGATGGGGCCCTGGTCGAGGGTAGCGACCGGGCGGCTGCGGTTTAGTGGAATCGGGTCGGGGCGGCGGTAAACTGTCACCTCGAGGTCCTCGCCAAGTGATTGTGTTGAGTAATATGTAGGACCTATACAGGAACGCGGCGGCGATTTGCAACTGGGCGGGATGGGCGGGGATGGTGAGTATTGTTTGTTTTGGGGACTCCAATACGTGGGGGTGCCCGCCTTATGCCAATATCGCGCAGACGCCGGACCGGATCGCGTTCGAGCGGCGGTGGGCGCAGGTGATGGGGCGGCACCTGGGGGAGCCGGCGCAGATCATCGAGGAGGGGCTGAGCGGGCGGACGACGGTGTTCGACGACCCCATCGAGGGCATCCACAAGAACGGCTCGCGCACGCTGATCCCGATCATCGAAAGCCACGCCCCGATGGACCTGCTGATCATCATGCTGGGGACCAATGATTTCAAGGACCAGTTCTCGATCAGCGCCTTCAACTCGGCGCGCGGCGTGCTGACGCTGATCCAGATGGTCAAGGGCCACTATGCCCTGGTCGAGCGCGGGCCGGAAATCCTCATCGTCACGCCCCCTGCCCTGGGCGAAGCGGCCGAGCCGGCAATCTGGGGCAACGGACACCGGCGCTGCGCCGACCACGCCTACTATCTCGAGCAGGTCGCCCACCGCACGGGATGCTTCCATTTCGACGCCAACAAGGTGGTGCATGCAGGGATCGACGGCGTCCATCTCGAGGAAGCGTCGCATGAGATCCTCGGAAAAGCGCTAGCAAAAGAGGCGAAAAGCATCCTGAAGTTGCGCAACGGCTGAGCAAGGTCGCGCAACGACTGAAGGCCCATTTACATAATACGTATGATCTAATAACGATTGGGCATCGAGGCTGAGACTCGAAACGAGCCAGCCCGGGGAGCGAGGCGCATCGCCGATGCGCCGATAAGGGAGAACCATCGTGAAGATCACGCATCTGAGCGCCGTGGCGCTTGCTGCCATCATGGCCGTGTCCGCCCCGCTGGCGGCCAAGGCGCAGGACGACCAGACCATCATCATGCTCGGCGGCCCGAGCTCGGACCCGTTCTGGGGCGCGGTCCAGCAGGGCTTCAACACGGCCGTGGAAGAACTCGGCGTGAAGGGCCAGTGGACCGCTCCGGCCGACTTCAACGATATCGTGCCGGTCTATACCCGCATGTTCGAGGCAGCCATTGCGCGCAAGCCGGCGGCCATCGCGGTGGGCAACTTCTTCCCCGAGCCCACCGAGCCGCTGATCAAGCAGGCGGCCGAACAGGGCATCCCCGTGATCATCATCAACTCGGGCGGCAACAAGTTCAAGGAACTGGGCGCCATCGGCTTCATCGGCGAAGACAGCTACCAGATGGGCTATGAGGGCGGCAAAGTCGCCGTCGGCAATGGCGTCAAGAACGGCCTGTGCATCAACCAGATCGCGGCCAACCCGGTGCTCGAACTGCGCTGCAAGGGCTACATCGAAGCGGTCACCGAAGCCGGCGGCACCGCCAAGATGGTCACCCTCGCGTCCGAGGATATCGGCAACAGCCAGAAGGTGCAGGCCGCGGTCAGCGCCATGCTGATGCAGGACCAGACCATCGACGGCGTGATCACGCTGGGCGTCGCCGTGGCGGTAGACGCGCTGGAGTCGATCCGCGCCGTGCGTGCCACCGGCCGCAGCGTCGACCTGGGCACGATGGACCTGGGCAATACGGTGCTCGAAGCGATCGAGGCGGGCGAGATGAGCTTTGCCTCCGACCAGCAGCCGTTCCTCCAGGGCTATTACGGCGTGCTGATCCCGCACCTGTACAACAAGTACCAGATGGCCCCGTCAAACGTGGTGTGGGTCGGCCCCTACCTGGTGACCAAGGACAACGCCGCGGCGGTCCTCAAGGTCAACAAGGACTTCGCCGGCTCGCGCGGCGCGAACTGATCCTCCCGGGGCTGGCCGTGCGCTGCACGGCCGGCCTCCCCTCTTGCGGCCACCACCGCTTTGGCCTCACCCTTCACGTGAGTTCTTTCGATCATCATGGCTGCAATGGAACAGACCCTTGAAACACCGGCGACGCCGCGGGCCAGTCTGGTCGAGCGGATGCTGCAGGTGGCCTGGATCGGCCCGGCAATCGCCGCGGTCATCATCTACATCTTCTTCGGCATCGTCGGTGGCGCCAGCGGCTTCCTCACCGTTGCCGGCACGGCAGGCTGGCTGAACACCGCAGCAGAACTGGGCATCATCGCCATCCCGATCGGCCTGCTGATGATCTCGGGCGAGTTCGACCTGTCGACGGGCTCGGTGGTGGGCGCCTCGGCCATCATCGTGGCGCTTGGAAGCGGGTTCTACGGCCTGCCGGTTGCCTATACCTTCACCCTCGCACTGGCGCTCGGCGTCGCCGTGGGCTGCTTCAATGCGTTCCTCGTCAACTGGACGAAGCTGCCCAGCTTCATCGTGACGCTCGCGACGAACTTCATCCTCGCCGGCACCTCGCTCGGCTTGAGCCGGTTGATCTCGGGCTCGTCCAATGTGTCGTTCAAGGATGCGGGCTGGGCCGAGCCGATCCTGGCCAGCAAGTGGAACTACTTCAACGTCTCGGTGCTGTGGTGGGTGTTCGCGGCCTTGCTCGCGGCGTGGGTGCTGCGCCAGACTCGCTTCGGCAACTGGATCCTCGCGACCGGCGGCAATGCCGACGCGGCGCGCCGCGCCGGCGTCCCCGTCAGCCGGGTCAAGCTGATTCTCTTCATCTGGACGGCGGTGAGCGCCTCGTTCGTGGGCATCATGTCGGCCGTGATGTACAATCAGGGCAACGCGGCGCAGGGCCAGGGCTACGTGTTCCAGACGGCCATCGCCGCGGTGATCGGCGGCGTGCTGCTGCAGGGCGGCTTCGGCTCGGTGACGGGCATTGTGCTGGGCTGCGTCATCTATGGCATTGTGAGCCTCGGGCTGTTCTACACGGGGTGGCCGACGGACTGGCTGCAGACCTTCATCGGCGCGCTGCTGGTGCTCGCGGTGCTCACCAACAACATCATCCGCAACGCGGCGCTGAGCCGGGGAGCGCGCCGCAAATGAGCACGCCCCTCATGCAGCTCGAAAGCGTGTCGCGCAGCTTCGGCAACAACCTTGCCCTCAACCGTGTCGACCTCGACGTCTATCCGGGCGAAGTGCACTGCCTCCTCGGCGACAATGGCGCGGGCAAGTCGACGCTGATCAAGATCATGTCGGGCGTGCTCACGCCGACGCTGGGCACCGTCCGTTTCAACGGCGAGCCCGTGACCTTCCGCAGCCCGCGCGACGCGCAGGGCTATGGCATCGGCACCGTGCACCAGGACGTGGGCACGATCCCGCTGATCTCGGTGTCGCGCAACTTCTTCCTCGGCAACGAGCCGACAAAGGGCTGGGGACCGTTTCGCCGCCTCGACCATGCAAGCGCCAACCGCATTGCGCTCGAGCAAATCCGGGCGATGGGCATCCGGCGGGTCAACGATGCCGACCAGCTCGTAGGCACCATGTCGGGCGGCGAGCGGCAGGCCCTCGCGATCTCGCGCGCCATCTACTTCGGCGCCAGACTGCTGATCCTCGACGAGCCCACCGCGGCGCTGGGCGTCAAGGAGAGCAAGATCGTCATCGATCTCATCTCCAAGGCGCGGGACGAGGGCATCGCGCTGGTGTTCATCACGCACAATGCGACGCATGCTTTGCAGGTCGGCGACCGGTTCACGGTTCTGATCCAGGGGCGAACGGCGGCGAACTTCCTGCGGGGCGAGAAGACGCGCGAGGAAGTGCTGAATCTGATGGCGGGCGGCGAGGAGTTCGAAGCGGCCGGCCACGGCGACTGAGGGAAACATGCAGATCAACTGGACATCGGACCGTGTCGCGGCCCGGGGCTTCGTTGCGCCCGGCTTCGAACCGGTGGCGGCGGAATTCGAACGCAATTTCACTGAACGCGCCGACGTCGGTGCAGCGTTCGCCGCGATGCATGAGGGGCGGATGGTGGTCGACCTGTGGGGTGGCGAAGCGGCCCCCGGTCGGCCCTGGCAGCAAGACACGCTCCAGGTCATCTACTCCGGCACCAAGGGATTGATGGCCGCCTGCGTGCTCAAGCTGGTCGAGCGTGGCCAGCTCGACCTCAACGACAAGGTGGCCCGGTACTGGCCGGAGTTCGCACAGAACGGCAAGGACACGGTGCGCATCCGTCATGTGGTGTCGCACGGCGCGGGCCTACCGGGCGTGATAGCGCCGCTGACCGAGGAGGACTGGGCCGACTACGAGAAGATCGAGGGCCTGCTTGCCGCGCAGCCGCTGGCGCCCGACCCCGACGCTTTCCATGCCTATCATGCGCTGACCATCGGCTGGCTTCTGGGCGCACTGGTCCGCCGCATCGACGGGCGGACGCTTGGCCGCTACTTCGAGGAGGAGTTCGCGCGGCCGCTCGGCCTCGATGCGTGGATCGGCCTGCCCGAGCAGTACGAGCCCCGGGTCGGCAAGATGCGACTGGGCGAAGGGATGGGCCCGCTGACGGCAGAACAGCTCGCCGACCCGGTCCTCAAGTCGATCTGGGGCAACCCGCCGCTGTTCGCCAGCAACGAGATGGCCTGGAACCAGCGCTTCATCCATGCCGCCCAGATCGGTGGCGCCGGCGGCATCGCCGATGCGCGGTCGATGGCGCGCTACTATGGCTGCATGGCGCTCGGCGGCACGCTCGACGGCGTCACGGTGCTCAAGCCTGAAACGGTCGCGCTCGGGCAGCAGGAAATCTCGCGCTTCATGGATCCCTATATCGCGGAGGCCATGGCGTTCGGCACAGTGTGGGCATTGCAGACGCCGCAGGGACGGTTCGGACCACCCGCGGACGCCTTCGGCCATAGCGGCGCCGGCGGCTCGATCCACGCCGCCTGGCCCACTCACCGCGCCGGCGCCAGCTACACCATGAACGAGATGCGCGCCGACCCTACGGATGCGCGCTCACGCCATGTGCTGATGCGCCTTCATGAGGCCCTTGCAGGAGTTTGATGCCGGTGCCCGCCCTCCGCCCGAGACGGAGGGCAGCAGTGGATCAGGCGGGCTTGTAGGCGACGCAGTCGATCTCGATCTTGCAGTCCACCATCATGGCCGACTGCACGCAGGCCCGGGCCGGCGGCGCAGCGCCGAAATACTCGGCGTAAATCTTGTTGAACGTCCAGAAGTCGCGCGGATCGTCCAGCCACACGCCGCACCGCACCACGTCCTCGACGCCGTAGCCGGCCTCCGACAGGATCGCGATCAGGTTCTGGATCGCCCGGTGCGTCTCGGCGATCAGCCCGCCCGTCACGATCTCGCCATTCTCCATGCCCACCTGGCCAGACACATGCAGCCAGCCATCGGCCTTGACGGCACGCGCAAACGGCAGCGGCTGGCCACCCGCGCCCTTCCCCCCGGTGCCGTAACGAACGATGCTCATGCTTCCTCCTGCCGCTTTGGCCAAATAGTGATGACAATCCAACGCGATGCCATCATCGAGACGCGATGGCAAGCCGCCGTTCAATGGCTGGGCACGGTCTTGCCCTGCTCCATGGACATCGAGACCAGGCGCCGCAGAACCTCGAGCCTGCCGACGAGGCTCGCCGCCGCTTCGGGGGCGCCGGACTCGGTTGTCGCGAGGACGAATTCGCCGGTGCTCACCACGTCCCGCCAGCGCGGATAGGCAGGGAGCGTCTGCAGGAGGAGGTATTTGTCGAGCGTCCGCGTCTGCAGCGAGGAGCGGTCGAGGCTGACGCGCCAGACGCCGCTCTCCTCGGCCAGCTCGAACTTCGACTTGCCGGTGGCCGACCGCCAGATGCGCAGGCTGTCGGTCATGACGTCGACGATGGTCTGGCGGTAGAGACGGGCATCGAACTCGGTGGGACCCTCGATGGGGGCGTGGCCGACCGCACCGATGACGCGCGTATCCATGGTGTCGAGAACGTCGCGGATGGACCGGTTGACGGTGCCCGCCCGGTCGCGCCCCACCGGCGTGTTCTGGTCGATGATCATGGCGAGGCCGCCGCCGGCCTGCGGCTCAAGCTCGAAGCCGTGGATGATGACGGCCTGTTCGGGCGCACCGAAGGGAATGTCGGCGAGATCGAACTGGCCGCTGGTTTCGAGGCTGTCGCGGATGGTGGCGGTGAGACGCTGCGGCACGAGATCGTCCATGCCGCTTTCGCCGGGAGTGAGGGGCCGGCCCGCGAGCCGCGCGGCCGTCTGGTTGGCATAGGTGATGCGCCCTGCCTCGCTGGTGCACACCACGCCGACCGAGACGGTATCGAGGAGGCGCGACATGCGCTGCTGCGAGAGGCGCAGAGCATCCTCGACGCGCACCCGGCGATCGATTTCCTGGCGCAGGGTTTCGTTCTCCTGCGCCCGGCTGCGCGCGCTCGATGCCGCAAGGAGGGTGCTGATGCGCGCGAGCAGTTCCTCCTTCACGAAGGGCTTGCAGATGTAGTCATTGGCGCCACTCTCGAAGCCGGCGACGAGGTCGCGGGTGCGGCTGCGGGCGGTGAGCATGATGATGGGCAGCTCGTGCACCGCATGGCGCTCACGCAGCTTGCGGGCGACTTCGAGGCCGCTCAACACCGGCATCATCACATCGAGGATGACGAGATCGGGGCGCGCACGCGCCACCGCCTCGAGCGCCTCCTTGCCGTTGCGCGCGGTCTCGACGCGATAACCCAGGGGTTTGAGCACGTTGCACAGGACCTGGAGGTTTACCGGCTCGTCGTCGACGACCAGCAGATGCGGGGCGCCCTCATCGGCCACATAGAACGCGGCCGGCGCGGCGACGAGGCCGTAGATGTCGCCGTGCTGCTCGAGATCGTCCTCCATTACCTCGATATCGGCTCCCTCGGCAGCGATGGGCAGCACGAGGCTGAACACCGATCCCTTGCCCAGCTCGCTCGTCGCGGTGAGCCGGCCGTTCATGGCATGCGCGAGCTGGCGGGCGATGGTGAGGCCAAGACCCGATCCCTCGACCTCGTCGCCGCTGGCCCGCTCGAGCGGCTGGAACACGCGCTCGAGGTTGTCGGCCGAGATGCCGCCGCCCGAATCACTGATGGAGATTTCGACCTCGTCGCCACGCCGCGCGACGCCGACGCAAACCGAGCCATTGCCAGTGTATTTGATGGCGTTGCCGATGAGATTGTAGAGGATCTGCTCGAGGCGGACGGGGTCGGCCTCGACATAGGGAACGTCGTCGCCGGACTCGACCTTGATGTTGACCGGCTCGCCCCAGGCCATGCCCTGGGCGACGAGCAGGACATTGCGGATGGAGGCGGGCAGATAGACCGGCTGAATGGCGAGCCGCATCTTGCCCTGCCGGATGCGGTAGAGGTCGAGCAGATCGTCGACGAGGCGCGAGAGGCGGCGCGCCGAGAAGGTGATCAGCTCGAGCTGGCCGCGCTGCAGCGAGGTGAGCTCGCCGGCCGCGCCGCTGGCAAGGGTTCCCGAAATGCCGATGATGCCGTTGAGCGGCGTGCGCAGCTCGTGGCTGGTGTTGGCGACGAAGGCGTCCTTCTGCCGGTCGGCTTCTTCAAGCTCGGCGTTCTTGTCGGCAATGACGCTGACCTGCTGCTCGAGCTCCTGGTTCTTCTGCCCGATAAGGGTGAGCTGATCGCGGATGGCGGTGCGCATGCGGCTGAAGCTGCTGGTCAGCCGCGCCAGCTCGTCCGGGCGGGCGATCTTGGGGACATCGACGTCGAGCGCGCCATCGGCAAGCGCCTCGGCGGCGTCGGCGAGCTTGCCCAGCGAGGCCGAGATCTTGCGCGAGAGGAGAAGCGCGATGACGAAGATCAGCGGCAGGCTGGCGGCGGCCAGCAGCGCGACGAAGCGGGTCAGCGCGTCGGTCTTGGCGAAGGCCTTCTGCGCCGGCATTTCGGCGGTGAGGTGCCAGCCGACATCGCCATAGGGGATCGAGGTCCAGGCAGCGAGCGCGGGCTTGCCGTCGGAGCCGACATCGAGGAAGTCCGACGCGTGGCCGGGGAGCCCCGAGATTGTCGCAAGGCGCTCGTCGCCGGGGACCAGCGCGGCATCGGGCGGTCCCGAGATCAGCGCGCCGTGGCTGCTGGTGAGAAACAGCTTGGCCGGCGCGCCGCTGCCGGACTGGCCCTGCACCACTTCGCCCACGGCTTCGGCGGGGAGGCGGAAGATCGCGAGGCCGCGGGTGCGGCCGTGCAGGTTGATGCGGATGCCGACATAGGCCGAGAAGCTGCGCGTGACGGGGTCGCGGGTGAAATCGAGGACGAGGATGCGCGCATCGCTGGTGCCGTTCAGCACGTCGCGGGTCAGTTGCCCCAGCGGCGTACTGCTGAGGGTGCCGCCGACATCGGCGCCGATATAGGCGTCCTTGGCGACGGAGTAGACCACGCGGCCGTCGCGGTTGACGAGGTAGAGGTTGTCGAACTCGGAGGTCTTGATGAAGGTGAGGAAGTCCTCGTGGAAACGGTCGTGGGCGTTGGCGTATTCGGGCGCCTCGCGCAGCAGCGTGCCACCGGCGCGGCCGCGCTCGACGGCCTCGGTGCGCTCCTGGGCCGAGAAGGCGACCTGCAGCACGCGCTGCGCGGCGTCGCCGGAGGGGTCGATCATGCGGAAGGCGTAGGAGAAGCCGTAGAAGTCACCGATGGAGTAGCGCAGGGCGCTCGAGGTGGTCAGGCTCTCGGCCTGGCGCAGGGAGAAGGTGAGGTACTGGTCGACCTCGGCCTGCTTGGCGTCGCGGATGAACTGGAGCTGACCCAGGGTATCGTCACGGACGCCGCCGGTGAGGGAACTGACGACGGTCCACAGGGTGAGAAGCAGCGGTATCGCCATCACCCCCGAGAAGATGAGGAACAGCCTGCCTCTGAAATCAGTCGGCCATTTCAAGACGTTCGGTCCTCCCCTACCGACGGGCCTGCTCTCCCGTTTTGTCCACCCTCACTAAGACCATTCTTGAGCCAGTGCTCCAGCGGTTTTGGGCTGATTTGCCGATTTTTCCGGCTGTTTTTACGATTTTGCCGCCGTGACCGCCCCTGCATTTAATGCCAATCGAATACCATTCGCAACCAGCGCGTATCGATATCGCGGAGACTTGCGAATGTGCTCGTAGGGAGGAGACCAAATGACGTCGAAGATCTTGATCGCTGCATTGTTGAGCAGCGCCATCTGCATGCCCGTCGCAAGCGTGTATGCGCAGGAGGAAGCGGTGCTCACCGCCGTGCCTCAGCAGTTGACCGCCTGGGTGGAAAACTACAACCCGCACAACGCCACGACCGTCCTGCCGACCGTGCAGGACTTCATGTACGAACCGCTGGTGGTGTTCAACGCGCTCAAGGGCGGCGAGGCCAATTATCGCCTCGCTACCGCATTTTCCTATTCCGACGACGGCCTCGAGCTGACCTTCACGATGCGCGAAGGACTGACCTGGTCGGACGGCAAGCCGCTGACCGCCAAGGACGTGGCCTATACCTTCAACCTGCTCAAGGCCAACCCGGCGCTCGACCTGCGCGCTGCCTGGCCGGGCCTCGAGAGCGTCGAAGCGGTCGACGACGGCCATGTCGTGTTCAAGTACAAGCAGGTCGATGCCGGGCTGATCCACCAGATCGTGCAGACCTATGTGGTTCCCGAGCACGTCTGGTCGGCCGTCGCCGATCCGATCACCTTCACCAACCCCAATCCGGTTGGCTCGGGCCCGCTCACCGAAATCCGCCGCTTCACGCCGCAGGAATACATCCAGTGCCGCAACCCCAACTATTGGGACGCCGCGGAGCTGGAAGTGGACTGCATGCGCATGCCGCAGGTGTCCAACAACGACCAGGTCCTGACCATGGCGTCGAATGGCGAGCTCGACTGGTTCGGCTCGTTCATTCCCGACATCGAGCGGACCTACCTGGCCGGTGACCCGGACCACCGCGGCTACTGGTTCCCGGCCGGTTCGCCGGTGTTCTTCTCGCTCAACATGGGCAGCGAAGACCCGGGCCTGAAGGAAGCCTTCAACGACGTCGACTTCCGCCGTGCCTTCTCGATGGCGATGGACCGCCAGGCCATGGTCGACATCGCCGGCTACGGCTACCCGACGGCCAATGAGTACGCCTCGGGCCTCGGCCAGGCCTACGATGTGTGGAACAATGTCGAGGCGGAAGCCGAATACGGCAAGTTCGCGCAGTTCAACATCGACGAGGCCAAGGCGCTCCTCGCTTCGGCCGGCTATGTCGACACCAATGGCGACGGCTTCGTGGAAACCCCGAGCGGTGCCGCGATCGCCTTCGACATCATCGTGCCGAACGGCTGGACCGACTGGGTGAACACCGTGCAGCTCGCGGTGGAAGGCCTGGCCGAAATCGGCATCAATGCGAGCATGGCCACGCCGGAAAGCCCGGCCTGGACCGACGCGCTGATCTCGGGCAACTACAAGGCCGCGATCAACTCGGTCACGACCGGCATCAACCCGCACTTCTTCCTCGATCTGTCGCTGCATTCGCGCAACATCGGACAGAACCGGTTCGCATCGTCCCGCTATTCCAATCCGGACCTCGATGCGGCACTGGACGCCTTCAACGCCACGACCGATGACGCGGCGCAGAAGGAAGCGATGCAGAAGATCCTGGCCCTGATCGCTGCCGACATGCCGTTGGTCAACGTCTTCAACAACCCGCTCTGGTACGAGTACAACACCACGCGCTTTACCGGCTTCTTCAATGCCGACAATCCCGGTGCGCGCCCGGTGGTCTATGCGGGCGTGCCTGAGCGCCTGCTGCATCTGCTGGCTCTCTCCCCGGTCAAGTAGTCCTCCTTGACTGGAGGCGACGCGGTGCCTCGCCGCGTCGCCTTTTTCACTTTGTGGAGAGTGCGATGAGCTTCGTCATCCGCCGACTGGCTTTCTACCTGGTGGCGTTCTTCGTCGCGGCCACCGCGAACTTCATTCTACCCCGCATGATGCCGGGCAATCCGATCGACGTGATGTTTGCCCAGCAGGCAACCACGTTGCCCCCCGAAGCCCGCCAGGCCCTGATCGAAACCTTCGGCTTCGCGTCCGGCCCGCTTCACCTGCAATTCCTCGACTATATGAAGTCGGTCTTTACCGGCAATCTGGGCTATTCGATCCGCTTCTATCCGCAGACGGTCAACCAGGTTCTTGCCTATGCGCTGCCCTGGACGCTGCTGCTCGCCGGCACCGCAACGATCCTTGCCTTCTGCGTCGGCTCCGTCATCGGCACCTACGCGGCGTGGCGCCGCGGCGGCGCGCTGGACGCGATCGTGACCCCGCTGTCGCTGGCCCTGCAGGCAACGCCTGCCGTGGTCATCGCCCTGACGGCGCTTTTCATCTTCGGCGTGGCGCTCAAATGGCTGCCGACCGGCTACGCATTCAACCCGTCTCTCGATCCCGGCTGGACCTGGGCGTTCATCAGCAGCACGTTCGTGCACGGGCTCATGCCGGTCTTCTCGCTGATGATCGTGTTCGTCGGCGGCTATCTCGTCACGATGCGCAACAACATGATCGGCCAGCTGGGCGAGGATCATGTGACGATGGGCATGGCCAAGGGCCTGTCCGACCGGCGCGTGCAATTCAACTATGCGGCGCGCAACGCGCTCCTGCCATCGGTCACCTCCCTCGGGCTGACGCTGGGCGCCATCCTGGGCGGCTCGCTGGTGACCGAAGTGGTGTTCAACTATCCGGGCCTCGGCCAGATTCTCTATCTGGGCATCGTCACCCGCGACTACCCGCTCATCCAGGGGCAATTGCTGATGACCACGTTCGCCACGCTGCTGGCGAACCTCGCGGTCGACCTTCTCTATGTGCTCCTCGACCCTCGCCTGCGGAAGGCCTGACCGATGTTCGAGACCCTCAAAGTCTTCCTGCGCAACCGAAAGGCCCTGACCGGGCTGATCATCGTACTGGTCTATGTGGCGGTCGCCGTGTTCGGGCCGCTGCTGCTGAACGTCGACCCGATGGACCGCGTCGGCCGGCCCCACCAGCCGCCAAGCCCCGACGAGCTCCTGGGCACCACGCGCATGGGCCGGGACGTTTTCGCCCAGGTGATCTACGGCACAAGGACGTCCCTCGCCGTGGGGTTCTTTGCCGGCACCATCATCGTGCTGATCGGCACGTTCCTGGGTATCGCGGCCGGCTATTTCGGCGGCTGGTTCGACGAAGTCATCACCTTCTTCACGAATGTCGTTCTGGTGATCCCGCAGCTTCCCCTGCTCCTCGTCATTGCCGCGTTCATGGGGCAGACGAGCCCGCTGGTGATCGCCATCATCATCGGCCTGACCTCCTGGGCCTGGGGCGCGCGCGTCACCCGGTCGCAGACGCTGACGCTGCGCAACCGCGAGTACATCCTCGCCTCCGAGCTGACCGGCGAGCGGCCGGCGCGGATGATCTTCGTCGAGCTCCTGCCCAACCTGCTCTCGATCATCGGCTTCAACTTCATCGGCTCGGTCACCTACACGATCATCACGCAGGCGACGCTCGAGTTCCTCGGGCTGGGCAATCCAATGTCGGTGTCGTGGGGCACGATGCTGTACCACGCGCAGAACACCTCCGCGATTACCATCGGCGCATGGTGGGAGGTGCTGGTTCCGGCCGTTGCGGTGGCCGGTATCGGCGTCGGCCTGTCGCTGCTCAATTTCGGTGTCGACGAAATCTCCAATCCGCGCCTGCGCACGCTGGGCACGGTTGCAGCAGCGGTGCGGGCGCAGCAGAAGCTCGACCGGCAACGCCTCGCGGAGACCCGCGCATGAGCGACAACGCGCAAGCTGCCCTCGTCGATGTGCGCGGGCTCAAGGTGGACTTTCTCACCGCCAAGGGCGGCCTGTTCACCGCCGTCAAGGGCGTCGACTTCTCGATCGGCCGCGGCGAGGTTCTCGGCCTGGCCGGGGAGTCGGGATGCGGCAAGAGCACGATCGCCCTGTCGCTGATGCGCCTGCACCGGCCACCGGCGATCATTTCGGAAGGCTCGATCGTCATCGATGGCGAAGATGTCCTCGCCATGTCGCCCGAGCGGCTGCAGCGGTGGCGATGGTCCAAGGTGTCGATGGTGTTCCAGAGCGCCATGAACTCGCTCAACCCGGTGCTGACGATTTTCGAGCAGTTCCGCGACGTCATCGTGCGGCACACCGGGGTGTCGCGGGCACGGGCCCGCGAGCGGGCGAGTGAGCTGCTGGCCCTGATCGGCATTCCCGCCGACCGGCTCGACGACTATCCGCACCAGCTTTCGGGCGGGATGCGGCAACGCGTGGTGCTGGCCATCGCGCTGGCGCTCGACCCCAAGCTCATCATCATGGACGAACCGACGACGGCGCTGGACGTGGTGGTGCAGCGCGAAATCCTGCAAGAGATCGTCGAGCTCAAGCGCAAGTTCGGGTTCTCGATCCTGTTCATCACGCACGATCTGGCGCTGATGGGGCAATTCGCCGACCGGATCGCCATCATGCTGGAAGGCAGGCTGGTGGAAGTGGCACCCTCGGCGCAACTGATCAACAGCCCCCAGCATGAGTACACAAGGCGGCTGTGGTCCTCCATGCCGCTGCTGACGAGGGGATGAGGGCTGTGCAGCACGCAAGCGAAATGCTCCGCATCGACGGGGCGAGCAAAGTCTTCCACCTCAAGCCGATGCTGGGCCCGGCGCATGAAGTCGTCGCGCTCAACAATATCTCGCTGACCATCGGCGCCGGAAAGGCTCTGGCGGTGGTGGGAGAGAGCGGCTCGGGGAAATCGACCCTCGGCCGGGCCGTCGCGCGGCTGTTCACGCTGTCGTCGGGCACGATCTTCTTCAAGGGCAAGGACATCGCGCGGCTGCACCGGCGCGACGAGCGTCACGACTATCAGCGCAGCGTGCAGATGGTGTTCCAGGATCCGTTCTCGGCGCTCAACCCGGCCCACACCATCCAGCACCACCTCGAGCGGCCGCTGGTGCTGCACAGGAAGCTGCGGGGCGCGGCTCTGGACGCGGCGGTGCGCGAGGTCTGCACCGATGTGGAGCTCGATCCGGAGGCGACGCTGAGCAAATACCCGCACGAACTGTCGGGCGGGCAGCGGCAGCGGGTCAATCTGGCGCGGGCACTGGCGGTTGGCGCCGAGCTGATCATTGCGGACGAGCCGACCTCGATGCTCGACGTCTCGATCCGCCGCTCGGTCCTCGACCTGATGCGCCGCATGAAGGAGACGCTGGCCATCACCTTCCTCTACATCACGCACGACATCGCCACGGCGCAGTTCATCGCCGACGAGATTGCAATCATGTATGCCGGCCAGGTCGTCGAATGGGGATTGCCCAAGCTGGTGATCGCCAATCCGCAGCACCCCTACACGAAGCTGCTGCTGTCGGCGGTCCCCGACCCCGCGGTCCGGCTCGACGAGAAGGATGGACGTTCCTTTTCGAGCGATGCGCAGGCGGTGCGGGCGCTGGCGAAAAAATCCACCGAGGACATCCGCGAAGTCCAGCCCGGGCACTATGTTCGCGGATACATGGCGGCATCGTAGCCGCCCCGCGATTCGGCCCAGGCCGAAATCGCGAAACACTGCCCTGCGGATCCAACGCCATGAACGAGACAGCCACGATCGTCGCCCGGGTCCATGAGGCCCTGCGGTCGCTCGATCTGCCCGATGTCGTGATCGCGCTTGGCGGCTCGCTCGCCAAGGGGAATGCCGACGCCCTGTCGGATGTCGATCTGTACGTGTTCGCGGCCAGCTTCCCCGATCCGCACTGGCTGAGGCAGCGCCTGGCCGCGCAGTTGCCGGAGGCAGGGGCCTTTTCCGCGTGGGGAACGCCGTCCGAGTGCGGGGTCGACTTCGTCCTCGACGAGCAGCCGGTCGAAATCTGGTTCCGCCGGACGGACGAGGTGCTCGCCGGGGTCGCGCGGGCCCTGTCGGGAGCGGTGGAGCGGGGCGAGCGCGTGTGGACGCCGAATGGCTTCTACCGGCACACGGCCCTGTCGGACCTGTCGTCGATGTCGGTGCTGGCGTGCGACAACGCGGCGTTCGCCGCGATGCTGGCCGAGATCCGCGCCTATCCCGAGGCACTGCGCCAGGCGGTATTCGCGCACGGCCTCGAGGCGCTCGACTTCTGGAACGGCAATCTGCACCTCGACACTGCCATTGCGCGGCAGGATCGTTACTATCTGGAATCGATCTATCATCAGGTCCGCACTGGATTGGTGCAATGCGCGTTCGCGGCAAACCGCAAATATTTCGGCGGCGACAAGAAGATGCAGGAGGCCCTCGAGCAGCTGGGCGCTCTCCCCGCGGGCTTCATGCAAGCGATCCTCCCCGAGGGGACGGCAGCCGACGCCTCGAGCGCGCATTGGCGCGGCCTGTTCGACCGCGCCTTCGCGATGGCCGGCCCCCTGAGACAAATCTACCAGCAGACTGACACCGACCGCCGGTCATAGTTACCCCTTCAGAACAGAGAGAATCATGCATCCCAAGCTTTCGCTCGTGACGACCTGGACCCCGGCGGCCGATGGCCAGCCGCTCGGCTACGGCATCGAGCTGACCAATGAGGGCGACGCGCCCATCAGCAATTTCCAGCTCGGCTTCTCGGGTCCCGCGCGGATCGATCCGCATGCGACGCTGGAGAACGGCAAGCTGCTCAAGCGGCTCTCCAACCACACGCTGATCGCGCCGCCGGACGGCTACGTGCTCGAGCCGGGCCAGACCTGGCGGTCGGTCGCCCGCGGCCTGTCCTATGGCCTGCGGCACTGGAGCGACGGCGCCAATTCGAGCTATGTGGCGCTCGCCGATGGCAGCATTGTCACGCTGCCGACCGCGCCCACGCAGGCAAAGGGGCACAATTCGCCGCTGCTCAAGGGCGCCGCGAAGTTCCCGGTGCCGGCGAAAGCCGCGGTCGCGGTGTCGATCATCCCCTGGCCCAAGGCGGTCGCGACGACGGGCGCGCGCACGGCGCCTCCCGGCCTCGATTTGAGGCCGGAGGGCGCGGATGCCGGCAAGGCGGCGGCGGCGTTTGCCGGCCTCGTCGCCGACCTGTTCGCGGTGGAAGGAATTGTCCGCCCGGCGTCGGAAGCGGGCATGCCCGTCGCCATCCGCCACAAGGCGGGCATGGGCGCCGAGGCCTATGAGCTGAGCTTTGCCGAAAATGCGGCGACCATCGAGGCGAGCACGCGGCAGGGCATGTTCTACGGGCTCGTCACGCTCGGCCAGATCCTGCGCGGCGCGCGGCAGTATCCGCAGACCTTCGTGTTCCCCACCGGCGGCACCATCACGGACGAGCCCGGCTTCGTCTATCGCGGCTGCCATCTCGACGTGGCGCGGCAGTTCTATTCGGGCGCCGAAGTCGGCCGGCTGATCAAGCTGCTGGCGTGGAACAAGCTCAACAGGTTCCACTGGCACCTGTCGGAGGACGAGGCGTGGCGCGTCGAGATCGACGCCTATCCGGCGCTGACGGAGATCGGCGCCTGGCGTGGCCACGGTAAGGCGCTGCCGCCGCTGCTGGGCTCGGGGCCGCAGCCGACGGGCGGGTACTACTCGAAGGCGGTGATCCGCGAGATCGTCGCCCTCGCCGACAGCCTCGCCGTGACGGTCATCCCCGAGATCGACATGCCGGGGCATTTCTACGCGGCGCTGCAGGCGCTGCCGCATCTGCGCGATCCCAACGAGACGGGCGAATACCAATCGGTGCAGGGCTTCCCCAACAACAGCCTCAATCCGGCGCATGAGCCGGTCTACGAATTCGTCGAGACGGTGATCGGCGAGATGCTCGAGCTGTTCCCCGCCGGGATCTTCCACATCGGCGCCGACGAGGTGCCGCTGGCGGCGTGGTCGGGCTCGCCGCTGGCGCTCGACATGATCGAGAAGCTGGGCGGTCCGGAGATGCGCCGCAAGCACGAGAAGCAGTTCAACCAGCTCGGCAATCACCATGGCGCCGACGAGATCGAGGGCTCGCCGACGGCGCTGATCCAGGCGGCGTTCATCCGCCGCGTGCACGAGATCATCAAGAAGAAGGGCGCCGTCACGGGCGGCTGGGAAGAGGCGGCGCATGGCGATGCGGTCGACAAGGACAGCTCCTTCGTCATCGGCTGGCGCAATGTCGAGGTGAACGCCGCGCTCGCCGAGCGGGGCTACGACATCGTCGTCTCGCCGGGGCAGCGCTATTATCTCGACATGGCCAATGGCCAGGCCTGGGCCGAGCCCGGCGCCGGCTGGGCCGGCTGGTCCGGACCGCAGGAAACGTACGAGTTCGAGAGCCGCGCCGGCATGTCGGAAGCAGGCCTCAAGCACCTCCTGGGCATCCAGGCCTGCATCTGGTCGGAGAGCATGACCGACCGGGCGATCTTCGACCGGCTGGTCTTCCCCCGCCTGTCGGCCATCGCCGAGTCCGGCTGGACCGTGCCCGAGCGCAAGAGCTGGGACCGGTTCAAATCCCTCGTGGGCACGATGCCCATCATGTACGGCCACTGGGCGGCAGATTGAGCCGCACGGCGGTCACGCCGTTGTGTGTCTCGCTGCGGCGCGGCGCCTGATAGCGTCGCGCCCACTGACAGGAGCGAAAAAATGCGGATCGCGAGGCGAGACTTCCTGCGCGTGGGCGCCGGACTTGCTGCCGGCGTGCTGCTGCCCGCGACCGGCACGATCGCAGCAAGCGGCGTGACGCTGCAGGTGTGGAAGGATCCCTGGTGCGGCTGCTGCACCGGCTGGGCCAAGCACATGGAACTGGCGGGCTATCTGGTGTCCGTTGCCGAGAGCGACGACATGGACGGCCTCAAGGATCGCCTCGCGGTGCCGCAGGCCCTGCGCTCGTGCCACACCGGGGAACTGGCGGGCTATGTGCTCGAGGGACACGTTCCGGCGCTGGCGGTGGCGCGCCTCCTCGCCGAAAAACCGGCGATAACGGGGCTCGCCGTGCCCGGTATGCCCATGGGCTCCCCCGGAATGGAGGGACCGGCGGACAGCGTACCGGACCTCTTCGAGGTGATCGCGTTCGGGGCGGGCCGCGAGGAGACGTTCATGCGCTTCCGCGGCGGCGACGCCGTCTGAGTTACCAGCCCAGGCGGCTTTCCATGCGGCGGGCGCTCTGCTGCACCAGCGCCACGAGCTCGGAATCCTTCTGGCGGGCCTTGCTCTCGGGCACCACGATCGACATCGTCGCGTGGCACACGCCGCTGGTGTCGCAGACTGGCGCGGCAATGCAGGCGACAGCGAAGTCGGACTCTCCTGCCTGGATCGACAGGCGCTGCTGGAGCGCCTGCCGCGCGCCAGCCGCCAGCACCTGGGGATCTGTTTCGGCTCGACCAGTGGGAGACGGGCGGGCGGAGCGCCGGAACAGATCGACGAGCTCGTCTTCCTCCAGATGCCCGACAAGGAGCCGGCCCGATGCCGACCAGTTCAGCGGCGTTCGCGAGCCAACGCGCGAGGTGACGTGGAAAGCGCCGCCGCCCTCCTCCATCGCCAGCACCACCATGACGTCCTGATCGCGCGCGCAGACCTGCACCGTCTCGCCCGAGGCACGGGCAAGCTCGTGCATCTCGCGGTGGGCAGCACTCAGCAGGTCGAGATTGCGGGCGTAGGACAAGCCATAGTGGTAGAGCCTGCGGCCCAACCCGATGAGGCCGTTCCTGTCGCGATCGAGCAGGTCCTTGGCCACCAGATCGTCGATGATCGTATAGACGGTCGAGATCGGCGCACCCACGGCGCGCGCGATCTCGTAGGCCGTTGCAGCCTGCCCGGCCGCCTGCAGATAGTCGAAAATCTGCAGGGCCCGGTCGATGCCACTGGTGCGGGAACGCCGTGGCGTTTCCAGACTTGCTTCACTCATCGATATTCCCGTTCGAGACAGCGGCCCCTAGTCCGGCCACTTTAGAATGCTTTTCTCCAGCGCCAGCAGGTGCTCGGCGAGCGGGGTGCTGATGATATCGTTGGACTGGCGGGCACGCTCGAGTTCTTCCAGCAGCCGCTCGGCAACGATGCTCTCCTCACCCTCGTGCAGATTGCACGGATCGAGCAGAACATAGCCTTGCTCGGCCTCATGGTCACGCACGATCACGGGGCGCGGCCCGGTGGCCATGGCTCGCGCCAGATCCCAGGCGGTGATGCGCGCCGCTTCGGGGTCGACCGTGACCTTGAGGCGATCGAGCGGATTGCTGGTGGGGTCGGGAACGATGCTGGCGGCAACCCCCGCCTTGCCCTCCAGCGTCTCGACCCACAGATCTAGCGCCCGCTTCTCGCGCGCACGGACAGCGGCATGGTCGCGCGTCTTCCACGCTTCGAGCGCGGCGATCACGCCGGCGATGCCCTCCTTGCCCACCTTCATGCCCCGGCCGATGCCGCGGTTCTGGAGGTAGATGTTACGGATGAAATCCTTGTTGCCGGCGCAAATGCCCGAGGTCGGGCCGCCGAGGAACTTGTGTCCGGAGTAGAGCACCACGTCGGCGCCATCGGCGAGGAAGCCGCGCAGATCGTACTCCGACGCTGCGTCGACGATGACCGGCACGCCCCTGGCGTGACAGATCTCGGCGAAGGTCTTGAGCGGAATCTGTCCATAGTCGACCACATGGTGGGACACCACGAAGACCGCCGCGACGGTGCGGTCGTTGATCGCGCCGGCGAGCTGATAGCCATGCGCGCTGGTCGCCTGCCCAACCGGGACGACCTTGGCGCCTGCCAGCCGGATGGCCTGGTCGACCGGAGCGCCGTAGCTCACGATGTGGCCGGTCTGGATCAGCACCTCGTTGCGCAGCGTGCCCGTATCGGGCAGTTGCTCGATGGCCCACAGATTGTCGCCGGTGATCGCCGCCGCCACGGCGAGGCTGATGCCCGCCGAGCAGGACGCGGTGACGAACCCGGCTTCGGCGCCGGTCAGCTCCGCGATGGTGCGGCTCGCCCGCCGAAGCAGGTCGCCGAGCTCGACGAACTCGGTCAGCACGCGGTTCACCGCCGACACGGCTTCGGGCACCACGATCGACGCCCCCAGCGACGTCATGGTGCCGGATACGTTGATAACCGGACGGAGACCGAGTTCGGCGCGGATGTCGCCGCCTGTGGTCTTGCTCATTGCTGTTCTCTCCCTTTAGTCGAACGCTATGATGGCTTCGATCTCGACGGTGATCTGGTTCGGCAGCGAACCGAAGCCGACGGCCGAGCGCGCATGAGTGCCCCTGTCGCCGAAGACGGCGCGCATGAGATCGGAACAACCATCGATCACCGCCGGATGGTCGCCGAAATCGGAAGCGGCATTGACCATGCCGAGCAACTTGACAATGCGGCGCACGCGCCGAAGGTCGCCGAGCGCCGCCTCCATCACCGCGATCAGGTTGATGCCGGTCAGCCTTGCATGCGCATAGGCCGACTGGACCGTCACATCCGCCCCCACCTTGCCGCGATGCAGCGTGCCATCGGCTTCGCTCGGCCCCTGCCCCGACAGAAAGAGCAGGCCGCCCTCGCTGACATGGGTGACGAAGTTGGCGATGGGCGACGGCGCGGCGGGCAAGACGATACCCAGAGCAGCAAGACGGTCATACGGACTGACGTCCGGACGCGCGGCAAGCTCGGATGCACTCATAGAACGGAACTCCAGATCAGGCTAGCTCGCCATGACGAATGCAGGCGACGTGATGATTGCCGCCGATATGCTCGGTGGGCGGAACAGCGCCGGCACAGGCCTCGATGGCCATGGGGCAGCGGGTGCGGAAGACACAGCCGGAGGGCGGGTCGATGGGCGACGGAATGTCCCCCGCCAGCGGCACATGCGTGCGCTTGCGGGTTGGATCGGGCACCGGTGCGGTCGCGAGCAGTGCTCTGGTATAAGGGTGCCGGGGCCTGGCATAGACCTGTCGCGAGGGACCGCGCTCCATGACACGCCCCAGATACATCACCACGACCTCGTCGCACAGATATTCGACGACGCTGAGGTCATGGGCGATGAAGAGCATTGTCAGGCCGAGCTTGCGCTGGAGATCGCCGAGCAGGTTGAGCACCTGCGCCTGGACCGACACGTCGAGAGCCGAGACGGGCTCGTCCGCGACGATGAAGTCGGGCTCGACCGCCAGCGCCCGGGCGATGCCGATGCGCTGGCGCTGGCCACCGGAGAATTCGTGCGGGAAGCGGCGCGAGTATTCCGGCGCAAGGCCCACCAGGGTCATCAGCTCGTCGACGCGCGCCTTGCGGGCCGCGCCACGAGGATAGCCGCAGGCGTCGAGCGCCTCTCCCAATATGGCGTCGACCCTGAGGCGCGGATTGAGACTTGAATAGGGGTCCTGGAACACGATCTGGAGCCGCTTGCGCCAGGCCCGCAGGTCGCGCTGCTTGAGGGCGAAGAGATCGGTGCCGTCGAAGACCGCCTGCCCGCTGGTGGGCTCGACGAGACGCAGGACGGCGCGACCAACGGTGGTCTTGCCCGATCCGCTCTCGCCCACCAAGCCTACGGTGGTCCCGCGGCGGACGTCGAAGCTGACATTTTCGACGGCGTGGACGATGCGGCCGTTGCGGCCGACGAAGCGCTTGGTGAGCTCGCGCAGGCTGAGCAGCGGCTGTTCATCGTGGTGCGCGGTCATAGCTCGTTGCTCCTGACGCAGCGCGAGAAGGTGCGGGCGGCGGCTTCGACGAGAGGCGGCAGGCTGGCGCGGCAGGCATCGATGGCCAGGGCGCAGCGCGGCTCGAAGGCGCAGCCCGGCGGCAGGTTGGTGACGGGTGGCACCGACCCCGGAATGGAGTAGAGCGCGCGGCGCGCGCCATCGTCGCCGAGGTCGCGGGTGGCGTCCGGCGTGCAGGCGAGGAGACCCTTGGTGTAGGGGTGCCGCTGGCGCGCGAAGAGGTCGTTGACCGGCGCCTGCTCGACCACGCGCCCGCCATACATCACCACCACATCGTGGGCGATTTCCGCCACGACGCCCAGATTGTGGGTGATGAACAGGATGGACATGCCGAACTGCGCCTGGAGGCGCTGCAGGAGGTCGAGGATCTGCGCCTGGATGGTGACATCGAGCGCCGTGGTCGGCTCGTCGGCGATGAGCAACGACGGATTGCAGCTCAGGGCCATGGCGATCATCACGCGCTGGCGCATGCCGCCCGACATCTGATGCGGATAGTCGTCGAGCCGCCGGGCGGCATCGGGGATTTCGACGTGCTGCAGCATGTCGCGCGCCCGCGCCCGCGCTGCCGCACGGCCGAGATCGGTGTGAAGGGAGATCATCTCGCCGATCTGGTCGCCCACCGTGTAGAGCGGATTGAGCGAGGTCATCGGCTCCTGAAAGATCATCGCGATTTCGCTGCCGCGAATGGCGCGAAACTGCCGCGGGCTGAACCGCGCAAGATCGTGCACGGCACCGTCGCGGCCGCGGAACAGCACTTCGCCGCTTTCGATGCGGCCGGGCCGCGACAGCAGGCCCATGACCGACAGACTGGTTACCGACTTTCCCGAACCCGACTCCCCCACCACGGCCAGCGTCCGGCCGCGCTTGAGGTCGAAGGTGACGCCATCGACCGCCTTGGCGGTCAGGTGCCGTCCCTTGAACCAGGTCTTGAGGTCACGAACCGACAGGATCGTGTCCTCCGGGAGAGCCGAGGTCATGTCTCTCCTCCGCAATGGGAGCAGCGGTGCCCGGCCTCAGGCTGGTAGCGGCTGGCGGCAATCGCCTCAGCGCCCAGAATGGCAAAGCGCGGCTCGAAGGTCTGGTGCAGCGTGCTGCTCGCCCCCTGGCTGTCGACAACCACCAGATCGGTATGGGCGAGATCGAACAGCGTGAACTCGGCCGGCTTGCCGACACCCAGCAGGTTCTCGAACGGCTTGCCGATGGCACGCCGGGGAGCTGTGGTGGATGCGACCACGACGTCCTCGAACGGCATGCCTAGCGAGAGCAGCTTGCTCATTGTCGTCGCCAAGTCCCACACGGATGTATCGAGCGAGCGATTGTGCAGATCGGTCGAAATCGTATTGGGCTTGAGCCCCCGCGCCAGCGCCGCGCGGCCGACATCGAAGGAGAACGACGCGCCGCCATGGCCCACATCGAGGATGATGCCCTTGCGGCTGGCCTCCTCAGCGAGCCTGTAGAGGTCCTCGTCCTCGATGATCGAGCCGCCCTGCTTGCCGTTGAAGCAGTGCGTGACGATGTCGCCGGCCGAGAGCAGGCCCAGCACATCGTCGTAGAGCGGCGGCGGCTCGCCCACATGCACCATGACCGGCAGGCCGAGGATGCGGCCGATCTTCTTGCCCAGCTTGAGCGGCACGAGGTCCCAGCCGCCGGAGATCACGGCGCTGGCACGCACCTTGATACCGACGATGACGTCGCGATGCTCGCGCGCCACCGCGATGGTGCGGTCGATGTCGATCGAGCGCATGTCCTGCAGCTCGGTCACGCGATTGCAGGCGACAAGGCCGATCGATCCCAGATTGAGATAGGCGTAGATGTTCTCGCGCGCCGGCTCGATGATGAACTCGCGCAGCCCATGGAAATTGGCCTCGCCGGCAGAGCCTGCATCGACCAGCGTGGTGACGCCGCGCGCGGCGCCGGCCTGCTCGGGTCGGATGGAGATATCGGTGCCGCCGTACCAGACATGAGTGTGGAGGTCGGTCCAGCCAGGACTGATGAAGGCACCGCGTCCCTCGACGATGCGCACATCGTCGGCCGCTATGCCCGTGCCGACGTCGCGGACGATGCCGTCCGCCCCGACCAGCACATCGACGCTGGGCGGGAGCCCCGGCTGGGCGAAGCCCGCCGGCCGTGCGTTCCTGATCAAGAGGCCCTGGGCCTGCGGCTTGAAGCGATTATCGAACATCACACGTCCTTGGCGAGGCGCGGGTCGAGGAAGTCACGCAACCCGTCGCCCATCAATTGCAGGGAGAGCACGGCGAGGATGATGGCTCCGCCGGGGAACCACATGATCCAGGGCGCCTGTTCCATGTATTGCCGGCCCACCGAGATCATGGTGCCCCAGGTGGGAATGTCGGGCGAGATGCCGACGCCCAGGAACGAGAGCCCGGCCTCGGCGAGGATGGCATTGGCGAAGATGAAGGTGGCCTGGACGAGGAGCGGCGAGGTGACATTGCGCAGCACATGACGGACCAGCGTCACCGGTGTCGGCACGCCCAGTGCACGCGCGGCTTCCACATAGGGCAACTCGCGGATCACCAGGGTCGAGGCGCGCACGACGCGGGCGAGGCGCGGCGCGTAGACGACGCCGAGCGCGATCACCACGTTGGTCGCCGAGGCCCCGAGCGCCGCAACGAGCGCGATGGCGAGCAGGATGTCGGGAAAGGCCATCATGGCATCGATCAGCCGGGAGACCGGCGCGTCGAGTTTGCGGAAGAAGCCGGCCATCAGCCCCAGGAACACGCCGACGATGGACGAGAAGATCACGACGGCGAAGCCGACCGCGATCGACGTGCGGCCCGAATAGAGCACGCGCGTGAAGATATCGCGCCCCAGATCGTCGGTGCCGAACAGGTGCTGCCAGCTCGGCGGCAGGAGCCGGTTGCGGACCGCCAACTGTGCCGGGTCGTAAGGCGAGATCAGCGGCGCGAGCAGCGACAGCGCGATCATGACGACGAGCACCAGCAGGCCGGCCATCGCCGTGGGACGGCTCGCCATCTTCATGAGCAGATTGGGTTCGCGGAACCCGCTGTGAGCGATGGCGGCCATCAGTAGCGCACCCGCGGATCGATGGCGAGGTAGAGCATGTCGATGATGAAGTTGACCAGCACGTAGAGGCCCGCGACGACAAGGAGCGCCCCCTGGATCAGCGGATAGTCGCGCCGCAGCACGGCCGAGACGATGAGGCTGCCCACACCCGGCAGGCCATAGACGGTCTCGGTGACGATGGCGCCCGAGATCAGCAGCGCGGCGGTGAGGCCGATGACGGTGAGGATGGGGATGAGCGCGTTCTTGAGCGCGTGCCTCACCACGACACGCGGCTCGCTCATGCCCTTGGAGCGCGCGGTGCGCACATAGTCGTCGTTGAGCACGTCGAGCATGGAGGCGCGGGTGAAGCGGGTGATGAGCGCCGAACTGATCAGCCCCAATGTCACGGCGGGGAGGACGAGGTGACGCATGCGTTCGGCAAAGCTCGCGCCGGGGCCGCCATAGCCCGAGGCATCGAACCAGCCCAGTTGCACGGCGAAGACCTGCATGAGCACGAGGCCGAGCCAGAAGCTGGGGATGGACGCGGCGAACATGGCGAGCGTGGTGGCCGCCTGGTCGAAGATCGAGCCGCGCCAGTAGGCGGACAGGATGCCAACCGGCAGGGCGATGAGCGTTGCGATCAGCAGCGAGA
Organism: Devosia sp. 66-22; assembly: GCA_001899065.1. Lineage (GTDB taxonomy): Bacteria > Pseudomonadota > Alphaproteobacteria > Rhizobiales > Devosiaceae > Devosia_A. Next base: position 89,534 of record MKUZ01000030.1, on the reverse strand, counting down.
AGATGGTGAGGAAGAAGGTCGGTTCGGTGCGCTGCAGCAGCGCCTCGGTGACCGGCATGTTGAGAAAGATCGACTGGCCGAAATCGCCGCGCATGATGCCGCCGACATAGACCGCGAACTGCTCGGGGATCGAAGCGTTGAGCCCCAGCCGCTCGCGCAGGCTCTCGATATCGGCAGGCGTGGCGTCGGGGCCGAGCATCACGGCGGCGGGATCGCCGGGCGTCACGCGCACGATCACGAAGACGATGGTGACCACGAGCGCCATCACCACCAGCATGCCGAGGATACGGTTGAGTGCCGAACGAACCATGTGCTGCCCTTCGTGCGTGCTCCGGAGCTGGAGCGATGGAACAGAGGCGCCGCCGCGGCCGGGAACCGTGGCGGCGCCTCTGCAGCCTACTGCGCAGTGACGTAGGCGTTCCAGAAGTACGGCCAGGGAGCCGGCGTCACGCCGTCGAGGTCGGGCGACTGCGCAGCGAGGGCGTTGAAATTGCCCACCTTGTAGCCCGGCACTTCGTCATAGATGACCTTCTGGACATCGACGAACAGCTGCGCGCGCCTGGCGGGATCGCTCTCGGCGTTGAACGCTTCCACCGCGGCATGCTTGGCGTCGGTCGCCCACCAGCCGGGCGAGGTGTCCGACATCAGGCCCATGAGCGACGGCTCGGGCAGGAACGGGCTGTGGGTGATGTAGATGTCCCACAGTGCCGGGTCGGCGCGGTTCTTGGTGAGGGTCGCCCACTCCACCACGTCCATCTGCACCTTGAAGCCGGCGGCCTCGAGATAGGCCTGGGCGACCAGCGCCATCTTGTAGTGGAACTCGTACTGGCGGCTGGTGAGGATGCGCAGCGGGGTACCGTCATAGCCGGCCTCGGCCAGCAGCGCCTTGGCCGCTTCGGTGTCGCCGGTCGGCTTGTAGGCGTCAGTCCCCTCATTGGAGTGCCAGACGAAGCTCTCGGGATACCAGGCAGCCTCGACGGAGAAGAAGTCCGGCGAGCCGAAGGCGGCCAGCATCATGTCCTCGGGGGCCAGCGCGGCCTGGATGGCCTTGCGGACGCGGACGTCGGCGTTGAGCCCTTCCTTGGTGTTCATCATGAACACCGGCCAGCCGAACGGCGCCAGCACCACCGGCTCGGTGGCCCCGCCGCTGACCTGTTCGAACGACTCCACCGGGAGCTGGTCGACATAGTCGTACTGACCCGACACCGCCACGCCGATACGCGTGCTCGGATCGGGCACCGGCACGAAGCGGATCTCGTCCAGGTACTGGTTGCGGGCGCCGCCATAGCCGTTGGGCTCGCCGCCCAGCGACTGGTAGTCGTCGAAGCGCACGAGCTGGATGTACTGATCGGGCACGCGCTCCTGCAGCTTGTAAGGGCCGGTGCCGATGAAGCTCTCGAGCGGGTCCTGCGCGGCATTGGCCGCCGGGATGACGATGGCCGCCGCATTGTTGAGCGACAGCAGCGCCACCAGCGGGGCATAGGGCTTGGAGAGCGTGATGGTCACGGTGGCATCGTCGGTCGCGGTAATGCCGGTGATCACTTCGCCGGCCTGCTTGCCGCGCGTGGCGATGCGGGTCCAGCGCTCGAGCGAGGCGACCACATCGGCCGCCGTCATCACGCTGCCGTCATGGAACTTGATTCCAGTGCGGAGCGGAATGGTGTAGGTCTTGCCATCCTCCGAGATCGCCGGCAGCCCGGCCGCGAGCAGCGGTGTCGCACCCCATTTGGCGTCGAACGTGTAGAGCGTCTCGAAGATGTGCTGGGTGATGATGCCCACGAGATCGGCGGTGGACGCCATGGGGTCGAGAGTGGGCGGCTCGCCGATCGTGGCAACGTCGATCACGCCGCCCTTGGTCTGCGCCTGGGCAGCATTCACCGACAGAAAGGCAATGACGCTCGTCGCGGCGAGCAATGCCATCTTCTTCATTGTGTGTTCTCCCTCATATTCCATTATTGTGGAATCTATTTCGTAGTTGCGATGTAACGTGTCACCGGCCCAGGCCCTCGTCAAGTGGTCGAACGGGCGCGTCCTCGCAGCGGCTCGCGCGCAGCCGGCCCGTCAGATCGCCCCGGCGGATCGCGCAGACGTCGACTGGAATACAGTGCTGGCTACGAGCGGGCGGCGAGCGCTATGGCGCGGCGTTCGCGGCTCGAAGCGACGATGGCTTCGATGAGAAGCTGGACCTCGAGCGCGTCTGTGCCACGGATCAGGGGATCGCGGTTCTCGCGGACGGCGGCGACGAAGTCGGCGATCACCGCGCGATGTCGCTGATGGCTGAACGCCATGGGGTCGGCGCCGCCTCCGGTCTCGCCGTCGCCGGCGCCGACAGTGCGGGTAGTGCCGTCGTGGCGCGACACGGTGAGTGCACCACCGCTCAGGCGGGCGGCGCCACGCTCGAAGTCGATGCCGATGGACTCGGCAGCGCCCGGATAGGCCGCGGTGGTGGCCCAGAGGGTGCCCAGCGCACCGCTGGCGAAGCGGATGCCGGCCGAGACGCTGTCCTCGGACTCCATGCGGTGGAGCCGGGTGGTGCCGACCATGGCCTGTACCTCGGCGACAGGTCCCATGAGCATGCACAGCAGGTCGAGACTATGGATGGCCTGGGTGATGAGCACGCCGCCGCCGTCGCGCGCATAGGTGCCGCGGCCAGGCTCGTCGTAGTAGGATTGCGGGCGCCACCAGGGAACGAGGCACTGGCCGGCGACGATGTCCCCCAGCTCGCCGCTGACGACAAGGTCGCGCAGCGCCACGGCCGGCGGTCGCAGCCGCTCCTGAAACACGACACCGAGCCTGACGCCAGCCTCGGCGCAAAGCCGGACGATGCGGGCCGCGGCCTCGGCTGTCCGCTCGAGCGGCTTTTCGAGCAGCAGATGCTTGCCGGCGCGGGCCGCGGCCTCGACAATGTCGAGCCGCGCATTGGGCGGCGTGATGACGATGACGATCTCGACCGCCGGATCGGCGAGCAGCGCTTCGAGCGATGCGGCGGGCGGAAAGCCGAACTCGGCGGCAAAGGCGGAACGACGTTCCGGTTCACGGGAGTAGACGCCCCTGACGTCGACACGATCGGCAAGATCCTGCAGCGAGCGGGCGTGAGCCCGCGCAACCATACCTGTACCGACGAGGGCAACGCCGGTGCGCGTCATGCGTCCCTCGCGATGAGGGTGTCGGCAACCTCGATCGCGGCGAGGAGGCTGAGGCCGGTGTGATAGCCGGGATCGAGATCGGGAGTGGCCGGCACGTAGTCGATCGGACCGTCGCGTGTCATCGTCTGGTAGGCGAGAGGCGGCGTCCCGCGCCAGTAGCGTGTGAAGAAGGCTTCGTGCGCGTCCTTCCAGACGGCGAGCGCCTCGGGGTTGCCGGTCCGCGCGTAGCACAGCGCGGCGGTGCGAATGGTCTCGGGCAGCGACCACCAGGGACAGAGCGGATTCAACACCTCGCCGGTTGCGGCGGAAACGGCGAGCGCCACGCCGGGGCCGACGAAGCCGCGGCGGAAGGAGGCGATCAGCACACGCTCGAGCGTCGCAACGAGCGCCGGATCGGCGTCGGCAGGCAGATGGTCGAGCGCGAAGCCGACGAACTCGATGCCGTGCCCGACATTGCAAGGGTCGAGCCCCGGCACGTTGCGCAGCAGGCCCGATGCCGGATCGAGATGCCGGTCGAGCACATGGGCGATGAAGCGGTCGCAATAGGCCGTATGGGCGCCCAGGCCGATGCGGCGCAGCAGGCCGCCACCGGCGAGCAGGATCATCCGCGGACCGAAATCGTCGAGCTGCGCGCGCAGTTCGTCGTACGAGAGCGGCAGGCGTTCATTGATCTGGAAGCGGCCACCTTCGATGGCGGCGACGATCGCTTCGAGCGCAGCAAGATGGCGCCCCTGGTCGAGTGTGCGGCCGAGACGATGACCTGCGGCCAGCAGACCCTTGGCGACGAAGATATCGGCGTAGCTGTAGATGTCTCCCGCCGGGGCCTGGGGCCGAATGACGTCGGCGGCGTCCGGATAGACCGGGTTCAGCGCGGCGTCGTAGGTGAAGTAGGCGTGCCCATCGCGCGCAAGCAGCGCGTCGAGCCTGGCAAAGAGCGGTGCGGCTGCCGTATCGAGCGCGGCAGCGAGGGCAGGATCCTCCTGCGCGAAGAAGCCGGCATGGGTCGCAAGGCTTTCGAGGCCCCGCCCCTGTATCCAACCATAGGTGTAGGCGGGAGCGCGGTGACCATCACCCGGACCATAGTCGCGCAGCGTCACCGAGTGCTGCTTGGTATTGAGGAAGGCGCCGCCCAGGGGCGGGCGGGCCAACATCCAGCGCAGGGTGCCGGCATTGGCGTCGGCGTAAGTCTGGCGCGCATGGACCAGGAACGGATCGATCGTCATTCCTTGAGGCCGGTGCTGGCGATGCCCTGGACGAAGTTCTTGCGCAGGATGACGAAGAGCGTAATCGAGGGGATGAGGACGACGGCCGAGGCGGCGCTCAGACGCCCGAGGTCGACGGTGAAGCCGGTCTGGAACAAAGCGAGGCCGACCTCGATGGTGTAGGACTCGGCACGGCTGGCGACGATCAGCGGCCAGGCGAAGGCCGTCCACGCCTGGAAGAAAGCGAGGACGCCAAGCGCCCCGAGTGCGCCGCGCAGCAGCGGCAGGACGATACGCAGGAAGATCCAGAACTCCCCTGCCCCGTCGATGCGCGCCGCCTCGATCAGTTCATCGGGGATCGAGTGAATGGCGTTCTGGCGAATGAGGAAGATGCCGAAGCTCATCACCAGGTAACCCAGCAGCATGCCCCACACGCTGTTGAGCAGGCCGAGCGCCTGCGCCTGGAAGTAGAGCGGGATCATGTAGACCTCGAACGGCACGATGGCCGTGGCGAGGATGACGATGAAGACGACGGTGAGCGAGCGGAACTGGAACTTGGCGAGGATGTAGCCCGCGATGGCAGAGGTGGCGAGGATAGACAGGCTCGACAGCACGGCAAACAGCAGGCTGTTGCCGATCCAGCGCAGCAGCGGCGTGTCGGCCAGCACCGCCTGGAAGTTGGCGAGCGTGGGATTGGCGGGAATGATGGTCGGCGGCCAGGCGAGGATCTCCTGCGGCGTCTTGAAGCCATTGGAGACGAGGAACACCAGCGGCAGCAGCATGAGGCAACCGAAGACAAGCAGGACGATGTCGATCAGCCGTTCGATGACGATCTGCCGGAGGCGGCCCGGATTGGCGAGGCGATCGCTCATGCGCGACCTCCCTTGTCGCGCAACAGGCCGAACTGCACCAGCGTGAGCAGCAGCACGATGAGCAGCAGCACCACCGCTTCCGACGCGGCATAGCCGACACGATAGTTGCGGAAGCTGTTCTCGAGCATGTCGAGCACAAGCACGCGAACCTGGCGGCCGGGCGCTCCCTGTGCGTCGGAGGCGAGCACATAGGCCTGCGCGTAGACATTGAAGCCAGACACCAGCGTCACGACGGACACATAGAGAGTGATGGGCTTGAGCATGGGGATCGAAAGGAACCAGAACGATTGCGGTCCGCTCGCGCCGTCGAGCTTGGCTGCCTCATAGAGCGAGACGGGCAGGCTCTTGAACCCCACGAGATAGATCAGCACGGCGTAGCCGAGCGCCTGCCACGAACAGAGCACGATGACGCAGATGATCGACAGCACCGGATCGAACAGCCACGCCTGCGGCTCGATACCCACGAAGGTGAGCAGCGCGTTGAGCGGGCCGAGCTTGGCGTCGAAGATCCACTTCCACGCCATCGCCGCCGGCACCAGCGAGACGACGTGCGGAATGAAGACGGAGGTTTCATAGAACGCGGCGAGACGCGATCTCGAGCGGTAGTGGATCAGTGCCGCCAGCACCAGCGACAGCGGGATGGTGACGAGCAGGACGCCGAAGGCGATGATGGCCGTGTTGGTGAGCGCCTCGATGAACAGCCGGTCGCGGAACAACTCCTGGAAGTTGGCCATGCCGATGAACGGCTTATTCTTGGACAGGATATCCCATTTGTGGACGGACAGGCGCAGCGTCTCCCAGATGGGATAGACGCGGACCCAGGCGAAGATCGCGAGGGTGGGCAGGATGGCCATGAGCGCGAAGAGCCATCGCTTGCGTCGCAGCATGGAGATCCTCTCCTTGTGTCGGGGGACGGACGGCCGTCCCCCGCTTGATGATAGCGGTCAGTGGTCCGATTACTCGGCGGCCAGCAGACCTTCGCGGTCGAGCAGGCCGTTGATCTCATCCTGCATGGCGACGAGCACGTCCATGATGCCCGCGTCGTTGCCGGCGAGCGAGGGGTTGCCGAAGGCCTGAGTCAGGCGGTCGGCGGTGCGCGTCAGGATTTCCTCGACCGGCCCGATATTGGGCAGGCTGAAGAACTTGTAGCTTTCGGGGTAGTTCACGAACGCGCCGAAGGCCGGCTTGTTGGCGAGGATGCCCGAATAGTCGAGCCCGAGCCGGTTGGGCAGCCAGCCGACATTGTCCAGCATCCACAGCAGATTGTCGGGCGTGTTGGCGGCTTCGGCGAAGGCCCAGGCGGCCTCGGCCTCGGCGCCCTCGCCGGTGACCCACAGCGTCACCGGAGCGACGATCGAACCGGTGGGCAGGGTGGAGGTGGCATATTGCAGGCCGGGGGCCTTGGCGGCGATATCGCCGATCACCCAGCTCTCACGGATGAACATGGCCGTCTGCTCGCGCTCGAAGGCTTCGGCGTCGGCCGGCATCTCGACGGTGACGGTCTTCAGGCCGTGCACGTTCTCGATGTACTGCTTGAGCGCGGCGAGGCCCGCATCGTTGGCGAAGCTGGAGCGCCACTTGCCGTCGGCCGACTGCTCGACGAGGCTCTCGCCGTACTGGAACATGTTGATCCAGAACTTTTCGGCAATGCCCGCGCCGCCGCCCGACAGGCGCATGCTCCAGCCCGAAACGGTCGGATTGCCGTTGCCGTCGCGCTGGGTCAGCTTCTCGGCATAGGTGGTGAAGTCGGCCATGGTCCTGGGCGGTTCGGTGAGGCCGGCCGCTTCGAACATCTTGGTGTTGTAGTAGAGCGCGCTCTGGCCGCGGAACAGCGGCACGCCGTAGACGGCGCCGCCATAGCTCGCCGAGTCACGGAAGAACTCGCCGAAGTTCGCCGGATCGGAGACGAAGGCGGCGATGTTGTCGGGAGCTTTGTCGAAGAGCTCGTTCTCGAGGTAACGGGTCGCGGTCGACTTGGCGAGTTCGATGACCTCGGCCGCCTCGCCCGAAGTCAGGCCGAGCGCGATGCGCTTTTCGTGCTCGCGCAGGGCGATGGCCTCGACGCGGACGGTCAGATCCGGATGGTCGGCCTTCATGCCTTCGGCGACGTGTTCGTAGAACGGCACCATCTCTGGATAGCCGCTCCACACGGTGATCTCGACGGCCGCGGCCGCCGACGCAAGGCTGACACCGAACACCGTGCCGACCAGCAGCGCGCGGCCGGTTTTGGAGAGTGCGGATATATGGTGATGAGCAGTCATCGTTCTTCCCTCTGTGTTGGCCGCCTGCCGTTTCGAGCCGGCACGCGACTGTGTTATGCAACCGGTTGCGGTGTCAAGTGCGCCGCCGCCGGCTACCCCCTCGTCTCATCGGTTGAGCCCGGCAATGCCGAGCAGCGCCTGCGCCGCTCCTGCCAGACTCTCGGCCGAACCCGGCGCGAACGTGCCGGGCATGCCGATGAAGCGATGCGCTTCGTCGACTTCGTAGCCGCCATGGCGGAACTCGCTGGCCGGCGGAATGTAGCCGGGCGTGCCATTGGCGTAGGAGATGATGAAGGCGGGCCGGTCGCCGATCGCTTCGCGGATGAGCAGGCCCGTCTCGGCGAAGATTTCGCCGGGCAGCGCCACGATCGGCACGCCGCCCCAGTCGAAGACCGAGACGCGGCCGGTCCAGCTCCCGGCCGGCGCGTTGGAGTATCTGTCGGCCCAGCCGATCCATGCATCGAGCACTGTACGGCGCACGGGATCGGCGTCGTCGCGCTCGGCGCGCCAGCGGCCGGCAAGAACGGGCAGCGGCTCCTGCTCGAGGCGCGTCAGGCGGAGCACGACATCGGCGGCGAGCGCCGCAACCCCCGGGGCGACGGGCGCTTCGCCCGCCGCGAGCGCGGCAACGCCGATGCGGCGGCCCAGCCGCTCGGCGGTGTCGAAGCTGCGCGTGGCATTGGCGGCGAGCGTCCATGAGGCATGCGCGGAATGGCCGGTGTTGACGTCGCCGCAGCAGCCGGTGGCGAAGACGGCGACGGCGCCCGGATGGGCCGCTTCGACCGCCTCGCGCACGTAGTGCACGTAGTCGGCGGTGAGCAGGCGGTTGTCGGCAGCGAGCACCACGGGGTGGCAGGCGTAGGAGACGAGCACCGCGAACACCTGCCCCGCCGCGTCGCGGAAGCGCAGCACCGGCAGCGCGCGGTCGAGCGGACCGTCGGCATGGCGACGGTTGCGCGCCACGTCGGGATCGGCGCCCATGCCGGCAGAGATCGTGGCGGCCCGGACATTGGCGCGGGCCTCTGCAATAGCCGCGACGCACCCGTCCTCGATGGCCCGGAGGAAGGCCGGATCGGGTGCGTCGCCGAGACGGCCGACCTGCGAGATCGGCGCGCCATGGGTGTGAATGGCCGCGACGACCACATTGGCGTCGGGCAGCTCGGTGCGGGCACGGATGCGCGCCACCATCTCCTCGTGCAGGCCGACGACGTCGACCGTGACGAGTGCGGTGTCGCCGACGACGAGCGCCCGCACGGTGAGCGGATCGTGGGCACCAACGGAGGGCTCGGTACGCGCCGCGAAGCCCGACATCAGAAGGCCGGGCGGCGGGGTGATATCGACGACGGCAACACCGGCCTTCATCGGTCGATCTCCTCGCCCGCCACGAAGCAGTCCGTTACCGCGAGGGCGCTGTCGCCGGGCGCGAAGCGGAAACGGATGAGATCGGCGCGCGCGCCCACGGCGAGCGTGCCGCGGCCGCCGGCGAAGACGCCGGGATTGCGGGTCGCGAGGCGCAGCGCGTCGGCCAGGGACAGGCCGACGCCGTTGACCAGGGTCGCAACGTTCTGGGTGAGCAGATGGCCGGCGCCGGCGAGGTAGGACGTACCGGCGATGCCGAGGCGGCCATCCGCGCCAACCTCGACCTCGCCGCCGATGGGCGAGGTGTAGCGGCCGGCGGGCATGCCGCCGAGCGCGGCGGCGTCGGAGACGAGGATGGCGCGGTCGAGCGACTTGGCGCGCAGCATGGCCTTGAGGGTGTCGCCCGGCAGATGGTGGCCGTCGGCGATGAAGCTCGCGGTAAGCCGATCGTCCGCCAGTTGCGCCCAGATGAAATTGGGATGGCGCGGCAGGAGCGCCGCGGCGCCGTTGCCCAGATGCGTCGAGAGGCGCGCGCCGGCGGCGGCGGCGGCGTGAATCTGCGCCGGCGTTGCGGCCGTGTGGCCGATGGCGACCAGCACGCCGTCGCGGGCCAGCGCCTCGACATAGGGGATGGCTTGGGGCCATTCGGGGCTCAGCGTTACGAGGCCGACCAGCCCTTCGGCGGCACCCTGCCAGCGGCGGAACTCATCAAGGCTCGGCGGCCGGACATGGGCGGCCGGATGGGCCCCGCGCGGGCCATCCTCGGGACTGATGGAGGGCCCTTCGACGTGAATGAACGGCACCATCTCGCGCAGCAGGGGCGACTGTCGGCGGGCGGCGGCGATGGCGCGCAGGGCCGCGACGATGGCGGCTTCGGAGGCTGTGATCAGGGTGGGCGCAAAGGTGGTGATACCGGCGCGGGCGAGGCGTTCGCCCAGGGCGACGACGGTGACCGGATCCAGCCCCTCGGCATTGAGGTCGAGGCCGGCATAGCCGTTGACCTGAAGGTCGACGAGGCCGGGCGACAGCCACAGATCGCCGGCCTCGCGGCTGGGCGCGACGCCGGCGATGCGCCCGTCGGCAATGGTAATGGTGATCCCCTCGCCCGTTGCCGGGTCACGGCCAGCGAGGGTGCGCGCCATGCTCACAGCCAGCGCACCCGATCGCGGAAGCGGGCGAGGAAGCGGGCATTGGCCTCGTCGCCGCCCGGGGCATTGCCGCTGCGCCAGACGGGCGGCTCGACGCCGCGCTCGACCAGCTTAGCGACGGTGCGGATGACGAGGCAGTTGAGCGCGAAGGCATTGGCGAAGGTGGATACCGCAGCGATGCGCTCGCCCATGCCGGGGATCTCCACCAACGCGTCGCCGATGGGCACCTTTGTGTCGATGGCGAGATCGACCACGTCGTGCAGATTCTTCCTCGTGGGATGGCGGGCGGGATGCTCGGCGCGCGTGCTTTCGGCATGCGCGCGCGAGCTGACGCCGATGACGAAAACGCCACGCGACCGGGCTTCGAGCGCGGCATCGATGAGCGCGGCGTTGATGCCATAGGCATTGGTGAGGAGCAGCAGATCGCCCGCGCCCAGCCGGTTGTCGGCGATTACCACCTTGCCGTAGCCGGGGGTACGCTCGATGGCCATGGACCGCAGCGCGCCATTGGAGAGGAGCGTGCCTTCATCGAGGATGGCGCTCACATGCATGAGGCCACCGGCGCGGAAGAAGATCTCCTGCGCTGCGAGGTTGGAGTGGCCGCCCGGGCCATAGACATGCACCAGCCGGTCGGCCGCGACCTGCTCGGCGAGGCGCGTCGCCGCGGCGTCGAGACTGGCTTTCTCCTCGACCAGAATGCGCCGCATATGCGCGGTGACATCGTCGAAATAGCGCGTGGTGAGCGCGTCTGCGTCGATTGCCTCAGGCATCGGGGGCTGACTCCGGATCGAGATAGAGCGTGCAGTCGGGGTGGGTGCGCAGGATGCTGGCGGGGCAGCTCGTGGCGATGGGGCCGGTGAGCGCGGCAGCGACGGCATCGCGCTTGCTGCGCCCCGGAACGACACAGAACAGCTCGCGGCCGCGCAGCAGCAGCGGAATAGTGAGCGTGATGGCGCGAAGCGGCACGTCCGCAAGGGTCGGGAAGCAGGCGTCGTCGACCTGCTGCTGGCGGCAAGCCTCGTCGAGCTCCACCACCTTGACGTCGAGCGGATCGGCGAAATCGGCGACGGGCGGATCGTTGAAGGCGATGTGGCCGTTGACGCCGATGCCGAGGCAAACGATGTCGAGCGGCCCTTCACCCAGCAGCGCGGCGTAGCGGGCCGCGGCGGCGGCCGGATCGGGCTCGGGCACGATGCGGTGCACCGCGGCGAAGGGCAGCCGAGTAAACACCTGATCGTCGAGCCAGGCGGCGAAGCGCTCGGGCGCCGCCGATGGCAGGCCGATGTATTCGTCCATGTGGAAGGCGGTGACGCGGCTCCAGTCGATACCGGGCGCGCGGCGCAGGGCAGCGAGCGTGTCGGCCTGGCTGGGCGCCGCGGCAAACACCATGCGGACGGCGCCCTGCCCAGCGAGCAGTCGGCGCAGCGTGGCGGCGATGTCGGCGGCCGCCGTTTCGGCCATGGCGCGGCGGGTGGGAAAGCCCCTGACCTGCAGCCGCCCGACCGTGCGATCGACGGACCGGTCGGTGACGGGCTCGGTAGACATGGAACCTCCAGAGGGGCAGCAGGGCACGTGGCGGGACTATTCTCTGCAACCGGTTGCATGTCAAGCAGCCGCGCCGACGGTCTTAAGCGACGTCGAAATCCTGCCAAAAGTCAGCGAAAGCCGGCGGTCTTTTCGGCACATGACGGGGGAACGACGCACAACGGAGGACGGATGGCGGCTCTGGCACTCGCGCCCCCTCCTGTGGCAAACGGGTCCAATGAAGAGCAAGCACGAGCGCAAGGCGACGCCGACGATCAGCCAGGTGGCGGCGGCCGCCGGAGTGGACCGGTCGACGGTATCGCGCGCCTTCACCCGCCCCGCAATGCTCAGCGCCGAGACCGTGCAGCGCGTGCTCGATGCGGCCGAGCGCATCGGCTATGTGCCCAACCACACGGCACGCGCCTTGAGCACGGGACGCCACGGCAACATCGCGCTGATCGTGCCCGATGTGGCCAACCCGTTCTTCCCGCCGCTGATCCGCGCCGTGCAGCGCGAAGCCGACCAGCTCGATTTCTGCCTGTTCCTGGGTAACACCGACGAAGACCCCTATCAGGAGGACAAGCTCGTCGGCCGCTTCGCCGGACAGGTCGCGGGCATGATCCTCGCGTCGAGCCGACTGCCCGAGGCGCAGATCCGCGCCCACACCAGCAAGCGTCCGTTGGTGCTGATCAACCGCGATGTGAACGGCATTCCACGCGTGCTGATCGACAGCGGCTCGGGGGTGGAGGAAGCGGTGGCGCACCTGGCGAGCCTGGGGCACCGCGGCATCGTCTATATCAGCGGGCCGGCCAGCTCATGGTCGAACCGGCAGCGGCGCAACGCGGTGCGCAAGGCCGCCGAGAAGCTGGGCCTCAAGCACTTCACGGTGCCCGCGCCGATCCCCAGCTACCAGGCCGGACGCGCGGCGGCGCCGCAGGTGCTGCGCACCGGCGCGACGGCGGCCATCGCCTTCGACGACGTCACCGCGCATGGCCTGCTGGCGGGACTCTCCGACAATGGCGTGGCCGTGCCCAGGGACTTCAGCGTTGTCGGCTGCGACGACGTGCTGGGCGCGGTGACGCAGCCGGCGCTGACGACGGTCTCGAACTGGTCGGTGGAGGCGGGACGCGCGGCAGTGTCGCTGCTGTTCGACATGTTGCAATCGAGCGCCATCCGCGACGTCCGCTATGTGCTCGAAACGCACCTCGTGGTGCGCGACACCACCGGGGCCGCCACGCCCCGCCAGGCGCTATAGCCACGCCCGGCTGGGCGCCATGTTGATGTGGATGTTCTTGAACTCGGAGTACTCGTCAAAGCCCCGGTGGCCGAGCTCGCGGCCCTGGCCGCTCTGCTTGTAGCCGCCGATGGGCATTTCGGCCGCGCCTTCCTGACCGTTGATGCCGCAGCGACTGGCGCGGATGCCGCGGATGGTCTGGAGCGCGTTGTCGATGTTGAGCGACCAGACGACGGCGGACAGGCCATAGATGGTGTCGTTGGCGATGCCGATGGCCTCCTCGCGCGTGTCGAACTGCTGCACCGCGAGGACGGGGCCGAAGATCTCGTCGCGCACGATGCTCATGTCGGGCCGCACATCGGTGAAGATGGTGGGCTGGTAGAACAGCCCGCCATTGGTGCCGATGCGCTCGCCCCCGACGACGATGCGCGCGCCGGCCTCGCGACCGGCCCTCACATAGCTTTCGACCTTGCCCAGCTGCACTGGATTGATGAAGGCGCCGACCTTGGTGTCGGGATTGAGCGGGTCGCCGACGGTGACGCGGTTGGCGAGGCCTTCGAGCCGCTGCACGAATTCGTGCGCGACCCTGCGTTCGACAATGAGGCGGCTGCCGGCGATGCAGGTCTGGCCCTGGTTGGAGAAGATGCTGCGCGACACCTGATTGGCCGCCGCTTCGAGGTCGGCATCGGCGAAGACGACAACCGGCCCCTTGCCGCCAAGCTCCAGTCCCACCCGTTTGATGGTGGGCGCGGCAAAGGCGCCGATCTGGCGGCCGACACGCTGCGAGCCGGTGAAGGCGACCATGTCGGTGGCCGGATGCTCGGCGAGGATCTGGCCGGCCGGGTTGCCATAGCCGCTGACGACATTGACGACGCCGTCGGGGAGGCCGGCATCGCGCGCGAGCTCTCCCAGACGGAGCGACGATCCCGAGGTGAACTCGCTGGGCTTGAGCACGATGGTGCAGCCGGCGCCAAGTGCCCAGGGCAGCCGCTCCGATGCGATAACCAGCGGATAGTTCCACGGCGTGACCACGCCGACAACGCCGATGGGCTCGCGCAGGACGAGGCCGAGCGCGTGCTCGCTGAGCGCATTGTGCGTCGAGCCTTCGAGACCGCGCACGAGGCCGGCCGCGAACTGCCACAGATCGGCGCAGTTGTTCATCTCGCTGCGGGCGCCGGCGAGGGTCTTGCCCACTTCAAGCGACTCGATGAGCGCGAGTTCCTCGGCGTGGTCGCGGATGGCCTGCGAGATCTTGTAGAGATAGGCGGCGCGCTCCTTGCCGCTCAGGCGTGGCCACGGTCCCTCGTCGAAGGCCCGGCGGGCGGCGAGGATGGCGCGTTCGACATCCTCGGCGGACGCGTCGGGGAATTCGCCGACGACGAGGCCGGGATGCACGGGGCTTTCACGCCGGATGGTCCGGCCCGAGGCGGCGGCGACGCTCCTGCCGCCGACCAGCATGGTGTAGCGACGCTCGACGGCGAGGCGCGGATCGGCGCGATCGGGCTCGATGAACTGAACGGTCATGGCGACCCTCCCCGGTCTATTCCTTGACGGCGCCGCCCACGAGGCCGGCGGTGATGTAGCGCTGGCCGGCAAGCAGCAGCACGATGGGCGGAATCGAGGCGAGCACGGCGGCCGCCATGATCGAGTTCCAGCTCGTGTTCTCGTTGCCGATGTATTTGTAGATGCCCAGCGTGATGGGCACGATCTTGCCCTGCGTGCCCATGGTGAGGGCGAACAGGAAATCGGACCAGGCAAAGAGGAAGCAGAACAGGCCCGAGGTGATGAGGCCATTGCGGCTGAGCGGCAGGATGATGCGGGTGAAGGCGCCCCAATGAGTGGCGCCGTCGACCAGCGCGGCTTCGATCAGCGAGCGCGGCAGCGACACGATGAAGGCGCGGAGGATCAGGATGGCGAAGGGGACGCCCATCGAGGCATCGGCAAGGATGAGCCCCAGATGCGTGTTGAGCAGGCCGGCACGCGCATAGATGGCGTAGAGCGCATTGGCGACGACGACATGCGGGATCATCTGCACGATGAGCAGCAGCAGCACGAACAGCGTCAGCCAGCGCAGGCGGAAGACGACGAGCGCGTAGGCGGCGGGCGCGGCGATGAGCAGGCAGACGATCGCCGTGGTGGTGGCGATGAACAGGCTGGTGCCGATGCTGCCGGCCTGCTCGCCGAAGACACGCACATAGTTCTCGGTGAGCGGCGGGATGGGCAGGAAGCGCAGCTCGGTGGCGAGCAGCGCGGCACGCGGCTGCAGCGAGACGTTGGTCATCCAGTAGAGCGGGAACAGGATGATCGCGACGATGACGCAGCCGATGACGGTCCGCGTCCAGTCGCGCAGAGGCGTGCCGAAGAGCAGCCGGCGGCTCATGTGGGGTCGCTCTCGAGCTGGCGGCGGAACGAGCGGATGTAGAAGAAGGCAAAGACCAGCGAGATCACCACCAGCACATTGCCGACGGCGGCGCCGTGGCCGAAATCGAACAGCTTGAAGCTGAGCTTGAAGCTGAAGATGGCGAGGGTCTGCGTGGCGTCGGCGGGACCGCCGCCGGTCAGCACATAGATGAGGTCGAACACCTTGACGGTGTATGTGACCGAAAGGACGAAGACGATCGCCGTGAGCGGGCGCAGCAGCGGCAGGATGATGCGGAAGAAGCGCTGTACGGGGCCGGCGCCGTCGAGCTCGGCGGCCTCGAGCAGCTCGCGCGGCAGGGCCTGGAGGCCCGAGTGAAACACGGCGAGCGAGAACGGAATGCCGATCCAGATGTTGGTGAGGATGACGGCGACGAGCGCGTTGGTCGGATCGACCAGCCAGGGGATCTTATGATCGATGAGGCCGAGCTTGAGCAGCAGGTAGTTGATGACGCCGTAGTCCTGCGCGAACATCCATTGCCAGACCGAGGACGAGACGACGAGCGGCAGCAGCCAGGGCGCGAGCAGCAGCGCGCGCATGGTGGAATTGAGCGGGAAGCTGCGCCAGAAGAAGAGGGCGAGCAGCATGCCGATGGTCATCTGCCCGGCAATCGACAGCGCCGTGAAGACAGCGGTGAGGCCGAGCGCGCCATAGAAGGTGCGGTTGCGCAACAGGTCGATGTAGTTTTCGAGGCCGACGAAGGGCGCGACGCCGGTGAGGAAGGTGGCGACGCGGAAGTCGGTGACGCTCATCCAGATGTTGTAGAACAGCGGATAGGCGAACAGCACGACCATGAAGATAACGGCCGGCGCCATGAAGGCGGCGGCGACGGTCCAGCCGCCCTCGAGCGGGAGGCGGCTGTGCCGGGCGCGCCTGGCGCCCGGCGTGGTGGCGATGTCGGCCGGCGCGGTGATGATGCTACATCCCCGCTTCGGCGGTGGCCTGGGCCTCGTCGAGCGCGGCCTGCGGGTCCTTCTCGCCAATGAGAATGGCCTGCATGGCGGCCGAATAGGCGGCCGAGTATTTGGGATATTGCGTGCCGAGCACCGCCGTGCGGCTGCGTGCGCCGGCGAGCGATTCGACGAACGGCGCCATGCGCGGCAGCTTGGCGTTGAAGTCGGCCCACAGCGCTTCGCGCGACGGTACGTTGTTGCGGTCGAGGGCGTAGGTCAGCATCATTTCCGGCGACGAGACGCATTCGAGGAAGGCCTTGGCGTTCGCCTTGTTGGCGGTGGCCGAGATGACCCAGAGCTCGCCGCCGGTGGGAACGCCGCGCGCCTTGCCCTCGGGCACCGGCACGGGGACGACGCCGTAGCTCAGATCGGGATGCTCATCGAGCTGCGGCAGCAGCCACGAGCCGCCGATCATCATGGCGGCACGGCCGGAGATGAACTGATCGCGCGCATCGGGGATGGCGAAGGTGACGACCGATTTCGACACCGACCCGTCATTGACGAGGTCGCGCAGATAGGTAAGCGCCTCGACATTCTGGGCCGAGTTGAGCTGCTCGAAATTGCCGCCATTGGACCAGATGAAGGGCGAGGTGTGGAACGTGCCCTGCTCGTTATTGATGCCGGGGAAGACGAAGCCATAGGTGTCGCCTTGGGTGAGGGCCTTGGCGGCGGCCTTGAGCTCGGCCCAGGTGGTGGGCGGCTGGATGCCGGCCTTTTCGAGCATCGCCTTGTGGTAATAGAGCGCCACGGTGTTGTTGAGCGAGGGTACGGCGTAGTCCTTGCCCTCGTAATTGCCGAGCGCCTGCAGCGCGGGGACGAAGCCTTCGAGCGACATGCCGATGTCGGCGACAGAAGTGAGGTAGCCGGCGGCGGCCAACTGCGCCACATCCGAGTTATCGATGTAGGCGATGTCGGGCATGCTGTTGGTCGAAGCCGCCAGCAGGAACTGCTGGACGAGCTCGGCATAGGGCACCGAGGTGCGATCGACGGTGAGCCCGGTCTTTTCCGTGCAGGCCTTCAGCAGGATATTGTCGAAGGCCACCGTCGCGGTGCCTTCGGTGAGATAGTCCATCACCTTGATGGACTCGGCCTGCGCGCCGACGGCGCCCAGCGCGGTACCGAGCAGCAAGGCAGCACTGGCGGCGCTCAGGCGGAGCCTGGAGCGCCCGGTCGTCTTGGTGTTCATCTTGTTCCTCCTCAGGATTTCGCACCCGCCTGGCCCTCTTCCCCGGGCCTTCCAGCAAGTAACCGGATGGTTACATTGAGGTCGGACAGAGCCAATGCCCGCACTTAACATTGCGTCCGATTATCTGATTATATTCTAGATGGTCCGGAGCATGCCGCCGTCCACATAGTAGGTGGAGCCGACGCAGTAGGAGGCCCGCGCGGAGGCGAGGAAGACGAACAGATTGGCCGCTTCCTCGGGCGTGCCGAAGCGGCGGATGGGCGCGAAGTCGTCGGCGACCTTCTGCAGATAGGCCTCGTAGTCGCCACCGCTGGCGGCCGTCAGCTGCTTGGCGGTCTTGATCCAGTCCGGTGTGAGGATCAGGCCGGCATTGACGGTGTTGACGCGGATATTGTCCTTGATGAACTCGTAGCTGAGGGTCTTGGAGAACATCAGCAGCGCCGCCTTGGAGACGTTGTAGACCGGCTCGTACCAGAGCGGCTGGGTGGCGCAGATGGAGGCGTTGTGGAGGATCACGCCGCCGCCCCGCGCCTTCATCAACGGATGGACGCCGCGGGCAAGCCGCACGGCGGCCTTGACGTGGAGGTCCCAGTACTGGTCCCATTTGGCATCGGGCGCGTCGAGCACGGTTTCGCCCGATCCGGTGCCGGCATTATTGACGAGGATGTCGACGCCAGCAGCCTTTGCGGCATCGACGATGGCGGCGACGCCCGCTTCGGTTGCGACGTCGGCCGCGACCGGCGTGGCGGTGACGCCGAAGGTGCCGGCGATACGGCTGCATTCAGCGGCCATGCGCTCGCCGCCGCGGGCCGCGAGGATGAGGTTGGTCCCCTCTGCCGCGAGCCCTTCGGCGATGGCGAGGCCGATGCCGACGCTGGCGCCGGTGACGATGGCCGTCCGGCCCTTGAGTCCGAGATTCATCGCGTCTCTCCTATCGGCCCAGATGCCTGGTGAGTTGTTTGAGGCTGGTGCGCGTCTTGTCGGCGATCTCGTCGACCTCGGCCGTGCCCACGATGAGCGGCGGCGAGAAGCCGAGCGTGTCTCCCATGCAGCGGCCGATGAGCCCATTGGCATAAGCGAGGCGGTCGAACGCCATGCCGGCCTTGAGCGCGGGTTCGAAGGGCGTGCGGGTTTCGCGGTCGGCCACCAGCTCGATGCCTAGCATCAGCCCCTCGCCCCGGATGTCGCCGATGATGTCGAACTCATTGGCGAGCTCGTGGAAGTGGCCGACGAGGCGCGCGCCCATGGTCCACGCATGGGTGACGACATCCATCTCCTCGTAGATGCGGATCACTTCGAGGGCGATCGCGAGGCCGACCGGGTGACCGGAGTTGGTGAAGCCGTGGCCGAAATTGCCGCCGGCGCTGTTGAACGCCTTGACCGCCTCGTAGACGGGCGCGCTCATCACCACCGCCGAGATGGGGAAGTGACCGGCCGACAATCCCTTGGCGAGCGCCATCATGTCGGGCGCGTAGTTCGTGGTGTCCTTGCCGAACCAGCTGCCGGTGCGGCCGAAGCCGCACACGATCTCGTCGGCGAGGGCGAGAATGTCGTATTTGCTCAGCAGCTTGTGGACTTCGGGGAAATAGCTCGCGGGCGGCACGATGATGCCGCCGCCGGCATGGATCGGCTCGGCGATGAAGGCCGCGATGGTGTCGGGCCCCTCGCGCAGGATCAGCGCCTCGAGCTCGGCCATGAGCCGCGCGACGAAGGCATCCTCGGTCTCACCGGGCAGACCGTCGCGGTAGAGGTAGGGCGCCGGGGTGTGGAGAAAGCCTGGCAGCGGCAACCCGAACTCGCGATGCATGAAGTCGAGGCCGCACATCGAGGCAGCGACGATGGTGGAGCCATGGAACGAGCGGTCGCGGGCAATGACCTTACGCTTGCCCGGCTTGCCGCGCGTGCTGTGGTAGACCCAGGCGAGCTTGACCATTGTCTCGTTGGCCTCGGAGCCGGAGGTGGCGAAGTAGGCCTTGCCGCCTGTCATTCCGGTGAGCGCGACGAGCTTTTCGGCAAGCTCGGTGGCCTTGGGCAGCGTGCGGTTGAAGAAGGTGTGGTAGAAGCCAAGCTCGGAGTATTGCCTCTCGGCCGCCGCGGCCACGCGCGGATGGGTGAAGCCCAGCGAGGCGCACCAGAGGCCCGCCATCGCATCGATGTAGCGCTTGCCGTCGGCATCGGTGATGTAGACGCCATGTCCGCGCGTGACGACGAGCGGGCCGTTCGCCTCGAACTGGGTGGGATTTGTCTGCGAGTGTAGATGCGCGGCGATATCGCGTTGCGCCAGATCGAGCATAGGTGCCTCCGTCTCTTATTTATCATATAAAATGATAGATGAGAGCGGAGTCAAGCAGCGTGGGCAGCGCCCTGTCCGCTCTCGATGCGAAACACGGCGACGATGCGATCGAGCTCACCGGCCTGCCGCTCGGTCTGCTCGATGGAGGCGTTGGTCTGCTCGACGAGCGCGGCATTGTGCTGGGTCATCTCGTCCATCGCGCGGACGGCCGCGTCGACCTCCTCGATGGCGGACGCCTGCTCGCGACTGGCACGCGCAATGGCGTCCATGAGCTCGCTGGACATGCGCGCCTTGCCCAGCATCGCCTCGAGCCGCGTCGCGGCCTCGGCGACGAGGCGCGAACCGCCGCGCACATCGGTACTGCTCTGCTCGATCAGCGCCTTGACCTCGGACGAGGCCTGGGCCGCCGATTGCGCGAGGCGGCGCACTTCGACCGCGACGACGGCAAAGCCCTTGCCCGCTTCCCCGGCTCGCGCCGCCTCCACCGAGGCATTGAGCGCGAGCAGATTGGTCGGAAGGCGATGTCGTCGATCATACCGATGATGTTCGAGATCTTGCCCGAGGACGCGGTGATGCGCTCCATCGCCTGGGTGGCGCGCACCATCACCTGGCCGCCCTCCTCTGCCGCGCCTGCCACCGCGGCGGCGACCTCGGAGGCATCCCTGGCGCGTCCGGCATTGGCGAGCACGGTGCCCGAAAGCTGCGCCATCGCGGCGGCCGTCTCCTCGATGGTGGCAGCCTGCCGTGTGGTGTGCTCGCTGAGATCGCCGGCGCCGGCCAGGATCTCGCCGGTGGCGATGCGGAGGGCAGTCGATGTCGCGCGCAGACCGGCGAGAATGTCGCCGAGCTTGGACGCGACGGCGTTGGTGCTCGCCTTGAGGTCGTCAAAAACGCCGTCATAGTCGCCTTCGACGCGATGAGTGAGGTCCGCCTCGGCCAGAGCCGCAAGCACGCGGCCGGTCTCGCCGATACCGCCGGCGACCGTTTCGAGCAGCGTGTTGACGCGGTCGGCGAAGGCGCCGAACTCGCTGCCCACGGCGGACAGGTCGAGACGGCGCGAGAAGTCCCCCATTGCCGCCTGGTCGACAATGTCGGCGAGCTCGTGCTGGAAGCCGGCGAGGGCTTCGGCGCGTCGGGTCTGGCTGTGCATCGACTCCTGCCGCGCCGCTTCGAGGCCGCGCCGCTCGTCCAGCGCATCGCGGAACACCTGCAGGGCACGCGCCATCGCGCCCACCTCGTCGCGGCGTGCGAGGCCGCCGATGGGCGCCGCGAGATCGCCGGACGCGAGGTCGCGCATGCGGCGCGTCATGCGCAACAGGGCACTGGTGGTACCGATGGTGCTGATGCTGCCCGAGATCGCCGCGAGCAGCATGACGCCGCCGAGGATAGCGGCGATGCCGACGAGGTCGGCGCGGAAGGCCGCCGCTTCCGCCGCGAGCCGGTCGAGCGCCTCGGCGTCGGCCATAGCCTCGACCTCTGCGATGACGGCGTCGAGCTCGGCGGCGCGCCTGTCGAGCGTGACGGGATCGTTGCTTTCGCGCGACGGAAGACCCAGCGCGGCCCGGGCAAACTGCTGCCAGTCACGCGCCGTGAACTCGACCAGCGCCGCCTTCTCGCGCAGCGCGTAGGCGGCGGCCGAGCCCTTGAGGCCATCGACCGCGGCCTGGAGGCGCGTCATGCGGTCAAGAAACAGCGCGTTCAGATCGTCCCGCGCGGCACCGCGCAGATTGCGATCGACAAGCGTGCGCGCCTCGTTCGACGCGATCCGAATCTCGCGCGCGTGGTGGATGGTGATGAGAGCATTGCCGACGGCGATATTGGCCTGGCCGAAACTGAGGACCGCGGTTGCGGAGATCCATGCGGCGGCGACGATGGCGAGAAGCAGCAGAGCAGCGAAGGGCGCGAGGATCTTGTAGCGCAGCGAGAGGGCCGGAAACCTGATGCTCCGCATCCGCGCCCATATCCGCCTGATCATCGCAGCCTCCGTCGTTCTCCTTATTTATCATATAAACAGATTTATTGAGCGTTACCGTCAGCGAGCGGTCCAGCCGCCGTCGATGATGAGGGTCTGGCCGGTGATCAGCGACGCGGCGGGGGACACGAGGAAGGCGACGGCGCCGCTGACCTCGCGCGGCTGGCCGACGCGGTGCAGCGCGGCGATGCGCTCGACGACGTCGTCGCGGAAGCCGGGGCGGCCGAGCGCATCGGCGGTGCCATCGGTCTCGATGAAGGTGGGGGCGACGGCGTTGACGGTGATGCCGTACCTGCCCCACTCGACGGCCATGCATTTTGTCATGTGGGCGACGGCCGCCTTGGAGAGGCAGTAGATGGCCTCATTGGGGAGCGCGATGAAGCCGGCCTGCGAGCTCATATTGACGATGCTGCCGCCTTTGCCGGTGGCGCTCATGTGCTTTGCGACGCGCTGCGCAATGAAGAAGCTCGCCTTGACGTTGAGCGTGATGGTGTCGTCGAACTCGGCCTCGGTGAAGTCCTCGATGGGCCCCTCGGTGCCGCCGCCGACATTGTTGACGAGGATGTCGATGCCGCCGAGTCCGCCGATGGCGGCATCGATCGCGGCGTAGGCCTCGGGCAGCTTCCGCACATCCATCTGCAGGGGGAACGCACGGCGACCCATCGCTTCGATGTCGGCGACCAGATCGGCGGCGCTCGCCCGATCGCGCAGGCCGAGCGCGATATCGGCGCCGGCATTGGCAAGCGCCAGCGCGATGGCCCGGCCGAGGCCGCGCGCGGCACCGGTGACGAGCGCGGTCCTGCCCGCGAGAGCGAAGCTGGGAAGATCGTTCATTGTCATGTCCTCATCTGGTGGCACCCCGCGCCGCGACCGGCCATTCGACTTCGACGATGCCGTCGCGAACGCCGAACACCTCGTCGACCATATTGGAGACGACGCAGCAATGATTGGGGATGATGCTCAGCACTTCGCCGACTTTCGGCTTGCGGGCCGAGCGCGAGACGTCGAGGACGCCGTGCTCCTCCGAGAGGCGCTCGACGATGGCGTCGGGGTATTCGACGACGGCACCGAAATTCTCGACGTAATAGCGCTCATGGGTGAGCACCTTGGAGCCGGCGTCGACGACGACGCGATCAGCGGTCGGGGTGGAGACGACTGTGGTGCGCACATGCATGGCGCACTGGTCGAGGCTGGCAAAACCCGCGGCCATCATCATCACGTCGTTATAGACATAGGTGCCGGCGCGATGCTCGGTCATGAGCGGGAAGTCGGCCATGGTGAGCAGCGCCGACGTGCCGCCGCCCGAGATGATGGCGATGGGCAGGCCGGCGGCCTCGAGCAGGTGCAGCGACCGCTCGACGAAGCTGTTGGTGGCCGGTGCCTGATTGGGGAAGGTCATGATGCCGTCGAGCCGGATGTTCGGCTTGCGCGCGGCGTGGCGGGCGAGCTCGAGGACGCGCTCGGGCGTGGTGGCGCCGTTGCGGCCGAAGCCGGTGTCGCACTCGATGAGCAGCGGGATGTCGCGGCCGTGGCGGCGCCCCGCGGCGTCGAGGCCGTCGATCACCTCCTCGTTGTCGGCGACGACGGCAAGCCGGCGCAGCGATGCAGACAGTTCCATCAGCCGGTCGGTCTTGCGCTCGCCCACGATGTTGAAGCTGAGCAGGATATCGTCGCAGACGCCGGCGCGGACGAAGGCCTCGACCTCGCCCAGCTTCTGGCAGGTGAGCCCGACGGCGCCGGCCTCGATCTGCATCCGGCCGACGGCAGGAATCTTGTGGGTCTTGACGTGCGGGCGGTTGGCGATGCCGCGCGCATCGACCATGGACTGGACGCGTGCGATGTTGGCCTCGAGCCGGTCCAGATGGATGACGACGGACGGGGTATCGAGGTCTTCGACACGCATGGGCTACTCCGGTGATTCGTATTATCGTTTAATATGATTATTAGTCGGACGCAAAACCCGAGTGGAAGGGGAGAACAGGGAACCTTCGATTTCGGGCTTTGCGTCCGTTCCGCCCGACCGGGGGGACGGGCAAACTGCGGGATGACCTAGAAGCCGGTCCCGAGGAACTCATCGACATTGGTGGCGTCGATCTGTGCGGTGGGCAGGACGATCTTGGCGTCGAGCGTCTTCCCCTGCGCGATGTCCCAGGCGTACATCATGCCTTCGGGCGCGACGAAGTGGTAGGTGAAGGTCGCGGCCATCTTGCCATCCTTGATGGCCTGGTAGGCGGCTTCCTCTCCATCGATGCCCACCACCTTGACGTCGTCGAGGCGGCCGGCGGCTTCGAGCGCGGCGACGGCGCCGAGCGCCATGCCGTCATTGTGGGCGTAGATCACGTCGAGCTCGCCTTCGGGGAAGCGCTGGATCCAGTCTTCGGTGAGGCGCATGGCCGGCTCGCGGACATAGTCGCCGATGCCGTCGGCCACCACCTTCACGCCGGGGCATTCCTTGGCGATGGTGGCGTTGAAGGCATCGTGGCGGTCCACCGTGGCCGAGGCGCCGGCGACGCCCTGGATCTCGCCAACGGTCCCCTCGCCGCCCAGCAGCTCGCACACAAACTTGCCGGCGGTATTGCCGATGAGGATATTGTCGGCGCCGATATGGCTGGTCACCGGCGTATTGACCGAGCGGTCGAGGGTGAGCACCTTGACGCCCGCATCCATGGCCTGCTTGACCACGGGGGTGAGCGCATCGGCGGTGACGGGCGAGATCACGAGGATCTCGATGCCCGAGGCGAGCAGGCCCTCGACATCGGTCACCTGCTTGCTCGCATTGTTCTCGGCATTGGTGATTGTCAGCTCGGCCTTGTCGGCGATGTTCTCGTCGAACCACTTCTTGTTGCGCTCGACCATGTTGACGCGCCACGAGCTTTCCATGGTGCCCTGCGAGAAGCCGATCTTGACCTTGTCCTGCGCGATGGTGGGGACGGATGCGGTACCCGCGAGCAGGGCCGCGGCCGTCAGGACCAGCACGGTTCTACCTAGAGTGTTCATTAGTTCCTCCTTGATGGTGACGGGTTTTTGCGGTCCCGTCCGTTCCGCTACTTCGCGGAATTGCGGTTGCGCCGGTAGGTCTCGAAGAGCACCGCGGCGACGATGATGAAGCCTTTGACGATCTGCTGGGTGAAGGGCGAGACGCCGAACAGGTTGAGCATGTTGGCGAGCACGGTGACGATGGCGGCGCCCAGGATCGTGCCGATCACGCCGCCCTCGCCGCCGAACAGCGAGGTGCCGCCGATGACCGTCATGGCGATGGCCTCGAGCTCGAGGCCGGTGGCGAGCACCGGCTCGCCGACGGTGAGGCGCGAGATCATCACGAGGGCGGTGAGGCCGGCGAGAAAGCCCGAGATCAGATAGACGCCGAAGATGGTGGCGCCGACATTGATACCCGAGAGCCGCGCGGCTTCCGGATTGGACCCCACCGCATAGATGTTGCGGCCGAAGGGCGTGTAGCGCAGCACGAAGAAGGCGCTGGCGGCGACGAGCAGGAACACCCACACCGGCACCGGCAGGCCGAGCAGGAAGCCCTGCCCCAGCCAGGCGAACGACTCCGCCGCTTCGCGGAAGTGCACGGGGTGGCCGCCCGATATTGTCATGGCGAGGCCGCGGCCGATGACCATCATGCCCAGCGTCATGATGAAGGGCGGCACGCGGCCGATGACGATGACGATGCCGTTGATGGCCCCCAGCGTCGCGCCGATCAGCAGGCCGACGATGACCACCGACCAGATCGGCATGCCCGCATCGAGCATGGTGGCGCAGACAACGCCGGCCACCGCGACGATCGAGCCGACGCTCAGATCGATGCCGGCGGTGAGGATCACCATCGTCATGCCGATGGCGACGATGCCGAAGAGAGCGGTTTGCCGGGCGACGCTGACGAGGTTGGACGGATTGATGAAGGTGGGCTTGTAGATCACCGCGACGATGATCATGAGCAGCAGCACCCAGATGAGGCCGGAGGCGCGGAGCGCGCCCAGACGCCTGAGGCGGGACAGCAGGGTCGGTGCCGGCGGCGAGGCCGAGCGGGCGGCATGGTCGGTCATGGCGTGCGTCCATAGAATTCCGGCGCGCGACGGCCGGTGGAGAGGAAGATCGATTTGATCTCGGTGAATTCTTCGAGCCCGGCGCGGCCGAACTCGCGGCCGAAGCCAGATTGCTGGCGGCCGCCGAAGGGCATCTGCGGCGAGCCGTCGAGCGTGGTGTTGACCCACACGACGCCGCTGCGCAGGGCCGCAGAAACGCCCATCACCTTGTCGAGGTCGCGGCTCCACAGCGCATTGGCGAGGCCGTAGCTGGTGTCGTTGGCGAGCGCGACGGCTTCCTCGGTGGAGCGGAAGCGGGTGACCGTCAGCACGGGCCCGAAGATTTCCTCGCGGTGCGCGCGCACGAAGGGGGTGACGCGGTCGAGTATGGTGGGTGCGAAGAAGCTGCCCTTGTCGTAGAGCCCGCCGCTCAAGCGATGACCGCCGGCATAGGTGACGACGCCCTCGGCCGCGCTGCCGTCGACATAGGCACGGACCCGATCGAGCGCCGGAGCATGAATGAGCGAGCCCATGTCGGTTGCTTCATCGGCCGGATCGCCGATGCGGATGCCGCCGATTGCCTGCTTCAGCCGCGCGAGGAAGCCGTCGGCGATCGCCTCGTCGATGATGAGGCGCGTGCCGGCGCTGCAGACCTGGCCGGAATTGTGGAAGACCCCGAAGAGCGTGCCGTCGAGCGCATCGTCGATATCGGCGTCGGCGAAGACGATATTGGCGCCTTTGCCGCCCAGTTCGAGCGACACGCGCTTGGTGGTGGCGATAGCCGCCTGCATCACCTTGCGGCCGGTAGCGGTGGAGCCGGTGAAGCTCACCATGTCGACGCCGGGATGACTGACGAGGGCGTCGCCTGCCTCGGCGCCGTAGCCGGTGACGACGTTGACGACGCCGGGCGGGATGCCGGCCTCAAGAGCGAGCCGCGCCAACTCGAGCGCGGTACCCGAAGTGAACTCGGAGGGCTTGACCACCACGGTACAGCCCGCGGCGAGCGCGAACGGCACCTTGTGGCAGAACACGAAGGCCGGGAAGTTCCACGGGATGATGGCGCCCACCACGCCGGCCGGCTCACGCATGACGAGACCGGTCTGTCCCGGCCTCAGGGACGGATAGGCAATGCCGTGGAGATCGGCGGCAAGGCCCGCGGCGTAGTGGACGACCTTGGCACCGCCCTCGATATCCTTGCGGGCATAGCGAATGGGCTTGCCGACCTCGTCGGATTCGATCTGGGCGAGCCGCCCAAGATTGGCGAGCATCAGCTCGGCAAAGGCGCGCAGCAGGCGCGAGCGGTCGATGCCGCTCAGCCGCGACCACGGGCCCTCGTCGAAGGCGGTGCGCGCCGCGAGCACGGCGGTATCGACGTCGCGGGCGTTCCCCGCGGCGAAGACCGCGACAAGGGCGCCCGTGGCGGGCGAGAAGCGGTCGATCAGCTTGCCGCTCGAGGGGACGCAGGACGCGCCGCCGATGAAGTGATCATAGCGCCGCATGGACAGCCTCCTCCCGCGCCGGACGGCCAGCGCCGATAGCCGCCGCCATGAGCTTTTCCTCGGTGGCCTCGTCGCGCTCGAAACGGCCGGCGATGCGGCCGTCGCGCATCACCAGGATGCGATCGGAGAGGCCGAGGATTTCGGGCAGCTCGGACGAGACCATGACGATGGCGGCGTGCTCCTCGTCGGCGAGCTGCGCGAGCAGTTCGTAGATCTCGCGCTTGGCGCCGACATCGACGCCGCGTGTGGGCTCGTCGATCAGCAGGATATCGCATTCGGCATTGAGGCTGCGGGCGATGAGACATTTCTGCTGGTTGCCGCCCGAAAGCTGGTGCACGAGCGCATCGGGGCCCGGGGTGCGGACCTTGAGCCGCTGTACGAGGCGGGTCGCGATCCGTCGCTCGGTGGCGTGGCTCAGCATTCCCCCGCGGCTGATCTTGCCGAGGCGCGCGATCGTCATGTTGAAGGCGACGCTCTGCGGCAGGAAGCAGCCCTGGGTCTTGCGGTCCTCCGGCAACAGGCACATGCGCTCGCGGATGGCCGCGGCGGGCGTTGCGATGCGGCGCTCGCGGCCGCGCAGCGTGTAGGTGCTCGCGGCGGCGCGGTCGGCGCCCATCAGGGCGCGCAGCAGCTCGGTGCGCCCCGAACCGGCGAGGCCACAAATGCCCAGAATCTCCCCGGCCCGCACATCGAGGTCGATGCCGTGCAGAACACGCGGGCGATTGAGGCCGCGCACGGACAGGACCGGAGCACCGATGCCGCGGCGACGCGCCGGATAGATGTCGGCCAGGGTGCGCCCCACCATCATGGAGATCAGGCTCTCCGGATCGACCTCGCCGATGGGACGGCTGCCGACCCGACGGCCGTCGCGCAGCACCGTGACATTGTCGCAGATGGCGAAGACCTCGCTCAGCCGGTGCGAGATGTAGATGAAGCTCACGCCCTGCGCCGAGAGGCGGCGGATAATCTCGAACAGCCGCTCGAGCTCGGACCCGCCGAGCACCGCGGAGGGCTCATCGAGCACGACGATGCGGGCATTGCGCGAGAGGGCCGACGCGATCTCGACCATCTGCCGCTGTGCCACGCTGAGCTGGTCGAGACGGGCGGCAGGATCGACACGGAAACCGAGCCGGTCCATGAGCTCGCCGGCCTGCCGGTGTGCCGCGCGCCAGTCGATGATGCCAAGCGGTCCGCGGGGGAGCCGTCCAAGGAACAGATTCTCGGCCACCGTGAGATGCGGCGCCAGCATCAGCTCCTGGTAGATGACGGCGATGCCGTAGTCGTGCATCTCGGCCGGGGTGGGGTGATCGACGGCGCGGCCGGCGATGACGATCTCGCCGCTATCGGCGTGGATCGCGCCGGCCAGAATCTTGATGAGCGTCGATTTTCCGGCGCCGTTTTCGCTCACCAGGCCATGGACCTCACCACGCCGGAGCGTGAGCGCGACGTCGTCGAGCGCGACGACGCCGGGGTAGCGCTTGGAGATGCCGCCCATCGACAGCACGACTGTATCCGCCCCCTCCTGCACCGCCTGCCTGCCGCTTTCCACCGCCCGTTCCTCATGCTCAGTTGTGATTTTCTTATTATATGATAAATAAGATCGCAGCTTGTCAATCCAAAAAGCCCCGATATTGCTATCGCCATGACAACTATGCAGCCTCGTAAGCTTCTCGGCGGTAGCCAAAAACGTAATCTGTTCGCCCATGTGGCGGATGAACTGGGAACCCGCATCGTGCGGGGCGACATCAAGCCCGGAGATCCCTTCCCGATCGAGGCCGAACTCGGCCAGGAATTCGGCGCCAGCCGGTCGGTGATCCGCGAGGTGGTGAAGTCGCTGGCGGCCAAGGGGCTGCTCGAATCGCGCACCCGTACCGGTATCCGCGTGCTGCCGGAATCGCGCTGGAACCTGTTCGACACCGATGTGCTCGAATGGCGCTACACCGCGATGCCGCCCGAGGCCTTCTTCCGCGAGCTGTTCGAGATCCGCCGCATGATCGAGCCCGAGGCAGCCTCGCTCGCGGCGCAGCGCGGCAGCGAAGCCGAGATCGCGGCGATGGAGACGGCCTACGAGCTGATGGAGACGGCCAAGAACGGGTCGGACGAAGCGATCGAGGCGGACCTCGCTTTCCATCGCGAGATCCTCGCGGCGGCGCACAATCCGCTGCTGCACCAGATGGCGAGCCTGATCGGCGTCGGCCTGCTGGTCGCCTACCGGATCTCCCGCGATCCGTTCACCGTGTTCCTCTCCAAGCACAAGGACGTGCTGATCGCGATCAAGAAGCGGAAGCCCGAGGCAGCACGCAAGGCCATGGACCAGTTGCTGACCGGCACGCGCGATTTCCTCGAGCACGAGACGCGGCCGCGAACCAAGCGCAGTTCGCGGGAAACCGCCTAGCTACTTCACGCCGCCCGCCGCAAGACCGGCCACGAGCTGGCGCTGCATCAGCAGGAAGCCGAGGAAAACGGGCACGATCGCGACCAGCGATGCCGCGAGCAGCAGGTGCCACTGAATCTCGTAGCGACCGACGAAGCTGTAGATGCCCGTGGTCAACGGCCGCAGCTTCGCGTCGCTGAGGAAGGTCAGCGCCAGCAGGAACTCGTTCCATGCGTTGACGAACGAGAAGGTCATCGCCGTGGCGATGCCTGGCGCGGCAATGGGCAGGAAGTGGTCGACAAGGATGCGGAACCGCCCCGCCCCGTCGAGGATGGCGGCTTCCTCGATCTCGGCGGGTACGGAGGAGAAATAGGCCGTCATCATCCAGATGGTGAAGGGCAAGGCGACGGCGGCGTTCACCACGATCAGCGCGACATGGGTGTTGAGCAGCGCCATGGCGTTGAGCATCAGGAACAAAGCGAGCAGCAGGACGACGGGCGAGAACATCTGCGTGCCGATGATGAAGTAGAGGAACAATTGCCGGCCGGGAAAGCGGAAGCGCGCCAACGCATAGCCCGCCGGCAGGCCGACAAGGGTAGCGAGCGCGGTGGCGCCGCCGGCGATGACGAACGAGTTCCAGAAGTAGAGCGCCAGCGGCACGTCGCTCCAGATCGCAAGGAAATTGCCCCATGCCGGCACGGCGGGAAACCAGGCCGGCGGCCAGGCATAGAGCGTGCTGCGTGGCTTCAGCGCCGTCGACAGCATCTCGATGAAGGGGAACAGCAGCAGCACCAGGATGAGGGCGAGGAGGCCGAAGCGCATGAGCCGGGTGGGCAGCCCTTCGCGCAGATAGGTGACATCGATCATCGGAGCACGTTCCGCCACATGATGCGCGTGTGAAGGATGGCAAAGCCGAGGAGGATCGCGAAGACCACCACCGAGGTCGCCGAGGCGGCGCCCATATCGTAGAAGCGGAAGCCCTTGCGATAGAGGAAGGTGATCAGCGTGTCGGTGGCGCCCGCCGGGCCGCCCTCCGTCATCACCCAGATGATGGGGAAGGAATTGAACACGAAGATCACGTTGAGCAGGATCGACACGGCGAGCACCGGACGAAGCTGCGGCAGCGTGATGTCGCGGAACAGCCGCCACTGGCTCGCGCCGTCGAGCGTCGCGGCTTCGTAGAGATCGGTGTCGATCGACTGGATGCCGGCGGCGAGCACCAGCGTGGTGAACGGGATCGACGCCCAGATGCCCACCCAGATCATCAGCGGGAAGGCGAGCGCGGGATTGCCCAGCCACTCGACGCGCAGCGCCGGGAACCCGATGGCGTTCACCACACGGCCGATGGCGCCGAAATCGGGATGCGCCATCCAGCGCCAGAGCAGGCTGACGATGACGAGACCGGTGGCCCAGGGCAGGAGCAGGAGGCCCCGCACCAGCGCCCGGCCGCGGAACTTCTGCTGCAGCACGACGGCGAGGAACAGGGCGATCACGGTGGTGGCGGCGACGATGCTGACGGTCCAGATCACGGTGCGCCACGCGGCGGCGATGAACTGCGGATCGGAGAACAGCGCGAGGTAGTGCCCAAGACCGACGAAGCCGCCGAAGCGGCCGAACTGGTCGACCTCGTTGAGCGACATCCACAGCGTGAGCGCGATGGGCAGGCAGATGAAGATGGCGACAAGCGCGAAGGCGGGCGCAAGGTAGGCCGACGCCGCGGCGCGATCGTCATGGGATCGGCGATACGCGCGGGCGGACCGAGCGCGGGGACTGCCAGCGGATGGGGTGTCAGCGAGACCATCGGTCGATCCGGAAGAGCGAGTGGCGGAGCCGGGAGTCTCCGCCACTCAGGCCTGGTCAGGAGAGGACCCTACTTGACCAGGGCATTGAAATCGGCGGCCGCCTTGTCGAGCGCGTCCTTGGGCGAGGCGGCGCCGGTGATGGCCGACTGCATCGCGGTCTTCACCAGCTCCTGCATCTGCGCATATTGCGGATGGAACGGATCGAACTGGCTGGTGGGCAGCATGTCGATGAAGGCCTTGATGTTGGGATCGCCGGTGAAGGCCGGGTTGCCGGCCTGCGAGAGCAGCACGGGCAGCATGCCCTCGGCCTCGTCGAACTGGTTGCGCACCGCGGTCGAGAAGATATGCGCAATGAACTTGCGGCTCGCCTCGACCGGCGCGGCCTTGCCGATGACGAGCGTGTCGGTGACGCCCCAGGTCACGGGCGTCTGGCCAGCGGTTTTCACCGGCACGGCGGCGACGGCGATCTCGAGGCCGGGCGCATTGGCCTTGATGCCGGCGATGGCGAAATTGCCGTTGATCATCGTCGCCACGCGGCCCGCTTCGTACATGGGCTGGTAGTCCTCGAGCGTGGTGCCGAGTGGATCGGGCACGGCGCCGGCCTTGACGAGATCGACGAGGAACTGCAGCGCCTCGACGCCTTCCGGACTGTTGAAGGCGGCCCTGCCGTCGGCGGCAAAGAACGTGCCGCCATTGTTGAGCAGGTAGTAGCCGAAGTCGCGGAAGGCGCGGACGCCCTTGGCGTCGAAGGCATAGCCGAAGGCGCCGGTCTTTTCCTTCACGCCCACGATGATACTGCGATAGTCGTCCCAGGTGGCGATGGGCGCGTCGGGATCGAAACCCGCCTGCGCGAGAAGCCCCTTGTTGAGCAGGATGGCGCGCGCCGCGGCGGCGATGGGCAGGCCCCAGTTCTCGCCATTGTAGACGGCGCCCTTGTCGAACAGCGCGGGGACGAAGTCGGCCCTGAGCGTGGCATCGACGAGGTCGTCGCCAAGCGGGCGGATGGCGGCGGCGTCGACCCATTCGGGCACCCAGATGGTCGCGGTGTTGACGAGGTCGGGCATGGTGCCGGCGGCGATGCGCTGGGCGGTGAGGTCGTGGATGGTGTTCCAGCCCACCACTTCGAGCGTCACATCGATATCGGGATTGGCGGCTTCGAAATCGGCCACGACCTGCTCCCAGAAGGGCAGCGTCTTGGCGCTGTATTCGGCCGCAAGGAAGCTCAGCTTCTGCTGCGCGGCCGCGGCGCCCGCCAGCAATGCGCCGATGGCTATTCCCGCCGTCAGCAGCGCCGCAGACTTCACGATCAACCGGTGAATGGACATGACACCCTCCCTTGCGTTCTTTCCGGTATTTATCGGTTTATATGATAATTCATTTGCCAGCGTCAAGCGCGGCTCGGCGGGCGGATCAGGCAGGCTTGTAGGCGACGCAGTCGATCTCGATCTTGCAGTCCACCATCATGGCCGACTGCACGCAGGCCCGGGCCGGCGGCGCAGCGCCGAAATACTCGGCGTAGATCTTGTTGAACGTCCAGAAGTCGCGCGGATCGTCCAGCCACACGCCGCACCGCACCACGTCCTCGACGCCGTAGCCGGCCTCCGACAGGATCGCGATCAGGTTCTGGATCGCCCGGTGCGTCTCGGCAATCAGCCCGCCCGTCACGATCTCGCCATTCTCCATGCCCACCTGGCCAGACACATGCAGCCAACCATCGGCCTTGACGGCACGCGCAAACGGCAGCGGCTGGCCACCCGCGCCCTTCCCCCCGGTGCCGTAACGAACAATGCTCAATGCTTCCTCCTATTGAGTTGTGTCGGTGGCGAGCCGCCGCTCGAGCGCCTTGCCGAGGCGTTCGATGGCGAAATTGACGGCGAAGTAGACGGCGCCGGCGAAGACGTAGAACGGCAGCCCCATGAAGCTGCGGGCGATGACCTCTTGCGTCGCGAGCAGCAGTTCGGCGACGCCGACGATCGAGAGCAGCGTCGAGGCCTTGACGATCTCGGCGGCCGTATTGACCCAGGCGGGCAAGGCGATGCGTGCGGCCTGCGGCAGCAAGATGAGCGCGAAGGTGAGCGGGAAGCTGAGACCGAGCGTCCGCGCCGCCTCCGTCTGCCCTCTGGGGACAGCGCCGAGCGCGCCACGCACGATCTCGCCGACATGGCTCGAGCAGAAGATGGCGAGCGCCAGCACGCCGGCCTGCAGAGCGTTGAGCTTCCAGCCCACCGTGCCCAGCACGTAGAAGCTCGCGAGGATCAGAACGAGCACCGGCGTGCCGCGGATGAAGTCGACATAGAGCCGCACCAGCCAGTTGAGCGGGCCGCGCAGATAGCTCAGCACGAGGCCAACCACCACGCCCAGCAGCGTGCCGGCGAGTACCGCCAGCAGCGAAACGAGCACCGTCGTCGCGAGACCGCCCAGCAGCGCCATGCGCGCGCCCCACAACACGTCGAAGAAGGCTTGCGCAGCGCTCATTTCGGCAGCGCCAGTCGCCGCTCGAACAGGCGGAGGAGCATGGCAAGCAGCACGCAGGTCGCGACATAGAACAGGCTCGCCACGAGCCAGACCTCGATGACGCGGAAGCTCTCATTGTTGATCTTGCGGGCGTAATAGGTGAGCTCGGGGACCGCGATGGCGGCGGCGAGCGAGGTGTCCTTGAACAGCGAAATGAAGGTGCTCGACAGCGACGGCAGCGCGGTCCGCAGCATCACCGGAACGACGATGAGCAGCCGCGTCTGCCAGGGCCGGAGCCCCAGCGACAGCCCGGCCTCGCTCAGCCCGGCGGGGACGGACAGCAGCGCGCCGCGGAACACTTCGGCGAGATAGGCGCCGGCGTAGAGCGACAGCGTCGCAACGAAGCTCTCGATCTTGCCCAGGCGGATGCCGAGCTGCGGCAGCGCGAAATAGGTGAAGAGCACGAGCACCAGCAGCGGCGTGTTGCGAAAGACGCTGACATAGGCCGCGGCCAGTGGCCGGGCGCGGGACTTCGAGATCAGCACAAAGCTCAGCAGCAGACCGAGAACGGCGCCGACCACGATGGACGCCAGCGCCAGCAGCAGGCCCATGGCGAGGCCGGCCCAGAGCAGGTCGATGTCGCGCCACACAGCGGCGAAGTTGAGGGTGTAGCCCAAGGCGGAGCATCCCGTGGCAGGGATGGAGCGGCACGAGACCGCTCCATCGATTGTGCAGTTACTTGAACTCGACCGGGAAGCCGATGCTGGGCGGCGGCAGGTCGACGCCGAACCACTTCTTGAAGGACGCGGCATAGGCGTTGAACTCGACGCCGGTCATCGCCTCGTGCAGCGCGGTGTTGACGAAGTTGAGCCACTCCTGGTCGCCGCGCTTGACGGCGCAGGCGTAGGTCTGCGGGCTCCAGCCATAGCCCCCGTCCTTGTACTTGCCGGGCTGCTGCACCAGCAGCCAGGCGATCGACGACTGGTCGGTGACGGCGGCATCGGCGCGGCCGGCATCGAGCGCCTGATAGATCAGATCCTGCGCGTCGTACTGGTCGACCCTGGCTTCGGGTAGCGCCTGGTGGACGAGCTCCTCGGCATAGACGTTCTGCAGCACGGAGATGGTGACGGCGGAGCCGGCGGCCTTGAGAGCGGCGTAGTCGGCATATTGCGAACCGGCGGGCAGCATCAGGCCGACGCCCTCGCGATAGTAGGGAATCGTCACGGCGATCTGCTGCGCGCGGGCGGCGGTGACAGTCATGAACTGGCAGGTGATGTCGACCTTGTCGGTCACCACATTGGGGATGCGCGCGTCCGATGCCTGCAGCACGAACTCGACCTTCTCGGGATCGTCGAACAGCCCCTTGGCGACGATCTTGGCGATGTCGATGTCGAACCCCTGCAGGACATCGCCCTCCCCCTTGAAGTGCCATGGGGCATTGGTGGAACCCGTGCCAACGATCAGATGGCCGCGCGCCAGGACCTCGTCGAGCTTGCTCTGTGCCTGGGCCCCGACCGGCAACGCGACGAGCAGCAGCGCCCCGCTTGCAGCCGCCGCGATTTTCGATGCGAACCTCATTCTATTCCTCCCTCCCTGATGGCCACCATCCCGGATGGAGATCCCCGATGGCGGCGTGCCCCTCTAGCAATTGTCTGATAAATGAGTCAACATGAGCTCGTGCAGGCGGGTCTTACGGGAGGGTCGCCGCCTGCCGCTCAGGGAGGTTTTCAACGATGTTCAGATACGCCTATGGATTTGCCCTCGCGGTCGCGCTGGGTACTCTGTCGACCGCCGCGGCGCTGGCGCAGGACGTGACGGTCAACGCGCTGTTCATGTCGCAGGCGGCCTATAGCGAAGCGGATGTGCGCAGCATGATCGCCGACTTCGAAGCGGCCAATCCGGGGATCAAGGTGAACCCCGAATTCGTCGCCAGCGAAGCCCTGCACGACAAGCTCGTCGCGTCCTCGAGCGCCGGCGGTGGCGGCTATGACGTGGCGCTCTACGACGTGCCTTATCTCGCCGAGTTCGCCAGCAAGGGCTTCCTCCAGGAGGTCACGGCGCGGGTGCCTGCCGAGGTCAACGACCAGGTCTTCGACGGCGCCTGGGCGACGGCGCTCTATGACGGCAGGAAATGGGGCATGCCGTGGATTCTCGACACCAAGTACCTGTTCTACAACAAGGACATGCTGGCCAAGGCCGGGATCGACGCGCCGCCCGCGACGTTCGAGGAACTGCTGGCGGCGGCGCAGAAGATCAAGGATGCCGGGCTCGTCGAGTACCCCATCGTCGCCGACTGGGCCCAGGCGGAAACGATCATCTGCGACTACGGAACGCTGATGGCCGCCTACAAGGCGAATTTCTTCGATGCCGACAACAAGCCGGCCTTCGCTTCGCCCGAGTCGCTCAAGGCGGTGCAGTTCATGAAGGACACCCTGGCGAGCGGACTGACCAATCCGAGCTCGACCGAGTACTTCGAGGAGGACGTGCGCAAGGTCTTTTCGGCCGGCGAAGCGGCGTTCGCGCTCAACTGGGCCTATATGTTCAACCTGGCGAATACGCCGGGCGATGAAACCTCGATCGCCGGACAGGTGGGTATCGCGCCCGCGCCCGGTGCCGAGGGCGGTGCGGCCAATTCCGCGATCAACGGCTCGATGGGGCTTGGCATTCCGTCCAACGCCGCGCATCCCGACGAGGCGTGGAAGCTCATCACCTATATGACCAGCCAGGCGGTGCAGAACAAATATGCCAAGCTCAGCCTGCCGATCTGGAAGTCGTCCTATGACGACCCGGCGGTGGCGGCGGGCCAGGAGCAACTGGTGGCGGCGGCCAAGACCTCGATCGCCATCATCTCGAACCGCCCGGTGACGTCGACCTATAACGAGGTCTCGGCGATCCTCCAGAATGCGCTGCACCAGGTGCTGGTGGGCGGCGAAGATCCGGCTGCGGCGATGCAGGCGGCCAGCGACGAAGCGTCGAACCTGCGCTAAGGTTCGGCGAACAGACCCAGCGGGAGCCGCGACGGCATGCTGTCGGCAACGAATGCGCGCGTGTCGTGGCTCCTGCTTCTGCCGATGCTGGCGATCATGCTCGTGGTCACCGGCTTTCCGCTGGCGAACACGCTGTGGCTCGCCTTCACCGATATCGGCCTCACCGGCCGCGGGTATGACGGCCACTTCGTGTGGTTCGACAATTTCGCCTACATCGCCGGCGACCGGAAGTTCCGCGCCGCGCTCGGGGCGACGTTCTATTTCTCCCTGGTCTCGGTGGGCATCGAGGTCGTGCTCGGCGTTCTCGTCGCGCTGCTGCTCAACCAGCCGTTCAAGGGCCGCACGCTGGTACGGGCCCTGCTGATCCTGCCCTGGGCGCTGCCGACCATCGTCAACGCCATGATGTGGCGGCTGATCTACAACCCCGATTTCGGCGCGCTCAACGCCCTGCTCACCCAGATCGGCCTCATCGCCGACTACCGGTCGTGGCTGGGCGACCCCAAGACCGCGATGAACGCGATCATCCTGGCCGATGTGTGGAAGAACTATCCGCTGATCGCGCTCATCGTGCTGGGCGCGCTGCAGACCGTGCCGCGCGACCTCTACGAAGCGGCGGCGATCGACGGGGCGGGCGTCTTCCGCCGCTTCTGGTATGTGACGCTGCCTGGCATCCTCGGCGCCTTGAGCGTGGCGCTGGTGCTGCGCTCGATCGAGGCCTTCAAGGTGTTCGACATCATCTATGTGATGACGCGCGGCGGGCCGGCGGACAAGACCAAGACCGCCAGCTTTTTCGTGTACCAGGAATCGTTCAGCTATCTGCGCGCCGGCAGCGGCGCCGCCTATGCGCTGACGGTGACGGCCATCTCGGGCGTGCTGATCGGGCTCTACATCCTGATGCTGCGCCGCCAGGGGAGGACGGCATGAGACGGCCCTGGTGGCTGAGCGCCCTGATCTACATGTGCGTGGTGCTGCTCGTCATCAGCATCGTGGCGCCGGTGTTCTGGCTGGTGGTGATGAGCATCGTGCCGGCGCGACAGCTCACCGAGCTGCCGCTGCGCTGGCTGCCCGATGCCCTCGACCTCAGCCGCTATGCCCGCCTGTTTTCGCTCGAGCCGGGCTCGCAGGGGCTCGCCTTCCTCAGCGCCATGCGCAACTCCCTGACGGTGGCGTTCGGGGCGACGGCGATTGCGCTGCTGGCCGGCATTCCCGCCGCCTACAGCTTCTCGCGCTTCGGCAAGATGGGGCTGCTCTATGGCGTGATCGTTACCTACATGCTGCCGCCGGTGGCGCTGATTCTGCCGCTCTACATGGTGTTCTCGGCGCTCGGCCTGCTCAACACCACCATCGCGCTGATCATCGTCTACTGCACGATCCTGCTGCCGTTCGTCACCTGGCTGCTCAAATCGGGCTTCGACGCCGTGCCGGTCGACATCGACGAAGCGGCGCGCATCGACGGCGCCTCGGTGCTCGGCGTGATCCGGCACGTCGTGCTGCCGGTCGCCGTCGCGGCGCTCGGCTCGGCGACGCTGTTCGCGCTGCTGCTCGCCTGGGACGAGTTCTTCTACGCCCTGCTCTACACCAACGATCTGCGCGCCAAGACGCTGCCGGTGGCGATCGGCGACTTCGCCTCGGGCCGGATGACGGACTATGGCCTGATCTCGGCGGTGGGCGTGCTTGCCGCACTGCCCCCGGTGGTCGTCGGCTTCCTACTGCAGAAATCCCTGATCTCCGGCCTCGCCGCCGGCAGCACGAAGGGCTAGCGCTTCGCCGACGGCTAAAGGGCGGCGCGCAGCACCAGGCCGGCGAAGGCGAGCAGGGCAACGGCGGCGATACGCGGCAGGTAGCCGGCCCGGGAGCCCATGGCGCCGCGCAGCGTGCTCCCCAGCGCAATCCAGCCGCCGCCCGCGGCAACCACCGTTGCCGCAAACGCCGCGACGTACCAGCCGAGCGCCGGCGACTGCCAGGGCAGCACGGTCAGCGCAAAGACCAGCGCCTTGGGATTGAGCAGCGTCGTGACGAACACATTGGCAAAGCTCACCGCCTGCGCCCCGGCGTCGAGAATGAGGGGACGGCGCCAGAGCTTGACCGCCAGCCAGACGAGATAGGCCGCCACCGCGATCTTGAGCCCGCTCCCGATGACGGGGTGGTCGCCGACGACCTGCCCGAGCGCGAAGTGGATGGCAAAGATCGCAAGAAGATAGCCGCCGATCTCCGCCAGCAGCAGGCGCAGCGACCCCGCCAGCCCACGCGTCGCGCCGGCGGTCGCCATCAGCGTGTTCGTCGGTCCCGGCGTCGCAAGGATCGTCAGGACGGCGAGAAAGAACAGGACGGGATCGCTCATGCCATCGCTCCGGGCGATCCGCACTCAACACTGTGAAACGCCGTTTTGGCAAGAGGCCTATTGCTGGTGCAGATAGTGCGCGCGCATTTCGTGCGGCGTGATGCCGTAAGCGTTGCGGAACTGCTCGTAGAACTGACTGAGTGCGGTGAAGCCGCTCGAATAGGCGACATTCTCGATCGACAGATTGCCCTCAAACAGCAACGCGCGGGCGCGGATGAGGCGCATCCGCACCACGAATTTGTGCAGCGAGACGTTCATCACCGAGGTGAAGAGATTGAGCGCGTAATTGGGGTGCAGTCCGACGACGGAGGCGATGTCCTGCGAGCGCAGCGGATCGTTGAGATGCTCGAGGATGTGCTTGATCATCGCCACCACGTAGCGCAGCGGCGTGGCCGATTTCGTCGTGGGGGTCACCGCTTCGATCCAGGGCGGCAGCAGCTCGTCCCAGCCGGTCAGCGAGGCGCGGCGCAGCATGATGGCGATCTCGGCGCGCAGCAGATCGCCGCGCTCGGCATTGCCGCTGCGATAGTCGTCGTACCAGCGCTCGAGGATCTCGGTGCTGATCGTTCCGGGCGGCAAGGCAACGACGCCGCCGCCCATCATTGTGTCAGTAAGCTTGCCCAGATTGGGCATGTGCAGGAAGGTATCGAGCGGCAGGTAGACATTGCACTGCTTGCTTTCGCCACCGGGACCGCGGCGCACATCGAGCGTGCGGTGCGGGATGCCGGCCCAGAACATTACGAGTCGCTGCGACGGCACCAAAACCTCATGCCCATCAATGACATAGTCCATGTCTCCGGCGGTGAGCCAGTTGAGCTCGATATGGCCGTGGAAATGCTCCTTGGGCATGATCTGGGTGTCGAACCAGCGGATGCCGAAGCGGCCGAAGGCCTGGGTCTGCGCGTAGAAACGCCGGTCCGGCCGGGGCACGGGGGGCTTCTTGGCCGCCGTGGGAGCGCGCTGTAGAACGGTATTCGCCATCTGCACAACCATCTTTAGAACCCGGAACTGATTTGTAAGATAATGGGATTGTTGGCAGGAGGGCAAGCGCTACGTTTTGCCGGCGTGGAAGGTTCGGAAACAGGTAGGAGGCCTGTTTCCGGCGCGAGTTGTTTCGCATCCATAGCAGGGGAGAGAAAATGCCTAAACACGTACACGCCATTCCGGTGGCGGCTCTGCTGGTGAGCGTTTCGGGCGCCGCCGCCTTGGCGCAGATGGTTACGCCAACCGTCGTTCCCGACCCACCCAAATTCGAGGCGCGCGGCGAGATCAATTTCGTCGGCCCCACCGACATCTACGCGTTCGGCACCCTCGCCGCCTACCATGAACCCGCCTGGGTGACCGAGGAGTTCGTCAACACCGGCAAGCTGCCGCCGGTCGCCGAGCGCCTGCCCAAGGAACCGCTGATCTTCAAGACGGCGACGATGAAGGACGGCACCGGCGTCTATGGCGACGTGATGCGCCACGTCATCGGCGGGCGGCCCGAGGGCTGGAACTGGATCGCCGGCCAGAACCAGGGCTGGGGCGGCGTCGAATACGGCATGTGGGAGTGCCTCACCCGTACCGGCCCGCTGTTCGAGGTCCGGGCCGACGAGCTCGCGCCGCTGCCCAACCTCGCCAAGAGCTGGGAGTGGTCCGAGGACGGGCACCAGCTCACGATGCACCTGATCGAGGGCGCCAAGTGGTCCGACGGCGATCCGTTC
The DNA here is from genome assembly GCA_001899065.1 of Devosia sp. 66-22. Lineage (GTDB taxonomy): Bacteria > Pseudomonadota > Alphaproteobacteria > Rhizobiales > Devosiaceae > Devosia_A. Next base: position 48,777 of record MKUZ01000030.1, on the reverse strand, counting down.
GACGCGGACGATGTGATGTTCTACTGGAACGACCATCTGATGGACAGCAACATCGCCCCGCAGGGGGGTGCGACGCCTGACACCTTCGGCGTGGGTACGACGCTCGAGGCGCTCGACGCCTACACGATCCGCTTCACGTTCAAGGATGTACGGCCGGAGGGCGTGCTGTACGAGATGGCGTTCGGCAAGTTCTGCCCGCTGCCCAGCCACGTCATGAAGCCGCAGCATCCCAAATACAACGCCGACAATACCTACGAGGAATACAAGAACGCCTTCCCGGCCGACTATAAGAACTTCCCGGGCATGGGGGCGTGGGTGCCGGCGGCCTACCGGCCGGACGAGATCATCGTGCTGCGCCGCAATCCCTACTACTGGAAGGTCGACGACCAGGGCAACCAGCTGCCCTATCTCGACGAGGTGCAGTACAAGCTCCGACCTGGCCCGACCGTACGATCCAGGCCGTCGCCGGCTCGGGCGACTGGTCGAACCTCGAAGAGACGCAGAACTATGTCGAGGCGCTCCGCCGCGCCGCCGAACCGACCGCTCCGGCGCGGCTCGAATTCGGTCCGCGCATCCTGGGCTACTCGCTCGAGTTCAACTACGGCTCGACCGGCTGGGGCGATCCGGACGAGCGGCAGCAGGCCAACCGCCTGCTCAACCGCGACCTCAACTTCCGCAAGGCGGTGACCACCGGGCTCGACCGCGTGCTGCTCGGCGACTCGATGGTCAAGGGGCCGTTCATGGCGATCTATCCGGGTGGCCTCTATCCGGATACGACCTACTACAACCAGGACTCGACCATCTACTATCCGTTCTCGGTCGAGCAGGCGAAGGCCTATCTCGAGGCGGCGGGCCTCAAGGACAGCGACGGCGACGGCCTCGTCAACTATCCGGACGGCGCCAATGTCGAGATCGCGCTCCTCGCGTCCAACGCGGCGGGCACCGATACGACGCTGTCGGACGGCATCATCGCCATGATGGAGAAGATCGGGCTGCGCGTGATTGCCGACTATACCGACGGCAATGGCGTCGAGGCGCGGCGCGATGCAGGCGACTTCGACTGGGCCATCCGCCGGGTCGAACGTGCCTTCAACACGGTGCTGCAGGACACTGCGTCGCTGGCGCCGCTGGGTCCGACGACCAGCCCGTTCCACAAGGCGGGTCCCGACGGGACGATCGAAGTGATGGACTTCGAGCAGAAGCTCGTCGACATCATGAACGAGTTCCGCTCGGCCACCGCCGAACGGCGCAAGGAGCTGATGGTCGACTACCAGAAGATCTTCACCGAGAACGTCTATTCGGCGGGCCTGGTGAACTATCCGGGTGCGCTGATCATCAACAAGCGCTTCCGCAACGTGCCAGCCGGTACGCCCATCCTGTCCTTCCAGTGGGCGGAAGACAGCGCGCTGCGCGAGCAGATGTATGTGCCTGCCGAGGAACAGAAGGACTACGAACTGTTCCCCAAGACGTTGGCCGGGCTCTAGTTCGGCTATAGTCGAGATCAGGGAGGCATCCTCCCGGGGCCTCCCTGATCTCAGTCTTCCACGGGTGGGTTTGCCGCATGCTCCGCTTCATCACGTTCCGCGTCCTGTCGGCGCTCCCAGTCCTGCTGCTTCTGAGCCTCATCACCTTCACGCTGATCGAAGCTCCCCCCGGCGACTACGCCGATATCATCAAGTTCAACGCGATCTCGCGCGCCGGTGCCACCGAGCAGGCCGCGCAGGCCCAGGCCGACGCCTATCGCGAGGCACATGGGCTCAACGATCCGCTGCCACTGCGCTATCTCAACTGGATCACGGGGATCGTCACCCGTTTCGATTTCGGACATTCGTTCTACTACAACCGCCCGGTGTCGGAGGTGATCGCCGAGCGGCTACCCAAGACGATGCTGCTGGCGCTGGTGTGCCACCTGCTCGCGACGGGCATCGGCATCACCCTGGGGATCGTTGCGGCCACGCGGCAATATAGCTGGGTCGACACGGCGTTCTCCTTCGTCTCGTTCCTCGGCATGACAATCCCCAGGTTCCTGCTGGCGCTCATCATCCTCTATCTGATCGTCTTCAAGCTCAACGTGCAGGAGATCGGCGCGTTCTTTTCGCCGAAATACTCCATGGCGCCGTGGAGCTGGGAGAAGTTCGTCAATCTCGTCCAGCACATCTGGCCGGTGGTGTTCATCGCGACCTTCGGCGGCCTCGCCTACAACATGCGGGTGATGCGCGCGAACCTGCTCGACGTGCTCTCCTCCCAATATGTCGAGACGGCCCGTGCCAAGGGACTGCCAGAGGGCGCGGTGATCATGCGGCACGCGGTGCCCAATGCCCTCCATCCCATCGTCATGTACCAGGGCGTGGCCCTGCCCTACATGCTGACCGGCGAGATCGAAGTGGCGATCGTGTTCACGCTGGCAACGGTCGGCCCGGCGCTCGTGGGCGCGATGACCGTCAACGACGTCTACGTCGCCTCGTCCTTCGTGCTGATGCTGGCGGCAGTGCTGATCGTGGGCAACATCATCGCCGACATCGTGCTGGCCCTGCTCGATCCGCGGGTGCGGCTCGGAGGGCAGGCGGAATGACCAGCGTCGACCTCGAGGGAAAAGCCGTGGTGCCCGCCAAGCCCGAGACGATCGCCGACGAGATCGTCGTCTCGCGCCACAGCGGCGACGAATCCTATCTCAATCTGGTCTGGCGTCGGTTCCGCCGCTCCGTCGCCGGCATGATCGGCCTGGTGCTGGTGGCGATGCTGCTGATCATGGCGGTGTTCGCCGATTTCTTCGCACCGCTCGATCCCAAGCTGACGCTCCTGCCCTACGGCCCACCGACCACGCTCAGTTTCGTCGATGCCGACGGCACCTTCAGCTTCCGCCCAGTCTACTACCCGATCGTCGAAACCGGCGAGTTCGATCCGATCACCTTCCAGCCGCTGACCGGTCCCGACCTCCAGAACCCGAAATATCTGAGCTTTTTCGTCCGTGGTTGGTCGTACAAGCTGTTCTGGGTCATCGACAGCGACATCCACCTTTTCGGTACGGCCGATGGCGGGCCGCTCAACCTGCTGGGCACCGACAAGTTCGGGCGCGACATCCTTTCGCGCGGCATCATCGGCTCGCGCATCACGCTCACCATCGCGCTCATCGTCGTCGCGCTCACCACCATCATCGGTACGCTGGTCGGCATCATCTGCGGCTATCTGGGCGGGCGCGTCGATGCCTGGGGGCAGCGCTTCGTCGACCTGATGCTGGCCTTCCCCGAGCTGCCGCTCTACCTGGCGCTCGCGACGCTGATCCCGGTCACGGCGCCCAGCCATCTCTACATCGCCTTCGTCATTGGCGTGCTGATCGTGCTGCGCTGGGCCCAGCTCAGTCGCGAGGTGCGCGGCAAGACGCTGGCGCTGGCGCGGATCGAGTATGTGCGCGCCGCCATCGCCACGGGCGCGGGCGACTTCCGCATCGTCGCACGGCACATCCTGCCCAATGTGATGAGCCATGTGATCGTGTCGGTGACGCTGTCGATCCCGGCCATCGTGCTGCTCGAGAGCTTCCTGGGCTTTCTCGGCTTTGCGGTGAAGCCGCCGCTGATTTCCTGGGGCCTGATGCTGCAGGACACCAACACCTTCTCGGTGCTTGGCTCCTACCCCTGGATTCTCTCGCCCGTCGTCTTCGTGCTGATCACCGTCTTCGCCTTCAACGCGCTGGGCGATGGCCTGCGCGACGCCATCGACCCCTACTGAGTGCCGCCATGACCGACAGCTACACAGCTCCTGTCTCCGACGACCGCGCCGACCTGGGCACGCATGGCCGCGAGCTCATCCTCGATGCGCGCAATATCGGCGTCGACTTCAAGGTCGAGGGCGGCATCGTCAAGGCAGTGCGCGATGTCTCGTTCCAGCTCCATCGCGGCGAGACCATCGCGCTCGTCGGCGAGAGCGGCTCGGGCAAGTCGGTGACGGCGCGCACGGTGATGCGGCTCCTCACCAAGCGCGCCCGCATCAGTCCGCGCACGCGCATCACCATGAGCGGCAAGAACATCATGGCGCTCGGCGACCGCCAGATGCGCAAGCTCCGCGGCAATGACGTGGCGATGATCTTCCAGGAGCCGATGAGCTCGCTGAACCCGGTCTACACAGTGGGCCAGCAGATCTGCGAGATCCTGCATCTCCACAACCGCATGAGCCCGGCCGCGGCGACGGCGCGCGCCAGGGAGCTGCTCGAGGAAGTGCAGATCCCCGAGCCCGACGCGCGGCTGCGCCAGTATCCGCACCAGCTTTCGGGTGGGCAGCGGCAGCGCGTGATGATCGCCATGGCGCTCGCCAACCGGCCCGACATCCTGATCGCGGACGAGCCGACGACCGCGCTCGACGTCACGGTCCAGGCGCAGATCCTCAACCTCATCAAGGACCTCAAGGCCAAATACGGCATGGCCGTGATCCTCATCACGCACGATCTGACGATCGTGCGGCAGTTCTCCGACTACGTCTATGTGATGCAGAACGGCGAAGTGAAGGAGCACAACCGGACCGAAGACCTCTTCGCTGGTCCTGTCCACGCCTACACCCGCCATCTCCTTGCCTCCGAACCCAGGGGCGCGGCCAAGCCGCTGCCCGAGGGCGGCGAGACGGTGCTCGAAGGGCGCGACGTGCGCGTCGTCTACACGCTCAAGCGCGGCGGGCTGTTCCGCCCCAATTTCATGGACCTCGTCGCCGTCGACAGTCTCTCGCTCGGCCTCAAGCGGCACGAGACGCTGGGGCTCGTCGGCGAGTCCGGGTCGGGCAAGACGACGTTCGGCCAGGCGCTGATCCGGCTCATCGCCAACAATGGCGGCGAGATCTTCTTTGACGGCCAGTCGATCCACGACAAGGACCGCAAGCAGATGCGGCCGCTGCGCAGCCGCATCCAGATCGTGTTCCAGGATCCCTATGCCTCGCTCAATCCGCGCATGTCGATCCGCCAGATCATCGAGGAGGGGCTGATCGTCAATGGCATCGGCGCAACGTCGGCCGAGCGGGTCGAGTGGGTGCGGCAGGCGCTGCGCGACGCCGGCATGCCCGACACGATCCTGTCGCGTTTCCCGCACGAGTTTTCGGGCGGCCAGCGGCAACGCATCGCCATCGCGCGCGCCATTGCGCTCGAACCCGAGTTCATCCTGCTCGACGAGCCCACATCGGCGCTCGACCTCAGCGTCCAGGCGCAGATCATCGAGCTGCTGCGCAAGCTGCAGGACGAGAAGGGGCTCAGCTATCTGTTCATTTCACATGACCTCAAGGTCGTGCGGGCCCTCTGCCACCGCGTGATGGTCATGCAATACGGCAAGATCGTCGAGCAGGGCCCAGTCAACGATGTTCTGAGTCACCCCAAAACCGACTACACCGCCCGGCTCGTCCGCGCCGCTTTCGATATCGCCGCCTGACCCGGCCACGCACATCCCCGGAGACTTCGATGCCTAACCCCAAGATCACCTTCATCGGCGCCGGCTCGACCGTGTTCATGAAGAACATCGTCGGCGACGTGCTGCAGCGGCCGGCGCTGGCCGATGCGCGGATCGCGCTGATGGACATCAACCCGCAGCGGCTCGAGGAGAGCGCGGTCATCGCCGGCAAGCTGGTCCAGACGCTGGGCACCAAGGCGACGATCGAGACCTTCGCCGACCAGCGCCGTGCGCTGGAGGGCGCGGACTTTGTCGTCGTCTGCTTCCAGATCGGCGGCTACGACCCCTGTACCATCACCGACTTCGAGGTGCCCAAAAAGTTCGGCCTGCGCCAGACCATCGCCGATACGCTCGGGATCGGCGGCATCATGCGCGGCATCCGCACCGTGCCGCATTTGTGGAGCATCTGCGAGGACATGCTCGCGGTGTGTCCCGAGGCGATCATGCTGCAATATGTCAACCCGATGGCGATCAACACCTGGGCCATCGCGGCGAAGTACCCCACCATCAGGCAGGTCGGCCTCTGCCATTCGGTGCAGGGCACGGCGAACGAGCTCAGCCGCGACCTCGGCATCCCCGTCTCGCAGATGCGCTACAAGGCCGCCGGCATCAACCACATGGCGTTCTACCTCAAGTTCGAGCAGGAGCTGCCCGACGGCACGACGCGCGACCTCTATCCCGAGCTGCATGCCGGCTATCGCGAGGGCCGCTTCCCGCGCAAGAACCACTGGAACCCGCGCTGCCCCAACAAGGTGCGCTACGAGATGATGACGCGACTGGGCTACTTCGTCACCGAAAGCTCCGAGCACTTCGCCGAATACGTGCCGTGGTTCATCAAGGAAGGCCGCGAGGACCTGATCGAGAAATTCTCGATCCCACTCGATGAGTATCCCAAGCGCTGCATCGAGCAGATCGCGCGCTGGAAGGCCGAAGCCGAACGCTACAAGACGGCCAACACCGTCGAGATCCGGGAGAGCCATGAGTATGCCTCCGAGATCATGAACTCGCGCTGGACCGGCCAGCCGAGCGTCATCTACGGCAATGTGCGCAACGATGGGCTGATCACGTCGCTGCCCGATGGCTGCGCCGTGGAGGTGCCGTGTCTCGTCGATCACAACGGCATCCAGCCGACCTATGTCGGCGATCTGCCGCCGCAGCTCACCGCGCTGATCCGCACCAACATCAACGTGCAGGAACTGACGGTCCAGGCGCTGCTGACCGAGAACCGCGAGCACATCTACCACGCGGCGATGATGGACCCCCATACCGGCGCCGAGCTCGACCTCGACCAGATCTGGGCACTGGTCGACGATCTGCTGGTCGCGCATGATCAGTGGCTGCCCGAATGGGCGCGGGTGGGGAACAAGATCGCGGCGGAATAGTCAGAGCTTCATCTCGCGCACCAGTTGCAGGTACTGGGCGTGCCCGAGTGCCTGTCTGGCGGCATCGCGATACTCGCGCACCAGCGACTCATAGGTGTCGCGCGCGAACTGTCGCAGCTTGGGGTCGAGTGCCATCTCGGCGCGTGCCGTATCCTGGTTGAGCAGGCCCAGGCCCTCGAGCACCGGATAGTGCAGCTGCGTCTGCACATGCGGCAGCCCGTCGAGATCGTCGGGGAAGTGCGTCATGCGCGGCATTTCCTTCTGCCAGCGCGCCAGCCGCTCCTTCGTTTCCGGATGAATGCGGTGCTCGCGCACTTCCCGCCAGAAGGGCGTGTCGTCGCGCTCGGTCATGTAGTGCGTGTTGACGAAGGTGCGGAAGTCGTCGACCTGCCGGCCTACGCGCCGGTTGTAGTCGGCGCGGTCGTCGTCGGTCATGGCCTGCGGTGCCTTGAGGAAGCGCCGCGCGAACAGCATCATCTGCACGATCGTGCCGTGGATCGACGTCGACTCCAGCGGCTCGAGGAAGCTCGAGCTCAGCCCCACGGCGACGGTGTTGCCGATCCATGCCTTTTCGAGGCGGCCGATCTGGAAGCGGATATCGCTGCGCACTTCGATCTCGCGGCCGAGGACGCGCTCGACTTCGAGCTTGGCCTCTTCGGGCGTGCGGAACTCGTCGGAATAGACATAGCCGCAGCCGAAACGCGTCTGGGTCGGGATCTGCCACATCCAGCCCGCTTCCTGCGCCCAGGCGCGCGTGTAGTTGGGGATCTCCTCGCCGTCCTTGATGTCGAGCCAGAACGGCAAGGCGCGATTGACCGGCAACTCATGTGCATAGCTGATCCAGGGGGCGTTGAGCTCCTTGACGATCAGCCGCTTGTGGAAGCCCGAGCAGTCGAAGAAGAAGTCGCCCTCGACGCGCTCGCCGGTATCGAGCACCAGCGTCCGGATGTCGCCATTGACCTGGTCGCGCTCGACGCCGGCGACGACGCCGTCGGCGATGGTGACGCCTTTCGACTTGCCCGCGAGGAACCGACCGACCAGCGCCTGGTCGAAATGATAGGCATGCATGAACGGCCCGAGGCGGATCGGCGTGCCGTCTGCCTTGAGGGCGTAAGGCGCCTTCCACTGCCGGAGCAGCGGCCCGAACATGTGCATGTCCTCGATCGGCCGGCCGGCGGCGATGGCATAGACATTGAGGTAGTCCGATGGTGCTCCCTGCGGTGGCGCGACCACCTGGTGCGGGTCGTCGATCGGGCCGTAATAGGTGAAGCCCTTGCGGCGCCAGTCCTCGTGCCGGATCCCCAGCTTGAACGTCGCGCCGGTCTGCTGGAAGAATTCGAACTCGTCGATGCCGAAGCTCTTGAGGAAGACGTAGAACGCCGCGGTCGTCGCCTCGCCCACGCCAACGGTCGGAATCCTCGACGGTTCGACCACGGTTACGCTGGCGTCGAGCCGCAGCCGCCGAACCGCGTCCTGCACGATAAAGGCGGTGATCCAGCCCGCCGTCCCGCCGCCCACGATCACGAAACGCGATGGCATCGCTCCGCTCCCCCTCCGCGCAGCGTCTCCCGCCGCCCCGGCCGCCGCAACCCTCGAGAGGTCCGGTTTCCTAAGCCGGACTGGCCGGCCAGCTCGGCGTCGGCGGTCGGATACCGTCCTCGATCCACAGGAACTGGCCGTTGATCGCCGCCGCTTCCGGGCTCACGAGGTGGGCGATGAGGTCGGCGGCCTTGTCGGGGTCGTCGCCGCCGGTCGCTGCGACCCAGTCGACCCACTGTCGATAGGGCGCGGCCTCGGGGCCGAGGCCCGCGACGCTGTCGCGGATGTCGGCCCACATCTCGGTCCGCACGTCGCCGGGGTGCATGACGTTAGCGGTGACGCCCGTGCCCTCGAGCTCTGAGGCAAGGTGGCGCGTGAAGTGGTTGAGCGCCGCCTTGCTCGTCGCATAGGCGCTGTCGATCGGGCCGGGCGGCAGCAGCGCGGCGGCTGATGACACATTGACGATGCGGCCCCAGCCGGCATCGATCATACCGCCCACGAAGGCGCGGCAGGTCACGTAGTGGCTCACCATGTTGACCGTCATGGTCTCGATCCACGCGGCGGGATCGCCGTCCCTGACGAGCGCCAGGGGACCGGAGACGCCGGCCGCGTTGACCAGAATATCCGGGCGCCCGACGGCGCCTTCCACTGTGCCGCGAATGACATCGGGCGAGAGCTCGCGGGCGAGATCGATGGGCAGCACCGCCGCGCGGCGGCCCGTTCCGGCAATGGCGGCGGCGGTCTCCTGCAATTGCGGCGCACTCCGCGCCACCAGCGCCACATCGGCACCCAACGCCGCCAGCCGCAGCGCGGCCCGCCGTCCAAGGCCGCGCCCGGCGCCGGTGACGATCGCGATCTTTCCATCGAGGCTTGTCACTGAGTGACTCTCATATACGAAAGCAGATGTTGATATATGATAATTGCCGGGCTAGGCTGTGTCCACTGGGATGGCCAGTGATGGATTGGAGGGACTTGTATGGGGACCAAGGCATCTCGCGCCGTGACGCGTCGCGATCTTCTCAAAATGTCGGCAGCCGGCGTTGCCGTCGCCGGCGTGGCGTCGATGGGACTTCCGGTGGTGGCGCAGGAGCGCAAGCGCATTGCGCTGGCGCATCCGGACCGCGCCGCCGACTACTTCCAGGGCTTCATGAATGCGGCTTTGGCCGAAGCCGAAAAGCGCGGCTACGACGTGCTGCAGAGCTTTTCGGGCATGGACCCGCAGAAGCAGCTCGCCGAGGTCAACACCTGGCTGGCGCAGGGCTTTGACGCGCTGATCGTGCTGGCGCTCGACGCCAATGCCATGGCGCCGGTCGTCGCCAAAGTGCACGAGCAGAACGCCCTCTTCATCTCCTATGCCAACCGCATCGAGGGTGAGGACGGGTTCATCAAATGGGCCGACCGCGACGCGGGCGCCCTGCTCGGCGCCTACACCGCCAAGCACATCAAGGAGAAGCTGGGCGGCGGCGGCGCGGAAGTGGGATTCCTCACGGCAACCAACATCCAGGTGGTGACCGACCGCATCGAGTCGACGCGCGAGGCGATCCTTGCCGAGCTGCCTGACACCAAGTTCTTCGAGGCGACGGCGCTCAACGCGCCGGACGCGCTCAAGGCGACGCAGTCGCTGCTGCAGGCGCATCCGGCGATGAAGATCGTTATCTGTTGCACCGACGACGGCGCGCTCGGCGCTCGTTCGGCGTACCAGAACAGCGGCCTCGGCCCGGACAACGTGCTGATCGCCGGCTTCGACGGCGCCAAGCAGAATCTCGAGCTGGTCAAGGCCCGCGATCCGTACCTGCAGGTCAGCATGGCGCTCGACATCGGCGATATCGGCCGCCGGGTCATCGATATCCCCTACCAGTTGTGGAACGGCGGTCCGGAATCGGAAACGCATGTGCTGCAGGAGTACAAGCTGGTTTCGCACGAGACGGCGGAAGCCGACATCGATACGATCCTGAGCGTTTATTCCTGACGCAATGCGCACAAGGCGGCGGGGTCCCTGTCCCCGCCGTCCCATCGAGGGGATGACTGCCACGTGACACGCCAGCAGATACTGACCTGGACCCAGCGCAACGGACTATTCTTCGCGCTCGTCCTGCTCATCGCGATCTTTTCATTCGCCAGCAGCCGCTTCCTGACGGTTCCCAACATGACCGTCATCCTGCTGCAGAACGCGGTGATCGGGCTGATCGTCGTGCCCGGCGCCATGCTGATCCTGTGCGGCCTCGTCGACCTCTCGGTCGGCTCGATCGCGGTACTGGCGGCAGTGGTCTTCGGCCAGGCGATGGACAGCGGGTTCGGCCTGCCGGTCTCCATGCTGCTCGGCCTTGGCGTGGGCATGCTGTGGGGCGCCTTCAACGGCTACCTCATCGCCATCCTCGGCTTTTCGCCCATCATCATCACGCTGGGTGGGCTGGCGGGCGCGCGGGGCCTCGCCGAGTTCATCACGCAGGGCTTCACCACCTACGGCTACGGCCCTCAGTTCGCCCTCCTCGGCAACGGCAAGCTGCTCGGCGTGCCGGTACCGATCATCCTGTTTCTCATCGTCCTCGCAATCGGCCTCCATCTCTGGTACCGCGCGCCGCTCGGGCGGCACATGATCGCCATCGGTGGCGCCAAGGACACGGCGGCTGAGCTCGGCATTCCGGTCAAGCTCGTCCCGTTCTGGCTCTACGTCGCCTCCGGCCTCGCCTCGGCGCTTGGCGGACTGATCGTGGCGTCGCAGCTTGACGGCGCTGCCGTCACCATCGGTACCGGCATGGAGCTCGAGGTGCTGACCGCGATCCTTCTGGGCGGCGTCTCCTTCACCGGCGGCCGCGGGTCGCTGTTCGGCGTGTTCTTCGGCCTGCTCTTCGTCGGCGTGCTGTCGAACGGGCTCATCCAGATCAATGTCAGCCCCTATGTGGAGCAGGTGGCGATCGGCGCGGCGCTCTGCGGCGCGGCCGCACTCGACATGCTCTACCAGCGGCTCGAACGCCTGCAGGTGCCCGTCGAACGGGAACCGAACGAACCTGTCGCGCAAGGCACGGGAGGCAGCCAATGAACACCGCCGAAGCAAAGCCCGCCGTGCTCGAGCTGCGCGGGCTCAGCAAGTCGTTCGGGCCGGTGCATGCCGTCAAGTCGGTGAGCCTCAGCATCTATCCGGGCGAAGTGATCGGGCTCGTGGGCGACAATGGCGCGGGCAAGAGCACGTTGACGCGCATGATGGCCGGCACCATCCGCCCCGATACGGGCGACATCGTCGTGGCCGGCGAGAAGCAGACCTTCGAGTCGGCGCAGGATGCGCGGCGCGCCGGCGTCGAGACCGTGTTCCAGACCCTTGCGCTCGTTCCCGGCCTCGACATCGTCGAGAACATCTTCCTCGGCCGCGAGCTGCTCGCGTCGGGGCCGCTGGGAGCCGTCACGCGGACGATGGACGTGGCGGCCATGCGTCGCCGCGTGCAGGAGGGCTACGAGCGCTTCGGCCTCGGCCTGCCCGACATCCGTACCAAGGTGGCCGGGCTGTCGGGCGGCCAGCGACAGGTGGTCGCCATCGCCCGCGCGGTGCTGTGGGGCAGCCGCATCGTGGTGCTCGATGAGCCGACCGCGGCACTCGGCGTCAAGCAGACCGAACTCGTGCTGTCGTTCATCGAGCAGTTGCGGAGCCACAACGTCGCGGTTGTCTTCATCAGCCACAACATGCAGCACGTGATGCGCGTCGCCGACCGCGTCTGCGTGCTGCGTCTGGGGCGCAAGGTGTTCGACGGGCAGATGTCGGCGCTGACGGGAACAGACCTCGTGGCGCTGATGACGGGCGCCGCCACCGCTGTCGAGCAGGTTGCAGCCGCCGGATAGGATCATTTCGCGCCGCGGCATGCCGCGGGTCCTTTTTCTCATTTCACGAACAGGGCAGCATGAGTTCCGGCTCCATACTCTTTACCGGTGGCACTGTCGTCGACGGACTGGGCAACGCGCCCGTTCGTGCCGACGTGCTGGTCGAGGCCGGCCACATTGCGGCCGTGTCGCCGAGCGGGCTGACCGCCGAGCGTACCGTCGCGATCGACGGCATGGTCATCGCCCCCGGCTTTATCGATATGCACACCCATTCGGACCTGCAGATCCTCTGCAATCCGGACCACACTTCCAAACTCAGCCAGGGCGTGACGACCGAAGTGCTCGGCCAGGACGGCCTGAGCTACGCCCCGGTAGACGACGCGACGCTGCTGGAGCTGCGTCGGCAACTCAAGGGCTGGAACGACGATCCGCCGGGGTTCGACTGGAACTGGCGGAGCGTGGCGGAGTATCTCAAGCGCCTCGACGGCAGCACCGCGGTCAACACCGCCTATCTCGTGCCGCACGGCAATCTGCGCCTCCTCGTCATGGGCAACGAGCCGCGCTTCGCCACGGCCGGCGAGATTGCGCAGATGCAGCAGCTCCTCCGCACCGCAATGGAAGAGGGCGGCGTCGGCCTTTCCACCGGACTTACCTATGTGCCCGCCATGTACTCCAACACCGAGGAGCTGGTGGCCCTGTGCGAGGTGGTAGCGGAGTATGACGGCTTCTACTGCCCGCATCACCGGAACTATGGCGCCGATGCCCTTGGCGGTTATCGCGAATGCTTCGAGATCGCGCGCCGCTCGGGCGTGGCATTGCACCTGGCCCACACGCATCTGAGCTTTGAGGCCAATCGCGGTAAGCTGCCCGAGCTGCTGCGCATGTTCGACGACGCAATCGCCGAAGGCATCGACTTCAGCTTCGACAGCTACCCCTACCTCGCGGCGATGACGACGCTGCACTCGCAATTGCCCGGCTGGGCGCAGGCCGGCACGAGTGCGCAGCAGATGGCGCGGTTGCGCGATCCCGAGGATCGCGCCCGCATCATCGCGGAGCTCAACGTCACCGGTTCGGATGGCCACCAGGGGCTGACGCTCGACTGGTCGGGCTTTTACGTCGCCGGCACGCCCGGTGCGCCCGAGCTCGAATGGGTGATGCAGATGAGCATCGCGGAGGCTGCCGCGAAACTGGACGTGCCGCCCGCCGAGCTCTGCCTCGACCTGCTCGTTGCGACCGACAGGGCCGCGCCCTGCGTGTTCTTCATCGGCATCGAGGAGCATGTGCGCACGCTCATGCAGCGCGACGAGCACACTGTGGGCAGCGACGGCATCCTCGTGGGCGACCGCCCGCATCCGCGCTCCTGGGGTACCTTCCCGCGCATGCTGCAGACTTATGTGCGCGAGGAGAACGTGCTGAGCCTCGAGCAATGCGTCCGCCATATGACGAGCGCCGCCGCAGACCGGCTGCGGCTGGCCGACCGCGGACGGATCGTGCCCGGAGCGCGGGCCGACCTCGTCGTCTTCGACCGGGACAATGTGGCCGCCAACGCCTCCTACGATGCGCCGCGGCAGGCGGCGACAGGCATCCGCCACGTGCTCGTCAACGGCGTCTTTGCGGTCGAGGATGGCCGTGTTACCGGATCGCGCGCCGGGCGGGTCCTGAGGCTGGGAGAACGGGCGTGACGAATAACTGGATCGATCTCGAGGTGGCAACGCCGGGACTGGTGGTCGACCTCGCGGTGCTCGACCGCAATCTCGACGAGATGGCGGGCATCGCGGCCGGGGCCGGGGTCGAACTCTATCCGCATGCCAAGACCCACCGCATGGCCGAGATCGGTCGCCGGCAGATCGCACGCGGCGCGCACGGGCTGTGCGTCGCCAAGCTGGGCGAGGCCGAGGCCTTCGCGGCGGCAGGCGTCAAGCGCCTGTTCGTCGCCAACCCGATCGTCGGACCGCAGAAGGCGGCGCGCGCCCTCGCGCTGTCGCGCCGCGTCGACCTGCTGCTCGCGACCGACAGCGCCGACGCCGCGCGGAGCATTGGCCCGACTTTCGCCGCGGCGGGCGCCACGGCGCGCGTCATGCTCGCCATCGACTCGGGGCTCGGCCGCGAAGGGGTGTCGCCCGCGCAGGCGCCCGATATCGCGGCGGCGGTCAGCGCGGTACCCGGCATCGAGCTCGTCGGCATCTACACGCATGAGGGCACGACCTATTCCGCCAAGGACGGCCCCGACCTCACCGGCAAGGCGCAGGCCGCCGCGCGGCTGATGGTGGGCGTCGCCGAAAGCATCCGCGCCCGGGGCATCGCCCTGCCCATCGTGTCGCTCGGCGCCTCGGCGTCGGCGCGCGAGGTCGCGCATGTTCCCGGCGTCACCCAGATCCGTCCCGGCATCTATGCCTTCAACGATGTGGGGCAGATCGCGCTGGGCAACGCCACGCTCGAGACCACGGCGATCCGCGTTATCGCGACCGTCGTCAGCCATCCCGAACCGGGCCGCGCCTGCATCGACGCCGGCTCGAAGTCGCTGAGCACGGACCTCGTCCCCGCTTCGGCGCATCGCGACGAGTATCCGGGCATGGGCCTGCTGGTGAATGCGCCGGGCTGGATCATCGAGCGGATGTCGGAGGAGCATGGCTGGCTGCGCTGGCACGGCACGGGCGAGCCGACGGCGCTGCCGGTCGGCACGCGCCTCGAGATCGTGCCCAATCACGTCTGCATGGCGTTCGCGATGCTGCGGCGCGCCAGCGTGGTCGAAGGCGGCACCATCACCACAAGCTGGGATGGGTTCGGGCCCGGCTCATCGGAATAACGGAGGCATCGATGCCGGACTTCCACCTTGCGCCACAGACCGCCCTGCTCGTTGCGGCGCGCGGCACCGGCCCCGAACATGGGTTGATGCGCTGGGCCGTGCGCGACGGCCGCTGGACCGGCACGCTGCTCGCCCGCGTCAACCAGCTCTCGAGCCTCGCCCGGCATCCATTTCTGCCGGTGCTCTACGGCACCTCGCGCATGGGCATGGAGGGCGACATCCATGCGTGGCGCCTCGACGGCGACAGCGCCAAGACCCTCGGCGAGACATCGAGCGTAGGCGGCGAGCCCTGCCATCTCGTTGTCGATCCCAGTGGCCGCGTGCTGTTGTTTGCCAATTACAACACCTGCACCATCGGCGTGCAGCGGCTCGACGCGACGGGCGGCTTCGACGGCCCGGTCGACCTGCTGCGGCTCAAAGGCAGTGGTCCCGAAGCTGATCGGCAAGAGGACGCACATCCGCATCAATTGTTCTTCATCGGCGACACGCTGGTGGCGATCGATCTGGGCGCAGACCTCGTGCGTGAATACGCCATCGACCTGACCCGGCCCGGAGCCGAGGCACTGGTCGAGACACGCCGCACGCGCGTGCCGGCGGGCTGCGGCCCACGCCACGGCGTGGTGCTCGAGGACGGACGGCTGGCGATCAGCGGCGAGCTTGGGTCCAACCTCGTCGTCGGACGGCGCGGCGACCCGGCCGAGGCGTGGGCCGATGTGCGCAGCACGGTGCGGAACGGTCCGGCAAAAACCCGGCACCTCCGCAACTATCCCGGCGACATCCAGCGCTCGCCCGATGGCCGGTACGTCTATTTCGCCAATCGCGGCTACGACACGATGACGACCTTCGACGTCACCGCAGCGCTGCCCGTCCTCGTCTCCGAGCTCGATACCGGCACGGCCTGGCCGCAGCATCTGCTGGCGACCGCAGACCACGTGCTGGTCGCCGGCTGGGATTCGTCGGCGGTGCGGGCTTTTCCGCTGCGCGGCGGCCAACCGGCCGAAGCGACGACTTTGTTCGACTGCCCCGGCGCGGGCTGGCTAATGCTGTGGGACGAACGCGGCGCCGGCACCGGGCGCTATTGACCTGCCGCGGCGAAGCGGCACAAGCACGATGGGAGAGCAACCCGGGAGCGGACAATGTCGCGGCCCCCTGCCAAGGCAGTGCGGAAGTCGAGCGTGAAGCGGACCACCCGGCCCGCCGCGCGCAAGGCGGCGGCCCCGGTGGCCGAGGGCAAGCCCGGCTATGCCGTGCCAGCGCTCGAAAAGGGGCTCGACGTGCTCGAGCTCCTCGCGCGGCTGTCGGCGCCGATCACGCCCAGCCAGATCGCGCAGCGGCTCGGCCGCTCGCTGCAGGAAGTCTACCGCATGGTGCTGGCGCTCGAGCGCCGCGGCTACATCGTTCGGCCGCCCGGCGAGGAAGCGCTGGTGCTGTCGACGCAGATGTTCGGCCTCGCCACGATGTTCCCGCCGTTCCGGCGGCTGGTCGATGCGGCGCAGCCGATCATGAATGCGCTCAGCCTCGAAGCCTCGCAGGCGTGCCACATGGCGGTGCTCGACGGCCTCAACCAGCGCATCGTCGCGCAGGTCGACAGCCCTGCCCCCATCGCCATCCGGCTGCGCGTCGGCGCGGCGAGCCCGGCGGTGCGCGGCGCGTCGGGCCGCACCATCCTCGCGTTCCAGCCGCCGCCGATCCAGGAATGGATCCTGCACGAATCGCAGGCCTTCCAGGCGGCGGACTGGCTCAAGACCTGCGAGCAGCGCATCGCCAATATCCGCGCGCGCGGCTACGAACTCATCGAGGGCGAAGTCGTGCACGGCGTGTTCGACCTGAGCTTTCCCGTCCTCGATGCCGATGGCCGCTCGCTCGCGGCACTGACAATGCCCTTCCTCACGAGCTACCAGGTCACGGTGCCGTTCGAGGACGCCGCGCCGATGCTGCACCAGGCCGCCGAGCGCATCACCTCAATCATGGGTGGCACGCTGCCGCCGCTCAGGCTGCCGCTGCCCAGGCTCTGATCTGGTGCTCCGACGCAAGGGCGAGGCGAGCGGCCAGAGTCACAGCGCCAGCTCCCGCGTTTCCCGCGCCATCCTTCCGGCCTGCTCCAGCCACGCGCGTCGCTCGTCATGCGAGCTTGTGGCGACGACGCCGAAGAGCGCGCGGTTCACATGCGTCACGCCGCAGAAATCGAGAATGCATCGCCGCCAGATGTGATCGAGCGGGTCGCCGAACTGAGTCTTCTCACGCTCGGCCGGCGTGTAAGCGGTCTGGCCCTCGGTCGGGTCAACGCGTAGCTCATCGGCTGCGGTGTCGCAACGGCGAGA
The DNA here is from genome assembly GCA_001899065.1 of Devosia sp. 66-22. Lineage (GTDB taxonomy): Bacteria > Pseudomonadota > Alphaproteobacteria > Rhizobiales > Devosiaceae > Devosia_A. Next base: position 31,499 of record MKUZ01000030.1, on the reverse strand, counting down.
TACGTGCCGGAGTCACAACACTAGCGGTGCCCACGGGCGATGCGGGCCAGCAGGCCCTGCGCATTGGTGGTGAGATAAGCGCGGCGGCGTTCGGCCGCGTAGCCCGCCAGCTGCTCGTGCGGTGCCACGAGGCCCATGGGGAACGGCCAGTCGGACCCGAACACCACATGCTCGGGCGTCACCACGGCTTCGGCGGCGATCGCCGCGGCCTCGCTGTGGCAGATGCAGTCGACATAGAGCTGGCCAAAGACCTCGTCGGGCGCGCGGTTCCCTGTGTCGACGCCCGGGCGCCTGGTCGCGTAGCCGCGCTGCCAGCGGCCGGCGACCGCCGGCAGCATGCCGCCGCCATGGGCGAAGCACGGCGTCAGGCGCGGATGCCGCTCCAGCACGCCGGCGAAGACGAGATGGGCCAGCGCCACGGTGCTCTCGTAGGGGTTGCCGAGGAGGTTGCCCAGGTAGAACGAGGTGAGGCGGCCATCGGCGCATTCGCCGGGGTGGAAGAAGACGAACGCCGCGAAGTCATCGAGGACGTGCCAGAGCGGCTCGAACTCGTCGCTGCCGAGGGTCCGCTCGTCACCCGTGCCGGTGGGCATGGCGAAGTGCCGAAGTCCCCGCCGCCCGCTCTGGGCAACAATCTCGGCTGCGAGGGCGGGGCTTTCGGTGGGAAGGTGCACCAGCGCCGTCAACCGGCCGCCTGAGGCCGCAGCGATCGCCGCCAGCTCGTCATTGAGATAGGCCACCCACTGCCGGGCGGCGTCACCGCGCAGATGCTGGCGATAGGTCGGCGGCGGCACCGAAACGAAGGCGTGCGCAACATGGTTCTGCGCCATCCAGTCGAGCAGAGCCGCCGGCCGGAACAGCGGCTTCATCGCTACCTGGTGACCTTCGATCGAGATGCTCTGGGACGCGCTGTCCCAGGCGACGCCTGCCAGCCCCTCGAGCCGCTCGGGGTTGATCGGGATCAAATGCGTGTGCACGTCGAGGGCGATCGGCTCGGTCATGCTTTCTCCCTCGGCGTAGCGCGGTGCGCTAGCTGGTCATCGATGCAATATCGGTCGAGCCGTGCAGGTCGTGCAAGACCACGCGGTTGCGCAGCTCGCCGAGGCCGGTCGCCGACACCACCATCTCGTCACCCGGCTTGATGAATACCGCCGGTTCGCGTGCATTGCCGATGCCGGGCGGCGTGCCGGTGATGATGACGTCGCCAACGTCGAGCGTCATGCCGAAGGAGAGCTCGGCGACGAGTTCGGCAATGGGGAATGCCATCTGCTCGAGAACGGCGTTCTGCATGGTCTGGCCGTTGAGCGTCAGCTCCAGCCTGATGCTGGGCACGTCGAGTTCGTCGGGCGTGACGATGAAGGGGCCGATAGGCATCGTGCGGTCGATGCTCTTGCCCTTGAGCCACTGGCCGCCGTGGCGGCGCTGCAGATCGCGCGCCGACACGTCGTTGGCCAGGAAGTAGCCGAAGACATGGTCGAGCGCCGCCGCACTGGATACCGAGCGGCAAGCCTTGCCGATGACGATGCCCACTTCGGCCTCGTAGTCCCACTTGGCCGAAATGTGCGGATCGACGCAGACATCGTCGTTCGGGCCGATGACGGTTTTTGGACCCTTGGTGAAGAAGGTCGGCGCCTTGGGCTTCTCGACGTCCTGCCCTTCGCGCTTGCCGCGACTTTCCTCGAAATGCTCCCAGTAGTTCCAGCCGGTGCAGAGCACGTCGCGGTTGAAGCGCTGGATCGGGGCGAGCAGCGCTACCGCCGCGAGCGGCACCGTGTCGGTGCTGGCCGCGACGAGGCGGGCGATCTCCGCCTGTCCCCGCCCGATCAGCTCGACCATGTCGCCCTCGCCCGCCGGTACGAGGCGGATCGCCTCGCCGGCGACGGCGCCGACGCGTTTCGCGCCGGCGTGCATGACTGTTGCCAGCTTCATCGGATCACCCGTTGGGCAGCACGGCGATGGCGCTGATCTCGATCAGATATTCGGGGTTCACCATCTTGGAGACCTCCACCATGGTCGAGGCCGGGACCGGTTCCTTGAAGTACTCGGCGCGCACTTTGTGGATCGCCGCGAAGTGCTCGATGTTGCGCACATAGACGTCGACACGCACGATATCCTCGAGCGAGCCGCCTGCCGCTTCCGCTGCGGCCTTGAGGTTCTCGCACACCTGCCGGGTCTGCACCTCGACATTGCCGATGCCCGCCACCGAGCCGTCCGCGGTGCGCGCGGTCATGCCGGAAATGAAGACCAGCTTGCCCTTCGCCTCGATCGTGGTGGCCTGCGAAAAGTGGCCGTTGGGCTTGGCAAGCTTGGGAGTGGTGATCTGTACTTTCATCGGTGGTCTCGCAACTGGAGGTAGGACGGAAGATCGACGCCGAGGGAGACGCCGGTGTCGATCAGGCTCTTGAGTGCCGCGGGCGCGACGCTGGCGCGGCCGTCGGATCGCTGGCGAGCGGCGTGAGCCAGCTCGCCGGGGGCATAGACACGGTCGGTACCCGGCGCGCGACGCGTGTTCGAGACGCGCGCCAGTTCGCCCTCGGCGCGTGCCTCGAAACTGTCGCGGGCAACGAAATGGCCGACATCGATGGCGATGAAGAGATTGGAGCAGCGATAGGGTTGTGCCGGATCGCCATAGAGGCCGCTGACCTCGGGCCCGATAGCGCCGACGGAGAGGCCGCCGACCAGCAGGTCGATCATGAAGGCGAGGCCGTAGCCCTTGGGGCCGGCCGCCGGCAGCAGCATGCCCTTGATCGCCGCCGCGGGATCGCTGGTGGGGTTGCCGTCGCTGTCGGCTGCCCAGCCGGCGGGAATGGACTGCCCCGCGGCCGCGGCGTTGCGGATCTTGCCCATGGCCGCGGCGCTCAGCGCCATATCGATCTCAGGCGCAAACGCGCCGCTGCTGGGTGCAGCGATGGCGAGCGGATTGTTGCCGGTCAGCGCCTCCGCGCCGCCCGGCGCGGGCATCAGCGGCCGGGTGTTCGACATCACGATACCGACGGCACCTTCGTCCGCGATCATCCGCGCGTAGCGTCCGGCCGTGCCGAAATGGAAAGCATTGCGCATTGCGACGGCCGCGAGACCGTACTGGCGGGCGCGATCGACGGCGAGGCCGACAGCCTGTCGTGCCGTCAACTGTCCGAGCACGTCCTGCGCATCGACGACCACGGCGCCCTGCCGGTCCGACACGATGACGCCGGTGACGCCCTTCGACACCGAACCGGCGCGCAGGCGCTCGACATACATCGGCACGAGCATCACGCCATGCGATGCGACGCCTTCGATGTCGGCAGCGACGAGGTCTTCTGCCACATGCTCGGCGGGCGCCGGCTCAATGCCGCAGGCGACGAACATCGCCGCCACGCCGCGCTGCAGGCCGGCAGCGCTGACGCTCTCGGTGTGGCCGTCGACCATCAGCGCGCGTCCTCGTCATTGTCGTACCAATCGGGACGCTGCGGGTAGTGCGGGCCGTCATAGATTTCGACCACGACGGTGTCCTCATGGGCGAGCGTGGGCCCATGCACATTGCCCTTGGGATTGCAGTAGAAGGAGCCGGGCGTGAGGGTCACGCCGGTCGCCGTGTACTCGTAGCGGCCCGACAGACAGAACATCATCTGGTTGGAGGCGTGCAGATGCGGTGTCGGGATGCTCGCGCCCTTGTCGAACCGGATCAGCGCCACCGAGGCACCCGTCGCCTCGTCGCGCCACAGCATCTTCTCATGCACGCCGGCGAGGGACTTGGCCCGCCAGGGCATGTCGTTGGTCTGCAGCAGGATTTCTTCGAGCGACGGCGCTCCCGCAGGCATGCCGATTTTTCCGTCGTTCATTGCCGACCTTCCCGTTTTTTGGGCCGTCCTTTTGAGCATCTCAGGCCCGCCTGTGAAAAAGGGATAGCGACAAGATAAACGACAATCAAGCAGATTGTCGAAAGTCTATGCGGAGACGGCGCGACTCTCCATCGCCGCGAGCAGCTTCTGGGTGGTGCGCTCGATATGCCGCCGGCTGAGGACGACCGACATTTCCACATCGCGTGACAGCACGGCGTCCATGATCGCCCGGTGTTCGCCGACATCGTCGCGAACCTCGCCGCCCGCCGAGATCGACAGCGCCACATAGCGCTCCGCCTGGTCGAACAGCCGGTTGCGGATCGACAGCAGCACCGGCGAATCGCAGGCGGCGACCAGCGATGCGTGGAATTCGCGGTGGTAGCGCAGCCACACGGCGTTCTGCTCGTGCCCGGCCGTGTCGAGCCGCTTGGGCACGCTGGCGAGCCGGTGCATCGAGGCCACGATCGCCGATTCCCAGTCCACGCCGCCCTTGGCGATAGACCATTTGAGGGCGAGGCCTTCGACTTCGACGCGGGTGCGCGACAGATCCTGAAGGTGCGCCACCGAGATGTCGGCGACGCGGAAGCCCTTGTTTTCCTCGAGCACCACGAAGCCTTCGGCCTCGAGCCGCATCAGCGCCTCGCGCACCGGGCTGCCGCCCACATCGTAGCGCTGGCGCAGGGTTTCGGCCCGCAGGCGCTCGCCCGGCAGCAGCCGGCCGGTGAGGATGTCCTGCCGAAGCTGGCTGAAAACCGACGCGTTGAGGGTCGCGTGTTCGTTCATTGCATCGGCCCGGCCAACGGCCTCCCATCTTGCTGTATCGATACGTAATCGGGCGCCCGCGCCCTTGCAATCACGATTTTGGACAACGCGCCACAAAACCGATTAGATGAAGAATTTTCGAAAATCGCTTGACGGCTCGATCCGTGCGTCCTTGTATGGTCCATCACCGGGGAAAGGGTGAAGGAGAAAATCATGCGAACTTCCCACCACTGGACAAAGACAATGGCCGCCGCTCTCGGCCTGGGCACCGCGCTCGCGGTACCTGCCGCAGCCGCCGATGCCGTGTTCGGGTTCTCGGGCTGGGCCGTCGGCTACCTGCCGACGGCGGTTGCGATCGATCGTCTCGCCGAGCTGGGCTACGACATCGAGGTCGCCGAACTGGGCGGCAACAGCAACCAGCTGCAGGCCGCGGCAACTGGCGCCGTGCAGATCACCGCCATCGCACAGGTGATGGATGCGATCGACCAGGGGCTCGACAGCCGCTTCTTCCTCGAAGCCAACAGCAACGAGTTCCTGCTCGTATCGAAGACCGACCTTCCCAGTTGCGAGTCGCTGGATGGCCGCACAGTAGGCATCCAGTCGACCGGCTCGTTCGTCGGGCAGCTGGCGATCCAGTGGTTTGCCCAGACCTGCCCCGACGCCAAGCCGAACATGACCGTCATCGAAGGCTCCGACAATCGCCTCGCGGCGCTCCTTGCCGGCCAGCTCGACTCGAGCGTGGTCGACCTGCAGGACTGGACGCTGCTGCAGCGCGAGCGCCCCGATGCCTTCACCGTCACGGCCGACTACACGCAGACGACCCCCATCATGCGCGCCGCCTTCGCGGCACCGCGCAGCTTCATCTCCGCCAATCCCAAGCTGATCGAGGACTGGATCCGGGTGCATCTCGACGTCTATCGCGAGAGCTACGAGACCCCCGAACTGCTCGTCGCCAAGGGCCGCGAACTGCTCGGCGAAATCGACCAGGAAGCGCTCCCTTCGATCGTCGAAGCCTTCCTCGCGGCCAAGGTCTGGCCCACCGATGGCGGCCTTGCGGACGCGGATGTGATGGACACGATCAACTTCTTCAACAATGACGGCGAGCCGTTTGCGAACATCAAGTCCGCGGCCGATGTGGTGGACCGTACGCTGCTGGACAAAGTGCTGGCCGAGTGATGGCGGCGGACAAAGTCAAAGGCGGGGCCGAGAGGCCCCGCTGGTCTCTCGACCGGCTGGTTGAAACCGGCCTCGGCCGCACCCTTGTCCGCATCGCCGCCCTGCTCGCGCTGATCGGCGCGTGGCAACTCGCCGGCAACGACACGATCGGCCTGCTCTTTCCGACATTCGGCCGCACGCTGGTCGCCTTCTGGGGCCTCGTCAGCGACGGCACGCTGCAGGTGGCGCTGCTGGTCACCAACCAGACGCTCCTCGCCGGCATCATCGTCATGCTGGTCGTCGGCATCCCGGTGGGCATCATGACGGCGCGGGTCAGCGTGCTCGACCGGATCGTTACGCCTTACATCACCTTCCTCGTGGCCATACCGGTCATCGCGCTCATCCCGGTGATCCAGGCGATCCTCGGCCTCACCTTCGCCGCGCGCGTCACGGTGGTGGTGCTGTTCGGCATTCCCTATGTGATCATCAACACCGCCGTTGCGGTGCGCCGCGTCGACCCCGTGCTCACCGAAATGGCGACGAGCTTCGGCGCTTCCCGCCTCGTCATCCTGCGCGACGTGGTGCTGCCTGCCGCCGTGCCCGGCATCATGGCAGGCATCCGCATCGCGTTGGGCCAGGCGCTGATCGGCATGGTGGTCGCTGAGCTGACCATCGTGGGCGCCGGCATCGGCAGCCTCATTGCCGACCTGCAAGGCCGCTTCCGCGTCGCCCCCGTGCTCGCCATCGCCGTCACGATCGTGCTCGAAGGCGTGCTTCTCATGACCATTGTCGAATGGATCGAGCGCCGCCTCGGTCGTTGGAGTCAATCATGACCGAGACCCAGGCTCCGGCCATTTCGATCAGCAATCTCACCAAGTTCTACGGCTCGCCAAAGGGCCGGCGCATGAAGGCGCTTGAGAACGTCACCCTGACCGTCGGCCGGGGCGAGTTCGTCTCAATCATCGGGCCGAGCGGCTGCGGCAAGACCACCATGCTCAAGATGGTGGGAGGCATCCTTGGCTGGGACGAGGGCAGCATCGAGGTCCTCGGCAAGCCGGTCACCGGGCCCGGGCCGGAACGTGCAACGGTATTCCAGTCCTTTGCGCTGCTGCCCTGGATGACCGTGATCGACAATGTGTCGTTCGGTCTCAAGGTCCGCGGCATGGCGAAGCCTGAGCGCTACGCCGTTGCGCGGAAGCTCCTGGCTTCGGTCGGCCTCGCCGATTTCGAGACCTCCTATCCGCGGCAATTGTCCGGCGGCATGCAGCAGCGCGTCGGCCTTGCCCGCGCGCTCGCCGTGTCGCCGCAATTGCTGCTGATGGACGAACCGTTCTCGGCAATCGACGCCCAGACGAGGCTGATCCTCCAGACCGACCTGCTCGACATCTGGTCCAAGACCGACCTGTCGGTCCTGTTCATCACCCACGCCATGGACGAAGCGGTGTTCCTCTCCGACAAGGTGGTGATCATGGGCGCGCGTCCCGGGCACGTGACCGACATCATCGATGTCGACCTGCCGCGGCCGCGGACCGAGGAAACGCGCCGCGACCCGCGCTTCGTTGAGCTCACGGGCTTCGTATGGGACCGCCTGCGCGGCATGATCCAACAGGACGAGCGGGCCGCGTGATGGGCTGGCTGTCGTCGCTCGCCTATCGTAACGGACCGTTCCTGCTTTCGCTGGCCGCGCTGGCGCTGCTCTGGGAGGTTGTCGGCCGCAGCATCGACCTCATCACGCTGCCGCCGCTATCCGCGGTGCTAGCGGCCTTCTACGACCTGTGGGCCAGCGGCGCCGTCACCGCGCCACTGCTCGACAGCACGCTGGCGCTGCTCTACGGGCTCGTGCTCTCGCTCGCCTTGGGCAGCCTGATCGGCATTGGCATGGGCCTGTCGCGCTTCGTCGACGTCGCCCTCGGCCCCTATGTGAAGGCCGGGCTCTCGGCGCCGATGATCGCCTTCGTGCCGGTGTTCCTGATGATCTTCGGCATCGGCCCGGCGACGCGCATCGCCACCGTCGTTGCGTTCTCGGTGTTCATCGTCGCCACCAATGCCGCGACGGCAATGCGGGCCAGCGATCCCCGCCTCATCGAGATGGCGCATTCGTTCGGCGCGAGCCGCTGGGCCATCTTCCGCGACGTTCGCCTGCCCGCCGGCGCACCCTACTTCCTCGCGGGCCTCCGGCTGGGCGTCGCCCGCGGCGTCAAGGGCTTGATCAATGGCGAAGTGCTGATCGCCATCATCGGCCTTGGCGGCTTGGTCAAGAAGTACGGCACGGTCTTTTCCATGGACCAGCTCTACGCCGTCATCCTGCTCATCGTCGTCTATGCGGCGATCGCCGTAGGGTTGGTCTCGGCCGTGTCACGGCTGCTGGTCGCAGAGGAGAAGTAGCACTGGGATCGTTCGCCAGGAGCGCCACGAGTGCTTATGCGAGCCCGGCTCGGCGCTCGAGTATCAGCCCGCGAAGGGCGGTAGCTGGAGGCCGGTGACGCCGAGGCCGGTGATGGCGAAGAGGCCGCCGGCGACGTCCGGGTTGCGGACGGGCTTGCCCCAGCGGCGCAGCACGGCCGAGGTAACGTAGAGCACGTCGAGGTTGGGGCCGCCGAATTCGCAACAGGTGGGAATGTCGACCGGCAGCTCGATTTCACGGATCAGACGGCCGGCTGGCGAGTAGCCCAGAACGCGCGCGCCGAACGGAACTGTGAGCCAGTAATTGCCTTCGGCGTCGACGGTCGCGCCGTCGACGACATAGTTGTGCGCGGACAGGTCGATGAAGACGCGCTTGTTGCTCGCCATGCCGGTTGCGGGGTCCATGTCATAGGCCCAGACGAAATGGGTCGAGCTGTCGGTGAAGTACATGATCCGGCCATCCGGGCTCCAGGCGAGGCCGTTGGGCGAAGTGACGCCCGCGAGCACGCGATGCACCGTCATGTCGGGCTCAAGCCGGTAGAGGCACCCCACCGGCTCCGCCTTGCGGCCCTCGACCTCGAACATCGAGGCTGCCCAGAAGCGGCCGAAGCGGTCGGTCTTGCCGTCGTTGAATCGGGTCTCGGGCACATCGGCCTCGGGGTCGACGATCGGCGTCATCAAGCCGGTCCGTGGGTCGAAGAAGTGGAAACCGCTAACCGTCGCGGCGACTAGGCCACCGCGCTCGCGCAGGCCGATGCAACCGACGTGCTCGGGTGTCATCCACGACCGCGTTTCGCCGGTTGCCGGGACATAGTTGCGGATCGCATTGCCGAAGATGTCGACCCACCAGAACGTGCCGCTCCCGGGGTCCCAGATAGTGGCCTCGCCCAGCTCGTCCTGAGCGCGCACCACGCAGTCGATCTCGATCATGGCTTCTTGTTCCGACGTTGCGGCAGCAGGGAGAGCAGATTGGTCATCGCCTCCGAACTGATGGCGACGGTGACCAGGATGATCGCGCCATAGACCACCAGCAGCGCGCCCGAGGACAGGTTCAGCGCCGGCAGCAGGCCGCTGAGCACGGTGAGCACCAGCGCGCCGGCGACCGTGCCGATGTAGTGCCCGTTGCCGCCGAGGATGGAGGCGCCACCCAACGCTACCGTGGCGACAGAAGTGAACAGGAGGAGTCGCCCATGCCGAGATAGGCCTGGCGCGAATAGCCCGTGAGCAGCATGCCGGCGATCGCGGCGGTGGCGCCCGAGATGACGTAGGTGAGGATGATAGTGCGCGCCACGGGCACGCCCGAATGCTCGGCGACCGCCGCGCTACCGCCCACAGCATAGAGGTGGCGGCCGAAGGCGGTCTTGGACAGCGCGATTGTTACCAGCGCGATCAGCACCAGCCACAGCACGGCGATGACAGGGAAACCGCCGACGCGGCCGACGGCCATGAACTGGATGAAGGATGGCGCGGAGGGCGACGGGGCGCCGCCCGTGAACACGAGCACGAGCCCCTGGATGATGATGTTGGTGGCCAGCGTCACAATGTCGATGATCTCCTTCGACGACTCGCCGCTGCTGCGCCACCTCGGCCGCCGCGGTGGCGCCAGAGCAGCGCATCCAGCACCGCCTCTACGACCATGTGAGCCGCTGTTGCGTCGGCAACGTAGAGTGCCGATGCCATCGGCGGGTCGCCCTCCTGGCCGCTGTTCCACATAGTGAGGGGCGACCGACCCGCTCGGCGGACTCGAACGTCGCATAGCGACGGTTTCGACCCACGCCCCTGCGTGAGGGGCGACTGCCGGGCTTGAGATATTCCCAATCTGTCAGATTGTTTCGATCCACGCCCCTGCGTGAGGGGCGCCCCCCACTTCGCCCTGGCCCAGCGTCTTTCCTTCGGCGTTTCGATCCACGCCCCTGCGTGAGGGGCGACCTGGCCATGGCCGCCTCAAGCTCGCGGACGGCATAGTTTCGATCCACGCCCCTGCGTGAGGGGCGACCCGCGTACTTCTTGGCGGCCTCGGCAGCATCATCGGTTTCGATCCACGCCCCTGCGTGAGGGGCGACGACCTTCCTTTGCCCCGCCGGGCTGTCGCATCATGTTTCGATCCACGCCCCTGCGTGAGGGGCGACGCTGCGGAGTTATCAGGGGTCTCGTAGTACCACTGGTTTCGATCCACGCCCCTGCGTGAGGGGCGACCGACCCAGCAGACGCAGCGCGAGGCGCGCCCGTAGTTTCGATCCACGCCCCTGCGTGAGGGGCGACCCGGCCCGCGATCGTCGAGCCCTGCCCTGTCGGTGTTTCGATCCACGGCCCTGCGTGAGGGGCGACGCATCACCTCGGCATGGATTGGCTCCCAGTACTGGTTTCGATCCACGCCCCTGCGTGAGGGGCGACAGGCGGCGCGTGCCGAGTTCGAGGCGGCATCCGCCGTTTCGATCCACGCCCCTGCGTGAGGGGCGACCCTGGGGCGGACGTTCCGGCATCTGATCTTTGTGAGTTTCGATCCACGCCCCTGCGTGAGGGGCGACGGGCGGCACATACAACCCGCTCACCACCAGCGTGTTTCGATCCACGCCCCTGCGTGAGGGGCGACAGCGTGTAAGTCTGGATGCCCATGTACCCCATGCTGTTTCGATCCACGCCCCTGCGTGAGGGGCGACGGCATCGCCTCGGCATGGATCGGCTCCCAGTACTGGTTTCGATCCACGCCCCTGCGTGAGGGGCGACTCACGCAGCGCGTTTACTCCGCCTGGCGGCAAAAGTTTCGATCCACGCCCCTGCGTGAGGGGCGACCCAGGGTGAGCGACACGTAGCTCGACGAGGTGAGCGTTTCGATCCACGCCCCTGCGTGAGGGGCGACCCTTCACCCACAGGTGGTGAGTGCCGTCCATGTCGTTTCGATCCACGCCCCTGCGTGAGGGGCGACCTATGCCTTCACCAAGAACCCGGCCGTCCTCAGGTGGTTTCGATCCACGCCCCTGCGTGAGGGGCGACGGCGTGTTCGGCGGCAAGACGCTGACGGCCGTGCAGTTTCGATCCACGCCCCTGCGTGAGGGGCGACATCGCAAGGGCCGGGGAAGGGTATCGTGGGCAAAGGTTTCGATCCACGCCCCTGCGTGAGGGGCGACCGCGTGGCGGCCGTGTGGCGCGTGTCGTGGAGATGGTTTCGATCCACGCCCCTGCGTGAGGGGCGACGCAGCACCGCCATCAGCTCCGGCGCCTGCAAAAGGTTTCGATCCACGCCCCTGCGTGAGGGGCGACATGACGCCTGCGAAGGTGCCGGCCGCAGTCACGATGTTTCGATCCACGCCCCTGCGTGAGGGGCGACGGGTGATCGGGCTTCGCATCGGGACACCTGTGGTTTCGATCCACGCCCCTGCGTGAGGGGCGACCACCTTGATCTCGGTGGTCAGCACCAAGTCGCAGTTTCGATCCACGCCCCTGCGTGAGGGGGGACACGCGAGAGCGTCCCAGCACCACGGGGATCACGCCGTTTCGATCCACGCCCCTGCGTGAGGGGCGACGCTGCGACTGGAATCTCGCGATCGAGGCGTCTTTGTTTCGATCCACGCCCCTGCGTGAGGGGCGACGGGACGGCACTGTGTTTGCCTCGTCGCCCAAGGGCGAAATGTTTCGATCCACGCCCCTGCGTGAGGGGCGACTGCCCGTTTTCCGGGGCTTCTGGACACCCATTCTGGTTTCGATCCACGCCCCTGCGTGAGGGGCGACTCGCCGTGGTGGAGGCTCGACAAGGCCGAGGTGCGGTTTCGATCCACGCCCCTGCGTGAGGGGCGACCGCCATCCGCGATGGTGAACTTCACCTCGCCATTGTTTCGATCCACGCCCCTGCGTGAGGGGCGACGAAGAGCTGCGGAGGTAGCGGCGCCTCCCTGAGGTTTCGATCCACGCCCCTGCGTGAGGGGCGACCTCGAATTGCGGTGAGAGTGCGACGCGCCATCGTTTCGATCCACGCCCCTGCGTGAGGGGCGACGCCCCCGACCGTGTTTACGGCGCCAAGGTCATCATAGTTTCGATCCACGCCCCTGCGTGAGGGGCGACCGCGCCGCCCAACTCCGGCGCTCCCGCCGCATTGTTTCGATCCACGCCCCTGCGTGAGGGGCGACATGGCCGAGGAGATCACCGCCCAGCGTGGCAATGGCGTTTCGATCCACGCCCCTGCGTGAGGGGCGACGATGCTCACCACCGCGTTCAGACTGTCCTCGCGGTTTCGATCCACGCCCCTGCGTGAGGGGCGACACCTGGCTGGACACGTCCAGCACGCCCAGCGTGTGGTTTCGATCCACGCCCCTGCGTGAGGGGCGACCGGGACGGTCGCTGTCGCACGTGACCATCCAGATCAAGTTTCGATCCACGCCCCTGCGTGAGGGGCGACCCTTGATGTGCGCTTCGAACCCTTCCACCGACTTGTTTCGATCCACGCCCCTGCGTGAGGGGCGACCGAGGAGCTGCGACTGGTTGCGGGCGATCTTGGAGTTTCGATCCACGCCCCTGCGTGAGGGGCGACGGACCCAGTTTTCGTCCGTCACGGGGCGCCCTGGGGTTTCGATCCACGCCCCTGCGTGAGGGGCGACCATCTTGGCATGCGGGGTGTAGGTGCCCGACGAGGTGTTTCGATCCACGCCCCTGCGTGAGGGGCGACGCACTACGACGACGTTTGCGAACGTCTCCGACCAGTTTCGATCCACGCCCCTGCGTGAGGGGCGACACCTCGTCCCAGGTCAGCGTCGCCGTCTTGTCGTCGTTTCGATCCACGCCCCTGCGTGAGGGGCGACGCTCGCGCCTGCGAAGGTGCCGGCCGCCGTCACGATGTTTCGATCCACGCCCCTGCGTGAGGGGCGACCGAGCGCGGGATCGGCGATGGGCTCGGGGCGGAGGTTTCGATCCACGCCCCTGCGTGAGGGGCGACTTTGTCGGCGCCCAAGGCCACCGTGGACTACGAGGAGTTTCGATCCACGCCCCTGCGGGAGGGGCGACATCCCGATCAGCAGTTCACGATCGGTCAGTACTCAGGTTTCGATCCACGCCCCTGCGTGAGGGGCGACGGTGTCTGTGGTCATTTCATGGGTTCCAGTGTGAGTTGTTTCGATCCACGCCCCTGCGTGAGGGGCGACAACGGTACACCAGATCGTTCTGTCAGCTCGACTGGTTTCGATCCACGCCCCTGCGTGAGGGGCGACGACACACTTGCGGCCGAGGCGCGCGAGGCGATGCAGTTTCGATCCACGCCCCTGCGTGAGGGGCGACCCGGAACGCGCGCCATTGTTGCTCCTGGTACTTGGTGTTTCGATCCACGCCCCTGCGTGAGGGGCGACCCGGGCGATCTCGATCGGCGCGAGCCCCTCGAGGTGTTTCGATCCACGCCCCTGCGTGAGGGGCGACGCCATTGCCGATGACGGCACCAACGACTGGATGGTTTCGATCCACGCCCCTGCGTGAGGGGCGACGTCATAGCTGGGCAGCTCGATGCCCGTTCCCGCGGTGTTTCGATCCACGCCCCTGCGTGAGGGGCGACCGATGGCCTGCCATACTCGCTTGACAGCCGGGCATGGTTTCGATCCACGCCCCTGCGTGAGGGGCGACTTGCTCACCCAGATGCGCACGATGCAGCAGCTTGTAGTTTCGATCCACGCCCCTGCGTGAGGGGCGACTCAGCACCCGGGAGCGCATCCCGGCAGATGGAGCGTTTCGATCCACGCCCCTGCGTGAGGGGCGACCTGTCTTGATGCTGAGCGGTACCCACTCGCCCTTGAGTTTCGATCCACGCCCCTGCGTGAGGGGCGACCGGCGCAGCCGCGCGACCTGCGCATCCTGCACGTC
>MKUZ01000030.1:0-17492 GCA_001899065.1 Devosia sp. 66-22 | reverse complement strand
AGCCGCGCGACCTGCGCATCCTGCACGTCACGGTTTCGATCCACGCCCCTGCGTGAGGGGCGACGATATACCGTGGCGTATAAATCGCGGCATGGATTTGTTTCGATCCACGCCCCTGCGTGAGGGGCGACGACGATGATTGGATACCTGCATGAACTGGCTTCAGTTTCGATCCACGCCCCTGCGTGAGGGGCGACCGCCCCATGCCGGATTGGGAAACTGAGGCGACATGGGTTTCGATCCACGCCCCTGCGTGAGGGGCGACCGCCGCCTCTAGAGAGGTGACCACCTCGTCTAGGGAGAGTTTCGATCCACGCCCCTGCGTGAGGGGCGACACTGAAGACAGTTTCGGGATTGGTAGATCGTCTTTGGTTTCGATCCACGCCCCTGCGTGAGGGGCGACAACGAGCGGCACCAGAGACAGCTCGCTCCAGCCGAGTTTCGATCCACGCCCCTGCGTGAGGGGCGACCCGCAATGCGGCCCACGCTGCCGCGTAGCAGTCTAGGTTTCGATCCACGCCCCTGCGTGAGGGGCGACCCAGGCGATGCGACCCTCGCCGGTCGGGGCCACTGTTTCGATCCACGCCCCTGCGTGAGGGGCGACCCATCTGTTACCGGGGATGGTGTGGTCACGCGCGTTTCGATCCACGCCCCTGCGTGAGGGGCGACGCCTTGGTCGCCCTGATCACCCTGCGGGCCTTGCAGTTTCGATCCACGCCCCTGCGTGAGGGGCGACCCCAAGCCCCGGCCGGGATCACATAGGCCGAAGGGTTTCGATCCACGCCCCTGCGTGAGGGGCGACAACCCCTAAGAGCCACCCGTTCTGACGCGTTACAGTTTCGATCCACGCCCCTGCGTGAGGGGCGACACAAAATCAGCGACTGGCAAGGTCGGTGCATTGCAGTTTCGATCCACGCCCCTGCGTGAGGGGCGACTGTCCCCTCGTACCGCTTCACGATCTCGGCGAAGTTTCGATCCACGCCCCTGCGTGAGGGGCGACCTGCTGCTCGACTTCGACAACGGTGCGCACCGCGCGGTGTTTCGATCCACGCCCCTGCGTGAGGGGCGACTCCCGATAGCTCGGCGAATACCCCTTGGCCTCGATGTTTCGATCCACGCCCCTGCGTGAGGGGCGACCGTGAGTAATGATCGCGACGCGACCGGGGAACTGTTTCGATCCACGCCCCTGCGTGAGGGGCGACGTTGAGCGCCGGGTGCTCGCTTCGAGCCTCAGTCTGTTTCGATCCACGCCCCTGCGTGAGGGGCGACTGCCGGAGATGGAGTGATCACGGAGTGTCGAACTTGTTTCGATCCACGCCCCTGCGTGAGGGGCGACCAGGTTCAAGGCCGATGCTCAACTGGCTCTTCAACGTTTCGATCCACGCCCCTGCGTGAGGGGCGACGCAACAGGGCTACAACGATCGCCGGGCCGAAGAGGTTTCGATCCACGCCCCTGCGTGAGGG
The DNA here is from genome assembly GCA_001899065.1 of Devosia sp. 66-22. Lineage (GTDB taxonomy): Bacteria > Pseudomonadota > Alphaproteobacteria > Rhizobiales > Devosiaceae > Devosia_A. The sequence continues at coordinate 16,028 of MKUZ01000030.1, read as the reverse complement.
GCGACTTATTCAAAGGGGCGAGGCATCCCCCGGTCGAATTGTTTCGATCCACGCCCCTGCGTGAGGGGCGACTGCAATTGCCGATCGACGAGTCGCGGCTGCGGCGGTTTCGATCCACGCCCCTGCGTGAGGGGCGACTTCGGTCCAGCGGCCGACATATTCGCGCGTGAGCTCGTTTCGATCCACGCCCCTGCGTGAGGGGCGACGAATAGAGCCAGGAGTAATCGGCGCCCAAGCCTAGTTTCGATCCACGCCCCTGCGTGAGGGGCGACTAGCCGTTCGAGACGATGTGCCCGACCATGCCGTCGTTTCGATCCACGCCCCTGCGTGAGGGGCGACATTCTCGGGGGCGCAAACGCTCTCGACCGTCGTGTCGTTTCGATCCACGCCCCTGCGTGAGGGGCGACGCCTTTCGTGTGTGGCTCTCGATGATGAGCAACATGTTTCGATCCACGCCCCTGCGTGAGGGGCGACTGCGCTCCGTGCTCACGCCGCTGTCGTCGTCGTTGTTTCGATCCACGCCCCTGCGTGAGGGGCGACCCGCGCCGATCAAGGAATCCGACACGCGCGAAGAGGTTTCGATCCACGCCCCTGCGTGAGGGGCGACCGGTCGGCTTTCCGTGCAGCCCCGCATACTTGTAGTTTCGATCCACGCCCCTGCGTGAGGGGCGACGACGTCCGTCCACCACGTAAGGCCGTTCCACTTGTTTCGATCCACGCCCCTGCGTGAGGGGCGACGGCTGCTCTGGCTCATCGGGAACCACGACGAGTGGTTTCGATCCACGCCCCTGCGTGAGGGGCGACAAGGTGCTGCGCACGCCAACTAACGACCTCGCGGGGGTTTCGATCCACGCCCCTGCGTGAGGGGCGACTACGGATGGCGCGCTCCCGTTGCGCCTTTGTGAGTTTCGATCCACGCCCCTGCGTGAGGGGCGACGCGAGGGGTAGGGTAGCGGCTTCCTCGTTAGCCAGTTTCGATCCACGCCCCTGCGTGAGGGGCGACATCGCGCAATGGCGCATTGCCAGGCTTGGTGGGAGTTTCGATCCACGCCCCTGCGTGAGGGGCGACGCCGTAGGGCAACTTCTCATGGACCTTGACGGGGTTTCGATCCACGCCCCTGCGTGAGGGGCGACCCTCTCGCTTGTGCAGGGCGTGGTCGATCCGTTCCGGTTTCGATCCACGCCCCTGCGTGAGGGGCGACCGCAGGAATTTCCGACAGGCCACGCTCCGTCATCTCGTTTCGATCCACGCCCCTGCGTGAGGGGCGACTCGATGTGAGCGTCGAATACGTCAGATCGTTCAAGTAGTTTCGATCCACGCCCCTGCGTGAGGGGCGACCGTGTTGATGAGGCGGACCATGGCGGCTCCTGTAGTTTCGATCCACGCCCCTGCGTGAGGGGCGACGGCCCAGCGTTACTATGTTGAAGATGAAGGGAAAAGGGCCGCATTGGCGCGAAAGGCAGGTGTCTCGCGGGTGTATGGAGGGAGATTGCGGGCAAGTGGCCGGATCTGGCTTGAATTGCGGGCCGTTAGCGCAAGCGCGAACGTGGCGGCGCACCACCGCACGCTTGAGGTTCGCGCGGTCAAATGACGAGGGGACCTTCGAGGTCGGCAGCGGGCTTGGCCCCGACATGCTCGATCCGCCGCCGGCCACTGGCGCCCAGATGATAGTACCGCAGACTGTCGCTGCGCGGATCGATGATCGTTTCAAGTCGTGCCTTGAGCACGGTCCATTGCGCGGGATCGACCTCGATCTCGAACACCGAGTACTGCACCCGCTGGCCGAAATCGCGGCAAACCTTGGCGACGCGCCGAAGGCGGCCGGCGCCACCCGGCTCGGACGTGCGAACATCATACGTCACGAGCATCAGCATGGCTACTTCCAGAACCAGGGCGGATAGACATCGAGGTCGCCGCGCAGGTGGCGCGCCAGCATCTGCGCCTGAAGGAACGGCACAAGGCCGAGCGGTGCCTTCTCGTCGAGAAACGGGTGGGTGCGTTCCTCCTTCTTGCGCTCCTGCCAGGCCGTCAGCACGGTCTTGCGACCGGACGCGGAGAGCCACACCGCGCCCCCTTCGCGGTGCTCGAAGTCACCGGGCTGTATCTGCCGGCGGTTGATCAGGGACAGAGCAAGGCGGTCGGCAAGAACAGGACGGAACTCCTCCATGAGGTCGAGGGCGAGACTGGGCCGCCCCGGACGGTCGCGGTGAAGAAAGCCCACGGCCGGATCAAGGCCGACGGCCTCGCAGGCACTGCGGCAGTCATGCGTCAGCAGCGTGTAGAGGAAGGAAAGCAAGGCGTTGATGGGATCGAGCGGAGGACGGCGCGAGCGGCCGCGCCAGCTCATCTGCGGCTCTACCGGGCGGATGAGATGACCGAAGACCGCGAAGTAGAGATTGGCCGCCTCCCCTTCAGCACCGCGCAATCGCTCCAGCGGATCGTCGGCCTGTTCGACGCGCCTCAGGATGTGGGCGAGACGATCCACGGAGGCCACTATGGCGGCACGCACCTCCGGCGCGTACTCCATGCCATAGTCGCGCAAGGCTCGCATGAGCACGGAGCGCTGATTGGCAACCTTGCCGAGAATGACGGACCGCACAACCGGTTCCGGTCGATCGGACGCGCGGTATTGCGCGCGCCGGAGCAGGACGTTGCCGGAAACCGGCCCTTCGACCCGCGCCTGGAACCGGCCAGCACGGTCGAGGAAGACGACGGAGATGCCGGCGGCGGCACAGGCGCCGAGCAGTGCCGGAGAGACGAAGATGGCGCCGAAGGCGACGACCGAGGCGAGCATGTGAAACGGCACGCGGGCCCGCTCGGCGCCATCGATTTCGGCGACGAGATTCTCGCCATCCTTGCGGAGGCTCGCGCCTTCGGTGGTGACGTAGAGCGTGTTGAGCAGCTTTCTCACGGCGGCGGCTCCACCACCTCGCTGAGCAGGCGGTCGATCATGCGACGCCGCCAGCTAGCTGCCGGCCGCCCCGCGGCGTCTGGCCGGCACAGGTCGAGCAGCGAGCAGGACTTGCAGCGCGCCTTATGCGGGGTCGGGGCCGGCGTCTTCAGAGTCCGAAAGATCTCCCGCAGCTCCGCGACCGTATCCTCGGTCAGACGCCGCAGCTCGGCATCGAACACGACCGGCATGCGGCGCTTCGTTTCGGCGTAGAACAACGCCCCATCCGGCACGGAGACGCCCGTCATTTCTTCGAGACAGAGTGCCTGGGCGCAGAGCTGTACCTCGTCGGCGCGGTGAAGCTTGACCTTGCCGCGCTTGATCTCGATGGGAAACGGCACATCCTGCCCGCCCTCTCGCCGAAATTCGACGAGATCGGCAACGCCCGCAATGCCGAGCCGCCGACTGGCCAACGGCAGAGCGTTGACGCGGCGAATGCCCCGCACCTTGCGCCGTCCCGGCTGGTCGGCGCTGGCGTGAAGCACGTGGCCTTCGGCGGTCAAGCGGTTGTCCGCCCAGAGCCGCTCGACATGGATCAGCGCGGCCTGGCGCAGGCAATAGACGGCGTGCTGAAGCGCGGACAGCGGGATGGGTTCGCCATCGAGCTCATCGGGCTGCGGCTCACCGGCCATGCCGCGCGCCTCACACGCGCTCGATGACCTCTACGCCCTCCGGCAGGCTGTCGCGGTCGATCTCGATCACATAGTCCGAGAAGTCCCGTGCCGGAGGGTAGTTGTCGAGGCGACGGTCGATCCGGCGCGTCTCGCCATCGATGTTGCGTCCGACCCTGACGCGGTCGAACAGGGCGTGCGCCGGCGCGTTGCCGAGCGCATTGGCATGCTTGAACACGACAAGCCGCCGCGTGGACATCTCGCCGCGAGCCGCCGAATGATCGTGCTCGAACATGGTGGCGAGGGCGTCGAGCAAGGTGTCGAGATCGTCATCGGAGAATCCCGTGCGCTCAGCCAGCTTGGCGGAGATGAAGCCATGCGCCCGATAGAGCCCGTAGGGCACGATGTGCTTGCGGCCCATGGTGCGATTGTCGACGCGGTCGTTCCCTTCCTCGCTGCCTTCGGCACGCTGCTTCTTTTCGGCCTCGTTGGTGGCCGCCATGCGGGTGATGGAGATTTCCTGCGGCACGATCGGCTCGACCGACTGGGCGAACGTGACCTGCACCGGCCCCCTCACCTGCCCCGCATTGATGCCGGTCGACATCACCGCCCCGAAAGTGCGCACGTCGAAGAAGTTGCTGCACATGAAACCCGTCAGCGCCTTCGATTCCTCGTCGCTCCTGGGGTTCAGCTTGGCGGCTTTCTTGACCGACTCATCGTCGGCGCGAAGGGCGACATAAGCCTTGCGATGCTGCTCGTTGAGAATAGAGCTTTCTTTTACGTAGATGGCATGGGGTGCCTCGTCGCCCTTGGCCATCTCCACATAATTGCGCACCTTGCGCTTGAGGCTCACATCGGAAACGAGCCCGTGATTTGTCTCGGGATCGAGACGCGGCAGATTGCCGGCGTCCGGGTCGCCGTTGGGATTGCCGCGGGTGACATCGAAGAGAAGAACGAAATCGTAGCGGTTGGCGATGGCAGTCATGATGCAATATCCTCCGTGCCGGCAATCTCAGGTTTGCGGAAAAACTCGTTGCGCTGGTGGTAGTAGCCCAGCCCGAACAGGGCCTGATCTTCGGCGGGCAATGATGTGGGGAACGGATCCTGACCAGGCTCCATCGTGTCGAGGATGCCGCCGATCGTCTTCTCCAGATTGACGCGCTGTCCCGGCCGCTGCTTGCCGATCTTGGAGAGGTGGTTGGCCGACCCCTTTTCCAGAAGGGCGAAGACCTTTCGCGGCGTGGCCGACGCCGAACCGTAAAACTTGTCCTTGATGGTGGCGTTGACATTGCGGCCGAGCGCCGCCGTCTGCGCCTGCTCGTAAGCAGCGAACAGCCGCCCGAGCAGATAGCCTTTGTTCCTGTTCTCCAGGTCGAGCGACACGGGCGCCTCCTTGCTCTTGTCCTTTAGTCTGCCGACTTCCATTCCGTAGTTTCTGACGAGCAGCGCTCGCAGCATGCCGGCCCGCAGGGCATTGACCTCGCCATCGGCGCGGATGCGGGTGAGCACAGCGTTGAGCAGCGTCAGCGGATAGCGGGTGCCGGCAAGAATGGCGCGCATCCACTCGCCCGCGAGATTGGGCTGCACATTTTCGCGTTTGCCGAGCACGGCCGTCTCGTTGAGATAGCGCCAGAGCGGCGGGTAGCCGTCGCGCGGCGGCGGATCGATCCGCATGTCCGCAATGAAGCGCTGATAATTCTCCGCCAGCACACCTAAATCGTCCTCGAACCAGAAGCGGATAGAAATCCGCGCGGCGTTGGGGGCGAGACCGAGGACGTGAAAGCGCACGCCGGCTTCCAGTTCGGGGGCAATACCTTGAATCGCTTGCTCCCACACAACCCCATCGCGGATGCGCTGGAGGATGGCGCCTACCCTGCCGGCCTCTGCCGTCTCGTCGATCTCGTCGAACCAACTGCCGAATACGCTCTCGGCGGTATCGGCCGTCTGCGCCGACGAGGCATCGGCCCAGAAAACGGTGGATGCGTCGCCAATCTGGAGGCGGTTGGTCTTGCCAGCGAGGAAGGTGTTGAGCGCCGTGGTGTATTTGAAGGCGGCAAGCTCGGAGACGGGGGCATTGTCACCCTGCTCGTGACCATAGGATGTGAAAGCGTCAAGGTTGAACGACACAAGCGAGCCGCCCGAGGATTGTCCGCCCCAGACATTCTTGATCGCCGGATGCAGGCGCGCGACTTTTCCCGGTGTTCCGCTGACAAGGCAGATCATTCCTGCCGCGGCGTTGTCGTTGCCCGAAAGGTGCGCGACAAATTCTCTGACTGCCAGCCGGTCATGAATGTATGTTCCCTGCAGCCGCTCCCGCTCCAAGGCAAAGACGACGTTCTGATCCTTCAGATCGTCGGGCCAAATGGGCGCAACGAACTGGTCCGGAGTCCAGTTCATCAGAAACAGCCTCAGGGCCTTCAGACCGGCGTCGTCCGTATCGCCGAAGAGGTCTTCGTGACGTTCCTTGAATTTCCCATGTTCTTCGGCAGTGCGGCGCCCCTCGCCGGCGGTGACGCCAAGCGCATAGGAGGTCTTGTCCCACAACAGATTGGGCGCAACAGCTACCGTCCGCTTGGCCGGCTGCGGCACCTGCATCATGCGCGGCTGCTTCTTCTTGCCGTCGCCCTCGCGCAGGTCGGTGACGCTGGCAACCGTGCCGTCCTCGTTCAGGCTGACGACAAAACCGATCTTCTCGGTCGAGTAGCCGGGCACGGGCACGGTGGGCAGACGGTCGTAGGCCGTGGCAAGAGACGAGAGGATGCTCATCGCAGCACCAGCGGCGAACCGGGTGGCGGCACATCGAGAACGCCGTTCTCCAGCTTCGCGCGGAAGAACATCGAGGGCTTGCCCGGCGCGGCATGGTCGATATCCCAGAGCATGAAGCCGAGGTCGCGCGTTTCGGAGATAGCCGGCGGCAGAGGGGTGCCGGCGGGCAGGAGATCGAACGCGGCTGCAAATTCGCGCGTGCCAAGGCAGGGCTGGTGGAAGCACTGGCCGCGTTCGGCGCGGCGATTGAAGATGTCGAGATGCTTGCCCTCGGTTTCGCCCGGGCCAGCGAGCGGCGTCAGCTCGAAATGGGCCTCGATGATGTAGGCGACGTCGAAGAGCACAGTCGCGGCCCGCTGCTGGCGGTCCTCATCGACGATCAGCGCCAGCCCGTCGAGATCCCCGCGGTTCATGGCGCTCTTGACCTTGGCGGTGGAGACCTTGCTGCCCACCTCGTTGCGGCGGATCGACTGAAAGCGGATGCGGTTGAGCACATGGACGCGATCGACGACCCAGCGAATGGCCGGCTTCCAGTGGATGGCTTCCAAGATCCCGCGCGCCGCCGAGGGCGTCATCACGTCGTAGCTGACCCGCTCGACCTTCATTTCGGGCCTGGTGAAGCAGGCATGCGCGCCGGACACGCGCAGTCTCACGCCATAGGACATCGCTCGCCCCCAAATTATAGAACAAATAGCGAACACACCCCGAGACCAATGTGCAAGAGGGGACGTGCCGAAAGGCAATATTCAGATCATGAACTGCTCGAACGACAGATAATCCGCGTCCTCCCAGAGCAGCCCGACAGTTTTGTCGTAGAGTGTGCCGTCTAGCAAGACCGCAAACTGGTCCTGCCGGATTCCCTGCGCTGCGAACGCCACCTTGCCATTGCGGATCAGCAGGCCGCGAGCCTTGGGCGGCACCTGTACGATATAGGTCTGCAGCTTGCGCGCCAGCGCGCCCGACGGAATCTGGTCGATCTCGAGCTGCCGGACGGCCTCCCGCGCCTGCTCATCGCCAGGCACAATGACGGGCAGCATACCACTCTCGATCATGCGGAAATTCTCGGCGGCCGAACGATAGGAAAAGTCCGTGCGGCTGCCGCTAAGGCGAAACTTCTGGAGGATCGGCTCGCCATCGAGGCGGCCGCGATCGAGGCCCTCCTTGCCGACCCGCCAGTAAACTTCGCCGAAGAAGTCCGCCATCGCGGCAGGCGTGAACAGATCGGGGTGCCTGTGCATCATACGCTGCATATCGCCCGTGAGGTCCTTGATCTCCGATGGAGGCGGATTGTCGGGGGCCTGGAAGATGGTGACGATGCTCTGATCGACCGGGCGTTGGCCTTCGCGGTTCACCCTTCCCGCTGCCTGCGCAATCTGGTCCAGCCCCGCTTCGGCGCGCCAGCCGCAGGGAAAATCGAGATCGACGCCGGCCTCGACGAGACTGGTGGCGATAAGCCGGCAGGGCGCGCCGCTCTTCAGCCGCTGCCGCACATCAGCGAGAATGCGGCGCCGATCGGCTGCGTATTGCCGCGTGGTGAGATGCACGATGCCGGCAAGGCCAGCAGCCTCGGCGGCGCGATAGAGCTGCAGCGCGTGTTTGCGGCTGTTGACGATGACCAGCGCCTGCGGGGCATCGGCCAGTTCATCAATCAGCGCAGCGTCGGACAGGGGGCCGGCGTGGCGCAAGGTCACGCGTTTTAGCCGCCGCGCCAGGTCTTCGGGATCGGGCGCCAGCTCCTTGCCTTCGAGCGGCAGACCGGCAGGATGGCCGGCGGGGAAGTTGTGGCGGTCAAGAGCCGGCTGCGTGGCGGTGCACAGCACGATGGTGCAGCCATAGTCGCGGGCCAGCGCCTCGAGCATCCACACCACCGGCAACAGCAGCGGACGCGGCAAGGTCTGTGCCTCGTCGAGAATGATCACGCTGTTGGCTATGTTGTGCAGCTTGCGGGCCCGCGACGTGCGGGCGGCGAACAGGCTTTCGAACAGCTGCACATTGGTGGTCACGACGAGCGGCGCGGCCCAGTCTTCCATCGCCAGCTTGAGCTTGTCGCGCCCGGCGCGGCGATCCGGGCTCTTGTCCTCGTCATCGATTGACGAATGATGTTCCAGGACAACCTCGTCGCCCAGCACCTCGCGGAAGATCGCGGCGGTCTGGTCTATGATGGAGGTGAACGGTATGGCGAAGATGATTCTGCTGTGACCATAGGCACGCGCATGATCGAGGGCGAAACCGAGCGAGGCGAGAGTCTTGCCGCCGCCGGTGGGAACGGTGAGCGTGTAGAGGCCAGGCGCTTCCCTGGCGCGACTGCGGGCATGGGAGAGGACATCTGCCCGCAACATGTTGAGCTCGCCGGCGGGGGAGCCGAACCGGCTCATATGGGCGTCGTAGCGATCCAGCAACCCAGGCAGGATGTCCTCTAGTTGCGGCCATTGCCGATCGAACGAGCGGCCCTCGATCCGTCCATAGAAGCGCTCGGTATCCTTGAAATCAGCATCAACGAGACACGAAAAGATCATTCGCCCGAGGAGGGCAAGTTGAAAGGCGCAGCGCGGACGATCGGTCGTTTCCCACTGGAAGGCCGGCAGCAGATTGGCTGCATTGACGGCGAGCTCGGATTCCCAGGCAGGATCAAGGGAGGCTCCGGCAAACGCGTTCAGTCGTTCAGTGAGGGTCGAAAGGGCTTTGCCGGTCATGTCCGGCAGTCCGGCGTGATGGCCGGCAATAGTGTAGGCGACGATTTCGGCAACAATCTTGCTGCCCCCAGCGGCGCGTTGGCAGGCGATGGCGGCACCGGCGGTCGAGTGGTCAACGCTGTTGCCACGGCCCGCGATATAGTCCTGAAATGCCGGGTTGTACTTGCCCAGATCGTGCAGCAGACCCGCGAGCCGCGCGGCCTCGCCAATACCAAGACGATGACCGAACGATTCCGCAAGCTTCGCCACCGCTTGCAGATGCTCGGCAAGCCCTTGCCAGTCCCGCTTGTCAGCGCGGTTTGTCGAATGAGCGTAGTAGATTGTCCGAGCCTTCCTTCGCGCAGCTCGATCTTGATAAGGACCAGTCTACTGATCGCTCTTATCGTCCCGAGCCGTCACTGTGTCGATGGTAACCCATTCTGGGCCGTCCCTGTTACTCCTCCATCCCAAGCTCAGACATGAAGGATGGCGCTTCGACCGCGAGGCAAGCGCCTGAGTACTGATTCTTCGACGATAAGCGGAGGCTCGGGCTCGCTGGAACACGGCTGGCACGCCCCTTGCGTAGAGCTTCGGTGCGCCGTCAAACACGCCTCGGCGCCTGGAGGAGAGTCATGAACAAAGGCCTATGGGCGCTAAGCGCCGCCATCCTTTTATCCAACGTTGCCTTGGCACAGGAGGGCACCGTGACGGTGGTCACGTCCTTCTCCAAGGATGTTACCGACCCGATCAAGGCCGCCTTCGAGGCGGCACACCCCGGCACCACGCTGGAAGTGCAGAACAAGAGCACCAGTTCGGGGGTGGTGTATCTGGAGGAAACGCGCGGGAACAACCAGACGGACCTGTTCTGGGCCTCCGCACCGGATGCCTTCGTCACGCTCAAGGATCAAGGGCTGCTGTCGACGTTCAAGCCTACCGTAGAGGGCATCCCGGAGACGGTCGGCTCCTATCAGGTCAATGATCGTGACGGATACTTCTTCGGGTTCGCCGCATCCGGCTACGGCATGATGTGGAATGAGCGCTACCTGGAAGCAAATGGCATTGAGGCGCCCGCCGAATGGAATGACCTGGCCGAAGCGCAGTATCACGACCATGTGGTCATCGCCGCTCCGTCGCGGTCAGGCACCACGCACCTGACTGTGGAGACGATCCTGCAGGGCGAGGGCTGGGAGGAAGGCTGGAAGCTGCTGAAGCTGATCGGCGGCAATTTCCAGCAGGTCACCGATCGTTCCTTTGGGGTGCCCGAGGCCGTCAACTCCGGTCAGGCCGGCGTTGGCATTGTCATCGACTTCTTTGGCTTCGCGGCGCGAGCCAGCGGCTTCCCCGTTGACTTCGCCTATCCTTCCGTCACCACTGTCGTTCCGGCCAATATTGGCATAGTTGCCAATGCCCCGAACCAGGCCGGTGCCGAGGCTTTCGTCAACTTCCTGCTTTCGGAAGACGGCCAGCTGGTGCTGTTCGATCCGGCAATCCAGCGCCTTCCGATCAATCCCGCGGTGTATGACCGCGCCCCAGAAGGCCTGCCCAATCCTTTCAAGGATCCGCAATTTGCCTCGATGATCACGTTCGACGGCAATGTGTCTTCGCAGCGGAGCGCCGTGGTGGATTCCTTGTTCGACCAGACCGTCACCTTCCAGCTCGACAATCTCAGCGCCGCCGTGGCGGCCATCCAGGCTGCTCAGGCGGCGGCCGAAGGCAAGGACATGCCCGAAGCCAAGGCGATGATCGAGGAGGCCATCGGGCTCGTCGCGGGTGTGCCGATCACCGAACAGGACGCGGTCAGCGCCGAAATCCTCGGCGCCTTTGAGGGTGGCGATACGGCCACCGCGCGCCAGTCACAGCTGGAGCAGGAATGGGCGGCATTCGCCCAGAAAAACTATGCCGAAGCCAAGCAGAAGGCCGAAGCGGCGCTCGCGCTTCTGGGCTAGTCGCCCTTAGCCGCAAGCACTCCCGCCCGCATGACGGGCGGGAGCAGCGGTCGTTGTGACGGTTCTTCGCACCCCAACTAAAGAGATATTCCGATGGCTGAAGTCAGCTTGCCCCAGGCCAAAGCTGGGAGGCAGGTACCGGGCCTCGTACTTTTGATGCTCGGCATCGCGGCGTTCCTGGCGATCTTCCTGCTCATTCCGGCGGGGACCGTGATTGTTGTCGCGTTCACCGAAAAAGGCAGCGGCGCATTCACACTCGTCAACTTCCTCGACTTCTTCTCGAACGATCTGTTCAAGCGCTCGTTGGTCAACTCGCTCTATGTGTCCGCCATGTCGGTCGTCTGGGCCAGCGCCTTCGCGCTGCCGCTGGCGATCATTACCACGCGCTTCGAGTTTCGCGGCGCGGTGCTGATCCAGACATTGGGGTTCCTGCCACTGATCATGCCGCCCTTCGTGGGAGCCGTGGCCATGCAGCTCCTGTTCGGTCGGAACGGCACCTTCAATCTGCTGCTCGAACAGAATTTCGGCTTCCGGCTCCCTTTCATGGAGGGGCTGAACGGGGTGATTTTCGTGCAATCCCTGCACTATTTCCCCTTCATCCTCATCAATGTCTCCAACAGCCTGCGCCAGATCGACTCCTCGATGGAGGAAGCGGCGCAAAACATGGGCGCGAGCGGCTTTACCCTGCTGCGCAAGATCGTGTTCCCACTGGCCATGCCCGGCTATCTGGCCGGCGCGGCACTGGTGTTCGTCAAGGTCTTCGATGACCTCGCGACCCCGCTCCTGCTCAACGTCAAGGACATGCTGGCGCCGCAGGCTTATCTGCGCGTCACCTCGATCGGCCTGGCCGATCCGATGGGATACGTTATCGCAACCATCCTGATTGCGGTTTCGATCTTCGCCATGTGGGGATCGGTGGCCATCATGAAGGGCCGCGACTACGCCACAGTGCAGCGCGGAGGTGGTGGCCTGGCGCGGCGCAAGCTTAAGCGCGGCGAAGCCATTCTGGCCTATGGCGTGGTGGTGCTGGTGCTCCTGCTGGTGCTGTCGCCCCATATCGGGCTGCTGCTGTTGTCCTTTGCCACCATATGGTCATTCAGCCCTCTGCCCGACGGCTACACGCTGGCGCATTACAGCCGCGTCATGGCGGAAAGCTCGATCTATATCCGCAACACGCTCGTCTATGCCTCTACGGCCGGGCTGATCGACGTGGTGATCGGAGGCGGCATTGCCTACCTCGTCCTGCGCACCAAGCTCTTTGGCCGGCAATGGCTCGACTGGGCAGCGTCCGCTGCGCTGGCTGTGCCCGGCGTCGTACTCGGCATTGGCTATCTAAGGACATTCTACAATGTCAGCTTGCCCGATGGCACGCCGCTGGCGACGCTACCGGTCATGGTGGTCCTGGCCCTTGCCATCCGCCGCCTGCCATATGCACTGCGCGCCGTCTTTGCCGCTATGCAGCAGATATCAGTATCTCTAGAGGAAGCCGCCGAGAATCTAGGCGCCAACAAGAGTCGCACAGTTCGCCGTATCGTGCTGCCACTGATGCTGGGAGGATTGCTCGCCGGGTTCGTGACCAGTTTCGCGACGGCAGCGGTGGAGCTTTCGGCCACGCTAATGCTCATCCAGTCGAGCAATGAGGCCCCAATCGCCTACGGCCTTTACATGTTCATGCAATCTCCGGCCGGACGTGGCCCGGGCGCGGCGCTGGGTGTGATCGCCGTTCTACTCGTTGCCGTCTGTACTTTTGTGTCGCACTTGGTGATCGAACGCAGCCAGAAATCCCCGGGATTGAAGAAATGAAGCACAATTACGTCACCGCCGAAGGCGCCGTTCCCGTGCGCGACGGCGAAATCAAGATCAACCCGCAGCCCATCGCCATCCGCGGGGTCAACGTGCACTACGGCTCGGTGCATGTGCTCAAGAACATCAACCTGGACATCCGACCGGGCGAACTGTTTGCCTTTCTGGGACCCTCGGGCTGCGGCAAGACCACCTTATTGCGCCTGATCGCAGGGTTTCTGTCGGCAAGCTCGGGAAGCGTGGCGGTGGGCGATACGGAATTGGAGGGCACCCCGCCGTGGAAACGTGACGTAGGAATGGTGTTCCAGTCCTATGCGCTCTGGCCACATATGACCGTCCGCAAGAACGTGGCCTTCGGCCTTGAGGAGCGCAAGCTGCCGCGGGTCGAGATAAACATGCGCGTTGACGCGGCACTGAAGCTCGTCGGAATGGCCCATCTGGCGGACCGGCGCCCTTCACAGCTCTCGGGCGGCCAGCAGCAACGCGTGGCGGTGGCACGCACCATTGCTGTGCGTCCCAAGGTGCTGTTGCTGGATGAGCCGCTGTCGAACCTTGATGCCAAGATGCGCGTGCAGGTACGGCAGGAACTGCGCGAGCTGCAGCAACGGCTCGGCATCACCGCGATTTTCGTGACCCATGACCAAGAAGAGGCCAATACGATCTGCGATCGCATAGCCGTCTTCAGCGACGGCGAGATCCAGCAGGTTGGGCGTCCGATCGACCTCTATGCGAGGCCCGCCAATCTGTTCGTCGCCAATTTTCTTGGCACGGCCAATATCGTGGCGGGTACGGTATCGGAGGCAGGCGGGGCGCGGGTGTTCTCCACCAGTGGCGGCGTAACCTTGCCCATCGACAAAGCGGCCGAAGTGCCTGCCGGCGCCAAGCTGGTATTCCGCCCGCAGCATTGCGCGCTCAGCCCAGTCGATCAATCCGATGCGATACTGCCGGGAACGGTCGAGAGCACGGAGTTCCTTGGAGCTTCGGTGAGATATATGCTCAAGATGGGGTCAGACACTATCGTGGTGGAAGCGCCCTTCCAGAGCGAGGCGGACGTGCGCGGGATCGGTACGTCGATGGAAGTCTATCTGCCGCGCAACGCTATGCTCTGGATCGCCGACTAGATCGATCGGAAGGCCGTTGCCTGCGCCCTGGCCCGTCGCTTGCACATGAGGAGGATGTGCATCGTGCCTTTCAAGGCCATATCGTCCCTGGCGGGTGTGCTTGCTGGTCTGCTTGCTGGCGGCCCCGCCATGGCCGAGGAACTCGTCATTCTCACCTCCTTTCCGCCGAACTTTTACGAGGTGCTCATCCAGAAATTTGAGCAGGCGCATAGCGACATCAAGGTCGAGATCGTGCAGCGCAGCACCACCAGCGGGGTTCGGTTCCTGCTCGAACGCGTCAACGCCGATGTCGATGTTTTCTGGGCCTCGTCGCCGGACGCGTTTGAACTGCTCAAGGACCGTGACCAGCTCGCCGTCGTCGATGTCGCGATCCCGCTTCGAGACGGCGTTGTGGCGGGCTATCCGGTCAACGATGCCGACGGGCGCTATTTTGGCTTTGCTTTTTCCACCTTCGGTGCTGCCTACAACCCTGACTATTTGACGCGATCTGGGCTGCCCGTGCCGCGGCGATGGGAAGACCTTACCCGGCCGGATTATTGGGGCCATATCGGCATCACCGCTCCGTCGCGCTCGGGCACCAGCCATTTCATTGTTGAGGCGATTCTGCAGACCTATGGCTGGGCGGACGGGTGGGCGCTGGTCTTCCGGCTGGGTGGCAATCTATCCACCATCACCGCACGCAGTTTCGGCATTGCCGATGGCATCGAACAGGGGCGGTTCGGCCTCGGTCCCAGTATCGATTTTCTGGCAACGGCCGCGCGCACAACCGACGGCATTGCCTTTTCGGTGCTCGAGCCGTTGTTTCTGGTACCCGCCAGCGTGGCCGTGCTGGAACGCAGCGACGATCGGACGGCCGCGGCGAGATTTGTCGAGTTTCTGCTTTCGACCGATGTGCAACTGATGCTCATGTCGGCGCAATTGGGCCGGATACCGGTGATCGACGAATTGCGCGCCCTTGCGCTCGCCAGTCGCGGCATCCATTTGCCGGAGCCGGTGCTGGTCAATGGCGCTATCTTCGACGCCAAGTTGTCGGCTCGCCGCTATGGGCTGGTCAACACCATATTCGACGAGTGGATCGTAACGCGTCGGCAGGAGGTGACTGAGAAATGGGCCGCGGTGAATGCGCTGCCACGGGACAAGGCAGAGGGCCTTGCGGCGCTGCTCGGACGCGCCCCCATTTCAGCCGCACGATCGCTGGAGCTCATTGAAATGTCGGCGGGTGATGGATCGGTAGCAGGTGCTGCCTTCGAAGAAGACCCCGCGGTGGCCGAGGAAATTCGGGCCGCCGTCAGCGCGCAGTTTGCGCAATTTGACGCCGAGCTGGCAAGGCTCACCATCCTTGCCGACGACCGGTGAGAGAGCGCCTGAGCCAAGATACAGGCGCTGGGGCATTGCGACCCGCATCGCGCTCGCCTTCGTGCTTGTGGTCGGACTATCGAGTGTCGCCTGCCTCTCCGGCCTGGTACTTTACGAGCGTCTGTCGGTGGAGATGCAGCGCATTGCCCAGCGCGAGATACCACGCCTCACCGCTGCGACACGCCTGGCAGAGGTGGGCGCCGACATCAACGCCAGGGTAGCGCTGTTGTCTCGCGCCGAAGCCTCAGCTGAATTCGACGCCCATTATCGGGAAGGGCTGGCGCTGTTCGAGCGGTTGGATGCTGCAATCACCAGCTCCTCGGAGTGGCGCGACAATGCCGTCCTGCGGAGTCGCCAGCTCGAGCTGGCCAACAACCTGGCGTCGCTCCAGGCATTGGTCAGGTCGCGGTTTGCGCTTCAGCTCGGCCAGCGCACGCGCGTTGATGAGCTGCGTTGGCTGCAGTCGGACCTGATATTTGAGATTGAGCCACTGATCGATGACGCGCGCTTCAACATCGCGCGGGATCTCGAAAGCGCGGCATCTGCGGGCAGTGTGTTGAGAGAGACGGCGCGCAGCGAGGCGCTGTTGACCGCGCTGGCCCAAGCGAACCTGTCGATCGGGCTGCTGTCGCGCTTCTCGGAGGTGACGAACCGCAACGGCGTCAAGGACGCCCTCGCATTTCTCGACGACAGCACCGATGATGTTGATTTCCGCTGAGAACTGACCCGGGATTTCCACCGAGAAGTGACCCGCCTCTAGGTATGTTTGGGGTCGGGGCCTCTAGGTATGTTTGGGGTCGGG
>MKUZ01000029.1:8210-37503 GCA_001899065.1 Devosia sp. 66-22 | reverse complement strand
CGAAAGGCCGGTCGAGAATCCCGGGCAGAGTATTGACCGCAAGGCGGCCGAACTGCAGATGGCGGCCCTTGGATAAGGTAACGCTTGGGGCGGAGCTTCGGCTTCGCCCTAGCCGAGTCCGTTCTGCGGGACAGAAGTGGTCACCACTCGAAGTCTGCGTCCTCCGCCCGCAGCTCCCTGGTTCACCGTGTCACAAGCGCAATGCCGCCGGCGGCGTACACCAGCACCACGATCGAGGGTGACGCCTTCCATACGGCAAGCAGGAAGCCACCCAGCGCGAAGGCGAAATCGGCAGGGCCAAGAGTTGCGCTTATCGAGACCGGGTCACAAAGCGCCGCCCGCATCGTTGCAGTCGCACTATCAATCATTGGAATCGGCTTGGCTGCGGGCTCGATCTAGGCTCGCCCGAGCCCTAGGCCATAAACGGACACCCAGGTTGCACACGAGACTTGGACGAGCGCATGTCTCCCAGCCGAAGGCCGTGCCCCTGATTGTCCAAACAAACACCGGCAAGTCGCCCTGAACGTGGTTCGTTACCAATTCAGGCCTCTGCTGCACGGGGGCGGCCGATCACCAGCCATAGCACCGCGACGGCAGCGAGCGCCAGCCAGGGGAGCAGGATCAGATTCATGGTCTGCCAGCCCACGGCCTGCTGCAACAGGCCGGCCGAGAGAGAGGCCACGAGGCCAACGATGAATA
Organism: Devosia sp. 66-22; assembly: GCA_001899065.1. GTDB lineage: Bacteria > Pseudomonadota > Alphaproteobacteria > Rhizobiales > Devosiaceae > Devosia_A. Next base: position 36,804 of record MKUZ01000029.1, on the reverse strand, counting down.
TCGTGAAGTCATTCGCGGCCTGAGCCTTGCCCCGCTCGGCCGCGGTGTAGGTCCGCGTCAGCAGATTGGTGCCGCCCACATAGAGGAAGTTCCAGCCAACCCCGAGCAGGATCAGTGCACCGGCAAACGAGTAGAACCCGGTTCCGCTCAACGTCAGCAACACGTGCCCCGCCAATATTGCGATGCCGGCGCCCATCACCGAAAGCACGCCGAACCGGGCGATGAGCGATCCGGTGATGAAAGAAGGCAGAAACATGCCGAGGACGTGCAACTGGATAACCATCGAAGCATCGGCAAGGCTATGGTGGTGATGGACCATGGCAAGGGGGGTCGCCGTCATCGCCAGGATCATGATGCCGTAGCCCGTCGCGGCGCCAAACAGTGCGACCAGATAGGTCGGCTGCCGGGCAATTGCCGCCATCGATCTGGCGGTCGCACCGTTGTCCCCAGTGGTCGCAGCGGCCGGGACTTTGAGTCCCAGCAGCAGGCCGGCTGAGAGCATGGAGACGATAGCGAGCAGCAGGAACGACCCACTGTAGATCGGCTGCAGCCATTCGCCGCCGACCCGCGCCAATGTAGGCCCGGCGAGCGCCGCCACCACGCCGCCTGCGAGCACTAGTGAGATGGCGCGCGGCCTGAATGCGTCGTCTGCCACTTCCGAGGCGGCAAAGCGGTAAAATTGCGCAAAGGCCTGGTAGACGCCAACCAGCAAAGTACCAATACAAAGAAGGAGCAGAGACCCTCCGAAGATGCCCAGTGCCGCCAACAGGCCACCTGTCGCGCCGATCGTAGCTCCGGCGACGAAGCCTGTCCTGCGGCCGACGCGGGCCATCCACATCGACGCCGGCACGGTGCCAAGGGCGGTGCCGAGGAACATCGAGGCAATTGGCGCTGTCGCCCACTCCGGCGCCGGGCTCAGGACGGCCCCGGCGAGGCTGCCAACTGTCATCACCAGAACCGATGCGGTCTGGAACAGGGCCTGCGCCGAAGCCAGCAATAGAACCTGACGATGCATGGGTTGCATTTGGAAACTCCGGATGGGTCAAGACTCGACGGGTTGGCCGGCCGCTGCCCATTCGGGCATACCGTCCTCGAGGCGCCGCGCCGAAAATCCCTTCCGGCGCAGGCGGGCGACGGCTTCGAACGACATGACGCAGTAAGGTCCGCGGCAATAGGCGATGACCTCCTGGGCGGGATCCAGGGTCGACAATCGCGCTTCCAGTTCGCCCAGCGGCATATTGACCGCGCCCGGTACGTGCCCGAGCGCATACTCATCTGCCGGACGTACGTCGAGAACCGTTACCGTGCCATCGCGCAGGCGGGCGCTGAGCTCGTCACGGGATATCGGCTCAAGGTTGTCGCGCTGATCGAAATAACCCCGGACGACCTTCTCCACCTCGGCGAGATTGGCTTCGGCCACCTGTTGGATCGCCTCGACCGCTTCCAGCACGCCCGGACCGGCCAATCGGTAGATCACGAACTTGCCCTGCCGTTCGGCGGCAACCAGTCCCGCCCGCCGCATCGCCTGCAGGTGCTGAGACACGTTGGCGATCGGAATGCCGAGCTTGTCGGCCAGCAGGTCGACGTGGCGCGGCCCCTGGCCGAGCTGCTCGATCAGTTCGAGACGCTGCGGATGGCCGAGCGCTTTGGCGACCAGGGCAAACTGTTCGAACAAGGCCAGTTTTGGCGAGGTGCTTGACATTGGGCCAACAATAAAACATTCAATGTAATTGTTGAATATCGTATCCGAACCCGATCCGCAAGGGGCGGGCTCGGCGGGAGACCATGTCATGATCCTTCGCCAGTTCCTTCACTTCGACCCGGTCGCCGCCTCGTATCTGTTCGGCTGCGGAGGCAAGGCTTCGGGTGCCGTCGTAGATCCGGTCGGCGACATCGCGCCCTATGTCGACGCAGCCGCGGCCACCGGCATGAAGATCCTCATGAACGCACGGTGGAGGCGCTCAAACAGACCGAAGCGCTGCGCCAAACGCAGCGGCAGAGCCAGGTCCTCAAATGACCATTCGTGTCCGCCATGTCGTCATGGTCAGCGCGTCGTTTGTGTTGCTCGCCACCCTCGCCGGAATCGGCTTCATCTCGGGGCTGCGGGTCAATCTCACCCCGAGCTATCCGCTCGGCCTGTGGCGCATCGAACCGCTGGCACACGATCCTGGCGTTGGCGATCGCATCTTCATCTGCCCGCCGCAGGATCCAGCCTTCGAGCTGGCGCGCGACCGTGGCTATCTCGGCCGCGGGCTATGTCCGGGATGGTTCTCGCCGCTGATCAAGACGGTGGTCGCTGTCGCCGGTCAGCGTGTTGTCGTCGATGGCGATATTGCCGTCGGCGGCGTCCATCTCCCCCATTCTTCCGTTCGCCCGACCGACGGCGCGGGCAGGGCGCTCGCACCCTTCGCCGGCGGCATCGTCCCGAATGGTCAGCTCTTCCTCTTCTCAGGATTCGCAGGTTCCTATGACTCGAGATATTTCGGGCCGATCCCAGCTGCCGGCGTGCTTGGACTGGCTCACCCGCTCCTGGTCTTCAGTCCCTGATTTCGTTCGGTCGGCCGCGCTCGTCACCGCGGCAGTCGGAACCGGGCTGATCGCGTGGAGCGGCGAGCCGCGCCTGTTGCCCGCCGCGATGCTCTTCCCGGCGCTCTGGGCGCTCGCACCGACGCGCCTCGGCGCTGCGCTTGTCGCCGCGGGCTATTTTCTTGCCGCCTCGCGCGGTCTGCCGCAGGGCGTCAGCAATTTCTACGGCGCCGGCTTCGAAGCCGGCATCGCGCTCTGGATCGCGGCGTCAGTTCTGTTCGTTGGCACGCACACGTTACTGTGGACGTCACGGTCGGGCAGGGGACGGCTGATCCGCTACGCAATCATCGCGGTGCTGCTCAGCGTGCCACCGATCGGTATCGTGGGCTGGGCCCACCCGATCACCGCCGCAGGGATCTTGTTTCCGCGCTGGGGCTGGTTCGGGCTTGGGGCGGCAGCGATCGGCCTCCTCGTCATGACGACGAGACTTCGGCCGATCGCGATCCTGACACTTGGAGGTCTCTGGATCTGGTCCGTTGCGAACTGGACCGCGCCCGTCCTGCCGCCAGGCTGGGTCGGCGTCGACACGAAATTCGGCGGCAGCAATGGCGACTATGCCAACTTCCAGCAGCATCTCGACACCATCAATCGCGTCCGGGAAGCGGCGAAGGCGGGAGCGTCGGTCATCGTGTTGCCGGAGAGTGCGTTGGGCGCTTGGACATCGACCATCGAGCGGCTCTGGGCGGGTGCGCTGCAGAATCTCGACGTCACCGTCTATGGCGGTGCCGTGATCGTCGACACGACTGGCTACGACAATGTCATGCTCGAGCTGTCATGGCAGGATGCCGTGGTGCGTTACCGGGAGCGCATGCCGGTTCCAGTCTCAATGTGGCAACCGTGGCTGAACATGCTTGGTGAGCCGGCCGGGGCGCGGGCCGACTTCTTCGCCAACCCAATCGTTTCCGTCCGAGGCAGCCGCGTAGCGACACTGATCTGCTACGAGCAGTTGCTCGTCTGGCCCGTTCTGCAATCCGCAATCTGGTCGCCCGACGTCCTGGTCGCGCCGGCGAACGGGTGGTGGACCTTCGGCACCGACATTGTAGCCATCCAGCATGCTGCGACCACAGCCTGGGCGCGTCTTTTCGATCTTCCCCTCGCTGCCGCGAGCAACACTTGACGGGAGTGTGTAATGCTTGAGTAGCTGTGCGTCTTACCGCTCACTTGCGATAGCTCAACGATTCAATCACCCGCTCGGCTGCAAATTGGTGATTGCCCATCAAGTGGTGAGGCGTAGCCAGAGGAAGATGCCGACGCCAAAGCCGGGCTTGGCGCTAGTTTCCTCAGGCGTCGCCGATAAGTGGCGTTGAGCGGCCTGGCCATGGCGTCTCGGGCATTATTCTTGGAGAGGTAATCGCATGGAGGAGCGGAGGGTCAGCGCTAGACGGCGTGTCCTGAAAGGTGCTCATATTGTGTTTAACGAAGGACGCTCAACGATCACCTGCATCGTGAGAAATCTTTCAACGACCGGGGCATTGCTTCGAGTGGAATCCGTGATTGGCGTCCCACCCCACTTCGTCCTCTCGTTGGACGACGGCACTCGGTATCGATGCAAGATGGTCCATTGTTCGGGCGCCGAGATCGGTGTCAAGTTTACCCAGGGTGACCTTTGGTCGGTTTAGAAGAGCAGAGAGGCAGTTGATGGGGGGATACCCAACGCTCCGGGAAGCGGCAACAACGGCGGTGCGTTGCCTCAACCTCCGTTAGCATCATTCGCCGTGGTTGTCGGTGATTGGCTGGCATGCTCAGCTGCTCACCTAGCGAATGCCCGCCAACCAAAAGCACTCGACCACGAGGGGTCGACGCGCATTCTTGTGGACGTTCATGCGGGGAGCTCCGGTGAAGGTTGGTTGACTTCACAACCCCAGCTTCTCAGTCCCTCTCAGCGAATTTGCAATTTGCCGAACCCTCAGCACACTGCCAGCTAAATCCAGACCGACGGAGTGACGACGTTGGCCAGGCCGGCTGCTCGCAGCCTTTCGGCGGCCATTTCCACTCCGGCGCGCGACATCTTTTCCCACTCACGCGCTTCGCCGCGGACGCCGTGATGCTGAAAGGCATTCAGCCGGACTCGAAGACTCCGGTCGAGTGAGCTCGCAAACTCCGCGAGCTGGTCGAGCTCGAGATCGGTGTCGGTGCGGCTGGGGATCATGAGGTAGCGCAGTTCGAAGAGCTTGCCGTGTGCGTGGAGTGACCGCGCCGACGCCAGGCTGCGCCGATTGCAGCGGCCGGTCAGTGCCATGTGCGTGCCATTGTCGAAAGCCTTGATGTCGAGCATGACGCCATCGGTCACCGGCAGGACGCGTTGCCAGGCCAGTTCACCCAAGTGTCCATTGCTGTCGATGAAGCATGTCAAGCCGGCAAGCTCCGGATCCTGCTTGATTGCCGAGAACAGCGCTATGATGAACTTGAGCTGCAGCGTGGCTTCGCCGCCAGAGACGGTGATCCCGTTGAGGAAGATTCTGTTGGACCGCACCAGGGCGAGGATATCTTCTACGGTGTAGACATGCGTCATCGGACTAGCACTGATCGGGCAGGCCCTGAGGCAGGCGTCGCAACTGTTGCATGCATCGGCGTCGAAGACGATCAAGCCATCCACCAAGGACAGCGCATCGGTCGGGCATGCCGGAATGCAATCGCCGCAGTGATTGCACACACCGATGGTGTGGGGATTGTGGCAGCTGGGGCAGGCGAAGTTGCAGCCCTGCAGGAAGATGACCAGCCGGTTGCCGGGGCCATCGACACACGACCAGGTCAGGATCTTGCTAACGGTCGCCAGCGGCGAGTTCATGAGCCACGACTCGCGGCTTGCGCGCCAGAATGCCGGTCAGCCTCGCCGCCTCGGCGCCCAGCGCCGTCGTATTGGTGCGCGAAACCTTCAGTTCGTTGTGCCGCTTCACGTCGGACAGGCGGATCATGTAGCCGGTCACTCGGACGAGGTCATTGTTGGCGACATTGGCAGTGAATTCGCGGAAGCCGCTCGCAAAGGCTGCCTTGCAGAGCTGAAGAACGGCCTGCGGGTTGCCCTTGACGGTCTCCTCCAGGGTGAGGATCTCGCTGATCCCCGAGGGATAGTACTTGTGATGGGGCGCCAGGGCCCTGATATGGGTGACGGGATCGGGCTCGCTGCCATAGGGGATACGAACCCCGGGTGTCGTCTCCGAATCGGTGCTGAGGCCCGCTTGGGAATGAAGCATCGCCCGACCGCGCCAGACATTGTCGAGCGGCTGCGCCGCCACCAGTTCGGCCAGCCGGGCCGAGATGGCGTGTCCGAGGTCGTCGGCACCGCCATTGCTGCCGTAACGGGCGGAGCGCCCCGCCTTCCGTTCGAGCGTGTTGACCGCCTCGGCCATGCCGAACACCCCGAACATTGCCGCAAACCGCGTTCTGTCGATCCATCCTTCTTCGACGAGGAAGCTCTGGAAGAAACCGGAGTGGTCGAACAGGTAGTCGATCCGTGCCTGCATCAGGTCAAAGGCCAACCCCACATAGTTCGGCAGGATGGTATCCAGGAACTCGCGGGCGTCACGCGACCGCTCGGCGACCTTCTTGAGATTGACCCGCACAAGGGTTGATGCGCCGCCCGCCAAGGGTAGGGCATTATAGCAGGAAACGATGCCGTAGCCGCGCGCATCGAAAGCTGCCGTGTGCAAAGGATGATTGGCGACGTGGGGCTTTGAGCACTCGAGGATGTTCTCGATGGCGCGGGCCAGCAGGGCCTCACCGCTGGCTTCGGGATCATAAAGCAGGGTCAGGTTCGGCGCGATCTGCTTGAGCTCGGCATCGACCCGCAAGATGGTCCTGGCCACCCGATTGTCCGAAGGACCGACGTTGGCATGCATGAAGGCATCGGGCAGTGTGCGGTCGAGGTAGCGCCACAACCGCTTGATCTCGGCATAGAGTTCCTCGTCACCGACGTCGTCGCAGAAGGGCAGAAGCAATTCGTCTAGCTGCCCCAGATAGACTGGCATTCCGGTCACGGACGGGACGTGATGATAGGCGATCATAAGGGTGTGGATCGCATCGGCGAGCGACGTGGGCGCCAGCAGTTCCAGATGATCGCTCCCCCTGCGGAGCACGACCGAGAAGTCGGCCAACACATATCGCGGCGTATAGGGCGCATGGCCCTCGTACATGTCGCAGATCACCCGTTCGTCAAGCGCACGCTGCGTCTGCGCCTCGAGGGGCAGGTAGGCCAGCAGGTCGTCAGCCGCAATGGCGAGTTGCCGCGCCTTCTGCGCCACGCTGAGGCTGGCATCCTCGACGATCGACCGCAGACGTTCCAAGCCGTCCGGCATGCTGCTCTCCCTCCAGCCGCGCAACCTGTGACCGGATGGACTTGGCTCGCGCGAGCGGATGCCTCGGCCTTCAGGATCACTTCTTGAGGTTATCAAGCTCTCGATGGCAGAGGAATGGATGGACAACGCGCTTGGCATGGAGAAAAATCGCATGCGCGACCTGCGGAGACTCACATGTTTCATTCCAGCGCATCGGGCCGCGACGATGAGATTTATTTCTACACTCCGGCACACACGGCGGCATTCCCATATCGGGTGTTGGCCGCAGGCAAGGCGACGGCGGCACCTTCCGAACCTCCCGTCCGTCGCAGGTTCAAGCAGCACGTGCTGATCCTGACGCTGGCCGGAACCGGTGAGATGGAGGTCGAGGGTCGAACTTATGAGTGTCCTCAGGGCAGCATTGCCTGGCTGGACACGTCTCGCGAGTACCGACATGCCTGCGCGCGAGGATCCCACGGCTGGAGCTATCTCTGGTTCGGCATGCGCGGTTTCGGGCTCGATGAAGCCGCCGAGATGCTGGGGGCTCGTGCCAGGCCGATCATTGTCTCGACCGTCGATGAGGCCCTCAGTCTGCAGTTCTCCCGGATCAAGCAACGGCTGGCCGCCAACCATGCCGATAGCGAGCCGGAGAACAGCGCCGCAGTGGCCGCCATCATTGCCGCGCTCGTTGCTAACCGGTCGCCAGAGCGATCCTCCTCCGCGCCCCAGCCCATGGCGGACATAATGCAGCAGGCGCGGATGGAACTCGGGCGGGCCTGGTCGATCGTCGATTTCAGCGCCTTGATGGGACTGAGTTCATCGCAGGTGCACAGGCGGTTTCGAAAGGTCGTCGGGTCTTCACCAATGAACTGGCTTCGGCGCGAACGCATGAACGCCGCCAAGCGGCTTCTGGTGCAGACCGACACGCCGATCTCGGAGGTTGCGCTGTGTTGTGGCTATCCTGATCCCCTGCACTTCAGCCGGGAGTTTCGGCGCGTGACGGGGTTGTCACCCACCGCCTTTCGAGACTCGAGGGGGAGCTAAGCAGGCAGAAGGGCCGTCGCTTGGGGGGAAGGCAAGCGAAACGAGCCCTCCATACCCTGCCGCAGGCAGGGGGCCTCGTACTGCGCCTGTGGCGTCCCGTTGATCGGCGGTTGGATCGTGCGATCCGTCATGATGGCGTTACTCCCAGTGTTTACCGGAGCAGAGAATCCCCTGGCGGCATGCGAGGCCTGCGGGCTGCGGGGCCTCAGCCGGCCACACCGCTCGGCGGTTCCCGGGGCCCCGTCGCCTCTTACTGGGCCAGTCGGCTGATGATCCCGATAGCGACGAACGCCCCGATCAGGCCCGCCGGAATTGTTAGCAACTGCGCGACTGCGCCCCAACCACTGACCCGACCGGAGTAGGTCTCGACATCGCCTGCGAGGAAACTGCCGAAAGAACCGGGCCTTGGCTTACTTGTGGCCTCGTCAGCGAGGCGAAGCATGACAAATGGAACGCCAAAGTACATGGCGAAATAGACGGTGCTCACGCCGAGCGCGATAGCCGCGTTGACGTCGGTGCCGAAGAACAACCAGAGTACCAGCAGCATCGCTGCGTAGGTCCCCGCAAAAAGTACGAACACGTGCGGGTGTATGCCGGCTGCGATCTCGCGATCTCGCCAGTTGGACAGTGAGTGCGTCAGCAAGCCTGTGGATGCAGCCAAGGCAGCAGCCTCGATTGTGGCTTCCGCGGGCAGATCTGTGGCGGTTTCCATGGTCGATCTCCAAAGAGGTATCGTCAGTGCCTCTTTGGACCGTATTGCCGATCTGCCGCCAAAGCAATACGATGCATGCATCTTTGGATGCGACCATGCGGCTCACCCATTTCACCGACCTGTCTCTCCGCCTCTTGATGTACCTGGCAATCAAGTCCGACGGGCTTGCCACAATTCAGGAGGTGGCGGAGCGCTACGGCGTCTCGCGCAACCACCTGATGAAGGTGACGCAGGGACTGGTCAAATACGGCTTTGTCACATCGACGCGCGGCAACAAGGGCGGCCTGAGGCTTCAGCGGCCGTCAACCGAGATTCGCGTCGGTGACGTGGTCCGGGCAACCGAAGACGACTTCCGCCTCGTCGAGTGCTTCGAGGCAGGGCGCAGTTCCTGCACGCTGTTGCCTGCCTGCCGGCTGAAATCCGTGCTTGGGGAAGCCCTCGCCGCTTACCTCGCTGTGCTCGACAGATATACGCTCGAAGACCTCACGGTCCCGAACCATCCGATGCGCCGAGTTCTAGGGTTACCAGAGGCTAGGGCGGCGTAGTTGGGGGCGGGGCAGGCTCGGGATGGACGGGAGGCGGGAATGAGTTGGATCGCAGATTTCGTGTTCCTCTTCTTAGCTCCGGAACGGCGGGCCTGGCGCGGAAAAGCGCCGCTGGGGAACGTGTTCTGGGGGTACGGCGTCGGATTGAGCCTCGTCATCGCCGGCCTGTACGCTATCGCCATGTATCAGGAACGACTCGACGTTCAGCAGGGTCTGATCCTCTTCTCGGCGGCCTACACGGTCTGGATCGTCGTGGCGATCTGGCGCTCAGCGGTCAATTCCGATCCCTTCTGGGGCACGCTTGCGAGATGGCTGACCGTCACCTGGGCACTCAACGCCTCCTTGGTTCTGATCTCCCTTCAGCTTGAGCTGGTTTTCAGATATGCGCGGGGATGACCGTGCCGGGTTCGCTTCGCAGCCGCCCCGTCTCCCGGCGCGATTGGCTGCAGTGATCCTTGATGGCGCGGTCTCACTATTTCCGGGCTATTTCGCACTGGTCATGGCCACCGGGGTGGTCTCAATCGCCTGCCACTTCATGGGGCTGCGCCCGGTTGCACTGGCACTGATCGGTGTCAACTGGGTGGCCTGGCCCGTCCTCTGGGTATTGACGATCGTGCGGGCCCTTCGGTTCCGCGCCGAACTGATGCGCGACATTTCAGACCACCAGCGGGCGCCCGGCTTCTTCACCATCGTGGCAGGGACCTGCGTTCTGGGTACGCAGAATGTGGTGGTGATAGGGGCCACGGGCGTCGGCACAGTGCTCTGGTGGCTCGGGCTGATCCTGTGGTTCGCGATTATGTACATCTTCTTCACTGCCGTAACAGTGCGCGCGCGCAAGCCCACGCTCAAGCGCGGCATCAACGGCGCATGGCTAATCGCCGCCGTCTCGACGCAGTCGGTGGTGGTGTTGCGCGGCGTGATCGACGTGAGCACGCCGCCGCCGGAGGCGGTTCAGTTCCAGGTGATTGCGATGTTCCTGATCGGCTGCATGCTCTATCTGGCGATCATTCCGCTGATCTTTTATCGCCTCACCTTCGTGCCGATGAGCCGCGAAGACTTCAGTCCGCCCTACTGGATCAACATGGGTGCTGTGGCGATCACGGCGCTGGCCGGCTCGGTGCTGATCCTGCGGGGCGAGACCTGGCCGCTCCTCGGTCCCCTCCTCCCGTTCCTCAAGGGATTCACGTTTTTCTTCTGGGCGGTGGCGAGTTGGTGGATCCCGTTCCTGTTTTTGCTGATGCTGTGGCGCTATGTCTGGATGCGCGACCGTTTCGCCTACGAGCCAGCGGTCTGGGGAATGGTCTTTCCGCTGGGGATGTATACGACGAGCACCTACCAGTTCGATCGAGCCATGGGCTACGGCTTCCTCGATCTGATCCCCAAGGTGTTGGTCTTTGTCGCGCTCGCAGCGTGGACACTTGCAATCGTGGGGCTTGCACGACGCATCCTGGGGGCGTTGCGAGTGCCAAACTCAGCTCCTTCCGGGTGAGCGCCACTCAACGTACGCGGCCGCTGCGTGACCAGGAGATCGCGTCGTCCAGTCGATCGTCCCCCCAAAAGACTTCCCCGTCCACGACAAAGGTGGGCGATCCGAAGATGCCGAGGGCCAACGCTGCACGTGTCTGATCGGCAAGTGCTGTGGCTGCTGCATCGGCCGAAGCGCGGACGATCGTCTCCTCGGGGTTCTGTCTTGCTACGCGAAGTGAACGGGACAGATTCGGATCGGCGCCGGCGACAAGGCCCTCCTCGAACCAGAGTCGATATGTTTCGATAGCGTATGCAATCCCCCAGCCCTCGCGCATCCCAAGCAGCGCAACCTGGTTCGCCAGCGGCAGGTCCGGGATGGGATAGGGGGCCGGCAATCTAGGTCGAAGCCCGTACTTGTCCGATCGCCTGGCCACATCGCGCCACATATAGGCCGCCTTCACTGGCTTGTTGGCGAAGGGGATATTGTTCTGCGCCACCATGATTTCGCGGACGTTGAAAGGGCGCCAGACGAACTCGATTCCGGTTTCGGTGGCCACGCGGCCCAATCGCATCACCGACAGGTAGCTGTAGGTGCTACCGATTGAGAACCAAAAGTCGATATTAGCCATGAAGACCTCCTGACCCGGTTACTATCCGCCTGATCCGCGTACGATGGGGCTCGCGACTTCACCCCTGACCTTCCCAAGCCGATATCATCTGCTGCGGACTCCACCATGTGGACGGGGATTGCATGAGTTATCGATCCGCTGGCGCTGTCGCTTGCTCACCGTGCAGCACTCCTCACTCCGTCAGGTTCTAGCTCTGGTACATTGGGTGCCAGTGGCGATCCATCTGGCCCGGGTGGCCTGATGCGGAACCATGCCAGATAGAGTGCCGGCAGGAACAAGAGGGTCAGAACGGTACCGGAGATGATCCCGCCCATCATTGCATAGGCCATAGGCCCCCAGAACACTTCACCGGCGATCGGAATGAGGCCGAGCGTCGCGGCCGCAGCCGTCAGGACAATTGGACGCATTCGGTGCTGCGTAGCCTCGAGGACTGCGTCCCAACCCGATCGCCCGTCTTGCCTGAGTTGCTCGATCTGCATGATCAGGATCACCGAGTTGCGGATCAGTATGCCGATTAGTGCCAGCACACCGAGAATGGCGACGAAACCGAGAGGGGCGCCACTGGGCAGCAGCGCGGCGACCACTCCAATCAAGGCGAGCGGCGCGACCGCAAAGACCAGGAACAGGCGCTGGAAGCTCTGTAGCTGGATCATGAGGACGGTGGCCATCACGAACAGCATCAGCGGCACCACGGCAATGATCGGCGCCTGCGCCTTTGCGCTCTCTTCTGCGGTGCCCCCAGGCGCGACCCTATAGCCCGCCGGAAGCCGGGCCGAGAACTCGTCAATCGGATCGCGCAACTGAGCCACGACGGTTGCCGGCTGCGTGGTGTCCAGGACTGCTCCGTTCATGGTGATGGTGGGCATGCGGGCTCGCCGCCAGATCGTCGGTTGCTCAAGTTGATAGGAGAGCGTGGCAACCGCCGCGAGCGGGACCAGCTTACCGCTGCTGTTGGGGATCTGCAGGCCGTTGAGATGCTCGATCGAGCCGCGGTCGCCGGCCTCGGCGCGACCAACAATATCGACCAGATAGGTGCCGTCCCGCATCTGCGTTACTGGCGCGCCTTGAACGACGCTATTGAGTGCTGTCGCAACCCCGTCGAAGGTCACCCCCAGCTGGCGTGCGCGATCCTGCAGGATTTCCACCCTGACAACACGGCCCGGCTCCATCCAGTCGAAGGTCAAGCCTCCGACGTGCGGGTTCTGGTCGACGACTGCTGCAAGGTCTTGGGCGATGCCGCGCAACACCAGCGGATCTGGGCCGCTTATCCGGTATTGGATCGGCCGTCCGACCGGTGGGCCTAGGTCGAGCAGGCGCACGAATGCGTCGGTGCCGATGAAGGTCTTGTCCAGGTAGGTTTGGAGTGACTTCCGCAGATCGTCGCGAACCTCCCGTCCGGTAGTAACGATGATCATTTGACCCGTCGTCGGGCTGGGCGCCTGAGTGTCGAACGACAGCAGAAAGCGCGGCGCTCCTCGTCCTACATAGGTCGACCAGTGTTCAACGTCGGGGTTGCCAACAAGCATGTCACGCTCGAATTGTGCCATCTGGCGGTCGGTTTCCGCGAAGGTGGCGTTTTGCGGCAACGTGAAGTCGACGATCAACTCGGGGCGATCGGATGTCGGGAAGAACTGCTGCTGCACCAGACCGAGGCCGACCACGGACGCCGCAAAGGCAGCGAGGGTGGCGGTGATAGTGACCCATCGCCAGCGCATGCTGACTAACAGCAGCCAATTGAACGCTGAGGCGAACCAGCCCTTCCGCTCATGCTTTTGCTTGAGCTTCTCGGACAGGATGGTGACGCCCAGCAGCGGGGTGAAGATTACGGCCACCAACCAGGAGACCAGCAGCGCGACGGCGATCACGATAAACAGTGTGACGAGGAACTGGCCCGCCTTGCTGCTGTTCAGCCCGACAGGGATGAAGCCGGCCACGGTCACCAGCGTGCCAGTCAGCATCGGGAATGCCGTCGAGGTGTAGACGTGGGTCGCAGCTTTCCGGAGGGTGTCACCCACCTCAAGCCGTGCCACCATCATCTCCACGGCGATCATCGCGTCGTCCACAAGCAGACCCAGCGCGATAATCAATGCGCCAAGCGAGATTCGCTGTAGCGAGATTCCCAAATAGGCCATGACGAAGAACGTAATCGCCAGCACCAGGGGTATGGCGATTGCCACTACAAGGCCGGCCCGCAGCCCAAGGCTGAGCAAACTTATGCCCAGAATAATCGCGACAGCCTCGAACAGCGCGGTCGTAAAGCCCGAGACGGCGTCCTCAACGACCTTCGGCTGATCGGACACCCGCGTGATCTCGACGCCCACCGGCAGGGTCTTGTTGATCCTTTCAATCTCACGATCCAACGCCTGCCCAAACCTGAGCAGGTTTGCTCCGCTCTTCATGCCAACGCCGAGCGCGATGGCAGGCTCGCCGTTCACTCGGAACAGGGAGCTCGGCGGTTCGGCGTAACCACGCTTGATGGTCGCGATGTCGGTAAGTGGGAAGAACTTGTCGTTCACGCTTAGGTTGATGGAGCGGAGGCTCTCTTCGCTGGTGAACTGACCGCTCACCCGAAGGCTGATGCGCTCCGGTCCGGCCTGAACGACACCCGAGGGAGTGATTGCATTCTGTGAGCGCAGGCTGGCGATGACCTGTTGCTGATTGAGACCGAGACCGGCGATCTTGCTGGTCGAAAACTCGAGGTAGATCACCTCCGGCTGGGCGCCGATGATGTCGACCCGCCCAATGTCGGGAACTCCCAGCACGCTGGCGCGCGCGTCCTCTACGTAGTCCCGCAACTGGCGCGGCGTGATACCGTCGCCGGTGAAGGCGTAGATGTTGCCATAGACGTCGCCAAAGCTGTCGTTGAAAAACGGCCCCAACATTCCGGCAGGGAACTGGCTCCGGATATCGCCAAGCATGTTCCGCACCTGCTGCCAGTAGGCCGCGACCTGGGGTCCTGGTGTGCTGTCCCGCAGGTAGACGAAGACGATCGTCTGGCCGGGCGTGGTCAGGCTGCGCGTGTAGTCTAGGGCGGGCAGCTCCTCGAGCTTTTTCTCGATCCGATCGGCAACCTGGTCGGTCATCTCCTCGGTCGAGGCTCCAGGCCAGTTCGCCTGAACGACCATGGTCTTGATGGCGAAGGCCGGATCTTCCTCGCGACCAAGGTTGAAGTACGCCGCCGTCCCGGCGACGAGGAAGGCAATCATGAAATACCAGACGAGGGAACGATGCTCGAGCGCCCAGTCGGAAAGGTTGAATGGTTTCATTGGTCTTCCCTCATGACGAGGACCTCTTGTCCCTCGACGAGGCTGTTTGCACCCGCGACAGCGATACGTGTGCCGGCGGCAAGACCCTCGCTGACGACGGCTACGTCGCCGCTGTGACGGTCGATCGTGATTTCGTCCTGGGACACAGTGTTTGTATCCCCATCGATCACCCACACGTAGCTGCGCCCGTCGATGACTCGGATTGCGCTCAGGGGGATTTCGATCTTCGCTTCGCCGCCGATCGAGGTCTGAACCGTGACGGTCGTGCCGATGCGAAAAGCTGGGGGCGGGTTCAGTAGGCCGATCTTGATGCGCCGCGTCCGTGTTGCCTGGTCGGCTTCCGGTGCGATTTCGCGCAAGGTTCCTTGCGCGATGATGGACGGGTCGAGCTGCAACAGGACGTCAAAGACGGCATGGTCGGCAAGCGTCCCGGCGACGCCTTCTGGTACGTCGACGATGGCGTCGCGCAGCTCCGGCCTTGCAATGGTGAGAATGGGCTGACCTGGCATGAGATCACTGCCAGGGTCCAGGTAGACTGCGGTTACGACCCCGTCGAATTCGGCGCGCAACTGCGCATATCCGAGTTGGTCCTGGGCCTTATGCAGACTGCTTTCAGCTCGCGCGAGGGTTGCTTGTGTCAGCTTGAGTCGCAGCTCAGCCAGCTCGAGACTTGCCTGGGTGGTCGTACCGCTCTCGAATAGTTC
Source organism: Devosia sp. 66-22 (assembly GCA_001899065.1). Lineage (GTDB taxonomy): Bacteria > Pseudomonadota > Alphaproteobacteria > Rhizobiales > Devosiaceae > Devosia_A. Next base: position 21,577 of record MKUZ01000029.1, on the reverse strand, counting down.
GCGCTGGCGCTGTTCGAGGCCTTGCGCATTCTCGAGTTGCGCCTTGGCAGAATTCAGGTCCGCCCCAGCGGCCCGACGAGCCAATTCTAGGCTAGAGGGGTCGAGTTCGGCGACAACCTGTCCGGCGGTGACGTAATCGCCGACATCGATGCTACGCGTCGCCAGCCTGCCCGCCAACCGAAATCCCAGATCGGCTTGGACCTGCGACGCAATTGTCCCTGCGAGGCGCAGCCGGGGGCTGGATTGGGCCTGCACCAACATTGACAGGACCGGCCGCACCGGGTCGGCCGGTGGTTGCGCCTCGGGCCGCTGGCAGGCGGCCAGCGACAGCAGCGACAGTGCCAGCACGGCGGTGGGTACTGATTTCCACATCATGCCGGGTCTCCGCTGGCGATGCGGACCGGCTTGCCTTCATAGAGAAACTGACCACCTTCAACGACGAGCAAGTCACCCGCCTTCAGACCGCCCGCAAGGACAATGCCCGGCGTAGTGTATTGCTTGATTTCGACGTGCCGCACGGTAGCTGTCAGTGCCTCGGGCTCCACCAGCCAGACAGCCGGCCGCCCCTGGTCCAGTGTGATCGCGCTCCATGGGATCACGATTGCGTGCGAGATCGGCATAGTTACGCTTCCCGTCACGAGCGAGCCGAGCTTCATTGCGGGCGGGGCGTTCTCCAGGGCGACGCGGACGCGAACCGTGCCCGACCGAGGATCTACCGTTGGCGCGACTTCCCGTATGGTGCCGATGGCTCGGACACTGTCGTCCGCGACCAGCGCGATGTCCACCGGTACAGCCTGGAGCTCTTCGGCGTCGGCAAAGAGCAGCGACTCGTGCACGTTGAAAACGGCGTCGCGCGGACCGTCATGTGCGATAGAGATGACCGGTTGCGCCGATGCCGCGATTTCACCCTTGTCGCGATTGATGCGCGTTACGATGCCGTCGCCGTCGGCCAAAAGCTCCGTGTAGGAAAGCGCATTCAGGGCCGCCTGGTGCATGGCTTGAGCCGCTACTAATGAGCTCTCGGCGGTGCGGCGGTCTTGTTCCGCCTGATCGTATTTGCTTCGTGTTACCAGTCCGCTCGCCAGCAGCGCCTGTTGGCGGGCCAGCGCCGCTGAGGCCTGTTCGAGGGCCGCCTCGGCGGCCTGAACGCTTGCCTTTGCAAGCTCGAGGTCGGCCTGCTGCGCTTCGGAGTCGATGTGTGCCAGGATCTGACCGGCGGTCACGTGCTGGCCGACGGTGACGTTGAGCTCGCTGATTTGCCCCGCAACCCGAAACGCGAGGTCGATTTTCGTCAGCGCTTGAACTTCGCCGGTCAGAGAAGCGCTCGTGGTGTGATCGCGAACCGCCACGGTGATGACGCGAACCAAGCGCGGCGACTCCTCGATCGCAGCTTCCGGTTGCTGGCACGCAGTGAGGCCTACCAGGGCCAGAGCCGCTACGCTCAGTTGGGCCGATCGCTTCAAACCTCGCGTCATGTACCGGCTCCCACCTCAACTCCTCCGGCTGAGCGCCGGGGGGCGAGAAAACCAGCGATCTGAACCGCCAAGAGCCGTTCCCCTGATGCCACCAGGTCCTCGCTCCTTCCACCGATCGACCAGCGCATCGCCAAGCTCTGGACCATGCCGATGATCAGCAGCGCACCGTCACTCGCCACCAGATCTTCCCGAAAAGTCCCGGTCGCGACCGCTTCCGCGATCAGATCAGTGATACGCTGATGAAAGCTCCCCATCGTCATCAGCAGGGTCTTGCGCAGCGGGGCGTTGTCGCCGTGGAGCTCACGCGACACCAGGATAGCAGGCAGGGCCGGCATCCTGGTGATCAGCTGGAAGTGACCGAGGACGGCCGTCTCGAGCCGCGCGACCGCGTCGCCCTCGGTGGGGCCGGACTTCTCCCAAGATTCGCGCATCTTCTCCGTCAGATGAATGGCGACGCTGTTCCAGATGTCGCCCTTCTTGGGAAAGTGACGGAACACGGTAGCCTGAGTGACTCCGATCGCTTTGGCGATCATCTCGGTGGTGATTCTGTCTGGTCCGACCTGATCGGCGAGGCCGATGGCTGTCTCGACGATCTCGGCCTTGCGCTCGGGGGAGGGCTTACGCATCACGATCCGTCGGCTGTGTGCTGCGGAACAATCCCCAGGCGATCGCCATCCAGAATCCGAAGCGCAGCAACAAGGCTCCGGGCGTTCGCCAACTGAAGGCCCCTCCGGAGACGGTGTAGACAGTGAACGCGATCGCCACGATGGCTGTGGTGCCTGCGATGGCTGCGGCGGCGCCGAGCGCCCAACGCCGTCTTCGATACAGGGCATAGGCCCCGACAAGGTAGGCGAACCCGGCAAGGAAGTTGAACCACAACACAAACTGGACCACCGCTCCTGCCGCGGCCCTTACTTCCTGCGGTCCGAATAGCGTGCCCGCGCCAGAAACTATGGTGGCTACGCCGAACACGGCAGCGGCTATTGCCGCTACACTCGTCCACCGCGGACCGACCGGCGACTTGACTGGCTGCGTATCGTTGGGGCTCGACGGGACCGCGCTCCGGGCATTTTGCATGCAATTCGCTCGCTTGACATGTTAGTGAGTAATTACATACTTACGCTGATTGCCGAGGTCAAGCCATCGAACTCGTTCCTTGCATGGCCTCAAGCGTCTATGGAGAACGCCACATGTCTCGAACTGCTGTCGTCGCCTTGGTTGTCTGGGTCGCTACCGTGTCAGCCGCGGCCTATTATTTCTTCAGCGGTTACACGACCGAGGGAAGCGACGGGCGCGATGTCGTGCTGTTGACATCGGCGGAGCGGGACGAGGTGCTCGCCGAAATGCGCGGCTTACTTCAAGCAACCGCCGACATCACAGGGGCGCTGGCCCGCGGCGATAACGCCGCCGTAGCGGAGATTGCCCGACCAGTCGGCACTGCGGCAATGGAGGGGGAGTCGCTGGCCCTACTTGCCAAACTGCCATTCGCATTCAAGGAGGCCGGCCTAAACGCGCACACAGGGTTCGACCTCATCGCGACTGCGGCGGAGGCGGGCGCGACACCGCAGGAATTGACGGGAATGCTCTCGGATCATCTGATGGTTTGTACTGGATGCCACGCCGCCTATCGCTTTGGTGAATAGGACTGGCGATGACGTCGCGTCGAAATGCGCTGAGCAACATCCGCCCCAAGCTCTTCCGGCCTGCGCCACGATGATGTCGGGGCCATGGCGCAACACCCTGCCTCGGACCAAATTCGCCGCCACACGGCGGGTGTCAGGCGCCGGAACGGGGGCGAACATGGTCGATGCCGTCGATGAGGGGTGCGGGCTTGGCGAGGTGGGCAACTGCATCGACCGCGTCAGGTTCATCGCGGAGTTCTCCCGGCCCAGCGAACCCTTGCGGTAGGCCAGCTTGGAGCGTGCTATGGCTAGGTGCTCTTGGAGCTGCAAGACGCCATCAATTCGGCGGTGCCTACCGCCGAACGATCGCCTGCACTGCCAGGCTGTGGGAGCCCGGGGTCCCGCCGTCGAGGATAAGCATCCTCTCGAGAGTCCGGCGGCCCTAAATCGCCGCCATGGAGAAACCCGGGTTGAGCGTCGTAAAAGCCCGCGATGAGGCGACCACGGATCGGAACTGCTCCGCACGCAGGTCGAGATCGACAGGCTCGCTGATTGACCCGCCGGCGAGCAAGCGGAGGACCTCGCTCAGTGGGGGCCGGTCCTACGATGCGACACGGGATTCGTCTCGACGCTGCGCCGACGCCAACGCCCACGGCGGAAATGTCGCAGCCCTAAGTGGCGCCCGACGCCGCTTCATTGATCTGGATCAACGTCGCACGTCTCGCTCGTCCCTAGGGTCTATCGGGCGGCTTTACGGCTGAATGCGTTTGTCGAGGGGGACGTGAATGGCCGTACCGGCAGGTGCCACCAAAGCACAGCAGAACACAGCTCTGGGAATGAGCACTTTCGCCTTCACCGTGTGCTTCGCGGTGTGGACGATTTTTTCAATCATCGGGGTCAAGATCCAGGCTGACCTGGGGTTGAGCGACGCGCAACTCGGTTTGCTCGTTGGCACTCCCATCCTGACGGGGTCGCTGGTTCGCGTATTGCTTGGCATCTGGACCGACCAAGTCGGCGGGCGTGTCGTCTTCGTGCTCACCATGCTCCTCGCAGCCGTCGCGACCTGGCTCCTTTCATATGCGACGAGCTACGAGATGGTGCTCCTCGCGGCGCTGGGGTTGGGGCTCGCCGGCGGATCCTTCGCCGTGGGCGTCGCCTATGTCTCCAAATGGTATCCGACCAGCCAGCAGGGCACGGCACTAGGCATTTTCGGCGCGGGCAATGTCGGAGCTGCGGTCACCAAGCTGGCTGCCCCTTTCGTCATGGTCGCCTTTGGCTGGCCAATGGTTGCGCAGATATGGGCGGGAGCCCTGGTAGTCACCGCGGTGATCTTCTGGTTCACCACCAGGGACGATCCGGATTTGGTCGAACGCCGGACCAAGGGGATCAAGGCCAAAGGCACGCTGCTGCAGCTCGAGCCGCTCAAGAATATCCAGGTCTGGCGCTTCTCGCTCTACTACTTCTTCGTCTTCGGTGCTTTCGTGGCGCTCTCGCTGTGGCTGCCGCGCTACCTGATGGGCGTGTACGGCCTCGACATCAAAATGGCGGGGCTGCTCGCCGCCGCCTTCTCCATCCCAGCCAGCCTGTTCCGCGTCTACGGTGGGTACTTGTCGGACCGTTACGGTGCTCGGGCGGTGATGTATGTCACGTTCGGCGTCGCCGCCGTGTGCACCTTCATGCTCGCCTATCCCCAGACCGACTACGTCATCCACGGGGTGCACGGCGCGATCGCCTTCTCCACCCAGATGGACCTCATACCGTTCGTCATGGTCGTGTTCGTGCTTGGTTTCTTCATGTCGCTCGGTAAGGCGGCGGTCTACAAGCACATTCCAGTCTACTATCCGGGCAGTGTCGGGGCGGTAGGCGGTCTCGTCGGCATGATCGGCGGGCTGGGCGGGTTCATTCTGCCGATCGCTTTCGGGGTGCTGCTGGACGTGACGGGCCTGTGGACCAGCAGCTTCATGCTTCTGTTCGGAGTGGTGATGGTATCGCTGCTGTGGATGCACTTCTCGATCCGCGCGATGGAGAAGGGGGCATCGCAGGAAGCTCTCGCCAAGCTGCCGCAGCTGCCGGAGATGCAGCCACTGCATAGGGGAGAGTTGGCCGCCACCGGGCCGAAAGTGCTCGAGGACTGGCGGCCGGAAGACCCTGCCTTCTGGCAAGCGAAGGGCAAGAAGATCGCTGCCCGGAATCTGTGGATCTCTATCCCCAATCTGCTCTTGGCCTTCGCGGTTTGGATGGTGTGGAGCGTGGTCATCGCCAAGCTGCCGAGTGTCGGGTTCAAGTTCACGACCGACGAGTTGTTCTGGCTGGCGGCGCTGCCGGGCCTCTCCGGCGCGACGCTCAGAATATTCTACTCGTTCATGGTTCCGATCTTCGGCGGGCGCCTGTGGACCACGCTGACCACCGCCTCGCTGATCATCCCCGCGATGGGCATCGGCTACGCGGTTCAGAGCCCGGACACTCCGTATCTGATCTTCCTGGTACTCGCGCTGCTCTGCGGTTTCGGCGGCGGCAACTTCGCCTCCTCGATGTCCAACATCAGCTTCTTCTTTCCCAAGCGCGAGAAGGGCAACGCGCTGGCCCTCAACGCCGGTCTCGGGAACCTCGGCGTCAGCGTGATGCAGTTCCTCGTGCCGCTGGTGATCACGATCGGGGTGTTCGGCGCAATCGGCGGCGAGCCGCAGGCGGTGAACGAGACGACCCGGCTGTGGCTGCAGAACGCCGGCTTCATCTGGGTGCCGTTCCTCATCATTTCGGCGCTTGCCGCCTGGTTCGGGATGCACGACATCGCCTCGGCCAAGGCCTCGCTTAAGGACCAGGCGGTGATCTTCGGCCGGGCCCACAACTGGCTGATGTGCTGGCTCTATACCGGCACGTTCGGCTCCTTCATCGGCTACTCGGCCGGGTTCCCGCTGCTCGCCAAGATCGCCTTCCCCGAGGTGAACTCGCTTCAGTACGTTTTCCTCGGACCGCTGGTCGGGGCGCTCGCACGCGCCGGAACGGGTTGGATCTCGGACCGCTGGGGCGGCGCGCGGGTCACCTTCTGGACATTCGTCCTGATGATCGCAGCAGTGGGCGGCGTACTCTACTTCATGGCGATCAAGGAACAGCCGGGCGCGTTCTGGGGGTTCTTTGCAATGTTCATGGTGCTGTTCCTCGCCACCGGCATCGGTAATGCCTCTACCTTCCAGATGATCCCAGTGATCATGCGCAAGGAGATCGACCGGCTGATGCCCGAGCTGGCGCCGACCGACCGGGTTCGGCAGGCCGACAAGGAATCGGCGGCGATCATCGGCTTCACGTCGGCAGTGGCGGCCTATGGGATGTTCTTCATCCCCCGCGCCTACGGCACCTCCATCCAGATGACCGGCGACGCCTCGGCGGCGCTATGGGCGTTCCTCGTCTTCTACGTGACCTGCCTCGCGCTCACCTGGTTCGTCTACACACGTCGCGGCGGCCTGCTGCACGACATCGAAAGAAGCCGGGGCGGCGACGCCATCGGCGAAGCACGCCGTATGGAACGGAGAGTCTGATGAGCCTGCTACTCGATCGGCTGAACTTTTTCACGCAGCCAAAGACTTTTGCAGAGGGCCATGGCGTCACCACTACCGAGAGCCGCACTTGGGAGAAGGCGTATCGGGGCCGCTGGCAGCACGACAAGATCGTTCGTTCGACCCACGGTGTGAACTGCACGGGGTCGTGCTCGTGGAAGATCTACGTCAAGGGCGGCATCGTCACCTGGGAGACCCAGCAGACAGACTACCCTCGCACCCGCCCCGATTTGCCGAACCATGAGCCGCGTGGGTGCGCCCGCGGCGCCAGCTACTCATGGTACATGTATTCAGCCAACCGGGTTAAGCACCCACTGATCCGCTCACGCCTGCTCAGGCTCTGGCGCGAGGCGCGGGCGACGAAAGCGCCGGTCGCTGCATGGGCCTCGATCGTGGAGACGCCGGCCAAGCGCCGGGACTACACCAAGGTTCGCGGCCATGGTGGCTTCGTGCGAGCCCGGTGGGATGAGGTCAACGAGATCATCGCGGCGGCCAACGCCTACACGGTGCGCAAGCACGGGCCGGACCGGGTGATTGGCTTCTCGCCGATCCCGGCGATGTCGATGATCTCGTATGCTGCCGGCTCGCGTTACCTGTCGCTGCTGGGCGGGGTGTGCATGTCGTTCTACGACTGGTACTGCGACCTGCCGCCAGCCTCGCCCATGACCTGGGGCGAGCAGACCGACGTGCCGGAATCGGCTGACTGGTACAATGCCGGTTTCCTGATGCTGTGGGGCTCGAACGTGCCCCAGACCCGCACCCCGGACGCGCATTTCTACACCGAGGCCCGCTACAAGGGCGCCAAGTCGGTAGTGGTCTCGCCGGACTATTCCGAGGCGGCCAAGTTCGCCGACGTCTGGCTCCACCCCAAGCAGGGGACCGACGCCGCGTTGGCGATGGCGATGGGGCACGTGATCCTCAGGGAGTTTCATCTCGACCGGCAGGCAGAGTATTTCGAGGACTACTGCCGTCGTTACACCGACATGCCGATGCTGGTGCGCCTCGTCGAGCAGGACGGGCACCTCGTGCCGGAGCGGCTACTGAGGGCGTCGGACTTCGCCGACAGCCTTGGTGAGGACAAGAACTCCGAGTGGAAGACCGTCGCCATCGACGGCAAGACCGGCAGGGTGGTCACGCCGCAGGGTTCAGCCGGGCACCGATGGGACGGGGGCGGCAAATGGAACCTCGAGCAGAAGGACGGCGCCGGCAAGGATGTCGAGCTCAAGATGTCGATGGTCCTCGAAGAGGAACGCGACACGGTAGCCGACGTGGCGTTCCCCTATTTCGGCAACCGCGAACACGACCATTTCGAAGGTACCGACCATGCGAGCGTCCTCGTCCGCGCCGTGCCGGTCAAGCGGCTGCAACTGGCTTCAGGCGAGGCCCTGGTCGCGACCGTGTTCGATCTCCTCGCGGCCAATTACGGGCTCGACCGAGGGCTGGGCGGCGCCAACGTGGCGACCAGCTACGACGAGAACGTTCCCTACACGCCGGCTTGGGCGGAGAAGGTGACTGGAGTCCCGCGCGCGCAGATCATCTCGGTGGCGCGCGAATTCGCCACCAATGCCGAGAAAACCGAAGGGCGGTCGATGGTGATTGTCGGCGCCGGGTTAAATCACTGGTACCACATGGACATGAACTACCGGGGGATCATCAATCTCCTGGTGATGTGCGGCTGCGTTGGCAAGTCCGGCGGCGGCTGGAGCCACTATGTGGGACAGGAAAAGCTCCGGCCACAGACGGGCTGGACGGCGCTTGCTTTCGCGCTCGACTGGAACCGCCCGCCACGGCAGATGAACTCGACCTCGTTCTTCTACGCCCACACCGACCAGTGGCGCTACGAGACGCTGGATGTGTCGGAAATCCTGTCGCCCACCGCCCCCAAGGGCGACTGGAATGCCAGCCTGATCGACTACAACATCCGCGCCGAGCGCATGGGCTGGCTGCCCTCGGCGCCCCAGCTCAAATCGAACCCGCTCGACATCGCCGCCGCGGCCACCAAGGCTGGCAAGGAGCCCAAGGACTACGTCGCGGCGGCAATGAAGTCCCGCGAGCTTGAGCTCAGTTGCGAGGATCCCGACGATCCGGCCAACTGGCCGCGTAACATGTTCGTCTGGCGCTCAAACCTGCTCGGCTCCTCCGGCAAGGGCCACGAGTACTTCCTCAAGCACCTGCTCGGCACCACGCACGGCGTAATGGGCAAGGACCTCGGCGAGCAGGGACGTGCCGGCTCAAAGGAGGCCGTCTGGCACGACGAAGCGCCCGAGGGCAAACTCGACCTTCTCGTGACACTCGACTTCCGCATGTCGACCACCTGCGTCTACTCCGACATCGTGCTGCCAACTGCCACCTGGTACGAGAAGAACGACCTCAACACCTCGGACATGCACCCCTTCATCCACCCCCTCTCCAGTGCTGCCGATCCTGCCTGGGAGGCCCGCAGCGACTGGGACATCTTCAAAGGACTCGCGAAGTCGTTCTCGGCGGTAGCTCCGGAAGTTCTGGGGGTTGAAAAGGACACGGTCCTTGTTCCCATTCTACACGATACGGCGGGCGAACTTGCCCAGCCCTTCGACGTCGAGGACTGGAAGACCGGTGCCATCGACCCGATCCCGGGCAAGACCATGCCGAGCATCGCCGTGGTCGAGCGCGACTACCCCAATCTCTACCGGCGGTTCACCGCGTTGGGGCCGCTGATGGAAAAACTCGGCAACGGCGGCAAGGGCATTGGCTGGAATACCGCGCACGAGGTGGAAGCGCTTGGCCGGCTCAATGGCGTCATCACTGCGCCCGGCCCGACCAAGGGCATGCCGCGCATCGAGACCGACATTGATGCCAGCGAGGTCGTGTTGATGCTGGCCCCGGAGACCAACGGTGAAGTCGCCGTGAAGGCATGGGAGGCGCTATCCAAAGCCACTGGTCGCGAGCATGCGCATCTCGCTCTGCCCAAGGAGGACGAGAAGATCCGGTTTCGCGATATCGTCGCGCAGCCGCGCAAGATCATCTCGTCGCCGACCTGGTCCGGCATAGAGAGCGAAACGGTCTGCTACAACGCTGGCTACACCAATGTGCACGAGCTGATCCCCTGGCGGACGCTCACCGGACGCCAGCAGCTCTATCAGGACCATTTGTGGATGCGGGCCTTCGGCGAGGCGTTGTGCCTCTATCGCCCGCCGATCGACACCAAGACGATCAGTCCGGTGATCGATAGCAAACCCAATGGAAACAAGCAGGTGGTGCTGAACTTTATCACGCCGCACCAGAAGTGGGGCATCCACTCGACCTACTCCGACAACCTGCTGATGCTGACCCTCAATCGTGGCGGACCGGTCGTCTGGCTGTCCGAGGTCGACGCCGCCAAGGCTGACATTGTCGATAACGACTGGGTCGAGGCCTACAATTCCAACGGGGCACTGGTCGCGCGGGCGGTTGTGTCTCAGCGCATGAAGGAGGGAACCCTCTTCATGTACCACGCGCAGGAAAAGATCGTGAACACACCCGGTTCCGAGATGACCGGAAACCGCGGCGGCATCCACAACTCGGTGACGCGCGCGATCATTAAGCCGACCCACATGATTGGCGGCTACGCGCAGCAGTCCTATGGTTTCAACTACTACGGCACCGTTGGCTCCAACCGCGACGAGTTCGTGATTGTCCGCAAGGTCGACAAAGTGGATTGGCTCGAGCGGCCATACAACGACAAGCTGGAGGCCGCAGAATGAAGATCCGCGCTCAGATCGGTATGGTGCTGAACCTCGACAAGTGCATCGGCTGTCACACCTGCTCGGTGACCTGCAAGAACGTCTGGACCAATCGCGAAGGTGTCGAATACGCCTGGTTCAACAATGTCGAGACCAAGCCCGGCATCGGCTACCCCAAGGAGTGGGAGAACCAAAAGAAGTGGAACGGCGGCTGGGTCCGCAAGGCCAACGGCAAGGTTGAGCCGAAGATCGGCGCCAAGTGGCGCGTCCTGGCGAAGATCTTCGCCAACCCGGACCTGCCCGAGATCGACGACTACTACGAGCCGTTCGATTTCGACTACGCCCACCTGCAGAATGCCGGCGAGCTCGAGGCGTTCCCCACGGCGCGGCCGCGCTCGAAGGTGTCGGGCGAGCGCATGGAAAAGATCGAGTGGGGCCCTAACTGGGAGGAAATCCTCGGGGGTGAATTCTCCAAACGCTCCAAGGATGTGAACTTCGAAGGCGTCGAGGCCGAGATCTACGGCCAGTTCGAAAACACATTCATGATGTACCTGCCACGGCTGTGCGAGCATTGCCTCAACCCGGCCTGCGTCGCGTCCTGTCCCTCGGGAGCCATTTACAAGCGCGAGGAAGACGGCATTGTCCTGATCGACCAGGAGAAGTGCCGTGGCTGGCGCATGTGCATCTCCGGGTGCCCCTACAAGAAGATCTACTACAACTGGTCGTCGGGCAAATCGGAGAAGTGCACCTTCTGCTATCCGCGCATCGAGGCCGGGCAGCCGACCGTGTGTTCGGAGACCTGTGTCGGGCGCATCCGCTACCTTGGCGTGCTGCTCTACGACGCCGACCGCATCGCCGAAGCTGCCGCCACTCCCGACGAGAAGGACCTCTACGAGGCCCAACTGTCCGTGTTCCTCGACCCCAACGATCCAAAGGTGATCGAGCAGGCACGCAAGGACGGCATCCCCGAGGCGTGGCTCGAAGGAGCGAGGAACTCGCCGGTCTACAAAATGGCGATGGACTGGAAGGTTGCTTTCCCGCTCCACCCCGAATACCGCACGCTGCCCATGGTCTGGTACGTGCCGCCGCTGTCTCCGCTGCAGCATGCCGCAGCCTCGGGCAAGATCGGCGTCGACAGTGAGAACATGCCAGACGTGCGTTCGCTGCGCATCCCGGTGCGGTACCTCGCCAACCTCCTGACGGCGGGCAAGGAGGAACCGGTGGTGCTCGGGCTCGAGCGCATGCTGGCCATGCGCGGCTACATGCGCGCCAAGACTGTCGATGGCGTGATCGATGACGCGATGGGTGAGCGTGTCGGTCTCAGCAATCAGCAGATCGAGGACATGTACCAGCTGATGGCGATCGCCAACTACGAGGACCGGTTCGTCATTCCGACGAGCCATCGCGAGCTTGGCGAAGATGCCTATGATGAGCGTGGCTCCTGCGGCTTCTCGTTCGGCAACGGCTGCTCGGGCGGCACGTCGGCGCCGGACCTGTTCGGTGCCAAGCGGACGCGCGTCACCACCCCGGTGGACCTGATGAAGGGGAACGCGTGATGGCCAACGCACTGAAGATCGTCTCGATACTGCTCTCTTATCCTACGGCCGAGCTTCTCGCGGCGGCGTCAGAACTGCGCGCCGCCATTCGCAGCGACCTGCTGACAGGGTCGCGGGAGAAGGCATGGCTTGACGCGCTGGTCGATGACCTCTCCGGCCGTGACCTCTATGATGCCGAAGAACGCTACGTGATGCTGTTCGACCGCACCCGGACGCTGTCACTGCACCTGTTCGAGCACGTGCATGGCGAAAGCCGGGACCGCGGCCAAGCCATGGTCGACCTCGCCACAATGTATGAGTCGCAAGGACTCGACATCAGCGCCGAGGAGATGCCGGACTTTCTGCCGCTGTTCCTCGAATATCTCTCGACCCAGTCGCCCGAGGAGGTCCACAACCTCCTCGGGCAGACGCTCCACATCCTCTCGGCGCTCAGGGCGAGGCTGCAGAAGCGCGACAGCATCTACGCCAATGCGCTCCTCGTACTCGAAGCCATTGCAGGGACGACGGCGGATGCAAAGGCCGTCGACGAACTCCTGCAAGTGCCCGAGCATGATCCGGACGATCTCAAGGCGCTCGACACGGTCTGGAACGAGGAGGCGGTGACCTTCGGCGGTGGCCCGGGCAGCGACGCGTGTGGACCCGACCGGCTGCGCACGCAACTCCGCGCCGCCAAGCGCCCGGCACCCCGCCCGGAAGCTATGGGAGACCTCTGAGATGGCCGAGTTCGTCAACACCCTGCTTTTCGGCATCTACCCGTACGTCGCCCTGGTTGTCCTCTCGGTTGGTTCGGTGATCCGCTACGACCGCGAGCCCTATACGTGGCGATCCGGGTCCAGCCAGCTGCTGCGCCGCAGGCAGCTGATGTGGGGCTCGATCCTGTTCCATGTCGGTGTACTCCTCATCTTCGCCGGCCATCTCGTAGGCCTCTTGACCCCTCTGTGGTTCTGGGACCTCCTCGGGGTTACCCATGGCGTCAAGCAGATTATCGCCATCAGTCTGGGTGGCATCGCCGGCGCGATGGGAATTGTCGGAGCCACGCTGCTGCTGCATCGCCGGTTCTTCGACGCCCGGGTGCGCAAAGCGTCGAGCTTTGCCGACAACCTCATCATCCTTCTCCTTTGGCTGCAGCTCGCGCTGGGGCTCGCCACGATCCGTGTTTCGATGCAGCACCTCGACGGCGAGGAGATGGTGAAGTTCATGAACTGGGCGCAGGGCATCTTCACCTTCAATCCTGCAGCTGCGAGCTATGTCGCCGACGCCGATCTGGTGTTCAAGCTCCACATCACGCTTGGGCTGACGATCTTCGTATTGTTCCCGTTCTCCCGCCTTGTCCACATGCTGAGCGCGCCGGTTCGCTACCTCTGGCGCCCCGGCTACCAGGTCGTCCGCACCAAGCGCAAGCCGGCCGAGTGAGGGACCGACCATGACCACTCCACTTATCGAATTCGGCCGCCCCGCG
>MKUZ01000029.1:0-8202 GCA_001899065.1 Devosia sp. 66-22 | reverse complement strand
TGCTCGCGTGAAGGTTCCGCGCCCGCCGATACGTCCGCGAGCGGCCGTCTCGGTAAACGGTGTCGAAATCCCGCATGCCGCCATTAGCGCCGAAGCGCAGCAACATCCTGCGCGGAGTGCGGCGGAAGCTTACCGCGCTGCCGCTGAGGCACTCGTGGTTCGCGAACTGCTTCTGGCCGAGGCCAGAGCGCGGAGGGTGTTCCCCACACCGGACCGGGATGGCAAGGGACGTCTCGAAACCGAGGAGGACGCCCTCATCCGTGCGTTGCTCGACAGCCGGATCGAGACGCCGGTAGCCACCGACGCCGAGTGTCGCCGCTATTACGATGCCCACCCCGACACCTTGCGCAGCCAGGACATCTGGGAGGCAAGCCATATCCTCATCCACGTCCCCTCCGGCTCCGAGGCCGCCGAGCTGGTGCGGCTGGAAACACTCGCCCTCCAGGTCATCGAGCAGTTGGCGCGCGAACCGTCGCGCTTTGCTGAACTCGCGAGCACCTATTCCGCGTGCCCGTCGCGGGAGAGCGGCGGGTCGCTGGGGCAGTTGACTGCGGGGAGCACCGTGCCGGAATTGGAGCGCGCTCTCACCGCGATGAGCGAGGGCGATCTGTCGAGCCAGCCAGTGCGATCGCGGTACGGATTTCACGTCATCAAACTCCATCGCCGGATTCTGGGGCGCCGTCTCCCGTTCGAGGTGGCGAGGGACCGCATAGCGCTTCACCTGCAGGCGGCCAGCTGGAGTAGAGCAGTGTCGCAGTTCATCGGCGTCCTGGCTGGCTGCGCGAACATCGAAGGCGTGACATTGAATGCAATGCCGCACCAATCCGGTGGGCTCGGGTGATGGAACCCGACTTGTCAGCGATGCTGCAGACGCTGATCGATGAGGTGCCGCTTGAATACCTCAGCGACCCGCTCGACTACATCTTCGCGGACAACTTCCGGTGCCGCGTCTTGTGCAACGTGTTGGATGTAATCGACTCGCGCAGCACCGTCGGTGCCGCGGCGCTTGAGACATGCCGCTCCTTCCTTCTTGCGGACTTTCTGACCCACATCGCCGACGAGAAGCAGGCACTTTTTCCTCTTCTTCTGGAGCGGACCACGGCGGAGGACGGGGTACAGGACGTTATCCGGAGGCAGCGTACCAGCTTCGCCACCGTCAACCGACTAGCCGATGAGTTGTCCCGCCTGGGTGCAGATCAGTGGGCCATCCGGGATGCGACCGGGCTCATCCACTCCTTTGTTGCTGCCGAACGCGAGCACATTACCATCGAGAATGTCGTCGTTCTCCCCGTTGCGCGCCGGCGATTGCGCGACGCGGACCTCGAGTGGCTGGGCAGGGTGATGCGCGACCATCGAACACGCCTGAGGCGGGCTCCGGTTCCTTCATAGCCACAGCCGTGGCCGGGCCTGGGAGCCGCCCGAACATTGGTGAGCGATTGAAACATGTTCGCTGATGTCCCCTGCAAGTCCAGTCGAACAGCGAGATGCAAGTGACCAGTTCCCCCTTCGTTGATGGCTTCGGGCGCCGAGTCACCTACCTCAGGCTTTCCGTCACCGACCGGTGCGATCTCCGCTGCACTTACTGCATGCCGCAGCACATGATCTTTTCGCCACGCAGCAGCCTGCTCGGCGTGGCCGAGCTCGATCGGATCGCCGAGGCGTTCGTCGCCGGAGGCGTGCGAAAGATCAGGCTGACCGGCGGCGAGCCGCTGGTGCGTAAGGACCTACCGGAACTCCTGCGAGGCCTTGGCCGGCACGTGACCTCGGGACGGCTCGATGAGATCACGGTCTCGACCAACGGTTCACAGTTGGCCCGGCTCGCCGAAATGTTGGCGGGGTGTGGTGTGACACGGGTCAATGTGTCCCTCGATACGCTTGACCCCGACCAGTACTGCGAAATCACGCGCGGCGGAGAGCTTTCGGACGTCCTCGAGGGCATCGAGGCGGCTCGCGCTGTTGGCCTCTCGATCCGCATCAATACGGTTGCCCTCCGCGGCGTCATTGAAGAACAGTTCGAACCGCTCCTGCTCTACGCGCACAGTCGCGGCATGGCGCTGGCGCTGATCGAAACAATGCCGTTGGGCAATACCGGCGTCTCCCGCGTCAGTCAGTACCTTTCGCTGACCGAGTTCCGCAGGCATCTGTCCAATAAGTGGAGTCTCTCAGCGCTCGAGCGCAAGAGCGGGGGGCCGGCGCAGTATGTCGAGGTAAAACAGACTGGCGGCCTGCTCGGCTTCATCACGCCGCTCTCGTGCAATTTCTGTGCGTCCTGCAATCGCGTGCGCGTGGGGAGCAGCGGGCGCCTCTACACATGCATGGGACACGAAGGCTCGGTTGATCTCCGCCCGGCGCTTGCGAGCGCTGAGCCCGCGCGACAGCTGGATCTTGCGATCCGTGACGCGTTGAGGCGAAAACCTGAGCGCCACGGCTTTCGCATTGGACAGGCGGGCGTCAACGGTATCGGCCGGCACATGTCGGTGCTCGGAGGTTAGGCATGGTGCGTATCGGGATATTGACGGTCTCCGATCGGGCGAGCCGCGGCGAGTACGAAGACCTCGGTGGACCGGCGATAGAGGAGTGGCTCAAGCGAGTCATCGCGACTGAATGGGTCTCGGAGCGGCGCCTGGTTCCTGACGGCGTGGAATCGGTGCGGCACGCGCTCCTCGATCTTTGCGATCACGCTGCCGCGGACCTGATCCTGACGACAGGTGGGACCGGCCCATCGCCAAGTGACCGTACTCCTGAAGCGACGTCGTCTGTTGTGGCCAAGGAACTTCCCGGCTTCGGCGAATTGATGCGCCGAGTTAGTCTCGAGACGGTGCCGACCGCCATACTCTCGCGCCAGATCGCCGGGATTCGCGGAAAGACGCTCATCATCAACCTGCCTGGAAAACCGCGATCGATCGAGGTCTGCCTCGCCGCTGTCTTTCCAGCAGTACCATATTGCCTCGATCTGATCGGGGCGGGCCGTATCGAGACACACGAGTCGCTCGTGGCTGCGTTCAGGCCGTCGAGCTGACCGCTCGATACTCGGCAACCGCCACAGCAATCACAATGCGCTAAGCCTGTCTCCGATGAGCCGATGACCCGGCACCGC
This sequence comes from Devosia sp. 66-22, assembly GCA_001899065.1. Classification (GTDB taxonomy): domain Bacteria; phylum Pseudomonadota; class Alphaproteobacteria; order Rhizobiales; family Devosiaceae; genus Devosia_A. The sequence continues at coordinate 5,105 of MKUZ01000029.1, read as the reverse complement.
ATGCAGGAAGCCGTTCGAGAAGGCGGCGGTGGGGTAGCACTGCTTTAGCTGGGAATGTGCCGCTTCCGGCTCGAGGCGGCCATCGGCAACGGATCGGAACAGCCCTGCCACGCGAACCATGTCACACACTTGTGGCGAGAGGCGGAGCGAGCGGACACCGGCATCGGCAAGTGCCGGCACGTCGGTGATCAAGGATTGGCATGTGCTTGACATGGTCTGGACTCCGTTGAGCGCCAGGAAGTGCTGGCCATCGAGCGTGTCCACGGGCAGCCCGTCGGGATCTTCGCCACACACGAACTGGCAGTTGTCCTTGACCAATCCCTTGTTGCGCGCATGGGCGCAGCGCGCCGAGATGGCGAGGGGCACTTTGCCGAATGCAAAGACCTCGAAGGCGATGTCGGGCGCGCCCGCGATGATGCTTCGCATCGATGCGAGGGGGAGTTCAGGGGGCAAGCAGATCGACACCGCACCCCGAGCGGCGAGCACCTTGGCGGTTGGGGCATTATACACATTGACCAGAGGCCCGATCGCGTGCGGCCGCCCCTCCATCGCTGCATGAGCGGACAATTCGCCGGCCTCCAGCTCGTAGTCCGAACGTGCGGCGAGCTGGCGAACGGTCTTAGCCTCCCGCTCTATTGTGACCAGGGCCGGCGACCCCAGTCTCACCCTCTTGCCTGCGGCGGTCAGCCGCTCGGCGATCCGCTCGATTGCACCGGCGTGAAAGTGGTCCCGCTTCGAGCACACGATCTCGCCCAGCACGACAGTATCCACTTCCACCTCGTCGGCGACGCGCCGGTAGAAATCACTCCAGCTGGGCTGGTCCCACAGATAGAGCAGCGGCCCAAGCGTCAGCCCGATCCTATGTCCGGCAGCCATAGTCACCTCCAGCGCTTGTCGTAGCTGCCCTGGGTCGTGCGCTGGCCCTCGCTGAGCTTGCGCAGCGTTGCTCCATCCTCCCGTTGCTCGCCTGCGGCGAGACCATCGAGTCGATTGCGGATCTCGCGCACCACTTGGGCGATATAGGCGCGTCCCCGCTGCCGCCCCTCGATCTTGAGTGCAGACACACCGAACCTCGCGAGGGCCTCCAGATGCGTAAGGACATCGAGGCTCGCCGGGTCCTCGAAGACGTAGCCAGCTGTTCCTCCCGCAACGAAACGGCCCTTGCACAGGGTCGGATAGCCGGTCGGCTCATCCTTTGGAAACCGGTTGATGGTGAAATCGCCAAGCTCTGAGACCATGTCGCTGCCATCCTGGCGGTACCGGACATGGCTTGCCGGCGAACAGACGCCATCCATGTTCGGCGACTTGCCGGTCGCATAGGACGACAGCGAGCACCGGCCTTCCTCCATGACGCAGAGGCCGCCAAACACGAACACTTCGGTTTCGCATCTGGCCTTGCGGCAGATCGCGCCGACCTCGGCCACGGTCAGCACGCGGGGCAGCACGACGCGCTTGATGCCGAATGCATCGACAAGGAAGTTGATGTGCTCGACATTGGCAGCCGCCGCCTGCACCGAGAGGTGCCGGCGCAGGGCCGGATGGCGTTCGGCGGCATAGGCCAGCAGCCCGAGATCGGCCACGATGATGGCATCCGCGCCGGCGGTGGCGGCATTGTCGACCGCGCGGTACCAGAGCTCCTCGGCGCCGGCGCGCATATAGGTGTTGATCGCGACCAGGGTCGAAACACCATTGGCGCGCGCATGGGTCGCCGCCTCGGTCAATTCCTGGGCGTTGAAATTGAGCCCCGGGAAGTTGCGCGCATTCGTCTCGTCCCGGAACCCGCAATAGACTGCGTCGGCGCCCGCCTCGACGGCGTCGCGAAACGAGGCCGGTGTACCTGCAGGGCAGATCAGTTCCATCGGTCCCCTCCGTGCGACAGGAGGTAGGAGCGGATACCGCTCAGCCCCCGTTCCACCGGGCGGCTCAGTGGCCCGGCGGCCGACCCGAGATCCGTGGGCAGATCGAGCCTGCAGTCCTCCATCGCGTTGCGCAGCGCTAGTGCCGCTTCCATGTCCCCCTCGATACTGAGTCCGCGGGCGAAGAACTCGGCGTCGCCGTCGAGCCTGCCCTCAGCCAGCGACAGCAGCGTGAGCAGACTGCCCGCAATGCGAACATCCGCCTTGGGGACGCTCGTGCCGCGCTGGACGCTGACCCGGCGCGAGCGCGGCACGACAATGAAACAGAGCCCCAGGTCGGTGGCGACGATGGCGAAACGTCTGTTCTCGTACTCTCGCAATCGATCGAACAGTTGCGGATGCCGGGCCACCACTCTGTCGAGGCTCGCCTGGGCGACAAGTTGAATCGCAGCGACTGGCATGGGCCGCAGCAGCAGACGGACGAAACGTGGCAGGTCCATTGGCACTGTCCTCGCCATGGTGTTTCCCACTTCTAGGGCGTTTGTTTCGATGCGTGTTTGATCTGGCACAAAGACATGCGCTTTTGATTGGTGCATCAGCCACCCATCCGGTGATCAGGCTGGCGGACATGACGGCGACGGGTCTCAGGCCATTCATCGAAACGCTCGACCGTCTCGGTGAGCTACACCGCGTCTCGCGCCCCGTAAGCCTCGTGCACGAGTTGACCGAGATTCATCGTCGCGTCCTCGCCCAAGCTGGCCCTGCACTGTTGTTCGACCAGGTCATCGGGGGCGACGGCAAACGGGTGGCGATGCCCGTTCTGGTCAACCTGTTCGGCACCAGACGGCGCGTTGCCCTCGGCCTCGGCGTTGAGCCCGACGCAATTTCCGGGATCGCGGAAACGCTGACGTTCCTGCGCCAACCCAGCGTCCCCGGCAACCTGCGTGCAGCCCTGGGCCGTCTGCCCGCCGCCAAGGCCGCTCTGGCCATGGGTGTCCGCCAGGTCGGTCGGCCGCCCGTTCAGCAACGGCAATGGAGGGCCGGCGAGATCGACTTGGCTAACCTGCCCATCCAGTGGTGCTGGCCGGGTGAGCCGGCGCCGCTGGTGACCTGGCCGCTGGTGATCACGCGCGCGCCGCACGACCCTGCCGATATCAATGTCGGCATCTACCGCATGCAGGTACTCGATAGCAGCCGTCTGCTGGTGCGCTGGCTGCCGAGCCGAGGTGGGGCCAGGCACCATTCCCTGTGGCAGGCCATCGGCCGGGACATGCCCGTTGCAGTCGCGATCGGGGCCGATCCGGCGACGATACTGGCAGCCGTCATGCCCGTGCCGGACGGCATGAACGAACTGGCCTTCGCGGGCGTGCTGCGTGGCAGCCGGACGCGCATCGCTCAGGCGCTGACGGTCGACCTGCCAATCCCGGCGGACGCCGAAATCGTCCTCGAAGGAACCGTCTCCGCGACCGAGGTGGCACCAGAGGGACCCTACGGTGATCACACGGGCTACTACAACGCCGTGCAGCCCTTCCCGGTGGTGCAACTCAGCGCCATCACCAGCCGCGCGGAGCCGATCTATCTGTCGACCTTCACTGGCCGGCCGCCAGACGAACCATCGGTAATGGCCGAGGTGATGACGGAGCTCTTTGCGCCGTTGGTCAAACTGACCTTTCCGGAGATCGAAGCTATCTGGCTGCCGCCGGAAGCGTGCTCCTACAGAGCCATCGTTGTGTCGATCCGCAAGCGCTATCCGGGACAGGCCCGGCGGGTGATGATGGGGCTGTGGTCGATCCTGCCGCAGTTCAGCATGACCAAGCTGATCATCGTGGTCGATCCCGACATCGACGTTCGAAACTGGGCCGACGTGATTTGGGCCATCTCCACTCGCTTCGATGCGTCGCGCGACCTTGTGCGGATAGACGACACGCCAATCGATTACCTCGACTTCGCCTCTCCGCGGCCCGGCTTGGGCGGCAAGCTCGGCCTCGACGCGACTCGCAAGATCGGGGCGGAGACAGACCGGGAGTGGGGTGAGGTTCTCGCCATGAGCCCCGATGTCGCCGCACGGGTGGATTCGATCTGGGACAGCCTGGGGCTAGGATCTGGAGGAAAGGTCATATGACACGCCATGTCGTGATTGGCATCTCCGGCGCCTCGGGGGCGGCCCTCGGCTTACGCATACTGGAGCGGTTGGGTTCAATCAACGGCGTCCAGCGGCACCTGGTCATTACCGCCACGGGTGAGAAGACCCTACGGTACGAAGTGGGCGACTCGGCGCTTGCGCAGGCCTGGGATCTGGCCGAGGCACGTTACAACATCGAGGAGGTGGGTAGCCGCATAGCCAGTGGGTCCTTCCGAACCGCTGGTATGATCGTTGCCCCCTGCTCGATGCGCACCCTTTCTGCCATCGCCCACGGCATGAGCGACAATCTGCTGACACGCGCGGCGGACGTGCACCTCAAGGAACGGCGGCGGCTGGTATTGCTCACGCGCGAGACCCCGCTGCACCTGGGGCACATCCGATCGATGCTGCAGGCGACGCAAATGGGAGCGATTGTCGCGCCACCGGTTCCTGCCTTCTACCTGCGACCAGCAACGGTCGAGGACATTGTCGATGCCCTGGCCGCGCGCGCGATCGATCTGCTTGATCTGGGGACCTCGGCGCAGTCCGTGGCGTGGGACGGCCTCTAGGGCCGCCCCCTCCGGATCCGTGCGGTGATCATGTTGGTCAACGCAAAGCCCAGGACGGCGAGGACGGTGACAAGGCCGCTCGATTGGCGAAGTCCCTCAAGCTCCATGAGGTCACCGGTAACCCTCAGCAGCACCGACAAGTGTAGGGTGGCGAACGGCACATAGAGCGCCGGATGGTATGCAAGTCTGACGCCAGCCACGGCCGGCAGAATGATGAGGGCGTGACCAAAGACCATCGAGATCACGAACCCGATCAGGATCGAATGCAGCAGCGCGTCATAGGCGAGCGGCGCATCGATGCCGAGCACCAGGATCATCCCCGAGACCGGCAGCCAAAGGTATCCAGCCAGCATCGCCAGAGCGAAGAAGCGCGCGCGTCCGTCGAACCGCACCGTCCGCGTCGCCACATCATATCGAAGCAACCAGAGCGCCAGTACAATCAGGCCCGAGCCAAACAGCATGCGACCAGTGTCGGACCCGATTCCTAGGGCCGCGCCCGCGAGGATGTGAATCGGCATGCAATTTTGACCCCGTAGACGGGAGGATCGGCGTCCAATT
>MKUZ01000028.1 GCA_001899065.1 Devosia sp. 66-22 | reverse complement strand
TCTCTCACCTGCATGTAGAGGCTGGGCGCAACCCAGTGCACGCCCTCCTTGGTGAGGGCGTTCACCTGCGTAGCGGTGAGCGCGCGAGCCTGAGCCAATTCGATGAGCCCCAAGTACGGTGGTCACCACAGACATGCGTACTAAGGCCGGATAATCCAGAGCTGTCGTAAAGAAGCCCTGAGGTTATCCTTAATGGCCTGACCGGCCTGCGAGATTCCCGCTCCGCTGCAGCGCCCCAACGGACAGACGATCGGACAGACGGTACGTTGAAGCGTGTGTCGCCCGGACTTCCGGGACTTGTGCTGCTACCGGTGGAAAGTGGGTCACGGACCATCCGCCAACGCCCTGCAAGCCCCAAGCTAAAGCCGCGCTGCTACGCGGGGTTAGCAGCATTTTCGGCATGTCTTCGATGGCGGAAAGTGGCGGAGAGGGAGACAGGAACAACCCGGCCACTTGCGGGGGGCAGCGCAATTTCCGCCCGCCGGACAGACGGAGCGACAGACGAACCCGTATCGCCGTCGCCGTGATCCGGCCCCAGGCACGAAGTGGGCGGACAGATCTATTTCGGAGGCACGACGTCGGAGGGGCCGAGCCGCTCCGCCACCGAGTTGATCTGGTGCCAGTAGGGATAGGGCAGCGGTTGTGCGCTGACCCTGTCGAGGGCCAGGATGTGTGTTTCCTCGAGCCGGATATCCGCAGCCGCGAGATTCTGCTCGAAATGCGCCTGTGTTCGGCCGCCAATGATGACCGACGTTACGCCGCGCCGCCCCAGTAGCCAGGCCAGAGCGATCTGCGACGGCTCGTGACCGGTTTCGGCCGCGACGGTCCGCAGGACATCGACGATCGCGTACAGCTTGTCCCAGTCGCGAACCGGAGGCTCGGGAAACCCACCCACATGGCGCCCGGTAGCGGGTCGGGCGTCGCGGGAATATTTGCCGGAAAGCAAGCCGCCGGCCAGCGGCGACCAGATCAGCATGCCCAGCCCCGCATCGAGCGAGATCGGGACGAGTTCATGCTCGGCGTCTCGCGCCTGGAGGCTATAGTGAATCTGCTGCGAGATCAGGGGCACGCCGCCGGCGCGCTCGGATGTGCGCAGCGCCTTGCTCAGATGCCAACCGGAGAAGTTCGAACTGCCGACATAGCGGACCTTGCCGCTCGTCACGAGCCGGTCGAGCGCCTCCATCGTCTCGTCGATGGGCGTCTGCCCATCCCACGCGTGAACCTGATAGAGATCGATGGCCTCGATCCGCAGGCGCCGCAGGCTCTGTTCGGCCTGCGTCACGATGCGCAGGCGTGAGGTCCCGATGTCGTTCGGACCGTCGCCGTCGCGCAAGCCGAGCTTGGTCGAGACCAGGAGCTTGCGACGCCGGTCTCCTTCCGCCAGCAGCCGGCCCACGATCTCCTCGCTGGCGCCGCCGCTGTAGATGTCGGCCGTGTCCAGCAGGTTGACGCCGCTGTCAATGCAAAGGTCGACCTGTCTTGCGGCCTCCGCTTCGGACGTGCCGCCGATCTTGCTGCCGCCACCGAAGGTCATCGTACCGATGGTGATTGTCGATACCTTGAGGCCGGATCGGCCGAGAGAGCGATATTCCATCGCAACCTTCCTGAGGGGCAGCCGCAGTAGCTGCGGCTGCCCTGGGCGCCGATCAGGCGATGTAGCGCGACAGCGTCTTGTAGCCGAGCGTCAGGCCCAGTTCGTCGCTGCCATAGTTGCCCACGACGTCCGCTTCGTTCTGATGCTCGGTGAACGCCGCCGTGTTGGCGAACACGTCATCTTCGTGCTCGATATCGAGGTTGCCGTGATATCCGACGTCACGCAGCGCGGTGATGAACTTCGGCCAGTCGACATCACCCCAACCGGGAGTACGGGCGCGCGGCCAGCCATGCGCCATGACGTGGCCCTGGAATTCCTTGGCCGAGCCCAGGATGCTGACGCGATTCATGATGTCACGACGGACCTCGAGATCCTTGGCGTGCACGTGGAAGATCTTCTTGCCGTACTGTCGCACCGCCGCGACATAGTCGATATGCAGCCACACGCAGTGCGACGGATCGAATTCGAGGCCCAGATTGTCCGACGGAATGAGAGAGAAAATCTCGTCCCACAGCTCGGGACTGTAGGCGATATTTTCGCCCGCGCCGGCCATGAAATCATGCATCGGGCAGTTCTCGATCGCGACCTTGATGCCTTTCTTCTCGGCCAGCTCGACGATGGGGGAGAACGCCTCCTTGAAGGGCGCGAAACTTTCGTGCACCGGACGCGACTTGCGGCGGCCGGCAAAGGTGGAGATCACCTTGACCTCCATGCGCGCCGCCAGTTCGATCACCTTCTTGATGTAGCGCTGGGCCTCGAGGGCCGCATCCGCGTCGTCGCTCAGCGGGTTGGGATAATAGCCAAGCGCCGAGATCTCGATGTCCTTGGATGCCAAATCACTGCGAATGGCGCTGATCTGCTTGTCGGTGATGGTGTCCGCGTTCAGCGAAGATGTCGGCCAGGCCGACAACTGCATCGATCGGAAGCCGGTACGGTGGGCAAACTCAGCGACCGATTTGCTGTAGTTCGTATAGAAGCCAAGCCTCATGGGAGTTCCCTTTATGTGCTCTGACCGCGCGCGTGTCCGGCCCGCCCGACACGGCGCCAAGTCGCGGTCGTAATTTATTTGGCGTCCCATTAAATTAAGTCGCGCGGAGGATATTTGTCAATCGGGTCTGGCGGGATGGCCTATCAAACGTTATGGTTTTTGCCTGTTTCGCAAAATCAATGATGAAACGCGATATTATGGTTCGTACGGACAAATCCCGCCAAAGCCCGATGGTCGCGCCCGCCGATCAACGGACGGTCCGCCGTCACAATCTGGGGCTTGTGCTGGGCAATATCGCCAAGGGGGGACGCCGATCGCGCGCCCGGGTTTCGACCGAGACCGGCCTCAACCCCTCGACCGTTTCGAGCCTGGTGGGAGACCTTATCGAGTGGGGCCTCATCGTTGAGGTGGGCGTCGAGCAGGATGGTTCCATCGGCCGGCCCGGGCGCAGCCTCGAGCTCAATCCGGACGGCGGCGCGGCGCTGGGCGTCGAGATTGCCGACGACGGCGTCGGCGTCCTGGCGCTGGATCTGGTCGGTACGGTGCGCTATCGCGCGTTCATCAGCCAGGACAATCGCGAGAAGGTTCCTGCCGAGGTCGTGGCACAGGCCGCGGACCTCACGGCAGAGGCGCTGAAGGCGTTTCGCAATGCCAAGATAGCGAAGGTCTGCACTATCGCCGTGCCTGGCCTCGTCGCGCGCGGCGACGTGCTGTTGCAGGCGCCGAACATCGGATGGAACAACGTTCCTGTGCTGTCGATATGGCGCGAGCGCCTCCCCGATGTGCCGTTGCGCATCGACAATGAGGCGCGCCTCGCCTCCTATGCCGAGATGACAATGGGCATCGCGCGGAATATCGGCAGCTTCGCCTACGTCTCGGGCGGCATCGGTATCGGCAGCGGCCTGGTTCTGGATCGCAAGATCTACCGGGGCTCGCATGGATTTGCCGGCGAACTTGGGCATACCATCATCGATCGTTCCGTACCACCGCGCAGTTGGGGCGCCCAAGGGTCGCTGCAAACGCTGGCGGGCGAACTCGCATTGCTGGAGCTGGCCGGACTGCCCACCGATGGCCGCCTGGCCCGCAGCGATCCGGACTGGACGGGCAGGGAAGTGGCCCGGCGGGCAAGCGCCGGCGATGCGCGTGCACTTGCGGCGCTCGATACCGTCGGCGCGGCGCTCGGCGTCGGCATCTCCAATCTCTACAATCTTCTCGACATGGAGGCCGTCGTCCTAGGTGGTTATTTCACGCATGTCGCCGAATGGCTGAAGGGCCCCATAGAGAGAGAGCTCAATGCGCGGGTAAATGCCGAGCACTGGGCCGAGCTTTCGTTGCGCTTCTCGGGAATGGGCCGAGAAGCGGCCGTTCGTGGGGCCGCCGCATGGTCGCTCGATGCAATCCTCGAGCGGGCGGGCCAGGAGGGCGCGGAAGCATAGAGGCGACGGCAGGCCGCCGCCTCCGCTCTTAGTTCTGCGCTGACGCGGCCGCGAATGCTCGCATCGAGGCCAGCCCGAGTCGGGCCGTTTCTTCCGGATCCAGCTTCCACAGCGACTCGTTGAGGAGCTCGAGCGTCCAGTAGCCATCATAGCCGGCGCCGATCAGCGCATCGCGATAGCCGATCACCGGGGCCACTCCCTTGCCGGGCAGCACGCGATCGCCATCGCCGAGGGTCGGCTTGTCGCCCGGTCCCACATCGGTGACATGCACGCCCACGACATCGACCGCACGCACGGTCTTGAGCTCATCGACCGTGCCATTACTCCGATAATGGTGGAACAGGTCGATATTGTAGCCCACAGAGTCACGATCCACCTCGGCGACGATCTCGCGGGTCTCGGCCAGCGTATCGAGGATGAACGGACCGATCGGTGCGCCCAGGCTCATGAACTCGAGCCCGATGCGAACGCCCGTGTCGTCGGCGATTCTGGCGGCCCTGAGGATGTTGGAGACCGCCCCGGTGCGCCAGTTGTCCTCCTGCTTCCACTTGCTTGCATCGGCGCCGATGCCGATCTGATCGATGCCGATCCTGCGACATAGCTCGAGTTGCTGGCGCAGCGAGACCAGGTACTCGTCGAACACACTGCCGCGGGCAAGCAGGAGCGCCGGGCCCGAGGGCGCGAGACCGATTGCTCCAGTGGGCTTGAGCTTGAGCGTCGCCAGCATGTCGATCAGCGCCTCGACCGATGAGGTGGCGACGAAGCGGTTGACCTTGTCGATCTGGAGCTCCGTGGCCGCGAAGCCGGCACGCGAGAAGGCCGGCAGATCCTCCACCAGCGGCAGCGGCATCGTCGTGATTTGCGACATCGATATTTTCATGGGATGACCCTTTGAATGCGGTAGCCGAAGGCCGCCCGCGAGCTAGATGAGGCGACGCAGGATTTCCGCGCCGCGATTGATGTCGCCGATCGGATCGGGACCACCTTCACGCTCGATGATGAGGGGGCCGGCAAAGCCAATCTGCTTGAGCTTGGCGACAAAGCGCTCGACGCCGATCTGCCCCTGGCCCAGCGCCACCTCGTCGCCCCAGACGCCGGACTTCTGCAATGGCAGGGCGTCCTTGAGGTGGACGCCCACCACCAGCGATTTGAGCACATCGAGCTCGGCAATCGGATCCCATCCGCCGGCGCGCAGCGCGTTGGCCGGATCGAAATTCACCTTCAGGTTGCTGCGGCCGACATCGCCAATGAAATCGAACAGCGTCCGCGCGCTCTCGAGCCCGCCGACCTCGGCACCGAGATCGATATTGCGCTCGCCCAGCATATCGCAGACGCGCCGCGTGACGTCGCGCATATGGGCATACATCGGATCCTTGCTGCTGGCCGGGATGTGGCCGATATGGGTGGTGAGCAGATGCACATCGAGATCGACGGTCATCTCCGCCATGTCGGTGATATGGGTGAAGCGCTCTTCGACGAAGGCGGGATCGTAGAAACCGACGGTCTTGATCGCCGTCTCATGCGTCGCATAGCTCTCGCCGGCGAAAGCCACGGTGGTCGAAGGCACGCGGATCTTCCACTTGCGGATCGCTTCGATGCGGCGGGCGCGCTCGGCTGCGTCGAGCTTGATGAAGCCCCATGCGCCGATCTGCACGATATCGAGATTGAGTTTCTCGCGGATCGTTTGCAGGATCCGCTCGAACTCGCCCTCCGGTATCTGCAGTGACCACGCGGTTACGCCAATTTCCATCCTAGTCTCCATTGACTCTTATTGGGTCGACGCTGCGCCCTACGATTTCTCGTAGAGGAAGCAGGCGGCGAGCTGATCCGGACCAACCGGAATTGCGGCGGGACGACGCTGCGCGCACATCGGCATGCGATGCGGGCAACGATCGATGAATTTGCAGAACTCGGTTTGGGTCGGCTCGAGCGCCGCCGGCTGGGTCTCCTCGAGCTCGGCTCCCCATTTCTCGTCCGGGTCGGGTACGGGAATGGAGCTGATGAGGAGCTGCGTGTAGGGATGCTTGGGCGTCTCGATCACTGCTGCGGCGTTGCCGCTCTCGACCACGGTACCGCGGTAGAGCACCAGGATCTGGTCGCTGATCTGCAGCGCCGATGAAAGGTCGTGCGTGATGTAGACCTGCGAGATGCCGTGCTCATCGCGTAACGACGCCATGATCTCAAGAACGATGGCGCGAAGGGACGCGTCGATCATCGACACCGGCTCGTCGGCGATGATCAGGCGCGGATGGATCATCAGCGCACGCGCAATCATGACGCGCTGCAACTGGCCGCCGCTGAGCTGGTGCGGATAACGGCCGAGCGTCGCCTCGGGTTTGAGCCGGACCGCGCGCAAGTTCTTGTCGATGAGCGACGCCGCTTCCTGCCGGTTCTTGGCGAGCGAGAATTTCTCGATCGCAAGATGCAGCGCGTGTTCGACCGGATAGAATGGGTTGAAGGCGTCGAACGGGTCCTGGAAGATGCCCTGGACCATGTGACGGTATTGGGCTCTCTGTGTCCGCGTCAGATGGCTGACGTCCATTCCCGAGAAAGCTATGGTACCCTCGCTCGGCGGCAGAAAGCCGAGCAGCATCGATGCCAGCGTCGACTTGCCGCTGCCGCTTTCGCCCGCGACAGCAAGGATGATCGCGCGCTCGCCCGGCAGGCTGAAGGACACGTCGTCGACGGCCGCCACGGTCTCACGCCGGCCCTTCTGGGCGAAGCGGCGCGTCAAGTTCCGGGCGTCGAGCAGCTTACGTTCTTGATCGTTGGTCATGTCAGAGCTCGATTGCCGCGAAGTGGCCGGCAGAGACTTCGCGCAGCGGCAGGTCGGGATGCGCGCTGGCTGTGGCGCCGTCGGCGTGTTCGAGGCCGCGGCGCGCCAGCTCCCCGATGTCCTGCCGCCTGCGGATCGACGGAATGGCGCCGATCAGCCGCTGCGTGTAGGGATGCCGCGGTGCTTCGAAAATGGCCCGAGTCGGTCCGATCTCGACGAAGCGGCCCGCGAACATGATGCCGATCCGGTCGGCCAGTTGCGCCTGTAACGCCATGTCGTGGCCGATCATGATCATCGAAGCGCCTATACGCCGACGTGCCGAGGACAGCGTCTCCAGCACCTGCCGCTGCGACACGACATCGAGGGCGCTGGTGGGCTCGTCGGCGATGATCAGCTCGGGCTCGAGCAGGATGGCGAGCGCAATGCAGACGCGCTGCTTCATGCCGCCGCTGAGCTCGTGCGGAAACTGGTCGAGTACCGCCGGCCGCAGATTGACGCCCGCCAGGACGGTCTCGATCCGCCCCTCGATCTCGCGACGCTGGGCGCCTTGCGTATGGTCGGCGATAGTGTCCAGAAACTGCTCGCGCACCCGCATCACCGGATTGAGCACGCCCATCGAACCCTGCGGAATGTAGGACAGGCGGGTCCAGCGCAACTGCCGCAGAGCGGCAGGGCCTGCCGCCATCAGGTCGGTGTCCCCCAGCCGCATGCGATCTGCTTCGCAATGCGCCTGAGCAGGCAGGAGGCGCAGGATCGCCATCGACAGCGTGCTCTTGCCCGAGCCGGATTCGCCGACGAGGCCAAAGACCTCGTCGCGCGCCACCGAGAAGGTCGCGTTGCGTACGGCCGGCACCGCATTGAATCGACTGCCATAGCTCACGCGCAGATTCTCGATGCTCAGCACATCACCCGCCTGCGGCGCGACTGCGGTAGCGGCATGCAATTGGGCGGCGCTCACGAGGATGCCCTCCGCAATTTGGGATTTGCCACTTCGTCGAGAGCCGTGCTGACAAGGAACAGGCCGAGAAAGATCGCAACCAGCACCAGCACCGGCGGCAGCCACCACCACCACAGGCCGCGCCACATCGAGGCATAGTAGATCGCGAAGTAGATGGTCGTGCCGAGCGTGAGGTTCTGCCCGCCCAGGCCGAGCACCTCGAGGCCGATGGACGCGAGGATCGACACCGCGATGGCGTTGACGGCGCCAGCCGTTATCAGCGGGATGAGATTGGGCAGCAGCTCGCCGAAAATGATCCGCAGGTCGCCGATGCCCGACAGCTTCGCCATGCGGACATAGCCTCTCGTCCGGATGGAAAGAACCTGCGAGCGGATGACGCGCGTCGGATACATCCAGGCCGAGATGGCGACCGCCGCGCCCATCAGGGGCAACGTCACGACCTTGAAAGAGGCGGCAATCATGATGAGGATAGCGAAAGGTGGGATGGTCATCCCGACATCGACGGTATTGCGGATCGCGGTGTCGAGACGGCCGCCGAAATAGCCGGAGACCATGCCGAGGAACGTGCCGACCAGCACGCCGATCCCGCCGCCGATGAGGCCGATAATCAGGGTCGCCGGCGTTCCGGCGAGGATCAGCGCCAGAACGTCCCTCCCCTCGGACTGCGTGCCCAGCGGATGCTCCCACGAGGGCGGCAGGTTGAGGCCGCTCGAGGCGATCCTGGCGAGGCCGAGATCGTAGAACAGCGGGCTCAGCACGCTGGGGATCACCACCGCCGCCAGCAGCAGGCAGCCAATGGTCAGCGGCACGGAATAGGTCAGGGCGCGCCAGACACGGAATGCGAGATTGCCGATCATGCCTGTCCATCCCGGTAGCTGATCCGCGGATCCAACAACGGATAGACGAGATCGAGAATGAGCGTTGCGAGCGCCACCGAGATGATGACGAACATCACGACGCCCTGGATGACGAAATAGTCCGCCGTACGAAGCGCGTTGTAGAGCACGTAGCCGACGCCCGGATAGCTGAAGATGATTTCGACGAGCACCTGGCCTGAAACGACCTTGCCCAGGTCGAGCGCGAGAGCGGTCACCTGCGGCAGGCTGGCGTTTCGGACGGCATAACGCATGAAGATGCGGCGGTCGCGCAGGCCCCTTGCCCGAGCATACATGAGATAGCTCTCGCCCTTCACCAGGGCCATGGCGCCGCGCATTGAGAGCACCCAGAAGCCGAGCAGGGCCAGGACAATGGAGAGACCGGGCAACACGGCGTGGTGCACGATGTCGAGGATATTGGCGAGACCAAGCGACTGGTCGCCGCCGGCCGTGCGCGCACCGCCGATCGGAAACACAGGAAAGATCACGGCCAGCAGGTAGAGCAGCAGAAGCGCGAGGATGTAGTAGGGAATGGCCGAGACAGGCGCCAGGGCGTAGATCACATAGCGCAGCGGCCTTGGTGTGGATGGCCACGTCGCCAGCGCGCCCAGCAGATTGCCGGCGACGAAAGCGAAGATCGTCGAAACCAGGAACAGACCCAGCGTCCAGGGGATCGCTCCCGCGATAACGGGCAATACGGGCGCCGGGAAGTAGGCGAGCGAGTAGCCGAAGTCACCACGTAGAATGAGGTTCGACATATAGCTGAGATACTGAACCAGTATCGGCTGATCGAGGCCGAAGCGTTCGCGATACATCGCGACCAGCTCCGCACCGCCCTCGATGTTGCTGCCGGTCGCAGCCATGCGCCCGAGCAGCGCCTGGATCGGATCGTTGGGAGTGAGCCGGGTCAGGATGAACATCAACGTCGCACTGACGAGGATGGTCACGACGAAGGACACGAGTCGCTTGAGCAGATACCTCAAATCCATGACTCTACACCTCGGTTGGACACAAGTCCGGCACGCACCGGACCGGGAGGATCGCCAATGCGTGCCGGTGGAAGATTACTGCTGCGCAGGCTGAATGTTCTGCGCCAGAATGCTTCCGCTTACCCACCAGTGTGCCAGCGGGAAGAAGTAGTTGTTGTCGGCCGTCGGCCAATTGGTCCAGTACGTCGTATTGTAGGGCACGATGAACATCGCCTGCACCAGCGGCACGACGGGCAGCTCGTCCGCCCACAGGGCCAGGGCCTGGTCGGCGAGGTCGGCGAATTGCGGGTCGCTGGTGGGCAACACGCTCAGCTTGTCCACAAGCGCATCATATTCGGCGTTGGCGAAGCGGGAGCCCTGCTTGCCGCCCGTTGCGGCTTCACCGGGCGCAGCCGAGAAGCGGCTGTGGAAGGCCGAGAGCGCCCCGACGGGGTCCACAACGCTGGCACACAGGTTGTGGATATAGGCCGCCGAGGTGCCGCGGGCCAGCGCATCCGAGAACACCGACCATTCGAGCGTCTGGCTGGTGGCATCGAAGCCGGCCGTGCGAAGCTGGTCGACGATGATGGGCATCATCTTTTCCTTGTCGACTTCGCCGGCGGCGGTGATGATGCCCAGCTCGATGCGCTTGCCGGCGCTGTCGACCCACATGCCCTCGCCATCCTTGCTGTAGCCCGCCTTGGCCATCAGTTCGTCGGTCTTGCCCAGATCGAAATCGAGGATGCGGTCGGAAAGCGCCTTGTTGCGATCGAAGAAGGGCTGCAGGCCGGAATAGGCCGGCATGTCGAACGCCTGCGGGATCGTCGCCCCTTCATAGGCGATCTGTACCAGCACATCGCGATTGATGGCGTGATCGATTGCCCAGCGCACGTCCTTGTTGTCGAAGGGCGCGAGCTGGGTATTGAGCTGCAGATCGCGCGGACACGGATCAGCGTAGCCATAGGGCAGATCGTTGGTCCAGGCGATGATGTTGGGATTGCGCGCCCGCATGACCTCGAAGTTGCTCTTGCCGACGGTGTAGATGGCGTCGAGGTCGTTGTTGACGCCCATCACCGCGCGCGTTTCCTCGGTGCCCGCGCCGGTCCAGATCGCCCGCTTGGGCGCCGGCAGCGGACGGAAGCCGGTCGTTGCGCCCCACCAATCGTCGCGACGATCCCAGACGGTCTCGGTCTGGGTCGAGCGCACGAGCTTGTAGGCGCCGGTGGTCACAGGCCAACCCTTGGCTGGATCGTAGTTCGAGAACTTGACCGGGTCCTGGCCCTCGAAGATGTGCTTGGGCGCAATGATCAGCGTTTCCCAGACGCGCACCGAGAAGACGTCCATCACGAACCGCGGATTGGGCGCCTTGAGCTTGATGGTTACGGTCTGCGGATCGCTGGTGGCGACCGAGTCCACCGAGGCCTGAAGCTCCGAATGATACCGCAGCTCGGGATTGGCCATCAGCATCTGGAGCGTGAAGGTCACGTCATCGGCCGTGAAATCGACGCCGTCCGACCATTTGACCCCAGGGCGTATCTTGAGCGTCAGCTCGGTGTTGTCGTCGTTGAATGAATAGCTCTCGGCCAGCCAGGGGATGAGCTCGCCGCTCTCATAGTTGAGATAGAACAGCGATTCCGCGGCGACCTGCCAGTAGCCGTTCACCAGGTTGTTGCCTGGGATGAACGGGTTGAAGTTCTCGGGCAGCGCGACGCGCCCGAAGATGTTCTCCACCTTGAGTGTCTCGTTTCGCGGCACATCGGCAATGTCCTGCGCGACGGCCGAGCCGATCACGAACAGCGACGCCGCAGCGAGTAACGAGCACTTCAGAAAAGACGACCGTCCCTTGAGCATGCGATTCTCCCTTCCCTTTGACCGAAATATCGTTGCGATTAATTTCTGGTCCCATCCAATTAAATACGGAAGAGCAATGACGTCAAGCGCAATCGGCAGGAATGCGGCTTCCATCTGGCCGGCCTCCTTGGTCTTTGCCAATTAATTTGGCTAAGCGACTAATTGGTGTGCGACTGCGTTCCTCGTAAGCCGCGACGCTGCGGCTGCGCCGAAACTCGCGGTTCCGCGAGGTGATCAAGAAGGAGAAGACTGGCCCCAATCGGCGGGATTCCTGGGCCGTGCTGCGTAGCGGCGACTTGGCGCGGGCGACGCCCGCGCGCCGGCTCGGGAATTCGGCACGGCAGGGATGGCCCCGGCAGGAATGGTGTCCGGCCGAGGCGCGGGGTCGTCTAGATCGACGCCAGTTGAGAGGCCGCGTCCTTATTGAGATAGAGGGTTGCCTGCGGCGTCTTCTGCAGCAGGGAAGCCGGGCACATGAAGCTTACCGGGCCCTCGAGAACCTTTTTGATCGTTCCCGCCTTGTCGAGATCGTGAACCAGCGCCAGCACACGGCCCGGCTTGAGCAGGGCGTGCATGGTCAAAGACAGGCCATAATGCGGCACGTCTTCGAGATTCTTGAAGATGCCGGCGCGCTTGACCTGATCGCGCGTGACCTCGTCGAGGAAGACGACGCGGATGATATCCCTGGTGTCGAAATCGGCCGGCGGATCGTTGAAGGCGAGATGGCCGCTATTTCCGATGCCGACGACGCAAAGCACCGGCTGCAGTTCGTTATAGAGCTTGGTGTAGCGCGCCAGCTCTTCCTCTACCGGCTCGAAATCGCCCTGCATGGGGAAGAACGCCTTCGGCTTGACGTGGTCGAGCAGGTGCCGCCGCATGCGCGAGGCGCCGCTTTCGACCCGGTCATTGGCGACGCCCATATAGGTGTCGACGTGAAGGACGGTGATCTTCGACCACTCGATGTCGGTGCGGGCGCGCAGGGCGGCGTAGAAGGCGTCCTGCGCGGCGCCGAGCGCCATGATGATGCAGATCTCATCCTTCTTGGCGAGCTCCGCCTTGACGAGGCTGGCCAGATCCTCGGCGGCCTTTTCGCCGAGCTCCTTGTCGGTGGGGGCGATCAGCACTTCGAGCTGGTCGTAGACTCTGCGTTCCATTTCGAACATCCTTCTATCAAGCTGCACAGGCAGGCGGGAAATTGTCGCGAGCAGTCCCGTGCCGCAGGAGACTTCCTGCGGCATCGCGACCCCCGGTGGCGCGGGCTCGTCGGGCCCATGCCGGTGGCTGGTTGAACTAGGCGCGCGCCCTTCTCTTGCGCTCGGGCGGTGCCTTGGCAGATACGTTGTCCTCGCGCGGTGCCCACCGCACCGAGAACCGGGAGGTCACTTTGAACTCCTCTTCTAGATCCACGAACGTCTCCTGAAGCATCCTTTCGAGCCCCTCATGGTCGCGGGCGCGGATCGCTTCGAGCTGGCGGCTGTGCACGTCGATCATGTGCAGGCCGTGCTCGCGATCGTTGCTGAGTGCACCCCGCAGCGGATTGAGATCGCGATAGATTCCGGTCATTGTCCGCAGCAGGATCTGGTTGCCTGCCGCATGGGCGATGCGCCGGTGATATAGCCCGTCCGCTCGCGAGATCATGTTGGGCTCGCCCAAATGACGGCGCATCAGCTCGATGGCGTCCGCGATGCGATCGAGCTCTTCCTCCGAGGCATTCTCCGCCGCGAGGTGGTAGACGATCGGCTCGATGATGCGACGCGTCGCGATGAGTTCGCCCACATGATGGACCTCGAGCGCGATGTTCTGGCCCAGCACTTCTACGGGCACCATTTCGCTGGCCACGAACACTCCGCCGGCCTGTCCTGCCCTAATCTTGAGGACCCCCGAAGTCTCAAGAACCCGCAACGCCTGGCGCAGGGTCGGGCGCGATACTTCAAGCAGGCGCGCCATCTCCGATTCATTGGGCAGGCGGTCGCCTTCGCTCAGACCCTGCGAGTCGATGGCCTCGATGATCCGCTCGATCACCGTCTCGAAAGTGCGATGTGCCTTGATCGGCGCGAAGATGCGCGCGTTCTTCTCGACGGTGGTCGCGCGTCGCCGTCCTGCCTGTGTGCTCATGCTTGTCCCCCGCGGCTCGCCACAACGGTACCAAGTTCGGCGGCGTGCTCCAGTTGGGAAACAACGATTTCTGTTTGAAACGCCCGTTGCAGGCCGGCGCGATAGACCGCCTCGGCGCGTGCCAGATAGTCGGCTGCGGCCCGCTTGATCGAGCCGTTGATGACGATGCGGCCAGGGTGATAGAAGCGCGAGATCATTTGCATGGCCTCGCCCAGATAGCGGCTGAAGAGTTCGACCACCCGCGTCGCGACGGCCTCGCCGGCCCGCGCCCGCGCGAAGATCGTGATCCCGTCGACGGCCTCGCCGCCCAATTGCAGATAGAGCTCGCGCAGCCCCCGCCCGCACACGGTACGGTCCAGCGAGCGATATTCGCCCAGTTCTTCGACATAGACCAGTTGCTCGGAAATCAGCCCGGCCGCATAGGTGCCGCGGACGATCCGGCCGTCGTCATAGACACCGACGCCGATACCCGTGCCCAGATTGAGCAGCGCGAAGCTGCGCAGCCCCCGCCCCATGCCCAGATGCGCCTCGGCAATGCCCATGGCGTGGAGGTCGTCGTCGACGGTCACGTCGAGGCCGAGCCGGTCGCGCAGGAAGCTGTCGAGCGGAAAATCGACATTGCCGCCCATCAGCGAGCTGTAGACCACGTTGCCGCCATCGAGCACGCCGTTGAGCGTGACGCCGATCCGCGCGACCCCGGGAGGACAAGTCGCGCGGATCAGCTCCGCCAAGTCGTCGGCGAACTTTCTGGTGCCGCGGCGCATCAGCGCCGTCGGCGTGCGACTCAGCGGCCGGGCGACGAAATCCGCGTCAACGGTACAGAACTGGATCTTGGTCCCGCCGACATCGACGCCGAGGCTGGTCGTCATCCGAGCACCCGATAGGCAATGGGAGCCGGATCGCCGTCCGCCTCAAGTACCAGCGCCTCGAGCGGCCCCAGCGTGCCCAGCGCACCGCTATAGACGATATCCCACCGGCCATCGGCAAGAACCACCGGCACGCCATGATAGGGCAGCACCTGCGCCCATCTGTTCACCGGCAGCACCGCCAGATTCTCCGGCTTGGGCGAAACAGTGAGCTTGAGGGCATGCGGACGCAGATCGTGCAGATAGCCGGTGCTGTCGCGTAACGAGAGCAGCGCGCGATAGGCGAAGAACTGCCGGTGCGAGACCTTGTCGATGAAGTCGCGCGGATAGCGCAGCGCCGAATCCGTCTGCTCGGGGTCGTAGGCGGCTGCCAGCACGTCCGGTTCGTAGTCGATGGTGGGCACCGAGGTGCGCGATGCTGCGGTCGTGGTGGCATAGGCTTCGCGCACCGCCGCATCGCCCTGCTGCCAGAGCTCGCGCAGCCGCTCTTGCTCGTGGATCCAGCGCGCCTCGAAACTGGGGATGCGCGAAACCATGTCGTCGAGCGAATGGAACGTCACGCGCTCAGGGTCGACATCGGCTACAGCCATGACAGTATCGATGCCGGCGCGATAGGCGGCGATCCGATCCGATGGCACGCCCTGGCAGCGGCCGAGGATACCCTCCTCGAGGATGGTCAGAACGCCGCCCGGCGCGTATACCCTGCCGACAGCATCGAGCACCGCCGCGAAGCGCCGCAGCATCAGCGCCTCGCCCATGTCGGGCGCCAGCCGCTCGGTCTTGAGCGGGTTGGGCACCTTGTAGGGGAAAGCCATGCTCACAAAGGGGATCGGTTTGCCCGCTTTGGTGAAGTGACCGATCCGCTCAAGCCAGGCCGCCCGATTGGCGGGGATGAAACCGGGATTGCCGAAAATCACCTCGGGATGCTCGAAGATCGACAGGATGCGCTCTTCGGCGCTGCCCGCGCTCGCGGCCTCGACCGCAACATCGTTGCGGCGCGCCAGCTTCCGCATTTCCGAAAGAGACAGATGCGCGCGTCTTTCGACGACGGCCGGCTCATAGCGCCGCGGCAGGGGGGCATTCACATAAATGTACGGACTAGACATGGCTCAAATGGGGGCTACTGGCGAATACGCGCGAGAAACTCGGCGGTTCGTGGGTTGGAGGAATGGCGGATGACGTCAGCGGGCTTGCCCGATTCAGCCACGCGCCCGCGGTCGATGAAATGGACGGTGTCGCCGACCTCCTCGGCGAAGGCGATCTCGTGGGTGACGACGAGCATCGTCATGCCGTCGCGCGCGAGGTCACGCATCACCTCAAGCACCTCGCCAACCAGCTCGGGGTCGAGCGCCGAAGTCGGCTCGTCGAACAGAATGATCGAGGGTTTGGCGGCGATGGCGCGGGCGATGGCAATGCGCTGCTGCTGGCCGCCCGAAAGCTGGGCCGGATAGGCGTCGGCGCGATGCAGCAGCCCGACGCGATCGAGCAGCTCGCGGCCACGCGCGTCGGCCTGCCTGCGCGGCTGGCCGAGAACCAGCCGTAGGCCGGCCGTTACGTTTTCGAGCGCCGTCATGTTCGGGAACAGATTGAAGCGCTGGAACACCATCCCGATGCCGGCCCGGCGCGCGGCGGTCACCTTGCTGCGTGCCTCGTACCACTTGCCGTTGCTGTTCTCGGCGCCGACCAGATAGTCTTCGACCCACAGCTCGCCGCCGCTATAGGTCTCGAGGCCGTTGACGCAGCGCAGCAAGGTGCTCTTACCCGAGCCGGAGGGACCGATGATGAAGGCAGCTTCACCGCGGCGCACCTTCATGTCGATGCCGGTCAGCACCTCGACGGCGCCGAAGGACTTGGCCATGCCAAGCATGTGGATGATGTCGTCGCTGGACATGGCGCTCATCCCTGATTGGTCGGGCGCGCCGCGGTGGCGACGGAGCGCGCCAGCCAGGCCTCGAGCCGCGCCTGGCCGAACGAGGCGATGGTGACGAGAATGAGGTACCAGATCGAGGCGATGATCAGCATCTCGATGACGTAGAAGGTCTGCGCCGCAATGCTCTGCGTGGCGCCCAAGATTTCGCGCGTGCCGATGACATAGACTAGCGACGTCGCCTTCAGCAGGTCGATGGCCAGATTGCCGGCAGCCGGGATGATGACGCGGACCGCCTGCGGCAGCACGATGCGCAGCAGCGCGCCGCCCGGTGTCATGCCGATCGACAGCGCCGCCTCGGTCTGCCCATGATCGACCGCGATCAGGCCGCCGCGGATCACCTCGCACATGAAGGCGCTGACGTTGAGCAGCAGACCCAGCAGGGCGGCAGTGAGCGGCGAGATCAGCGAATTGGTCGAGATCGACATCCCGAAGATGTTGAGCTGGGGCAGGAACAGGCCGAGATTGAACCAGAACACGACCTGTACGAGCACCGGGGTGCCGCGGAAGAACCACACATAGGCCGAGGCAATGGCCTGCAGCACGCGATTGTGCGAGATGCGCATCGCGGCAAGGATCGTGCCGAGCACGGCCGAGCCGGCCAGCGACACGACGGTCAGCAGCAGCGTCGTGCCGACCCCGTTCAATACGGCGGGCGAGAAGAAATCCTCGACGATGACGAACCAGCGGATGCGGCCGCTTCCGATGACGATCTGCGCCATCAGGGCAACCACCAGGATCGCCAGAACCGCCAGCGCGGCATTGGCAATCCTGCCGCCGGGGCGCCGGTGAATCCGGAGCCCTTTCCGCTCGTGGCCGTGTGCCGTCATTCTCGCCCGCCTTGTTGCGTCAGAACAGCGGAGCGTTGAACGTGAAGTTCTCGACCGCGCCGTCGCCGACTTCCCACTTGTCCATCAGGGCCAGATAACTACCATCTTCCTTCATGGACTGCATGGCGCCGCCGACAGCCGCCATCAGGTCGCTCTGCCCCTTGTTGAAGGCGATACCCTGGTTGGCGGGCGCAAAGCGGGCCACGGGCGACAGTTCGAGCTGGGTCTGGATACCCTCGGTCGCGGTGCGCAGCGTGTAGTTCGACACGCCATAGGTGTTCATCGTGGCGTCGGCCTGGCCGCTCGCGACCGCGAGGTAGGGACCGGTCTGATCGGCGGTCTCGGACACCTGCACCGGCGTGGCGCAGGACTTGTTGAGCTCATCGATGATGGCGGGGAACAGCGAGCCGGTCACGATCGCCACGCGCTTGCCGCATAGGTCTTCCATCGTCTTGATGTTCAGGGGGTTGCCCTTGGGCACGATGACGCCCGAGCCTTCCTGCGAATAGGCGATGAAATTGACCACTTCCTCACGCTTCTTGGTGTCGGCCATCGCCGACAGATAGAAGTCGTAACGACCGCTCTCGACGCCCGGGATTCCGGCAGTGAACTGGATCACTTCCCAGTTGACAGTGAGGCCCAGGCGCTTTGCCGCCTCGTTGACGAGGTCGGCATCGACGCCTTTGACCTCACCGGTCGCGGCGTCGACGAACACCCAGGGCGCATTTCCGTCGGTGGTGGCGACGTTGAGCGTGCCACGCTCCTTGATGGCCGCGGGCAGGTGGCTGACCATGTCCGCCGTAGCCGGCATGTTGGCCGTGATCTCGACCGTCTGCGCCGAGACGCTCGACGTAAGAAGGGCGATCGTTGCGGCGCCGACGAGGCCCGACAACGTCAGTTTGGCGATGTTCATGAAGGTACTCCCTGTGACGAAAACCCTATACGACAAAACAGTAACTCGTTTTCCATTTAAAGTGCAATAGAGTTTCCATTAGGTGGGTCCAGTCCGTACGCACAGCGGGGATCACGGCGATCGCGCGCGATACTTCAACACCCTGAGTTAGTGCGGGTTGCCGGTCTGAACCGTAGAAGGAGCCATTTCGCAGACAGTCACCGAACAGAAGCCGACAGGCCTACCCCTTCACTGCGCCGCTGCTCAGACCCGCCACGATATACCTTTGAATTAGGAAGCCGACCATGACGACCGGTGCAGACGTGATCACGCACGCTGCGGCGAGGTTGCCGTAGTCCGATGAGTATCCGAGGTAGTTGAGCAGCGCCGTCGACACCGGCAACAGATCCGGCCCTGCCAGGATCAGCGCAAAGAGGAAGTTGTTCCACATATAGATCGACGAGAGAAGCGCAGCCGAGACAATACCGGGTAGCATGACCGGAACGACGACGACAAAAAGCATCTGGAACGTATTGCAGCCGTCGATGCGCGCCGCCTCTTCGATCTCGATCGGCACGGCATCGACATGGCCGCGCACCAGCCAAGTATAGAACGGAACTCCAACAAACAGATAGGCCATGATGAGGCCGAGATACGTATTGTATAGGCCGGCATTTCGATAGAGCACATAGAGTGGCAGCAGCACCGTCAGGATCGGGACCATGCGCACCAGGATCAGCAGGAATGCGATCGTGCCGCGGCCCGGGAAACGCAGCCGGGCCAAGGCGTAGGCGGCCATGGTTCCCAATACGACAGTAGCCGCGAGGGCAACGCCGACGATAAGCAGGCTGTTCACGAAGTATTTTCCGAACCCCGTCGCGGCCTCCCCGCCCAGCAGGCCGAACACGTCGAGGTAGTTGTCGAGCGTGGGCGAGAAATCGAGGAACTTCGGCGGATAGGCGAAGATATCGATCTCCTGCTTGAACGACATCGCCCCAATCCAGAACAGTGGAAAGACGACGAACAGGCTCCATAACCCGAGGGCCAGATAGGCGAGCGCGTCGCCCGGACGCAGTTTCGGGATCTCGCGCCCGCTCATGGCCGCTCGTCCTTGGGTTGCGTTAGTCCAAGCAGCCGGATCACCGCAATCGCCGCAAGCACGACCACAAAGCCCAGCAAGTAAGCGATCGACGTGCCGTAGCCGAGGAATCCGCCGATGAAGGTTTCGCGGTAAGCGAGCAGGTGCAGCACCATCGTGGAATTCGCAGGGCCACCCTGGCTGGCCACCATAACGATATCGAGCACCTGCAGAAGCTCGATCGCGCGGATGAGAAAGGCGATCACCAAATAGGGCGCGATCATCGGCAGCGTCACGCGCCAGAACGTCTGCCACGCACTGGCGCCGTCCACGCGCGCGGCTTCATAGGTATCCTTGGGGACTGTCTGCAGCGCCGCGAGCGCCAGTATGAGAACCTGCGGCGTGGTCTGCCACAGGTCGATCAGCACGAGGCTGCCAAGCGCGGTGCCCGAACTCGAGAGCCACGGGAACGGCCCCAGCTCGATGAAGGAGAGCAGGTAGTTCACAACCCCCTTGGCTTCGAGCAGCTGCCGCCAGATGAGCCCGCATACCACCGTGGGCACCATGAAGGGAACAATGAACAACGCGCGGAAAAGCGAGCGTCCGGGCAGCGATCGGTTCAGCAACAAGGCCAGACCGAGGCCCAGACTCATCTCCGCGGTCACGCAGAGGAAGCCGAAGAATGCCGTGATGCGGAGCGACGACCAGAATGCGCCGGACTTGAGGACTGCGATGTAGTTCTGGAGGCCGACGAACTGTTCGCTGCCCCACCGCCCTATCCGCATGTCGGTGAGCGACGTCCAGGCGCCGACGAGCCACGGCCAGATCAAGAGGCCGGCAAACAGCAGCACGATAGGTGCGACCATCAGATAGGCCAGCCAAACCTGCCGATTTCCTGCTCGCGAGATGGCAGCCATGTCCTTGCCCCCCTGGTGAAGGGGAGGCGCGCGGCCTCCCCTAGTGATGGCCCAGTATGGACGATCAGTAACCCGCTCTCTCCATGAGCGAGTCGATGTCGGCCGCAACCTGCCCCAGCGTCTGGTTGACGTCGGCACCTTCGTAGATCTGGTGAGCTCCCGCCGCCCAGATGTTCTTGATCGAGCCCTGCTGGTCGGTCGGCGTGAAGGCCGGCTTCGACCACTGGCTGAGATTGGCCTTGGCCGCTTCGAGCCACGTCCCATTGCCCCATTTGCCGTACTTCTCGGCAAAGGCCGGGGCATTGTACACCGAGGCGCGGGTCGGCATCAGCAGTTGATTTTCAACCGCCAGCCTCAGCATGACCGGCTTGCTGCTGAAGTACTGGGCGAGCAGCCACGCGGCGTCTTTGCGGGGTGACTTGTCGTTGATGGCCAGACCAAAATAGTAATAGTCCGCGAACTTGCTGTCAGCACTGCCCAGGTTGCCGTAGACCAGCTTGCCCGCGACCTTCGACTGGGCGGCGTCCTCATAGCCGACGGCGAACCAGTCCGCATCGTACCAGATGCCGAACTCGCCCTGCGCAGCGCGCGCCCGCAGATCGGTCCACTCCATCGCCAGCCAGCCCTGGGGCCCATAGGGCCGCAAAATCTGGTTGAGCAACAGGTCGTGCACATAGGCGCTTTCGGTGCTGGCGAGGCGAGAGTTCATGTCCGCGTCGAGGTCGCCGCCGCCATAGTTGAGCAGGAAGTTGATCAGCGCCGCATTGACGACGCCGACACCGCCGCGCGCGGCAAAGCCGGCGACCTTGCCGCCCTCTCCCTCGTAGATGGTCTTGGCGGCGTCCCGCACTTCCTCGAGCGTCGTCGGAAGCTTGAGCTTGTACTTGTCGAGCATCTCCTGCTGGGCGGTTACCATGTACGATTCCGACATGAACGGAACCACATGGGCCGAGCCGGTGCCCGCCTGGTGACCGGCGACGCCGTCCCAGCTCGCCGCGGCCAGCACCTTCGGGTCGACGTCGGCAAGGTCGTACCAGGCCTTGTCCGTCAGCTTGGGATCGTTGAGGAACTCGTCGATCTTGGCGACGCTGCCGGTCGGCCCGTAGAGCCAATCGAAGTCCCCGCCATTGGCCAGGAACAGGTCGTATTGCGGGTCCGGACTGCTGAGGTCCAGCTGCACCTTCTGGAAGTAGGCGTCCCACGAGATCTGCTCGACCTCGACCTTGATGCCGGTAAGCGCTTCGAAATCGCCGACCACCGACTGCAGGGCCGCCGATGCCGGGTGCTGCCCGCCTAGAAAGCGCAGCGTCGTGCCCTCAAACTGCCGCCAGTCTATGTTGGCGGCCTCGGGGCCGGCCACATCCTGGGCGGTTGCGGGCGCGAGGCCCGTCAAGCATGCCGACGCCATTGCCATCGTGAAGAGGCGGCGGCTCCATTTGGTGATCATTTCTTCCTCCTAGCCCTTTGCTTTGACGCGTCCGTCAGGCCGTATCGGACGAGTCGGGTCCACGGCCCGGAAACAGGTCCGGCCGCAGATGCTGAAGTCCGGTAGGATTGTGTTCTATCCGGACAATTGGGTTGGGCACGAAGACATTCAAGGTCTCGCGCGAGTCCATGAAGACATAGGTGCCCGGATCGTTGAGAGCCGCGCGCTCCTCCTCGGTAGGCCGGGGCGGCTTAGTATAGACATAGGCGCCGTGCGGGAACCGGCTGCTGCCGGGAATCTTGCCGAAGGCGCTGGCCCGGGTGTGGAAATAGAGCGCGGTGTAGTCGCCGGCGTCGACGTGAGGCATGCCGCGCGGCAGGATGACGAGGTCTCCCGCCGTAAAATCGTACACCTCGCGGGCGACGGTCGGGTCGCCTTCCCCCAGTGTCACGGTGCCCGAGCCGCTGATGATGTACTTGTACTCTTCGACGTCCGGATGCGAGTGCGAGTCGAAGGGACGATCCTTGTCCGAACTCGAATTGTGCGTGGCCCCGATACAGATGGCGAGGTCGTCGGTCCAGGTGAGCGGATAGGCCCACTGTTTGTTGCCGGCATTGGCATTGTAGACGTCCGGAGCATCCACGGCGCGCCTCAGCACGCGGGCACCCACGACGTTGGGGTTCTTGAGTTCCTCGGCACGCGCCTGCGCGTCGTTGGTCTGCGGATCGCGCGGCGTGATCCGGCGATAGAGGTCATCGGCGGCCGCGGCATTCTCCTCGCGCACCACACGCGTGAGCGGGACGGGCACCTCCATCCGGCGGCTGCAGAGCGGATCGAACAGATAGGCCGCGTGCGGACCACCCTGCGGTCCCGCCCCTGAGTAATCGAGCACTGGATGCGTGAAGCGGCTGCCCCCCACGCCATCGGCAAACGCATTGGTGCGCGCGTGGAAGACGATCGCCTCCCACGTACCTGCCAGCCGGTACGGGACATCGCGAGGAATGATCAGCAGGTCCCCGTAAGAAAACCCATACTGCTCGGCGGCATAGCCCGCCGCACCACCCAGATTGAGGACACCGCTCCCCTCCAGGCAGAGGAGATAGAGATGGGTGTTGGGATGAGCGCGAAGCGTCCACTCCGCGTCTTGGGCCATGGTCATCGACACGCGAGCGAAGAACCCCAGGTCGTTGATCTCGCTTAGCGGGTACAACAGGTGTCGGCCGCCCGCGCCAAGAGGCCGGGAAAGCAGCGTCTGGGCGCCCGGCAAGATGCGCGCGCCCGGGATCGTGGGATTTGCCTCTTTGCCCGGTAGGCCCGTTTCGCCCAGAAAGAAGTTCACCATCGCCTCGCTGCAAGGTATCACAAAATTGCAGCAATTTCCTACAACTTGCTCTCCTAGGCGTCAATGCCGCTGTTGAGACGCACCTGAGCCTGTTAAAAATTGGGCTTTGTTGCTTGCAGAGCTTGCTGCAAAAATTGCAAGGTTCGGAATGATTTAAGAGAGGAGTTTGCATTTGGCGGCAAGTCGCATCACCCTCGCGGACCTTGCCGCCCAGCTGAATCTGTCGACGGCCACCGTGAGCCGCGCGCTACGTGGCGACGAGGTCGTCAACGAGGAGACCAGAACTCGCGTGAACACGCTTGCCGGCGAGCTGGGCTACTCGCCGCGGCGAGCGAGCCGAGCGCTTTCACAATCCGGCAGCACTCTCCGAAAGGGATTCGGCCTGATCCAACCTCTCAACAGCTTTGCCTTTGAGGACCCGCTCCTGCTCGACTTCGTCGGCGGCATGGCTAGCCGTACGCTTGATTTCGGTAGGTTGTTTCACCTGATCCCCACTGAGGTATCGCAGGAGGAACGATGCTATGACACCGTCCTCGATCTCGATTACCTCGACGGTTTCGTGCTGCTCAACGCGCGGCCAACTTCGGACTGGCGGATCGACTATCTCCAGTCGCGCGGCATACCGTTCGTCATGCACGGTCGCGGCAGCGAGAACACAATTTTCCCCTGCCTGGATGTTGGCTTCCGACGAGGACATCGCTTGGCCACAACTCATTTGATCGAGTTGGGGCATCAAGCCATCGCGTTACTCAACTCGTTGCCGGGGACTCTCGCCGCCGCAGAATGGGAAGCTGGATACCGTGAAGCGATGGCTACTGCGGGTTTGTCAGTTCGCGCGAACTGGATGCTGCAGGGTCCCAAGACAGAGGAATTCGGCTATCACGCGACACGGCAACTACTTCAAAGCGAACCGTCTCCCACCGCTGCCATCTACTCAAACGTTCTTTCAGCGAAAGGTGCCGTGCAGGCACTGAGCGACCTCGGCATTACGATCGGTCGCGACTTCTCCCTCATCGCCTATGACGATCAGCTGCCTGGTGCGTTCTACGGCGTGCCGATCACCACCATCTTTGCCCCGTGCAGACCGATGGGCAGTCGCCTCGTAGAGTTGCTCGATGAGGCAGTGGCTGGCGAATCTCCAGAGCTCTTGCAAGACCGTTTCGAACCCGAATTGGTGGTCCGTTCGTCGACTGCCTCAAGAGCTGATGGGCCCTGAGGACGCGGTTGGCGGTTGAAATGATCTGATCGCGCTGAAACGTGTAGGCGAGAACAGAGCTGGTTGACTAGGCGACCTTCTCGACCAGCCGGATTAACTTCCCAGGTTCAACTCCGAGCGCCCGAGACACGTGGACAAACTCCACCACGTCGAGCCGTCGCTCGCCACCCTCGTATTTGGCGACGAAGGACTGCGGCCGACCGAGCCGTTCAGCAACCTCCGCTTGCGTGAGTCCAGCCTTCTTGCGGGCCGCGGTGAGCAGCTCGCGTAGCTTCTGATGTTCGGGAGAGTGGATCGACTTGCCCATGCCGGCCGCTGAACGGGACCATGAGCGCGAGAAGCTGATCCTGTTTCCGGATTATCCCAAATAGGGATTTGTTCACCCGGCTCAGGTTTGATGGGACGGCTGGAGAACGATCCGATGGATAGCGCGGCGGCTGGGACGAGTTTTGGGCGATCGGGTGGCCGGACCGTGCGGCTGTACCTCACCGAGGGTTCTGCGCACGGCATCGTTGTCGCCGACGTCGGCAACTGGAACGGCAAAGCTTTGGCGGCGCCGCGAGGAAGGCTGTCCGAGCTGCTGCGACGACCGGAGGCGTCGAGGACCGGTGTCTACATCCTGCTGGGACCCAATCCCGAAGCGGCCGATGGAATACTGGCCTACATCGGAGAGGCCGACGACATCGCGGCCAGGATGCGCACGCATCTGCGCACGGAGAACAAGGACTTCTTCGACCGGGTCGTATTCCTGGTCTCCTCCGATGAGATCCTGACCAAAGGCCACGTAAGGTATCTCGAGAGCCGGCTGATCAAGCTGACCCAGGATGCCGGCTCCGTCGCTCTCACCAATGACACCCATCCAGACTTCCAGCGCTTGCCCGAGGCCGATCGAGCCGACATGGATGCCTTCGTTGATACGGCCACGGTGATCCTGCCCATCGTCGGGTGCGACCTGTTCCGGCGACGCGGGGCGCCGACTGCGGCACCGCTGGCCGGAACGGCAGAGACATCCATCGGTCCCGCGGACGGCCCGATCTTCACGTTCTCGACGGCCGGCGCGAGTGCAGCGGGTCAGGAGACCGTTGACGGCTTTGTCGTGCGCGCCGGTTCAACGGCTCGACGTGCGCCGAGCGGGACCTTTCCGGCCGGATATGCCGCCCTCCGCGACAAGCTGATTGCTAATGGGCAGCTCATTGAGGGACGGTCGCCTGACCTCTTGCTGTTCGCTGTGGATGTGATGTTCAGCAGTCCGAGTGCCGCGGCTTCGATCGTTTCGGCGCGCAGTGCCAGCGGTCCAATCGAATGGAAGATCCAGCCGATGGGAACATCCTACCGCGATTGGCGCGCCTCCCGGCTCGAGCCCGCTTCCAGCTAGACTTCCGGTGCAACTCAGCCGCTTTGTCCCGATGGGATCGGGACAACGGCGATGGCAGAGCACAAACACCAGCGATCAATCGTCGAGCTGGCGGACGACTTCGAGCGGCTGCGACGACGGGCGGTTCGGCAGAAGCGGCGCGTCGAC
This sequence comes from Devosia sp. 66-22, assembly GCA_001899065.1. Taxonomy (GTDB): domain Bacteria; phylum Pseudomonadota; class Alphaproteobacteria; order Rhizobiales; family Devosiaceae; genus Devosia_A. The sequence goes on along the minus strand of MKUZ01000028.1, from coordinate 39,690 downwards.
GAGAGTTTTGAGGCGTGGCAGCGCTGGTCCTTGACGATGGACGAAGCCATGGCAATCGTCGCGGTCATCGCCTCCACCCCTGCCCTCACACTCGATGACCTTGCCACGAAGTTCGCAGCCATCCTCAGAGCCATCGAGTTCAACATCAGCATCGTCGATGTCGAGGACTTTCGGCACCTCAGGCGATTTGGTCGCGATCTCGAGCGACTTCGCGTGGCGAGGCCAACCGTACTGCATAAGTCGTCGCGTATCGATCGCTGATCATCGGCATCCGACAGCAACGATTAACGATGGTTGTGAACCTTCGCACTTCGCGGATGACCCCGCTGGACTGTCCTCCGGCAGCAAGCATGTGTTGCGGTCACCGCCCGGCCGCCTCCGGGCCCTTGTCGGTAAGACCGGGCAATCCCGCCGCGGCTGAGCCACAAGGAGGCCGACATGGGCAAGAAGCCGACCAAACCCACCAAACCCCGTATCGTCCGCCGCAGCGCCCCCAGGGCCGCCAAGAAGGTGCCAGCACTGCAGAGCAAGACCACCAAGCAGGATCAGGTGCTCGCCCTACTCCGCCGCCAGGACGGCGCCTCGATCGACGAGATCGTCGCGGCCACCGACTGGCAGCCGCACAGCGCTCGCGGCTTTCTCTCCGGTGCCGTCAAGAAGAGACTCGGGATCGACGTGATCAGCGAGAAGGGCGAAGACGGCATTCGCCGCTACCATGTTGCGGCGCTCAAATCATGAGCCGCCCAACGTCCTGCCTCCCATTGTGTCGCCCTAGGGGGCGCCACCTCCTGATTCTATCGGAGCATCTAGGGCCGCTCATTGCGCAAACTGAAGTTATGGGCACGGTACCAACCAGCCCATAAGTGAGCCACTTTTGCTGAAAGCCCCGGGAAAAGTCGTGGCGGCGCACTTTCATCGCGAGTTCCCCGAGGCTTGCAGCGATCGGCGACGAGTTTGGCGTCCGTGTGAGTCAAAAAGGGGTGACTCTGCATATGCCGGAGTTCCGGGGCTTTGAGGGGGGCTCTTTTGGCCAGATTGACGCCGGCACCCCGAGTGGCATGCGGAGCTAGTGCCGCACGTTCGGGCCCTTGTGCGCAGTGGCGGTGGCAATGGCATCGTCGAATTGGGAAAACTACCAATAATCGGTCAGAGTCTGCGGGGTGGGGCCGGTCCTCATGGCTCGAATAGCCGGGAGGACCCTACAGCCCACAGCGCCCGCACCTGCTCGGATGCGCCCGCTCCTGCTCTAGGAGACGCAGTGTCTAGCTGCAAAAACGAAGGCGAGCCAGACGCCCTGAATTGGAAGAACGCCGTTCGTGTCGCGCTCAATTTCAGGACAGCCATTCGAAACGCGAGGCGAGTCGCAGTGAAAGCCATGAGGTGGCCGTCGCTTCGCTGGGAAGTTCCTTGAGGCACTTGTCGTCGATCGTTCGACCAACGGGCGAGCCACGCAGCTCAACTCTGAGCCACCTGGTGCAGGAGCGGGCGCATCCGAGCAGGTGCGGGCGCTGTGGGCTGTAGGGTCCTCCCGGCTATTCGAGCCATGAGGACCGGCACCACCCCGCGCACTGGCACCATACATTGGTATTTTGGGCACTGTCTGCCCTCGAGGGCCGGGCCGGTGGCCGAACGCCGCCCTTGTCGCCTCGCGGCCCTCGCACGCCCAGGGGCGCTACAGCCGAGCGCCTCAACGTTGCCACGCTCCGCCATCCAGGTAGGCTCATGGCCCGACTGCAAACCGAGCTAGACGATGGCACCGGATGGCAGCAGATCGAGACGCACGGACAAGTAGCCTTGCTGGTCCACGGTCACTGGTATGGGGTCACTCACCTCTCCCACGAATGGGTTAGTGGCGGTAGTATGAATGAACCCCATGATGAAGAGTTTGCCGTCTGCGTCCTTCACGACTTTGCTTGCATAACGACGCGCAGGTTCCGCTCCGTCAAGAAATGCCCCAGGTGCAATACGCCACGGCCCCTTAGGATCGGCCGCGATCAGGTAGTGCGTACCTGACACCGGCGACTGCGGGCTGCCTCTCCGATAAGCCTCGGACCAATCAACGGCCCATGTAGTAAACAGGCAGTACCAGCGACCGCCGTGCTCGAACACCTGGGGAACTTCCATCTGACTAAACGTTCCGCCGGCATACACCGGGGGTTGCAGTGTCCAGGTTAGCAGGTCGGGAGAAGTCGCGTATCCGATCGCTGCGCCGGCATTGAGTTCAACATGTCCCGGCACGCGCGCCGTAAAGTACATCACCCAGCCGTCACCGGCCGGATCGCGCATCACCCACGGATCGCGCATCGACCGATCTCGCCAACCACCGGGCGTGTATTCTTCGTAGTCGGCTCCGCTGAGGTCGAGAGCCAAACCGTTACCTACCCTCCTCCAGGAGTGTAGGTCATCGGAGGTCGCATGACCTATGCGCTGATGGAGACCACCGCCCTCGTGAGCGGTTCCAGTATAGAAGAGGTGCCAGGTGCCGTCTGTCCCTCTGACGACGGAGCCCGTCCATGTTGTCCAATCGTCGAATGACCTTTCCTGAGAGGGCGCAAAGCATGTTCCCAAGTGCGACCAACTATGCAGATCCCGGCTCGTCGCATGACCGATCGATACATTGCGATGCCGCAACTCGGGGTCGCCCAAGCTCTTGTCAGCCTGCAGGAAGAAGATGTGCCAGAGGTCTTGGTCCTGGACCAACCAGAAATCCCAGATCCATTTGTCGCGAAGTTGCAGTGGCATGGTCCCAGTGTTCCTAACCCTTGATACCGGTCGAGGCGATGCTCGTGATGAAGGCACGCTGGAGAACCAAGTAGAGGACGATGATTGGAACCGACACGATGCACAGATAGGCCATGACCTGTCCCCAGGCGATGTTGAGTTGAAAGAAGTACTGCAGCCCTACCATCAGCGGGCGGTACGCTTCAGCCTGCGTGACCATCAGCGGCCACAGGTACTGGTTGTACATGGCGAGGCACTTCAGGATCGCCGCAGTCGCAAGCACGGGACCAGAGAGGGGCATGATCACCATCCGGTAAACCTGCCACCAACTCGCACCATCTATTCGTGCCGCCTCAAGGAGGTCGCGCGGTAGGTCTCGAAAGTACTGAACGAACAGGAAGACCGTCAGCCCGTCGGCAACCCATGGAATGATCTGCACGTGATAGGTGTTCAGCCAGCCGACCTCGAACCCGTGAGTGCTGATCCAGGGCAGCTTTGCGACCATGAGCAGCAAGGGTATCGCGATTGTCTCGAACGGCACGATCAAGGTGGCGATGATGACTGCGAGGACGGTGTCCCTGCCGAACCAATTGAGAAACGCCAGCGAAAACCCTGCCAGCGAGCACACGAGGAGCGAGAGCACCACCGTGACCGCTGTCACAAACACCGAGTTGAATACGAAAAGAGCAACCGGCACACGTTCGAAAGCGCCCACATAATTCTGAAGCGATAGGTCCCCGACCGGCAGGAATGCCCGGATCGATCCTGAATCGCTCAACAACTGCTGGTCGGGCTTGAAGGACGACATCACCATGAACACGATGGGTATAAGGAAGATCAGGGCGACCAATATGAGCAGGGCGTAGCTCCATGCTGTGCCCGCTCGTCGTGCGATAAAGACGCTTCCGGCCATCAGTCCTTGCTCCGGGTGAGGTATCGCTGCGCCAGCGAGATGCACAGCACAAACACGAACATGAGCACCGAGATCGCGGATCCGCCCGCGATATCTTGCTTCTCGTATCCACGCGCGACGACTTGGAAAACAAGCGTCTGGGTCGAGTCCAGCGGCCCGCCGCGGGTCATCAGGTTGATCTGCGCAAACACCGAGAACGCCTGGATCGTGATGACAATCAGAATCAGGACGGCGGTATTTCTCAGCCCGGGCCAGGTTACGTAGCGGAACTTCTGAAGGTGAGTCGCGCCATCGATGTCGGCTGCCTCGTATAGCGACACCGGTATGGTCTGGAGACCGGACAGCCAGATGACCATGTGGAAGCCCACAGCCTGCCAGATCGAGGCGCCGATGATGGCGGCCAGCGCGGTATCGGTCCTACCGAGCCAGTCGACCGGCTTGAACGCACCGAACGAAGCGTAACCTAGCAGCGTGTTAAGGAGGCCGTTGTTGCCATCATAGATAAAGCGGAAGAGCAGCGACACGACGACGATAGAGATGACAACAGGGAGGAAATATATCGTTCTAAATATGTTGATGCCCGGCAGCTTCTGATTGATCATCAGTGCCAGCAGCAGTGCGAGCCCTCCCTGGAGTGGAGCGACGATCGCGACAAAGAGCACTGTGTTAACCAGAGCCTTAATGAACAGCACGTCCTGCGCCAGAACGAAGACTCTGTCTTGGCCCCACGGTATCGAGAACCACTCCCGCATCCCGTTGAGGTGGGGATAGTCCGGATTATTCCGGGTGAAGTTGCGAAGCGGTGGGTACTCCGGGTCTGAACCCTCGACCTGCTCGTCTGGTGCCGGCAGCGGCTCGAGCTTGAGCACCCCCATTCCAAGGAGCTGCTCGAAGTTCCGCATTCCGACGAATTCAGTGGGGTTGGGCGACAGCAGCCGCTGGTTCGTGAACGACAGCCCGAAAGCGAGGACAAACGGCACGATTAAGAAGATGAGGATCAGCAAGATAGCCGGAGAAGCCATCAACCAGCCCGCGCCATTGGCACGGAATTGTGCCGAATGTCGTTTTAGATCGTTCATCAGGCAATCGTATCCGTTGGAGCACGAGAAGCAGCAGTCAGCCCCGCCGGGAGGACGGGGCTGACCTCTTCGCTAGAAGCCGTAGCCGTTGTTCCGCTCGATATCGGCGTCGATTTCGTCGGCGGCGGCATCAAGCGTGTCGACTACGTCGGCGCCGTTTGCGATGTCCGCCACGGCCTTCTCAAAGACCCGTGCATCCACCACATAGCCCGGCGTGACCGGCCGCACAAAGCCCTGCTTCTCCGAGAGCCCGAAGAAAACTTCGAGGGGCGCGCCCGGCTTGTAATTGACGCTCTGTTCGGCGGCTGTCTTGCGCGCCGGGATGAATCCGCCGAGGTCGGAGAACCTCACGAGGAACTTGTCCTGGATCGCGAACTTGATAAACGCCGCCGCTCCATCCGGATGTTTGCTCGTGGACGAAATCCCGAACTGCCACGAAGCAGCACCGATCTTTGAGCCGTGCCCGAAGTCAGGCGCCGGCAAGAACAGAAGATCGTCACCGAACTTCTCGACCGCAGGCAGTGCCTGCCAGTTGCCGTTCCAGCTAAGAGCATACTTGCCCTCGATGAAGCCGGTGGCGCGATCGCCGGGATCCTGCGAGGTGCCGGGCGCGAGCTTGCTGGTGAACAGGTTCTGCCACCACTCGCCAAAGGCAATTGCCTCAGGGCCATTGAGCACGTTCTGGGCGGTCTTGTAGGTGGTGCGGTCAACGATGTCGCCGCCAAAGCTCTGCAAGAACGGGCTGAATGCGTAGGGATACCACTCTCCGGTCCACGCGGTGCCCATATCGATAGGGTACTCGAACTTGCCGCTTGCCTTCAGCGACTCGAGCGCCGCGTTGAACTCGTCGCCCGTCCAAGGCTGGTCCAGGGTCGGAATGCGGATGCCAAACTCATCCAGGATCGACTTGCGCGCAAAGATGGCGACCGCAGAGTCCCAGAGGCCGATCGAATAGAGTTTGCCCTGCCACTTGCCGATTGGCCCCGGAAGGAAGTTCGCGATGTCCTCGTCCGTCAGCGGCAACGGCTGCATGTAGCCCGACCATGCCCAATTGGGCATATTCGGGCCATCGACGTCGAGAATGTCGGGCAGATTGCCGGCGAGTGCTGCTGCCGTAACGGAGTCGTTGTAAACAGCCCGCGGGAACGATTCCAACTTCACGACCCAATCAGATTGGGACGAATTGAACTCGTCGATCACGCTCAGAACGCCGTTTCTCTCTTCGGGGTTCAGGCCGGCATCGCCACCCGCCCCGTGGTACCACATGGTCAACTCGGTCGCCGCGAATGACGACGAGTTCATCAGTGCGGCCGCCACGATGGCGGTCGCCAAAAGTAGTCTCTTCATTCTTTCCTCCCTGCGGGCGGTGAGACTGTCGTCCATCACCGCCCTGTCTGCTCCGAGGTCGTTTGATCGATTTAGCTAAGGAGATCAATCGAACTCATGCGCCGTATTAGCAGCGATGACAACGAAGGACAAATGGAAAATGACATCGAAGGACATTTTCTGTTCGAAGACCCTTTTGGAAGGTCGGGCGGATCGCTCGAGGCGGTCTTCCGCCGCCCAGATTATGCCCGAGCGTCACAACACCAATTTTATGGGACATTGTTCTAGTCGACTAGCGTGATGACTCCGCTGCTGCGCGGTTCGCCAGCGATACAGTTTGCCCCAGTGCAGCCGAGCGCCGCGCCGCATCGAGGATTCTGACCACGCTGACGTTGTTTTCGAGCGCCGACAGGTCGAAAGGTCTCAATGCCAGATCTCCACGAATGACGGCCGCCAGATGCGCAAAGGGCCCCGCAACGTTCGAAGGAAGCGGAGCCGGCATCACCGACACCGGTCCATCTCCCTTCGGAGTCAGCTCAAGGCCGGTGACCGCATCGAGCGTCCGCACGAAGCCGGTCGTCCCGTTGATCTCCATGTCCTTTCGGGCCGCAGGCCAGTTCCAAGACGCTTGAATCACCCCTTCGACCATCTCGTAGTTGAGGACGATTAGCGCATCGTCTTCGACCAAGGGATACAAGGCTGGCTTGAAGGAGCGGCTCAAAGCCGTAATCGAAACGGGAAGCTCCCCCTGCATTAGGCGCGTAAGAAGATTTGCTCCGTAGCAGCCGAAGTCGGACAAGGCGCCGCCGCCACTGAAAGCTGGATCTGTCAGCCATGACAAGAATTCAGGCCTGCAGCCCGTTTCGATCGGGCCACCGTGACCGTCTCTGACGAGAACCTTGCGTGCCGACCCAATCGCCCCGCTCTCCAGGACCGCGAAGGCGTGGGCGGTTGTGGGATACCAGCTCGTCTCATAGTTGGTGAGGACGTGGATGCCGTGCTCGCGCGCGAGGCTGGCAATCCTGTCACCGTGCTCCACACTTATGGCCAGCGGCTTCTCGACCATGACGTGGATGCCGAGCGGTGCGCATTTTTCCACCACTTCCAGATGCTCGTATATCGAACCGAAGGCGGCCACGGCATCGGGTCGTGTGACGTTGAGCATCGTTTCCAAATCCGAGAAGCGCGCCTCGGGCGCTCGAGATCGGGGATACTTGAAGGCCTCACGAGTTGAGCGCTCTCTTTCATAGACGCCGACGACATCGAAATCGTCAGGTGACATATCTGCGAGGATCGACACGTGGTCGTGCGATAGCCCTGCTATGGCAAGCTTGAGGGGCTGTACTTGCGTTGTCATGACACCATTCCGTAGCGATGACGACGAGAATGTCTATCGATGTCAGCGGGCCTTGTCTATCGATGTCATCCCAGGAGCCGATGGCTCATTCGCGATAGCCGTAGCTGGACCTTATAGAGCCGAAGTGGATTGGCGGACGATCAATGGCGCATCGACTCGGTATGTGGCCGGGGGCTCTTTGCGCCGGTCGAGCAGGATAGCGACCGCCTGACGTCCCATCTCGGTATATGGTAAGGCCACCGTTGTCAGTCCTGGGCGCAGGCCCTCAGAAAATAGGCGATGGTCATCGAAGCCTACGACCGACAGGTCTCCTGGAATCGATAGTCCCAATTGGCTGGCAGCGTTGAAGACCTGCATCGCCATCTCGTCATTTCCGCAAAAGATGGCAGTGGGTCGCCCCTTGCGCTTCAGCAGCGCATGCGCCGCACGGAAGGCCGCATCATGGTCGAAGGCTCCAGCAGCCGGCTGCCCCTGCCACGCGAGCGGATCCGGTACGCTGACGCCGGCCTCCTTCAGCGCCCGAACGAGTCCGGCCTGCCGCAACTGCGTGGCCGGGATGTCCGGCGCCAGCGTCAAATAAGCGATTCGACGATGACCGAGTGACAGCAGGTGAACGCCCACGTTGTATCCCCCCCGCTCCTCGTCAGGAATGACGGCGGGCAGTTCGCCGGCACGCGTGAAGCAGTTCACCATGACACCGGAGAGTGAGAGAGGCTCGAAATCTGCCACTTCGCGATGGTAGTTGGCCGCATAGATGACGCCGTCCACGCGTCCCGCGCGGAAGCTTCTGATGATCGACTTCGATGTGCTCAAGGGGTTTTCGAGGTTGCCGATCAGCAAGGACATTCGTCGCTCTTCCAGCGCGGCCTCGACTCCCCGCACGATCTCAATTGAGCACGGCGTCGTCGCCACAACGTCCGTCAGCAGCCCGACGACCCCTGATTTTCCCGATCGGATGGCTCGTGCCCGCTGATCGGGCACGAACTGCAAATCTTCGGCGGCGGCCATAACCAGGGCACGAGTCTTGTCGGCGACAGCCTCAGGAGAACTGAAGACGCGTGATACCGTCTTCAGTGAGACACCTGCTCGCTCCGCTACGGTTTTGATCGTCGACATTGCTTCTTGCACCTTAGAATCTTGCGTTGTCCATCGATAGCCACATTTTCCTTGACGATCGATAGACAGCTATCTAGCCTACTCGTTGAAACAGATACAGGTTGCTTTGCGACGCAACGCGTCGCGGGAGGATTTCAACAAGCACGACCGCCACCCCAAGCATCTGCTTGGGACCGGCCAGCCATGGACTCGTGGCAGCCGTGAAGCCTTGTGCCGCCTGCTTCAGGGACGCGGACCGGCCGCGACACAATGGGAGGGAGACATGACTTTTTCTATCAATAGCTCGGCCAAGTTGGCGGCCATTGCCTCGCTGGGCCTGCTGTATTCCACCGCAGTGTTCGCACAGGCGGCTCCTCAGGAACTGACCGATGCGCTCGCTGGCAAGTTCAAGGGCACTGTCGTGACCGCCTTCGGCGCCTTTGCGGACGCCGATGAGGTGAAGTTCAACGAGAACGTCAAAGCGTTTGAGGAGCTTACTGGAATCGACATCCAGTACGAGAGCTCCAAGCAGTTTGAGGCGATAATCGCGACGCGTGTCGATGCCGGCAACACACCTGATATCGTCGACTTTCCGCAGCCGGGTCTCATGGCCAACTTCGCTAAAGCCGGCAAGCTGATCGACTTGGGCACATACCTGTCTGCGGACTATATGCAGACGCAGTATCTACAGAGCTGGCTCGACATGGGTACCAAGCCCGGTGCTAGCGGCGATCCCATGCTGTCGGGTATCTGGGAGCGTGTGAACGTAAAGTCGCTTGTGTGGTACCCCAAGAAGGCCTTCGACGCGGCCGGATACGCGGTGCCCACCACTTGGGACGAGATGATCGCGCTCCAGAACCAGATCGTCGCCGATGGCGATACGCCATGGTGCATCGGCATTGAGTCCGGCGCGGCAACAGGCTGGGCCGCCACGGACTGGATCGAGGAGATGATGCTACGCACCAACTCACTCGAGGACTACGACAAGTGGACCAGCGGTGAACTGAAGTTCAAGTCACCGCAAGTCAAGAAGGCTGCGGAGAGCGTTGGTTCGATCTGGCTCGACGACAACCTCGTGTTCGGTGGTACCAAGGCGATCGTTTCGACTTCGTTCGGCGATGCCCCCGCTCCCATGTTCGCCGAACCGCCCAAGTGCTGGCTGCACAAGCAGGGCAACTTCATCACCAGCTTCTTCCCCAAAGATCGCGAGTTGGTTCCGGGTGTCGACTACGACTTCTTCTATCTACCCGGCATCGATCCTGCCTATGGCAAGCCAGCGCTGGTCGGCGGCGATATCTGGTCGGCTTTCTCGGATCGTCCCGAAGTCCGTGCTGTGATGGCCTGGTTTACGAAGGGGGAGCATCTGAAGACTTGGCTGGCCTCTGGTGGCACCATCTCGCCGCATAAGGACACCCAGCTCGATTGGTACGGCAACGACATTGACCGCGGCGTCGCGGAGATCCTCGCCGGTGCAACCAGCGTGCGCTTCGACGGCTCCGATCTGATGCCGGGTGAAGTCGGTGCAGGATCTTTCTGGAAGGAAATGACCGCCTGGATCAGTGGATCGGAAGATCTCGATACGGCGCTCACAAACATCGACGCCTCCTGGCCGTCGAAGTAACTCCCGGAGAGGGGGCCGCTTCTCGCAGTCCTCGCGAGAAGCGGCAACCCGCCCTTACCCTTACGCGAAGTACACGCACGTGCCAGCACAAGCCCGCGGCCGATCAGGCAATGCCAAAGCGCTCGGATCCCTCTTGGCCCTTGGCCTAGCCGCGCTTCTGATCTGGCAGGGCTTTATCTTTCTTCGCGATACCGATCTGCCGCGCCTCCTGGTGGCGCTTCTTGCGATTGGCGGCTCCGGCGTCTTGATGACGCTGGTCTACGTGGCAACTGACGCCGTGCTGCACGCTCTACCGCCGGCCTGGACGCGGCGCCTTCAACCACTCCCCTTCGTGCTGCCTGGCATGGTCATGGTGGGCTATTTCGTTGCCCTTCCGATGGTCCGCACGTTCATCGCGAGCTTGTTCAGTCGCGATGGCAGCGTCTTTGTGGGGCTGGCCAACTACGTGACGTTGTTCACCGAGCCCTTCATGCTCGTGACCTTTCGCAACAACCTGCTGTGGCTAATCTTCGGCGCCGGACTGACCGTCGCCTTTGGTCTTCTTATCGCGGCGCTGGCGGATCGCAGCCGACACGAAAAGCTGGTCAAGAGTGTCATTTTCATGCCGATGGCGATCTCATTGGTTGGCGCCGGCATCATCTGGAAATTCATCTACGCAGTGAAGGACACCAGCGAGCCGCAGATCGGGCTGCTGAATGCGATCGTGGTTGCCTTCGGAGGCGAGCCGGAGGCCTGGATCCAACTGATCCAGCCCTGGAACAATCTCTTTCTGATTGTCATCGTTGTCTGGCTTCAGACTGGCTACGCGATGGTACTATTTTCCGCGGCCATCAAGTCTGTGCCTTCCGATCTGCTCGAAGCGGCTCGGATCGACGGCGCGAGCGAGGCGCGGATTTTCTTTTCCATCGTCGTTCCACATATACGGCCGACACTCATCGCTGTCACCGCCACTGTGGTGATCTTTACGCTCAAGATCTTCGACATTGTCCTAGTCATGACCGGTGGGCAGTTTGGCACGGACGTTATCGCAACGCAGTTCTACAATCAGTACTTCGTCAATCGTAATGCTGGACTGGGCTCCGCCATTGCCATCGTGCTCTTGGCCGCTGTTGTCCCGGTTATCGTCTATAACTTGAGGCACTTTAGCCGGAGCGAGCCGTTGTGACTGTCACCACAAAGCGACGGCCATCCCCTCGCGCTGCCTTGTCAGGAATCGCACTCGCGCTTCTGTGCTTGCTTTGGCTCCTGCCTACGGTTGGCCTGCTGGTGTCCTCCTTCCGCACAGCTGACGATGTTCGCAGCACGGGCTGGTGGACCGTCCTTCCGCATCGCGACTGGCGGACTGTTGCTACGATTGAGCCCGGGAAGGACATCGACCGCAATGGGATAATGGAATTCGCGGGCGTAAGCGGCACCTTCGAGGAACTTCGTGCCGGTCTCGTCGCTGCCGACGGCCGTCGTGTGATCTGGCTAGGGAACCGCCGGCTTGGCACCGTGCAGGTTCAGGAGTTGCAGTGGAAGAGTAATCTCTCCCTGACCGTATCGAACTACGAAAACGTTCTGACCGGCAAGCAATACGAGATCACCAACGAGCGAGGCGTCACGGAAACTCTCCGTGGCGATGACCTTTCAAATGCCTTTCTCAACAGCCTCGCGGTCACCCTACCCTCCGTTCTTCTGCCGTTGGTGGTGGGTGCCTTCGCCGCCTACGGGTTTGCCTGGGTACGTTTCCCCGGACGCACGGCCCTGTTTGCGCTCGTGGTCACGCTTCTTGTAGTGCCGTTGCAGATCTCTCTTGTGCCAGTCCTCTCCGACTATGTGAGGATAGATCTCAATGGCACATACTTGGCGGTTTGGCTTGCTCACGCTGGCTTCGGCTTACCTCTCGCGATTTACCTGCTCTACAACTACATCGCCTCGTTGCCGCGCGAACTTCTCGAGGCGGCAATGGTAGATGGCGCCAGCCATTTGACCATCTTCTGGCGAATCGTTGTCCCCCTGTCGGGTCCAATACTCGCCTCCTATGCGATCTTCCAATTCCTGTGGGTCTGGAACGACTATCTAGTGGCGCTGATCTTTATCGGCAGCCAGCCCAATGTGCAGGTGTTGACAATGCGGCTCGCCGAGATCGTCGGCTCGCGCGGAAACGATTGGCATCTGCTTACGGCCGGTGCGTTCGTTTCCATGATTCTTCCCTTCGCCATCTTCTTCGCTCTGCAAAGACATTTCGTGCGCGGCCTGACGGCCGGCTCTGTCAAATCCTAGGAACGCATCATGAAGTATCGTCGTCTCGGCAATTCCGGTCTCCTCGTCTCAGAACTAGCACTAGGTACGATGGTCTTCGGCGAAAATAGCGCTCGCGGGACATCAGAGGCCGACGCACTGCGAATGGTCGACATGTTCCTCGACGCCGGCGGCAATCACTTTGACGTTGCCGACGTCTACGCCGGCGGCCGCGCGGAAGAGATCGTGGGCAAGGCGCTGGGCGCCCGGCGCAATCGCGCTATCGTGGCCACCAAGGTTCGGTGGCCGATGGGGCAGGACCCCAACCAGGTCGGGCTGTCCCGCCACCACATCGTAGAAGCGGTTGAAGAGAGCCTGAGGCGGCTCAATGCGCAGCACATCGACGTCCTTTACATGCACGGCTGGGACGCATGGACGCCGCTCGAAGAGTCGCTCCGCGCATTTGACGATCTCGTCCGTTCCGGCAAGGCCCGCTATATTGGCGTCTCCAACTTCGCTGCCTGGCAGTCAATGAAAGCACTTGGCCTTTCCAGCTCTAATGGCTGGGCGCAATTTGTTGCGGCGCAATACCAATACTCGCTGGTGCTACGAGATGTGGAAACCGAGATCCTGCCGCTCTGCGAGTCGGAAGGCGTGGGAATGGTTCCCTGGGGACCGCTGGGCGGCGGCTTCCTGTCCGGGAAATATCGCGCCGGGCAGCGTCCCGGTGTCTCACAGGGTCGAATTGGCGGTACCCCAGACGAGTGGGAGGAATCGTGGGCGCGTCGAGCGACAGATGCGAACTGGGAGACTTTGGCGGCCGTTGAGGCACTCGCGGCGGCGAGGGGAGCGACGCCATCTCAAATCTCGCTCGCCTGGCTGCTCACACGACCCGCTGTATCGTCAGTGGTAGTCGGAGCACGAACACCGGACCAACTTACAGACAATCTGGGCTCAGTGTCGGTCACGTTGCACGTTGACGAAGCGAACACGCTAACCGCGGCATCTGCTTGCCCACAGCCGTATCCTGCCCGGGCGGTGAACAATCAAAGTCGCTAGTGTTGGACCGACTGGCCGAGCGTCAGCTAGTTCAGGGGTGTGATTGGCGGAAAGGCAGGGGCTTTCGCCTCGGCCACTCATTGTTCATATCGCACTGACCTCTGGGGCGGGAGCTAGGTCACTCGGGTCGTTTTCCGACCGCCGTCCGCACCAGTCGCGATACCACGTCGTCATCCGTTTCTGCGGGCAGTCGCTCCATGGCAATCCTCAGGGCGACTTCGTCATCGACCGGAACATCCCACCATCGGTCGACCCGGCGCACCGCCGTACTCACGAAGTCGAAGCCCTCCTTGGTCTGCGCCACTTGCGACGGGTTGTTCGCCATCGTTGATGGCCTGGCTTGGCTCTTTTTGGGCCTGCACCGAAAAGGGCAGATTGGCGGTTTGCTGCAACGATGGGCAACCCTATCGAGCGTCGAGGTCCAGCGCTGCTGTGAGCATTTCCCCACCTCCGCAAAGGCCCGGAAAATCGCTGCCGCCCGTCGAACAGGTCGACACCACCGGCACATAGGCCAATCGGCGGCGCAGTTGGCCTCCGATGGGAGGGAAGTGTCACTGGACGTCAGTAGCCTCGTAACTCGCGGACACGTCGAGGTAATTTAGTGAGGCTTTTCGGCCACTGGACGCTGGACCTCCTAGTGCCGAGGACAAATAAGATCGGCACTGCCGGACTATGCACTGACTGCCGAGGGGTTCATCGTCGTATGGTCTCGATTTTTCCCGTAGCTGCTGCCTGATCGCGGGCTGGAGCCGACCCTCGTTATCTCCCACCGGCGGAGGACCCAACGTGTTGACAGTGCGATCAAACGAGGACACGGCAGTCTGGCTAAGTGAACTTCCCTCGGTTAGAACGAGACTATAGCGTGGCCGCTGACCTCGCACTACGGTCCAATCACGACCGCGATGACACTTGCGTCGCGTTGTTCTGATAGAGATAGTCGAACTTCCGGACGAAGGCCTCCTGCAGTGCAACAGTCGAGGCGAGCTGGTGACAATAGCGGTCGAGATAGGCTTCGATCTGCTGCTGCATTACGTCGCGATAGATGGCCTTCCTTTCAAAGTCGATCAGCGGGTCCGTCGCCTGCCCCCGCCCAATCCGCCACGCATTCTTGGTCTGCCCTTCGTGGACGAGGCCGCACCTGATGTCCGTGTAGAAGTCGTTCGCGCGCTGGTGTGTGGTGAACGATGCTGAGAACGGCTCCTCCTCCATCAAGAACGTCGTGTAGAGAGCTGTTGCCATGGTTAGTTGTCGCCACCATGCTGCCTGTGCCCGTGTTTGAAGCTCCACCCCTTGCGGAGTGCAGCGAGAAATTCAGGCACGGAGCATTGGATGGTGAGTATGGCAAAGCCCTCCCCTTGCCCGCGCTCGCCCCGCTCTCGGGTAAGCCGATGAATAGGATCAAAGTAGAAACGATTCAGACGTCCTCGCAGCACCACGTCTGCGACAACCTTCCAAGTATCCGGCGAGGGGTCGGCGGCTGCGGCCGCCTTCAGCGTGGGCCAGTCCTTCGGGAATGCACCCTGGAGGGGTGGAACTTCGCTAACCATTTGTGTCCGGAGCCAGGTTTGCGTCTAGCTGGCCGCATGACTACGATCCTGTCCAGAGGCGAAAATGAGTGACGGGCTTTCATCCCTTGAGGCTCGGTGCCGGTTGCGAATCGCGCCCGCGACGCCAAGGCTTGATCTATCTGCAGCAGCTGTCAGCGCGGTCGCCTAAGTCGCCCATAGGATCGTGAACATCAGGGACTTCGCACTCACGCTGCCGTTCTTGCGCAGCTCGGACATGAGCTTGGGAACGTCTTGGTAGGGCACAGCCTTGCGATGCTCTACCTTGGCGATCTTGCCAATGGCGGGGAGCAGATGTGGAAGTGCCCCGCCCTTCCATTGCGCCGGATTGTCACCGGCGCGGTAGCCCATCGCGGCAGCCCAGCCGAGGACCTGCTCGATGCGACCGCGCACCCGACTCGCCGTCTCGGGCTTGCTCGTCCAGACGGGCTTCAGAACCTTGAGCACGTCCTCGACCGTGACCTGATCGACCGGCAGCTTTCCGATGAACGGGTTCACGTACATCTCGATGGTGCTCGGCCACTGCTGGGCGTGCTTTTCGTTCTTCCAGCCAGACTTGTGCGAGGCGATGTACTTCTCGGCACACTCAGCGAAGGTCGGGACCTTCGGCTTCATTTCGATCTTGCGCTGCGCCTGGACCTCGCGCTTGCTGGCAATCGGATCCTCGCCGCGCTTGACTTTCACCCGCAGCATCGCCGCTTCGTCACGGGCATCGCTCAACGGTTTCTCTTCGGTGGAACCCAGACCCATCCACTGGTTGGTGCCGTTGCGGCTGTAGCGGAAGAGCCAGCTCCGGGTGCCGTGGTCTCTCACCTGCATGTAGAGGCTGGGCGCAACCCAGTGCACACCCTCTTTGGTGAGGGCGTTCACCTGCGTAGCGGTGAGCGCGCGAGCCTGAGCCAATTCGATGGGCCCCAAGTACTGTGGTCGCCACAGACATGCGTACTAAGGACGGATTATCCAGAGCTGTCGTAAAGAAGCCCTGAGGTTATCCTTAATGGGCTGACGGGCCTGCAAGAATCCCGCTCAACAGAGCCGGCCCGCGGACAGACGATCGGACAGACGGTACGTTGAAGCGTGTGTCCCCCGGACTTCCGGCACTTGTGCTGCTACCGGCGGAAAGTGCGCCCACGATCATCCGCCAAGCGCCTGCAAGCCCTAAGCTAAAGCCGCGCTGCTACGCGGGGTTAGCAGCATTTTCGGCACGTCTGCGATGGCGGAAAGTGGCGGAGAGGGAGACAGGACTGTAGTGGCTGTTCCTGCAGCTCACAGCCGAGAGTTCCCCGCGGACAGACGCCCGGACAGACGATTGCGACGGACAACTGAAGCTCATCAGCCAATTGCGACATTGTTTCCTGCATCTCGCGTGTCGGCTTCTCGACCAGCAATCAGCGCAAAAACACAGGTCGCTGCGGTCGCCATAGCAACAACCATAAACAATGCCGGCACAATGCCCATTTTCCCAATCGCCACGGCAAGACCAAATGGTGCCACGGCGGAGGCTATCTGGCGGGCGGAAGAGAGCCAACCCAGCCTCGAGCCGTAGCGATGGCGGCCGAAGAGCTCGAGGGGCAGCGAGCCCGAGACGATGCTCGTGAGCCCGGAGCCCAGGCCGAACAGCAAGGCGAACACCATGCCGGCGAGAGCCGAAGGACCGCCGAGGGCGAGCGCGAGCACACCTAGACCCGGCAGAGCTGCGGCGATGATGGTGAGGTGGGTCTGACGCAGTCCCTTACCGAAGAGCATGTTGACGAAGCGCGAGAGGACCTGGGCGGGGCCGAAGAGCGTCGTGATGAGGATGCTCGGCCCCGCGAGGCCAAGCATCGTCAGCAGCGGCGCGATGTGGTTGAGCACGGCGGAGAGGATGAATCCCTCGATCGCGAAGCCCGCCATCATCAGCAGGAAGATCAGCGAGATCCCGCTTCTGGATTTTGCTGGTTCCGCTTCAACCGTCGCGGCCGGTGTGACTTCGTCCGGCCCCTCGAGCGTGCCAACCCACCAATGGAGCGGCGCACAGAGGAACAGGTTCAGCGCGGCGAAGACGAGGTAGACGCCCCGCCAGTCCATTACCTGGATGAGCCCGGCCGTCAGCGGCCAGAACAACGTCGAGGCGAAGCCGGCGATCAGCGTGAGGTGCGTAATGCTGCGCTGCGCTTCCTTGCCACCAATCCTGACGAGCGCGGCAAACGCGGTGGCGTAGAGGACGAGGCTCGAGATCACTTCCATCGCGATCAGAGCGGCGGCGAACCACACGCCGTTCTGAGCGAAGGCCGCGACGACGAAGCCTAGGGCGGCGAGGACCGAGCCGATGGTCATCACCCTGCCCGCGCCGAACCGGTCGACGAGGCCGCCCGCGATGGGCGCTGCGATGCCCCCGGCGAGAAGCGACAGAGAGAGGGCGGCATAGACCCACTCCTGACTCCAGCCGAAGGTTTCGCCAAAGCTCGGGGCAAGCACGCTGAACGAATAGTAGAGCGTGCCGTAGCCGACGATCTGGGTCGCACCAAGCGCCCAGATCGCCGCGGCCGGAACCGGTCGAGACATGTTAAGTCCTCAGGCGCGCTCGACGACCAAGGCCGGCTTCGTCACCGTGGTCGAGGTGCCGCAGCCGCATCCGGCCTGCCCCTCTGACTTGGCGACCTCGTCGGCGACGCAGCACGAGTCGGCTGTCGCGGCCGGACCACCACAGCAGGCCTCGGACGCCTCGCCGGTGACGCGCGACGAGCTGCATACGCCGGTCTCGGGGAGAACGAGCTGCACCTGACGAGCGGCTACCGGGTTGCCAGCAAGCTCGTCGGCGATCGAGCGGACCTGCTCATAGCCGGTAGCCATGAGGAAGGTCGGCGCGCGGCCGTAAGACTTCGACCCCACGATGAAGAAGTTCTTCTCCGGATGGGTCAGCTCGTCGACGCCGTGCGGCGGCACGCTGCCGCAGGAGTGGAAGTTGGGATCGATCAGCGGGGCGAGAGCCGGCGGGGCTTCAACGGCGGGATCGAGCTGCACGCGCAACTCGCTCGCCATGTCGAGGTTCGGGCGGAAGCCAGTCGCGACAATGATGCGGTCGACGCTCACAGTCAGGGCGTGGCCCGACAGCGCCCCCTCGACTTCGAGCGCGGCGCCTGCGCGGCGGATCGAGTAGGCGGAGAACGGCGCGAGGACGTCGAGGCGGCCATCGTCTATGGCGCGGCGTGCGGCGAGCCCGAGGGCGCCACGAGCCGGCAGCTGGTCGTTTAGACCTCCGCCGAGCAGACGCTCGATCCGATTGCGGCGGAGCGCCCAGGTGACCTTGGTGCTAGTCTCAGCGTCCTTGAGGCTGAGCAGCGCCAGTGCCGACTGGATGGCTGAGTGGCCGCTGCCGACTACGAGCACCCGCTTGCCCTCATAGAGCTCGCGATCGCGGCCAGCGACGTCGGGAATGCCGTAGGCGATGAGATCCGAATTGTCGGCTTCGCCAGGAACCGTGAGGCCATCGACACCGATCGGGTTGGGCTTCTCCCACGTTCCCGAGGCATCGATGATGGCGGACGCGCGCGTGAAGCGTGACCGGCCGTCGAGGTCGACCCAGCGGATCGCAAAGGGCACGTTGTCGCGATTGGTCGACGTCATCTTGTCGAGCCCCTCGCGCGTAATCGAGCGGACGGTCGCCCCGAGCTGAAGGTGGGGCGCGATCTGCGGGAGCTCGGCCAAAGGCTGCAAATAGCGCGAGACGAGCTCGCCACCAGTCGGGAGGGCCTCTTCATCGGGAGCTTCCCACCCGCTGGCTTCGAGCAGGCGACGGGCGGCCTTGTCGATGTTGTATTCCCAAGGCGAGAAGACCTGCACGTGCGACCAGGCGCGCATCGCCTCGCCGACCTGAGCTCCTCGCTCGAAGAGCACAAACGGCACCCTACGCTCGCTCAACTGAGCTGCGGCAGCCATTCCAACCGGACCGGCACCGATGACTACAACCGGCAATCTCGCTTCTTGCGACATGATGTTTGATCCTTCTAGGAGAATGGAAATAGTTGGCAAAAAAGAAGAGAGGTCACGCAGCGACCTCTTCTGGGGATGTTGTGCACGAGGCGGTGCCTGTATCGGCGCAGCACTCGTCGGATAGGTAGCCAATCAGCGTATTCATGCTGGGGTAGTTGGCGCGGCAGATCAGGGTCGTGCCCTGCCGCTGCTGCGTCACCAGCCCCGTCTCGACCAGACGGCGAAGATGATGCGACAGCGTCGACGCCGGCAGCTGCAGGCGCTCTTGCACGCGGCCAACCGGCATACCGGGGTCACCTGCCCGCACGAGAGTGCGATAGAGTTCGAGCCGCGTGGCGTTGCCGAGCGCTTCCAGCTGCGATGCTGCTGTTTCGAGTTTCATGGAAATAGCCAATACGACCTCGCTGACCGGGCGTCAAGCGAATTTCCAATCTTTTCGAATTACTCGGTCTGCCCCACTCTCCGGCCCTGGTCGTCGATGACGACCTCCCCGTCTTCCTTGGTGAAGGGACCGATGTCCGGATTGGGGAGTATCTCGAGGACAAGCTCAGAAGGCCGGCACAGCCGGGTGCCGAGCGGCGTCACCACGAAGGGGCGATTGATGAGGATTGGGTGAGCCTCCATCGCGTCGAGCAGATCGTCGTCGCTCAGCTCGGGCGCACCCAGGCCGAGACTCTCGTAGGGGGTATCCTTCTGGCGCAGCGCCTCTCGCACCGAGAGGCCTGCATCGGCGATCATCCGAACAATGTCGGCACGAGCCGGCGGCGCCTTGAGATACTCGATGAGGAGCGGCTCCTCGCCGCTTTGGCGGATCATGGCCAGCGTGTTGCGCGAGGTGCCGCAATCGGGATTGTGGTAGATCGTGATGGTCATCGCGGCGCAGTTCCCTTTCGACCGAAGAGCAAGGGAGCGATGGCGAACGCTAGCGCTGCGCCCGCAGCTTGGGCCACAATGAACGCCGGCGCGTCGATGGGCCGGATGCCCGCGAAAGTGTCCGTCAAGCTTCGTGCGATTGTCAGCGCCGGATTGGCGAACGACGTCGAGGCAGTGAACCAATAAGCAGCCACGATATAGAGGGCCACTAGAATAGCGATACTATCGGGGCCACCCCTTGCCCCAAGGATCACCAGAAGCAAGCCGAAGGCCGCGACGCCCTCTGACAGCCATGCCGACCAGCCGGTGCGAACGTGCGTGGAGAACTCGATCAGCGGCAGACCGAACATCGCGTGGGCGAGAACGGCACCCGCGAACGCTGCGAGGAGTTGAGCGGCCACGAAGGCGGCCGTCTCCACCAGGGACAGTTCGCCCGATGCCGCCATCGCTGCACTGACGAGTGGGTTGAAGTGCGCGCCGGAGACCGGTGCCAACAGAGAGATCAGCACAACGAGGATCGCCCCTGTTGCCAGCGAGTTGGCCAGGAGCTGTATCCCGATGTCGGCGGACAGGCTCTCGGCCATGATGCCAGAGCCGATCACGGTCGCGGACAGGAGCGCCGTCCCCAGCGCCTCGGCAGCGAGACGGCGCAATGTGTCGGACATCAGGCGGCGCTGCCGGCTTTTGTGGTGCGACCCTCGAGACTGCCGATCTCGTGCAGCTTTGTCTGCAGCACCATGCGATCGATGCTGCGGTGCGGCAGACTTGTAAATGCGGAGATGCGGTTCTTCATGAAACGGAGAGCTTCGAGGAACGCCGCCCGCTTCTGGAAGTCCGTGCCTTCGACCGCGGCAGGATCCTCGATGCCCCAGTGGGCGGTGAGCGGGTGGCCGGGCCAGATCGGGCACACCTCACCAGCCGCGTCGTCGCAGACAGTGAAAACGAAGTCCATATGCGGGGCGTCAAGACCAGCGAACTCATCCCAGGACTTCGACCGCAAGCCTTCGGTCGGAATACCGGCCTCGCGGAGAACCTGCAGGGCCATTGGGTTCACCTGCCCCTTCGGATGCGAGCCGGCAGAGAACGCTCGGAACTGGCCGCCGGCGGTGTGGTTGAGAAACGCTTCGCCCAGAACCGAGCGCGCAGAGTTGCCTGTGCAGAGAAACAGGACGTTGTAGGGACGATCTTCAGCCATGATCGGCGATCTCCTCTTTAGGGGTGCAACAGGGGGTGAAGGCGTCGACAAGTGGGGCGCAGATTTCCGGCCGACCGCCGCAGCAGTCCTGGACAAGGTAGCGGGTGACGTCACGCAGCCTGGTCAACGAGGCACGATAGATGATCGATCGGCTTTGCCGTTCACCGTGCACGAGACCAGCAGCCGCGAGCACCGAAAGGTGAGCCGACATTGTGTTCTGGGGAACACCAGCTTGGCGCGCCAGGTCGCCGGCAGCGATACCTTCGGGCTCTACCGCGACGAGACGCCGGAACGTGCGGAGTCTGGTTTCCTGCGAGAGAGCGCCAAGGACCTCGATGACGTCCGTATCATCCATGTATCCGGAATAGCGGATGGATGTGACGGGCGCGTGACTAGAGATCGCACGCGGCCATGGAGGTCAGGCGTTAGCGGCAAAGCGCTCGTCGAACGCATACCCCGCCCCGCGCACGGTGCGGATCGGATCGGCCTCGCGCCCGCGATTGATGGCCTTGCGCAGCCGCCCGACATGCACGTCCACCGTGCGTTCGTCGACATAGACGTCGTTGCCCCACACCCCGTCCAGCAGCTGCTCGCGCGAATAGACCCGGCCCGGGTGGCGCATCAAATATTCGAGCAGCCGGTACTCGGTCGGCCCCAGATGGAGGTCACGGCCCGACCGCCGCACCCGGTGGCTCTGCCGGTCGAGTTCGAGATCGCCGGCCTTGAGCACATTGGTGACGAGCTGTGGGCTCGAGCGGCGCAGCAGCGCCTGGATGCGCGCCACGAGCTCCGGCATCGAGAACGGTTTGACCACATAATCGTCGGCGCCCGTTGCGAGGCCCCGCACGCGCTCTTCTTCCTCGCCGCGCGCCGTGATCATGATGATCGGCGTGCGCGCCGTCTCCTCGCGCGAGCGCCAGCGCCGGCAGAGCTCGATGCCGCTCAGCCCCGGCAGCATCCAGTCGAGCAGAATCAGATCCGGCACGCCGTCGCGGATGCGCTCCACCGCCTCGTCGCCGCTCTCGGCCATGCTGACGCGAAAGCCTTCGGCTTCGAGATTGTAGCGGACGAGTTCGCGTAGATCCGCCTCGTCTTCGACGATCAGGATGGTCGCGGTCATTTGCCTTGGCCCTAGAGCTGCTGCCGCTGCGTCTCGTCCTGGCCGAGCTGGCGGCCGGTCTCGAGATAGAATGCAGCTTCCGCGATGTTGGTCGCGTGGTCGCCCACGCGCTCGAGGCTCTTGGTGCAGAACAGCAGATGGATGCACTGCGAAATGTTGCGCGGGTCTTCCATCATGTAGGTGAGCAACTCGCGGAACAGCGAGGTGTGCATCAGATCCACTTCGTCGTCATGCGCGCACACATCGACCGCCTTGGCCGCATCGCGGCTCGCATAGGCGTCGAGCGCCGATTTGAGCTGCCGTGCAACGAGGTCCGTCATGTGCTTGACGCCGTTGTAGAACTTGGGCGCCAGCGCCAGGCTCTCGATCTGCAACGTCCGCTTCGCGAGCTGCTTGGCCATGTCGCCGGTGCGCTCGAGGTCGTTGGCCACCTGGATCGCCGTCACCACCATGCGCAAATCCACCGCGATCGGCTGCCGCCGCGCGATGATCGACACCGCCATCTCGGTGATGCGGTCCTTCATCCCGTCGATGAGCTTGTCGTACTGGCGCACATCCTGCGCTGCCTTATGGTCGAGCTTGAGCAGCGCGTTCGCCGCGTCGGTGATCGCCTGCTCCACCATCCCGCCCATCTCGGAGATGGCCTTATTGAGATTGATGAGCTCGTCCTCGTAGGAGGTGACGATATGTTCGTTGAGCGCCGTGGCCATTGTCGCGGTCCTCTTCGGTTAGCCGATACGGCCGGTGATATAGTCCTGGGTCTGCTTGTTCTTGGGGTTGGTGAAGAGGTCGCTGGTATGACCCTCCTCGATCAACTTGCCAAGATGGAAGAACGCCGTCTTCTGGCTGACGCGCGCCGCCTGCTGCATCGAGTGCGTCACGATCACGATGGTGAAGTTCTCACGCAGCTCGTCGATCAGCTCTTCGATGACCGCGGTCGCGATCGGGTCGAGCGCCGAACACGGCTCGTCCATCAACAGAACTTCCGGCCTGGTCGCAATGGCGCGTGCAATGCACAGGCGCTGCTGCTGACCGCCGGAAAGGCCCGTGCCGGGTTCGTTGAGCCGATCCTTGACCTCATCGAACAAACCGGCGCGACGTAGCGACGACGTAACAATCTCGTCCAGCTCGATCTTGCTCCGGGTCAGGCCATGGATACGCGGACCGTAGGCAACGTTCTCATAGATCGACTTGGGGAACGGGTTCGGCTTCTGGAACACCATTCCGACCCGGGCACGAAGTTCGACCACGTCGATATCGCGGTTATAGATGTCTTCGTCGTCGAGCCTGATCTCGCCGGTAACGCGGCAGATATCGATCGTGTCGTTCATCCGGTTGAGACAACGCAGGAACGTCGACTTGCCGCAGCCCGAGGGGCCGATCAGCGACGTAACCTGGTTCCTCTCGATGGCGAGACTGACATCGTAGAGAGCCTGCTTCTGCCCGTAAAAAACGGAAACCGCCCTTCCTTCCATGGCCGGCATCTTTGGCGTCCGGATTTCGATCGGTGACGTAGTGGCCTGCTGCATGACGTTCATTTCATTTGCCCTGGTTTGCGTGAGGGTTCGGTCCATGACTACCACCGTCTCTCGAGGCGCTGCCGCAGGAAGATGGCAACACCATTCATGATGATCAGGAAAGCAAGCAGCACAAGAATGCCCGCCGACGTGCGTGCGACGAAGCCGCGCTCGGGGCTGTCCGCCCAGATGTAGATCTGCGTCGGCAGCGCCGTCGCGGCATCCATGACGCCACCCGGCTCGCTGGTAATGAAGGCGTTCATGCCGATCAGCAGCAGCGGCGCGGTTTCGCCGAGAGCGTGCGCCAGACCAATGATGGTGCCGGTCAGAATACCGGGAAGCGCCAGCGGCAGCACGTGATGCATGATCATCTGATGCTTAGAGGCACCCATGCCGAAGGCGGCCTCGCGGATCGAAGGCGGCACCGATTTGAGCGCGTTCCTCGTCACGATGATGATCGTGGGCAGGGTCATGAGCGCGAGCACCAGACCGCCGACGATCGGAGCCGAGCGCGGCAGCCCGAAGGTTTGGATCAGCAGTGCCAGGCCGAGGAGGCCGAAGATGATCGAAGGCACGGCCGCGAGGTTGTTGATGTTGACCTCGATCAGAGCCGTCCACCTGTTTTTGGGCGCAAACTCCTCGAGATAGACGGCCGCGCCGATGCCGATTGGGAAGCTCACGAGGAAGCAGACCAGCAGGGCATAGAACGACCCAACGATGGCGCCCTTCAGACCGGCGAGTTCGGGGAAGCGGCTGTTCGAGTTGAAGATCAGGCCCCAGTTGAACGGCTTTGACACCAGGCCGCGCTCGACCAGGGTGTCGAACCACTGGATCTCCTGGTCGTTCAGGCGGCGGTTCTCTTCGGCAGTATCGCGAGTGATGACGCCCTTATTGAGCTGGTCATAGGGGTCCGCTGCCGGGATATCGAGAGTGATGGTGCTGCCGATCACCGACGGATTGGCGAGAACCGCGTCACGGACGAAGAACTGTGCGTTGTTCGTGAGGACTTTCACGACCTCGCGCTGCTCGGCAGCGCTGAGATCGGGGAACACTTGCGCGAGACCGTCGCGAACGACGTTGCGCCAGTTGCCCGCTGCCGGATCGTCGGCTTTCACCCACTCGGCGCTGACCGGGAACGTCACTCGGATGTGCGTCTGCACAAAGGCTTGCGCGCCACCCACGATAAGCGTGCCCAGGAGCACGGCAAGCATACCGATGGCGACGGTGATCGCCGCGATGCCGTAGATGCGCAATCGTAGGTCTGCTGCGTAGCGTCGGCGACGCAAGCCGGCGCTCGCCGCGCGGTCGGTGATTACCGAATTTGTGTCTGCAAGCGCCATCTGGGCCTCAATCATACTGCTCGCGGAACTTCTGCACGATGCGAAGCGCGATCACGTTCAACGTCAAGGTTACGAGGAAGAGCATCAGACCCAGCGCGAAGGCTGCCAGCGTCTTAGGGCTGTCGAAGGCGGTATCGCCCACGAGCATCGTGACGATCTGGACGGTGACAGTCGTCACCGAGTCAAGCGGATTGAAGGTCAGCGTAGCGATGAGGCCCGCCGCCATGACGACGATCATCGTCTCGCCGATGGCACGGCTCAAGCCGAGCAGCACGCCACCCATAATGCCGGGAATGGCGGCCGGGAGCAGCACCTTGATCATGGTCTCGGCACGGGTCGCACCCATTGCCAGCGAACCGTCGCGCATCGTGCGCGGGACCGCCTTGAGCGCGTCATCGGACAGTGAGGAGATGAAGGGAATGATCATGATGCCCATCACACCGCCGGCAACCAGCGCACTGTTGGGCGACATGACGATGCCGATCGCGCCGCCAGCCGCACGGACAGCCGGAGCTACGGTTAGCACCGCGAAGAAGCCGTAGACGACGCTGGGGATGCCGGCCAGAACCTCGAGGACCGGCTTGACGACGCGGCGCACATTCTCGTTCGCGTATTCGACGAGGTAGATCGCGGTGAAGAGTCCGATGGGCACAGCCACAAGCATCGCGATCGAAGCGATCAGCAGCGTGCCGGTGAATACCGGGATCACGCCAAAGGCACCCGCCCCCGCGACCTGGTCCTCGCGAATGGCCATCTGGGGTTCCCAGCGGGTGCCGAAGACGAACTCGTGCAGCGGCACGCGGCGGAAGAACTCGAGCGACTCGTAGACCAGCGAGGCGATGATCCCGACCGTGGTGAGGATCGCGACGACTGAGCAGAAGATAATCATGCCGGTGATGAACCGCTCAACACCGGTGCGCGCACGGAAGCGCGGCGCAAGCTTGGAGCGAGCGATGACCAGCGCCAGCAGCATCAACGCGACGGCGGCGGCGAACATCGCCCACCGTGCGATATCCTGCCAACGGACATAGAGGTCGGCGGCGGCCTTCACGTCAGGGCTCGGCTCGGCGAAGATCTGGCCGGCGGCAACGTTCTTGATTTCGGAGAGAATGAGACTGAGCTGGGCGGGGGTTGCGCCGGAGGTCAGCGCGCCCGGCAGAGAGCCGATGACAAGCCGGTCGATGACTGGCTGCTGCAGCGCGACCCAGAGAAGTGCCAGGACAAGAGCCGGAATACCGACCCAAACCGCAACGAACGCACCGTGATAGCCGGGCAAAGAGTGGGTCTGCCGATCAGCGAGAGCAAAGCTCCGGCCGGCAGTCTGGCCGACGAAATACGCGACGAGAGTAAACACCAGGATCGTGAGTATCAGATAGCCAAACACTGATGCGCCCTCTCGATTGGAAAGGGGCGGACACGATGCCCGCCCCTGGAGTGTCGTTCTTACTTCGCCGGAGCGGCCATTGGGGTCGAGTTGGCGACCGCGTCACGGACGGTGGTGCGCTGATCGTCGGGGAGGACGATCAGGCCACGCTCGGACAGGTAACCATCGGCGCCGAACGAAGCTTCCGAGACGTATTCGGTCAGGAATTCGTTGAGGCCGGGAATGACACCGCGGTGGGCGTTCTTGACGTAGATGTAGAGCGGACGCGAGACGGGGTAGGAACCATCGGCGATGGTTTCCTGGTTGGCTTCAACGCCATCGACGGCGACGTCCTTGAGGGTGTCCGAGTTCTCGAATAGGAAGGAGTAGCCGAAGATGCCGATGGCGTTCGGGTCGGCGTTGAGGCGCTGCACGATCAGATTGTCGTTTTCGCCGGCTTCGACGAACGGGCCGTCCTGACGCATACGCTCGCAGACTTCCTCCTTGCGGCCCTCTTCGAGAGCTTCGATCGCCGGGAAGGTGGCGCAGCCGACGAGCATGACGAGCTCGACAAACGCATCACGGGTGCCCGAGGTCGGCGGGGGGCCGAACACGGTGATCGGCTGGTTCGGGAGCGACGGGTCGATCTCGTTCCAGTTCTTGTAGGGGTTGGCAACGATCTGGCCGTCGACTTCAACTTCTGAAGCGAGAGCCTGGAAGATCTGCGCCTTCGTGAGGCTCATGTCGGGAGCGCTCTGCGTGTGGGCGAGCGACAGGCCGTCGTAGCCGATCAGAACTTCGGTGACGTTGTCGACGCCGTTGGCGACGCAAGCCTCGAACTCAGACTTCTTCATGGCGCGCGAAGCGCCGGTGATGTCGGCCTTGTCCTGGCCAACGCCTTCACAGAACACCTGCATACCGCCGCCGGTGCCGGTGGACTCGACGACCGGAGCCGGGTTGCCGGTCGCGGCGGCGAACTGCTCGGCCACGGCCTGGGTGTAGGGGAACACGGTCGAGGAGCCGACGATACGGATCTGATCGCGGCTCTGCGCCATTGCGGCAGACGTCAGGCCCGCGAGCGCGACAGCAACCGCGCCAACGATGAGAGCATGTTTCATGATTGTCCCTTTCGGAGAGGTGGGCATCGCGCCCGGCATTGGCGCCGGAATTCGCCCCGGCCCCTGTTCAACGGCGGGCAACCTATGGCCGCTCTGTTGCAGTAGTATAACTGCTGCGATTCACTTTTGTGACGGTCCAAGTCGATGATTTATATGACGAATCTCGCCGACAATGTCGGAAACATGAAATTCTCGTCACCTGATTGTCATGGAGCGCAGGCATCAGAGCCGCGCAACTTTCCAGGCTCCAGATCGCCATGACACTCGCTCTTGTTGTTGAGTATGAACAGGTCGCCGCCTCCGCTTTGAGCGATGCCCTGAAGGAAGCAGACTACCGTGTGCTCTCGGCGCGCCAGCGCACTGAAGTCGATTACGCGCTGAACCAGCATCCCGATATTGTCGTGCTCGGTCGGCTGGCCGATCCGGCGGACCCGATGGAGGCCTGCTGGCTCCTTCGCGACACGCTACCGTCGAGCGTGCCCATCCTTGCCATCGGACGACTCAACAGCGTCGCGGAACGTGATGACGTGATCGCGGCCGGGGCGTCCGATTACCTGCCCTCGCCCGTTTCCGGTCCTATGCTGATCACTCGAGTTCGCGAGTGCATTCGGAAGCACAATCCCGCCTCGCTCGGCACGATTCTGACCTGCGGCGACCTCGTGCTCGACGACGAGGTGCATCGTGTCACTCGACGCGGCAAGGACGTTCACCTGTCTCCCGGCGCCTACGATCTCTTGAAACTCCTAATGAGCGCGCCCGACCACGTCTTCACGCGCGAAGAGATCCGCACGCGAGTGTGGGGAGAGGATCCCAATGTCGAGCTGCGTAACGTGGACCTCGTGCTGAAGCGGCTGAGGGAATCGCTGGCAAAGGTCCACAAGGCCGACCCGATCCTTGCGGTGCGCGGCGTCGGTTACCGGATGGCGTCAAGTTCCCGGGCGAAATGATGTCACGACCTGAGGGTCGGTAGAAATATGCCCGGCGCCGATCAGGTCGAGGCAGTAAGGGACGGCGGGAAACACTGCCTGCAAACAGACGTCGATGGCGGCCGGCTTCCCCGGCAGGGTGACGATAAGGGTCGATCCCCGTAGCGACCCTCCTTGCCGCGAGAGGATCGCGGTCGGCACGGTCTCGAGGCTGACCCTGCGCATCAATTCGCCGAACCCGGGCAGCTCTCGCTCCGCAATGTCCGCGACACCTTCAGGTGTTTCGTCCCTCGGCGCGGGTCCTGTGCCGCCCGTGATCAGCAGGAGGCCGACCTTGCGCTCGTCACATAGCTCCTTGGCCGCTTCGCGCACCGAGGCACGACCGTCTGGAATGATCAGCTTGACCGGCTCCCAGGGCGTGCTTATCGCTCGACGCAGGTAGGCCTCGATCGCAGGACCGCTGCGGTCCTCATACTCGCCGCGGCTTGCTCGGTCTGAAACGGTGAGAATGCCTATCTTGACCGGATCAGCCACCTGTCACGCTCATATGCCGGCCGACCGCCGGCCGTGCACCGCGGCGCTCGATGACGAAGTCATGCCCTTTGGGTTTGTGCGCAATGGCTCGCTCAATTGCCTCATGAAGAGAGGCATCCGATTCGGAAGAACGCAAAGGCGTTCGCAGATCGACGCTGTCTTCTTGCCCGAGGCACATGAACAGCGTTCCAGTGCAGGTAACGCGCACTCTATTGCAGCTTTCGCAGAAGTTGTGGGTCAGTGGCGTGATGAAGCCGAGGCGGCCGCCTGTCTCCGCGACCTCGATATACGAGGCCGGTCCGCCTGTCCGCAGCGGTAGCGGATTCAGCGTCCATCTCTCGGCCAGCCGGCGACGGACAAGCGAGAGTGGGAGGAACTGGTCGGTGCGGTCCATGTCGATGTCGCCCAACGGCATGGTTTCGATGAGGGTGAGGTCCATGCCCTCCCCGTGAGCCCACGTAATCATCGCATCGATTTCGTCCTCGTTGATGTCTTTGAGGGCAACGGCGTTGATCTTGATGCGGATGCCGGCGGCCTGCGCGACCTTGATCCCCCGCAGGACCTGCTCGAGATCGCCGCGGCGGGTGATTGCCTTGAACTTGTCGGGATCGAGGGTGTCGACGGAGACGTTGATCCTGCGCACCCCGGCGTCAGCAAGTTCGCGGGCAAAGCGATGAAGCTGCGAACCGTTGGTGGTGAGCGTTAGCTCCTCGAGCGTCCCCGACGCCAAATGGCGCGAGAGTGACCGGATCAGGCTCATGAGGTCGCGGCGCACTAGCGGTTCGCCGCCGGTCAACCGGAGCTTCTTCACCCCTCGCTCGATGAACGCCGCGCACAGCCGATCAAGCTCCTCGAGTGATAGCAGCTCCTTCTTGGGGAGGAAGTTCATGTCTTCGGCCATGCAATAGACGCAGCGGAAATCACACCTGTCGGTGACCGAGACACGCAGATAGGTGATCTGCCGGCGGAATGGGTCGATCAGCGGCGGCCGTTCGATCTGGCTTGCGAGCATGGCTTCTCTCCCCGGTCCTTCCGGACCCTCTACCCCACAGGAAATTTATGCAAGAACCGGGCCGGATGACCTTGGGCAAGGTCGCGTGCTAGCGTGGCTGGGAGTGTTGGGACCGGGAGGACGCCCTGCAGGGGATGATCACACGACGGACCGCGATGGCGGCAATCGCTTCGGCGGCCGCGCTCGCAAGCCCGGCCGGCGCCCAGGGCGAAACGCTGCGATTTGCCCTGACGCCGGTCTTTCTGACATCGGACCTTGCCTTGCTTGAAGCTCTGCAAGCTTACCTGTCCTCTGCCACAGGCAGACCTGTCGAACTGATCACACGCCGGACATATCAAGAGGTTACAGGCTTGCTGATCGGCAGCCAGGCGGACGGCGCGTGGCTGTGCGGATTTCCATACGTGCAGCACAGGGCACAGCTGGAGCTGCTCGCCGTGCCTGTATGGCGCGGGCAGCCGCTCTATCAGTCATATTTGATCTCCACCGCTGGTCGCGGGGCGACGTCGCTCGACCAGCTGCGCGGCGATATTCACGCGTTCTCGGATCCCGACTCCAACTCGGGATACCTAGTGACCGCCGCCGAATTGGCGCGCAGCGAGGAACGTCCGGATCAGTTCTTCAAGCAAAGCTTTTTCACTTACAGCCACTTCAACGTGGTCCGCGCCGTCGCCTCGGGCCTTGCGCAAAGCGGGAGCGTTGATGGCTACGTCTATGAGGTGTTGAAGGAAACGAACCCCGAACTCACCGGCGCCACCGAAATTGTCAGGCCGTCCGAGTGGTTCGGGTTCCCGCCCATCGTGGCGCCGACGTCGGCACTCGCGGGCGAGAAGTCGGCCGTTCTTCGGCAGGCGCTGCTCGACATGCACACGAGCCCCGCCGGCAGGCTCGTGCTCGACATGCTTCGCCTCGACAAGTTCGAAAGCGAGCCGCCCGCCCTGTTTGCCTCGATCGAGGACAATTGGGATCGTGTTCGGGAGCTGTCTTGAAGCCGCCCCTGTCATTGCGAAGCGGGATCCCGCTAACCGTTCGGGTGCCGCTGGTCGTCGTGTTGCTCATGGTGGTGATCAGCATCGGCGTATCGCAGCTGGTGCTTTGGCGCCTCGTGGAGACCCAAGAGCGCCAGCTCGGCGACCTAGCAAATGCGTATCTCGACGGGCTGGAATCCTCACTCGTCGACCCCGTGCTGCGGCGCGATTCGTGGGAAGTCTTCGACATCCTTGATCGAGCTCGCGCCGTCTACGCCGCGGTCCGCCCGATCGAGACGACCGTAGCGGATGCGAACGGCCTAGTGCTCGCATCCTCCGAGCCGAGATCCGCACCCATCGGCTCGACCCTGCCCCCATCGACCGCTTCACGCACGATGATCGTTTCCGAACGCGATGGTGTCGCGATCGCCGATCGCTCGCTGATGGTCGAGGGCCGGCAGATCGGGCGAATTAACACCCGCATCGACATCAGCCCCATGCTCGCGGAGCGGGCCGAGGTCACGTGGTATCTGGTCATCTCCAACGCGGTTCTGACGATTGCGCTGACCGCGCTGGGCTGGTTCACCGTGCGCCGAATGGTGGCCCCGATGAACGTCCTGCTCCGCCATGTCAGCGCGGCGGCTGATGGTTCCGTGGAGCCCATTCCCGAGACCCAGATACGAAGCCAGAGTCCCGAGTGGAGCCGCCTCTTCCAGCGCTACAACCGGATGGCCAATGCGCTGTCCGAGCGCGAGCTCCTGCTCGGCCGGGTGGCCGAAGAGGAAAGGCTGGCGGGGCTGGGCAAGCTCGCATCCAGCGTTGCGCACGAGATCAACAATCCGCTGGGCGGCATCCTGAACGCCGTAGACACGATCCGGGTGCACGGCGACAATCCGAAGGTTCGCGCCGGAGCGGTGGAACTTGTGGATCGCGGACTGCGCGGCATGCGCGATATCGTCCGGTCCATCCTCAACTCCTACAAGGAGGATCGCCCCGCTCGCGGCCTGACGCACGCCGATTTCGACGACCTCCTGACGCTCATCACACCCGAAGTGCGGCGAAAGCAGATCGCGCTGGAATGGACGATCGATATTCCCGAAGGGATGACCGTAAGCGCCCTCGGCATCAGGCAAGCGGCTCTCAATCTTTTGCTCAATGCTTGCAAGGCGACGCCTCGCGGGAGCAAGCTGGGTTTCAGCGCGGGTATCGTTGGCAGGGCGCTCGAGCTCGAGATCTCCGATGCCGGGCCGGGATTGGCGACCGACGTGGCCGAAATCCTCACCGGGGACGAAGTCTCCGCACAGGGAGTTGCGACGTCGGGACTGGGGCTGTGGGTGACGCGCCGCATCGTCAAGGACCTGGGAGGGTCAGTGGTTGTCGGCAAATCGAAACACGGCGGTGCCAAGCTCCGCGTGATCGTGCCGCTGGTTGAGAGTGTGTCGAGGGAAGTAGCAGATGTCGCTTAGCGGCCGCGTTGTGGGACTTCTGGAGGACGACCCCATCATGGGCGAGTCGCTCGTCCAGCGTCTCGCGCTGGAAGGGACGATCGTGCGCTGGTGGAAGTCCGGAAGCGAAGCCCTCAGCGAGCTCCAGCGCGGTCAGCCAGAAGCCGTCATATGCGATATTCGCCTGCCGGATATGAGCGGCGAGGATGTGTTTCGCCAAGCGGCCGCCGCCGGCAAGACGCCGCCATTTCTGTTCATTACCGGGTTCGGCGACATAGACCAGGCCGTCAGCCTTATCCGCGCGGGCGGCCGCGACTACGTCACCAAACCGTTCGAGATGCCCGAGTTCCTCGACCGCCTTCAGAGCATTCTGCGCGCGCCTGCGGAAGGCGCTGAAGCTGTCCTCGGACGGTCGCCGCAGATGCAGGCGATCACCAAGACACTCGCACGCGTGGCGAGGATGAAGACGCCGGTCCTGCTCACCGGAGAGACCGGCGTGGGTAAGGAGGTTTGTGCCAGATTCCTCCACCAGACGCTGGGAAGCGAGCTGCCCTTCGTGGCGGTCAATTGCGCCGCCATTCCGGCGGATTTGCTTGAGGCTGAGCTCTTCGGTCACGAGCGTGGCGCCTTCACCGGCGCCCACGCCCGTCACGCTGGATATGCCGAGCGTGCAGGCAAAGGGACGCTCTTCCTCGACGAGATCGGTGACCTTCCTCAAACGATGCAGTCGAAACTACTTCGACTGCTGGAAGAGCGGCAGTTCACCCGTGTCGGCGGCGAGAAGTCATTGCCCTTCGAAGCGCGCGTGGTGTGCGCCACAAATGCCGACCTCCCATCGCGCGTAAAAGATGGGACGTTTCGGGAGGACCTTCTCTATCGGATTAACGTCATCGCCCTCGAGATCCCTGCGTTGCGCGAACGCCGGGAGGACATTGCGGATCTCCTGGACCATTTCTTCGATGCCTATAACGACGAACTCGATGCGGGTTTGCGCGGCGTGAGCGCGCTCGCCGAAGAGGCCGCCGTCGACTACCGCTGGCCGGGCAATGTGCGCGAGCTCCGCAATCGAATGGAGCGCGCCGTGGCAATGTCCAGCGGCCCGTGGCTCATGCCGTCCGACCTCTTCCCCGAGAAAGCGACGGCGAACGATCCCTCACGGGAGCTCGCTCCGCTCGGCGAGGCCCGCGACGATGCCGAACGCCGTCACATTCGCCGCGCCCTCGACATGACGGGCAACGAGATGGCCCAGTCCGCCAAGCTGCTCGGAATCTCCCGCACGACGCTTTGGGAAAAAATGCGCCGGCTTGGCCTATCGACCGACATTGAACAGCCTTCGCGTTCGGAAAACTGAACGTCGACCAGATCAGCGTTCGCCGATCCGAACGTTGTGCCGCTGACCATCCCCTAAAGCTCGCCGCTTCGCGCTGGCATAGGCCTTGCAACTCCTCCCGCAGCACTGCTCCAGGGAGGGATCAATGGCAAGTTGCGACAAACTGGTTGACGCCGGCAGGCGTCAATTCCTACGAGGCGCCGGCTTCGGCGTCGCGGGAGCCGCAGCAGCGGCAATCGTTCCGCAGCAGGCCGCCGCCGCTCCTGGACAGGCGCGCGTCAACTATCCCTCCAACCGTCTTGGGAACATCTCGGATCTGACGCTCAACGAGGCGTTCGATACGTCCTATCCCGACGACAGCGCGCCCGGCGTGCTGCTGAAGCTCGGCACACCTGTCGAGGGCGGCGTGGGTCCGGACGGCGACATCGTTGGGTTCTCGACGATCTGCCCGCACAAGGGCTTCCCTATGTCGTTCGACGCGAACGATCGCACTCTCAACTGCCCGGGCCACTACTCGCGCTTCGACTGCGAGAAGGGTGGTCAGCAGGTCTGGGGTCACGCGACGCAGAACCTGCCGCAATACATCCTGCGCGTAGCCGACAATGGCGACATCTTCGCGGAGGGGCTCGACGAGCTTCTCTACGGCCGCCTGTCGAACGTGCTCTGAGGGAGGAAGCCATGGCATTCAAGCGCAATATCGACCGCCTCCCGATCATCCCGGCAGACGCCAAGGAACAGATCGTTACCTGCCATTTCTGCATCGTGGGCTGCGGCTACCACGCCTACACCTGGCCGGTGAACAAGCAGGGCGGCACCGATCCGTCCGAGAACAAGTTCGGCGTCGATCTCGCGGTCCAGCAGGATCCTGAGACGCCCAACTGGTATGCGCCGTCGATGTATAACATCGTCAAGCAGGACGGTAAGGACGTTCACATCGTCATCAAGCCCGATCCGAACTGTGAGGTGAACTCCGGTCTCGGTTCGATCCGCGGCGCTCGCATGGCCGAGCTCAGCTACAGCAAGGCACGCTATACCCAGCAGCAGCGCCTCACCGACCCGATGGTCTGGCGCTACGGCCAGATGCAGCCCACGAGCTGGGATGATGCGCTCGATCTCGTGGCGCGCGTCACGGCGGCAGTTATCGACGATCAGGGTGAGGACGGGCTCTTCGTTTCCGCTTTCGACCACGGCGGCGCTGGCGGCGGCTACGAGAATACCTGGGGCACGGGCAAGCTCTATTTCGAGGCCATGAAGGTCAAGAATATTCGCATCCACAATCGCCCGGCTTACAACTCCGAAGTCCACGCCACCCGCGACATGGGCATCGGTGAGCTCAACAACTGCTACGAGGATGCAGAGCTCGCCGACACGATCTTCGCGGTGGGCACGAACTCGCTTGAGACCCAGACCAACTACTTCCTGAACCACTGGGTCCCCAACCTTCGCGGCAGCTCGCTGACCAAGAAGGAAGAGCAACTGCCGGGTGAAGCCCACGCGGCTGGCCGCATCGTCATCGTCGACCCCCGCCGGACCGTCACTGTCAATGCCTGCGAGGTCGAAGCCGGCAAGGACAACGTGCTCCACCTCGCGATCAACTCGGGCACCGACCTCGCACTGTTCAACGCGCTGTTCACCTACATCGCTGATCAGGGCTGGATGTCGACAGACCTTATCGAGTCCTCCACCACGGGGTTCGACGCGGCGCTCGCCGCCAATCGTATCTCGCTCGAGGAGGCCGCTTCGCTCACTGGCCTCGCGACTGCCGATATCATCAAGGCAGCCGAATGGATCGCGCAGCCGAAGGAAGGCGGCGCCCGCCGGCGGACGATGTTCGCCTACGAGAAGGGCCTGATCTGGGGCAACGACAATTATCGCACTAACGCAGCTCTCGCCGCGCTTGCTCTTGCAACGGGCAATATCGGCCAGCCGGGTGGTGGTTGCGTCCGCATGGGCGGTCACCAGGAAGGTTACGTGCGGCCCGCTGATGGTCACGTCGGCCGTCCTGCGGCCTATGTCGACCAGCTGCTGATCGGCGGCAAGGGCGGCGTGCACCACATCTGGGCGTGCGACCACTACAAGACGACGCTCAACGCGATGGAGTTCAAGCGCGTCTACAAGGAACGCACCGACAAGGTGAAGGATGCCATGTCGAGTGTGCCCTATGGAGACCGCGACGCGATGGTTGCCGCGATTGTCGCTGCCATCAAGGACGGTGGCCTGTTCTCAGTCGACGTCGACATCGTGCCGACCAAGATCGGGCAAGCCTCGCACGTCTGGCTCCCGGCCGCGACTTCGGGCGAGATGCACCTCACTTCGATGAACGGCGAGCGCCGGATGCGTCTCACCGACAAGTATATGGACGCCCCGGGCCAGGCTCTCCCCGACTGCATCATCGCAGCGCGGATCGCCAACAACCTCGAGCGTGTTTTCCGTGAGGCCGGCAACGACAGCTATGCCGACCAGTTCAAGGGCTTCGACTGGCAGACCGAGGAAGACGCCTTCATGGACGGCTACCACCTCCATGCCGGCGGCGGTGAGTTCGTGACCTACGAACGTCTGCGAGCGATGGGCACCAACGGCTTCCAGGAGCCGGCCACCGGCTTTGAGGACGGCAAGATCGTGGGCACCAAACGCCTCTACACCGACAATAAGTTCGGTGGTCCTGACGGCAAGGCCGTGTTCATGGAAACGCCGTGGCGCGGACTGCAGGCCGAGGGCAAGCAGGCCGAGAAGGACAAGTGGCCGTTCCTCATCAACAACGGCCGCGCCAACCATGTGTGGCAAAGCGCGTATCTCGATCAGGAAGAGGAGCTTGTCACCGACCGCTTCCCCTACCCCTATATCGAGATGAACCCTGCCGACATGTCGGAGCTTGGTATCGGCGAAGGCGACCTCGTCGAGATCTACAACGACAACGGCTCGACTCAGGCGATGGCCTGGCCCACCCCGAGCGCGAGGGCGAAGGAGACCTTCATGCTCTTCGCCTATCCCACGGGCGTGCAGGGTAACGTCGTTTCGGCGGGGGTGAACGAGTTTATCATCCCGAACTACAAGCAGACCTGGGGCGCGATCCGGAAGATTTCCTCCATTCCGGGCAACGCAAAGCACCTGAGCTTCAAATCTCAGGAGTATCCTCAGGCTTAAGCGAGCGGGACCGGCGGCGCGAGTTGCTGGTCCCGTTCCTCTTTGATGTCCACCGCTGCCCTCGCAGAGCCACAGCTTGACGACGCCCTTCCTCTCGACGCGGCGTATGATGTGCTACGCCGGCATCTCCGCACCGTTCATGGCACGGAGATCGTCGGGCTCGGCGATGTCGCCGATCGCGTGGTGACGACCGCAGTGCGCTCGCGATTGCCGCTCCCACCCTTCGACCATTCGGCAGTAGACGGCTATGGCCTCTCGGCAGCCGACATGAAGTCGGGGAGCCGTGTCACGATCGTCGGACGAGGAGTCGCGGGATCCCCGTTTGCGGGGCCGGAGATCGGCGCGAGGCAGTGTGTCTACCTCGCGACCGGCACTCCGATACCACCCGGGGTAGCGAGCGTTGTGATGCACGAACGCACGAAGCGCTCCGGTGACGCAGTGACCCTCCTCGAGGACGGGCGGCCCGGCCACAACATCCGGCGCGCCGGAGAGGACGTGGAAGCCGACGCAATTATCGTTCCCGGCAACACACTTGCTGACTATCGCCACGTCGCCATTCTGGCATCCGCCGGCAATGAGAGCGCCGAGGTTCGGCGCAGAATACGTGTCGGGCTTGTGTCGACGGGCGACGAGGTTCGCCCACAGTCCGAAGACCTGGAGCCCGGTCAGATCTACGACGTCAACGGGCCAATGCTTGAAGCATTGCTACGCCGCAACTTTATCGAAGCGCGGCGTCTCGCTCAGGTTCCCGACGACCGCGACCAACTCACGCAGATGTTCGCGCGCGCAGCACCCGAGCTAGACGTGCTCATCACGACGGGCGGCGCCGCTGGCAGCGACACCGATCACATCGAAGCATCGATCGCGGCCGCGGGCGGGACCAGCACGCATCTGAGGCTCGCGTTGCGACCCGGCAAGCCGATCATCATTGGACGCGTCGAGACCTGCCTGGTCCTCGGGCTTCCCGGCAATCCGCTTGCCGCGCTGGCAAACTTCCTGTTGTTCGCGCGCCCAGCGATCCTCGCGACGGCCGGAATGATCCTCTCACGGCCCCGCGGCCATCGCGTGATCCTCGCCCAAGACCTACCTCACAAGGCAGGTCGAACAGAATTCGCCCCCGCACGCATTGTCGGCTACGCCGAGGACGGGCGTGCAATCGCCGAGAAGATGGGCCGAGGGGGCTCGGCCAGGCTACGCCCGCTGGCTGAGAGCGAAGGCTTTCTCGAAGTGCCCGGTGACTATGGAGACATCCCCGCCGGACACCCCGTCCAGTTTCACCCATTCAGCGCGTCGTTCGCGCCCTGAGGAGACCTCATGAAGTTCGTTCTTCCCCTGACCCTACTCGCGACTATGTCGACGGGCGCGCTCGCTCAGGATATCGCCGCGGGTGAAGCGGT
This sequence comes from Devosia sp. 66-22, assembly GCA_001899065.1. GTDB lineage: Bacteria > Pseudomonadota > Alphaproteobacteria > Rhizobiales > Devosiaceae > Devosia_A. Next base: position 1,480 of record MKUZ01000028.1, on the reverse strand, counting down.
TTTTAACAAGTGCAAGGCGTGCCACGCGATTGGAGACGGAGCGACCAACCGGGTTGGTCCGGAGCTGAATGGTGTCGTCGACCGCGCTGCCGGCTCGATCGAACGTTACAACTACTCGGCAGCAATGAAGGCTAGCGGACTGATCTGGGACGAGGCGACTCTGACAGAGTATCTCCGCGCTCCCAAGGCCCTTGTTCCCGGCACCAAGATGACCTTCGCCGGTCTGAAGACCGACGAGGACATCGCGAACCTCATCGCCTATCTCAAGCAGTTTGCTGCCGACGGAAGCATTGCCGCACAATAGCGAGGACGTCGTGAAGTCGGTCACGCTGCAAGCGGAGCTCTTCGAGCCTGGAGCACTGGTGACCGAGTTCCTGCGGGCCGCCGCAGGCGCTGGTGCTGCGGTGACCTTCACCGGCATCGTTCGCGTCGATGAAGGCGGCAGCCTCAAGCGGCTCGTGATCGAGCACTATGCCGAGCTAGCGGAATCAGCGATCGCGGAGATCGTCGAAGGCGCACGCGTCCGGTTTCGCTTGCTCGACGTCGCGGTCATCCACCGCTATGGCCCGATGCTGCCCGACGAACCCATCATGCAGGTGATGACTTCGGCACCACATCGCGCCGATGCTTTCCTCGCCACCGAGTATCTTATGGACTACCTCAAGACGGACGCGCCGTTCTGGAAGAAGGAAGAGTCCGCGGGCGGCAGCCGCTGGGTCGACGCGAAGACCGGCGACGATACAGCTCGGGAGCGATGGGCGGAATAACGCCACCGCTGTGGATTGTCATATGGCGTTCACGCCGCCGACATCCCATCGTTAAGTTAGCCCTTTACCCGGTCCTCCCGACGCTCCTGGAGGGACTGCCGTTGCTGAAGCTGACCAACGTGTCACGACGTTTTGGCGACAAACTCGCCTGCACGGAGATCTCACTCGAGATACCAGCCGGCCAGATGGTCGGCATCATCGGGCGCTCCGGCGCCGGCAAATCCACCCTGTTGCGCATGATCAACCGGCTGATCGATGTGTCGTCTGGCGGCATTTCCTTCGCCGGCACCGAGGTCTCATCGCTCCGCGGCGGTGCGCTGCGGGCCTGGCAGCGTGACTGCGCGATGATCTTCCAGCAGTTCAACCTCGTGCCGCGCCTCGACGTCATCACCAACGTGATGCTCGGGCGGCTAAATCGCCGCAACACGGTTCTCTCGCTGCTGCAGATCTTTTCGGAAGAAGAGCAGCTCATGGCCCTTGCGGCCCTCGAGAAGCTCGACATCGCCTCGACAGCCAGCCAGTGGGCACAGACTCTCTCGGGCGGCCAGCAACAACGCGTCGCCATTGCGCGGGCCCTCATGCAGGAACCGCGCATGATCCTCGCTGACGAGCCAATTGCGTCGCTGGATCCGCGCAATGCCAAGGTCGTGATGGACTCGCTGAGGGCCATCAACGACGAGCAAGGCATCACCGTCATCACAAACCTCCACACG
>MKUZ01000027.1:8267-48659 GCA_001899065.1 Devosia sp. 66-22 | reverse complement strand
ATGGGTCAAATCTCGATGGAAAAATCCCAGCCTGCTGGGTCAGTTCTCAGTGGCAATCAACACCCATGACACCACCGCGCCACTCAATGGGTAGCGAAGCGTCGCGCACTGGCTTCAGGCACTGAACAATGGCGCTAAGGAATAGTGCTCCCCCTTTGGCTACGTGCCCCGAGGGCAGATACTGTATCTTTCCCGCGCCAATTGCTTTGTCCGCCTCCTGGCGCTTCTTCTCCCATTCGTCTACGCGTTTGCGGTAGGCGGTTTCCTTGTTGGTATTGCCCGCCGCTTTCGCCTCTGCCGCCTTGTCACGCCATTCGTTTGCTTTCTCGGCAGCCTTATCTCTTAGTTGCTCCTCCGCTATCGCATGCGGCACGACCGCGAAGGCTTCTCTGGACCACTCTGCCGCTCTGCGCCTAATCATAGCGGCATCTGCTGTGCCCACTTCAACCTTCGCCACCTCATCAGCCACTGACTGGAAGTCGATGTCTCCCAGCGGCGGGTTGGTCAGCACCATGTCCAAGGCATTCGCCAAGGTCCCTTTGCGTTGAGGCGCGAATGACGCGACGGTAGCGAGCGTTAGTCCATTGGCGTGCCGGATGTTCGATTTGCCATCGCCGTGAATGTACATGTTCATCTTCGCGATGACGGCGATCCAGGGGTCGATATCCGAGCCCAGCAGCAGATGCTGCTTGATATGATGGATCGCTTGCTCGCGCGTCTTGCCGGTCACGGCCGTCGCCTTGGCTGTCATGTGACTCATGGCATGGATTAAGAAGCGCCCGGTGCCGCACGCTGGGTCTGCCACAAGGTCAGTGGGACGAAGCCCTGCAAGTCGGCACGTTGCCTCTACGACGGCATCAGGTGTGAAGAACTGACCGATACGGTTGTCCTTCTCCGCTCGTCGGGCAAGAGCCTCAAATACGGCTCCGATGGCGTCAATGGCAGCATCGGCGAACGAGTACGTTTCAAATATCGGAATGACCTGCTTGAGAACAAAATCATCGGGCAGATCGATTGGCTCGTACTGAGTGGCAATGCCCGCCGACTTTACATCAACGTCCTCGAGGATCTCTTGGCTTAGCAGATGGTGGACCGTTCGGTCCCTGAACTCCTGACTGTTCTTCGCCGCGTTTGAAAGCCCCTCGCGGTAAGAGAGAAAGCCCGCCTTGGTGGCTCGCGTATCCTTACCGCGCTTGTCCTCGTAAAGCGCCATGAAGAATAGGTAGATTAGGAATTTGTGGCCGCGCGGCCCAGTGATGCCCTTCTCCCGCAGCTTGTTCTCAAGACGCTGAATGTCCTTTTTCAAACGCTCCTGCTGGCTGGCCAGGCGTTCGGCAGCCTCAGCGGTCAAGGCCGTCTGCTTTTCCGTCCAATCGGGGAAAAGCACTTCACTGAATACTCTGGCAGCGCTCAGATCATCGGCGCAGTCGGCCACCCGGGCAAAGACTTTCGATAGCGCGGCGACTGGGGCCTCTTCGGCCGGGAGGCCCTTCCAGCGAAGGAGAAACGCCTCTAGATCGTCCAGCTTCAGAAAGAGGATCCTGCCTGGCAGCCCCTTGTCCTGGCGCCGCTCATTCTCGTTTCTCACCAGTCTAGCCATACGTGCTGATGTCGAGCGCCCAGAATAGAGAATGTCGACGGTGCTGCCCTTTGTGGCGATCCAGTTCTCCAAGTGGGCGATGATGGACTCGAGCTCCGACGCATCGACGCGCTGGGCGACTTCCACCATTAGGTGCCGGCGTTTGGTCTTCGGGCCGTAGGTTACCGATATGTCACACGGTGCAGACGCAGGAGCCGGCGCAGCAGCCGTCCCATAGTGTTTGACCTCGGCACCGCGCTTCTCGAGAGCCGCCTTCAAATCGGCCGATACCGCCTGCTCCAAATGTGTTCGAGGATCGAGCGACCGATACGGCAAAGAAAAGAATCCCCACGAATCAGGCGGACAATGCCCTGTTTTCGCCTCCAAGACCACGGGTGCCCCCAGGATCCTAGGTTTGGACAATGCCGCAGAATTTCGTCCACGCAGACATGATCTCCCGCCGCTTTTCCAGGAAGTCCGTCCGCTTGTAGGCGAGCTCGGCGTCGTCTCCGAGTGCGTGGGCGAGACAGGCCTCAACGACCTCTCGCGGGAAGTCGGTCTGCTCCGCCGCCCAATCGCGAAAGGATGAGCGGAAGCCATGAACTGTGCTGCCGTCGTCACGCAGGCCGCGCAGCAGCTGCAGCATCGCCATGTTGGAGAGCGCGTACCCCGACGGACTCGGGAACAGGTACTTGCTGTCGGCCGGATCGCTGCTGATCAGCGCGAGCGCTTCGTCCGTGAGCGGCACCCGGTGCTCGCGACCCGCCTTCATGCGATTGGCAGGAATGGTCCAGACCTTGGCCTTGCGGTCGATCTCACTATGCGTGGCTTCGCGCGTTTCGGTGGTGCGCGCACCGGTCAGGATCGTGAACATCAGGGCCTTGGCGCTGATGCTGCCGTTCTTGCGCAGCTCGGCCATCAGCTTAGGGACGTCTTGGTAAGGGACAGCCTTGCGGTGCTCGACCTTAGCGATCTTGCCGATGGCAGGGAGCAGATGCGGTAGCGCCCCGCCCTTCCACTGAGCGGGATTGTCGCCGCTGCGATAGCCCATAGCCGAGGCCCAACCGAGAATCTGTTCGATGCGACCACGGACGCGGCTCGCGGTCTCGGGCTTGCTTGTCCAAATGGGCTTGAGGACCTTGAGGACATCCTCAACCGCGACCTGATCGACCGGCAGCTTGCCGATGAACGGGTTCACATACATCTCGATGGTGCTCGGCCACTGCTGAGCATGCTTTTCGTTCTTCCAGCCAGACTTGTGGGAAGCGATGTACTTCTCTGCGCACTCAGCGAAGGTCGGAATCTTCGGCTTCATGTCGATCTTGCGCTGCGCCTGGACCTCGCGCTTGCTGGCGATCGGGTCTTCGCCGCGCTTGACCTTGACCCGGAGCATCGCCGCTTCGTCGCGCGCGTCACTCAGCGGCTTCTCTTCGGTCGAGCCCAGGCCCATCCACTGATTGGTGCCGTTGCGGCTGTAGCGGAAGAGCCAGCTGCGGGTGCCGTGGTCTCTCACCTGTATGTAGAGGCTGGGGGCCACCCAGTGCACGCCCTCCTTGGTGAGGGCGTTCACCTGCGTAGCGGTGAGCGCGCGAGCCTGAGCCAATCCGAATGAGCCCCAAGTACTGTGGTCGCCACAGACATGCGTACTCGGGCCGGATAATCCAGAGCTGTCGTAAAGAAGGCTTGAGGTTATCCTTAATGGCCTGACCGGCCTGCGAGATTCCCGCTGGAGCAGCGCCCTCGACCGACAGACGATCGGACAGACGGTACGTTGCAGCGTGTGTCGCCCGGACTTCCGGCACTTATGCTGCTACTGGCGGAAAGAAGCCAACCGAGCATCCGCCAAGGCCCTGCAAGCCCTAAGCTAAAGCCGCGCTGCTACGCGGGGTTAGCAGCATTTTCGGCATGTGTGCGATGGCGGAAAGTGGCGGAGAGGGAGACAGGGACACCCAGGCTGTTCTTGGGGCATTGTGCCGACGGTGCTCGGGGAACAGACGGAGGGACAGACGATGTGTCTTGGTCTGGACTGCGCCCCTAGCGGCGGACAGTTTGAGGAGAAGGGATTGACGGTGGCGACCGGCTTTCGAGGGATGGAAGCATGCCACACCGATCTTACAGCACCCAGTTCAAGCGCCAGATGGCGCAGGACTACATCGCGGCGAGTCGTTAAGCGCTCTCGCCAAGCGGCATAATCTTTCCTGCAACCTGATCCACATGTGGGTTCAGAAGCTCGAGGAGGGCGCCTTCACCGAAGAGACGGTCGCCGCCTCGACGATCGAGACGTCGCAAGCACGGATCGCCGCGCTTGAGCGGCTGGTCGGGCGACAGGCCCTCGAGATCGAGTTTCTAAAGGGGGCATTGAAGAACTTACCCCGAGCCAAAAGCGAGGCTATGTCCATCGTCACCGGCCCTCCGGCATCTCCATCGCGCGAGGATGCTGGCTGATGGGGATGCTCGATCGACCTATTGCGACCAACCGCCATCAGCTTCGATGAGACCGCGCTGGTAGAGACCATGGTGGGGATCGCCGACCTCTTCGAGGCTTACAGCTACCGCCGCATGCAGGCGGCGCTGCGGCATCGCGGTCTTGTCGTCAACCACAAGAAGCTCCGTCGTCTGATGCGCGAGCATGACCTGCAGCCCCGTCGGCGCAGGCGTTACGTCACCACACCGAAGGCGACCACGAGCTGCCGATCTTCCCCAACTTGGCCAAGGCGATGACGCCGAACGGACCGAACCAGCTGTGGGTCGCCGATATCACCTTCGTGGCGATCCTCACCGGCTTCGTCTACGTCGCGGTGAGCCTCGATGCCGGTCGCGCAAGGTTGTCGGCTACGCCATCCGCCGCACGATCGACGTCAGGCTGACCCGCGCCGCGCTCCTGTCGGCCATCGAGCGACGCCGGCCGCCACCTGGCTGCGTCCATCACTCGGACTGCGGATCGCAGTACGCGGTTGGTCTCTATCGGCAGGCACTGGCCCGACACGGCCTTGTCGGATCGATGGGGCGTTGCGGCAATCCCTACGACAATGCCAAGGCCGAAAGCTTCATGAAGACGCTCAAGGTCGAAGCCGTTTACCCCATGGCTTACGAGACCTTCGAAGGCGTCGCGGCCGACCTACCGCACTTCATCGATCATCTCTACAATAAAACCCGGCTGCACTCAGCACTCGGCTATCTCAGCCCGCAACAGTTCGAGGATCAACACGCCCGGCCCGCCGTCAAAAACCATAGCCTGACCCTGTCCACCTTCAGGGGCTCATTCCAGTGGCAACCGACTAGCTGTAACACCTGCCCGGCCACAGCAAGGGCAGTCATCCAAATCAGATCCGCGCCATGCCGCAGCGCCGCCTACGCGTCACTGCTCTTACCCCCGGGCCAAGACGGCTATTCGATCGTGCAGCCGACGCAATGGCTTGCGAGGCGCCCGGCGAAAAAACCTTTCGACGGCGACTCTTTGGATGCCACCAGATTGCCGGTCGTTATCAACATTCCAGGCCGAAGGGGCAACCCAGTCGACGCTGCTTCATCGATGAAAAGAGAAAGGGCCTCCACGGGGTCGGTGCGTGCCTCCGCTTGCGCATTCTCGCAGTAGCGCTCGCCATCCAGATTTATGACTGCTGGTGCTGCAAATGTCGCCAGCCAATCGCTCCGATCAATCTCATCGCCAATGACGTACGCGCAAAAGCCCACGTCGTCGGCAAGAAAACTTGGCACGCCATGGACAAGCCGATCCGCAAACCGGCTGCTCACGATTTCGAAGCCAACATAGGCGCATTCAACGCTGGCAAGCTTTTGGGCAGGGGTGGCGCCAGCAGCAGGCACCTTGTCGCCAAGCCGAAAGCAGACCTCAAGTTCCATAAGGATGTTACCTGAGGGGGGCGCCGGCAGGCATGCGGTGTTGCGGTGAACTCTTGGCTTTGTCATGAAGCCCCAAGCTGGCCGCCCGATACCGCTCGCGCGCATACCTGCGACGCTTGACATGCCAAGTTTATACCCTGCAAGGGGCTCATCGAGCATCCGCTGAACCTCGATCTGAACGGCATACCCATCCTGGATGGAGCGCGGGCGCTCATTCTCCGGCAGTCCTTCTAGGACAGCTCCCCTCGCCCAAGCATTGGCGAGACGCAGGGCGGCAGGCCGAGGATCAAACCCAGGGGCATAGTTCATGAGAACCTCCATGATAGTCCGGCTGCGTAGCAACAGTAACCCTCAGGCCCCGGCTGCACCGACGATCGCTGCTCGGTCGCGCTCGCGAGCCAAATCGAGAGCAACGTCAACGATCATGTCTTCTTGCCCACCGACCATGTGACGCTTGCCCAATTCGATCAGTATCGAACGCGGATCTACTCCGTATAGGTGCGACGCCTTCTCCGCGTGCCGCAGGAAGGACGAATAGACTCCGGCATGGCCGAGGGAGAGAGTCTCGCGGTCGACCCTGACCGGGCGGTCCTGGATCGGCCTGACGAGGTCGTCGGCCGCGTCCATCAGGGCAAACAGATCGCATCCGGTATCGAGGCCGAGTGTCTTGGCGACCGCTACGAAAACCTCCAGCGCGGCATTGCCGGCGCCGGCTCCCATGCCGGCAAGCGATGCGTCGACGCGAGACGCGCCCTCTTCAACCGCCACTATCGCATTCGCCACGCCCAGTGACAGATTATTGTGCGTGTGGATCCCGACCTGGGTGCCGTCCTGAAGTGCGTCGCGCAGGGCGCGAACCCGCTCCTTGGTCGAACCCATGGTCAACGCGCCCGCCGAATCCGTGACGTAGACGCAATGGGCGCCGTAGCTTTCCATCAGCTTTGCCTGACCGGCAAGGGCTTGTGGAGTGCTCATATGGGCCATCATCAGAAACCCAGCCACATCCATGCCGATCTTCCGGGCATAGTGGATGTGCTGCGCCGCAATATCGGCCTCAGTGCAATGGGTTGCCACCCGCACGGATTTCACGCCGAGATCGAGGGCACGTTTCAGATCGGATTTCGTTCCGATTCCGGGCAGCAGCAATGTCGTCAACCGCGCGTGCTTGAGCCGATCGGCCACTGCGCCAATCCACTCCCAATCGGTGTGCCGGCCGAACCCGTAGTTGAAGCTCGAGCCCGACAGCCCATCGCCGTGCGCAATCTCGATGGCATCGACACCAGCAGCATCGAGAGCCATGGCGATATCGGTCAGCTTGTCTACCTCGTACTGATGCCTGATCGCATGCATCCCGTCGCGCAGTGTCACGTCCTGTATGTAAAGCCGAGTCATCTTGCGGCCTCCCGCTCGTTCTTCATGATGAGCCGTTCGCCGGTCCGTTGCGCCGCCGATGTCATGATGTCCAGATTTCCCGCATAGGCGGGTAGATAGTGCGCTGCGCCTTCGATCTCGAGAAAGACGGTAACCTTCGTTCCGCTGAGAGGGGCGTCGATACCGGGGATGGAAAGCGGCTCGTTGTGCGAGATCGGCTCGAACTGAATGTCCTGCTTGAGCCTGTAGCCCGGAACATATCGCTGCACTTCGGCCACCCTATCTTCTATGGCGCGCCGCAACGCGTCCGTGTCCGATGTCTCGACCAGTCCGTAAACCGTGTCCCGCATGATGAGCGGCGGCTCCGCGGGATTTAGCACGATGATCGCCTTGCCGCGCTCCGCACCGCCGACCACCTCAAGGGCGCGCGCGGTTGTTTCCGTGAATTCGTCGATGTTGGCCCGTGTGCCCGGCCCGGCGGAGAGCGACGCGATGGATGCCACGATTTCGGCGTAGCTGACACGCGCGACGCGTGCCATCGCCGCGACGATGGGGACTGTGGCCTGACCGCCGCAAGTGACCATGTTGACGATCTGACCGCCCAGATGCTCATCCATGTTGACCGACGGGACCACATAGGGGCCGATCGCGGCCGGCGTGAGATCGACGACCCGCTTTCCGTCGGCGAGCAGAATAGGGGCATGCGCCTGATGCGCCGATGCGGAACTGGCGTCGAACACCAGACTGACATCGGAATAGACCTCGAGACGCCGGAGCCCTTCGACACCGTCCGCAGTGGTTGCGACGCCAAGCCGCCGCGCCCGAGCCAACCCGTCGGATCGTTCATCGATCCCCACAAGGGCGCCGACCTCGAGCGTCGCACTCGTCCGCATGATCTTGATCATGAGATCGGTGCCGATATTGCCGGAGCCAATGATCGCCACCTTGGTGCGCCGATCTGTCTTCGCATCCGTCGATACTGCTGGAGTCATGTTCTTTCCTCTTCTTCCACCGTCGTGGCCAGGCCGCCTTGTTCATTGCTTGCCCGCTTCCGAATATCGCTCAGCGCAGCTACAAGATGGCCGGCGTCGACACCGACCACGGCCATAGTGACTCCCCTCGCCAACCATTTCCTGGCGCCGTCCGGCGTCGGCGCGAACATCGCCACCGCCATAGAGCGCTCGCGCGCCAGATCGATCACCTCCGAGCTCTTGGCGACCACGAGCGGGTGATCGATCTGGCCCGGAACGCCCAATGAGTTCGAGAGATCGACGGGGCCGATGAACACGCCGTCGAGTCCTGGCGTCTCGATGATGCTTCGTGCCGATGCGATGCCGTCCGTACCCTCGATCGTCACCAGGATCGCGACACTCTCATTTGCTGCCGCAAACCAGTCCGGGCCGCCCTGGAACGCGGCGGCCCGCACCCACGGGTTGGCACCGCGGGCACCTTCCGGGGCAAAGCGGGCCGCGGCAACCACTGCCTCCGCCTCACGACGGGATCCGACCTGCGGCACAAGAACGCCATTGGCTCCTGCATCAAGCGCACTCCCGATCAGCGACGGATTGTTCTCCCTCACCCTGACAATGGAAGAAAGTCCGTGCGCCCGGGCGGTAAGGGTAAGCTGAGGAAGGTCGCCAACCTCGATGGGACCATGCTCCAAATCGATGATGACCGCGTCGAAGCCCGCAATAGCAATGGCTTCGATCATTTCCACCCGTGGCAGGATCGAGAAGACGGCAAGCAGCCCGGTGCCTTCCCTGACCATTTTGCGAAGTCCCGGCATCGCGCCCTCCTTGTCTTCTGTACGTTTGCCGACGACCAGCGACGACGCCCTTCGCGCTGCTCATTTTCGTAGTGCCGAAGCAAATCCTTCTATCCATCCCAGCCCGGCGGTCGTTGAGCCGCGAGGCCGATACTCGAGCCCTATCAGGCCGGAATAGCCGATCGCATCCAGCGTCCCCAGAATGTGTCCGAGGGCGACCTCGCTGCAATCTGGCTCGCCTCGATCCGGCACGGCCGATATCTGCACATGACCGATGATGTCGCGGTAGCGCTCCAGCCGCGTAGTCAGGTCGCCTTCCATGATCTGCACGTGGTAGATGTCGAACAGCAGCGCCAGGTTACGCGCGCCAGCGCTGGCGATGATCTCGGCGACCTCGTCGGTCGTGCTGAGCAGGTAGCCTGGCCTGTCCCGTTTGTTCAGCGGCTCCAGCAGCAAGGTTATGCCTTCGTCCCGCGCCCTGGCCGCCGCGTATTTGAGGTTCTCGAGCAACGTTTCGCGCGCCGCCGGGCGCTCACTTGATTCGACGACACCCGCCATCACGTGGATCGTGTTCGACCCCAGCCGGCACGCGTAGCGCAAGGCTTCGTCGAAATGGGCGATGAAATCGCGCTGTCGGCCCGGAACGCCGCCCAGTCCCCACTCGCCCGCACCCGCGTCGCCGGGAGAGGTATTGATGCCTGTCAGACGAACTGCCGCCTTCTCCAGTCGGCCTTTCAACACGTCGACAGGCATGCCGTACGGAAAATGGCATTCTACCAGCCCGAAGCCGGCCGCGTACGCTGCGTCAAAGCGGTCGATGAACGGAAATTCCTCGAACAAGAAGCTCACATTTGCAGTCAGCCGATTGCTCACTTTTTCGCCGCCTGCCCGCCGCTTCTCACTTTGTCGGCACCCACCTCCTGCCCAGCCATGCGCTCCAACGCCCGCACCAGAGCCGAATGGTCCTCCATCTGGCCGCCATTGGCCGTGCAGGCGTTGAACAATTGCTGGGTCATTGCGGTGTTCGGCAGCGCGACGCCGAGCGACCGCGCGCCCTCGAGCGCGAGATTGAGATCCTTCTGGTGCAGCTCAATGCGAAATCCCGGCGCAAAGCTGCGTGTGATCATGCGTTCGCCATGCACTTCGAGAATGCGCGAGCTGGCAAGGCCGCCCATCAGGGCCTGCCGTACCTTTGCTGGGTCGGCGCCTGCCTTGGAAGCAAACACCAGGGCCTCCGCGACCGCCTCGATCGTAAGGGCGACGACGATCTGGTTGGCGATCTTGGCCGTCTGGCCGGCACCGCTTGGGCCGACTAGAGTGATATTCTTCCCGATCACGCTCAGGATCGGGCGGACGCGCTCGAAGGCGCCCTCCGCGCCACCGACCATGATCGACAGCGACGCCGCTTTGGCGCCGATCTCGCCACCCGATACCGGCGCGTCGAGGTAGTCGCAGTCGAGCGCCTTGATGCGGCTGGCAAACGCCTTGGTCGCGACCGGCGAGATGGAACTCATATCGATAACCAGCTTGCCCGCTGACAGACCCGCAGCGATTCCGCTTTCGGCGAACAGCACCTCCTCGACCTGCGGCGTGTCGGGAACCATCAAAATAATGACGTCGGCCGCGCGCGCCACCGCATCCAGCCGCGACACGGTGCCCAGTCCCTTGGCGACGAGGCCGGCGGGCGGGCGGGAGCGATGGTCGGAGGTGATCACCTCATATCCCGCCTCCAGCAGGTGCCCTGCCATTGGAGCGCCCATTGTGCCAAGGCCGATGAATCCGATCCTGTCCATTGCAATATATCCTTCGATCAACCGGCGAAACGCGATTCGGGGAGCCCCTCGACGCCCAGGCCGGTGATCGCGAAGAGCGAGCCACCCAGTACTCCGTCGTCAGGGGAAGGACGCGGCGCCGGCTTGGCCATAGACGTCACATAGAGGATGTCGAGGTTCGGGCCGCCGAACATCACGCTCGTCACTTTCTTCACGGGCATCTCGATGACGCGTTCGACCTCCCCCGATGGGGTGTAGCGGACGATCCTGCCGCCATGGGCCAGCGCATTCCAGACGCAGCCTTCGGCATCGACGGTAGCACCGTCGGTTGCAGCACCATCGGATGCGTCGACGCGGACGAAGGTGCGCCGGTCGCCGATTGTGCCATGCAGTTGATCATACGCGTACGCCCTGATCTCGCCGGACCAGCTGTCCGAGACATAGAAGGTGCCTCCGTCCGGACTCCAGCAAGGTCCATTGGGGACGGTGAAGCCTCCCTCCAGCCTGTGGACCGAAAGGTCCGCGTCCACGCGATAAAGCGCGCCGCTCGGGCCCTGCTTCTGCGTCTCCATCGAGCCGGCGACGAAGCGCCCCTGCTTGTCGACCTTGCCGTCATTGATCCGGTTGGCGGGCTTGTCCGGCTCAGGGTCCTCGATGAGCTCGACGGTCCCGCTCCTGAAATCGAGCAGATGGAAGCCGCGCTCCAGGCCAACGATCGCGCCATCTCCGCCACGCCGGAGCGCCATGCACCCGATCTTCATCGGCACGTCCCAGGCCCGAATCTCACGTCCGTCAAAGGTCGTCCGAAACACGCGCCGGTCGAATATGTCGACCCAGTAGAGCCGCTGCGTCTCGACGTCCCACAGTGGTCCCTCCCCCACGATAGTCTTGACATCGGCCACGACATCGATCTGCATCTTCATGTCGCCCCGCCCCTACCAGGTCCAGCCCGGGAACCTGCCGAGCCAGCGCCTTATCTGGCGGTACCGCCGCCTGGCGAACCATTCCGTGACCCGCATCGGCAGCGTCGTCACCGGCACATGCCGATCCCGCGGACGCCACTGCAGCAGACGCTCGCCCTCATCGAGCGACCAGCGCATGCCCGCATTGTCGGAGACCGCATTGACCACCGCGAAGGATACGTCCTCGGCGTCTATGGATCGCTCGACGAGCCGTTCCCAGTCCCCGTCACTGAGCCACATCTGCTGGCCCCATCGGCCCAACCGCATATCCGGTCCGGGGCGGTTCTCGGCAACGTCGCGCCGGCAGTAGCCGATACGAAGGCAGATGACCGAAATCCCCTCGCGCTCCGCCAGCGCCTTGCCGAAGCGCTCGGCGAACAGCTTGGCGGAACCGTAGGGATTGATCGGAAACGGTGACGTCTCGAGGGACAGGGGCTCATCATCGAATCTATGCCCGGCCAGCACCCAGTTCGAGCTGGCGAAGACCAACCGCTTCGCCTTCATCTTGGCCGTAGCGAGGAAGACGTTCAGCAGCATGTCGATATCGAGCCGCTGAATCGACTCCCAGGACGAGGTGGGCGACGGATCGGCGGCCATATGCAGCACAACGTCCACCCCCTCGAACTGTCGCACCCAGTTCTCGTCCCACACCGACAGATCGGCCTGCACCAGGGCCGGGTCGTCATGCGGATTGCGATAGGTGAACAGGCGCAGATCGTACCGACCTAGTGCCTCGAGATATCGGCGCGCTTTCCCGCCCATGCTCCCGCTCGCGCCGGTAATCAGGATCGTCTTGCGCACGCTCATGGCCCCTGGATCGTCAACCCAGCACCTCTGGATTGACGACGAAGCGGCGATCGAGCCGGCCATCGAAATAGTCCAGAACGTTCCGCACCGAGAGCACCGCGACTCTGGCCATGCACTCCTCAGTCAGCGGCGCGCAATGAGGTGTCAGCACCATGTCCTCGAACGCCCGGAACGGATGATCCAGCGCCGGTGGCAGGTGCGCCCACACATCGGTCGCCGCATTTCGCAAGTGACCGCTGCGCAGGGCGTCGGCGAGAGCCTGCTCGTCGACAAGGCTGCCTCTCGCGACATTCACCAATATGGCGCCGGACTTGAAGCGGGCCAGTTCCCCGGCGCCAATGAGCGGCGACGCCTGCGCGGCGGCGGGGAGGCAAAGAACGACGACGTCCGCCTCTGGAAGCGCGCTGTTGAAGTCCACGACGTGCCTGTACGCGTCCGTCGTCGCGAAGGGATCGGCGACGATGACCGACATCTCGAAGGCGGCGCATCGCTTCGCCACGCCTCTGCCGATGCGCCCGAAGCCGACGATGAGCACGCATTTGCCCGCCAGGTCCGACATGCCCAGATGGTTGCGGCGATCGATGAAGTCCGCCCTCGTTCCGGGGTCGGTGGTGCGCGCCAGACGTTCCGCCGCATGCAGCCGGCGCGCGGCCGCCAGCATCAGCAGCATGGCATGCTCGGCCACCGAGGACGAACTCGCATCGCCGACCACGCTGACCGGAATGCCTCTCGCGGTGGCGGCGTCCATATCTATATTGTCTAGCCCCACGCCGTGCCGCGAGATCATCCGCAGGCGGCTTGCCAGGCCGATCGTGTCGGCGCGCAAATCGGCCTTGCGCAGGATGACGGCTTCCGCATCGCGCATGCCGTTCCGAACATCCACCTCGCTCGGACTGGCGACGATCTCGAACTGCATGTCGGGCCGCGACGCCAGCAGCGCTCGCCCCTCGGCGTGAATGTCGCCAAGGATGAGGAGTTTAGGCACGGTTCAATCCAGCCCGCACGATCTCGATCTGACCCGCGACGGCCGCCTGCATGATCGACGTTTCGGTGCCGGGCGTCACCATGTCGAAGCCATTCTGAACGGCGCGTTTGGCACCCAGTCCATCGGGCGAGATCGTGCCCACCTTGCACCCGTATTTCTTCGCTGTCGCCATGATGACCTCGATCGCGTCCCGGACCTGCGGATCGATGTCGCCGAACGTGGTCGAGCATCCAAGGCTGAACGCCAGATCGGTCGTGCCGATCAGAACCGCGTTCAAGCCTTCCACGCTGAGAATGGCGTCGACATTCTCGAGCCCTTCGCTGGACTCGATCATGGCAATGGCGGCGATCATCTCGTTGGCGTGCTCGGTATAGTCCGACCAGCCACCGCCCGAATACAGAACGGCCCGGTGCGGACCGTTGCTGCGATAGCCGTGGGGCGGATACCGGCAGGCTCCGACGAACCGCTCGCATTCCTCGCGGGTGTTCACGAACGGGCAGATGATGCCATAGGCGCCGGCGTCGAGCAGCTTCATGATGATCGCCGGATCATTATGAGGAACGCGCGCCAAGGGAGTTGGCGATGCGGTCGATATGGCCTGGAGCATGGTCACGGCGACCTGAAAGTCGATCATGCCGTGCTGCAGATCGATGGTCAGGCAGTCATAGTCGTGATGCGCCATCATTTCCGCGCTGAACGAGCTCGGATTATGCAGCCAGCCATTGATGACGACACCGCCGTCCTTCCATATCTCCAGAGCGTTGTTCTTTCGCATTGCTTCGTTCCGTTCGACGGCGGGCATCTTGTCCCCGCAGGCCAAAATGCACCACATCGACGAAACCGGTGCCAGTGGCGACATCGGGTCGTCGCTGGTTTGTTATCGAAAATGACGCGACGCACCGAACGATCACATACCTGCGCGGCTCGCATACCGAGGCGCGCCGCCGTGGCCGGATCAGGGCCTCAGGACCTCGCGATTGACCACCACTTCCGGATTGAGCGTGCCATCGAAAGCATCGAGGACATTCTGGACGGCCATCCTCGAGTTTCGGGAGACGGCTTCGCGTGTCTGCGAGCCGCTGTGCGGACTGAGAACAACGTTCTTGAGCCGCAGCAGCGGGTTGTCGGGCGATGGGCGCAGTCCGACGAACACATCCAGACCGGCTCCCGCGAGGCGGCCGGTGGCGAGGGCCTCGTACAGCGCCATCTCCGTCACCAATCCGCCCCAGGCCGCATTGATCAGGAACGCCGTCGGCTTCATCAGGGCCAGCTCGTCGGCCCCGATGAGGTTGTGCGTCTGCGCGCTGGCCTGGGTGTGAAGCGAGACGAAGTCGGCCTTGCCGAGAACACGGCGGAACTCCGGAACGGGGGTCGCCCCATGGGTCACGATCACCGCGTCCTCGACGAAGGGATCGTGGGCGAGGACGTGCATACCGAAAGCCAGAGCGCGCCTGGCGACCTCGCGTCCGACGCGGCCGAAGCCGACGATCAGAAGGACGCGATCGAGAAGGTCGATGGCGTGGCGATCCTCGCGAATCTCGAAATTATCGTTCCGGGTGGCCGCGTCATGGGCCAGACCGTGCTTGGCCAGGGCCAGCATCAGGAACAGGGTCTGCTCCGCGGCGGAAGACGCGATGGCGGTACCCGAGATGGCGACAGGGATCCGTCGAGCCGTCAACATCGCCATATCGAGATTGGTGATGCTGCTGCCTTGCCGTGAGACGATCTGCAGTCGGCTTGCGCTCTCGATGACGGAGCCCGTGAGCAGCGACCCTCGTACGATGACCGCATCGGCATCGCGTATCCGGTCACGCAGAATGGAATCGGTCGGATCGGGGACAACTTCGAACCGGACGTCACGGCGCTTGCGCATGAGGCGCAGTCCATCATCGTGCAGCGCCTGGATGACAAGTACCTTCTTCATGCCTATCGTCCGTGGTCCTTGCGGCTAGGAGGGAGTCCTGATCGTCTTTCGTCGCAGCAATCGCCCGGCAAACAACTCGGATCGACCCCGGCTTTCCCGATCTTCGTGAGAGAGTTGGAGCAACGTCAGCGCGGCGTCGATCATGTCCTCGACCGGTTGCTCGATGGTGTCCAACTGGTATGTGGGCCACGACGACATGCTCAGATTGCCGAAGCCAAGAACCGCGACGTCGCGTGGCACGCTCAACCTGAATTCGGTGCGAACGGCGTCCAGCGCTCCCATGGCAACGAGATCGTTATGGCAGAACAAGGCGTCGGGCTTGGTGTGGGCGGTAAAGAGGCGCGATGCGGCGGCATATCCATCTTCATATGTCAGCCCACCCTCGTCGACGGCCCACAAGCGACCGCCGCACTCCTCCAGCCGATGCACCAGACCGCGGAGGCGATCCTCGTCGCTCCGAAGCTTCCTGGGGCCACGAATATAGGCGATATTCGCATGTTCGCCCGAGATGAGAGCGTCCGCGCCCAGTCGTCCGGCCGCTTCGTTGTCGCATGATATGTAGAAGGCGCCCTCGGCACGGCCAGCCTCGGGGGAAAGCACCACCAGCGGCACATCGGCGCGGGAACAGTCCGCTGCACTCTCATCCGAGGGCGAATGATGGAGCGACAGGATGCTGTGCACGCCGTGATGCAGGAGCTGCAGCACCGCGGCGTCGGCGTCTTCACTGCAACCGACTTCGACGATCAGGACCATCCTGGCGGCGGATTGCAGGCGAGCGGTCAAGCGGTTGAGCATGGGGCTGCCCGGCAGGTAGGCCGCGGCGCTGACCAGCACGCCGGTGACCTCTTGGCGGCCGCGATTCGTGATCTCGGTGGCCGGGCTGTGTTTGTAAGCGCGCCTCTCGTCCATGACATGGGACGCGCGCGCACCGAGCGAGGCCGGCCCGTCTGCGAGCGGCGGCGCCTTGCTGCCCCCCGCCGATCGCGCTGCCAGTGCCGGCACCACGACGTCGCGTTTGCCGCCCGACCTGTCGAGCGTCCGGCAGGCCCGCACGAGGCGCACCATCTCATCGGGCCCGATGATCGATGGAAATGTTCCGGCGGCCACGGCCATGACGATGCGCTGCACCAGATAGCTGGTCGTCTTGGCCGAAAGCTCGAGCGCCGCGCTGAGACCGGCCGCTGGATTGGCCGTATCGGCGTCGACAAGGTATCGGATGGCCCTGAGCCAGAGATGCAAGGGCACTTTGCTGCGCGCGAACAGCGAGCCGACGGTAACGGTGAAATGGCCGTTGCACGTATTGCATTTGTGCAATCCGCGGCGGTGGCTGCCGCCCGCCAGTCGCGTGATGTGGGAGCGCTCGCCGCAGTGAGGACAGACCGGCCCCGCCGGCCACATGGCCGCCTCGAGCCACTCGCGGGCGGCGGTCTCGTCGCTGAGCTCTGGCGCTGAGAAGTCCATGTCTGGTGCCGCTCCGGGTGACCGCCAGCGAGAGAGTTCACGTGCCGCGCATCGGTGTGCTCGTTCAGTGGGTCGCCCGTGCCATCCTGCACTTGCCAGAATAGAGACTGGAACGTCGCGGTCAATTGGATTGGCGTACAGCCCTTTCGCGGTCCGACGGTTTGCATCGTTCCCGGCGCGCCATGTCGGCCCGATAAGAAACCATCAGCGGCGACGATCCTCTACTGGTACCGGCCTCACCGACATGGTGGACTTCGGCTGCAAGGAAAGGGTGCCCAGCGATGCGCCTTTAACCGCAGGAGGAACCATGAATATCATCAACCGTATGGCAGCATTCGGTTTCGGGCTCGCAGTCGTGATGGCGAGTTTCACCGCGCTCGCGCAAGATATGCCCACGGCGCCCGCCGAGGGCGCCAGTCCACGTATCGACGCGATCCGCAAGGCGGGTGTTCTGCGCGTGGGCGTTCTGGCCAACGTGCCCTGGCTCATCGAGAACACCACCGGCTCCGGCCCGCAATGGAGCGGCCCGGCCTGGCTGCTCGCAAGTGAATATGCCAAGCTGCTCGGGGTCGAGGTCGAACCGGTGGCCGTCTCGAACGAAACCCGGATTCCGGTGTTGGCCTCGAACCAGGTCGACATGACGATCACGGCGCTCGCCCAAACGGAGGAGCGTCTGAAGGTGGTGGACTTCGTCATCTACTCGCAGACCAGCGTGTGCATGTTCGGTCGCGCCGACAATCCTGCCTTCGCGGCCATCACCTCGGTGGACGAGCTCAACGATCCCAAATTCGTCATCGCCTACATCACCGGTGGCGGCGAGGAGCCCTGGATCAAGGAGCGTTTCGTGAACGCGCAACTGCGCGGCATCACCGGGGCGAGCTCCACCGCTCCGATCGAGGAGATCATGGCCAGGCGCGCGGATGCCGTCGCGATCAACCGCGTCACGTGGCCCAGCCTCAACAAGAAGGTCAAAGGTCTTAAGGTCCTGCCAGCGGAGAACGATTGTCAGGACAGCACGGAGAAGGCGGCCCCCGTCGGCCTGGCCATTGACAAGGGTCAAGACGTCTATCTCGAATGGCTGCGCGCGGTATCCAAGGCGATGGAGCCGACACTCCTCGCCGACGAGCGCCGCATCGTCGATAGCCTCTGACAAGCGGTGCGGCCCTGCGTTACCGCGCAGGACCGCGCCACTGAACGCGACCAGCGGGGATGTCTCTTGGAATTCGATTTCTCACCGGTAGTCGATAGCTGGCGCTATCTGCTCGACGGCGTCGGCATTTCACTGATGCTGTCCGTGTGGACAATGCTGGGAAGTCTCGCCCTCGGCGCGGCTGTCGGACTCGGTCGGGTCTATGGATCCGCGTGGCTCCGCGTCCCGCTCGTCTTCTATATCGATACGATGCGCTCCATCCCGGTTCTGGTCGTCCTGGTCTGGATTTACTTCGCCATGCCGCTCCTGACGGGGCTCAATCTATCCCCGTTCTGGTCCGCTGCCGTCGCGCTGTCCCTTCACATTGCTGCCTATGTCGCGGAGATCATCCGTGCCGGCATCCAATCCGTGCGCGAAGGGCAGACAAGGGCGGGGCTCGCACTCGGTATGTCCACCGCCCAAGTCGTCCGCGTGATCGTCCTGCCGCAGGCCCTGGTTCGAATGCTGCCGGCGTTCGGCTCGATCGTCTCAGTCACCATCAAAGATACGGCAATTGCCTCCGTCATCGCCGTTCCCGAGCTGCTTCGGCGCTCCGAAACCTTGGCTGGGCAGAGCTTCCGCCCCATCGAAGTGTTCACCGCAGCCATGTTGATCTATTTCCTGCTGCTAGTCCCAGCGACACGGCTCATCGATCTTCTCTATCGGCGCGTGGCGCATCTGGGGCGGTCATGACCCTCGATTGGAGCATCGTCTGGGAGTATCGCGAGGATCTGCTGCACGGCGTCCTGCTGACGATCGCGCTAACCGTCATCACGATGATCGTCGCCATTCCGGGCGGCATCATACTGGCGATGATGCGGCTGTCGCGCTCGCGCATCCTCTCGACGATCAGTTTGTGTTTCGTGGAGCTCTTCCGGAACCTGCCGCTCATCCTGGTGGTCTATTGGGCGTTCTACGTGATGCCCATCGTGCTCGGCATCCAGATTGCGGCCTTCGAGACCGGCCTCATCGCGCTCTGTCTCAACGTCTCCGCCTACAATGGCGAGACGTTCAGGGCCGGCATCAATTCGATCCGGGAAGGACAGGTCAATGCGGGCCTCGCTCTCGGCATGAGCCGCTGGCAGGTCATGCGGGAGATCGTCATTCCACAGGCGACCCGGCGCGTCCTTCCGGTTCTCGCCAGCACCTGGGTTTCCCTATTCAAGGACACGTCACTAGTTTCCGTCATTGCCGTCGGAGAGCTGGCCCACGTGGCTCTGCAGATCCGCTCTCAGACTTTCCGCGTCATGGAGATGCTGACCGCGATGGCGGTGATCTACTGGCTGCTTGGCTATCCGCAAGCGAAACTCGTCGACTGGATACACAGCAAATTCAAGGTAGCGGAATGACCATGATCGCACCAAAAGAGAGCGGCTCGACGCCGTCGCCCGTGCTGATCTACGAGAAGGTCAGAAAGCTCTATGGCGAGTTCGTCGCGCTGGATGAAGTGTCGCTGCGCGTCGATGCCGGCGAGGTGGTCTGCCTGATCGGCCCCTCAGGATCGGGCAAGTCGACATTGCTGCGCTGCACGAATGCGCTTGAGCCGATCAGCGGCGGCACTATCTACTTTGACGGACGTGCGCTGCCGAGTGTCGACCGGGACATTCGGAAGGTTCGGCAGCGAATGGGCATGGTGTTCCAGAACTTTGAGCTCTTTCCGCATAAATCGGCACTCGACAATGTCGCTATCGGACCGATGACGGTTCTCGGCATGCCCAAAACTCAAGCGCGCGAACGCGCCCGAGCACTCCTCGCGAAGGTGAATCTGGCGGACAAGGTTGACAGCTTTCCAAGCAATCTATCGGGAGGCCAGCAACAGCGAGTCGCGATCGCCCGAGCCTTGGCCATGGAGCCTGAGGTCATGCTGTTCGACGAGCCGACTTCAGCTCTCGATCCCGAGACCATCGGCGAGGTTCTCAACGTCATGAAAGCACTCGCCGAAGAGGGCATGACCATGATCGTCGTGACGCACGAGATGGCGTTCGCACGACGTGTCGCCGACCGTGTCGCCGTGTTCGAACACGGCACCATTTTGGAGCACGGTTCGCCTGAGCAGATATTCGAGAATCCTGAAACCGCGCGTACTCGTGACTTCTTGAGCCATCTTGGCTGGGATGGCTAAGGTCGACACGCCGCATCTGGGTCAACGTAGCACTCTCGACTTGGGAGGTTGGGTCACGTGACCAGCATCGCACTCGTAACGGGCGCTGGAACCGGCGTTGGCAAGGCCATCACGAAATCGCTGCTGGCCAGAGGATTCGCCGTAGCGTTAACTGGGCGTCGCCGCGAAATCCTCGAAGAGACTGCGCGTGCGCTCGGCGGCAACACTTTCGTTTGCCCCGCGGACATCTCCGCCGCCCCCGATGTAGCTACTCTGTTCAACGCGGTGGTGCGGTGCTTCGGTCGACTGGATTTGCTTGTCAACAATGCCGGCGTGTCCATCCCTTCGATCCCGATCGATGAACTGGATGTTGAGCTCTGGAACCAGGCGGTTGGTACGAACCTAACTGGTGCGTTCCTTTGCACTCGCGAGGCTTTCCGCCAGATGAAACGGCAGGATCCACAAGGTGGCCGCATCATCAACAATGGATCGGTTTCAGCCACAACGCCCCGTCCACACTCGGTGCCGTACACGGCTACCAAACATGCCATCACTGGGCTGACGAAGTCGTCGGCGCTTGATGGCCGGCCGTTCAATATCGCGTGTGGTCAAATCGACATCGGAAATGCCGGTACCGCCATGACACGCGAGATGGCCAGGGGCGTGTTACAGGCCAATGGCTCGCTCGCGCTGGAGCCAACCATCGATCCGGAGCTGGTTGGCGAAGCCGTTGCCAACATGGCAGTCCTACCGCTGGAGGCCAACATCCTGACGATGACCATCATGGCGACGAAGATGCCCCTCGTTGGACGCGGCTGAGCCATCGCGGTGTCAGCCGCGGCATATGCCAAGCAAGCCGCGCCACTCATGCGCGCCCAAGAGGCCTCAACCCCCGGGCAAGGCTTGGCCGCAGCCATGCCCGCTCCATGCTGGTGGAAGCGGCCTGGGCGGCGGCCAAGGCACCGGGACCGTGGCACGCCTTCTTCGTGCGAGTGCGTTCCCGGCGCGGCCACCAGATCGCTGCCGTGGCCCTGGCGCGCAGGCTCACCGTGCGGTGCTGGCACGTATTTATCAAAAATGAGGACTACCTGTGGGCGACCCTCGACTGGTGGCAACCAAGACCAGCCCATGGAGCTGGCGGGCCAGCCGCGGCGGAAGGGCAACGAGCCGGGTCTAGCTAAGTCGAGGGGCGGGTCTCTGGCGCGTCCACCTTGATATCCGATGTCTGCCCCGCGTCGGCACGGTAAGACTCGGCGTTGTCGCGGCGTCCGCGCCTTGGGACGGCCTGAAGAAATGCGGCTGCGCTGGAAGCATGAGGCTTTGACCAAGGGGCATGTGCGCTACCTAGAGAGCCGGCTGATCATGCTGACGCAGGAAGCCGGCTCGGTCTCTCTCACCAATGACACCCATCCTGATTTCCAGCGTCTGCCGGAGGCGGACCGGGCCGACATGGACACGTTCGTCGAAAATGCGGCCTTGGTCCTGCCAGTCCTTGGCTGCGATCTGTTCCGGCGTAAGACAAGACCGACGACCGCTCCCGCCGTAGGAAGGGCCGCCCCCGACAATCTGGACAGTCCCATCTTCACATTCGCCACGGCTGGTGCGGCGGCCACGGGCCAGGAGACCGAGGATGGCTTCGTGGTGTTCGCCGGCTCCACTGCGCGTCGGACGCCGAGCGGCACGTTCCCGGCGGGTTATGCAGCCCTGCGGGACCGCCTCCTGACCACCGGTCAGCTGATCGATGGTCCGTCCCCGGACCTTCTGCCCTTTACGACAGACGTGCTCTTTACCAGTCCCAGTGCTGCTGCCTCGATTGTCTCCGCACGGAGTGCCAGCGGCCCGATCGAGTGGAAGATACAGCCCGCAGGGACGACCTATCGCGAGTGGCGGTCATCTCGCCTCGAGCGTGCCTGACCGGCTAGACTTCCTCGGCAACTCATCTGTGGACGCCCCGTACGACGCAAGCGGTTTTTGAAGGTTGGCCCGTAGTCGGAGTCTGCCATCTGTCCGGCCTCTGATGCAGCATCAGAAGCTGCGGGCCCGTATGGGAGTTCGTGGACCGGTTCTAGATCAGTCCGGCGTGCTCGAAGCACTGTGAGTTGCCCTGGTTTACCGACCCTGTCTCGCCGACTGTTGCGCCATACCTTCCTTCGACCGACTACGTCTCCGCGACCTCTGGTCCGCCTTGGCCTATGCCGCGGCTGCGACCGGAGCTTTGTATTCCTCTTGCTTCGTCAGCAGCGCCCAGATGATACGCGCTGTCTTGTTGGCCAGGGCGACGACGACCAACATACGTGGCTTTCGGGCCATCATCTGCCCGAGCCACGAGCCTGCTGACGCACCTCGCTGACTCGCGTACCGAACGACCGCACTGCAGCCGATGATGATGAGGCGCCGCAAGGTTCTCTCGCCCATCTTCGTGATCGATCCTAGCTTTTGCTTGCCACCGCTCGAGTGCTGACGTGGCGTCAGCCCAACCAGGCTGCAAAGTCTCGTCCTTTGCTGAACGTCTCAGCCGGCGGGGCCAGGGCGGCAATCGCTGTAGCCGTAATCGGGCCCACGCCCGGTATCGTCATCAGCCGTCTGGCGATTATGTCTTCGCGGGCACGCAGCGCGATCTCCTTGTCCAGCTCCCCGATCTTCCTGTTCAGCACGTCGAGCAGATCGAGCATCATCCGCACGATCGGCGTGGCCGCATCTGGCAGCGACGAGCCCATCTCGCCATCGATCTTGTCGACCAGCACCGTCACATATGAAGGGCCCTTTGGAGCCACCCAGCCGTATTCGGCCAGATGCCCGCGGATTGCGTTGAGTTCTGCAGCATGGCAGCCCTGGTCGAGCACGATGGATGAGATAGCTGACCTCATCGACCAAATGGTCGCCGCCCCTGCCCCGGATGCTGCCGGACTTGCTGCCAAGTTCAGTGCGATCCTGTGGCAGATCGAGATCAGCGAAAGCCTGCTCGACGACGCCGACCTGCGCCGGCTCAAACGCTTCGGCCGCGACCTGAGGCTCCTCGCCAATCAGGTCTGATGTCTGGCCTTTCCCGAGGGAACGACAGCTGTCGTTAGCCTTGTTGCTGTTCACCAGCCCCGGATCACCAACTGACGCTGGACTGCCGACCGGCAGCAAGCATGTGTTGGTTCACCGCCCGGAACCCCCGGGCCCTTGTCGGTAAGGCCAGGCATCCCGCCGAGGCCGAACCACAAGGAGGCCAGCATGGCCAAGAAGCCGACCAAATCCACCAAACCCCGCATCGTGCGCCGGAGTGCGCCCAAGGCCGCCAAGGCGGCCCACGTGCCGCAAAGCAAGACCACCAAGCAGGACCAGGTGCTTGCCCTGCTCCGCCGCCAGGACGGCGCCTCCATCGACGAGATCGTTGCTGCAACCGACTGGCAGCCGCACAGCACCCGCGGGTTCCTCTCCGGCGCCGTCAAGAAGCGCCTCGGGATCGACGTCATCAGCGAAAAAGGTGCCGATGGCGTACGCCGGTACTATGTCGCGCCCGTTAAGTCGTGACCATGGTCACGATCCTGATGTTGCGGTGGCGCCCGCGAGGGCGCCACCTCTTCGATCTCGTAGACCATCTGAGCTGAGGGCCGTCGTTTTCTGTCACTATCGAAGCCAAAGGAGAAAGATTGCCCAACTGTCGGGCAAGTCGCGCAGTTCCGGGCTTTGAGCGACGAAGCGAGACAAACTAACTTGTCTCGCGATCTGCGGCGTTCCGGGCCTCTCCGGAGGGCGTTCTTTGGGTGCTTGTCGGGGGCGCTCGGCTGCCGGGCGCCGGTAGCGGCGACGTTTGCGGGCTGTAGCTCGATCGGCGTAAGGACGTCAGACAACAATCGGTCAAAAGTACCAAAGTATGGACTCATGCTGCGGGGTGGATCGGGCCTCATAGCATCAACGGCCCGGTAGGACCCTACAGGACATCAATTGTGCCGTTGCATGTTTCCAGAAAAGTGGTAACGTTTCGTCTTAGTTAGACGGTGGGCGCTATCGGTGAACGCAGGTTCGATCGAACGGCAATTTGCCAGCGGCTCGATGAGCCGTAGTGGCAACAAGGAATAGCTATGGACACTCGCACCAACAAGCCGCTTCGCTATCGCCAGATCCACCTCGACTTCCACACTTCTGAACATATCGCGGATGTGGGGGCAGCGTTCGATCCCGACGTCTTCGCTGAAACGATGAAGTCAGCTCACGTCGACTCGGTGACGATCTTCGCCAAGTGCCACCACGGCTGGTCTTATTATCCGACGAATATCGGCACGCCGCACCCGAACCTGAAGCGCACAGACCTTATGGGAGACATGCTGCGTGCGCTGGCCGCCCGCGACATCGTGGCGCCGATCTACATCACCGTGCAGTGGGACGAACTGTCGTCCCGTGTGCATCCTGAATGGCGCGCGCTGAGTGCCGGCAATAGCTTCAGCCGAGCGCGGCCCGACGATACCTCGAGCGGTAAGCAGCTAAGTGCGGCGTGGCACGCGCTCTGCCTCAACCATGGGGGGGTACGTAGCTACGTGCTCGAACAGGCCCGCGAGATCGCGCGCGCGTATGATACGCCGGGCTTCTTCTTCGACATTCTGCTACACAATGACTGCGTCTGCGAAGCTTGCCTCGAACGCATGCGCAGAGATGGGCTCGATCCCGAGAATCCGGTCGACCGGCTGCGCAACGACGAGGCCGTCAATGATGCATTCCGCCAAGAAGTGAGCGCCGCTTTGCGCGCGGAGTTTCCAGGATTGCGCACATTCTTCAACAGTGGCCACATTCCAAAAGCCGGCGCGAAGTCGTTTGCAACGTACAGCCACCTTGAGCTCGAAAGCCTGCCAACCGGTGGGTGGGGCTACGATCACTTCCCCCTCAATGCGCGCTATGCAGCCACGTTAGACCTCGACTTTCTCGCCCATACCGGCAAATTTCACACCAGTTGGGGCGAGTTCGGCGGGTTCAAGCATCCCGACGCGCTAGAGTACGAGTGCGCGCAGATGGTTGCTCTGGGCAGCAAGTGCATGATCGGCGACCAGTTGCATCCGAACGGAGCCATCAACCCGGACACATACCGCTCCATCGCACCGGCCTATGACCGTATTGCGCGCCTCGAGCCGTTCGTCGAAGATGCGCGGCAATGCTCCGAGATCGGCATCCTGTCGGCGGAGCACTATGTCGAGAGTCGGTCCCGCAATCACCCCAGCGACGACGGCGCGGCGCAAATGCTGCTCGAGCTCCACCGTCTCTTCGACGTGCTCGACCCGCAGGCCGATTTCAGTGTCTACAAGCTGCTCATTCTGCCCGACGAGATACCGCCTGAACCGGCTCTGGTGGAAAAGCTGAAGGCGTACGTCGCTGCTGGCGGGGCGATCCTGGCCTCCTGGCATTCTACTTTGGGCGACGGTGGGGACTTCGCATTGGACTTCGGTATTCGGCGTAACGGCGCTCCCGTCGCGTTCAATCCTAGCTATGTGCAGGCCGGCCGAGAGCTGGCTTCGGCCCTACCGACGACGCCATTCGTGATGTACGACGAGGCGGAAACAATAGCGTCGGCGGGAGCTGATGTGCTGGCGGAAGTCTGCCCGCCCTATTTTAACCGCTCCTATGCACACTTCTCTTCGCATCAGCACACCCCCGACGATCCGGCGGCGTCGCCCCTTGGCGCAGCTGTGACGATGAACGGGCGGCTAGCATATGTCGCCTATCCGATCTTCCGGCTCTACCGTGCAGTCGGTCAGCCCCTCTACCGCGCGCTCGTTGCCGGTCTCATCGACCGTCTGCTGGGCGAGCCAACGCTAGCCACGGACCTACCTACGGCGGGGCGGGCCAGTCTGACCCATCAAGCGCGGCACAACCGACACATCCTTCATTTACTCTATGGGGCGCCGCAGATACGTGGCAAGGCGCTACCGGAGGCCGATGGCACGACACGGGTCGTCGAGATGATCGAAGACATTCCCAGCATCGGTCCGGTGCGTGCCATGTTGCGGCTGCCGGCGCCCCCGCGGCGGGTCTATGACGCCTTGACGGGGCGGACGATGGAATGGCAGGTCAACAGCAGCGGTCAGGTCGAGGTCGCGATTCCGTATCTTCGAATTCACGCTGCGGTCGTGTTTGAAGGTTAGGCCAACGGCGCTGGGTGGTGCCGATGGTGGTGGTGTTCAGCGACCGGAGATGAACATGGTTCGGTCAGCCCGCCAACCCACCATCGTCGATGTAGCACGCGATGCCGGCGTGGCAATCAGCACTGTATCGCGGTATCTCAATGGCGTGCCGACGCGGCGCGCCAATCGCGAGCGGATCGAGATCGCTATCGAGCAGCTTGGCTTTCGCCGCAATGCGATGGCGGCGGCTATGAAGAGTGACCGGAGCCACATGATCGGAATCATGGCTCCGGTACTTGACGAGTTTCACAGTGCCGTGCTTGAGCGACTTGCGACGCGCCTGCGTCAGACCGGCCGGGTTCTGGTGACTTATTGCCACGGCGGCGACACCAAGGTGATGCACGAGATCGTCGATTTCATTTCGACGCAGCGCCTGGATGGCCTGTTCATTGCGGGTGAGGCCCCGCTTCGGGACCGAACCGACGATCTCATCCGGCGCGGGACTCCCGTCATCTTCTACAACAACGAGCTACGTGGCCTGTGGGCCGACCGTGTCCTCGTCGACAATCGCAATGCCAGCCGGCGGGCGGTCAACCATCTACTCGATCTCGACCACACTCGCATAGCGATCATTCACGGGTCGCTGGATGCCTCGTCCGCCGTGGATCGTCTCGCCGGCTATCGCGACGCCCTGGAGGCAGCGGGGGTGCCCGTCACATCGGACTACGAACGCGACGGGCGGTGGCTGCCCGACGGCGGCTACCATGCGATGGAGCAATTGATGTCCCAGTCGAGGCCGCCGACGGCACTGTTCGTCACCAACTACCGGATGACGATCGGCGCGCTTGCATGGATCAAAGAGCGGGGGTTAAGCGTTCCCGACGACCTTTCGCTCATTTGCTTCGACGACATCGAGGCCTTTCCGCTCATGCGGCCCGCAATCACGGTACTCTCGCAGCCGGTCGAAGCCATCACGAATTCCCTCGCCGAGATGCTGTTCTCCCGTCTCGGCGATCCGAGCCTGCCGCCGCGCGCGATGACGTTGGAATGCAGTCTCATTCTGCGCGACTCGACGCAGAAGTTAAGTCCCGATGCCGAGCGCTAGCTTAAGCTAAGCTAGCCGGATTCCATCGCCGAACTTTCGCTTGTCGTCTCCGGAACGACCGTAGGCGTCCCCGATACGATAACTCTCAGGCACCTCACGGCGACGCGCTTCGCTGAACCTTAGTTTGTCTCTATTGGCACTCCCGGAAGGGATTGATGCCGCTTGAGCGGCGCAGCGTCACTGAACTTTTCGCAATCTACCTCTTGATCGAGTAGCGAAGTGATGATACCAGTAAGTCGAAACGTTACCAGTAGATTAGAAACGGTGTCCCTGAGGGCGCAGATGGGTATCAGCCGCAGATATCGCAGCGGCGGGGGTGGTGGTGGAGAACTGGTCAGCCGTAGTTCCCGGAGTGTGGATGTTCCGCGATAGCTGCAACGTCTATGCCGTCGAGGGACAGCAAGGCATGCTGATCGTCGATGCCGGTACGGGCGTGTGGATGGACTACCTAGACGAGCTCCCGCTCCGTCCCGAGGCGCTCGTCTGCACACACTACTTCAGGGATCACAGTGCTGGTGCAGCCGCAGCTGCCCGTAGCGGCATCGCGGTATTCGTGCCGCACGGTGAGAGGGAGAGCTACGAAGAGCCTGCGGAAAAGTATCGCCGCCGAGAGACATACTTAAAGTACGACAACCTCTGGGATCTATTTATCCCAATCGAGCCGATTACGATCGCCGGCACACTGCTGGACTACGATCGCGTCAATCTGTGCGGTCTTGCCTGCGAAGTCGTTCCGCTGCCTGGCGCAACGGTGCATCAGATCGGCTTGGCTGTCATCTCGCCTGTCGATGGCCAGCATATCGTCTTTTGCGGCGAAGCGATCCACTCGCATGGGCGTGTGGCACGTGTGGCGCCGCTCCAATACGACTATCAGGATCTCGGTGGCGCTGTCAGCGCATTCTATAGCGCTCATACCTTGCTCGGGCAGAAGTTCGACACTCTATGTCCGAGCCTTGGCGAGCCGATCATGGGCGCCGGTGTCGAGAGTGCGCTGCAGGCACTCAAGACCAACCTGCGCGCTATCTGTGCACCACGCGAGAGTTTCGTCGAGCATCTCGTCGAACGTATCGATGCGCTGGAGAACCGATCCCTCACCCGCGTGAGCCAAAGCGTTTGGTACAGCAACGCTTCGGCCAGCAATACCACCTATCTCATCAGCCGATCGGGCAAGGCGCTCGCCATCGATTATGGATACGAAGCCAGAAGCCTGTGCTTTCCTCTCTATGGATCACCCGCCAACCGGCGCGCATTGCTGCATGACCTCGAGCAGCTCAAAGCACAATTCGGCATCGACCGGATCGACGTGGTCCTAGCCAGCCACTTCCATGACGATCATGTGTCGGCCATTCCGATCCTGCAGCGAACGTTTGGCACCCAGTGCTGGGCGGCCGAGACATTCGCCGATCTGTTGGCTCAGCCCGAGGCGCACAGATTTCCCTGCAATGCGCCTGAGCCAATCCGGGTAGACCGTCGCCTCGCGTTCGGGAAAACGGCGCGCTGGGAGGAATTTGAGTTTGAGCTCGCGCCGATGAGTGGGCACACCCGGTTCTCGGTGCTTGTCGGTTTCGAGGCGGATGGCCTGCGCTTTGCGCACACCGGCGACCAATACCTATTCTTCTCCGGCCAACGGCCGTTTGCTGAAAGAACGCGGTTTCAAAATCATGTTTATGCGAATGGCGCCCTGCTCGACGGTTACGATCAGAGTGGCAACTGGCTACTCGCCCGGCGCCCCCACGTTGTGCTCAACGGACATGAGGCGCCATATGTAACCGACGAATCGTTTTTCGATCAGGTCAAAGCGTGGACGACCGAGTACCGTGACCTGCACGAAGCGATCATGCCGCTTGCCGACGGAGATACACACTTCGACCTCGACAGTTGGGGCGGCTGGATCTGGCCCTATCGCACGCAGTTGATCGAACCCGGGCCCATCACCGTTACGGTGACCGTACGCAATCCGTATCCACGAAACTCAAGGCTGAAGGTTTCGCTTGTGGGCCCCGCGGGTTGGCGGAGAGCTGTCGCAACGTTGCCTGCGGGGCCACGGGAAGAGGTCAGTTGTGAGCTCAGTATCTTCGTGCCTTCTGTGGGTCGTCGGCAGGCCTTTGCCCTCGACCTGGAAGCGGATGGCCGACCGTTCGGCCAGATCGCGGAAGCGCTGGTCACCGTCGGTGGAAAGTTCTTCTAGAGGAAAGGAGACGCACGAGACGAACCGCGCAAACGCCGCGCTAAAAGAACGGTGCGACTACGTGAGCAAACTCACGATGACGAATGCGAAAGAAAGACCGTGGTCTGCCGTGTCGGCGACCCAACCCCTGAGGAGGAAGTGAATCATGAAGGACCTAATGCGCCGCAAGGCGACAATTCTGTTGGCTGCCGGAGCAGCAATCATGCTGAGCGCTGCCGTACCTGCACTGTCCGCGGACCAGACCCTGACGGTCTATTCGTTCAAGGGAACGCCAGGCCAGGAAGCAGACATGCCGGCGATCAATAAGTTGTTCGAGGCGGAGTACCCGGATATCAAGCTTAACTATGTGGCCCTGCCCGCCGGCACGGCCTACGAAAGCAAGATCCAGGTCGAGTTGCTTGCGGGAAAGAGTGCCGATGTCATCATGGCGCAAGGCACGCAACTGACACAGTTGTCCAAGAACGGCTACTTTGTCGATCTTTCGAGCGAGCCTTGGGCGGCAAATGTTCTGGAGCAGGTCAAGCCGTTCTTCAGCTATGAAGGACAGCTCTATGCCATGCCGCTGCTGGGATCGGGTATCGGCATGTTCACTAACATGGACGTGCTGGCCGCGGCGGGCATCACCTCGGTCCCGACAGACTGGCCCGGTTTCCTCGACGCCCTCGCCAAGGTGAAGGCGGCCGGATATACGCCAATCGCTGTTCCCGACAAGCTCGGGTGGGGCGGCGCCATGACGTTTCTCAACATGGGCAGCACGCTGGTTCCCAGCACTTGGGCAGACGACTATTGGAATGGCAAAGGGGACTTCAGCACCTGGCTCCCTGTGCTTCAGCAGATGATGGAGCTCGATCAGAAGGGGTTGATCAACTGGAAGGAGCAGCTTGGGGTCGACGAGTTTTCCCAAGGTCTAGGCAACTTTAAGCAGGGCAAGACGGCCTTTTGGGTGCAGGGGATGTGGAACATTTCGGACCTCAAGGCGAACAACATCAATTTCCAGTTTACCGCGGTGCCTGCCGGCCCGGCTGGATCAAGCCCGAAGGTCTTCATGTACGCGGGTGCCGGCTGGACGATCAGTGCGACCTCACCAAACATTGACGCCGCCAAGAAGTACGTGGCGTTCCAGGCTCGCCCCGACATTTCGCTCAAGTATCTTACCGCCGACGGTGGGCTGAGTATGTTCAAGGGAGCGCCAAGTCCAGCGTTCGAAGGTGTCGAGACCTTCAACGCGTCCTATGGGGCCGGCGACTTCTCCTACATGGCGACGTCGACATGGTTTGGCGACGGCGTCCAGGAAGCGCTCGGCTCGAAGCTGCAGGCGATGCTGCTCGGGCAGATCACTCCTGAAGAAACGGCCAAGGCTTTGGATAGCATCGGCTTGAGAAAGCAGTAGGCCGTCAACGGTCGGGTCGTCGCGAATGTCCTCCTACGAACCTCCCCTCGCGACGATCCGACAAGTTGTTAGGAGCATAGATTGATCACTAAGCGCCCACTCGTCGCTATCGGCTTCCTGCTTCCGGCGCTTACCGCCTACGGCCTGTTCACGCTCTATCCGTTGGTGAGGGGGCTTTGGCTGAGCCTGACGGATAGCAGTGGCGGCCCACGCTCGAACTTCATTGGTCTCGAGAATTATAGACGACTGATTTTCGATCCCGACGTTCATTCGGCCACGTTGATCACGATCCAGTATGCGGTCATCGTGGTCGTTCTTCAGAATCTATTTGGTTTGCTGCTGGCTCGGGCGCTGTTCGAGCGGCCGCACGCCCGCAGAGTTATCGGCACTCTGGTTCTGCTACCAACATTGGTTGCGCCTTTGATGTCGTCGTTCATCTTCTCGTACCTGCTGGCGCCGGACGGAGCATTGAACCGCATGCTCGCACTAATCGGGCTGCCTGGTCTGCAGCATGTCTGGTACGGCGATCCCACTACGGCTCTCGCGTCAATAGCCGCAGTCCAGATCTGGATGTACACCGGCTACACGGCAACGATCTTCCTTGCCGGTTATCTGGCAATTCCGCGCGAACTCCTCGAAGCCGGACGGATAGACGGAGCGACGAGCTGGCAACAGTTCCGCCTGATAGAGTGGCCGCTGCTCGCCCCTTCGCTCACCGTCTGCGTTACGCTGTCTTTGATTGGCTCGCTGCGGGTGTTCGAGTTCCCGTTTGTGTTGACAAATGGCGGCCCGGCTGGGTCGACAATGACCCTCACCCTGCTGATCTTCAATTCTACCTTCCACGCCGCGAGCAAGTTCGCATACGGCAT
This sequence comes from Devosia sp. 66-22, assembly GCA_001899065.1. Taxonomy (GTDB): domain Bacteria; phylum Pseudomonadota; class Alphaproteobacteria; order Rhizobiales; family Devosiaceae; genus Devosia_A. The sequence goes on along the minus strand of MKUZ01000027.1, from coordinate 17,232 downwards.
TGCTATCGCGTTCGCCTTGCTCGTGCTTGTGGTGGTCTCGGCCGCAATCGCCACAGTTGTGTTGCGTGCGCGCGAGGCTCGGATCTGAGAGGCCCTAACGGAATGTCAGCAATATCTACCGGCAAGTCACTCGTGCTCAACAAGGTCGTGACCAACCGCAATGTCATTATGCGCCGGATCGGCGACGTCCTGCTGGGTATCGTGTTGGTCCTGATGCTAGCGCCATTCGCCTTCGCTGTGCTAACGGCGATCCGCCCAGCCGCCGACGTTGCAAACGACCCGCTGGGATTGCCGACGCGCATTACGGCGGAGAACGTCGCCACGGCGTTCGCCCAGATGAACTACGCCCAGAGTCTGTGGAACACAGTGCTAATTCTGTTCGGCACGTCTGTGCTCACGATAACGCTAGGTTCAATGGCGAGCTACCCGCTTAGCCGGATCGGGAAGCGCTGGACGCGGCTGACCTATCAGCTGTTCATAATCGGCACCTCCGTGCCGATCTGGGTGCTGATCGCGCCGCTCTATCTCTTCATGCGCGATCTCGGTCTGCTGGGCAGCTTCGCTGGGGTGATCCTGATCTACACGGCCGGCCTGCTGCCAGTGGCGATCTTCTTTTACACGAGCTTCATACGGCAGGTACCAACCGAACTGGAGGAGGCGGCCTCCATCGACGGCGCCGGCTCGCTGCGGATATTCTTTCTCATCGTCTTTCCACTGCTGGGACCGATGACCGTCACGCTGATCACCTACATTGCGTTGTCTGTCTGGAATGACCTGATCGTACCGATCATCTTTCTGCAGGGTATCCAGAACGGAACGATCATGTCGAACGCGTATGCTCTGCTGAACCCGCTTGTGGTTCAACCCACGACCCTGTTCCCAGCCATCCTGTTGGGCGTGATCCCACTCATCGTGCTGTTCGCCGTGCTTCAGCGCTACGTCATCGCGGGGCTGACCAGCGGCGCGATCAAGTAGCGCGGCGGAAGAGCCGTCGAACCGCGACAGCGGGAGAATGCCCCAAAACGGAGACTAAGCATGTCCAGGTTGACCGTCCACCCGTCAGGTACGCACGTGATGCGAGACGGCAGGTTCTTTCCAATGATCTTCGACACGGCGTGGGCGGCATTCCCCGATGCCGGTATTGAAGAGTGGCGCTACTACGTTACGTCTCGTCGCATGCAGGGATTCACTGGTATGCTCGTGCAGGCGCTGCCATGTCTGCACGATCGCTCGATCCGGAAAGAGTCGCGAGTGCCGTTCGCTCTCGACGCCAACGGGCACTACAAATTCGACCAACCCGATCTCGACTATTTCGCGACCGCGCGAGAGCTTGTCCGGATCGCCCGTGACGAGGGCATGGTCATCTGCCTGGCGTTCCTCTGGGTCAACTATGTCCCCAATACGTGGGGTGCCAAGTTGACGCCCTGGGCAGTTATGCCTGATGCTCATCGGCGCGATTATGTTTCGTTGATCACGAAGACATTCGCCGAGTTTGATCCGATCTTCGTCGTCAGCGGTGACGAACACTTCACCGACCCGGTTGCAATCGCCACCTATGTCGAAGTGCTTGACCAGGTCGCGCGGGAGGCTCCTCACTGCCTGACCGCCGTGCATTCCGCGCCGACGGCCGATCTGCCCGCAGTGCTGGCAGATTCGCCAAATCTCGACATTTATGGCTATCAATCGGGCCACGACTTGGCCACGCAGCATCGCTGCTACGATCTCGCCGCGCTCTACATGGGCAAGTCTGTCCGCCGCCCAATCCTGAATATGGAGCCGGTCTACGAAGAGTTCGGCATCCCTCCCGATACGCCGGCGCGCTGGCTCGCAAGCGATGTCCGGCGCGCCATCTGGTGGAGCATCCTCGCAGGTGCCGCGGCCGGTATCGGTTATGGCGCGCACGGAGTATGGAGCTGGCACGCGCGTGGTAACGAGTTCCTGACCCAGTCGTCGGTGCGTGAGCCGTTTCCTTGGCAGGCGGCCATGCATTTCCCCGGCGCCAACGACGTCTCTCTCGCCGGTCTCCTACTATGCGAGTACGGGCTCTACGACTATGTGCCGGACCAGGAGGTCATCATCAACAATCCAGGCGAGGTGCGCGCTGCATCGAGCGCCGACGGCAAGCGTGTCGCGATCTACACCCCCTATGCCACGGCAGTTTCGGTCCGGCGGTCGGGCCAACACACGCAGGTCGCAGCATGGAGCCTATCCGACCGCCGGCCGATTACGACACGGCTGCGGAACGACGAGTCTGTGCATATCGATATGGTCGATGTGCCGGGTGACGCGATCATCATCCTCGAACGTGCCGAATAGCCGCCGGTCAGGCCCGAGTTCTGGGGAGCATTCGATTATCTGTTGCGTACTGGCTATTGGCACGATTGAGATGCGTTTTCATCGCAAGCGCAGCGGCCTCGGGGTCGGACTCTTCTATGGCACGCAGAATCGTGCGGTGCTCGGACAGAGTGAGCGCGCTGAGGCCGGGACGTCGTACCCATTGCGAGTGAAAATCCTTGAGCCAGGAGAACATCGCCCGGCACAGTTCGATCGCAATCGGATTGCCGCTCGCTCGAGCGATTTCGAGGTGGAACAGGCCGTCCCGTTCGATGAATTCCGTTGGCGAGCCGATGGCCGCTTCCTGGGCGCCGAGCGCGTCCCTAATGCGTTGGGCGGTCTCGGGCGAATGCAATTCGGCGGCCGTCCGGGCCATCTGCATCTCGAGGATTTCACGTACCTCGAGCAGATAGGTGAGACTGCCGGCCGAGTGCGTCAGGACGTGATGAACCGTTTCGGACAGCCCCCAGAACATCCTGTCGACCGTGGGCATCGCTACGCGCGGACGCTCACCATGGCGAATGTCGATCAGGCCTATGAGTTCGAGCTTCTGCATTGCCTCTCGAATCGCCGGACGGCCGATACCAAACTGCGCCATCAGCTCGCGCTCCGAGGGAAGCACGTCGCCGGGCAGCCAATCACCTGACTGCAATAGGGAGATCAACTTCTCTTCGACCTTGGTCGATAGTTTTGGACGCTTAGGCAGCTCCGCCTTGGCCCCATTAGGTGATGCCACATCGGCTGTGGTTTGCTTGGAGGTCATATAAGTACGACTCGCAGTGTCCAAAGGGGCAGCATACCCTTGGGTGCGGTAACATCAAAACGCAGAGTGATATTCTTGAGAAAGGAACATCCTCCGGCCGAGGCCAGTGGTTCCTGAACCTTTGTTACTGGTATGATCTCTTTAAACGAGGTGGTAAGGGTGATGGACATGGACGACGACAAATCCGTAACAACCCGACTGTATGGGACGGCAGAGCAAGCGGGCCAGCCGGTCAGGCTCGAGGCCGGCCGCCTCGTCGTAGAGATCGTTAACGGCGAGGTTTCCTCGATAAGCTGGGACGGGATCGAAGCCATCTGTGGCGTCGCCTATCCGATACGAGATGTCGATTGGGGGACCGCGCCCGTGCGCACTCGCATGGAGTCGGTCGAGCCAACAGTCGACGGTGTTCGCTACTCCACCAACTTTGCTGCAGGTGATTTCGCGGGTAGCTTCGTTTGTGACGCTAGGCGCGAAGGCGACGTAAGGCTGAGTTTGTCGCTCACCGCAAAGGCCGACACGCGCGTCTGCCGTGCCGGCTTCGTCGTTCTTCATCCGCTCGACGTTGCCGGTGCCCCACTGAGGGTGCTGCATCCCGACGCAAGCGTGGACGAGACGATCTTTCCGGGTCTCATTTCTCCCACCCAGCCGGCGATGGACATCGCCGGCCTCGACTGGGTCTCGCACGGGATTGCCGTGGGCATGCGCTTTGCCGGGGACCGCTTCGAGATGGAGGACCAGCGCAATTGGTCCGACGCGTCCTACAAGACCTTCTGCCGGCCGCTACTACTGCCCTATCCCTTCGGCATCGCGGCCGGCGAGGCGATCGACCAGGCGATCACGATCCGTTTCGCCGGAAGTGGCACAGCACCGGCAGAAGGACGGCGTGGCGCAGTTCGGCCCGGCGGCGTCGATGGAAGCCTGATGCCCGAGTTCGGCCTCGCGCTTGATCCGTCGTGGCCGATGGCGGGGGGCTTCGGCCCCGCGGCCGCGATTCTGCAACCTCCGCCGCGCTGGCTGGCCCGCGTCGATCTCGCCTGTAACACCGATCTTGCCTGGCTCGCCATGAACGCGCACCCGCTGCGCGCGTCGCCTTTCGACCTCGAGGTCATCGTCGATGGCGAGCCGCCGCTGCTCGAACGGCAGCTCGAGCTCGCCCTCGACACTCTCACAGGCCTCGGTCTCGTTCCGGAACACCTGATGGTCCTGCCTCGCGCCTATATGCGTTGTATCCAAACATGGGAGGCGGCGCCCGCCGGCGCGACGCCCGCAGGCGCGATCGAAGCCGCGCGCCGGGTGTTCCCGACCCAGCGCCTCGGCGCGGGCATGCTGACAAATTTCACCGAGCTTAACCGCTGCCCGCCGACGGGCGATTTCGACTACGTCACGCACTCTCTTACACCACTTGTCCATGCCGCGGACGATCGTTCGGTGATGCGGGCGTTGGATACGCTGGAGCCGATCTTCGATACACTCGGGACCCATGCGAGGGAACGGCCCTACCGCCTCGGGCTTGCGAGCATTGGCATGCGGACCAACCCCTACGGCCGAGACGTGATGGACAATCCAACGGGCGTTCGGCTTGCGATGGCGCAGCTTGATCCGCGACAGATGGGGCTGTTCGGCGCGGCCTGGATGGTCGGCGTCGCGGCCGCGACGATGGGGTCACGGATCGAGTTCATCGCGCTCGCCGCACCCTACGGCCCCTTCGGGCTTGCTTCGACGGCACGGGGCGGCGGTATCAGCGTTCTCAATCCCGCCTATCATGCTTTCAGGGCGCTGGCGGGTCTTTCGGGGCGGCCGCGGCTTGCGATCGAACTACCTGTTGGGCTTCGCGGTGTGGCCGCCGAAGGAGACGAGGGGTCGCAGGCCGTTATCGCCAATTGTACCAACTCAGCCATCCGGCTGGATACGGCGCAGGGAGCGGCCGGGCTCGTCCTCGATACTGCGTCGATGCCAGCTGCTGTTGTCGACAGGTACTGGCTAGAGACTGCGCCGCGTCACGACGGCCCCCTAACACTTGGCCCGTACAGCGTTGCACATCTGAAATGGGGGAGGGTATCCACTTGACGTTTCGAGGCGCCATCATCGGTTGCGGCTTCTTTGCGCAGAACCACCTTCGGGCCTGGGCCGAATTGGCCGATGTCGCCATCGTGGCGGTGTGCGACAGCGATGCGGACCGGGCCCGGACGACAGCTCGGGTCCACAACATCGGGCGAGTCTACGCCGACGCAGCGGACTTGCTCGAGCACGAGCAGCTCGATTTCATCGATGTCGCGACAACACCGGAATCGCATCGCGACCTCGTCGAACTCGCTGCGTCCCGATGCCGGCTCGTGATCTGCCAAAAGCCGATCGCGAACACCTATGCGGATGCCCTGGCCATGGTCGCCGCGGCGGAGGCAGCCGGCGCCACACTTATGGTCCACGAGAATTTCAGATGGCAGAAGCCCTACCGTGAGATAGCGCGGCGGATCGCGGCGGGCGACATCGGCACCCCGCGATTTGCGCGAATCTCGTTTCGACATGGTGTTGATAACTATGTCAATCAGCCCTACTTGAAACGCATCGAGCGTTTTGCCCTGATGGACATGGGTTTGCATCTGTTCGATCTCGCGCGACAGCTCATCAACGAAGTGGAGACAGTGTCGTGTCGGACCCAACGCCGAAACCCCGAAGTGCGCGGGGAAGACGCCTTCACGGCATTGCTGGGCCATGTAGGTGGCGCTACGACGGTACTCGATTGCTCGTACCATTCGGTCATACGACCCGAGCCGTTTCCCCAGACGACAGCGTGGATCGAGGGCGACGACGCGAGCCTCTCGCTGACGGCCGACTATCGGCTGCAATGGCACCGCCATGATGGGGTCCGCGAGGTACTACTCGAGCCTCCAGTCCCGGTGTGGGGGGCGCCGCCATGGCATGGTGTGATGGACAGCGTCCGGGCCTTCGAAAGCCATGTGGTCGATGTTCTGAACGGTCGGGCTGAGCCGGAGCCTTCGGGGCGACACAATCTTATGACGCTCGCACTGGCGCTTGCCTCGTACGATTCTGCGGAACGAGACGAGACCATCGCTATCGACGCGTGGATCGAGGCGCGCGAATGACCGAAATCCGTGCGCGCTACCTCGTTGAGACCGCTCTGAACCTCGAAGCCTGTGCTGAGGCGATCGCCGGTGAGCAGTCATCGGGCACGTTCGTTGCGGTACCCGGCGAGGACGCCGCGCTGCGCGCTCGCGCGCGCGCCCGTGTGGTGGCGATCGAGGAGATCGACGGCACCGATGCACCATCACTGCCGGGCGGCCGCGCCATGGGTGGGCCCGTGCGCCGCGGCTATGTCGAGATCGCCTGGCCGTTTGCAAATGTCGGGGCTTCGCTTCCCAACCTCATGTCCACTGTCGCGGGCAATCTCTTCGAACTAAGGGAGATCTCAGGCCTAAAGATCATGGACATCGCCTTGCCACCCCCCTTCTTCGAGACCCATGCCGGCCCGGCCTTCGGCGTTGCGGGTACGCGCCGAATTTCGGGCGTGGAACGGCGGCCGCTGATCGGAACTATTGTGAAGCCCAGTGTCGGCCTGAGTATTGAGGCAACGGCCGACCTTGTGTCGGGCCTCGCCGAGGCCGGCATCGACTTCATCAAGGACGACGAGTTGCAGGGTGATAGTCCCTCCAGCCCCTTTGCTGACCGCGTCCGCGCGGTCATGGATGTTCTGAGACGGCATGCGGATCGAACTGGAAAGCGCGTGCTCTATGCCTTCAACATTACCGGCGAAGTCGACGAGATGCGATGGCGTCACGACCTTGTCGAGCGCGAGGGCGGCACGTGCGTCATGGTCAGCATAAACTCGGTCGGCCTTGCGGGGGTAATTTCACTGGCGCGCCATTCTCGGCTGATTATCCATGGCCACCGCAATGGCTGGGGCGCGCTGTCGCGCCATCCCGTGTTGGGGTGGTCCTATGTAGCCTGGCAGAAGTTCTGGCGGCTGGCGGGCGTCGACCATCTGCACGTCAATGGGCTTCAGAACAAGTTCTGCGAATCGGACGAGAGCGTGCTCGTCTCGGCTCGCGCCTGCCTGACGCCCATGTCGCCAGCAAAGCCAGCAGTAGCAATGCCGGTCTTTTCCTCAGGCCAAACTGTACGCCAAGTGGCCGATACCTGGTCGCAGATGGGCAGTTCAGACCTCATTTTCGCTGCCGGAGGAGGTGTGCTCGGCCATCCTGACGGCACGCGCGCCGGGGTTGAGGCGCTACAGCAGGCATGGGATGCGGCCATTGCCGGAGTCCCCGTCGCACGGCATGCAGCGCAACATCCGCCGCTGGCGCGCGCGCTGGCCGCCTTTGATGGCGCGTAATGCTGAGCGCATCATTGAATGTCGTGCTACCCGAAGGCCCGCTTGTTACCTGGTACGGCGACGACTTCACCGGCTCTGCGGCGGTACTGGAGGCGATGGAGTTCGCGGGGCTGTCCTCCATTCTCCTGCTCGCGCCGCCCGAGCCCGACGAGTTGAGCGTCCTCTCCAGATTCAGAGGTATCGGTATTGCCGGCAAGGCACGAGCCAAGCCAAAGGAGTGGATCAGTCGCGTCCTTCCTAGGGTGTTTTCTGCCATGGCTCAGATTGGCGCTCCTCTCGCCCACTACAAGATCTGCTCGACGCTTGATTCCAGTCCGAGCACGGGTTCCATCGGTGCCGCCATCGATCTGGCTATCCCTCATCTCGGCGGGATATGGCATCCCGTTCTGACGGCAGCGCCACCCATCGGGCGCTACCAGGCCTTTGGTAATCTGTTTGCGGTTCATGGCGCGCGCCACCATCGACTCGACCGGCACCCCGTAATGAGTCGGCATCCAGTGACTCCCATGGACGAGAGTGACGTGGCGCTACACCTTGCGCGCCAGACCTCCCGATCAATCGGTCTCATCGACCTGCTCGATCTGCGCGACGCTCCAAATGCGCTAGCTCGCGAACGTGCGGCAGGATGCGAACTCGTTTCAATCGACATGCTCAGTTCGGATGACATGGTCGCAGCGGGCGAGTTGATCTGGCAGAACCGGGGCGAGCGGCTGTTAGCGATCGGCTCGCAGGGTGTCGAGAATGCGCTCATCCGGTACTGGCAAGCCGCGGGCGCGTTGGAGTCGCCTTCATCGCCCCGCATAAGACGTGTTTCGCAATTGGTGGCGGTTTCCGGTTCGGCGTCCGACGTGACGGCGGCCCAGCTTGTTTGCGCCGAAGCGTGTGGCTTCGAGGTCATTGTGTTGGATTCGGTCTCTTGCCTCGATCCGTCATGTGCGGAGCAAGCGATGCAGTCGGCAGTCGCAGCAGCGCTATCGGTGCTGGCGCGGGGAAAGTCGCCGATAGTGGCCAGCGTCCGGGGACCCGATGACCCACAACTCACCGTCTGCCGGAACGCGGCGGCAATATTGGGGCTGTCACGAGAGGGTGCCAGCGAGCGGCTAGGCGCATGCCTGGGACAGATCCTGCGGAGAGTGCAGGCGGCATCTGGCATTGAGCGCCTCGTGGTCGCTGGCGGCGATACTTCGGGCGATGTCTGCACCGCGATCGGAATACACGCGTTGACCGCAATCGGTCACAGCGTGCCGGGTGCCGCGCTGCTTGCCGCCCATGGACAAGACCTTCGCGAGATGTCCTTCGACGTTGCGTTGAAGGGTGGGCAGATGGGCCCGACTGAGTACTTTGCCCGGATGCGCGACGGATGCCCCTGAACGGAACAGTTTCTCCGAGGGACCAGCGTCTGTCGTCGCCTCGGATGTAGATGCTCATCTGCCGTCAGGTGAGAATGAAGGAGGCCGTGCAAGCCCGACAACCGCATCGCGCAGCGCACCGCCCGGCGCGAAACCAAGCCCGACAGC
>MKUZ01000027.1:0-8242 GCA_001899065.1 Devosia sp. 66-22 | reverse complement strand
GGGTCGCCAATCCGGCCGGAGTTGCAGTCGACTGCGACCGCCGCAAGCTGGGCCCGAGACAGAACGTCGAGGGCAGCACAGCCGGCGCCGTACTTTCCAATCCCCGCGTCATTAAACACAGTGAGCAGTGGCCGAAAACGAGCCGCGAACTCCGCCGACACAGCGCCTCCATGTGACCCCGATACCACGACCTCCCCCATCTCCCCAGCGTGCAACATAGAGATAGAGTCGAGCAGCACAATGTCGACGCCACCCAACCTGCGCAACTGGCGATTGAGCGAGGCGTGGGTGCCGTCGGTCTGCACGGCGGGACAGCGTGCGAGAATACCGGCCGCCTTGTCGACCTTCTGGCCAGGAAGAACGCCGGCGGCTGTTGCGCGACTATTTGCGCGACTGATGATGCCGGTGCTCCAGGTGTCACCGCCGTCGCCGATCGCCGCGCTTGCATGGTCGACGGCGGCAGCGGGCAATCCAACTTTATCGAGAATGTGGAGACCGGCGACGCCCGCTTCATCCTTGCCGATGCCGGCGTCGTTGAAGAATACCCCTGCGAGCTTGCGACCGAGCACGAACTGCGCCGAGCTCACCCCGCCATGCGATCCGGACACGATAACGGCGCCGGAGTCTTCTGGTCGGAGAATAGTTATCGTGTCGGTCACAAGGATGGGATGAGGAGCCAGTGACGCGACGTAGTGACGCTGCATGGCAAAGGGCTCAGGGCGTCACGATCTCGGCGATGCTTCGATCGAGCTCTTCCTTGTCGAATAGGCGCCGCCAGTCCGGTTGGAATAGCTTCGGCATCGCGGAGTCGATCGCCTTGAGACAGCCATCCGACATGCGCGCGCCCTGCACGTGGCCAAAGATTGTTGCGGCTTCCGCATAGATATGACCGAGGATGAAGTCGCGAGACATCTCGATCGGCACGCCCAAGCGGGCTGCCTCGTTTATCGCTTGCCAGATGATCGTCAGGCACGTGGCTGTTATGGACTCTGACAGCACGGGCTCGAGGATGGCCATCTGCGCGAGCGTGGCTCGGTGTACTTTAGTGACCGGTGCGTAGAAGGTGCTCGCGATATCGGCGCCGAGTGCGAAGGCGTGGTCTGGGCCTTGCACGAGCGCGCAGACGATTGCCTGTCGGGCACCGTTCCCTCCAAACGTGTCGTTCGCAGCGGCGGCGTCAGCCTCCCAATTGAACATGGATGGGTGACAGGGGTGGGCTACAAAATAGCTCAGGTCCGTGCGTGCTGGCATCTGTCCAGCATAGGGCGCGGCAGCGTCGAGCACGATCAGCATAGAGCCAGGCCGCAACTGCTGCGCAAGCGACGCCGCGACCGATCCGATTGCATTGTCGGGTACGGCGAGAACGAGCACGTCCTTGTCCATGACCGTGCCAACCGGCTGGCAGACAATACCAAGTTCGCGCTCGATGGCAGCACGTCGAGATGCGTCGTTTTCAACGAAGCTCAACTCATAAGACGAGCGCTTCAGGTTTCTCGCGAGGCGAGCACCCATCTTGCCGCCCGCGCCGACCAAGACCACACTCGTCATTCTCAATCTCCATGTCTCCACAACTCATTATACCAGATTGTTGCGACGAACAAGGTAGCGTGCCTAACGACAACGCATCATTTTGTCGTGTCGCTACGTACGAACTTGTTGCATAAACAATATGATGTGCGATATCCTATGTGAGGATGGCGCCTTGCTCCAACACGTAGGCGGATCAAGCAATTTCATGTTGCCATGTTGAACAGTTGATATGTGTTGTGGAGCACCTACACCCTGTTGGAGTCGGCGCGAGGACGTGGTGCCCGACGCTCTGTGACCGGCGCCTGTCTTGCGCACATTCATGGGCGGTATTTGCTGATACCGAACAGCGGGGCGACCTGGGACAGCTCAACAAGGTGGTTCGCGATAGGCGCTTTACGTACCTGCCAGGTGGTTATGGACAATCTGTCGGTTTCAACAGTCATCCTTGATGGCTATGCGCCCTTCGACGCGTTGGCCACCCTCGCGGATATAGGAGTGCGACAAGTAGAGCTGGCTTACATCGCGGGATATACAGACTTTGACGAGAGAAGCCTCCGGCCGGCGGAAGCGGCGCGACTACGCCGACGCGCCGAGCAATTGGGGATTAGCCTGCCGACGTTGTCCGCCCATTTCGATCTTAGCGGAACAGGTTCGCTGCAGAAGCTTGAGCGGCGGATCGAATTTGCTGCGACCCTTGGGGTGGGGGTACTAATCAGCAACGTCTCCCAAAAGCAGCATCTGGCGCGAGTCAGACGCACCTTAGAGAACGCTATTCCGGCGCTGGAGCGTGCCCGGGTGGTGCTGGCAGTTGAAAACCCGGGACACGGCGACAACGAGATCGTGGGGACCGCCAAAGAGCTGGTCGAGTTCGTGCTCTCGTTCAACTCGCCTCTGCTGCGCGCCAACCTGGATTTGTGCAACATTCACACCTACAGCATGGGGTCGGGGGACGGCCCTGTAGCAGCGCTCGGCATGTGCCGTGGTGTACTTGCTTCGTTGCACCTGAAAGACGTGCGCACAACCCAGGGCGGATGGGCGTTCTGCAGCATTGGCGAAGGGGAGGTGACGCAGTCGGACCTGCTAGCGCAACTCTCCCGCCTCGACCCCCGAATTCCCGTCTGTCTCGAGCTTCCTTTGCGATTGAGCCGACCCAACCGGGGGCCTCCGGTTCGGTCCGCCCTACCGGTATTGCTTGAGCATTGCAGGGCCTCAGTAGCCGCGTCGATCGAGGCCATAGCAAGATCATCCGGTTTGTCTCGCCCAGCGACGGACGACGAAGAGCGTGGATATGATGCGTCGCTGACGGCGGACAAGGGGGCTGATCAACGAAGCCGCCCAGGCGAACGATCACAAGACCACCGCAGCAGTGATTGAGGATCCGCCATGATGGTCTCCTTGTCGATCAGCCGAGGCAGGATTGTCCGGCCTTGCCGACAAGGGCCAAGAGTGGCCGGGCGGTGACCGCAGCACATGCTTGCTATGCGCGGGCAGTCCAGAGGATTGATCGCACAAGCGCCGGCTGGGCTTCCGGCAGGTCCTCCTGCAGCCCGACCGCGCGGCCGCGACCCTGTCCTGTCGGCGGTTCCGGCAGACATCAGCATCAGTTTTTTCCCAATAGCTGAGACTACACGCCGGCTGGGGCCGACCCCCCATTATTTGCCACCGGCGGAGGACCCAGCGCTTTGAAGATGCGGGTCAAGCTTCGCCGGCAGTCGACTAACTGACCTTCTTCTCTCCGGATTAGAATGATTTTCTAGGGTCGCTCTCATCAAGCGCCGTCATACCGCGGGTGTCGGCGCCGATCAGAACCGTCGGAGCCGCTCTCGGCATCAGTCTAGGGACTGCCGAATGGTCCGGCGGCGCGGCTGCACCGCGGCTCCTGCTGTGCCACTCTGCTTCTGGGCGAGCTCAGCCGGGTTTGCGAACAGACTTGCTGCCTGCTTCTCGAGGTCGAGTCGCCGAACTTGGTAGAGCCCGTGGAGCGCAGCATAGGCGTAGACGCGACAGTCCAGGGCCTCGTTCAGCATGCGCTTCTTGAGCCTCCAGCGGCGCTGCTCGACGCCGTCCTTTCGGTCGACCAGCAGCTCCTCGCTGGTCAGCTGATGGTACCAGTTGTCCGGCCTACCGACGGGGAAGTGACAGTAGCCAGGGCCGGGCTCGTCGACGAGCAGGCTCCGATGCACGGCCCACTTGGCTGCGTTGACGCCGATGATGATAGGACGGTACCCGGTGCGCTGGCGGTGCCCATAGCGTTCCTGGGTCGCGTCCGGCCAGATGGGGGACCAGTTCACGCCGCGGTCGGCATTGGTGCCTTTGATAGCCCAGATATTGCGCCCAGGGTGGTCCTGCACGAAGCGGTAGACGTCCTGAGCATTGTGGCCCCCCGAGTCGACGCAGGCTCCGGCGATGTAAAGGTTGAAGCCTAGCGCGTGTTTGTAGGGCGACAAGAGTAACTGATCGAGCTGGCTCCACACTTCCGGTGAAGCCGGGTCGCCCTCAAAAGCTGCGATGGCGATGGACCATGATTCTTCGCCTATGCCCCATCCAACGACCTCAACCTCGAGGCGTCCCTGCCCCGTGGCGCCCATCGACTGCACATCAATGCCGGCCGTCAGCACGACGACGCCCTCGGGGAGCTCCTTGGTGCCGTCGTATGGCTCCGCCCGCGCAGCGAGAAGGTGCGCGTCGATTGCCCGGTGTGTCTCCGCCTTGAACGGGACGCCCAGCTGGGTGTTGTAGAAGGTCTGCTTGGTGTCCTGATCGTCTTGGGCACTCAGCCACTTCTCCACCAGCCCTACCACGCTGATGAACGGTGAGTAGAGTTTTGATGCCCAAAAGCTCGCGTGCCGGTTCGGGACGCCCCTGCGCCCGCACTCCTTGCAGATGGCGTACCCGATCTGATGCTCGTCATCCCACTCCCATCGGCGCTCGATCAGTGGGTCCTGATGGGAGCCGCAGCAATGGAAGGCTTTGGTCTGGCGGTGCTGGATCGCGTACTTGGTCGAGACGATCTTCATACGCTCGGCCTCCGACCACTCGGCGCCGCAGGACTCGCAGTGGATGTGCGCGGTCTCCGGCCGGTGACTGCCGTCCTCGTTCTTGTTCCAACGCACGTGCTCGAAGAAGTCGAGCACCTGCGAGTGCCCGCAATGGGGGCAATCAACGAATGGCTTCCGCTGGTCGCCTTCCACGTACGACTTGTAGATGCGGCTGGTCTCTTCCCAGGTCGGGGAGCATGCCCGGATGCTGAGCCGGTTGGTCGTGAAGGTCGCGGTTCGCTCCTCGGCCAGCGCGACAGGATCGCCTTCCTTGCTGGTCTCGTACTTGTCGATCTCATCGAGTAGGACGATGCGAATGGCGCGCATGGCGAGGTTCGATGGGGAGCCGGCCGAAGCCATCGCCAAAAACCCACCCGGGAACTTCTTGAAGCGCAAGGTGTCGGCACCGGTCCGAGTACGGTGGTCTCCCATGATGGCGCGCAGCGCGGGGCTGCTCGCAATCATCGGGGCTATGCGCTCCTTTGAGAATGCATCGGCCATCTCGTCCTTGGGCTGCAGAACCAGCATGGGTGCCGGGTCGAGGTGGGCGAAGTAGCCAAGCGTATTCTCCAGCACCGAGGTCTTCATCGTCTGCGTGCAGCACATGATGGTGATCGTGTCGACTGCTGGCTCGGTCACGGCCATCATCGGACCGCGCGCCACCTCCACACGGTGCGTCTGCCACGGACCGCCCACGGCGCCAGCGGACGTCGAGAGGTGGCGGTAGGTATCGGCCCAGTCAGGGACGGACATGCGCGGTGGCGGTCGATTGATTGCCCGGCTGCTATCGAGGAGCGCCTTGCCCAAAATCTCTTCGCCTGCCAGCTCCCTAAAGCCCCCTCCGAGTTGGTGGGCGTCGTCCACCTTGAGGGGCGGACCCGCCGCAAGGGCGTGTTCGATCTCTTGGCTGATCCTTGCCCGCAGCTGCTCGGCGGTCTCGCTCTGTGCGTACGGGGCCACCCGGCCGGGCATCGCCAACATGAGCGATTTGGAGACCACCATCTTCTCCTCATGCTCCTCGACCGCATCGGCGACCCGACGGAGGATCCCCTTGTCTAGGGCGCGGCCCAGTTCAAGCTTGTCGGCCTGCAGATTGGCCTGGACCGCAAGGAGCTGAGGCTCACCCAGCGCATCGAGCTCAAGTTCCTTTTCTTCCGCAATCTGCGCCCCATCCCCTGCGGTCACCATCGCGGATGAGATGACCTCCAGCGCGTCAGACACAGCGTTGCGGAGCGCCAGGTGCGCATCTTTCCCGTTCATCTCGGCTATGATCGGCGCCATGCGCTCGGCGATCGGACCCAGAGTGTCGGCCACGATAAGGCTTGCCACCCTGGCAACCGCGCCCACGCGGTCGGCACGGACCAGACTTTTCTCAAGGTCCCGCACTTCATCGCCAAGGCGACGGACCTTAGCTCGCAGACGCCGAGCTTTTGCGGCCTTCAGTTCAACGGGCTGATGATCTCGCGTGATGGAGGCGGCGAGGAGCCGATCGGCTTTCTCAGCGTCCAATGTGCCGTCCGGCAGGAGCGCGTCGCTGAGCTTGCCCTGGTCGAGGTACTTGCGCACCGTGGCCTCGGAGATTTTGCGTGATTTGGCGTAGGCCCGGCGGCTCACGCCCGTCCCATTTCCAGCCATGCGACCCCTCCGTTTCTCCGCGAACGACCACGCAAAAGTATCGGTTCGCCCTTAACCGCTGGTGCATTTCGGGCGTAAGCAGCAAGTAGGAGTTCGCACCTCTCCCCCAAAGGGTGCGAACACTGTTCGCACCCAGTTCGCTGGCCGGCAGGTGCTGCAACCTGGCGAAGCGGACTCGCTATTCGCGTCCGGCACTCGGATGCGAACCCATGTGCATGTGTCGAGCTGCTTCCATCTTGCGGCTGGAGCCGACCGTCATTATCTCTCGCCGGCGGAGGACCCAACGGATTGAAGTCTCCAGCATATTGGTCACCGGCGATAGAGCTAAATCGAGTTGAGCGTTAGCCCGTTGTTCTGCCCGGCCCCCCAGCCGACCAGCCCAAGCTCGAGGCGCCCTGCCCCATGGTGCCATCGACTGCACGTCAATGCCGCTGTCAGCACGACGACCCCCTCCCCCAAAGGATGCGAACACTGTTCGCAGCCATTTCGCAGGCCGGCAGATCCTGCACCCGGCCAAGCTGACTCATTAGTCGCGCCCGGCACGCGGATGCGAACCCATACGCGTGTCGAGCTGCTTCCATCATGCGGGGTGGAGCCGACCGTCACCATCTCTCGCCGGCGGAAGACCCAGCGGATTAAGTCGTCGGCTGATTAGCCACCGCCGGTTCGGCTAGTGGACGTCTAGGGTAGACTCCGTAACGACGTTTCACACATAGGTCTGCTGAAAGCAGACGCGTCAGTCAGGCTGCTTGCCGAGTGCTGCACCCACTAGCCGCGATACCACCACATCGTCGTTTCTCCGGGCGGCCGCTCGGTTGGGATACTGATGGCGAAGAGACCATCACAGCCTGACAACCAGGATGACCCCATCATCCTCATCGCGGTTTGGCAAGCAGAGCAACCGACAAGAAGAATTGCAGACAGCAGATGGCCTCAACGGTCGTCCCGCCGACTGTGTTGAAACCCGTTTCAGTCCTCGCAGCCGCCCAGCAGATAGCGAGCCGCCGCAGAGGAACCGCCTGCGGTGAATGTACTACGGCCGAACACGAGTTTCGGGTTCTCAGTGTCGCTTGCTTGAAGCGTCAGAGTTTTCTGGGCACCGCGGGCAACTTCCGCCAAGAACTCTGCAACTTCTCCGTTGAGTTCAAGGAAGGCAGGTCCATTCGCCCTACCGTTCACGTAGATGTTGCTGGCTTTGCCAGCAGCCCGCCCGTCGAGCGAGGTATTATCCGGGACGTCGTGGGCGACAAGCAAATGGGACAGATTCAGCGCGGTCGTCGCGCCGATCTTGCCTATGCCATAGACAGCCACGGGCTTCACAGGTGTGCATGCAATTCCCAGATAGGCGCTGCCATCGGAGCTGCGGACACCGATGATCCCTTCGCCGACGCTCCACTTGTCGACGCCAAAGTCCGGAGCCGCTGCAGCGATATCGACTGATGCCAGTAGATCCGGTTCGTGTGTCCGCATGTCGGCCGGGGGCAGGTAGTCCGACATGATCTGACATTCATAGTCGGCCCAGAAGCCGTCGAAGTGGTATGGCTTGCCATTAGTCGCCCGGACCCAAAACTCAGTGTATCGCGCATAGCACTCATCGGCGCCCTGGACGACGTGATACAATTCGTGGGCGACAGTCTGAGCCTGCTTGGTTGGTGTCAGTTCAAAAAAGGGCGGACACACACGCAGGGTGGCCACCCAGTCCTTTTTGTTTGTGTCGTCGTGGAATACCTGCGCTGCGGCACCGCCGGCGCACTTCTCGTCTCCGGCATAGCGCAGTTGGATGTTGGTTTCGAAGGTTGTCGACGCAAAAGCCTCGCCCTTAATGGCCGATCCATACTCGTCCAGGTTGAGAATGCCATCAAAGGCAGATCTGGATCCCTGCTCGAAGGCCTTGAAGTCGGCGGCCACCTCGCTGATGGCGGCCTCGACGACCATCTGACGTTCCGGGGAGAAGCCCTTGAATTCGATCGCGCTGGCACCTGACGTTGCCCCCGGTTTGCCCTCGTTCATAACTGGACTCTGTTCTCGTTGTGGTCCTT
>MKUZ01000026.1 GCA_001899065.1 Devosia sp. 66-22 | reverse complement strand
CGGGGGAGGCGAATCCGACGAACCGCTCATTCGCGCTATTGCGTGTGGGCGAGCCTGGTTCGACGAGTTGGCCAGCGGTAAGGCGTCGTCGTTCAGCGAGATCGCGGACCGCGTCGGAGTCACAGACCGGTACGTCAGTCGGATGGTTGATCTCGCATTCCTGGCGCCGGATGTTGTCGAGATGGTCCTGAGGGGCGAGCAAGATCCTAATGTGTCAGTGAAGGCGCTGACAGTCGATAGCAGCTTACCGGTGCGGTGGGATGACCAGTGCCGGTCTCTTCGATTCGACGTCCGCTAGTTGTTCCAGCGGAGGTTATCGGGAATGCGGAGCCGATAAGCCAGACGACCTAGCGAGCCGGCCTCATGCGGTATCTAGAGGTAGTGCGTGAACGGCAATCTGGGAGAGCCGTCGTCCGGTCCGGCCGTCAGAATCTCGCCGGCTAGGTCGGCGAATCGCAGCGCCTCAGGCAGTCCGTCGGAAAAGCTGGCACTGTTGAGCTTGGTAACCGGCGTCCGCTCAGGCAGAGCTCATCGCTAAGGAAAGAACGCAACACCCGAGGGCCCTACCGTGTCGACCAGAAGTGCGCGGTCCAGAAAGAGATTCCGGGCCTCACAGCTCGTCTCGGCTATCACGAGGCATCCATGGCACGCAGCGCCATGCAGAGCTCGATCGTCGGCTGCTTCCGCTGGATCGTGATCCGCGCAAACTGGATCGCCCGAACATAACCGCTGTCTTTCGAGCGCGCTCTCCATGACTTGTGCAAAGCGACGGCCTACCTCGACTAGGCCGCCAAGCGTACCCTGATTTCCTGCCGAAGCCGTGTAGATGAGAATCCCAACCGGTGGAACAGCCACGCCAGGTCCTTGGGAAATGTAGATGCGCTCCCGAATGGAACTGGCGGGATAGCCGCAGTCGATGGCGACCTCGGTTATCAATGCGTGCGCGAGGGAATGGGCGAGTAGGTATTCCGGGCGAAGCTGGTCGCTAATGGCACGATCGGAAATGTTCTCTCCGCGTTGCCGGCGCTGCTGGAGCCACTGATCCGCGCCGGAGCGCAGCGCCCCGATTCGATCTTGCACCTGAGGCCGGGTCCGCCAGTTTTGAAGGGCGTCACGGTCAAGGGTGAGAAAAAGGCCCTCGCCGAACTGCTCAACCGCGGGCAGCCATTGTGGGTTGCGGGCGAGCGGTGCACCGCGCACGGCAAGACCAACATCCTCGAACTCGTCCGTGACAACGGGAGCAGGTTCAAACCTCGTGAAGCCATACAAGCAGGCTACTTCCCGCAACCGATGAACCGCGACCAGTGAAGAGACGCCCTGTAGCAAGGGCGAATTGCCCGGGTCCCAAATTGGCCTCGCAAGCGTTTCAGCATGCAGCAACGCGTCAGGTGTGGGCGTACCTATGACAGGTTGGCCGCTTGCCAAGATCGAGAACTCGGCAAGACGCGGATTTTCAGCCTGTTCCTCCTGATCGTCGGAATGCCGCATTGTGGCGATGCGCGACCAGACATCCGCGTCCGAATATCCTTCCAGCGTCGCGGCGACCTGAGGATTGAAGCGTCGGGCGAGCGCAACATCCTCTGGGGAGGCGCAGTTCTGCAGTGAAGACCAAACGCTCCGCACCAGCTCGGCCAGCTGGTCGACCGCAGTCGGAAGGGAGATGATGCGGGTAACCTGCGGGAAATAGGTGTTTGTGGCGCTTCGTGTCAACAACCGAAGCATGTGCGTGCAACTATTTGGGTCCCGACCGTTGTCGATCCACGGCCATTCCGCCCGGCACGAACCCAATCGCCCCGGCAGGAATAGGTCATTGAGCGACAGCGACGCACCACATTCGCAGTAGACGCGCGTCTGTCGAGGATCGCCGGTGGTCCCACCGTCCTCAAGCCAGAGCGGTTCCTGGCATCCTTCGCGACCAGGCGCGTTCTGGTGAACCACGCGCCGCCAATCGACATCCTGAAGATGACCGTCCTCGCACCCGCAAACAAAGCGAATGGGCGACACGCGGCGGCGCTTCCCGTCATCTCCGCGATAGTCGAGTCGCTTTGGAGCCTCCAACTGCTGGAAGCGCACAAGCCGTCGCCGATCCGGCGGATCGCCCGGAAGGACATCGCACACGAACCAATGAGGGAAAACCTTCACCCTGACCTTTGGCGAAGGTCTGCGCGGATCGCGCAAATCGAGCGGCGGCGTTCGCAGTTGTGGATCGCCATTCGTCGCAAGACGGCCGTCGTTCCCGTCCTGCAACCGCAAACGCAGAAGTCTGGAGAGTCTCGGCTCTTCGATCAGGCGGAAAGCACCGCCGCGCTGATCCCAATCGTCGAGGCCCATCACCAGCACCGATCGATCTGGGAGATCGAGCATCGCTCCGGGGCCGTAGTAGCCGATGAGTTGGCTCAGTCGTATCTGATTTTCGGTCACGCCTTCCCCCTTCAGTTCAACGCATTGCCGAAGGGATCGAGAATCTCGACCGACGAGACGTGCTCGACATCCCGCATCGAGCGTGACGCCTTGAAGTTTCCGTATTCGGGACCGCTCGCCGTCAACAGTGGCGACAACGGATCGCGCACAAGCGCCTCCCCAACCGGATAACCGTAGTAGAAGCGGCCGCCGTTTTGGGTCGCGTCCGCGGCCAGCCTAACCCAGAGATCGATCAGGTTCTCGACTTGCTGACGCAACGCCGATAGCCCACCAACGACATTCATGGACTGAGCGCGGCGCACAAACTCGTCTGCGATCGCCTGCCGGAGATAAGCGTGATCTCCAATCTTGCCGGCGGCGCGCTCTTCGGCAAGCAGCGGTTCAAGATGGCGAGCGAGCGCCACAACACTGGGAGCCAGGGCTCGATCAACGGCGCGTGCGGCCCAAGGCGTCACGCTCGTCGCCTCAACCGTGCGATAGAACGATGCGTGGAACTGACGGAAGCCTTCATAGTGAAGGCGGTCGCGCGCCTTGTGGACGTTGAGCAACGCAAGGACCAGGCCGGGCTTGTCGGCGACACGACCGATACGGCTCGTAGCCTGGATATACTCGGCTGCGGCCTTGGGCTGCCCCTGAACGACCATCAACCCGAGCCGACCGATATCCAGACCGACAGAAATCATGTTGGTGGCGAGCGCCACGTCGACGCCGTTCGGCGTGAAAGCCGAGCGCGCAAGCGCATCTTTGGCCGCGGCGACATTGTCGGTGCTTTCGCGGGAGGTCAGCTCCAGCACGTCACGAAGCACCCGGTTGTCGAAAGGCTGATCCTTTGGATTTTCGCGGCGGCGACGTGTCCCATAGTCGGCGAGCTTCGCCCTCACTTCGTCCTCGACAATTCGCCGCGCGCCGCCAAGCTCGCGCAAGGCATTGAAGTAGCAAAGCGCAGTCAGATAGGGATCGGCCACATCGCCCAACGGCATGTCCTTGGCGCCTGCCGCGAGAAGCGTCGTCAAGGAGCGCAGGAACAGCAGCTTCGGTCCCTTGCCGGGAGCGGCAAGCCCCACATAGAGACGGCCAGGGCTTTCGGTCGCCGGCACCGTGATGGCAAAGAAGGAGTTGCGACGATCGGGGCCGGGAGGTGGAAAGATCGCTGTCCGCGAACGGTCGAACAAGGCCTTGATCTGCGCGTCCGCCCGCCGAACGGTCGCAGTGCTCGCGACAATCTTCGGCCGGACGATCCGATCACCATAATTGCGCGACGCCAACCGATCCAATGCGATTTCATAGAGCGCCGCGACGGTGCCGAGCGGTCCGCTAATGAGGTGAAGCTCGTCCTGAATGATTAGCGCTGGAGGCAGCAGCCGCGCGCTGCCGTACAGCTTGCGTCCAGTGCCGGGTTCGGCCGCACCATAGAAGCCGTAATCGTCTTCGCGGTCGACGTGATCGAAGAAAGCTCCGACTCTGTCGACAAACGGCAGGCCCGCAAACTTGTCCACCGTGGCGATGAGGAACGCCGGCAAGCGCCGGTAGATCGCATCGTCGACCGTCAATACCGGCAGCGGCTTACCCGAGCCGAACGGACAAAGCGAATTCGAGCAGCCGATCTCCATATTCTGCGGCGCGACATCGCTTGGCGTGCAGCGGAAACTGTCGCGCGTGAAAGGCTCACTGCACCACGGGCAGGCCTTGATCGGGGCCGGCGCTTCACGCCCGTCCCGCTTGTAGCGTCGAATGCGAGTAACCGCGGTATCGGGGCCGGTATTGCCCCTTCCACCCAAGCGATTTGGCGTTGCCGCCGCACCGACCCAAAGCCCGATCTCGATCGGCCAGTCACCGAGCGTGTTGCGCCCACCTTCGCGCCAAGCCGGCTCGCCACGCATTAATTCAAGCGCGCAGACAACGCCAGCGGCACGGGTCAACTGATCGAGGGTAAGGAGCCGCAGCGTATAGCGCATCAGCACGGCGACACCGGCGCCGAGCTTGCCGCCATTAGTGATGCGTCGATGTGCGATCGTCCAGGCGGCGAGGCCGAGATAGGCTTCGGTCTTGCCGCCGCCGGTTGGGAAAAAGAGCAGATCGACGGTTTCGCGATCGGCATGTAGTGGATCGTGCAGACCCGCCAGATTGAGCAGAATGAACGCGAGTTGGAACGGTCGCCACTTAGGCGCCTTCTGAGCAGTGGGATCTCCGCCGTGGCCCGCCGCGCGTTGGCGATTGGCACGCTCGATCGCTTCGTTCATCGCCCGGAACGCAAGCCGCGCGTGCGGATCGCGTTCGAGAAGGGCAATCCCCTCGGAGATGCGCTTGCTCACCTCGCGTGCAGCATCGACGAGGCGCCGAGCGGTCGCCTGCCTTGGCGCACCTGCGATGGACGAAACCAGTTCGCCCTGCGCAGCTATCCATACGTCGTAGGCGGCCGGTAACCCCTCCAGCGCGCGGCGCAGATCGTCAGACCCGGTCCCCGCCAAATCGGCGAGCGCCTGCATCCCGAACTCGACATTGGCGATGTCCTCGTTCGGCTCGACGCGTTCGACCTCGGCGGTCGGCAAATAGTCGGTCGCGGCTTCGCGCACGATACCGTCTGGATCGGTCTTCCAGTCGGCGGATGTGTTCACGCCTACGGCGTATTCACAGACATCGCGGTAGTGCAGATCGGCGATCGCCTCGTCCAAATCGTTGGAGCCAAAGCCTCGCATGTTGACGCGTGGGTGAAGCCCAGCCTCACTGCGCACGGCGAGCCGCACTTGAAACGCATAGGTCACATCCTGATAGCGCCGACGCACTGAACTGCGGCGGTTCACGACCATGATGGTCAGCACGCGCAGGCTATGCTTCGTGCCGTCCGGTTCCGTGATGTCGTAGGGACGCGCGTACAATACCAGCTCAAGCGCGCCCGAGGAGCGCTGCCGGCCGCCGGAATTCGGGACGAAGATGGAAGCCCGCTTTCCATCCGTGGGGACGGCCACCTTCAAGGTCTCGTTGCCCGGCACGCGCTCCCAGAGCACCTCTGGCGCGTCGGCTTTCTCGTCGAGAAGCTGGAGTTCGTCGAGACGCGGGACCGTCACATAGTCACCCCAGGACAGGTTCACCTCCACCTCGCGCACCGACGCATCGAGTAAAACCGTGAGGCCAAGCGACGACGGCGCGCGAATGCGGACCACGGGCGCCAAATCTTCCTGCGCATCGTCGGCGGCGCGCGCACGCCCAGTTTCGGCATCGCTGCCGAGATCGTCGCCGACGACGGGATCGCCTTCTTCGAAGAAGTCGTCTTCTTCCTCCTTCGGAGGGCCGGCGGGCAGACCGACCGCCTCGGGCAAGGGCGCCAGATAGCCGGTCACATACCAGCCCGAAGGCTTTTCCTTGAGCTGCTCGCGGCCAAGATCTGCATCCAGTGGGCCGGGACCGATCAGGTCGCGGCGCAGCGTGTCGATCAGACGCGCGCGGACATCGGTCGAGGTCGTCACGCGATCCTCCCCTCGCGCTGCGCAAGCTCGGTGAGCGTGCGGTCGAGCCAGTCGCTCCGATAGGCCGTCCGCAGCCCGATCTTCGGCCGAAAGCCGGCATCGTCGAGCAGGCGCTCCAGCGCGACGAGACGGTCGCGCAGCTTCAGCCGCACGCCGATGCGCAAGCTCGACTTGTCGGGCCCACACATCACCCAGGCGTCGGGGCGGGCGAGGGCGTGCGCCCACAGCGCCTTCTCGCCCTCATCGAGCATGGCGATCTCGCCGTCTCGGATCAGCGCTCCGGCGCGCTCGGCGTCGGACACCTTGTGGACGGCCTTCAGCCCTTCAAGCAACACCGTGCGATCGATCTGCTGCTCTGGCCGCCTATTCTGGAAGCCGGTCTGGGTCTCGATCAAGCACTCCTCCACGGTCTCAAGCCCATAGCCCCCACGCAGTGCACGCCAGGCGTCGACGCGCCACGCCTCGACGATGGCGTTCGTGTCCATGAGAACAGGGCCATTCCAGCGCGCCACATGAACCTCACAACTCGTAGGGCGCCGGCACGCCATGCGCGTCGAAGGTTTCGGCGAGGTCGTCGACGGAGAGACCGAGCAGGCTCGCGATCTTGCGCGTCGACACGCGGCCCTCATCGATGGCGCGGGCGACGATCTCGACAAAGCGTTTCGAAAACTTCGGCGGCCGATGGGAAGTGGCATCCTCCGCAAAATGCCCCGTGGGATGGCCGTTGTTGCGAATGGCGTCCCCGGGCACGGCAAGCGCCGTGGACTTTGCCAAAAGTCCCAGCGTCACCAGCCGCCACATCAGCGCCGAGGATGTCACCTCCAGGCGATCTGCCGTCGCATTGAGCGCAGCGGCCAGTGCGTCGCCGCGAAGCGTGCCCCAATCGACCACGGTCCGGACAATGCGCGCCGGCATCAGCAAGGCCGAGGCGAAGGCGTTGGCAAGCTGCTCGACCCGATTGGCGCCGCCGGTTTCGGTCGCGTCCTCGATATGGACCGGCGGCATCGCATCCCATGTGAGGATATGAAAAAGCTCGTGCGCGAGGTCGAAATGCCGGCGTCCGGGGACTTCGTCGCGGTTGATGAGCACGACGTCGAGATCGGGCAAACGGCAGGCTGCGCCCGACACACCGACATGGCTCGGAGTGACCATGAGCACGAGAATGTTGAGCTTCTGCTCCATCACATCTGCGAGTCGCCGCGCAGGAACATCACCAAGCTCGTAGGTCGCCGCGAAGCGTTCACCGGCCTCGGCTGCGTCTTCGAAGCGCGAGGTCTTGGTCAGCCGCAGTGACCGGCGCACCAGCGACGGCTTCTCGCCGATCTGCGTGCCAAGCGTGCGAAAGGCGGCGATGAGCTGGCCCGCGATCTTTTCATACGCGCCGAGCACGGCGGCAGGCACATTGCTCTGCCGCCAGTTGAAACGGCCCTCGCCGACGAGGCGGAAAGGATCGGTGAAATAGTCGAGCGAAGCGCCTAGCTTCTGGACGGCCACCAGCAATTCGTCGGCCGAAAGCCGGCGCTCGCCGGTCTCGATGGCGGAAACGGTCTGCCGGTCCTTGAAGCCAAAGACACGCGCAAGGTCATCCTGTGAGAGGTTCTTCTCCTCCCGCAGGGCCTTGAGTCGCGCGCCAATCAGGTTGGTGTTCATCCGGCATCCCTTCGCTGGATATCGAGATAATCTTGCGAAATGGAATTTGCAAGATTATATTGCGCCAAGGGCCTCGATTTCGACGATGAAATTTTTCGATCAGGAGATCACCAATGGCTGACAAGAGAATGTTCATTGAGCGCCGCGCTGAGACGGGCGACTACGCCGTTCGCCGGCCGAATTCGGAGCGCGCGAGTGTCGTGCTGCCGACCCAGGGTGCGGCGATCGATTGGGCTGAGGAGCGGGGCGGCGACGTCTTCGTCGAACGCGTCCGCAATACCGGCAAGGGGCATCCCGACAAGTGGCGGCGCCCCTAAGGCGCTCGCTGACGACCCACTATTCGACTGGGTCGCCTTCCTCATCCTCTTCATCTTCCGGCACCCCGGCCCGAATCTCCGGTGCGATGCCGAGCCGCACTTCCTCGGCGTGCCGGGAGGCGTTGAGAGCGAGAAGGCGGGCGAGGACCTCGTCGCGGAAGGCCGAGGGCCAGAACAGGCGGCCCTGGTAGGTGTGGTCGTCCTCGTTGGTCTCGTCGAGGAAGATCGGCTCGGCGCGCTCGGCGAGATCGTTCCAGCCATAGGCGCGGAGCACGGCGCGGTCCATTTCGGCGTGAAGTTCGCGCAGGCGGACAATATCCTCGCAGCGTTCGTCTAGATCGTGGAAGCGGTTGTAAGTCTTGGTCATCCCCTCAATGCGGGCGACCATCAGCGCGGCGCGATGGTCGTGATAGGTTTGGCCGGCGCCTTCAAGGGCGGGATCGGCCTCTAAGACGTCCGGGAAGGGGAAGGTCTCGAAGCAGTCGGAGGGCGTATAGCAGAATCGATCCTGCAGAAGAGCGCCGAAATTAATCGTCCAAATTTCATGAACTCGAGACTGTATGACCGAGAACGCTGTCATCTCTTCACGCGTAATCGCCACGTGGGGTGCCGAGATCAATATGTCTGACCCGACAAAGGCGAATACGTTATGAACGCTGATCTTCGGGCGCATTATGACGCGAGAAAGCCCTCGCGTAGCGGCGCGCAGTGCCGGACGCGTTCGTGCAAACTGCCACCAAGGACGATTCTCTGACTTCGTGCCCTTAGCCCGCGAGGCCTTCACTTTGCGCTCCAAGATGGACAGCAAGGCTGGCCACTCGCGTGCCTTGTCCTCGGGAAAATCATTGAAGTCGATTATATATCGATCTGGCGACAGGTCCGGACGTTCTAGAAATGCCTCGCCTCTCATTAGGGGTCGAATGACTTCCCTGTTTCGCGGGTCGTCCACAATTAATGCGTCCATGGACGCATAGGTCTCAGGCTCACCACCATTCTCAGAGAATAGGAAACCCTGCCCGGTATACTTCACTCCCTCGAAAGCCTTAGAGCGATTGGAGGAAATGCGCGCCGGTGCTGTGTTCGGGCCAGAAGGAAGCAGGAAGCTGGTGATAATTGGACGCTTACTCTCATCAAGGATCGGGTCACCGAAACCCTGTCCCCGTCGAACCCAAATCGCACTAACTGTAACGGCAGCTTGACCAGTCCAGGGTATCCGTCTCCTCGCTCGATAAATTATCCCGCCGCCATGAACGATTCGCTCTAGGCCGGCAGCTCGGGTATCCCCACGCGAGATCGTCTGCGTCGCCAGCAAGGCGAACGTCCCACCGTTGCGGATAAGGTCGAAAGCCCTCAGAAAGAAGGTTGCAACGAGGTCCACTTGACCTTTCGTGCCGAAATGATGCTGCAACCATTTCAGGTAGGGGTCACCCAGAGAACCGGAAATTTCACTGCCAGCGAGGAACGGTGGATTCCCAACAAATGCATCAAAGCCGGTGTTCTGCCGCGCGAACACCTCGGGGAATTCCACTGTCCAGTGAAACGGCCGCAGCACACGCTCGCCCGCACGTAGGCTCTCTGCGGCGGCGCGCAGCTCGTCCCACTTCGCCTCTCCAATGCCGGCAACCCAACTCTCAATGGTGGCGCGGCGCTTCTCGCGCGCTTTCGCCTTGTCCTCGGCAAAGAATGCGGAAATGGCCGCATCGCCCAGGACGCGCACCAGTTCGATTTGGCTCTCGACGAACTGATACTTCTTTTCGAGCACCGTGCGCATCGTGTCGTCCGGCGCGGACTGGATTTCAGCGCGAGCCCTCGTCGCCTCCGCCACGCGATCCGCGACGAATTTGCGAAATAGCGGCAGGCCGGGCTTCGACGTATCCCAGTGCATCGCCGCAATCTGTGCCGCATCGAGGCCGACGAGGCTATCGCCGCATTTGAGCGCGTGGTCGAGGAAGGTGAATTCGTGCTCGCGCGCGAGCGTCGCCAGCCACAGCGAGAGCTTCGCCAGCTCCACCGCGCGCGGGTTCTTGTCCACACCATAGAGGCAGCGCTGCGCGACGAGCCGCTTGGCATGCAGCTCCTCGTCCTCGTCGTCCGGGATGCGGGGCCGCGTCTCGGGCCAACGCGTCCATGCCTTCACCAGCCGCGCCGCCAATTGCCGGCAGGCCTCGACGAGGAACGCGCCCGAGCCCATTGCCGGGTCGCATACCCTCAGCGCTAGCACCTCCTCAGGCTTGGCGTCGGCCCCGAGCCGCT
Source organism: Devosia sp. 66-22 (assembly GCA_001899065.1). Classification (GTDB taxonomy): domain Bacteria; phylum Pseudomonadota; class Alphaproteobacteria; order Rhizobiales; family Devosiaceae; genus Devosia_A. The sequence goes on along the minus strand of MKUZ01000026.1, from coordinate 65,838 downwards.
CGAAGGCCGGCTCCAGTGCGTGTTCCACAATCGGATTGGTTAGATCGCGCGGCGTGTAGTGGCTTCCCGTGCGCCGGCGCTCGTCATTCGGCTGCAACAGCGGCGCCCCGGGCGCGGCGAGCATCGCGCCGGGTGACGCACGTTCGTCCACACGCGGCTTCAGCGCCCCTTCAAGCTCGGCCTGCGTCTTCGCCGCCGCGACCGCCTTCGCCACCTTGTCGGGCAGCTTTACATCGTACAAGTCCCTAAGCCTTTTCTGCCGCTCCGAGCCTTTCAGCACCGCGAGCTCGGCGAGATCGACGAATACCGGCACCCTGTCGTTCTTGCCGCCGCGCAGTGCGAGCGCCGGGCCGTGCATGGTCTCGACGGTGAAGCCCATTACGGTCTCGTAGACGCTGCCGATCTGCTCGACATCGAGCGTGCGGTAGGACAGCCGCTCGCCGCCCAGCACCAAGAGCTTGTCGAGCACGCCGAGGATCGTGCCGTCCGACACCGGTGCGGGAGCGATCGGGTCGCCGGGCGCGTCCTGGCCGAGGAGGAACGGATAGATCGCGGGATCAAAGAGATCGCCGCCTCGGCCCATGATGAAGCCCCCGCCACCGCCCTTATGGACGAGGCGGAATAGGACGAGGAGCCGCGCCCAGGCGCCGCGGCGCTCCTCCATCGTGTCGGGATACCGCGCGGCATCGGCAGTGAGCTTGGCATGCAGCGCGCGCACGCCGTAGCCCTGATCGTAAAGACGGCGCGCCTCTTCGTCCGTCGCCGACGGGATGAGGCCGCGATCCTCGGCATAGAGCAGGAAGACGAGCCGCAGCAGAACCGTGAGCAATCCGCCGTAGAGGCGATCGGGTTGCTCCTTGGCGAGGCGCGCGATCCTCGCCTCGTCCGCAGCATGGAGTCCGCGCAAGAGCTGGTGCAGGCTGGCGAGCACCTGCTCGGCCAGTTTCGCTGAGACCTCGGCCTGCGCGTCGCGGCTTTGCTTCAGCAGCGCCGGCAAGCGACGCTCGGGCGCGTCGTTGTGCAGGCGGAAGGCGTTGAGCGCGAGCTTCAGCCCGCCGAGCATCGGGCGCCCGGCCACCGTCGCGAGCGCGCGCAGGGGGAACGAGAGCCAACCGCTCGTTTCCCCCTTGGGCGCATAGACCAGGCGAAGCTGATCGTCGGTCAGGAGAATGCCGGCACGCACGCCCGCTTCGTTTTCGCGCAGCAGCCGCTCGAAGCGCTGGTGGGGCGTCGCCTGCCAGCCGGCAAGCGCGCCGCGTTGATCCGGCGCTACCCGAGGCTCTTCAATACGGACGAGCAGCTCCGGCCGGCCCTCCGGATCGATCACCGCCCAATGCGGTTCGAGAACCGTATCCGCCTCATCGATCGCAACCAACAACCCGTCCGGCAACGGCTTGCCATTGGGCAGACCGGCGATCTGATGCTCGCGCCAGCCAAGGATGCGTGAGAAGAACGTCCAAGCATCGGCGAGCGCTTGCGCCTCACCCTCGGTCGCGAGGCATTCGGCGACCACATCGCCGTCCACGCGTGTCTGTTCTTCGGGCACGAGGCCATAACGTTCGAGGATGAGTGGACTGAGAACCAGACCGACTGGCTGGACGTAACCGAGCCATTCGAGGTTCGGATCGCGGTTCGAGTCTCCTTGCGCCATTTCAGTTGCTCTTCGGCCAGAGATGGACAAGACCGACGATTTCTAGCCGGTCGGCGACGACATCGTAGCTCTTCCGCGCGCGCTCCGGTTCGGTGTCAATATCGCGGGCAAGGCGCTCGTATTTTGCCTGCCAACGGCGCCGGTCCCGGCGCGCTTGCTCGGCCTCGGCCTGGTCGAATTCCATCTCGATCTGGTCAGGTTTAAAGGCCGCTTCGCGCTTGGCAATGCGTGCGCGCTGTTCGACGAGGAGGTTGCGCAAGGCTTCCGCTTCCTGCTCGCCGACGGCGACGAGCTCGCGGGCGACCTCGGCCCGCCTCGCATCCGCGCGCCGCTGGAGTTCCGGCTCTAGATCGCCGGCATCGCGGATAGCCGTGGCGCGCAACCGATCGACAATTGCCGATGTCGGCGTGCGGTTCTCGCGCAGCGCGTGTTCGAGCTGGTCGAGCGTTGCCTCCTCGCCCCGCTCGCCAAACGGACGCAACGGAATCGTGCGGCGATCCGGTTCGGTCCAGGCCGCCGTTACCATCAACAGTTCTTCGTGCAGCCGTGCGGCGCCCGGGCCGTAGAGCGCGAGACGGCCCACCAGCACCACGCGCGGCTGCGCGCCCGGGCCGATGATCGAACACACGCGGCTGAGGCCGCTGGTGAAGCCCTGGCTTAGGAACCGCGACAACAGCCGGCGCACGAGGCGGTGTTCGAGATGAACCTGCACCACGTCTTGCGCATCGACGCCTGTATCCGGATCGCGTGCGGGCTCAAAAGCGATAGCCTTCAACGGTGCCTCGGCGCGCCAGGCCTTCAGCTTCTCCCGCCGGCCACGTCGGCGGATGCGGAGATCGTCCAGCGCCTCCTGCCAGCCGCCATGTCCAAAGACGGTCGTCGCCGGGTCCAGCCGGAACAGCTCGGTGCTGCCGAGCTCACCGGCACGCGCGGCATCGAGCGAAGCGCCCGCCCGGCCAAGCGCCGCAGCCACAACTGCTTTCAGGTCCGTCGACTCCACGCCCACCCGCTTCCGGGAGTCTTCGAGGAGCTTGCGCATGCGGTCGAGTTCGCGCGCCTCGCGCTGGAGGCGCCGCTCTTCGCGATCATCCATTTCTTCGCGCGCTTTCGCGAGGCGGGGGTCCTTTTCCAGCGCATCGATCTCGTCGGTCACACGCGCATTCCGCAAACCTTTGCGGGCAAGCAGGTCGGAGATCCGATCCGACAACACCTCTCCGGCCGAGCCCAGCTGTTCGTGTATCCGCTCCGTCTTTTCGACCAGCACCTGAAGCACCCGATCTTCCGGGCGCTGGTGATACACGAAATACCGGCACCATACTTCGGGCGAAGGTTGAAGCTTGCGATCGATGCGGCCGTTGCGTTGCTCAAGCCGCGCTGGATTCCACGGCAGGTCGATGTGGATCAGATCGTGGCAGCGTGCTTGAAGGTTGATGCCTTCGCGCGCCGCATCGGTGCAAATCAGAATGCGAAGCTGATCGGTCGTCGGATCAGCATTGAAACGCCGCTTCAGCTGTTCGCGCCGGTCAGTAGAGGTCGCACCTGTGAAGCACGCGATGCGGTCCTCGGGGTCGAGGTCATGCAATGCTTCCAGCAGCCGTCGTTCGAGCCAGCGCCGCGTATCTTCGTATTCGGTGAACAGGAGCAGACGCCTATCGGTCCACTGGCCGCCGGCGGTCATGTGCTCCCGAATCCATGCGTCCAGCTTTGCGATACGGGCGTCGGGCCGGTTCGCATGCCGGCGCGAGATCTCCAACATCTCGTCAACGAGCGCCTTGTCGCCGACGCCCGCGTCGATCGCCTCGGCCGCTTCGTCCTCCTCCTTCTTAATCTGCGCTTCCGCGCTCACCTCGTCCTCCGGCTCGTCCTCCAGCTCGATCGGCTCAAGCAGCAAGGCGGTCGGTTCGACGTTCGGCGCATCCGAAAGCTGATGTTCAAGTCTATTGCGATGCTTTTCGAGCGTGCGCGTAAATGCCGCGATCGACGAGAGCAACCGCTGTTGCAGGCCCACCAGAGCCAACCGCGAGCGCGCGACTGCAGCGGGCGGCAGGTTGCGCGTCCGCTCGGTGATGAGCGCGTCATAGGCGGCGAGCTTGTCGGCAAGTACAAGTTCGGGTGCATCGGCCGGCAAGCCGTCGATCATGATGGCTTCGACGTGCCTCGTCGGAAAGCTCTCGCCGAAGCGCTTCAGGTCCGATTTCAGGCGCCGCACCATAATCGGCGCGAGGTCATCCGGGCGCACCTCAACGCCAGCCGTGAACCGCTGCGGATCGAGGATTTCGAGGAGCTTGGCAAAGGAGTTGGAGTGCCCGTTGTGAGGCGTCGCCGTCAGGAAGAGCCGATGCTCAAAGCGCGGGGCGAGAGATTCGATAGCTCGCGTGAACTGGCTGTCAACGGCATATCGGGATCCGGAAGCGGGCGCCGCGTGATGCGCTTCATCGAGGATGAACAGCGATTTTGCCCGGAATTCGCCCAACACGTCGCGGAGCCCGGCTGTGTAGACCTCATCCGTGACAAGCGAATGCGAGAGCAGAAATAGCGAACCTGAGGACCATGGGTTCACGGCGAAGCCGCGTTCGCGCCGAACAGTAGCTAGATATTCGCGATCGATGATCGTGAAGGCGAGGCCGAACTTGGCCTGCAACTCGTCCTGCCACTGGCGCGTCATCGATGGCGGCGCGCACACCACGACAAAATCTACGCGGCGCCGGAGGATGACTTCGCGCAGGATCAGGCCGGCTTCGATGGTCTTGCCAGCACCGACATCATCAGCGATTAGCAGATTGACTCGAGGCAGGGCGAGCGCCTTGGCGAGGGGGACCAGCTGGTATGCGTCGAGATGAATGCCGGCTCTGAAGGGCGCCTGAAAGAGCTTTCGGTCGGCCGCGGTCGCGCTGTTCCAGCGGATCGAACGTAGGTAAGCCGAAAAGACCTCTGGGTCGTCGGTCCCTGGCCTTTCGAACATGGATAAGTAGCTATCTGCGACAACCGAGGCGTCGACTTCGTCACACCAGAGCACTTCGAGTGCCTCACCCTGGGCGTCGTCGTCGATGCAAGCGAGCAACGCTCGAACATTCTCTCCGCTGCCCGTGACACGTTCAACTAGCCAACGACGGGTGCGCACCTCGACGAAGTCTCCGGTCGTCGGAACGCCTTGCTGATCGTTCAATCCCTGGGCCCCCTGAAACCCCTCCAAGCGAAATGCGAAGATAGGGCATGGCGGCCCAGTCGGCAAAGAGCCGGTGTGAAGCTCAGGGCCAGGCCGCGGCGGAGAGCTCCGCAGCGGCAACGACTGACGGGTCACCGCCACCGCAGCGGTTCCACTAGCAACAGTCCGGCAGCAAGCCGCGAGCGTCTAACCTTCTTGCCCCCCCGGAACGGTGCCGCGGCACGTGATATGGCAGACGACCCAAGGACCGATGAGCTTGAGAATCCGCAGCGCTTTTCGTGGGCCAGCGCAGACGTGCGGGGGCGTTCGGCGCCATGTTCGCGCAGCATATGGAACTGATCCGGCGTCAGCAGCCTGCGCCACTCGGCATCTGAGTGGTAACCGGGTAGGTTTTGGACATTTGCACCTCCCTCGGCAGCAATAACCCAGGCTGTCGACGCCAAGCAACTCCAAGGGGTAGCTGACCCGCCTCGCTTGAGGCAAGCGAACCACGAAAATCCGGGTTTGAGAAAGCGGCCCTAGTTGGCTCTCAAGAGTCGCTGAATCGCGCTCTCAAGGACCGAAAGTCGCGATGCTATTTTGGGCTAACCCTCGGACACGTCGCTAGAATAGCGTTCCGTGCAAAATTCTCCGGTAGAATCAGCAGCCTAGGCGGTGGAGAATAAGAGATTCGAACTGTCAGTACAGTTACGATCAGTAACCATCGGAAATGTCGGGCTATTTCGTCGGCTCTCTAGGGGATAAGGGTAGCTCCGCTTAGGAGGCTCAGCCGTCATTTTGCCTGCGATCTATGTGAGCAATGTTGAAGATGCGAACCGCTTGCTCGATCAAATACGAGCGTCGGCCAAGCGGGTGCATGATTGGGTCGCACTCAGCCCGATCCTATGGAGATGCTCAGGCGAATGAAGTTCGATACAGTGGGGTTCCATCCTATTGAGGACCGCCCGCTGAACGTCATCGAACAGAATGGACCTATGCGATCGCTGCGGTGGCGGCCCGACGGCTGCCGGAGATCCATCCCGATGCTGGCGGCTTCGAACTGGCTTCGGGCGCGCATGCGTCACTCGAGCTGGACATCAAAGTGCCGGGACTTGTCGGTGGGGAGACCTTTGCGGGGGTGGATCCGAGGAACAACCGAAAGCTCGACTTCGACCTCAGGAAGATGAGCAATCGAGGCGAAGCGTTTCGCTACGTGTTCTTCATGTCGCCACTCTATCCATCGACGTCACGCCAACGGATACTCGAGCGTGACGGGATACAGGTTTGGTCATTCCATCACCAAGTGCTCGACGCGGGAGTTAGCAGGTGATCCCGGAGGCAGCCGGCGCCTCTGCAGCCGGGATTTTCCAGCTCGCCGATGCCTTTCGATCTGCTGCAATGGCAACTGCTCGCGCGCCTACGCTGGCGACCAATGGGCCGGACGCGGCTACTTGCGTACCACTCGTGCGAGCTGTTTCTCATCCTTCCTGAAAGAGCACGGGCACGACGTCGAAGCATCGCGTTCCCATGGGCACGATCTTCCCGCCATGCTCGAGGCTGCCATGGGCGAGGGTTTGCAACCCGTCCCACAGATTGTAGCTCAACTGAAGAAAGTCACCGAGAAGAACGACTACGTTCGGGTCCGCTACATGGTCGTCGAGCAGCCCTCGGATATCTCAGCAGAAAAGGTAATGCGGCTGGTCGAGGCGGTGCGCGAATGCGTCCGCCAGGCACTGGGCTACGACGAATTCGGTAATCCCCGACCGAGGCAGGCTACGACGGGACAAGCGAACCATGAAAGTCGGCCTTTGAGAAAGCCGTCCAACCGCCCGCCCAAACAGGGGTAATTCACGCTCTCAAGGAGCGGAGGTCGCGATGCTATAGTCGGCTAAGCCCCGCACATGTCGCTAGAATAACGTTGAGAGCGATTCCGCTAGCAAAATCAATAGACTAGATGGCGGAGAGAAAGGGATTCGAACCCTTGAGACGGTTACCCGCCTACACACTTTCCAGGCGTGCGCCTTCGACCACTCGGCCATCTCTCCGCGCTGAGGCGGGCGCCGTCGCCGGCGTCGCGAAGCCCTGCCGCGGTGAGGCGGCGGAGGGGGCGGAACCACCCCTCCAAAGGCGCGCGCACTATACTCATCGCGCGCCGCCCCGCAAGGGCGCAGCGGCTTTGCCCGCGGCAGCCTTGTCGCACCGGCGCGCACGTGCAAAAAGACCCACATTCAGGGGCTTGCCAGCCCCGCGGCGCCAATCGATACGGAACTTATGCGGCTCGTCCTGAGGGTTGTGGGCACTGTGCTGATCGCCTTTGCGGTGATTCTGATCATCATCGACGGCACCCGCTCGCTCGCCGCCAACGGGCTGGTGTTCACGCCGCTCGAGGCCACCTGGGAAAGCATGAATGGGCAAAGCCTGGCCGCGGTGCGCGAGTTCCTCGGCACGCGCCTGTTCGGACCGGTGCTCGACCCGGTGGTTTCGGCCGTCCTGAGCTTTCCCGGCTGGGCGGTGATCGGCGTCCCCGGGCTGCTGCTCGCCTGGGCCGGCCGCTCGCGGCGCGAGCGCGTCTTCCTGCGACAGGATCAGATATGACGCTGCACAGCATCGCCGCGTTCCGGCGCTACATCGCCTCGCTCCCGGCCACCGAGATCGTCGAGCAGTGGGACGGCCATGTCGCCAAGGTCGGCGGCAAGGTGTTCGCGATCATCGCCGATGCGGGCACGCCGATCGTCTTCAAGGTTACCGAGATCTCCTTCGACGGGCTGACGAGCCTCGAGGGGATCGGCCAGGCGGCCTATTTCGCCAAGCGCGCCTGGGTCAGCGTCGACAAGGGGGCGCCGCTCAGCGATGCCGAGCTCAAGGCCTACATCAAGGCCTCGCACGAGATGATCGCCGCCAAGCTCACGCGGAAGGCGCGCGCCGAGCTAGGGCTCGACTGAATAGACCTTCAAGGGGGCGCCGGCGGCCGACATTTCGCGCAGCCAGCCGGGCAGCGTGCCCGCGGCAAACAGGCTCACGAACGAATCCGCGGTGTGGGCCACGAGCCCGCGCACTTCGCTCATTGCCGGGCAGATCGCCACCAGCGCGATACCGCGGGCCCGGAGGATCGCCCTCCCCTCTTCGATCGGACCGTTGAAGAAGCGGAAGGTGTCGAGCACGCCCTGCTCGTTGCGGTGATAGGGCGCGGCGACCACCGCGTGCGGCGTGTAGAGCAGCATGTGGCTGCCCAGATCGATCGGCGTCATGATCCGCTCGGGCGGCAGCCCCGCAAGATCGGCGAAGGCGGCGGGCATCAGGCAGCTCTGGCGCCCGGGGCGGTTGGGGTCGATCGTGCCCGCATCATAGGCGGGAAAGGCGGCGACGACGAGCGTGCCGAACACGGCAACGATCAGTCCCGCGGAGGCGGCGACGCTGCCCAGCATGGCGAGGATCGGACCGAAACCGTTGGTCCTGACCATCCGGTGCCAGGTCGCGCCGATCAGCGCCGCGCAGGCGGGCGCCGCGAGCGGCACGGCGAAGCGGGCGGCGCGGATCTGCAGCAGCATGACCACGAAGGCGATGGTGAGGACCAGTCCGTAGACCAGCCAGGCGCCGCGTTCCTGCGGGCGTCGAACGATGTTCCAGGCGACGACGGCGAGGCCCGTGACCACGGGAACAGCGACGGCGACGACGTAGACCGGGCCGCTGGCAAAGCTCGTCCAGAGCGGTTCGGCCTCCGAGATGCGATCGACCCAGTTGGCGAGCAGCCACGGGTCCATCTGTCCATAGGGGCCAGCGAGGATGGCCGGGAAGGACAGGACGACGAGCGCCACCGCGATGGCCCCGGCCACGAGGCCGGCGCCCAGGCGGACCGGCACCGTCCGCAGCGGCAGCAGCGACAGGACGAGGAAGGCGAGGCCGCAGAGGATTGCGGCCAGGGCATAGGTCCCCGAGATCGCATCGGCCGCGGGCACCAGCCAGCGCCCGGGCGGCACGCCCTGGGCGAGCCCCAGCAGGGTCGACAGCGCAAAGCTCAGCCCGAAATCGCGCAGCGCCACCGACTGCCGCGCGGTCGCGACCCAGGCGAGGCCGAAGGCCATGATGGTCGCGCCCACCACCGGCAGCGACTCGATCCCGATGGTCAGCGCCGCACCCGCCGCGACACCCGCCCCGAGCGCAAAGCGCGGCCGCTCGAGCGCGACGACCGCGCACCAGAGCATGGCGAGCGCCAGCAGGATCTGCACGGCATGGTGGTCGAGCCGGCCCGGCGCAAACTCCACCAGCGTGATCAGCGAAAGCGACGAGAGCAGCAGCCCCGGCCAGAGCGCCGCGCGGCCACCGAGCCGGAGCGCCAGCCGGGCCGTCAGCCAGAGCAGCGGCACCAGCAGGAGCAGCGGCCAGGCATAGACGAGCGCGATATCGGCGGCGGCGCCGAACGCCGGCCGCAGGAGGAACAACAGCGACGCTTCGGGCAGGTCGATCAGCCGCGACCAGTGCATCAGGGCGCCATAGGGCGTGTTGAGCCGGTGCTGCACGAGGTCGAACCAGCCCTGCCCGTCGAGGAAATCGTGCACCATTGTGAGGCGCATGGCGTCGTCGGTGTCGAGGATCAGCGGAACCGTGGCGGCCGTCGACAGCGCCTTGGCGACGAAGGCCACCGCGGTCAGCGCCCAGCAGAAGAAAAGGGGGAGCACCCCCACCTTGTTGTCACCCGCCATCGCGCCTCTCCGCGCCCGGCTTATCCCGAATGCCGTTAAGATCGGCTGAAATGGCGGCGCCGGGCGTTGACGGCGTTCCTGCCCGATATTCTAGTGCGCTCACGGCACGCGCCTTCTGAGGGCTTCTCCATGATCGCCATCCTGCTCTATCTCATCGGCCTGGTTTCGGCCGTCGTCACCGTGGTCGTCGTCGGTTTTGAGGCGCCGGCGATCTACGCCGCCCTGAGCTCGGCCTATGCGAGCGGCCTGCCCAATGTGCTGCCGGCGCTCGGCAAGGTCGCTGCCGGCCTCGGCTGGGCGCTCGCGCCGTTCCTTGGCGGCCTGCTGCTGATGGGCTTTGCCCGGATCATGATCCTCCTGGGCTCGATCAACCGCGCGCTGCGCGGCCCGGCCTGACACCAAAGAAGCGGGCCGCTCCTTGCGGGGCGGCCCAGTTTGTCAGGGAGACGTCAGGGATAGGGTCGGCGATCAGCTCGCCGGCTGCGGCACGATCCGGATATAGGGCTTGGGCGCCGTCCAGCCATTGGGGAATTTCTGCTTGGCCTGCTCGTCGCTGAGCGAGGAGGCGATGATGACGTCTTCGCCCTGCTTCCAGTTGACGGGGGTCGCCACCGAGTGCCTGGCGGTCAGCTGCAGGCTGTCGATGACACGCAGCACCTCGTCGAAGTTGCGACCGGTCGAGGCCGGGTACTCGATCTTGAGCTTGATCTTCTTGTCCGGGCCGATGACGTAGACGGAGCGCACCGTCAGCGAGGTGTCGGCATTGGGGTGGATCATCTCATATTTGCTCGCGATCTCCCGGTTGTGGTCGGCGATCAGCGGGAAGTTGAGTTTTTGTCCCTGCGTTTCCTCGATATCGCGGCTCCAGCCTTCGTGGTTCTTGAGCTCGTCGACCGACAGGCCCACCACGACGACGCCGCGCCGGTCGAATTCCGGCTTGAGCTTGGCGGTATAGCCCAGCTCGGTCGTGCAGACCGGGGTGAAGTTCTTGGGGTGGGAGAACAGCACGGCCCACTTGCCATCGATATGATCGTAGAAGTGGATGTGGCCCTCGCTCGTTTCAGCTTCGAAATCGGGCGCGATATCGCCAATCAACAGTGCCATCGTATAGCTCCTTGCCGGCCCTTCAGACGGGCCGCGTTGTTGTCGGCTGCACTATCGACTGTTTGTATGCAGCGCGTCAGGGCAGGACGGGGAATGGCTTTGCGTTTTCGCCGGGACCGCCGACAAGTCGTTCTGCGCACTGCACTTCCGGCCGAAACCGTCAGAGGAGCGTGGCGGCGACACCGGCGATGGCAATGAAGGCGAGCCAGGGCATGAAGGCGAAGGCAAACGCCACGCCCTGCCGGGCATGCACGACACGGCCAATGAGGAAGAAGGCGGTGAAGGCCACGATGCTGGCCATCAGCACGGCATTGTCGCCGGAAAAGAAGCCGAACAATGCGGACATGGCGAAACCCTCGGACAAGAGCTGCCACAACAGCGCGAGGCGATCAGCGATCCGCTAACGGGGTCGCTGCAGTTTGATGCGATTTGTCGGTTAGCGCGCCATCTCGGTGCACAGCCGGGTCATGCGTTCCACCTCGTCGGCAGCCGCGTCCCACAGATTGTCGCGAATGGTGATGTCGAGCGCGCAGGAGCAGTAGCGCCGGCAGTAGGCGGCATCGTTGCCCTCGCTGCAGCTTGCCTCGCAGCTCATGGTGAAGCTGGTGAACTTGTCGACCGGCATCTGGTCGAGCCAGTTGGCCAGCGGCGTGATGGCAGCGAACAGCAGCGGCTGGTGCACGAGGTAGATGATGAGGCTCCAGCGGCCGAGCCGGGCCAGCACGCGAGCCCACGGCGACGAACTCGACCAGGTGAAGATCGGCGCCGCTTCGAACAGGCGCATGCCGATGAGGCCGAGCAGAACGACACCGAACCAGGGGAACATCGGCACGAGGTCGGCCGTCTCGGGGACGGCGGTGAAGAACCCGATCCAGGCCAGCCAGCGTGTGTTGAACAGCGCGGAGGCGAATACCGCCGGCAGGAACAGGAACACGATCGCCGTGCCGATCGGCGCCCACAGCGGTGCGCGCACCAGCGGCAGGGCCAGCAGCGAGCTCAGCGCGATCGCATGCAGCACGCCGAAATAGGCGAAATACTCACCAAACTGGAACCATGTTACAACACTGACACCCAGTGCCGCCGCCACGAGGATGGCCTGGCGCTTCCAGTAGCTCCGCCAGTCGATGCCGTCCTTGTGGGCGAGCCACAGACCCGCACCCACGAGCAGCAGGAACGCGGTGAGGATGGCGCGCTGGAGGGCGAACCACAGCGCATCGACGCCGATGCCCACCTCGATGATGCGGTAGAAATTGAGATCCCATGTCGCGTGGTAGGCCACCATCGCGAGGATGGCGAGACCGCGATAGACATCGATGGCTTGGCGGCGGCTCTGGCGGTTGGCTGAAGACGCGGTCTTCCGATCGTTCCGCCAGAGCGAGGAGAAAGCACCCTGCATGGCGCGTTTGTGCCGCAATTGCCGCAGCCTGGGAACCCCTCGGCGCAGCCTCCGTTAGTGGGGCAGCGGGGACAAGAACACTCACAAGAAAGGTAAACCCATGCGCAAGCTCCTTTTGGCCGGCACGGCCCTCCTCACCCTCACCATGGCGCTTCCAGCCTACGCCCAGGACAGTGACGCGGCGGCAGGCGCCGGTGCGGCGGTTGGCGCCACCACGGGCGGCACGATCGGCTTCCTCCTCGGCGGACCGGTGGGCGCCATCATCGGCGGCTTCTCTGGCGCCGTCATCGGCGGCACGGTCTCGGAGGCGGCGGTGACCTATGCCGGCAACCATCCGGTGGAACAGGTCTATCTCGATACCGACCTCGATGTCGGGGTGAAGGTTTCGAGCGACGTCACGCTCTATCCGATCGAGGGCGAAGACGACCTCAGCTATTTCTACGCCAACGGCCGGGTCTGGATCGTGACGACCTCGTCGGGCGAGATCGTCGCCTCGCCGGGCTTCGTGGTGCCCGAGACGGCGGTGGCTTACGTCAAGGCCAACCCCACGGCCTCGGTGACCATCGAAGGCGACGTCGCGCCGGGCTTCGTGGTGGCGGGCGACGTGGATGTGGTCGACGTGCCGGAGGCCCGCGGCTATGCCTATCTCTACGTCAACGACCGGCCGGCGCTGGTCGATGCGCGCTCGCGCACGGTCATCTGGATCGAGTAGGCCAACTCCACTATCCTGCCAAGGGCCGGACAGCCTCGTCCGGCCCTTGGCATGCCCGGAGGTGACCGCTTGCCCGAACCCTGGCTCAGACGCGACTGGATCGCGCCCGGCATGGAGCTGATCGCGCAGGGCGGCCGCACCGGCCAATTGTACGTGCTGCGCGACGGCGAACTGGAAGTGCTGCGCGACGGCACGCACATCGCCACCATCAAGACCCCCGGCTCGGTGATCGGCGAGATGAGCGTGCTGCTCGATGCGCCGCAGACGGCGACGGTGCGCGCCGTCACCGCCGTCGATTTCTTCGTCATCGACAACGCCATCGAGGTACTGCGCAGCCATCCCGACTGGCTGCTGCAGATCGCCCGGTTGCTGGCGCAGCGGGTCAAGGAGACCACGGCGCAGCTCGCGGCGGGACGCGGCGACGACGACGCGATGGTGCTGCCGCAGAACTTCATCTCGAGCTGGGGCGATCCGGCGGTATGAGCAAGCCGAGCCTCACCATCACCTATTGCACGCAGTGCAACTGGCTGCTGCGCGCCGCCTGGATGGCGCAGGAAGTGCTCTCGACCTTCTCGCTGGAGATGGGCGCGGTGACGCTGGTGCCGGGCACCGGCGGCATCTTCGAAATCGCGCTCGACGGCGAGCTGATCTGGGAGCGCAAGCGCGACGGCGGCTTCCCCGACGTCAAGCAGCTCAAGCAGATGGTGCGCGACCGCATCGATCCCGGCCGAGATCTCGGCCATATCGACCGGGTGCATGGCGCCGCCGACTGACCCCCTTGCGCGACGGGGCCGGCGGGGCCACATGTCGGCAACCTTTGGCTCCTTGGAAGGACGACCCAGATGTGGACCAGAATTGCGGGCGCCGCCGGCGCCGTCGGCATCGCCCTGCTGCTTGCCGCCTGCGGCAACAACAATGGCCAGGACGTGGGCAAGATCACCGTCGACTGGACCGGCAACGACGTCGTCATCGAGGCGGTGGAGGACCCGCAGGTGAAGGGCGTTGTCTGCCATGTGAGCTATTTCAACCGCTCGCTGATCGACCGGCTGCAGCAGGGCAACTGGTTCGAGGACCCCTCCTATTCGGCCATCGACTGCGCCGCCTCGGGTCCGGTGACGGTGGGCAACATCTCGCTGTCGGCCGGCGGCGAGGAGATCTTCAAGCAGCAGCGCAGCCTCATCTGGAAGTCGCTGCGCGTCAGCCGCGTCTACGACCAGGCCAACAATTCACTGGTCTACCTCGCCCATGCCCGCGAGCTGCAGATGGGTTCGGGCAAGATGAGCCTGTCCGTGGTGCCGCTCAATGGCGAGACCGTCACCTGGACCAACGGCCAGCCGGGACAGTAGAACGCGTTTCCGGCCTGGCGCCTGGTTCGGGGCCGCTTCCGGGCCGCTATTCCCCCTCGGCCACCCTGCCCCGCACCTCCGGCGTCGTCAGCGCGCCGAAGATGCGGCTCAGCAGCCCCTGCTCGCTCGCGCGGCCCTCGGTCTCCTTGCGGAGCTCGACCAGCAGCGCGCTGGTGCGTTCGAGACGTTCGCAGGCGAGGGTCGCCACGTGCAGCGCCATCAGGGGTGTGCGCTCGAGGAAGGGGATCGCGTCTTCGATAACGCGCAGGGTCGTGGGAGCCTCGGCGCGGACGGAGGCCGAGTGGTCGACGCCGAGCAATACGCTCATTTCCCCGATGAGGGCTCCCGCCTCGCTGATGGTGGCGAGAGGCACGCCGTCGCGCTCGACAAGGAGCCGGCCGCGCTCGAGCACATAGAGCTCGCCGCCGGACTCGCCGGCCTGGATGAGGGTGTCGCCGGCGGCGAGTTCCAGACGGGGCTGGCCGGTGACGAGGGCGAGGATGGAGGCCATCAGCTTTTTTCTCCGGAGACGGTGGCCATGAGGCGGCCGAAGACGCCATTGGGCTCGGGCGGCTTGCCGCGCGCCACCTGCTTTTGCGCCTCGACAAGGAGCGCGGAAGTGGCGTCGAGCCGCTGGCTCAAAAGCATCGCGACGCGCAGGGCGACGAGCGGCTGTCGCTCGAGATAGGCGAGCGCGTCTTTCACCACGCGCACCAGCGTGGGCTTTTCGGCGCGCACCGTCGCCGTGTTCTCGGTGCCCAGCAGCACACTCATCTCGCCGATCAGCGCGCCGGCGCTGCTGATGGTCGCGAGCGTCACGCCGTCGCGCTCGACGCGCAGACGGCCGGATTCGAGGACGTAGAGATCGCCGCCAGGGTCGCCCTCCTTGATCAGCACATCGCCCGGCTCGAGGCGCAGCGAGGGCTGCGAGAACGTGAGGGTGAGGAGAGTGGCCATGGGTCGCTCCGCAGGGTGGAGCGAGGCTAGCTTAGGCGGGAGTGCGGGGGAAGGGGCGGCTTGCCGGACGGCGCGGGCAGCCTCTAGATAAGGCGGCTTGGGGGGCGATCATGGGTTTTGCGGTCTTCGTGCATCGGCCGGATTCGATCTATGACGATCGTCCGGAAGAGCAGTATCAGTTCCCTCGCCAGTATCTCGGCCGCGCTCAAGCGGCCGTCGGCGACTGGATCGTTTATTACGAGCCCACCAAGGTTAAGCACACCCGCGCCTATTTCGCCGTCGCCAAGGTCGCCACCATTTTGGAGGACCAATCGGCGCCCGGCATGTATCTGGCTCGCATTGAGCCGGGCACGTACCTGCCCTTTCCGATCGAGGTGCCGTTCATATTGACAGGCGGACAGCCGACCGAAAGCGGGCTGCTCAACGACGAGAACAAGCTTTCCGGTCGCGCCCAGGCCGCGGTTCGTCCGCTCTCGGCGGTTGACTTCAATCGCATCGTCACAATCGGGCTCGAGGATCCCGACTTGGCACTGCCACGCATCGGGAGCCTCCTCACCGGCTTTGCCGAGGAGCAACTGCCGTTCGAGGTGGAGCGCCGGCGGGCCGAGCAGTTGATCTCACGGCCGATCCGAGACCGTGTATTCCGCACCATCGTGCTGCGGGCCTATGATCAGCGCTGCGGCATAACTGGCTTCAAATTCATCAATGGCGGCGGACGCGCAGAAGTGGATGCCGCCCACGTTCGGCCCGTTGAAGCCAACGGCCCGGACATACCCCAGAACGGCATCGCGCTGTCCGGAACGGCCCATTGGATGTTCGACCGCGGACTCATCGGCGTGGCCGACGATCTCTCGATCCTGGTGTCGCGGCAGATCAATGATCGCGATGGCGTCGAGGCGCTTATCAACCCGACCGGCAAGCTCATTGCCCCGAGCGCGCCACACCTCCGCCCACACCCGCGATACCTCTCCTGGCACCGCGAGCATGTCTTCAAGCTTTAGGACGGCTACTTGTCGTCGCCCATCTTCAGCGCGGCGATGAACGCTTCCTGCGGGATCTCGACGCTGCCGAACTGGCGCATCTTCTTCTTGCCGCGCTTCTGGGCTTCGAGCAGCTTGCGCTTGCGGGTGGCGTCGCCGCCATAGCATTTGGCGGTGACGTCCTTGCGCAAGGCGCGGATGGTCTCGCGGGCGATGATCTTGCCGCCGATGGCCGCCTGGATGGGGATGACGAACAGGTGCGGCGGGATCAGCTCCTTGAGCTTTTCGCACATCTGGCGGCCGCGGCTCTCGGCCGCCTGGCGGTGGACCAGCATGCCGAGCGCGTCGACGGGCTCGGAGTTGACGAGGATGGAGAGCTTGACGAGGTCGCCCTCGCGATAATCGTTGAGGGTGTAGTCGAAGCTGGCATAGCCGGCCGAAATCGACTTCAGCCGGTCGTAGAAGTCGAACACCACTTCATTGAGCGGCAGGTCGTATTCGACCATGGCGCGGTTGCCCACATAGGTCATGTTGCGCTGGATGCCGCGGCGGTCCTGGCAGAGCTTGAGGATGCCGCCCAGATATTCGTCGGGCGTCAGGATCGTCGCCTTGATCCAGGGCTCGCGAATTTCCTTGATCTTGGTGACCTCTGGCATGTCCGCCGGATTGTGCAGCAGCAGCGTTTCGCCATTGGTCTGCTCGATCTGGTAGATGACCGATGGCGCGGTGGCGATGAGGTCGAGATTGAACTCTCTGGAAAGCCGTTCCTGAATGATCTCGAGATGCAGCAGGCCAAGGAAGCCGCAGCGGAAGCCGAAGCCGAGCGCGGCAGAGGTTTCCATTTCGAACGAGAAGCTCGCATCGTTGAGACGGAGCTTGGCCATCGCCTCGCGCAGCTCCTCGAAGTCGGAAGCATCGACCGGGAACAGGCCGCAGAACACCACCGGCTGCGCCGGGCGGAAGCCGGTGAGCGCCTTGTCGGTGGGCTTCTTGTCGTCGGTGATGGTGTCGCCGACATTGGTATCGGCCACCTGCTTGATGGCGGCGGTGAAAAAACCGATCTCGCCGGGGCCGAGGTCGGCCATCTCCACCATCTTGGGGGTGAACACGCCGACGCGGTCGAGTTCGTAGACGGCCCTGGTGGCCATCATGCGGATGCGCTGGCCCTTCCGGATGGTGCCGTCGATGACGCGGATGAGGACCACGACGCCCAGATAAGTGTCGTACCAGCTGTCGACCAGCAGCGCCTTGAGCGGCGCCTTGATGTCGCCCTTGGGGGCCGGCAGGCGATGCACGATCGCCTCGAGCACGGTGTCGATGCCGATACCCGATTTGGCGCTGATCTCGAGCGCCTCAGAGGCGTCGAGGCCGATCACGTCCTCGATCTGCTGCTTGACGCGCGGGATGTCGGCGGCCGGCAGGTCCACCTTGTTGAGGACGGGCACGATCTCGTGGTTGGCGTCGAGCGCGTGGTAGACATTGGCGAGGGTCTGCGCCTCGACGCCCTGGCTGGCGTCGACGACGAGCAGCGAGCCCTCGACGGCGGCCATCGAGCGGCTGACTTCATAGGCGAAGTCGACATGGCCGGGCGTGTCGATCAGGTTGAGGACATAGTCCTCGCCGTTCTGCGCCTTGTAGTTGAGGCGGACGGTCTGCGCCTTGATCGTGATGCCGCGCTCGCGCTCGATATCCATCGAGTCGAGCACCTGCTCCTTCATCTCGCGCGCTTCGAGGCCGCCGGTGGTCTGGATCAGCCGGTCGGCCAGCGTCGACTTGCCGTGGTCGATATGGGCGACGATGGAGAAATTGCGGATGTGGTCGAGCGGGGTGGTCATCAGGTACCGAAATCAGGCGTTTCGGGGCTGATAGCAGGCCCAAAGGGGCGGCGCAAACGTGGTTTCTTGGGGGTTAACGGCCCTTTTTCGGTCGCCCTCCCCGGTCCGGCGCGCCAATGCACCCGGCCCATCGCGCGGCGGCGCCCAAATCGCAGACGCCGACGCGGCGATCGAGCGATCGCCGGCGCAGCGCGCCTCGCCCGCACATTGTCGGATTTCTTCAATTCGGGCGGGGTGGCGGTCGGTAGGACTGGTGGCATCAGTTCACCCCCCGCAAGGAGACCCCGATGTCCAGCCTCACCACCGCCGTTCGTTCCGTCAGCTTCGCTCTCGCCCTTGCCGCCGGCGCGGCGCTGGGCGGCGAAACCGTCGTCGACCTGCCCAACGGCATCAAGGGCACGCTGGCGCTGCCCGATGCCGGCGCGACCGGCCCCGCCGTGGTGATGCTGCACGGCTTCGGCAGCTCGCGCGACGAAGTGGGCGGGCTGTTCGCCCTGCAGGCGGCGACGCTCGCCGCCGAGGGCATCGCCTCGCTGCGCATCGACTTCCGCGGCACCGGCGAGAGCGCCGGCGACATGGCCGACACCACGTTCGAGGGCCTGCTGGCCGATGCCGCTACCGCCCGCGCCTATTTGGCCGACGTGGAGGGCGTCGACGCGGCCCGCATCGGCGTCGTCGGCTACAGCTTCGGCGCCGCCATCGCCATGCTCGACCCCCGGGCCTATGCCTCGGTGGTGGTGTGGGGGCAGATGGGCGACCTGCAGGCGGAGTTCCACGAGTTCCTGGGCCAGGAGTTCTACGACAGGGCCAGGGCCGAGGGCGTCGCGAGCGTCGACCTGGGCTGGCGCGTGGTGACGCTCAGGCAGGGCTTCTTCGACAGCCTCGAGACGCACGATCTCGCCGCGCGCTTTGCCGGCTATGACGGCCCGTTCCTCACCATCGCCGGCGAGGCCGACCCCGCGACCGGCTACTTCGAACAGTATCTCGGGCTCGCGGCGGGCAAGAAGGACTCGCTGGTGATCGCCGGTGCCGACCACATGCTGGGCGTCTTCAGCGAGCAGCCCGAATTCGGCGAGCAGGTGATCGCCGCGACCACGCAATGGCTGGGCGACACACTCTAGGCCTTTGCATCGAACTGCGTCTTTCGCGGCCGGGCTTTGTCCGGCCGCCTCCGCATAGTGGTATGGTTGCGCCGACCGGCAAATCTGTCACAGTCCGCCTCCGACAGACACACGGTACCGCATGCAGATCGTCAAGACGCTGGATGGCTGGTCCTCGCCGGTCATCGATTCCGTAACGCACACTGTCTTCACCGAGGCCGGCACCATCCAGTTCCGCCCCGACGGATGCTGGGACTTCGCCATCATGAAGACGGCGCACGGCACGATGGTGCTGCGCACGGGGCTGACGACGAGCGCGGTGACGCACCATTACGCCGCCGGCGACGAGATCCTCTCGATCGGCTTCAAGGCGAGCAGCTACATGACGCTGATGCCCGGCGAAACGATGCGCGACCAGGGCGTGCTGCTCGAGCGCGTCGGCCGCGACCGGTTCTGGCTGGGCAGCGACGTGCTCGAGATCCCCACCTTCGAGACCGTCGACGCATTCGTGGCCAAGCTGCTGCGCTGCAGCATCGTCGAGGACAACCGGCTGGTCGCCTCCGTCGTTTCGGGACATCCGATGGCGATGTCGGAGCGGACCATGCAGCGGCACTTCCTCAAGACCACCGGGCTCACCTACAAGACCTTCTCCCAGATCGAGCGGGCGCAGCAGGCGATGGCGCTCATTGCGCAGGGGCGGCCGGCCGCCGACGTGGCGTTCGCGCTGGGCTATGCGGACCAGCCGCATATGATCCGCTCGATCAAGGCGATCATGGGCCAGACGCCTGGGCAGATCGCGGCGCGGCAAACTGTCGGAAATCTTCAATCCGGCTGACCGGGCACATCCTAGAACGGATGCATCGCAACTCCAGCAAGGATGCATCAGATGACCATCACCCCGTTCAAGATCGCCATTCCAGACGAGAAGCTCGCCGACCTTAACCAGCGCCTCGCCAATACGCTGTTCGCCAGCGAGGCGCCGGGTGCGGGCTGGAGCGCCGGCCCGACCGCCGACTTCGTCACGAGCATGGTCGAGCGGCTGAAGAGCGGCTTCGACTGGCGCGCGCAGGAAGCGGCGATCAACCGCCATCCGCAGTTCCTCACCGAGATCGACGGCCAGACCATCCACTTCCTCCACGTCAAGTCGGGCGCGGCCAAAGCGACGCCGCTCCTGCTGCTGCATGGCTGGCCGGGCTCGTTCGTCGAGTTCCTCGACGCGATCGATCCGCTGACCGCTGCCGGCTACGACCTCGTCATCCCCTCGCTGCCCGGCTTCGGCTTTTCCGGACCGACCCGCGAGTCCGGCTGGAACGACGGCCGCATCGCGCGCGCCATGCTCGAGCTGATGTCGCGGCTGGGCTATGAGCGGTTCGGCGTGCAGGGCGGCGACGCAGGCGCGGTGATCGCGCCGGCCATCGGCCGCGCCGCGCCCGAGCGTGTGATCGGCGTGCATGTGAATGCGGCGACGATGGGCTTTATCCCGATGGGTCCGATCGAGCCCGACGATATCGCGACCTTCACCGATGCCGAAAAGACCCGGCTGCAGCGGCTGCAGCAGTTCATGGCCGAACGCTTCGGCTTCAACGCGCTGCAGTCGAGCCGGCCGCAGACGGTGGCCTACGGCATCACCGACTCGCCGGCCGGGCTGATCTCTTGGCTGGGGGACATGTTCGCCGGCTTCGGCGACAGCCCGAAGGCGATCGCCCAGGACAAGTTCCTGACCAATGTGCTGGTCTACTGGTTCAGCGGCACCGCGGCCTCGTCGATCCGGCTGTATTTCGAGAATGCACATGATCCCGAGGCGTGGACGCCCAAGCCGAACTCCGGCGTGCCGACGGGCGTGGCCGTGTTCGGCCGCGACGAAGTCGCCATCCGCCGCTTCAGCGAAGCAGGCAACACCATCGCGCGCTGGACCGAGCTCGACAGCGGCGGCCATTTCGCGGCGCTCGAAGTGCCGCAGGTCTGGGCCAGGGAAGTAGACGCCTTCTTCTCGAGCCTCGAGCACTAGGCGACAGGGCGGGCCGGCGGCATGCGCCGCCGGCCACGCGGCAAAACGCGGCGGCAGCGAGTTTTACGGGCAGGCGCTGCCGCCGCAGGGGACCGGAACCAGCGCCAAGCTCCCAAGCGCTTCCGAACGGCGATACGGCGGATGGAGGTCGAACCGTCCGGTGGACCGACGCCGAAACTATGTCACGGCGTGATTGACCTGTCCACCGCCGCTCACGCCCGCGTGAGCCTCACGCGGCGTTTGTCATGCGATGACATATAGCCGGGTTGCGCGCACGAGGCCAGCCATGCGGCTAGGCACCGAAGACATTGCGGTCGAGGAAGGCATTGCGGAACTTGCCGGACGGATCGTGCCGCCGCGCCAGCGCGCGGAAATCGGCGAGGCGCGGATAGCGCGGCAGGAAGGCCTCGGGCGGCAGCAGGAACAGCTTGCCCCAATGCGGCCGCGGCGCGAACGGCGCCAACGCCGCCTCGAGCGCCGCCAGTGCCGGCTGCACCGCGGCCCAGTCGCGGAGCCATGAGAAGTGGAAGCCGACGCTGTCCTCGCCGTAATTGACGCTGAGCCACAGATCGTCGGCGGCAATGGTGCGGATCTCGGCGACGACCAGCGCCGGGTGAAGCTGCGTCTCGATGGCATGGATGGCACGCATCGCGGCGCCGGCATGGTGGCGCGCGACGAAGTATTCGGACTGGTACTCGTAGCCGATCTCGGGGATGGCGCCGATGCGCGCGTGAGTCAGGCGGTCGTACCAGGGGCCGACGACGCCGAGCTGGCCGGTGGTGCCGGCCGGGTCGCGGCCCATCACCGGGCTCGACTCCGCCGGCGCGGCACGGCCGCCGAAGAATTCCGCCGGGGGCGGCGGCGCATCGGCGAGACCCTTGAGCCATGCCTGGTCGACACGAACGCCGTTCCAGTGCGTAAACAGGCTGACGCTGTAGGCGCTGCCCATCAGCGCATCGAACGCGCCGACGACGCGCTCGAAATCGAGCCCGTGATAGACGTTCTGGCGGACCTCGAAGCGTGGCACGAGATCGAGCGTGAGCGTGGTGACGATGCCGAGCGCGCCCAGGCCCACGACGGCGCCGTCGAAATCGGCATCGCCGCGCGCGAGGCGAACGAGCGCGCCCGTGGCGTCGACAAATTCGAGCGCGGCGACCGAAGCGGCGAGATTGCGATTGGTATTGCCCGAGCCATGCGTCGCGGTCGCCACGGCGCCCACGATGGTGAAGTCGGGGATGGAGCCGAGATTGAACAACGCCCAGCCGGCGCGGTCGAGCACCGGACAGAGCTGGGCATAGGTGATGCCGGCATCGACGGTGACGGTACGCGACGCCGTGTCGATCTCGATGCGACGCTCGAGGGCGCGGAGCGAGACGATGCCGCCCGGTGTGTCGGCGATGTCGTTGAACGAATGCCGAGCCCCGATCGGCCGGAGCCGCGTCGCGGTGCGGACGGTGCCCTGCAGCTCGGCGACAGTGCGCGGAAAGTGCGTGTGCGCGGCGGCGAAGGCGATATGCTCCGCCCAGTTATGCGTGATGCGGTTCATTGGTCCGGATATCCCATGGGGCGCGAATCCCGCCGCGATCCTAGGGGGTTGCCGCTAGCGCGTGAAGCCGAGGCGAGCCTGCCTACAGGCCCAAGGCAACCCGCGCTGGCGGGCGCGCGTTCTCCCGGCATGCTCCGTATTCCGGCCCCGATCGCACTCGTCCTGTTCCTGGCGCTCTCGGGCGCCGCCCCGGCTCAGGAGGAGCGGCCTCCCCTGCCCCGCGAGCGGCCGGAGCCGACCACAACCACCCAGGCGCCCGCGGGTCTCGACCTGCCGCGCGACCGGCCCGACCCGATGGGCGCGGCGCAGATCGCCGGCCCGGTGGCGCCGGCCGCTCCCGCCGAGCCGCCGGTGGAAGAGCCGGCCGCGCCGCCGCGCGACTATCAGGTCGCCTGCCCCGCCGTGCTCAATGGCGAGGTCACCGCCTCGGCGCTGCCGCCGATCCACGAGAATTTATGCGGGCTGCAATCGCCGCTGTCGCTCGAGGCGGTCAGCGCCAATGGCCGCTCGGTGCCGCTCAATGCGCCGGTCACCACCGATTGCGGCATGGCAACGGCACTGCCCGGCTGGGTGGCCGATGTCGACCGCTGGCTGATGGCGACCGAGGACACGCGCATCGAAACGGTGAATGTCGGCACCAATTACGCCTGCCGCAACGTCAACAATGCCAAGGGCGGCAATCTCAGCTTCCACGCCTTCGGCGATGCGCTCGACGTGATCGGCTTTTCGCTCGAGGACGGCCGCACGATCACCGTGGAGGCGGCCTGGCCGGGGACGGTCGAGCAGGGCAGCCGCATCATCCGCTTTGCGCATGACGCGGCGTGCACGCATTTCACCACCGTGCTCGGGCCCGAGGCCAACGAGCTTCACCGCGATCATCTGCATCTGGATCTGGGCTGCCATGGGCAGCGCTGCACGGCGCGGCTGTGTGAGTAGGGGCCATCGCCCCCTTACGCGCAGGGGTGGTGCGACGGGCGGTCGGCCCAGTCGCGCAGGCCGACAAGCGGCTCCGAACCGTCCTGGACTTCGTTGAGCCAGGCCAGGAGACGGCGGAGGGTGGTGAACATTGTGTGCATGGCAACTCTCCTTTCGTGCCCAGAAGGTGCCCCCGGAAGCTGGCCCAGACAATGGACAAGAGCTGTGCTAGCACTATAGATTATCTATATGCAGCGCTTCCCGATTCCGCTCAACGCCTTGCACGCCATAGAGATTGTGGCGCGCAGCGGGGCGCTGAAGCCGGCTGCCGACGAGCTTGGCGTCACCATCGGCGCGGTGAGCCAGCACATCCGGCGGGCCGAGGCGCGGCTGGGGGTCGAACTGTTCGAGCGCACGCCGCAGGGCCTGCGCCCCACCGCGTCGCTCGAGGAGGCCCGGCCCCTGCTGGCGGGCGGCTTCGCCAGCCTCGCCGACGGCATGCGCGCGCTGCAGCGGCCGGGCGACAGCGTGCTGACGCTGACGCTGGGCAGCGTGTTCGCGTCGCGCTGGCTGATCCGGCGGCTGCCGCACTTCTCCGCGCAATATCCCGGCATCGAGCTCCGGATCGTCGCCACCGGCCGGCTGATCGACCTTGCGACCTCGGACATCGACTGCGCCATCCGCTATGGCGACGGCCGCTGGCCTGGCGTCAGGACAGAGGCGCTCGGCTGCACGACGTTCAGCCCGGTGGTGGCGCCCGACTTCCCGCATGCACTGGAACACCCTTCCGATCTGGGCAGCGTGCCCGTCGTCGACGACACCGCGACGATGCTGAGCTGGACGCGCTGGTTCGAGGCCGCCGGCGTGCCGATGCCGACGCTGAGCGGACCACGCTACTCCGACCCCATCCTCGCCTATGACGCGGCCTTCGCCGGCCAGGCGGCACTGCTGGCGGTCGACCGCATGACCGACCAGGCGGTGAACGATGGCTGGCTGAAGCGCCCCTTCGCGCTCAGCGCCAGCACCAATCTCGACTACTGGTTCGTCACCAGCACGCAACGGCGCATCCCGCGCAAGGTCGCGCAGTTCCGCGAATGGCTGCTGGCGGAGATGGGTGCATGAGAGCGCACACCTTCACCAGCAGCGACGGCGTGCAGCTTGCCTATGACGAGGCCGGTCACGGCCGGGCGACACCGATCGTGCTCTGCCACGGCCTCGCGGCGACGGGCGAGCAGTTCGCCGCCGACGCGGCCTTCTTCGCCGGACTGGGCCATCGGGTCCTGGTGCCGCATCTGCGCGGCCATGGCCGCTCGGCAACGCCGGAACCGCCGACGGAGACAAGCCTGAGCATCGCGCGCCTCGCGGCCGACCTCGCCGAAATGCTCGACGACGCCGGGGCCGACCGCGTCCACTGGGTGGGCAATTCGCTGGGCGGCATCGTGGCGCTCGAGATGCTGCCGGCGCGCCGCTTCCGCACGCTCGCCACGTTCGGTACGACCTATGCGATCCGCCTGCCGCGCATCGGCGGCCACCGGGTGATCGCTGCCGGTCACCGGCTGCTCGGCGGCAACGCGCTCGCTGCCCTCGCCGCGCGGACCACCTCGCGCGACCCTGCGGCGCAGCGGCTGATCGAGAAGATGCTGCGCGAGGTGCGGCCGGAGGTGACCGCGACGCTGGCGGGCGTCCTCACGCAATACGACCTCATCGCCGCCGGGGAAGCCGCCGACATTCCCGTGCTCCTGCTGCGCTGCGGCGAGGACCGGCTGGTCAATGCCGGCCTTGGCGACACGCTGCGGGCCATGCAACGCAAACCGAACTTCCGGCTGGTCGATGTGCCCCGCGGCGGCCACGTCGCCAATCTCGATGCGACCGACGCGGTGCGGGCCGCGTTGCTCGCGTTCTGGTCGGACAGCTAGAGGGACCCATGCGCGATCGCTTCGTTGCCGCCCATCGCGGCGGACCGCTCGGTGCCGGGCCGCACCGGGAACTCATGCTGTGGGCCATCGCCTGCGCCGAGCATGTGCTGCCGCTCGCCGGTGCGCCGGACGAGCGCCTGCGCCGAGCGCTGGTGGTCGGCCGGAAGTGGGAAGGCGGCGCGGCCACCACCGGCGAGGCGATGAAGGCGTCGCTGCTCGCGCATGGCGTCGCGCAGCAGGCCACCGACCCCGTGGCGATCGCCGTCGCCCGCGCAACGGGCCAGGCCGTCGCCACCGCGCACATGGCCGACCATTCGATGGGCGCCGCCCTCTACGCCCAGCGCGCCGCCTTCGCCGCAGGCGGCGACCCCGACGCCGAACGCCGCTGGCAATTGGCCGCCCTCGCCGACGGCATCCGCGAGCTGATCACGAGCGAACTGCCGGCAAAGGCCCGGCATTTCCGGATGTAGTCGGCATCGCGTCCTCGCCCGGCGTCTCTACGAGCGATACATCTTACTCCCGCGCCAGCACGATGATCTTGTCGCCGGCCTCGTAGGTCAGCGTTTCGGACTTCCTGGGATTGACCACCACGCCACCCATCTTGCGGGCGTCCAGTTCCATGCCGGGGCGCTTGCGGACGTAGCCGAGGGCGACTTCGCCGCGGCGGCGGCAGGCTTCGGTGACGGTGTAGAAGGTCATGGGCTGGCCGAGTTCGAGATAGGCTTCGGCCTTGCGCATAAGGATCTCGCTGCCCTGCTCGTCGAGCAAATCGCCGAAGATGGCGCCGATATTCTCGTTCTCGCTGGCCTGCGCCAGCATCAGGCTGACCAGCTTGTTGCTGACCACGAAATCGTCGGCGCGCGTCACCTCGGCGAGCTCGCGGTTGCGCACGTCGATCATCTCGGAGACGACGTTGATGTGTGCGCCGGCGCTTTCCGCGATCTTACGCAGGTGCAGCAGCGTCACCAGGGTGCGCGTGTCGGTGGCCTGTGGGTCCATGTGGTCGGAATAGCCCAGCACCAGCACGTGATCGTAGGACGGAATGTCGAGGCCCTCGAGCGCGGCGCGGCTCGAGGTGTCGACGATGCCGTATTCGACCTGCAGATTGCTGCCCGAGATCATCAGCGTCGACACATCGGCCTGCAGCTCCGGCGTGTCGGCGGCGATGGTGAGCATGCTGCCGGGCGCAACATAGCGCGACAGCTCGAAGGCGATGATGGGCGCGCGCCGGTTCCAGCCCAGCAGCAGCGTGCGCTCGGCGGTCTGCTCCTGCCGCCGGTAGAGCGCGATGGCGGTGTGGTCGACATTGAGCGGGCTCGCCGTCACCTCGATGGTGCTGTCGTCCTCGGCGATGAGGATGGCCTTCATGCCCGGGCGGATGGCGGTCTCCATCGGCGGATTGAGCCAGACCTTGCCCTCGGCATCGGTGACGCCGATCAGCGTCGAGCTGTCATAGGCCATCATGGCGTCGCCGAAGCTCGAGCCCTCGATGGCCTTCTGCTCGATGGTGTAGATTTCGCTGCCGTCGAAATCGAGCAGCTCGGAATAGACCGCGCTCAGGCCCGACTGGCGCGAGGAATGGACGACGATGCGCGCGATGAGGTCGTCGGCGAGCACGAGCTGCAGTTCGTTGCCGCCCACCACCTGGGCCAGCTCGGCATTCTTGCCGTCGCGGATCTCGGCGGCGATCTGGTACTTTTCGGCGCGGCGATCGGGATCATGAATCAACGCCAGCACGGTCTTGATGACGCGGCTGTCGGGGTCCTCGGCCTCGGGCGACACGACGATGATCGAGCGCGACGTCTGCGGGCTCGTGATCGCGAGGTCGCCCAGATCCGTCGGATCGCCGGAGCGGCAGATGATGCGGGTGTTGCGCAGATTGGGCACCTTCTGGGCGATCTCGTCTTCCATCTCCACCTTGTCGCGGTCGGCCATGATGACGATGCGCGGCCGGCGGCGCGACTGATTGGCGATGGTGAGCTCGGCGATGATGTCGAAGATCGAGGCCGACCAGTTGAGGATGATGGTGTGGTCCTTCTCGAGCACGATCGAGCGGCCCTTGCGCAGTTCGTCGAGCTTGCCCTCGAGGCCCGAAGAGAGGACGCCGATGAGCGTCGCCACCACGAAGATGCCGCCCAGCGTCACCAGCAGCATCACCCAGCGGAAGGCCCAGCCCGCGTCGGCGCCCATGGTGCCGGCGTCGAGCGTACGCATCAGGCTCTCCCACACGGCCTCGCCGAAATCGAGCGGGCCGGAGCCTTCGGGGGTGATGCCCAGCAGCGTGATCACCGCGCCGGCAATGACGATGAGGATGATCGACAGCACCGCCAGCCAGCCGATCAGCGCGATCGGGCCGGCGGCCATGGATTTATCGAACTCGTAGCGCAGCCTTGCGCCAAGACCGCGTCCGCCCTTGCCGTCCCTGTTGGCCATCAGATCAGTGCTCGCCCAAACGCCCCTGAATATTCAATCACTTGGCAGCTCGATTGAGAAGCCGGAGGGCGCGGCAATGTCGCACGGTTTCCACCGGCGCGCGCGAAATGCTATTGGGGGCGACGCAATTGACGGCAGTATTGGCGTGAGCTCTCGACTTCTTGTGATTGTGGCGGTGGCGGCAACCCTGGCGGTTGCCGGCTGTTCGTCGACCAAATTCCCCAGCCTCGCCAACATTGCGCCGCAGCCGGCGCAACGGACGGCGGCGGTCGACATCGAGGTCGCCAGCGCCGACCCGGTCAGCCCCTCGAGCCTCGACGGGCTGATCGCGAAATACTCCACCCACTACAATGTGCCCGAGTCCCTCGTCCGCCGCGTCATCGTGCGCGAGAGCGGCTACAACCCCAGGGCGCGCAACGGCCCCTATTACGGCCTGATGCAGATCAGCTACGCCACCGCCCAGTCGATGGGCTATCGCGGCCCGGCGAGCGGCCTGCTCGATGCCGAGACCAACCTCAAATACTCGGTGAAATATCTCAGCGGCGCCTACCTCGTGGGCGACAACAATGCCGACCAGGCGGTGCGCAACTATTCGCGCGGGTACTACTACGACGCGAAGGCCAAGGGCCTGCTGGAGGAAGTCGGACTGCGGTAGAAGCGGCGGTTCCGACTTTGCCGCTCAACAACAAGCCGGTGCTCGACCATGGCGACTTTGCCATCGTTTGACCGCGATCTGTCGTCACATCGCCACGGTATGACTTAGGCTATAGTGTCGGCCTATCGGGTTGACTTCACAACAGGGTGCAGCGTGGCGACGGCGGCGGAGATTTTTGCGGCGGAGGGCAAGCTCGGCTTCATGATGAGCCTGTCGTCGGCGGCGATGCGGCTGAGGGCGGTCGATACCGATCCCACCGATGGGGTTAACACGATCGAGGTCGCCAGGAGTGGCGTCAATGCGCCGACGGTGGCCTACCAGGCGGCGGCCTGGGCCACCGCAACGCAATACCTCACCCTGCTCGATGCCGACGACATGCCGGCCCTGCGCCCCGTCGCTTCGCGCAGCACGAACTTCCCCTCGATCGGCCTCGAGAGCGGCGTGTTCACCAACCGCAATGGGGCGGCGCTGGTGGCGCGCAGCGACGATGCGCTGTTCATCGCCTTCCGCGGCAGCAACGACATCGATGGCGGGATCGGCAGTTCGCCCGATTCCAAGCAGTGGGGCGACAGGCGCAGCGACCACTGGAAGCTGTTCCAGCAGCTTGACGCGGCGATCAAGACCTATCTGGCGCAGCACCCCGAGATCACCAAGGTCTATGTCACCGGCCACAGCCTGGGCGGCGGCATGGTCAATGCGTTCATGCAGTCGCACAAGGGCGACATCTATGAAGGCGTGAGCTTCGGCTCGATCCGCTACGGCAAGGGCACGAGCCGCAGCGACGACCGCGTCACCAATGTGTGGAACGACAGCGATATCGCGCTGGCGCTGGGCGGGCGCGCCGACGGCCACAATATCCGCTTCAAGGTGGTCGGCCCCGACCCCACCGGCGAGCACATGCCCTGGCTCTACCAGGCCGAGATCAAGTTCCTCGCCGAGCTGGGCTACGGCATGGACGAGCTGGCCGGCTACAACCGCGTGGTGTTCGGCGCGCTGCCGACCGGCCTGTTCAGCTCGGGCATCGGCATCGGCGCCGACAGCCTTACGGGTACCGGCGGGCGCGACCTGATCCTGGGCGGCGCCCTGTCGGACCGCCTGCAGGGCCGGGCCGGGCTCGACCGCATCGACGGCGGCAGCGGCGCACGCGACACCGCCATCTACAGCGAAAAGAGCGCCGGCATCACGGTGGCGCTCGACGGCGCGAACTGGACCAGCGTTCTGATCGGCAGCCGCACCGAGGACCTCATCCGCAATATCGAGGATGTCGAAGGCGGCAAGCGGGCCGACGTGCTAATCGGCGACGGCAACAGCAACCGCCTGTCGGGCAATGGCGGCGCCGACT
The DNA here is from genome assembly GCA_001899065.1 of Devosia sp. 66-22. GTDB lineage: Bacteria > Pseudomonadota > Alphaproteobacteria > Rhizobiales > Devosiaceae > Devosia_A. The sequence goes on along the minus strand of MKUZ01000026.1, from coordinate 36,097 downwards.
ACATCACCGGCGGCGACGGGCGCGACACGCTGGCGGGCGGCGCCGGCCGCGATGTGCTGACCGGCGGAGAGGGCGGCGACGCCTTCCTGTTCAACGCCAAGGCAGGCAAGGGCAATGCCGATACGATCGTCGACTTCACGCCCGGCGTCGACCAGATCCAGCTCGAGAACACGGTCTTCAAGGCGCTGGGCAAGACCTTCACCCCGAGCGAATTCTACGCCGCCGCCGGGGCGACCAAGGCGCACGACAAGACCGACCACATCATCTACGACACCCTCACTGGCCGGCTGTACTACGACGCCGACGGCAAGGGCGGCAGCGGCGGCGCGCTGATCGCCACGCTCGAGGGCAAGCCGGCGCTGAGCTGGGACGACTTCGCGCTGGTCTGAGCGACCCCGCGTCCCGGACCGTCAAATCGCCGGTGCGTAACTCGCCAAGGCGGATTCTCGGCGGACCGGCATCGCGCTAGCCCTTGGTCGTGGGAAACCAATGAGGGCATCAGCGTATGTTTCGTAAGCTATCGGCCGAGTTCATCGGCACATTCTGGCTCGTCTTCGGGGGGTGCGGCAGCGCCCTTATCGCGGCGGGCTTCCCCGATGTCGGCATCGGCTTCGTGGGCGTCGCGTTCGCGTTCGGCCTGACCGTGCTCACCATGGCCTATGCCGTGGGCGGGACTTCGGGCGGCCATTTCAACCCCGCGGTGTCGCTCGGGCTCGCCCTGGCGGGTCGCTTCGAGTGGAAGGATCTGATCGGCTACTGGATCGTCCAGCTCGTGGGCGGCATCGCCGGTGCGGCCGTGCTCTACCTGATCGTGTCGGGCAGGGCCGACTTCACCGCGGGCGGCTTCGCCTCCAACGGCTATGGCGAGCTGTCGCCGGGCGGCTATTCGATGGTGGCGGCGCTGCTCGCCGAGATCGTGCTCACGGCGGTGTTCCTGCTCATCATCCTCGGCTCGACCAGCAAGGCGGCGCCGGCGGGTTTTGCACCGCTCGCGATCGGCCTCGGGCTGACGCTGATCCACCTGATTTCGATCCCGGTGACCAACACGTCGGTCAACCCCGCCCGCTCGATCGCCGCGGCGATCTTTGCGACCAACGGGGCTCTCGGCCAGGTGTGGCTGTTCATCGTCGCGCCGCTGGTGGGGGCCGCCATCGGCGCCCTGATCTGGAAGTACCTGCTCGCCCCGGGCGAAAGCCCGGCCGGCGTCGGCCAGTCGTAACGGCGCAAACGAAAACTCCGGCGGGCTGGTCCCGCCGGAGTGCTGTTCATCGTCAGCCGGAGCGGCGCCGCTCCGTCAGAACTCCGACCAGTCCGGATCGACGGCGGCGTTGCCGCGGCTCAGATACGACTTGGCCGCCTGCGTCACCCGCTTCTGCAGCGACTTGACCCCACCGGCCCTCGCCGGCGCCGGGGCTTCGGCGCGAGCCGCCACGCGGCGGCCGGTTTCCTCGATGGCGAACACGTCGACGATGCGGTCGAGCTCATTGGCCTGGCTCTCGGTCTGCTCGATCGAGGCGTTGATCTCCTCGACCAGCGCCGCATTGTGCTGGGTCATCTCGTCCATGACGCGCACTGCGGTCGTGACCTCGTCGATCGCCGAGGCCTGTTCGCGGCTGTCGCGGGCGATGCCGTCCATCAGTTCGCTCGAGGCACGGGCGGCCCCCAGCATGGCGACGAGCTTCTGCGCCGCGTCGGCCACGAGCTTGGAACCGCTCGCCACTTCCGTGCCGGACTGCTCGATCAGCGCCTTCACTTCGGCGGAGGCACTGGCGGCCGACTGGGCGAGGCGACGGACCTCGACGGCGACGACGGCAAAGCCCTTGCCGGCATCGCCGGCGCGCGCCGCTTCCACCGAGGCGTTGAGCGCCAGCAGGTTGGTCTGGAACGCGATGTCGTCGATCAGCCCGATGATGTTGCTGATCTTGGCCGAGGAGGCCGTAATCCGCTCCATCGCTTCGTTGGCCGAGCCCATCACCACGCCGCCTTCCTCGGCGGTGCGGGTGACGGTGGCGGCAACGCCCGAGGCATCGACCGCGCGCTTGGCGTTCTGCGCCACGGTGGTGGCAAGCTGCTCCATCGCGGCGGAGGTTTCCTCGATGGTGCCGGCCTGCTTGGTGGTGCGCTCGCTGAGGTCGTTGGCGCCACTGAGGATCTCGCCGGTCGCGAGCTTGAGCGAACGCGAGGTGTCCTTGAGCTGGCCGACGATCTCGGTGAGCTTTTCGGCCACGCGGTTGGTGTCGGATTTGAGCCGGGCGAAGGCGCCTTCGTAGTCGCCCTCGACCCGCTTGCTCAGCCGCGTATCGGCGAGCGCGGCGAGCACGTCGCCGGTTTCGCCGAGGCCGCGATCCACCGTGGTCACGAGGTTGTTGATCGACTGCGCGATGGCGTTGAGCTCGGCGTCGGGGAACTCGGTGTCGACACGGCGGCTGAAGTCGCCGGCCACGGCAGCATCGACAACGTCGCCGAAGGCACGGCGGAGCTCGGCCATCATTTCCGCGCGGCGCTTCTGATCGGAGATGATGCGGGCGGCTTCCGCCTCCGTCATCTCGGCGACCTTCATGCCGTTCTCGCGGAACACTTCGAGCGCCGATGCCATGGCGCCGATCTCGTCGCGACGCTTGGCGTAGGGCACTTCGACGCTGTAGTCGCCCTCGGCCAGCTTGCGCATTACGCCGGTCATCCGGTTCACCGGCTTGGCGATGGAATTGCCCAGCAGGGCGAAGGCGAGCAGTCCGATGCCCAGGATCACCGCGCCGCCGATCAGGTCGCTGCGCAGCATGGCATTGGATTCGGCCAGCAGCACTGCCTGCGGCACCGCGATCAGCGCCGTCCACGAGCGGGTGCTGCCCGGCAGGTCGATGCGCTGCGCCGTGAGGCTCCACATCTGGCCGTCGGGGCCCGGGCCGGTCGACTGGTGGGTCTCTTTGTCGCCCATGGCGGCGACCGTATCGGTCACCCACGCATTGGCGGCCTGGTCGGATGCCTTGGTGCCCAGCACCGAGGCATCCGGATTCATCACCCACACGCCGTCGCCATTGACCACGCCGAAGAAGCCGACGCCCAGCGGCGCCTCGGCGCCGATGAGGTTGGTGATCTCGCGCCCGTCGAACGGCACCAGCGCGAGGCCGACCGTCTTGCCGGTGCCGTCATGGATGGGAGCCTGCACGGAGGTGTAGAGCTGTTCGCCGGTGAGCGAGGGGCCGGTGACGTCGGCGCCCGTGGCGAGGCCGCTGTCGAACCAGGCATAGCCCGCGCCGGTCGTATCCTCGAGGCTGGTGATGGTCACCGCTTCGCCGGCCTTGGGGCGGGCGGCGTAGACGCCCGAATAGCCGTCGTCGGAGCCGAAGCCCGAGCTGAAGAAGTCGAGGCGCATGTTGAGCTTGGCCTCGGGGGAGAACATAACGATGACGCCCAGCGCATCGGGCACCGCTTCAGCGGCATGCCGCGCGATGCCGGGGAAGCTCCTGAGCGAGGACGACTGGTCGGCGATCAGCGCTTCGGCGGTGGTCGCCGTGGCTTCGGCGAAGGTGGCGTAGCGGCTCAGCCAGATGCGGATGTCGTCGGAGCGACTATTGGCGATGGCGGCAAGGGTCTCATCGGCCGCGGCGAGGTCTTTCTGCCGGGCGGTCGAGACGACGTAAAACAGCGAAACGGCGATGGCGACCGAAAAGATCGCCGCGGCGGCCAGTATGATTTTGCCCCGGAGCTTGAACTCCGGCAGCCGCAACAGGGATTTGGGGGACATTTGTGGATGTGGTCCTTCTGGAGCAGTGGGGAGATATACCCGGGCGCCAGCTAGCATGATCCGCGTTAACATCAGGCAAAGCCGGACCCCGCAGGTTCCCGGTGCTCGGGGCGGCGGGCGCTAGTGTGCGGGCCGCACCGAGCGCGCGACCTGGACGAGGCAGGCAAGGCCCAGCAGTCCCACTCCGGCGACCAGCCACAGCGCCGGCCGCACGCCGACCGCTTCGATGAGCGTGGCGAGGACGAACGGGGCGACGGAGGCCAGCACCTGCCGCACCGACGCCATGAGGCCGAGGCGCGCGCCGTAGGCATCGGGACCGAACAGGGCGAGCGGCAGCGATCCGTGCACGATGCTCTTGAGGCCCGAGCCGAAGCCGAGCATCACCGCGAACAACACCGCGGCAACGAGCGCCGGCGCGCCGAAGGCCAGCACCGCAATGGCGGCCGGCAGGAGGGCGAGCGCGAGCAGCGCCGGAAAGACGGGGTGCCGCGCCGCTCCGGCCAGCAAATTGGCGAAGCGGACCAGCACCTGGGCCGGCCCGAACAGCGTCGAGACGAGGAGTGCGCTGGCGCCCAGGCCGACCGCGGTCAGGAGCGGCACCATCTGCGCGAGCACCGCCGAGAGCGCGAAGCCCGACAGCGCAAACCCCGCGGTGGCGAACCACATCGCCGAAGCCGGCGCCGCCGGATGCGGCACGGCCGGTTCGGTCGGCGCCGTGGCGGCAGGTGTCGCCGCGCGGGCGCCGGCGCGCCGCTGCGCCAGCAGCGCATGGATGGGAACGCAGACGAGGAGCGTCGCGGCGGCGAAGGCGACATAGGCGGTCCGCCAGCCCACGACCGCGTCGAGCCACGCGGTCAGCGGCCAGAAGATGGTCGAGGCGAAGCCCGCGATGAGCGTCAGGTGATTGATGCGGGCGCGCGCGCTGGCGCCCGCCACCTGCACCAGCGCGGTGAAGGCCGCATCGTACAGCACCAGCGTGCCGGCGACCTGGGTGAGCACGATGGCCGCGGCGAACACCATGCCATTGGGGGCCAGCCCCGCGACGAGCAGGGCCGCGGCGGCGACGATGCTGCCCAGCGTCATCACCGCGCCGGCGCTGTGACGATCCATCCGCTTGCCCACTTCGTGCGCGACAAGGCCGCCCACGAGGAGGCCCAGCGAGAACGCGCCGAACAGCCAGGGCTCGGGCCAGCCCAGCGCGGGCGCGGCGTTGCGGGCGAGGATGGCGAAGCTGTAATACAGCGTTCCATAGCCGACGATCTGCGAGACGCCCAGCAGCCAGACCACCGCGACGGCAGGAAGCGGGTGGCGGCCCGCAAAGGGTAGAGCGGCGATAGCGGCAGTCCTCGATTCAGCGGCAGCAGGATGACGAATCGGCTGCCGGAGAGCAACAGGCGGACGCGGCCTGCTGGCGGGCGCGATGTCGCGGTTTGCAGATCGCCGGACGTTCGCCGAGGCGCATCACGGCACGCTCGCCGGTCACCTCGACCGCGGCCACGTCGTAGACCTTCATGGGCTCGCCGGGCCGGCTGACCTCGACGGTGACGCGGGCGTCGCCGGCAAGCCGCACCTTGCGGTCGACCTGGGCGAGGATGGCGCGGAACTTGCCCACCCGCATGGGTCCAGCGCCGTCGCGCGCCGGAATGTCCTCGACCTGGAGGATCGTCTCCTGCCAGGCATCCGGATTGCCGCCGCAGTCGAGCGTGACGAAGGAACCCGCCTTGACCTCGGTCACGTGGTAGCCCGGCTGCACCTCGGCGCCGGTTTCGTAGGCGAGCACCAGCGCCTTGTCGTCATGCGGTGCGAGCGCGGCCAGCAAATGGCTCAGTGAGCTGTCCGCCTGAGGGGGCTTGGCCTGGGCGTCCATGTCGGATATCCTCATTTCAATGATTCTTGAGATGTTGAAATGAAAATCGACGAAGCGCAAGCCCTCGATGCGTTCGGGGCGCTCTCGCAGGCCACCCGGCTGCAGATGGTCCGAGCGCTGGTGGTTGCCGGACCCGACGGCATGTCGGCGGGCGCCGTCGGCGAGGCGGCCGGGGTGTCGCCCTCCGGAGCCTCCTTCCACCTGTCCACCCTCGAGCGGGCCGGCCTCGTGACGTCGAGGCGGGTGTCCCGCTCGATCATCTATGCGGCCAATTATGAGGGGCTCTCGGGCCTCGTCGCCTTCCTCATGCGCGACTGCTGCCAGGGCCACCCCGAGGTCTGCGCGCCGGCGGCGGAAGTCGCCGCATCCTGTTGTGCCCCTGCGTCCATGGAGATGTCCCGTGCCTGCTGACACCTACAATGTGCTGTTCCTGTGTACGGGCAATTCGGCCCGCTCCATCCTCGGCGAAGCGCTGCTCAACCATCTGGGCGGCGAACGCTTCCGGGGCTTTTCGGCGGGCAGCTTCCCCAAGGGCAGCGTCCATCCGATGGCGCTCAGCGTGCTGGAGGAAAACGGCGTTCCAACCGACGGTCTGCGCTCCAAATCGTGGGACGAGTTCGCGGGGCCGTCGGCGCCGCCGATGAACTTCGTGTTCACCGTATGCGACAACGCCGCCGGCGAGACCTGTCCGATCTGGCCGGGCCGGCCGATGACGGCCCATTGGGGCATCGAGGACCCGGCTGCCGTGGACGGCCCCGAGTTCCGCCGGCGCGCCGCCTTCGAGGACGCCTATCGCTTCATGCGCAACCGGGTCGAGGCCTTCATCAGCCTGCCGCTGGCGAGCATCGACCAGATGGCCCTGGCGGCCCGTCTCAAGGGCATCGGCACCATGGACGGCTCGACCCTGCGCGCGCCGCAGGTGGCCTGATGGCGACACTGCTGCGCCCCGTGCCGGCCGACGCCCCCGCGCTCGCCGCGGCCCTCGATGCGGCGCACCTGCCCACGGAAGACCTCAGCGATGGCGGCAGGCGCTTCTTCGCGCTCGACGCGGCGGGCCAGCCGGTGGGCTATGGCGGCTACGAGCTCTATGGCGAGGAGGTGCTGCTGCGCTCGGTGGTGGTGCTTGAGCAGCATCGCGGCAAGGGATACGGCCATGCCGTCACCGCCGCGGTGCTGGCCGACGCAGCGCGTGCCGGGGCGCGCCGCGCGTTCCTGCTGACCACCGGCGCGGCCGCTTTCTTTGTCCGCGAGGGCTTCCGTCCGATGGATCGTCGCGACGCGCCGGCCGCGATCCTCGCGACCAAACAGGCGACGACCATCTGCTCGTCCGCCACGCTGCTCGCCCGCGCCCTGTCGTGACGGCCAAGCTTCCGCGCCGGCTCGCCGCCGAGGCCGCGGGCACGGCCTTCCTCGTGATCGCGGTCGTCGGCTCCGGCATCATGGCCGAGCGACTGACGGCGGACGCGGCCCTCGCCCTCCTCTGCAACGCGGTGGCGACGGGCGCGGCGCTGGCCGTGCTCATCGCCGTCCTCGGCCCCGTCTCGGGCGCGCATCTCAATCCCGCCGTGACACTGGTTGCCGCCCTGCGGCGGGCGCTGCCGCCGCGCGACGCGGCATTCTACGTCCTCGCCCAAGTGGCGGGCGGCATCGTGGGCACGCTTCTCGCGCACGCCATGTTCGAGCTGCCGCTCGTCGCCCTGTCGCAGCAGGCCCGCACCGGCGGCGGGCAGTGGCTGGCGGAAGGGCTCGCGACGTTCGGACTGGTGGCCGTGATCCTCATCGGCGGAGGGTCGCGGCGCGACGCGCTGCCCTGGCTCGTCGGGCTCTACATCACCAGCGCCTACTGGTTTACCGCCTCCACCTCCTTTGCCAATCCGGCGGTGACGCTGGCCCGCACGCTCACCGACACGTTCAGTGGCATCCGCCCGCTCGATGCTCCCGGCTTCATTGCGGCGCAATGCGCGGGGGCACTGATCGCGGTGGTTGCCGTGCGGGCATTGGGGACCGGCAGCAGGGCCCGCTGAGCGGGACCGCTACATCGCGGGCGCGACCGGCTGATCGTCGCGATCCGTCTCGCCCACCGGGCCGGCACCGGCTCCCGGCAGCTCGATGCGAATGCTGGCGCCGGTACGGCGGCGCTCGCAGGAGGTGATGGTCCAGCCATTGTCATGGGCGATCTGCCGCGCCACGGCGAGGCCCAGCCCGCTTCCCTCCGCCACGGAGCGATCGCGCTCGAGGCGCTCGTTGCGCACCAGCGCCTGCTCGAACGCCACGCCCTGCAGGCCCGGGCCGGTATCGTGGACTTCGACGCGGTATCCAGCGCCGTTGCGGCGCAGCGCGATGAGCACCCTGCCCTCGCGCGTGTATTTGATCGCGTTGGAGACGAGGTTGGCGGTGACGCGCATCAGCGCGTAGGCGTTGACGCTCGCATCGGGCGCTGCGAGGACGAGCTTGAGGCCGAGCCCCCGCTCGGCGGCTTCGGGCCCGAACATGTCGGCGACGCCCCGCAGCACCGCGTGCAGGCCGGGCTCGGCGGCCGTGGGCGATGCGACGCTTGTCGCCGCGAGCCGTTCGGCGACGAGCTGCTCCATATAAGACAGCGCCGACTCGACCTGGCCGGCGTCGGTCTTGCCACCCTCGGCCTTGAACATCTGGCGCAGCGAGAGGCGCAAGGCATGCATCGGCTGGCGCAGGTCGTGCACGGTGTCCTTGACGCTTTCCTCGCGCTGCCGCGCCAGCGCGGTCACCTCGTCATAGCTGTCCTCGAGCGAGGCGAGGCGCTGGCTGAGCGCGAGGTTGCGGCGGGCATGGGCGAGCGTCTCTTCCATCGCCGTGCGGCGCAGATGGTTGTAGCGGTCGAAGATGGCGAGGCCCATCATCAGCGCGTCGACGACCAGGGCAAGGCGGATGGTGTCGTAGGGCGTGACGAATGTCTGCTCCAGCCCAAGCCCGAAGCGGGCGGTGAACAGCAGCGCCGGAATGAGGCTCGCCGTCCACGAAAACACGTAAAAGCGCACTTCGCGGAAGCGGGTGCGCGCCGCCAGCAGCCCGGCCGCAACGAAGGTCAAGACGCTGACCGAGATCATGATGACGAGCAGTTGCTTGAGCAGTTGCGGATCGACCACCCACAGGACGACATCGATCGCGAGGACCCCGACGATGATCGTCAGCAGGATCCGATGCATGACCGGCTGGTACCGGGCGGTCTGGAGGAAGGTGATGGCGAACAGACTGCCGAACACCATGACGGCCGACCCCGCCACTACGGAGGCCATCGAGTTGAAGCGCGGGAAGCCCGGCCAGAGGAACTGGAATGCCGCTCCCTCGCCGTGCATCACATAGACAAGGATGGCCGTCAGATACCCGGCATAGGCGGCAAAGACCGGTTCGCGCAGCACCGCGAGGGCCACGGCGGCGAGAACGATGATGACCAGCATCATGCCGTAGAAGGCGTAGCTCTTGGCGTCCCGCACGCGCGCCTGGGCGGCGAAGCTGTCGACCGTCTCCACCGACATCGAGATTCTGGACGAGCCCTGCGAGTAGTAGGCGACGATGAGGGTCGCGGCCTCGCCCGGCGCGAGGCTGAACGGGGCGACCATCTGCGGATCGTCGATCGGCCGGGCGCTGAAGGGCGAGTCCTCGGTCAGGTCGAGCAGCGTCTGCACCGCGCCATCGGCGCCGACCAGATAGACGGCAATCTTCTGGGTGAAATTGGCATGCGCGAAGAAGCGCCAGGCGGTCTCCGAGGCGGTGCCGTTGACCAGATGGGCCCGCAGCCAGATCCGGGCCGCGGTGTAGCCGAAATCGGGGACCGGACCCGGCAGCGGGTGCATTTCGACCCCTTTTGGGTCGATCAGATCCGTTACCGACATTTGCCATTCGGGGTCGGTGGTGTATTCAAAGTGCTGGCTGAGTATTTCGGTTTCCGCGGGACCCGTCATGACCAGCGGACCGCGCTCCTGGGCTCTCGCCGGCGCGGTGAGGAGCGTCATGACGAGAGCAAGGACAGCAAGCGCGCCGGCTATGAGCGCCGCCCGCCCCGCCGATCCGGGACACAGACCGTGACCCGGGTCTTGCTCGCCGACGATCATGCGTTCGTCTCTTGGGGGGTGGCCAAGGCGCTCTCGACTCTCGACGGCATCGACATTGTGGGGTCCGTTACGAACGGGATTGAAGCAATCGTCGCGATCCGGAAGTCGAAGCCGGACTGCGCGATCCTTGATTACAATATGCCGGGCGCCAACGGACTGGAAGTCTTCCTCGAATCCAAGCGCTGGTCGCCCGAAACCCGCTTTATCCTGCTGACCGGCACCGCCACGCCGCAGACCATCAGCACCCTTGTCGAAGCGGGCGTCCACGGCGTCTGCCTCAAGGACGGCACGGAAACCGAGATCGTCGAGCTGTTCCGCCAGGTCTGCGCCGGACGGACAGTCGTCAGCGCCAGCGCCCGGCGGATGATGAAGGCGCCGGCGGTCAGCGTCGCCCTGACCGAGCGCGAGCTGGCCGTGCTGCAGGCGGTGGCGCGCGGCCACACCAATGCCAGCGCGGCGGAAACGCTCGGCGTCAGCCCCAAGACCGTCGACAGCCACCGCACCAACCTCATGCGCAAATTCGGCGTCAACTCGACGGCCAGCCTGCTGCTGGCCGCGGTGAACGCCGGTCTCCTCGACCCCGCCAGCATCCGCTGAACGCCGCCCGCCGCAAATCAGGTGATCGCCTGATGGGCCGGACCCCCGCCATGCGCTGAACTGCCCAGGTCGGATCGGCCTGCCGGTCGGCACCCGGGAGGGGGACATGGACTACGCCGCACTGGCTGCCTATTTCGCCGCACTCGCAGCGCTGACGGCGGCGCCCGGCCCGATCGTCGCCGTGCTGGTCGCCCGCTCGGTCGGCAGCGATACGCGCGGTGCCGTGGCTTTCGCCACCGGGCTGTGCCTGGGCGACGTGCTGGCCGTCTGCGCCATCGCGATGGGCGTGGGCAGCCTCGCGCAGAGCAGCCCCGAATGGTTCACGCTCGCCAAATATGCCGGGGTCGTCTACCTCCTCTGGCTCGCCTGGCGCATCTGGACCGACGGCTCCGCCATGGCCGCTGGCCAGCCCCGCCCCGGCGGACTGCTCGCCTCGACCGGCGCCGGCCTGGCGCTGTGCCTGGGCAACCCCTCCACCGTGCTCATCTACATGCTGCTGCTCCCCACCGTCGCCCCCGCGGGCATCGGCAGCGCCGACCAGCTCCTGCTGGTCCTGCTGACCACCTTCCTTGCGGTCGGCGGCGTGTTCTTCGGCGCCATCCTGCTGGCGCGGCAGTTCAGCCGCGTGATCTCGTCGGCCCGCTCGTCGATGATCCTGAGCCGGGCGACCGCCCTCGTCATCGCCGCCACATCGCTGTGGATGCTGGTGGCCTGACACGCTGTCCCATCCGCCGACCTCATGCGCGCTGAACGTCAACTCGACGGCCAGCCTGCGGCTGACTGCGATGACCTTGCTCGATCCTGCCGGCATCCGCTGAACCCGGGGAATTTCAGGTGATCGCCTGATGGGTCGGCTGGCGGCCTTTGCCGACATTGGTCGCGTCCAGTTTTGAGGGGGGGAGATGGACTACCTGGCATTCGGTCCGTACTTTCTTGCTCTCGTCGCCTACGCGGCCTCTCCCGGCCCGCTCATGGCGGTGCTGGTGGCGCGATCGCTCGGGGACGACTGGAAGGGCGCCACCGCCTTTGCCGCCGGTCTTTGCCTCGGCGAAGTGATTGCCGTGATCGGTGTCGTTCTGGGCATTGGCATCTGGGCCCAGGCCCAGCCCGAACTCCTGGCGCTGGTGAAGTATCTGGGTGTCGCCTACCTGTTGTGGCTGGCGCTCAAGATGTGGCGCAGCAGCGCCGAGGGCCGCGCTCCACAGGTGCAGGTGACCGGATGGGTTGCCGCCGTCGGCGCCGGCGTAGCCCTCTGCCTGGGCAACCCCGCGACGCTGCTGATGCAGATGCTGCTGCTGCCCATCGTTGCCCCCACGGGTGTCGTGAGCAGCTGGCACCTCGGGCTCGTGGTGCTGGTTACCTTCGCGGCGTTCGGCCTCATCTTCTTCGGGACGATCCCGCTCGCCCGCCAGCTCAATCGAGTCGTCGCCTCGCCGCGCTCATCGAGCCTGCTCGGCCGCGCCACCGCGGTGGTGATTGCCGCGACATCGCTGTGGATCCTTGCCACCTGACGACCGCACGGCGCAAAGACCCGCGCCCGATCCTGTCAGCCTTTGCCCGTGCTGCCCGATCCACTAAGGTGCCCGCCGATCATTCCAGCGGAATCACCATGCACCTCGTACTCGTCGACGGCTCCGGCTACATTTTCAGGGCGTTTCATGCCCTGCCGCCCTTCACGAGGTCGGACAAGCTGCCCGTCGGCTCGGTGCTGGGCTTTTCCAACATGATCTTCAAGCTCGAGCAGGACCTCAAGGCGGAGGACCAGGCTCCGACGCACATGGCCGTGGTGTTCGACTATTCGGGCCGGACGTTCCGCGACCAGATCTATGCGGAGTACAAGTCGCACCGGCCACCGCCGCCCGAGGAGCTGGTGCCGCAGTTTCCGCTGACGCGCACGGCGACGCTGGCCTATGGGCTCCCCTCGATCGAAATGGAGGACTGGGAGGCCGACGACATCATCGCGACCTATGCCTGCATGGCGCGCGATGCGGGCGCCAAGGTGACAATCGTTTCGTCCGACAAGGATCTGATGCAGCTGGTCGACCCCGACGGCTCGATCCGCCTGCTCGACACCATTCCCCGCCCGGGCCAGCCGGCGCTGCGCTGGATCGGGCCGGACGAAGTGTTCGAGAAGTTCGGCGTGACGCCCGACAAGGTCATCGACGTGCAGGCGCTGTGCGGCGACGCCGTCGACAACGTGCCGGGTGTTCCCGGCATCGGCGTCAAGACGGCGGCCGAGCTGATCAACACTTACGGCTCGGTGGAGGCGCTGCTCGAGAGCACCGCCAGCATCAAGCAACCCAAGCGCCGGCAGACGCTCGAGGACAATGCCGAGCTCGCGCGCATCTCGAAGAAACTCGTGACGCTGAGCCGCGACGTGCCGGTGGCGCTGCCGCTCGACGGGCTGCTGCGCGAACCGATCGATCCGGGCAAGCTCTTTCCCTTCCTCAAGGCGATGGAGTTCACCAAGGCCATCGCCTACCAGGCCAAGATCCTCGAGGTGAATCCGGACGATTGGGAGCCCGATCCGGGGCTCGCGCCGGCGCAGGTCAAGCCGATCGGCTTCAACAACGAGGCCAAGGAAGTTGCCCGCGCGGCTCGGCTCAGCGCCGAGGGGCGGGCCGAGAACGCCGCCGTCAAGTTCGCCGCCGAGCGGCTCCAAAAGATGCGCGCGATCCCGATCGACCGCGAGGCCTACACCACCATCGTCGACAGGGCGACGCTCGAAGAGTGGATACGGCAGATCCGGGCCCAGGGCTATGTCGCAATCGACGCAGAGAGCACCGGGCTCGACAACCAGACCGCCGATCTTGTCGGGCTGAGCTTCGCGCTGGCGCCGGGCAGGGCCGCCTACCTGCCGCTCAACCACGTCACCGGCAACGGCATGTTCGGCAGCAAGGTCGAGGGCCAGCTCGACGAGCGCGACGCGCTGGCACTGCTCAAGCCACTTCTGGAAGACCGTTCTATCCTCAAGATCGCGCACAACGTCAAATACGACCTCGGCCTCCTGCTGCGCTATGGCATCGACCTCAAGCCATTCGACGACACGCTGCTGATGAGCTATGTGCTCGACGGCGTGCAGTACAATACGCTGAGCGAGCTCAGCGCCCACTGGCTCAACCACACCGGCATCGAGATCAAGGAACTGATCGGAACCGGCAAGAACCAGAAGACCTTCGCCGAAGTCGATATCCCCGCCGCGGCGCGCTACGCCGCCGAGGATACGGACCTGACGCTGCGGATCTGGAACCTGCTCAAGCCGCGCCTCGTGGCCGAGAGCCAGAGCGCGCTGTACGAGACCGAGGAGCGCCCGCTGGCGCCCGTTCTCGCGCGCATGGAGGGCCGCGGCATCGGCGTCGACCGCGCCATTCTGAGCCGCCTCACCGGCGATTTCACGCAGCGCGCCGCCGCGCTCGAGGCCACGGCCTACGAGCTCGCCGGGCAGAACTTCAACCTGGGCTCACCCAAGCAGCTGGGCGAGATCCTGTTCGACAAGATGCAGCTTCCGGGCGGCACGCGCACCAAGACCGGCGCCTGGTCCACCGGCGCCGACGTGCTCGAAGGCCTCGCCGACCAGGGCGTGCCGCTCGCCCGCACCATCGTCGACTGGCGCCAGCTCACCAAGCTCATCGGCACCTATACCGATGCCCTGCCCGGCTACATCAACCAGCGCACCAGCCGCGTCCACACCACCTATTCGCAGCACTCGGTGCTGACCGGCCGGCTCTCCTCGAACGAGCCGAACCTGCAGAACATTCCGGTGCGCACCGAGGACGGCCGCAAGATCAGAACGGCGTTCGTGGCGCCGGCCGGCCGCATTCTGATTTCGGCCGACTACAGCCAGATCGAACTGCGCGTGCTCGCCCACATCGCCGACATCCAGGCGCTCAAGGATGCGTTCGAGGAGGGCCTCGACATCCACGCCATGACCGCGAGCGAAATGTTCGGCGTGCCGGTCGCCGGCATGCCGTCCGAGGTGCGCCGCCGCGCCAAGGCGATCAATTTCGGCATCATCTACGGCATCTCGGCCTTCGGTCTCGCCAACCAGCTGGGCATCGAGCGCTCCGAGGCGGGCGAGTACATCAAGACCTATTTCGCGCGGTTCCCCGGCATCCAGGACTACATGGCCGAGCAGCGCCGCAAGGTGAAGGCGGACGGTTACGTCACCACCATCTTCGGCCGCAAGATCGCCTTCCCCAACGCCAATTCCTCGCACGCCGCCGAGCGCAGCTTCGTCGAACGCGCCTCGATCAACGCCCCTATCCAGGGCAGCGCCGCCGACATCATCCGCCGCGCCATGATCCGCATGGAGCCCGAGCTCAAGCGCGCCGGCATCGCCGCCGACATGCTGCTGCAGGTGCATGACGAACTGATCTTCGAGACCGATCTCGGCCACGAGGACAAGGCCATGCCGGTGATCCGATCGATCATGGAAAACGCCGCCCACCCCGCCGTGAAGCTCACGGTGCCGCTGCAGGTCGACGCCCACGCCGCGCACAATTGGGACGAGGCGCACTGAGGCGGGCGCCTCCGCCATCACTCCCGCGCGATTAGGTCGAGTGAGCTGTCGCGTCAGGTCCGCACCCACAGGCTGACATCCCCGCGAAAGCGGGTCCCCGCTGGCGCGGCATGACATTGCGGGCACGCCCACATGACAAGGCCCCGCCGGATCGGCGGGGCCCTGCAGTCAGGCTCTCTCGAGCTAAGGCTTAATGCCAGGTCTGGCGGTCGTACCAGGTGTCGACGTCCTTGCGCACGTCGTCCTTGGCCTTGCCGTAGCGCTCCTGGATCTTGCCTTCGAGCTGGTCGCGCTTGCCGGCGATCACGTCGAGGTCGTCGTCAGTGAGCTTGCCCCACTGTTCCTTGACCTTGCCCTTGACCTGTTTCCAGTTTCCTTCGACGCGGTTCCAGTCCATGAGATGTCTCCTCTTGCATGGGGATGTATGCGAGGGAAACGCGGCGGCCCGCTCAGCGTTCCAGCGCCGCGGCGGCCCGCCGCAGCAGGTCGAGCGCATCGGCGCGGCGCGCGTCGGCCCAGGCGATGCGCAAGCGCTGAACCGTCGCGCCATTGTAGAGCGAGACCATGTAGTCGGCCTCGCGCAGCACCGCCGCTTCGGCCGCATCGACCGCCACCGGCTCGAGCACGAGGCGCGGCCCCGTCTCGCGCATGGCCGCAAGGTCCATCACGGTCGCGAGAGCGGGATGCGCCGCCGCAAGCTCGGCGCGCCGCGCCAGCGGATCGTCCGCACCCGCGCCGGTCGCCTCATCGAGCAGCAGCACCAGCAGCATCGCCTTCTTGCGCGACAGCGGCGCGGCCTCGAGTGCGGCCAGCGCCGCATGAATAGAATTATGTTCTATCATGCGGTCAAGCTGCCGTCGCCTGCACGAGGCACCCTCACCCCAGATGCTTGTGAAACCACGCAAGGCTGCGCGCGCTCGCCTTGGTACACGCGGCCTCGTCGAAGCGGTTGGGCCGGTCGGAGTTGCAGAAGCCGTGATCGGCGTCATAGGTGTGGATGTCGACATCGGGGTGCGCCGCCTTGAGCTGTTCGACCTGCTCGAGCGGAATGCCCTGGTCGCGCGTGCCGAAATGCATCTGCGTGGGAACGCGCGGCGTGAGCCCGATATAGTTGGGCACGCCGCCGCCATAATAGCCCGAGGCCGCCGCGACCCCCGCCACCTGCGCCGCCGCCCGCCAGCTGTTGGCGCCGCCGAAGCAGTAGCCGGTGACGCCCACCTTGCCGGCAGCGCTCGCCGCCTCTACCGCCGCCCGCATGTCGAGCAGCGCCGTCGCGTGGCTGTAGCTCTCGAAGATCCTGTTGATGACCTTGAACTGGTCCTGCCCGTAATTCTCGCTCTCATAGCCGAACTCGACGCGGTCGAACATCGCGGGCGCAATGCAGAGATAGCCATGGCTCGCCCACCGCTCCGCGACAGACCGCACCCAGTTATTGAGCCCCCACACCTCGCCCAGCAGCACCACGCCGCCACGAGGTTTCCCGGAAGGCTCAGCACGATAGGCGTTCAGCGTGAAGCCATCGGAGGCGGTGAGGGTGATGCGGGGCATGAGTAGCGAACTCTCGGCGCGTAACGCGACTGGACTGATAGGCTCGTACTGCAGCTACCGGGCATATGCTCGAATGGTGTTCACAGCATGAATGAAGGCCGCAGTCTTGTCGGCGAATGACAAATCTGCTGTCTTGCCCTCAATCGCCACCTTTATCACAGATGCATGGCGCTTGAGCTTTCGTATGGTGGGTGGGACAGGGCGTCCCTGGCTCAGCAACCACAATCTAGCAAAAGCTTCTTTTGGCGCTGCGATCGTGTCAGGCTGATCGTGAAAACCTAATCCGCCAATTAGCCAGGCTTCGCTTGCCATGACCACTGGGGCCGGGAAGGTATGGTCATCCTCAGCCCTTCCTTGCGCCCCGTACATCCAGTTCTTCAGTATTTCGGTACAGAAGGCAAACGTCTGGGTTGGCTCGACAGAATATTCTGAAGGCTCCGCAGAACAAATTTCTCGACCAGGAAACACTGCTAGGAATACTTGGTGAATATCACCATCTATGTGAACGATTAGTATGTCTACATCATCACTAACGCCAGCAAACAGCCCTCCGCCAAAAAATCTCTTTCTAGCGACGGCGTCGTTTCTTAGGCACCATTGGTAGACCGTATGCCAGCCGCCCCCCGAGTGTGTGCCACTCGTTCGATCAGGGACAGGCTGCAGAGGTAAGAAATCGGCATCTATGCCCTCAGTGGCCAGCGCCTCACCTATCGCCCAGCGGACAATCTCGAAGTCCGTCTTACCCTCGCTGACCAAACCTACCCGAACTGCAGTCAAAAACGAACCTCGCCCAATGCACCTGGAATCTCCCCCGCGAGCCACAATTCGGACATTGATCGCCCTGCCTTTTTGGCAATCCACTGTTCGCGCGTAAGTCCGTCTGGAGGCCGTATGCGGGTTACCTGAGAATAGCCGTCCTGCCCACGTGAGACCGTGAATATGCGCGTCGCGTCATCGAAGATGTCAATCGCATCCATGGCTGTCGGATTGTGGCTCGTCATAAACACCTGACGTTCGCGCGAATGCTCACTCTCCTTAGTCAAGTCGACGATGCTAGAAACGGCGTACTGGGTCATCCGGGGATTCAACGCACTGTCGACGTTGTCTAGTGCGAATATTGGCGGGGCTTCCTTGTGGGCCAGCAAAATGACCATGAATGTCAAAAACAGGACGCCCTCACTAGCGTCATAGGCGGTTACGCGGTTTCGCTCGGCATGCATGAACCGGTCGCGGAAGTACAGCGTCTGGTCACCAGTCTTTATCTGGGTGGACATTTGCAGTGCGCCCGGGGAACCAACTCCAAACTGATTGGTCCAGCCGGTTGACCAAACCAGATTGAATATTTCGTCTATCCAGCTCTTACGTTTGGGCTCTGCGGATCCCCAGTCCGATAGCAGCGACGCCATCGCTTGCGGTAGCCCCTCCCCATGCAATCCAACGGGCGGCTGTTGGGCAGTCCCTACTTCTGTGCCTCGCAGGAACTCCGTCTGCGGCGAGTAGATCGCATATGAACCAAATGAATCAAGCGCTTCAACCACCGGGGTAGGAAATGGGACAAGGGACCGCACTTGGTCATACATGCCCCGCGACGCAATGGGCCTAGCGGGCAGACTAGCACCGTCGACAGTGGCACCATTGCCGCTTCGACCAAAAACGGACTTCTCATTCCAAGTAGCTCGTTCTGAGTGGAAGGAAAGAGATGTCGCCGTTTCGGACGAGACGGCGTCAAATGAGTACGTCACGTCGTTTGTGAAATGACTTTCTAATCTAAACGTTCGTGGTAGGTCGCGATTCTTGAAGGCCGATTTGAAGAGCGACGGTGGTGACAGACGGATACCCTTTGCGACGAGGTCGATATCGGTAATCCCCCTCCCCAGGGCGGCGCTGACCATTCCAAGCGCCTCGAGTAGATTGGACTTGCCCGAACCGTTCCCCCCGACAAACAAATTTACGCGACCAAAGCTAACCGACTGATTTACAATCGATTTGAAGCGCTTGATTTCTATTGAACGAAGCAATCGCGGTGCTCGGTTGGGTGCGCAAACTCTGTAGAGGTGGGCGCTCGACTAGTCAAAGACCTTGGCAAAGTATCGTTCCACGTGAACTAAGAATCCGTTCACGTGGACGGCTTGGGCGAACTTGACGATGCTGGCAGCCGTTTGGGGACCAAGATTTGTCTCCGCAACGCCCTGAGAATCCTGGCCTCTCCGGACTTATTTCTCCCACTTATCCCCGTCGCTTCCAGCGGTGGTATTATCTCCCCACTGCGCCCTCATCGAGCGACTCGAGACGAACGGGCGGGGGCGCAGGGCCGGGTGGTGCGGGGGTCGCCTCGCACCCGGCGGGACAGAGCGGATCGTGCGGGCATTCCCTGGCCCGGGGTCCGGCGCAGGTGGGCACCATGATCGGTGTCCATCGCGGAGCGGATGGGCGGATCGTCGCCCCATCCCTCCAGAGCGGCGCCGCGCCAGCACTCAAGGCAGCCACCTCTCCCCTCTGACCGTCCGAGCGCCCGGATCGCAGCGGCGAGGCGACGAGCCTCAATGTTTGCGGACTACCCGCGTCGAGGCCCAGCCTCGCCGCTGCAGCTCTTTACCCGAAAGGGCAAGAGCATCCCCATCGAGCGACCGGTCGAGCCCGGTCAGGGGCTTCCGCTCGCCTTCCTTTCCGGAATCCCCAACCCGAGGAGGCCAAAGCCATGGCCAGCGTCTTGTTCTCATCACGGTCCTCGGCTCATACTCCCCCCGCGGCGCGAGAGATGGAGTAATCGAGTGAGGCAGCTTCTCATTGCCGCGCTGGGCGCCTTGACGCTGCTCGTGCCCCTGCCCGCCACCGCACAGACCAGCCTCACCGCTTATGACGCGGTGCGCGAGGCGCTGGTGGCGGTCTGGGACGAGCTGCCGCTCAGCGTGCGCAACGCGACGCTTGTCGATAGCACGCCTGCGGGCTTCGGCCAGTTCGACCGGCGCGCCGGCAAGAGCTTCAAGCCCGACGAGGCGGTCACCGTCTATGCCGAGCTCTATGGCTACGGCGTCACGCCGCGGGCCGATGGCGGCTATGTGCGCGAGCTCAGCGCCGACCTGGCGCTGGTCGACGGCAGCGGGGCGGTGCGGGCCAACCAGATCGGCTTCTGGAGCCGTTCGGAGGTGTTCGAGCACCGCCCGCTCGAGATGCATCTGAGCTTTTCGGCGACGCTGAGCTCCTTCCCGCCGGGCGACTACACGCTGCGCTTTACCGTGCACGACACGCAGGCCGACGAGCAGACGAGCTTCGACGTGCCGATCGCGCTGGTCGCCGCGCAATAGCGGTGGCGCCCGCCGCCAAATCGCACTACACGCCCGCCATGAGCCGCCTCTCCCCCTTCGCCGCCGTGGTGTTCGACATGGACGGCACGCTGCTCGACACCGAGCTGGTGTTCCGCGACATCGTCTGGGATGTGAGCCGCACCCTCGGCTTCACCATGACCGACGACATCCATCTGAGCATGGTGGGGGCGAGCCACGAGGCGACCAGCGCGCTGCTGGTCGAGGCCTATGGCGCCAGCTTCCCCTATTCGCAGTTCGACGCCGAATGTCGCCGCCTGATGAAGGGGCGGATGGCCGAGGCGGTGCCGGTCAAGGCCGGGGTGCCCGAACTTCTCGGCGAGCTCCGGCAGCGCCGCATCCCCATGGCGGTTGCCACCTCGTCGCGGGCGCCGCACGCCTTCGGGCATCTGGGCACGGCAGGGCTGCTCGAGATGTTCGAGACGATCGTTACCCGCGACGACGTGGCCAATCCCAAGCCCGATCCCGAGCCCTATTTGCTCGCCGCCAGGCGTCTGGGGCTCGCGCCGGGCGCGTGCCTTGCCATCGAGGATTCGCTGATGGGCGTGCGGGCCGCCAGCGCGTCGGGCATGCAGACGGTGATGGTGCCCGATCTTGTGCAGCCCACCGACGAGGTCCGCGCCCTCTGCCGGGCAGTCATGGGGTCGCTCCATGAGTTGCGCGCGACGGCCTTCGCCACACCGGTGGCGTGAGGCGTTTAGGCGCAATTTGAATTAACTGTGCCGCGATCGGGCAAGGCGCCGGTCACCACCCCGAAATCTCAGCAAAATCAGGGCTTTCCCGTCGCCAGGGGAGCCGTTAACCTCACTTTAGGAACCTAAGAAGTATGGTTAAATCCTGGTAAATTTCGGTTCCATCGGCGGAAAAGCTCGTCTAGGGTGCCTCCGCTAATCGGCCAAGAAGCCGGGACGCCAAGGGGGCGAGTCCGGGGGAAGGACGGGGGATTGAGGGCGAACGCGCTACCTCGCGCGCTGGTGACTGTCATGGCCGTGGGCGCTGCCGCGCTCATGGGTTTTGTCACGTCTGCCGCAGCCCAGGACCTCACCGTCGCCTATGTCACGCCGGCCGAACTCACGCCTGAACTCGCCGCCTCCCGTCTCGCGCCGCCGCCCGTGGCGCTGCGCGGCTCGTTCTCGGCGGTGCAGCCCGAACTCACCAACGACCTGCTCGCCGCCTATGTGAAGCGCCAGCAGGAGCTCAAGACCTTCAGCGGCTTCGACGCCGCGCCCGCCGAGCTCACCCAGGACGTGCTGCTGAGCTATATCGACCGGACGCGCGGCACCAATCTGGCGCTCGACGCCATCGACACCATGACTTCGCAGCCGGCGCTTAATGGCGACATGCTCGAGGTCTATGCGCAGAAGAAATTCGTGCCGACCGGCAAGAAGCTCAAGCTTTCCAAGGACGAGCAGCTCTGCCTGACGCAGGCGATCTACCACGAGGCGCGCGGCGAGAGCGAAGCCGGCCAGTGGGCCGTCGCCAACGTCATCATCAACCGCGCGATGAGCAAGAAATTCCCGACGACGCTGTGCGGCGTGGTGTTCCAGAACGCCGACAAGGGCCGCTACAAATGCCAGTTCACCTTCGCCTGCGACGGCCGGTCGGATTTCGGCACCGAAGCGGGCGCCTGGAGCCGGGCCACCAGGATGGCGCAGGTGGCGTTCCGCGAGTTCCAGGTCGGCGATCGTCCGGGCGTGGTGCCCAACGACGCGCTGTACTACCACACCACCGCCGTGGCCCCGAGCTGGTCCAACAAGTTCGACCGCGTCGCCACCATCGGCTCGCACGTGTTCTACGCGAACTGAGGCCAGCCGGCTGAGCGAGACGACCGGACCCGCGCAAGCGGGTTTTTTGTTGCCCGCCCGGTGGCGCCGGACAGCAGAAAGCCCCTCACCCGGCGTCGACAAGGACCGCCGGATGAGGGGGCTTTGCTGCGGGTTCTACTCCGCCGCCACTGCTTCGCGCTCGAAGCGCCGCATGTTGGCCTCGAACATCCGGGCGAGGCTCGCCGCCGCGGTGTCGTAGGCGCCGGCGTCGGACCAGTTGGCGCGCGGGTCGAGGAGGCGCTTGGGGAGGCCGGCCACCGCCAGCGGCACCTCGAAGCCGAAATTGGGATCGACGCGCATGGCGGCGGTGTCGAGCTCGCCCGACAGGGCCGCGTCGACCAGCCGGCGGGTCGCGGCGATGTCGATGCGCTTGCCCACGCCGAAGGCGCCGCCGATCCAGCCGGTATTGATCAGCCACACCTGCGCGCCACCCTCGGCAAGCCGGCGCACGAACAGATCGCCATAGACATGCGGATGGTGCGACATGAACGGCGCACCGAAGCAGGCCGAGAAGGTCGCCGTCGGCTCGGTGACGCCGCGCTCGGTGCCCGCCACCTTGGCGGTGTAGCCCGAAAGGAAATGATAGGCTGCCTGCTCGGGCGTGAGCCGCGCGATCGGCGGCAGCACGCCGAAGGCGTCGGCGGTGAGGAACACCACCGAGCGCGGCGGCGCCCCCAGGCCGCCCGGCGCCACCGAGGACAGCAGGTCGAGTGGATAGGCGGCACGCGTATTTTCGGTCAGCGACAGGTCGGCGAAATCGGGCTCGCCGCTCGCCTCGTCGATCACGACGTTCTCGATCACCGTGCCGAAGCGCTTGGTGGCCGCGAAGATCTCCGGCTCGGCGGCGGCCGAGAGATTGGCGGTCTTGGCATAGCAGCCACCCTCGATATTGGCGACGCCGCTGCCGCTCCACAGGTGCTCGTCGTCGCCGATCAGCGGACGCGATGGATCGGAGCTGAGCGTGGTCTTGCCGGTGCCGCTGAGGCCGAAGAACAGCGCGGTACTGCCATCCGGCCCGACATTGGCCGAGCAGTGCATGGGGAACACGCCGTTGAGCGGCGCGTGGAAATTGAGCAGCGAGAACACCGATTTCTTGATCTCGCCGGCATAGTGGGTGCCGCCGATCAGAACGATATTCCGGCTCATGTCGAGCGCGATCACCGTGCCGGTGCGCGTGCCGTGACGGACAGGGTCGGCGACGAAGCCCGGGAGGTGAAGGATCGTCGCCGCCATCGGCGCACCCTCGCCCGCATCGCGGATCAGGAGGTTGCGGATGAACAGGGCATGCCAGGCCGTCTCGGTGAACACGCTCACCGCCATGCGGAAGGCCGGGTCGGCGCCGGCCGACAATTGTTCGTGATAGAGGGCCCGTCCGGTGGTGAAGGACAGCATGTCCTCGAGCAGCAGGTCGAACTGCGCGGGCGCCATGGCGCCCGAGTTTTCCCACCAGACATGCGGGTCGGTGAGCGCATCGCGGACGATGTACTTGTCCTTGGGCGAGCGGCCGGTATAGGCGCCCGTGGTCACCGCGAGGGCGCCCGAGGAGGTCAGGCGCCCTTCGCCCGCCATAAGTGCGGCGGTGACCATTTGCGCCCGATTGGCGCCGCTACGGATCGTCGCAATGCCTTGGAGCCGGCGCAGTAGAACCCCAGTTTGAGCCATTTCGACCTCTACAAAATCCCTCGTGACGATGCGCAACCACTAGGAGATGCGCCCGTTGCGGGGACAGAGGGCAATCGGTCGTAGGACGGAAGTTCTAGGAAAAAAGGCAAGGCCGCCCAAGGAATGGCGACGCAGGACCGTCTAGTGTACAACGGTTGGGCGCCTTACTTTATGCGCAATTGTGGCAATCTCGTTCCGCCACATTTGGCAGGCCCGGCCGAGTGCCAACTGACCCAATAGAAAGGGACTTGGATGCCTAAGATCGCCCTGGTGGACGATGACCGCAACATCCTCACCTCCGTGTCGCTGACGCTCGAGGCCGAGGGGTACAACGTTTCCACCTATACCGATGGTGCCTCGGGCCTTGAGGGGCTCACCTCGGACAAGCCCGACCTCGCCATTCTCGACATCAAGATGCCGCGCATGGACGGGATGGAGCTGCTCCGCCGCCTCCGCCAGAAGTCGGATCTGCCGGTGATCTTCCTCACGTCGAAGGACGAGGAGATCGACGAGCTGTTCGGCCTCAAAATGGGCGCCGACGACTTCATCAAGAAGCCGTTCAGCCAGCGCCTGCTGGTCGAGCGCGTCAAATCCATCCTTCGCCGTTCCGCCCCGCGCGACGGCCAGGCCGGCACCACCGCCGAGCCGCAGCCGGGCAAGGCGCTCATCGAGCGCGGCAATCTGGTGATGGATGAAGAACGCCACACCTGCACCTGGAAGGGCCAGCGTGTGACGCTGACCGTCACCGAGTTCCTGATCCTGCAGGCGCTCGCGCTCCGTCCGGGCGTCGTGAAATCGCGCAACGCGCTGATGGATGCCGCCTATGACGACCAGGTCTATGTGGACGACCGCACCATCGACAGCCACATCAAGCGGCTGCGCAAGAAGTTCAAGGCAGTCGACGACGAGTTCGAGATGATCGAAACGCTCTACGGCGTCGGCTACCGCTTCAAGGAACAATAAGGTCCCATGGCCGTCACCGGACAGGATCTGCCAGGGCTGCGCAAGTCGGCCGCCTCGCCGCGGCACGGCAATGCCGGACTGGCGCAGTTCTGGGGCGCCGTGAAGACGGAGGCGGGCCGGGTCGTTTCGGCGATCCAGCGCCTCCTCGCCCTCACGGTGTTTTCCAGCCTCACCTGGCGGATCATCACGCTCAACCTGGTGGCGCTCGCGGTGCTGGTGACGGGCATCGTCTATCTCAACCAGTGGCGCGCGGGCCTGATCGATGCCCGCGTGCAGTCGTTGCGCGTTCAGGGCGAGATCATCGCTGCCGCCATCGCCGCCTCGGCGACGGTGGACAGCGACGTGATCCAGGTCGACCCCGAGCGCCTGCTCGAGCTCAAGCTGGGGGCGGCCTCGCCGCTGAGCTATTTCGACCCCAGCCTCGAATTTCCGATCAATCCCGAGCGCGTGGCACCGCTGCTGCGCAACCTCGTGACGCCCACCAAGACGCGGGCCCGCATCTACGACCAGTCGGGCTTCATGATCCTCGATTCCGCCTCGATCTATTCGCGCGGCGAAGTGCTGCGCGGCAAGCCCATCGCCACCAGCGGGGGCGACTGGTGGACCTCGATCCTCTCCTGGGTGCCGGGCGACGATTTCCCGCCCTACCAGGAATTCGGTGCCAATGAGGGCCGCCGCTACCCCGAGGTCGCCGCGGCGCTCAACGGCTCGCCGGCCGACGTGGTGCGCGTCGACGCCGACAACCAGCTCGTCATTTCCGTCGCCGTGCCGGTGCAGCGCGTGCGCGCCACTGTCGGTGTGCTGCTGCTCTCGACCCAGCCGGGCGAGATCGACTCGATCGTGGCCAGCGAGCGCTGGGGCATGCTGCGCATTGCGCTCGTTGCCGCCACTGTCACCATCATCCTGTCGCTGCTGCTTGCCGGCACCATTGCCGGTCCGCTGCGCCGCCTCGCGGCCGCCGCCGAGAAGGTGCAGTCGTCCATCTCCTCGCGCGAGGAGATTCCAGACTTCACCTACCGCACCGACGAAGTGGGCCATCTGAGCCGCGCCCTGCGCTCGATGACCAGTTCGCTCTACAACCGCATCGAAGCCATCGAGCGCTTCGCCGCCGACGTCGCGCATGAGCTCAAGAACCCGCTGACCTCGCTGCGCTCGGCGGTCGAGACGCTGCCGCGCGCCAAGCGCGAGGAAGACCGCGAGCGGCTCAACGCCATCATCCAGCACGATGTGCGCCGGCTGGACCGGCTGATTTCCGACATCTCCAATGCGAGCCGCCTCGACGCCGAGCTGGCGCGCGAAAGCGCCGAACCGGTCGACGTCGAAAAGCTCGCCGAGACGATGGTGTCGATCCAGCACGACCTGGCGACCTCACGCAAGGTGAACGTCGTTCTGGAGAGCCGCACCGGCAAGTTCCCGGCGACCGCGCTCGGCCATGACAGCCGTCTCGCGCAGGTGGTCAACAATCTGATTGACAATGCGGTGAGCTTTTCGCCCGAGGGCGGCACGGTGACCGTCGCCATCCGCACCGACGAGGACCGCATCGTCACCACCGTCACCGACGAAGGCCCGGGCATCCGCGGCGACATCTCGCGCATCTTCCAGCGCTTCTATACCGACCGCCCCGACGGCGAGCATTTCGGCGACCATTCGGGCCTGGGCCTCGCGATCAGCAAGCAGATCATCGATGCGCATCGCGGCACCATCAGCGCCGCCAATCGCAGCGACCGGTCGGGCGCGGTCTTCACTGTGGTGCTGCCGCGTGCCACCATTGAGAAGGGCCAGCGACCGAGGAAGTAGGCAATGGCAGCGACCAACATCCATGCCACCGGCCTCGTGCTCGGCTCGACCGGGCTGATCCTGCGGGGACCGAGCGGCGCGGGCAAGTCGCTGCTCGCCCTTGAGCTCATCGACGAATGGGAGATGCGCGGCGAAGCCGCAAAGCTCGTCTCCGACGACCGCATCGATATCGAAGCAACGGACGCCGGTCTCGTGATGCGGGCGCCAAAGACCATCGAGGGACTGATCGAACTGCGCGGCCGCGGCATCGTCAGCCGGCCCTTCGTGGCGCATGCGCCGCTGCATCTGGTCGTCGATCTCGTGGATGCGCTCGAGCGCATGGTGGAAGAGGATTCGCTCGTTGCCAGGCTCGAGGGGATCACGCTTGCGCGATGCCCCGTCCCGCGGGCTGGCATTGTGGATAGTCGTCACCAAGTACTACTGATCCGTGAGGCGCTGCGGGTACTTAGCCCAACCCGGAGGCGCGGCAAAAAAACCGCTTGAATCAGCGGACTCACGGGGCGAAATTCCGTGCCGTTCACGTCCGGGGCGGACCTGTCAGGGGATAGTCTATGATTGGTCTGGTTCTGGTGACGCACGGCGCCCTCGCCGTCGAATTCAAATCCGCACTCGAACATGTCGTGGGTCCGCAGGAGCAGGTCGAGACGATCTGCATCGGCCCCGACGACGACATGGAAGCGCGGCGCAACGACATCATCGACGCCGTCGGCACGGCCAATACCGGCGAGGGCGTGGTGATCCTCACCGACATGTTCGGCGGCACGCCATCCAACCTCGCCATCTCGGTGATGAAGACGGTCGACGCCGAAGTGATCGCTGGCATGAACCTGCCCATGTTGGTGAAACTGGCGCGGGTACGCGGCGATATGGAGCTCAAGCCGGCGGTGACGCTCGCCGCCGAAGCCGGCCGCAAGTATATCAACGTCGCCAGCGAGTCGCTTGGCGGTTAACCGCTTCGTGTTTACATTCCGCCCATGGATACCGCCGCCAATGCCGGCCGCGCGCTCGCGCAGCAGATGACCATCGTCAACCGCAAGGGCCTCCACGCCCGCGCCTCGGCGCGCTTCGTGCGCACCGCCGAGTGCTTCGACGCCGACGTGAAGGTGACCCGCGAGGGCTCGACGGTGAATGGCAATTCGATCATGGGCCTGATGATGCTGGGCGCCGGTCCGGGCTCCACCATCCTCGTCCAGGCCAGCGGCCGGCAGGCCCGCGAAGCCCTCGACGCCATCACCCTCCTCGTCAAGAACGGCTTCGACGAAGACAGCGAAGGCGCCACGGCGGAGTAGTCGTCGGATATAAAGCTTTCTTTATGTCCCCATTGCCGGAACGGCCTGCCGCCTCTATAAGGCCGGCAAACAGCCCTTTCCGGAGACCTGATATGGCCGACTACGCCGTCAAAGACATTTCGCTCGCCGACTATGGCCGCACCGAAATCGGCATGGCCGAGATCGAGATGCCCGGTCTGATGGCGATCCGTGAGGAGTACGCCGCCGCGCAGCCGCTCAAGGGCGCGCGGATCGCCGGCTCGCTGCACATGACGATCCAGACCGCCGTGCTGATCGAGACGCTGGTGGCGCTGGGCGCGGACGTGCGCTGGGTGAGCTGCAATATCTTCTCGACGCAGGACCACGCCGCTGCCGCCATCGCCAAGGCCGGCATCGCCGTGTTCGCGCATAAGGGCGAGACGCTCGAGGAGTACTGGGACTTCACCGACCGCATGATGGACTGGCCGGGCGGCCAGGCGCCCAACATGATCCTTGACGATGGCGGCGACGCCACCATGCTGGTGCTGACCGGCGCCAAGGCCGAGACCGATCCTTCGATCCTGTCGAAGCCCGGCAACGAGGAAGAGGAGATCTTCTTTGCCACCATCAAGAAGCGCCTCGCCAAGAGCCCGAACTTCTACTCCAAGATCCGCGCCAGCATCCGCGGCGTGTCGGAGGAAACGACGACCGGCGTGATGCGGCTCTATCAGCTGCACGAGCGCGGCGAGCTGCCCTTCCCGGCTATCAACGTCAACGACAGCGTCACCAAGTCCAAGTTCGACAACAAGTACGGCACGCGTGAATCGCTGGTCGACGCCATCCGCCGCGGCACTGATGTGATGCTGGCGGGCAAGGTCGCTATCGTGTGCGGCTATGGCGATGTGGGCAAGGGCTCGGCAGCCTCGCTGCAGGGCGCCGGCGCCCGCGTGCTGGTGACCGAAGTCGATCCGATCTGCGCGCTGCAGGCGGCGATGGACGGCTTCGAGGTCGTCACCCTCGACGACGCCGCGGGCCGTGCCGACATCGTGGTCTCGGCCACCGGCAACAAAGACATCATCACCGTCGATCACATGCGTCAGATGAAGGACATGGCGATCGTCTGCAATATCGGTCACTTCGACAACGAGATCGACGTCGCCGGCCTCAAGAACTTCAAGTGGACCAACGTCAAGCCGCAGGTCGACCTGGTGGAACTGAGTTCTGGCAAGCGCATCGTGCTGCTGTCGGAAGGCCGCCTGGTCAACCTGGGCAACGCCACGGGCCATCCGAGCTTCGTGATGTCGGCCTCGTTCTCGAACCAGACGCTGGCGCAGATCGAGCTCTTCACCAATGCCGCCAACCTCGAGCACAAGGTGCATGTGCTGCCCAAGAAGCTCGACGAGAAGGTGGCGCAGCTGCACCTCGCCAAGCTGGGCGCCAAGCTGACGGAGCTCAGCAAGCAGCAGGCCGACTATATCGGCGTGCCGCAGCACGGACCGTTCAAGTCCGAGCATTACCGCTACTGAGGGCCGCGGCTCTTCTCACGGCGCATCGTCGGGCCACGGCTCGACGGTGATCTCCGGCCACACCGATCGGGCGCGCGCGGCCTTTGCCTCGTGCGCCTTTTTGTTGGCCAGCACCGGATTGGGCGCGATGCGAAACGCGAAATTGTCGTCGAGGCCGAACGGCGCGACGATGGTCAGCGTGTCGTCTGGCTCGAGCCGCGCCCCGACGGCGTGGGCCTTGCTGGCATAGCGGCCCAGCATCTGTGCGGACGATGCCAGCGGCTCGAACGGCATTCCAAATTTCTGTGGGAACCACAGATGCACGCGCGCCTGGTTGCGCACCTGCACGGGCAGCGGCAGGTGCGCAAAGCGCTCCGCCAGCCGCCGGATCACGGCATCCTCGGCGTCCCAACTGAGGTCCGACGCGTCGTGGTAGAACACGTCGATGTCGTTGATGCCGGTAAGGTCGGGGCGACCCGTCAGCCGGTTCCACACCAGATTGTAGATCGCGCCGGCGACCAGCAGATGGTCGGGCAGACCGTCGGCGCGCAGTCCCTCCAGCACCTCGATCAGCAGCGGCGACGCGCGGATGATCGCCGCCAGCGCGTCGCGCTGCGTGTCATGGGGCAATCCGGCGTAGCGGAGATGGTCGGCCATGGCGCGAGTTGGACGCCGATTCCGGCCGCGCCAGCTACGCGGCCAGCGACTTCTCCACATGCTCGCGCATGCGGGTGAGCCGTTGCTGCAGTTCGAGCACACCCTCGAGCGTCTCGCCCGTTGCTTCGGCCAGCGCCAGCGAGGCGCGCTGGCCGTCGAGCTTCAGCGCCATGCCCTTGTCGGTCGCCGCCACGTCGAGCACCCGCTCGTCGTCCCTGTTGCGCGAGCGCTGCACGAGTCCCGCCGCCTCGAGCTTCTTGAGCAGCGGCGTCAGCGTGTTGGAATCGAGCAGCAATTCCTCGGTCAGCGCCTTCATGGTCGTCTGCCCCTTCTCCCACAGCACCATCATGACGATGAACTGCGGGTAGGTCAGGCCGAGCTTGTCGAGCAGCGGCCGGTAAAAGCGCGAGAAAGCGTGGCTCGCCGAATAGGCGGCAAAGCAGATGAGCACGTCGAGTTTGATCTGTTTGGCGATATCGTCGGACATCTGGAAGCTCCCATTCGAACCCCCAGTATATAGATCGCGTTCGATCTGATCGCAAGCGCTCAAATCATGGCTGCCATGCGATTCCGTGCCTACCACTCAAATCAGTCGTATGCGATCTAATCGCCATCGATCGAGAGCACGGGCTCCCGACGACACCAACGGGAGAGACCACAATGACCAAGATTGCTCACACCAAGACCGTCGTGTTCATCACCGGCGCCTGGATGCACATCTCGAGCTGGGACAAGTTCCGCAGCGCCTTCGAGGCCGCTGGCTACACCACTCATGCCCCCGCCTGGCCCTATCTCGAGGGCAAGCCGGCAGACCTGCGCGCCAATCCCGACAAGCGGCTCGGCAGACTGACGTTCGGCCAGATCGTCGACCACTATGCGCGGTACATCGACACCCTGCCCGAGCAGCCCATTATCATCGGCCACTCGATGGGCGGCCTCATCACGCAGCTCCTGCTCGACCGCGGCTACGGCGTGGCCGGCGTCGCGATGGATCCCGGCCCCACGGCCGGTGCGTTCCCCGGGCTGATCTCGCTGCTCGCGGCACTGCCGCCGGTGCTGTCGGGCCCGAGCACGCCCTACCTGATCAGCCGCGACGGCTTTGCCAGGAATTTCGCCAATGTGCAGTCGCCGGCCGAGCAGCAGGCCGCCTATGACGACTATGTGGTGCCCACCTCGAGCCGCATCTTCTACCAGGCCGCCGGCATGATCGGGACCGGCGTCAATGCGAAGGCCCGCACGCAGCCGCTGCTCGTGCTCTCGGCCGAGCACGACCGCACGGTGAGCCCCTTCCTCGCCCGGCAGGTCTACAGCCTCCAGAAGAAGGCCGCGGCGCGGACCGACTTCCACGAGTTTGAGGGCCGCGACCATTTCCTCGCCGGCGGCAAGGGCTGGGAAGAGGTCGCGCAGTACACCCTCGACTGGGCGGCGCAGGCCGCCTGATCGGAACCTTCCCGTGCCTGCTCCGTTTCCCGCCGCCTGCGAATCCGACTAAGGAGGGCGGCGGGAGGAGCCCAATGGCCACGATAGTTCGACTGATGAGTGCGGTGCTGACCGCCCTGGTGCTGACCGCCTGCTCGACAGTGGGTCCGGGCCCCGGCCCTGGCGGTGGCACGCTCGACCCGCTCCGCGACGATATCGGGGCCCTCCTCATCGCCTTCGACCTGCCGCGCGGCCTCGGGCCCGCCAAGGGCTCGTTGTTCACCTACGATGTCGCCAATGGCGGCCCGGCCGAACATCTGCGGCTGACGCCGCTCCAGGCCGATGTCGACGGCATCCCCGCCAGCCTGCCGCCCCCGGGCATGGACCGGCAGTACTACCTGTTCGCCTTCAGCGAAACCGACAAGCTCGCCATCCGCAACGCCCAGCTCACCGCCCAGGCGCGCGGCGCCACCGCGCAGAACGTCACCCTGGGCATGATCCCGAAGCTCTGCACCGCCGGCCAGGTCGACCCGAACGTCGTCACGGTCTCGGTCTACGCCGTCCTCCCCGGCAAGTCCCCGCTCCCCTTCCTCAACCGCACCCTGCTGTCGACCCTGCTGCAGCAGCCGGGGAGCACGCAGATGGGCCCCTGCGTCTGATCTAGCCGATGGCCTGGTCGACTTCGGCCGCCGTGGGAATGGCAGGCTGGGCCCCCGGCTTGAGGCAGGCGAGGCTTGCGGCGACAGCGGCGCGGCGCATGGCCTGTTCCAGCGACAATCCGGAGTCGAGCCCGGCCGCGAGATAGCCCACGAACGTGTCGCCGGCTCCGACCGTATCGACCGGGGTCACCTTCATGGCCGGCACGGCAACAGGTTCGCCGGCGGCGGTACGCGCCCTGGCGCCCTCGGGACCGAGCGTCACGATGATGGTACGGCCGGTGGCCTCGACATAGCCGCGCATCCTGTCGTCGAGGTCGCCCTCCCCCGCCAGCAGCGCGAATTCGGTTTCGTTGGCGACCACGATGTCGGCGCGCTTGGCGGCCTCGCGCGTCGTGGGCAGGAACGGCGCCGTGTTGAGGATGGAGCGCGCACCCCGCTCGCGCGCGACCGACAACGCCCGGATGGTCGAGCCGGGCCGGATTTCCTGCTGCACCACGAGAACGTCGTTCGACGTCAGCGCGCCAAGCGTCCGGTCGGCGTCCTCGATCGTGACATGATCGTTGGCCCCGGGCAGAATGCCGATGACGTTCTCGCCCGCTTCATCGACGAAGATCATGGCAACGCCCTGCGCCACGTCGAGCCGCTTGACCTCGGCGAGGTCGACGCCGCCCGCCTCGAGCAGGGCCAGCGCCTGGTCGCCCATCGTATCGCGGCCGGCCGCGCCAATCATCCTGACGGCCGCGCCGGCGCGGCGGGCGGCCAGCGCCTGGTTGGCGCCCTTGCCGCCGGCGGCGGTGGCAAAGCTCGTCCCGGGAACCGTCTCGCCGGGCGCGGGAATGCGGCTCACCTTGCCGATGAGGTCGAGATTGATGGAGCCGAAGACGACGATCATGCGATAGCCTTGAGAATGGTGTTCCAGTTGCGCATCGTCGCTACTACACCCTTGGGGATGGGCTTGTCGACATTGAGCGCGCTACGGCCCAGATAGGTGCCGTCGTCCTTGCGGTAGACGATGAAGCACAGCTCCTGCGGCCGGATGCTTGCGACATCGTAGTCGCCGGCAATGTTCGCGAATTTGAACCCTTGCGGCAGGTCGGTGTCGAGCAGCACCACGTGGAGCTGCGCATCCTCCCCGGCCGTACGTCCAAACGGATCGGCCGCGACCAGGGCCTTCAGCTCATCAAGCGTGCGCAGCACGATGGGCACGTCGAAACCGAACGCCGCCTTCAGTCCGGCTTCGATCTTCTGCTTGAGCCCCTTGCCCGCCTTGGCGTCGAACAGCACATTGCCGCTCGCCAGCAGCGTCTTCACGTCGGTGAATCCCAGCGCCTCGAATGCCGCCTTGAGCTCGGCGCTCTTGACGGTGCGCTTGCCCAGATTGACGCCGCGCAGGAAGGCCGCATGGCGCGTCATTTGGTCTTGCCGTTGGGCCAGATGGTTTCGCCCCGCTTGAGCATGTCGACGAATTCGACGATCTTCCGTTTGCGGCCGGCCTCGGTCTTCATCTTGTGCGTGCGGAAAGCGAGCGCGAAGCGGTTCTGCGAGGTCAGCGTCCCGAACATCCGCTTCGCCTCGGGCTCGGCCTCGATGGCGGCCAGCAGGTCGGCGGGGAAGTCGTCGCCCTTGAAGTCGCCATAGGCCTTGTCCCAGCGGCCGTCCTGCTGGGCGCGGCTGACCTCGGCTTCACCCGAGGGCTGCATGCGGCCCGCCTTCCGCAGCCGGTCGACATGGCCGATATTGATCTTGCTCCAGGTCGAGGTTTTGGTGCGCGGCGCGTATTTCTGCAGATAGCTCCGCTCGTCGAAGGACTTGCGGGTCGAGTCGATCCAGCCCCAGCACAGCGCGGCGTCGAGGCACTCGGCATTGGTCACCGTGGGGAGCCCCGAATCCTTCTTGTGGATCTTGATCCACATCTCGGCAGCACTCGCATGGTGCTTGCTGTACCAGCGCTCGAGCGCGGCTGCGTTCTTGAACTCAACGATCCTGTCGGGGTCGACGACAATGGGAGCCATCAGCCGGCGACCGGGCGCAGGGCCTTTTCGAGCGCCGGGTCGAGCCGGTCCGTCTCGGGCAGCACAATGCCGAAGACATTGGTCAGCACGTCGCGGATTTCGATCAGGCTGGTCAGCATGCGCGTCGTCGTCTCGCCATTCTCATGCGTGTTGAGGCGGTTGTTGCGCAAGGCGTGGCGCTTGGCCCCCTCGATGCGTGCGGCCATGAGATTGTCCCGGTGCCGCTGCATCGCATAGTCGTTCATCGCCACCAGGTCGTCATTGCCGAGGGGCGAAGCGGTGAACTCGTAGAGCGCGCGCCACTCGCCGGCGATCTGCGTATCCAGCCGCCATTTGGGGTAGCCGCCCGAGAGGCGGTAGCGGCCGTGCGGCGTCTCCTGCTCGTCATCGGCGCGCAGCCGGATCGGTCCGGTCATGCCGGGGCCGCCAAAGCCGACATCGGCGAGCCAGGTCACGCCGCCCACATCGACCAGCAGCGCGATGTGCGAATTCTGCTGCGGCTGGTGGTCGGCCGGATAGCCCCACAGCACGCCCGCGCCGACGGCGGTCACGGCATAGTCCATCGATTGGAGCACTGCCTTGAGCAGCAGATTGTGCTCGAGGCAGTAGCCGCCGCGGCGCTCGAGCAGCAGCTTCTGCTCGATGTCGCTCAGTTGCAGCCGCACCGGCCGCTCCATCAGCGGGTCGAGATTCTCGAACGGAATGGTACTGACGTGCACGCGATGGATCGCCTGCAGCGTTTCGATCGTCGGGGCGATCGACCCCGCGTAGTTGATGCGCCGCAGATAGGCGTCGAGATTGGCCTCGTCCGTCACCCGTTGTCCTCGCCGCCGTTTCCGGGAGGGCGATAATGGCCAAGCCGGTTCCGTTTGTCACCACACCAGGCTGGGTGCCGGCGCAAGGCTCAGGATTTCCGGGGCGTAGCGCAGCATGCCGCGCAGTTCGGCCGGCAGTTGAGGTACGCCCCCACTGTCCGGCACCAGCGCAATGTGGTGCGTGCGATTCTTGATCACCGGCACCGCCGGCACGTCGTTCACCGATTCGAGGGTGGAATAGGCGGCCAGCGGATCGAGCCCCGCTTTGCGCAGGAACAGGCGCAGCCACAAATGGTAGGTGCCGATCTGGTCGGCAAAGCGCAGCTCGGAGACGATCGCCGTGCAGCCCTCGCCCAGCCGCAGCGGACGGGTGGCGCTCGAGGGCATCAGCGTGCGGGTCAGGATCACCGAACTTTGCCGCTCTTGCTCCAAAAGTGATGCCCGATTGGCCTGCCATTGTGCGCTTTTCAGGTACATCTCAATTGTGCGTCGCCGCTCCGGCATGCCGGCATAGCCGCGCAGCAGCATCACCCGGTCGGGATGCCCGGCGACGCGGAACTGCCCCAGCAGTCCGCCGCCCGCTTCGGCAAAGGGCGCCGCCAGCGGTCCCTCGATCAGCCCCAAATAGGCGTCGGCCCTGTCGTTTTCGGCCCTGACATCGTGGAACTCCACGACCGGCATCGCCTCTGTCTGTCCCACCCACTGGTAGTTCATCGGTCCTCTCCAATCCTCTTCCGCGCGTTGGAAAAGGACTGTACGACTCTATGACTGACACCTGATGTCAGCGTTTGAGAGGGGAGTGTTTCACGTGCGCGCCAGCCGCCTCCTGTCCATCATGATGCTGCTCCAGGCCAAGGGCCGGATGAGCGCGGAATCGCTGTCGCAGGAACTGGAAGTGTCGGTGCGCACCATCTACCGCGACATCGACCAGCTCAGCGCCGCGGGGGTGCCCGTCTATGCCGATATCGGCCGCAATGGCGGCTTTGCGCTGCTCGACGGCTGGCGCACGCGGCTGACCGGCCTCACCGCGCCCGAGGCACGGGCGCTGTTCCTGTCGGGCTTGCCCGGGCCGGCGAGCGAACTGGGGCTCGGCGACGAGGTCGCGGCGGCCGAACTCAAGCTGCTCGCCGCCCTGCCGGCCGACTGGCAGATGGAAGCCACGCGCATGTCGTCGCGCTTCCATCTCGATCCCAAGGGCTGGTTCTCGAGCGGTCCGCGACCCGAATTCCTCAAGGCGGTGGCCGAAGCGGTGTGGACCGAGCGCCGCGTCACCATCCGCTACGATAGCTGGACGCAGATCAGCGAGCGCACGATCGAACCGCTCGGCCTCGTGCTCAAGGGCGGCATCTGGTACCTCGTGGCGCAGCGCGAAACCGGCATGCGCACCTACCGGCTGAGCCAGATCCAGGCGCTCACGCCGCTCGACGAGCATTTCGAGCGACCGCGCGACTTCGACCTGCCCCGGCACTGGCGCGACTCGACCGCCAGCTTCGAGCGCGAGATTTACATCGCCACCGCCCGCGTCCGCGCCACCAAGCGCGGCGTGGTGCGGCTCAAGGAGATCAGCCAGCCGGTGCGCGAGGAGATCGAGGCGCAGACGCTCGACTTCGACGAGGAGGGCTTCGCCACCTTCAACGTCCCGATCGAGGAGGAAACCTGGGCCGCCCGCGAGATCACCGCGGTGGGCGCCGAGGTTGTCGTCCTCGAACCGGCAACGCTGCGCGCCCGAATGGCCGATATCGCGCGCCGCTTTGCGAGCCTGTACGGCGTCTAGGTGTCGAAGCTATGAAGGTTGTTCATTCGGAGAGGGACTGAGAAGCTGGGGTTGCGAAGCCAACCAGCCTT
>MKUZ01000025.1 GCA_001899065.1 Devosia sp. 66-22 | reverse complement strand
GTTCGTCGTCGGTCCCGAGGGCACCACTTCGGAGCTGGTGAACTACCGCGTGCGCGGCCATCACATGATCGTCGATCGGCTCTTCGCCGCCGCCGAGCTGCGCTTCGGCTCCGGCGACCGCCAGAAGCGCGTGCGTATCACCCGCACCGATGGGAGGCCGGCATCGTGAGCGAGAGTGATCCCCGGAAGGAGGAAGTGCCGGACGACGACGCGCAGCCGCTGACCGGCGAGCCGGCCGGTCCCGCGCCGATGCGCCTGCGCGCCGAGCCGCCGCGCGTGACACGACTGTCGCGGAAGGTGCTGGCCGGCATCGGCCTGGTCGCCAGCGTCGGGCTCGGCGGAGCCTTGATCTATGCACTCCAGACCCGGGACGGCGGTCGGTCGAACGAGGAACTCTATTCGACCGAAAACCGGTCGACCGCTGATGGCCTTGCAGGTCTGCCGCGCGACTACAGCGGGGTGCCGCAGCTCGGTCCGCCGCTTCCCGGCGATCTCGGCCGTCCGATCCTTAGCACCCAGGATCGTGGGCAGCCGGTGCCCTCACCCGGCGTCGCCGCCCCCAATCCCGGTATCAGCCCGGAAGAGCAGCGCCGCCTTCAGGAAATCGAGACCGCACGTACCAGCCGCCTTTTCTCCGGAACCGAGACCCGCGCTGGAGCGGCGGCGGCGGCGGCGGCCATCGTCCCGCCGCCAGCGCCGGACCTGGCGAGCCTCGGCCTTGCGCCTCCGCCAGCAACGCCCTCGGCGCAGGATCGCCAGAACGCATTCCTGAACGCGGCAGCCGATCGGAGGACGGTGGCGCCTGATCGCGTCGCGGCGCCGGCGTCACCCAACATCCTTCAAGCTGGCGCGGTGATCTCAGCAGCACTGATCACCGGCATCCGGTCGGACCTTCCCGGCCAGATCACCGCCCAGGTGACAGAGAACATCTACGACAGCCCGACAGGTCGCATTCTGCTCGTGCCGCAGGGGACGCGTGTCATCGGCCAGTACGACAACAATGTGCAGTTCGGGCAGAGCCGCGTGCTGCTGGTCTGGAATCGGCTCATTCTCCCCAACGGCCGCTCGATCGTTCTCGAGCGCCAGCCAGGTACTGACGCCGAGGGCTATGCCGGCTTGCAGGATGGTGTTGATTATCACTGGTGGGATCTCGCCAAAGCTGCCGGGCTTTCGACGTTACTCAGCGTCGGGGCTGAACTCGCGGTCGACAATGACGATCGCCTGATCCAGGCAATCCGCAATGGCGGCCAGGACACTATCAATGACGCCGGCCAGCAGATCGTGCGCCGTCAGCTCAACATTGCGCCGACACTGACGATCCGGCCGGGGTTCCCAGTGCGTGTGATCGTGACCCGCGACCTCGTCCTCGAACCCTATGGAGGATCATAGTGGCAAAGCTGAAACTTGGCCCAATCATCGATGATAAGCCGGTAAAGGTGTCGGTGGAGCTGCCGGCAGCCCTTCATCGAGACCTTGCCGCCTACGCCGAAGCGCTCGGGCGGGAGCAAGGCCAACCGATCGCCGATCCAG
This sequence comes from Devosia sp. 66-22, assembly GCA_001899065.1. Classification (GTDB taxonomy): domain Bacteria; phylum Pseudomonadota; class Alphaproteobacteria; order Rhizobiales; family Devosiaceae; genus Devosia_A. Next base: position 4,172 of record MKUZ01000025.1, on the reverse strand, counting down.
TGAAATTGATAGTGCCCATGCTGGAGCGGTTCATCGCTACCGACCGCGGGTTTTCCAAGACTAGGCGGGCATCTTCGGTTGGAAGCCAAACCTAACTCGATAGATCCCTAGCAGATTTAGCCGCGTCTCGATTCAGCCCTTCTTGCTCGAGACGTGCCTCGCCGATGCTTTTCCGCTAACTCCGAGCTGATCTGCAACAACCGCTTTAGCGCTGGATTTCGATTGGTCGCCGACCATACGACACTGGAGCCCACCATCTCGGTGGCGGCGCCGATCGGAAGGAATACGACGCCGGGGTAGGTCGCGCCCAGGGTGGAGTAAGTGGTCAGCGTCAGGCCAAAGCCCTTTGCAACCATGTTCAGGAGATTCTCTCGGCCGACCTGCTGGACGGAGAGTCTTGGGCGAAACCCAAGTCCAGATAACTGCCGCACGAGATAGTCTTCAATCTCCGGTCCCGCGGCCTCGGCGCTCACCAAGAAAATGTCCTCGCGCACGTCGTCCCAGGCGACCACACGTCCGCCAGCACATCGATGATCCTCTGGCAGCGCGACGAAGATCCGTTCGTCCCAGAGGTGCTCGGCTTCGCAGCCAGGCAGTAGCGGGCTCCCCGTGATGAACGCCGCATCGAGGCGGCCATTCAGTACGCCAGCGGCGTTCGCTTGCGATGCTGCCTCTTGGACCCGGACGTCTACACGGGGGAATCGGCGACGGTAAGTTCCGAGTAGGTCCGATAGGAAACCGCTAGCCAGCGATGCCATCAAACCGATCCGCAAATCGCCGATCTCACCGCGTTGCGTGCTAGCCATGTCAAGAACGGCTTGATGAAGGTGGTCCGCACCTACCGCAGCGTCGCGCATGAAGCGCTCGCCGGCCAGCGTCGCGCGGGCTCCAGCGTGGTTACGCTCGAATAGCGGCATGCCTAGCCTGCGTTCGAGTAACTGAATCCGACGGCTTATGGTCGATTGCGAAAGATTGAGGATCGACGCGGCACGGCGGAAGCTACCGTGTTCGGCGACAAGCATCGCATACTTTAAGTAGCGGAGATCAAGCGCGAGATCGGGCACGGGACGGCGACATACTTCGACCGAGCCGACGGCCGTAGGCCTCCGGCACGGGACGGCGAGGCAGTAAGACCGTGGCGCAACCCGCGCCCCCATCGCGCCGCGTCATCGGAGCGAGGCTGATAGCTTCTTTTTGCTGCTGAACACCCGCCCTCATGGCAAACGCAAGTGGCAGGAAGGTCACGAAGAGCATGAACGCGAGCGCCGGATTGATCGTCGGCTCAAACGATGGACTTCCGGGAATTACTAGGCCAGTCACTGCCCCGATGAGGATCGCGGCGAAGTAAATCCAAACCTGATAGCCCTCCAAATACTTCTTTACTCTTGCCACTCGCGCAATCCCTTCACTCACAGCAACTTCGTTGCCCACGCATATAGATCCGCGCTCTTGGATATGCCGTGGGCTCTGACGAGCGCTCGCGGCTCGTCAGAGTCGATCATCGCCGACGCTCAGCCCGATGCGCGATCACTCGATAGGCTTGGATTAATCGAGCTTGAGCCGGAATTCGCCTGTGCGCTTCTCTGCCCACGTCAGCCAACGTCTCGAGTGCACACAGCAGATGCTCGGCAACATCAAGTCGATCCTCGTCGGAGGCGCGCCTGAATGCGGTAAGTACCAGGTCGTCAAGATTGCTAGGTTGCGACCGCATTGAACCCCTGCTCGCCGAGTGCCTGCACAACCGTCTGTTCACGAACGGTCTCCTTCTCGAGAGTAACTTCGACTTGCTTCCGCCACAGCTTCGTCTTGACCTTATGAACGCCAGGTATCGCCGTTAGCGCACCACGGATTTTTTCAGCGCAGCCTTCACAGACCATCCCAGGTATTGCCAGGGTCACAGTTGCAAGCGAACCATCCTGACGAAGCATGTCATTCTCCATTAAAGTAATGCGGCATACACCTGAGCATAGTACCAGCCGACAAATACAAGGGCGATGCCGCTCGCGAACTGAATTGGGCGGCCCAACAAACCAAGCCGAGTGAAGCGCGTCGCGGTGCTTGCGACAACCCCCGCGAGGAGAAACGGTAAACCCCGACCGATGCCGAAGAAAAAGGCCAGCAATACGCCGAGTTTCGGCGCGCCCGAAGCTGCGACGATCGTAAACAGAAGCAGAAGCGGAGCCACGGAAGTACCAAGGCTGAACACTAGGCCGTAGCCGAAAGCGCCCGCCACGCCGGGGCGGCGCCAAGCCGTCAGCTTGTCGAATGGGAGGCGAGGTCGCCAGAAGGCAAGCCCTGCGGCTGCGAATGAAAGAATAGCCATAACAAGCGCCCAATTGCGGCCGAACGACTCCGTCGCCAATGCGCCGAGTTGACCCGCAAAGAGACCAAGCGCGGTGAGGCTTCCGACGATTCCGACGAAGAAAGCACTTGCGATTGCAAGTCCGTCGTGACGACCTCCGGTGTCAGATGCTCCGGCCATACCCGCAACGCTGAGCCCAACAGGCAATGTGCACGGACAAACCGCGCTCGCCAAAATACCCGCGAGGAACGTGGTGCCTATTGCGGGTAGTAGTCCCCCTCCAGCGAGGCCAGGTTGGATCGACTGCAATGCGGACTCCAACGTCATTTCGCCTCCACCGGGGTCCCAGCTTGATATCCGAGTGCGTTGACAGCGGCGACGATGCGGTCAGGCGAAACACGTGCGGGGGCATAGGTCACACGCATGGTCCTGGCCGCCAAGCTCACCTCGACATTAGATACGCCATCGATGTTCTTCACAGTTCGCTTGATCGTCGCGGCACAGCTCACGCACGACATACCGGTCACTGGCACGACCATTGTCGTTCCAGTAGCCCTATCGGAAGCCGAGCTTATAGAGATCGCGAGCGAGAACAGAAAAGAGAGGAGCAACGCGCCAGCTGAAAACAGGATTCTCCAACGGACGTGAGACAGCCCGGACGGTCGGCTCGTGTTCGTCATGTGATGTTCGCCTTTCGTCGTAACGCACCAAGTGCAGCTGCTCCGCATTTTTTGAGATTCTGCCATCCGTACCGTAGTCCGGAGTCAATAGACCTCGAATGTCGCATGCCAGGGGCACGGCGCCTCGCCCTTCAGCTGCTCCGGACTTGAACTACCTCAGACCGGAACAGACGGATGGACATCGCGGCCAACCCCAGCTCGACCATGGTGAAAAGGCCCAGTGATACTTCGAAGCCAAAGCGGAGCATCTCACCAAAGATCAAGCTGCCCAGCCCCATGCCGACGAAGAGCATGAAGACGTTCAGCCCCATGGCTTGCCCAGGCCGCTTACCACCGAGCGAGGTGACAATCCCGCCGAAGAGCGGCTGCGTCATGTCGTAGCCAAGAGAGAGAAGCATCGCCACCACGGGCGCGAGGATCAAGGGAAAGCCGAGGATCAGCAGCGCGGCTGCGACGGCGCTGAGCGCGAGACCAAGGGGCAGCAACCTGGCGCGGCCCCAGCGGTCCGCCGCACGGCCGATCATCGGCCCGAGCAGGAAGCCCGGCACGCCGTATCCGAGCAAGGCCAAGCCGACGCCGACTGGTCCGACGCCGTGTCGCTGTTCGAAATACACGCCAAGCCACGTGAAGACGCCGGAGTGGAACATCGAGTTGACAAGGACATAGCCGTATGTGCGCTGACCCCTTGGCGTGCCGAGGAGGCTCTTGTAGCCGCGGAAAAGATCGCCGAACGTGCCCGCGACCGGCTGCACCGCCGCAGCAATGATGCGGCGATAGGGCAGGAACAGGAGCAGGATACCCGCTCCAGCCGCTCCTACTACGAGAAACAGCCCTTGCCATCCGACGAAGGGAACGAGCATCGCGCCCGCGGGTGAGCCAAAGGCCATCCCGCCGGCCATGGCGCCAAACAGCCAGCCTAGCGGGCGCCCACGCTGCTCATAAGGATAGAGGCGGCCGACGAGCGCGAGGCCGAGCGGCACGACGCCACTGGCGCCGAGCCCGGTCAGGACCCGCCAAAGGGCGATCTGTTCGATGGAGGCGGCCGTCGCCGTCAAAGCTGTGAGTATCGCAAACGCCGCCAGCGACGCGAACATGACGCGGTGGATGCCCAGGCGATCCGCGAGAAGCCCAAAAACCAGCGTCGCGATTCCGTAAGGGATCAGATAGGCTGGCACAATGAGCCCGACTCT
>MKUZ01000024.1:127-349258 GCA_001899065.1 Devosia sp. 66-22 | reverse complement strand
ACTTGCATGTGTTAAGCCTGCCGCCAGCGTTCGTTCTGAGCCAGGATCAAACTCTCAAGTTTGATATCTGACTTGGTCGACGTCTGCACGTTTTGCGCGTTGCGTATTGCTACGCAACATTGACGAGGACACACACCTGTCACTCCGCTCCGAAGAGCGTGTGATTGGTAGTGTACCTCTTGAGAAAACGTACCGTCGAAGTCTGTATGTCCAATCTCACGATCAGACCGCAAGAACCTCGCCGTCCACGTTTCCCTTTCTTCCATCTTCACAATGTCAAAGAGCGGACCCCGGGTGCCTCTTGCGAGGGCGGCGTCATGGAAGTGTCAACTTCCGGAATTCGGCGAACAAACCTTATTTCCGGTTTCCCGGCAGCAGGTCTGCCCTTTCGAAGGTCGTCAACAGTGGGAGCGACAAGCGCTCGGCGTCGTCAACGGGGCGGGTTGTATTCGAGGCATATTTGCCTGTCAACACCCCATTTTCATTTTTCGGTCGAGACCGGAAACTGAAAACCTGAGAAGCAAAATTGCTTTTATTTCTCAGTGGTTTGCTTCGGTCGTTGCCGCGTTTCCGCGCCGCCGCCTCAGCGATGGCGGGTATATATGGATGGCCCATTTGGGTGTCAACAGCCAAAAGCGCGATCTGTGAAAAACAGATGACGCATACGTCAATCGACCGCGGCAACCCCCCGTAGATCGGGCCTTTCGCGCCGGTTTCAAGAGAGGAGCGATCGCGGCGCGCCTGTTGAAGCTGCTTTCTATGGGGCGCCCGGCCTGCGCTCGTCCGAACAGAATCTCCCGTCCAGGCAGGGGGAAGCTGGCTCGGGCGCAGCCGGAAATGTGCCGCAATTGGGGCTGACCAAGCTCGCGCAGGTGCTTCGGCTTGACGGGGCGCCGACGGCCGCGCCATGAATTCGGGCGCTGAGTTGCCTGCGACGCGGGCCGGGCTGGACATCGATCACGGGGACGGGGCAAGACCGAGGGTGAATCCGGCGCAACGCAATCGCACGCTCGCTTTGGTGCGGGCCGGCTTCGAAGACGGGCCGGCGCTCACCGTCGCCTCGACGGACGGTGAAATCCCCCAGGGCCGCGAGCTGAGCTTCGCCTGGCTGACCGGCACGGTAATGACCGGCCTTACCTCGGTGATGCTGATGGGCGCCGCGCTCTATGTGAGCTTCCAGGGCCAAGACACCTTCTCGACCGCCTATGAGGCGCTGCAGATCGTGACGTCCGACCATGAATCGGCGACTGACCTCATTTCCAAGACCAACCGCGTCCGCCCCACCACCGTCGCCAAGTCCGAGCTCGAAATCGTCGAGGCCTCGATCCGCGAGACGGTGGACGGCCGCGACCTGATCAAGAAACAGCCCTTCGTGCGTATTCGCGCGACGCTCGCGACCGCGGCGACAGCACTGTCGGAAGACATCCCCGCTTACGATCCGCAGGCGATGATCGATTCCACCCAGCCGATCGTCGCGCCCGACGACGCCAACACCAACATTTATGGTGCCGAGGTCGAAGGCGAAGTCTCCATTTCGAGCTCGCCGCTGCCGGTCTCCTTCGTGCCGCCGCGCTCGGTCTCCGACCAGGGCGCGGAAGCCTATGTGCGCCAGACGCTCGAGAACTTCTTCGGCGAAGGCGGCAATGCCGGCCCCGACGTCGCGCTCGGCTATGCGCCCGACGCGCCCGCAGTCGAGGATCTCGGCATCGTCGAGCCGGGCGGCATGACCAGCGTCGTCGAAAACCTCACGGTGATGCCCAAGAAGACGACGGCCACCGAAGCCGGCCTCGGCCGCACCGAACGCATCATCACCGTCAAGGAGCCCAGCAAGATCGAAGATCTGCTGCTCAAGAACGGCTTTACCGACAAGATGATCGAGGCGATCAGCGCCACGCTCACCAATGTCTATCCCTCGACCACGCTGCCCACCGGCGCGCGCCTGCGCATCCTGTTCGGCGCCTCGCGCACCTCCGACGTGCTGATCCCCTATCGCCTGTCCATCTATGTGCACGACGATGCGAGCAACACCGACCAGCACGCGGCAACCGTCGCGCTGACCGACCGCGGCGCCTACGTGTTGGGCCTCGCACCCTCCGAGATCGCCTTCCCCGAGGAAGACACCGAAGAGGTGAACGTCTCCAACCTTCCCAGCGTCTATCGCGCCATCTGGGAGACGGCCCGCAAGCACGATATCCACGACGACATCACCAAGCGCATCGTGGCGATGTTCGCCTATGACGTCGACCTGACCAAGAAGATCGCCGCCGGCGATTCGATCGAAGTGCTGCAGACCGAGAAGGACGCCGAAGGGCATCAGGACCTGCTCTACGTCGCATTGAAACTCGGTTCTACCGTGCGGCAGCTTTACCGTTTCCGCACCAATGACGGCACGGTGGACTTCTACGATCCCGAGGGCGAAACCGGTAAGCGCTTCCTGACGCGCCGGCCGCTGCAGGGCGGCGGACGCCTCGCCAGCCGCTTCGGCTATCGCGTGCACCCGATCTTCAAGTCGCGCCGCCTGCATACCGGTGTCGACCTCGCCGCACCGCGTGGAACGCCGATCTACGCCTCCGGCGACGGCGTCGTCGAAAAGGCGCAATGGGTCTCGGGCTACGGCCGCTACATCGAGATCAAGCACGTCAACGGCTACGAAACCGGCTACGGCCACCAGAGCGCCTTTGCCGACGGCATCAAGCCGGGCGTCAAGGTGCGGCAGGGCCAGTTGATCGGCTATGTCGGCTCGACCGGCAATTCGACGGGCAACCATTTGCACTTCGAGATCAAGGTCAACGGCCGCTTCGTCGATCCGCTGAGCGTAAAACTGCCGCGCGACCACACGCTTCCCGCCCAGGACGCCGGCGCCTTCAAGCAGACCATCGCGCAGATCAACGATCTGATGCAGCGCGACGCGGCGCCCATCCGCGTTGCCGCGGCGAGCGCTCCTGCCAGCAACGGCTAGTTGCCTTTCCTGCCTCGGGACCGAGCGATCCAAACGGGCTCGCACGGCCAACCGCTAGTCGTTGGGCTGGTAAACCAGCAGCTCGGCACCGCCCGGCTCGCGGAAGAACAGCCGCCTGCCTCCCGGGAACGGATAGGCTGGCTTGGTAATCGTGCCACCCGCCGCAACGATCGCCCTCTCGGTCACCGCGATGTCGTCGGTCCGTATCCCGATCAACGGCGCCGCCGGACGATCTCCCGCATCACCATTGACGCCGCCGAGCACGCCGGCCTCGCGCACCTCGATATAGTCGGGACCGTAGGCGAGCGCGGCAAAGCCGAACGCCGCAGTGAAAAAGGCGCTGGTCTTGCCCGCATCCGCGGCCGGAATCTCGAAATAGTCGATCTCGTATCTGGCCATCGCCGCCGCCTTCATGTTCTCGTTTTGTTCTATACCGGGCCCGCCGTGAAGGCAAGCCCGCGAGACGCGCCGCCTACAGGGCAGCGCCGTCCTCGATCGGTTGCAGCGTGGCGAATCCGCGCTTGGCGAGAAGGCCGTTGATGTCGGGATCGCGGCCGCGGAACCGGCGATAGGCCTCGGCATAGTCGCGCGACCCACCGCCCGAATAGACATAGGTGTAAAGCCGCCCCGCGGTCGCCGGATCGAACGGATCGCCCGCCTCCTCGAAGGCAGTGAATCCGTCGGCGTCGAGCACCTCGGACCACAGATAGGAGTAGTAGCCGGCCGCGTAGCCATCGCCCGAGAAGATGTGCCCGAAATGCGCGCTGGCGTGCCGCAGCGCGATCTCGCCGGGCATGCCGATCTGGGCGAGCGTCCCCTGCTCTATCGCGTCGGCGTCGACCGCGGTGCCCGCGGGGATCTGGTGATAGGCCATGTCGAGCAGCCCCGAGGAGATGAACTCGACGGTCTCGAAGCCCTTGTTAGCCTTGCGCGCCGCCGTCATGCGCTCGAGCAGCGCCTCGGGAATCGCTGCGCCGGTTTTGTAGTGCGTGAGCCGCGCCAGCACCGGCGCCGTCTCCAGCCAGTGCTCGTAGAGCTGGCTGGGCAGCTCGACGAAATCGCGCGCCGTGTTGGTGCCCGACAGGCGCGGATAGGTGACGTTGGACAGGAGGCCATGCAGGCCGTGGCCAAATTCGTGGAACACCGTTCTGGCTTCGTCAAGCGACAGCAGCGCCGGTTCGCCCTCGGGCGGCTTGTTGAAATTGCAGGTGTTGACCACCAGCGGAATCACCTCGCCGCCCAGCTTCTGCTGGTCGCGGAACGAGGTCATCCACGCGCCGCTGCGCTTGCTCGGCCGCGCGAAAAAATCGCCATAGAACAGGCCGATCACCCGCCCCTCGCGCTCGACCGCCCAGACACGCACATCCGGGTGGTACACGGGGATGTCGTCGAGCAACCTGAACGTCGCGCCGAACAGCCTTTCGGCCGTGTAAAAGGCGGCGCCGATCACCCGGTCGAGCTCGAAATAGGGCTTGAGCTCGTTCTCGTCGAAATCGTAGCGGGCGACACGCAGCTTCTCGGCGTAGTAGCGCCAGTCCCAGGCTTCGAGCCTGTCCTCGCCCATCAACTCCTGCAGGGCATCGCGATCTTCCTCGGCCCGCTTGCGGCCCGGCGTCCAGACGTCCTCGAGCAGCTTCTGCGCTGCCGCGGGTGTCCGGGCCATCGAATCGTCGAGCTTGTAGGCGGCATAGGTCTCGTAGCCGAGAAGCTGGGCCAGCTCGGCGCGCAGCGTCGCCATCTCGGCGATCACCTTGCGGTTGTCATGGGCATTGCCATTGTGGCCGCGATTGACGAAGGCGCGGAACACCTTCTCGCGCACGCCGCGATCAGTGGCGAAGTGCAGAATCGGCTCGACCGAGGAGCGCGACGTCGTGGCGGCATAGGGCGCGTTGAGCTTGCGGTCCCGCGCCGTCTCGGCGGCCGCGGCGCGCGCGAATTCGGGGAGGCCGTCCACCTCGGCTTCGGTGAGCGCGAACACCACATTGGCTTCGTCCGCGAGGACGTTCTGCCCGAACGTCGTGCCCAGCGTCGCGAGCCGCTCCATGATCGCCGCGAAGCGCTCCCGCTGCGCGTCGGTGAGTCGGGCGCCGGTGCGGACGAAGTCGAGATGATAGCGCTCGAGCACACGCAGCGATTCGGGATCGAGGCCAAGCGAATCGCGGCGCCGGTGGAGATCGTCGATACGGGCAAACAGCGCCGGATTGAGGTAGATGCCGGTCCAGTGCCGCGTCACCAGCGGCACGACCTCGCGCTCGACCGCCTGCAGTTCGTCATTGGTGTCGGCCGAGCTCAGCTGGCCGAAGATCATCTCGACCCGCCGCAGCAATTTGCCGGCGTTCTCGAGCGCGACGATGGTGTTCTCGAAGGTCGGCGCATCGGCCCTGGCGGCGATCTGTGCGATCTCGCCACTGTGCTCCTCCAGCGCCTGCGCATAGGCGGGCCGGAAGTGCATCGTCTCGATCGCATCGAAGGGAGGGACCCCGTAGGGCGTGGACCAGGTCTCGAAGAAGGGATTGCTCATCCGGGGATTGGTTTCCGATTCGGGGACAAACAAAAAGGGCGGCCCATGAGCCGCCCTTCGCAATAGTCGATTTCAGGCCGCTGCCGCCGGAGCGACGGGCTCGCCCTCGAGTTCGGGCACCAGCAGGAGGCCGGCGTCGCCAGCATCGACCAGCACCCTCTGGCCGTCCTGCACGTCGCCGCTCAGGATCGCCTCGGCGAGCCGATCCTGCACCTCGCGCTGGATGACGCGCTTGAGCGGGCGGGCACCATAGGCCGGGTCGTAGCCCTCATTGGCGAGCCACTCCTTGCCCTTTTCGGTGAGCGTCAGGGTGATGTCGCGATCCTTGAGCAGCTCGCCCAGGCGGCGGAGCTGGATCTCGACGATGTCGCCCATATGGATGCGCTGCAGCCGATGGAACAGGATGATGTCGTCCACGCGGTTGAGGAACTCCGGCCGGAACGCCGCCTTGACCGCGTCGAGCACCTTGCCGCGCACCAGCTCCACCGACTCGTTCTCCTTGAGCTCGATCAGATACTGGGCGCCAAGGTTGGAGGTCATGATGATGATGGTGTTGCGGAAGTCGACCGTGCGGCCCTGCCCGTCGGTCAGTCGCCCGTCGTCGAGCACCTGCAGCAGGACGTTGAAGACATCGGGGTGCGCCTTCTCGATCTCGTCGAACAGCACGACCTGGTACGGCCGGCGGCGCACCGCCTCGGTGAGCACGCCGCCCTCGTCGTAGCCGACATAGCCCGGAGGGGCGCCGATCAGCCGCGCCACCGAGTGCTTCTCCATGAACTCGGACATGTCGAGGCGCACCATCGCGTGCTCGTCGTCGAACAGGAATTCGGCGAGCGCCTTGGTGAGCTCCGTCTTGCCGACCCCGGTGGGCCCGAGGAACATGAACGAGCCGATCGGCCGGTTCGGGTCCTGCAGGCCGGCGCGCGAGCGGCGCACGGCGCGGGAGACGGCCGCGACGGCCTCCTCCTGCCCGATGACACGCTTGCCCAGCGAGCCTTCCATGGCAACGAGCTTTTCGCGCTCGCCCTCGAGCATGCGATCGACTGGAATACCGGTCCAGCGCGACACGACCTGGGCGATGTCGGAGGCGGTGACCACTTCGGACACCATGTCGCCCTCGCCCGAGCCCTTGTTCTGCTCGGCTTCCTTGATGCGCTTTTCGAGCCCCGGGATCACGCCATAGGCAAGCTCGCCCGCCTTCGCGAGGTCGCCCGATCGCTGGGCGATCTCGAGCTGGCTGCGGGCGGCGTCGAGTTCTTCCTTGAGCTTCTGGCTGCCCTGCACGCGCTCCTTCTCGGCGAGCCATTTGGTCGACAGTGCCTGCGCCTCGTCTTCCAGATCGAGCAGTTCGCCTTCGAGCTTGTCGAGACGGTTGCGCGAGCCTTCGTCGGTCTCTTTCTTCAGCGCCTCGCGCTCGATCTTGAGCTGCATGATCCGGCGATCGAGCTCATCAAGGGCTTCGGGCTTGCTGTCGACCGCCATGCGCAGCCGCGCTGCCGCCTCGTCCATCAGGTCGATGGCCTTGTCGGGCAGGAAGCGGTCGGCGATGTAGCGGTTGCTCAGCGTGGCCGCGGCAACGATGGCGGAGTCCGAGATGCGGATGCCGTGATGCAGCTCGTACTTTTCCTTGAGGCCGCGCAGAATCGAGATCGCGTCCTCGACGGTGGGTTCGCTGACGAACACCGGCTGGAAGCGGCGGGCGAGCGCCGCGTCCTTCTCGACATGCTTGCGGTACTCGTCGAGCGTCGTCGCGCCCACGCAGTGGAGCTCGCCGCGCGCCAGCGCGGGCTTCAGCAGATTGGACGCGTCCATCGCGCCATCCGCCTTGCCGGCGCCGACCAGCGTATGCATCTCGTCGATGAACAGGATGATCTGGCCGTCGGACGCCGTGATCTCGTTGAGCACGGCCTTGAGCCGCTCCTCGAACTCGCCGCGATACTTCGCGCCGGCGATCAGGGCGCCCAGGTCGAGCGCCATCAGCGACTTGCCCTTGAGCGATTCGGGCACGTCGCCATTGACGATGCGGATCGCGAGGCCTTCGGCGATGGCGGTCTTGCCCACGCCGGGCTCGCCGATGAGGACCGGATTGTTCTTGGTGCGGCGGCTGAGCACCTGGATGGTACGGCGAATCTCCTCGTCGCGGCCGATGACCGGATCGAGCTTGCCGTCGCGCACCGCCTGGGTGAGGTCGCGGGCATATTTCTTGAGCGCGTCATACTGCGACTCGGCCGAGGCGGAGTCGGCCGTACGGCCCTTGCGGATGGTTTCGATCGCCTGGTTCAGCGCATTGGGCGTGATACCGGCCGACGACAGGATCCTGCCCGCATCGGTGTCCTTGTCGATGACCAGCGCGAGCAGCATGCGCTCGACCGTGACGAACGAATCGCCGGCTTTCTGCGCCGCCGATTCGGCGGTGTCGAACACGCGCGCCAGTTCGCGGCTGAGATAGAGCTGCGAGCCGTCGCCGCTGACCTGCGGAATTTTGCTGAGGGCGGCTTCGACGCCGGCGCGAACCGCCTTGCTGTCGCCGCCGGCGCGATCGATGAGACCGGAGGCGAGCCCCTGGTCGTCGTCCATCAGCACTTTGAGCAGGTGAACCGGCGCGAACTGCTGGTGGCCGCGCCCCAGCGCCATCTGCTGCGCGCTCTGGATGAACCCGCGCGCCCGCTCGGTGTATTTCTCGATATTCAAGGCAACTCTCCTTTTGCCACGCCGCCCGGCCCTCGATCTGGCACCGGTTCGGTCGCTCGAAGCGTTGGTGTGAGGAACGCCCGACAGGCGGCGCGTTTCCCTGACTTCGAGCAAGATATAGGGAGAGTCCGAATAGGAAAAAGGGGCGCCGAAGCACCCCTTTTCAATGCGTTGCCCGTGCGCGCTTACTCCGCCGGCGTATTGCCGCCGGCGGTGAGGAAGGCCGGCAGCGCGACCTCCGGTTGCGGCGAACTGGCCGGATCCTCGCCGCCCTGGCCGCCTTCGGCCGGCCCGCGGCCCCGGCGGCGCCGGTTGCGGTCGCGGCGGCGATGGCCATCGCCGCCCTCGCCCTGCTGGCCGGCGGCGGACTGGCCGTCCTCGGCCGTCGCGGCCTCGCCCTGCGGCTGGGACTGCTCGCCGCCCTCTTCGCTGCCGCCCTCGGCGGCGGCGAAGCCCGGCTGGTCGCCATTGCCCGGCTGCGGCTGCGGCCGGAACGGCACGGCCGGCTCGGGCGAAGCGAAGCGGTCGTTGATGGGCGGGAAATCGTCGTCTTCGTCGACCTCTGGCGCCTGCGCGCCGGGCTGGTCACGATATTGCTGCGCCTGCTGGGCGGCCGCAACGATACGGAAATAGTGCTCTGCGTGCTGCAGATAGTTCTCGGCCAGGACCGGGTCGCCGGAGGACTGCGCGTCGCGGGCGAGCTGCAGATATTTCTCGGCGATGTGGGCCGCGTTGCCGCGCACCTTCACGTCCGGGCCGTTGGATTCGAAGTTCCGGCTCAGCGGGTTGACGTGCTTGCGCCCGCCATTGTTGTTCCGTCCACGCTGGCGGTTCTTGTTATTCTGGTTTGGTCTCATTGGTCGCTATACGCCTTCAAAATGAGCCTATGGGGTTGCGTTCGTCCCAGGCCCGCTACGCCAGTGGCGCCCAAACGGGCGGCCCAAAGGGCGGGATCTTGTCCGAGAGCTGTACCGGCTGAACCACTTTTGGCTCATCACGTCAGGCCGGGTTCCATATCCGGGGTACCCTTGCTGGCAATCCAGCATCGCCGATGAGCGGGTGGCTGTCACCTTCTGGCGCTCAACCCGCGCCATAGACAGCAACCGGAAGCTAACCGGTTCGCCCTGCTATTCCAAGCAGAAAATGCCCTCGATTGGCCCCTGGGGTTTCGGTTTCCTCAAGAATGGGAAGCCAGGACCAGCCGATCAAGGCCCGCCAGGTCTTTTTGCACCTCGATGCGGCCGAACCCGGCCCGCGAGAAGATTCGGCTGACCGTTTCGCCCTGATTGGCCCCGATTTCGAGCAGCAGCAGCCCACCCGGATTGAGCCGGCGCGCCGCCTGCGAGGCAATGGCGCGGTAGGCTTCGAGCCCGTCCCAGCCCCCGTCGAGTGCCGTTTTTGGGTCGAAAAGCCGCACTTCGGGCTGCAGCGAGGCGATTTCTTCGCGCGCAATGTAGGGCGGATTGGACACGATGAGGTCGAACAATTCCTGGTGCGGCACGGCCTGCCACCAGGGGCCGAGGCGGAAATCGACCCGGTCAGCGACATGATGGCGCTCGGCATTGGCCTTCGCCGCCGCGAGCGCCGGCTCCGAAATATCGGTGGCAAACGCCCTGGCCTTGGGAAGCGCGCTCAGAATCGCGATGACGATGGCGCCCGAGCCGGTGCCCAGATCGGCGATGCGCGGCGAGCGCTTGTGTTCGGCAAAGGCGATGGCGTCGCCGACGAGGAGTTCGGTCTCCGGACGCGGATCGAGCGTCGCCTCGTTGAGCGCGAGGCGCAGGCCCCAGAATTCACGTTCGCCGATGATGCGGCTGACCGGCTCGCCGGCGAGGCGACGGAGCGCGGCGCGCTCGAGCTCGGTCGCCCATTGCGGCGACATGACTTCGCGCTCGCGCCGCACCAGCGCCATGGCGTCGAGGCCGAAGACATGTTGCGCGATGAGGCGGGCATCGAGTTCCGGCGTGTTGAGCCCCGCCTGCCGGAAGCGGTCGCGGACCTGCCGCCAGGCGAGGCCGATGGACACGGCGGCGCTCAGTTGAGCCCTTCCATGGCGGCGAGTTGGGCCGCCTGGTCCTCGGTGATGAGCGCCGAGATCAGCTCGTCCAGCGCGTCGCCGGCAATCACCCGGTCGAGCTTGTAGAGCGTGAGGTTGATCCGGTGGTCGGTCACCCGCCCCTGCGGGAAATTGTAGGTCCGGATGCGCTCGGAGCGATCGCCCGAGCCCACCTGCTCGCGCCGCGCATCGGCCCGCGCCGTGTCGCGGGCGTTGCGCTGCTCCTCGTAGAGCCGCGCCCGCAGCACCACCATCGCCTGCGCCCGGTTCTGGTGCTGCGATTTGAGCGAGGAGGTGACGACAATGCCGGTCGGGATGTGCGTGATGCGCACCGCCGAATCGGTGGTGTTGACGTGCTGGCCGCCGGCACCGGAGGACCGCATCGTGTCGATGCGGATGTCCTCGTTGCGGATCTCGATGTCGATATCCTCGACCTCGGGCAGCACGGCGACGGTGGCGGCGGAGGTGTGGATGCGGCCCGACGCCTCGGTCTCCGGGACGCGCTGCACGCGATGTACGCCCGACTCGTATTTGAGCCGGGCATAGGCGCCCTTGCCCGAGATGCGGGCGATCACTTCCTTGTAGCCGCCGACCTCGCCATCGGCCTCTTCCATGATCTCGACCTTCCAGCCCTGGAGGTCGGCATAGCGCTGATACATGCGCAGCAGGTCGCCGGCGAACAGCGCCGCTTCGTCGCCGCCGGTACCGGCACGCACTTCGAGAATGACGTTCTTTTCGTCCGCCGCGTCGCGGGGCAGCAGCAGGATGCGGATGTCCTGCTCCATCTGCGCAAGCCGCGGCTTCAGCTCGGCGATCTCGGCATCAGCCATCTCGGCCATCTCGCGGTCGCCCGAGGATGCGAGTTCTTCGGCCGAGGCCAGGTCGGCCGCGGCCTTGCGCCAGGCGATGATGGGGCGGACGACGGGCTCGAGCTCGGCATATTCCTTGCTGAGGCGCACATACTCCTCGGCCGACGGGCCGGAGGAAAGCGCGGCCTCGACGCTGTCGAAGCGCTTTTCAAGCTGCGCGAGTTTGTCTTCAGGCAGGGACGGCATGGCGGCTAGATAACCAGCCCTTGCCTGGTCGCCAAGTCCACCAGCAATTCGCGGATGCCGACGCCGTGCTGGCCCTCGCCGAGGGCGGCGGCGACAGCGGTGCGGATGGGCTTGAGCTCCATGCCCATGACCATTTCCTTGATCGGCCCGACGGCGGGCGGCGACATGGACAGGCGCGTCATGCCGATGGCCATCAGCGCCAGCGCCTCGACGGTACGGCCGGCAAGCTCGCCGCACATGGTGATCGGCACGCCGTAGCGGCCGGCCATGTCGACGATGTGACGGAGCGCCCGCAGGCGCGGCAGGGCAATGGGATCGTAGGTCTTGGACACGCGGTTGTTGGCGCGGTCGGCAGCATTGAGGAACATGATCAGGTCATTCGAGCCGATCGAGACGAAATCGCACTCGGGCAGCACATGGTCGAGCTCGAACAGCAGCGAGGGCACCTCGATCATGGCGCCGACCTTGAGCTCGGAGGGCGGCTTGCCCCCGGCGCGGATCAGGCGCTCGAGCTCGAGGCGGATGACGCGCTTGGTCTCGACGAACTCCCAGGTCTCGGTGACCATGGGCACGAGGATCTTCATCGGCCCGCCATCGGCAGCCGTCAGCAGCGCCCGGACCTGCGTCCGCAGCAGGCCGGGGCGGTCGAGCGCGAGGCGCAGCGAGCGGAACCCCATCGCGGGATTCTCTTCGGCCGCGGCGCGCAGATAGGGAATGACCTTGTCGCCACCCACATCGAGCAGGCGGAAAACGATGGGCTTGCCCTCGCTGAGCCGGATGGCTTCGCGGTAGAGCGCCACCTGCTCCTGCACCTTGGGCAGGCGCGAGGCGATCATGAACTGCAGTTCGGTGCGGAACAGGCCGACACCCTCGGCACCGGTGTCGCGCAGCATGGGCAGGTCGGCGACGAGGCCCGAATTGTGGAGCAGCGTGATCGCCACACCGTCGCGCGTCACCGACGGCTTGTCCTTGAGCGCGAGATAGTGCGCGCGCCGCTTGGCCGTGACGCGGACCTTGTCGGCATAAGTCTGCTCGAGTTCGCGCGTCGGCCGCAGATGCACGGTGCCCGCGGGACCATCGACGATGATGTCGTCGCCATTCTCGCAGATCGAGACGATATTCTGCGCCTGTCCCACCGCCACGAGACCGAGCGAGCGCGCCACGATGGCCACATGCGCGGTCGAGCCCCCCTCCTCCAGCACGATGGCGCGCAGGCGCGTGCGGTCATATTCGAGCAGCTCGGCCGGGCCCATATTGCGCGCCACCAGAATGGCGTTCTCGGGCAGCTCGCGATGCGTGGGCGCCGTGCCGTCGCCGGTGAGGACGCGCAGCAGCCGGTTGGCGAGATCGTCGAAATCGTGCAGGCGGTCGCGAATATAGGGATCGGTGGAGCGCAGCATACGCGCCCGGGTGTCGTTCTGCACCCGCTCCACCGCCGCTTCGGCGGTGAGGCCGTTGGCGATGGCCTCCTCGAGCCGGTCGACCCAGCCCCGGTCATTGGCGAACATGCGGTAGGTTTCGAGGATGTCGCGGTGCTCGGTCCCCGCGCCCATGTCGCCATGGCTGAGCATGTCGTCGATCGAGACGCGCATCGTGGCCAGCGCCGCATCGAGCCGCCGCGATTCCTGCTCGGTATCCTCGGCGATGAAATTGGTGACCACGACGCGCGGATCGTGCAGCACGACCTTGCCCAGCGCGATGCCCTCGGTGAAGGACTGCCCCTGGAACATCCGCGGCCGGCGCAGATCGATGTCCTGCCCCGGCTTGATCAGCGTGTCGAACTCCGACGTCGCGATCATCTCGGCGAGAATGGTGGCGGTGGTCAGCAGCGCCTCGGTCTCGTCCTCGCCATAGAGGCGGCTGTCCTTGTTCTGGACGACGAGCACGCCCAGCGTCTGGCCGGCGCGCAGCACGGGGACGCCGAGGAAGGCGCGGAACGGGTCTTCGCCCGTCTCGGGCCGGTAGGCGAAGGCTGGATGGGAGGGCGCATCCTCGAGCGACAGCGCCTCGGCCTGGGCGGCGATGAGGCCGACAAGCCCCTCGCCCACGCGCAGCGTCGTCATGTGGACCGACTCGCGCTTGAGGCCGAAGGTGGCGAACAGCTCGAGCGCGTTGTCGTCGCGCAGCACGTAGAACGAGCACACATCGGTGTGCATATTGGTGGCGATGAGCGCGACGATCTTGTCGAGGCGATCCTGCGAAGCCAGCGGCTCCGCCATGGTTTCGCGCAACTGCCGCAGCAGCACGCGCGGACCGCTCATCGCTGTCGCCATCACGCTTAGCGGCCCCGCACCGCCTCCTCTTGGAAGGCCGGGCGACCGCCCTGATCAGGCGCCCGGCTTGTCCAGCCCGTAATACGTATGGAGGGCCCGAACCGCAAGCTCGGCATATTCGTCGTCGATCAACACCGAGGTCTTGATTTCGGAGGTGGTGATCAACTGGATGTTGATGCCCTTGTCGGCCAAGGCCTTGAACATGCTGGCGGCGACGCCCGCATGGTTGCGCATGCCCACGCCCACCACCGACACCTTTGCGCCACCCTTGGACCCATTGATCCGGTCATAATCGACATGTCCGGACGCTTTCGCCGCCTCGAGGGCGCGGATCGACTTGTCGTACTCGCTGTCGGGCACGGTGAAGGTGATGTCGGTGACCGAACCGTCTTCGGAGATGTTCTGGACGATCATGTCGACGACGATGGATTCGTCGGCCAGCGCGCCGAACACGGCGGCGGCGACGCCGGGCCGGTCCTTGACGTCGCGCAGCGTGATCTTGGCCTCGGCCTTGGCGAGCGTGACGCCCGAAACGATCTGCTTTTCCATGATCTCATCCTCATCGCATACCAGCGTGCCGGGCACGCCGGGCGTTCCATCCGGGGCAATCTGGGGGGCATCCGGATCGTCGAAAGTGGAGCGGACGACGAGCCGCACCTTGTGCGCCATCGCCATCTCGACCGACCGGATCATCAGCACCTTGGCCCCCAGCGAGGCCATTTCGAGCATTTCCTCGAACGCGATCCGGTTGAGCCGCTTGGCCTTGGGGTCGATGCGCGGGTCGGTGGTGTAGACGCCATCTACATCCGTGTAGATGTCGCACCGGTCGGCCCCCACGGCCGCCGCGATGGCCACGGCCGAGGTATCCGAGCCGCCGCGGCCAAGCGTGGTGATGCGGCCGGTTTCGGGCACGATGCCCTGGAAGCCGGTGATGACGGGCACCCAGCCCTCGTTCATCCGGGCATCGAGCTCGTCGGGAACGATTTCGATGATCCGCGCCGCGCCGTGGGCGTCGTCGGTATGGATCGGCACCTGCCAGCCCTGGAACGAACGCGACGGTACGCCCATTTCGCTGAGGACGATCGCCATCAGCCCCGCCGTGACCTGCTCGCCCGAGGCGACGACGGCGTCATATTCGCGCGCATCGTGCAGCTTCGAGCTCTCATTGACCCAGCCCACAAGCTCATTGGTCTTGCCCGACATGGCCGAAACCACGACGGATACCTGGTTGCCGGCGTCGACCTCGCGCTTGACGTGGCGCGCGGCCTGCCGGATCCGCTCGACGGTGGCGACCGATGTGCCGCCGAACTTCATGACGATACGGACCAAGAGACTCTCCGGGCCGCCGGGCCGAACCCGGCGGTACGCTTATGAATTGGCCGGGACATGCCACAAAGCCCCAGCAGGTGCAAGGAGCGGCGCTGGGCGGCGCGGTGGTCCGCCCGCGTCCGGCGTGGCGGCCCTTCCACGGTTCGGAGCCGAGGGTGTAAGGAGGGAGGCATGACCACCGCACTCCCCCTCCCCCAGGCCAAGCGCGCCGCGCTTCTCCTCGCCCTTGCCTCCGCCATCGGCGGCTCGGCCGGACCGATCGCCATCGGCACCGGCGGGCTGGTCGGCGCGGCCCTCCTGCCGCACGACCAGATGGCGCTCGCGACGGTGCCGGTCTCGGCCTTCATCCTGGGCCCGGCGCTCGCCTCCATTCCCGCCGCCATGACGATGCGGCGGATCGGTCGGCGCAACGGCTTCATGATCGGCACCGCCTTCGGCGCGGTCGGCGCGGCCATCGTCACCGCCGGCATCATGTCCGACGGCTTCTGGCTCTATTGCCTGGGCATGGTGTTCCTGGGCGCCGCGGGCGCGTTCGCGCAACAATACCGCTTCGCGGCGGCGGACGCATCGCCCCCCGACTTCCGCCCGCGGGCCATCTCATGGGTAATGGCCGGCGGCGTCGTGACCGGCGTGGTCGGGCCACAGCTGGCCATCCACGCACAGCCGCTGATCCCCGGCGTACCGCTGGCGGGGCCGTTCCTCGCGCTGGTGGCGCTGTTCGCGCTTACCGCCATCGTCCTGTCGCGCCTCAACGTGCCGCCGCCACCGCCCGTGGTACAGGGCGCGACCGGACGGCCGCTGCTCAGCTTCCTCAGGAAGCCCAAATTCCTGATCGCGCTGCTGGCCGCGGTATCGTCCTACGCCCTGATGAGCCTTGTGATGACCGCGACGCCGCTGGCGATGATCGAGCACCATCACAGCCATGCCGACGCGCAGACCGGCATCCAGTGGCATGTGATCGCCATGTTCGGGCCGAGCTTCTTTACCGGCAGCCTGATCGCACGCTTCGGCAAACCCGGCATCGCCGCGGCCGGGCTGCTGCTCATCGCAGCGTCGGCGACGGTCGCGCTGCTGGGCACAAGCCTGTGGCACTTCTGGATCGCGCTAATCCTGCTCGGCGTCGGCTGGAACTTCGGCTTCATCGCCTCGACCGCCATGGTGGCCGAACTCTACCGGCCCGAGGAAGCCTTCCGCGTGCAGGCCATGAACGAGTTCATCCTGTTCTCGATCGTCGCCATCGCCTCGTTCTCGTCGGGCGGCATCCTGGTGGCGAGCGGCTGGACGGTGGTGAACCTCCTCGTCTATCCGGTCGTTGCGATCTCGGTGGTGCTCATCGTGGCGCAGGCGATCATCGACAGGAACACCCCGGCTCAAACGGCAACGGCATGACCGACACCACCATCGACAGCTCCGAGATCGCCAAATTCGCGGCCATGGCCGACGAATGGTGGGACCCAGCGGGCAAGTTCAAGCCGCTGCACAAATTCAACCCGGTGCGGCTCGCCTATATCCGCGACTGGGCGCTCCGGCATTTCGGCCGCGACGAGACGATGATGCGGCCGCTCGAGGGGCTGCGCGTGCTCGACATCGGCTGCGGCGGCGGCCTGCTGACCGAGCCCCTGACCCGGCTGGGCGCCAGCGTCACGGGCATCGATGCGGGAGCCAGGAACATCGCGGTGGCAACGCTCCATGCCGAGCGCATGGGGCTCAGCATCGACTATCGCGAAACGACGTCGGAGGCGCTGGCCGCGACGGGCGCGACATTCGACATCGTGCTCAACATGGAGGTCGTCGAACACGTCGCCAACGTGCCGCTCTATATGAAGAGCTGCGCCGACCTGGTCGCTCCGGGCGGCCTGCTGTTTTCGGCGACGATCAACCGCACGGCACGGGCGCTGGCGTTCGCGAAGTTCGCCGCCGAATATGTGCTGCGCTGGCTTCCCGCCGGCACGCATGACTGGAGCAAGTTCCTGACGCCCGACGAGCTCGAAGCCCTGATCACCCGCAACGGCCTCCGCATGGCCGACCGCACCGGCGTCGTCTTCCATCCGCTCGCCGACGAGTGGCGGAAGAGCCCCGATATGGGGATCAACTACATGCTGCTGGCGGAGCGCCCGAGCGCAAGTCGCGTGAGCAGCAACCCGTAGACGAAGGTCCACACCACCGAGATCCAGAAGAAGTTGCTCTGGTAGAGCGGCTTGAGCACGCCCAGGCCGAGAACGCCGCAGGCGAGGCCGAGCGCGAGGCTGCCCAGTAATATCTTGATCCAGCGGTCGCGGCCGACATTGCCGATGAGCAGCGCGATGCCGCCCAGCGACACGAACGCACCGCCGAAGCCCGACAGCACGCCATTGATGAAGCCGCGGGCCTGGTCGCTGGGCGTGTTGAACAGGGCCATCAGCGGCTCGACCAGTGGAGCGCTGAAGATGGCGACAACGAAGCCGATGATCGAGGCCATGATGGTGAACAGCGCCCGGCCGATGTCGAGCACTTTGGAGCGCCACAGCGCCAGCGCCCACACCGCCGCCGAAAGGATCGGGCCGGCATTGATGAGGGCGGAGGCATTGCCACTCGCGTCGGGCCCGAAGCGCAGCAGCAGGAGGATCGCCGCGATGGTGTTGAACAGCGTCGCACCCAGCAGCCAGCGCATCGCCACGGGCATCTGCGCGATCTGGCGGATCGCCCGCCGCGCCGGCAGCGTCGGATCGGGCTTGCCGTCGGCGGGCACGGCAGGCGCGCGCGGGTCTTCCGGATAGGCGCGTGCCCAGGCCGCAAGCGCAGCCGGATCGTCGCCCGCTCGCGCATAATCGGCGAGGCCGGGCCGCCCGACATGGCGGCCGATGACCTCGAGCGTTGCGAGCCAGGGACCGTGCGTCGCAACAAGCGCAGGCGACCAGTCCATCAGCCGCTCGGTATGAAACATGTTCCACGGCGCCTTGAGCGGCACGCGCTCGAGCATGACCGGCACGATCACCTTGCGGTCGCGCGCGATGGAGGCCTCGGCCTCGACCCAGCTGATCTCCGACCCGTCCTCGGGCGCGAAGGCATCGGGCGTCCAGCACACGATGACGCAGCGCGCCTTGGCGAGCTCGGAATTGATGACGGCGGCGAAGCTGCGGCCCGCTTCGAGCTCGGCATCGAACCACACAGTGAGGCCGAGTTCCTCGAGAGCCGCCGCGATCTCGCGCACCCTGGGGCGCATGCGGCTCTTGTAGGAGATGAAGACGTCGGCCATGCGCCTTAGCTCCCCCGCGGCTGGGCCAGCAACCACATCAGGACCAGACCGAGCGCGGCGTACCACACGGCAGCGCCCCACACGATGAAGTTGCCGCGATGGATCGAAATCCCCGGCACCACCATGACGATGGCAGTGGCAACGCCGGTCAGCAGCACGCCGGACAGGACGATGGGGATGAGCCGGCCGAGATTGGGGTTGCGCGCCAGCATCACCAGGGTGAACAGCACGACGAACGCGCCAAGGCCGCCCAGCACGAAGCCGCCGAAGATGTCGGCGCCCTCGGTCCCGAAGGAGGGGGCCGAGCGGGTGAGGAAATCGGCGCAGTAGATCGCGATGAAGAAACCGACATAGCCGGCAAGGGCCAGCGCGACGGCGCGCCAGACCGTGAGGTAGCCACTGACCACCATCGCGATGGCGAGGATGATCATGCCGGCCGCGGGGCCGCCGAAGGCGAAGGTATTGAACAGGTTCCCTTCCGACTCCTCGCCGATGGTGAGCGCCGCAATGACGGAACCGATGACGCAGGTGCCCGTCGCGATGGCAACGGCAAGCTGGGGCGACAGCCGCCGTGCCGGCATCGCACCAGCCGCAGCCGGCTGCAGCGGTGTCGCCGGCGCCGGTGCCGCATCGCCCTTGGGTGCCTCGACGACGATTTCGGGCAACGCGGCATAGATCCGGTCGGGTTCCATATCGGTGGCGGACGCCAGGCCCGCGGCCGGCGCCGGCTGCACGCGTTCTTCGGCGAGGCGCTTGCGCACGGTCGCCAGCTCGATGTCCTCGATGCGCGCCCACACTGTCTCGGCGAGCGTGTCCTTGGGGTAGCTTTGCACCCAGCCCTTGAGCGCGTCCGCCGTGCCGGCGGAAATGGCGCGGTCATAGTCGGCGAGACCGGGGCGCTCGATCAGCCGGCCGATGGCGGCGAGCATGCCGCGCCACGCTGACCGGTCTGCGGTGAAGTCGGTGGGGTCGAAGCCGACGAGCCGCTCGCTGTGGATCATGTTCCAGGGCGGATCGAACTCGGTGTCCTCGAGCGTGACGGTGACGAGCCGGCCCCGCTTGCGGCCGATCGACGCCTCACCCAGCACCCAGCCGTTTTCGTCGCCGCCATGCGGAAAGGCGTCGTTGCTCCAGCACACCAGCACGCAGCCGGCGTTGCGAACCTCGTGGCTGATCTCGGCCGAGAAGCTGACGCCGGGCTCGAGCGCCGCATCGAACCAGACGTCGAGGCGCAGCTCGCGCAGCGCGCTGGCGACGCGCTCAACCTGCGGCCGCAGCCGCCGCTTGTACGAAATGAAGACGTCGCTCATGCCCAAACCCCGGCGAATACTAGCGCATCGGCGCCGCTTGCCTAGCCTTCGGCTCGCGCAGAACGAAGGCGAGAATGGGGGCATAAGCGAGCTGCCAGGGGGCGGCAATCCACACCAGCGAGCCCGGGACGGTGAAATCGAACGCCGGACTGAGCAGCGCGCCGAGCACGGCAAGCAACCCCGCACCCGTCGCGGGGAGCTAGTTGTGCTCTTCCTTGACCGACGGGAGCGGCATGAAATCGACGCCGTCTTCGACCAGCGCCGCGACCTCTTCCTTGGTCGCCTCGCCATAGATGCCGCGCGCGTCCACTTCCTTGAAATGGATCTTGCGGGCTTCCTCGGCGAACTTGTCGCCGACATAGTCGGCCTCGCTCGTCACCTTGTTGCGGAGCGCGAGCATGGCTTCACGCAACTGCTGGTGCTGCGGATGGCCGATCGAAAGCGAGACCTTCTCGGTACTGTCGGTGCGGTTGACCGCCGGCGCCATAATTGCCTTGTCGACGGCGGTCGTGAGGCAGATCGGGCAGGTGACGAGGCCGCGCAATTTCTGCGCGTCATAGGCCGCTGCGTTGGAGAACCAGCCGTCGAACTTGTGGGACTTGTCGCAGACGAGCGAGTAGTGGATCACGCCAGAATACCTCTTGGGCGATCAGAGTGCGCCCGTAGGGTTAACGGATAGCGAAAATTGCCGGGCGTTCGCAAGCGCCGGCACGCGTCCGCGCGCTTCGGCCACAGCATCGGGATCGATATCGGCGACCAGCACCCCTGCCCCCTCGCCGCCGAGCGCCCCGACAACCCGGCCCCAGGGATCGACGATCATCGAATGGCCGTAGGTCGTGCGGCCGTTCTGGTGCCGTCCCGCCTGCGCCGCGGCAATGACGTAGCAGCCCGTTTCGATGGCGCGGGCGCGCAGCAGCACCTCCCAATGCGCCTCGCCGGTGGGTACCGTGAAGGCGGCGGGAACCGAGATGAGGTCGGCCCCGGCGACGGCCAGCGCCCGGTGCAGCGCCGGAAAGCGGACATCGTAGCAGATCGTCATGCCGAGCCGGATGCCGGCGGCCTCGGCCACCACGGCGACATCGCCGCCCGCATAGGTGGCGCTCTCGCGATACTCGCGCACGCCGGGCAGCGTCGCGTCGAACAGATGGATCTTGTCGTAGGTCGCGGCGACGGAGCCGTCGGGTCGGAGCAGCACCGACCGGTTGGCGAAGCGGCCGTCCTCAAGTGCCACAGCGAGCGAGCCGAGGTGCAGGAACAAGCCGGTCTCGCGGGCAATCCCGGCGCAGCGTGCGATCGCCGGATTGCCCTCCCAGGGCCTGGCGACGGCGCGCAGCCCCTCGCGGCTCTCGGCGAAAACGGCGCTGACTTCAGGGCTCAACGCATATTGGGCACCCTGTGCGGCCGCGTCCCGGGCCAGCGCCGCCAATGCATCGAGGTTGGGACCGGGGTCCGTGCCCGAATTCATCTGCAGCGCGGCGATGCGCAGCATCAGACGAGGAGCGGATCGAGCTGGCCGCGCCGCTCGAGCGCGGACAGGTCGTCATAGCCGCCGACATGGCGCTCGCCGATGAAGATCTGCGGCACAGTGCGGCGGCCATGGGCGCGCTGGATCATGTCCATGCGCAGCGTCGGATCGGTGACGTCGATTTCCTCGTAGGCGACGCCCTTGTCGTCGAGCAGCGCCTTGGCGGCGTTGCAATAGGGGCACCAATTGGTGGTGTAGATCTGGACCTTACTCATGGCTCTCATATGGAGTGACATCCGGACACGCGCAAACCCGCTCTCAACGCTGTGAACGTCTGGCCTTGATCTGGGCGATCCGCTCGACATCCTCCGTCTGGAGGTAGCGGCCGCGCTCGAGGATCTCGAGCTGGTACTCGCGGTAGGTGAGGCCGAGCGCCTCGGCCCTCTTCGCCCGGCGGATGGCGGTTTCGGCGGGCACCTTCTTGAACGCATCCTCGGACGCGGTGCGCCAGGCGAAATAGGTGCCGATGCCGCCCGTGCCCCATTCGGGGATATGCTCGTCGAGCGGCGGGCCGCCATTGTGCCCGATGCCGGGAATGTCGGCGGCGGAGATATCGGCCGGCCGCTGCCAGAACATCCGGCGGAAGCGGGGCGGTCGATTGATGCGAAGGTCACCCATTGGTCAGGCGTCGGATCCGGTCACTACTCGGGCAAAGCTCACCACATCCACGTGCTCGGCGCCACCGGATTTGAGCGCCCGCGTCACTGCCTTGACCGTGGCGCCGGTGGTGATGACGTCGTCGACGAGCACGACGCGGCGCCCGCGGAGCCGGTTGAGGCTGTCGGGATGATGCGCAAAGGCGCCGGCGACATTGCGCCGGCGCGCGTCGCCGCTGAGCCCGACCTGATGCGGCGTATTCTTGCGCCGCACGACCAGCGCCGCATCGACCGGCAGGCCGGTGATCCGGCCGAGCGCCCGGGCGAGCTCGGTGGACTGGTTGTAGCGCCGCGAGAACAGGCGGGCGCGATGCAGCGGCACCGGCACGAGCACCGCGTCGGGTGCCCACAGCTCGTGGCCGGCCTGCGCCATCAGCCGGGCGCAGAAGCGGGCGAGCTCGGGCCGATCGCCATATTTGAGCTTGCCCACGAGCGCGCGGGCGATGTCGTTGTAGACCACCGCCGAACGGGCGCGATCGAAGGGCGGCGGGTCGGCAATGGCTTCGGCCGAGCGCGCATCGGGGCCGAGCGAAGCCTCGAACGGTAGGCCGAGCACCGGGCAGAGCGGCGCGGTGATCGCGCGCAGCGACCGGAAACAGGCACTGCACAAGGCATCGGCGCTGGCGACGGGCGCATCGCAGGCGAGGCAGACGGGCGGATAGAGCTGGTCGAGCAGCGTGGCGCCCAGCCAGCGCAAGGGCCGTACGACGCTCGCTTTGACAACCGACGCCCCCGTCTCCATAAGGCCATCCTGCCATCGCCGGGGCGCTCCAGCCAATGCCCGACATCATGCTCGCGCCAAAAGTCTTCGACCGCCAACTGATTGCCCGCCACCTTGAGCGGCGGCCCAAGGGGCACGACGACTTCGTCACCCGGCTGGTGCTGGCCGACCTCGAGGATCGGCTGGGCACGGTGACGCGCGACTTCGAGCAGGCGCTGATCATGGCGCCCGATGCGAGCGTGCTGCCGCTGGTAGGGCGCAGCGCCAACGGGGCGTTCGCCTATGAGCGTGTCTCGACGGTCCGCCCGCTGGCGGGCGTGCCGCTGGTAGACCCCGAGATGCTCGACCTGCCGCGTCGGGGCTACGATCTGATCGTGTCGATCTTCGATCTCGATGTTGTCGACGATGTACCGGGCTTTCTCGCCCGGGCCCGCGCCCATCTGCGCGGCGATGGACTGTTCCTTGCCGCCGCGATCGGTGGCGACAGCCTGACCGAACTGCGCGAAGCGTTCCTGACGGCCGATGCGGAGGTGAGCGGTGGTGCCTTCCTGCGGGTGGCGCCCTTCATTCCGCTGAGCGAAGCGGCGGGCCTGCTGCAGCGGGCGGGACTGGCGCTGCCGGTGAGCGATGTCGAAACGCATATCGTGCGCTACCAGTCGCCGCTGTCGCTGATGCGCGAGCTCAAGGCGCTCGGGGCGTCGAACCCGCTGGCGGACCGGCCGCACCGGATGGCGACACTCAAGCTGATCCAGGCGGCATCCGCCGCGTATGAAGCGTTGGCCGGCGATCCCGATGGGCGGGTGCGGGCGACGCTCGAAATCGTGTGGATGAGCGGCTGGGCGCCGCATGAGAGCCAGCAGAAGCCGCTGAAACCGGGCAGTGCCGAGATCAGCCTGACCGAGATCCTCAAGCCGCGCGGTTAGATGCCGGCATTGTCCATGGCGCCACCGGCATTGTCGCGCACGAAGCCGAACATGGCGAGGACGCTGTCGCCGAAGGTCATGGCCGCGGTGATGAGGGCAACGCCGATGAGGGCGACGATGAGGCCGTATTCGATAGCCGTCGCGCCGTCGTCTGCCACTATGAAGCGCTGTATCGTCACCATGACTACCCCCTTCACAGCAGATCGCAGAGCGGGGCGATCAGCGGTAAGTCCGCCGGCGGCATCGGGTAGTCGCGCAGGTTCTGCGGGCGCACCCATTTGAGGGCCGAGTGTTCCCGCGCCTGCGGGAGGCCCTGCCACTTACGGCAGACGAAAAGTGGCATCAGAAGATGAAAGCTTTCGTAAGAATGGGAGGCAAATGTCAGAGGCGCGAGGCAGGCCGTTTTGGTCGAAACGCCAAGCTCCTCCTCCAGTTCGCGGATCAGCGCCGCCTCGGGACTTTCGCCCGGCTCGAGCTTGCCGCCCGGAAACTCCCACAGGCCGGCAAGCTGCTTGCCCGGCGGACGCTGGGCGATGAGGACGCGCCGGTCGGCATCGACCAGGGCGCAGGCAACAACGAGCATGATGGGTGGCGTGCTCATGCGGCAATCCTCGGGCGGCGGTAGGAGTAGTCGTAGCCGTCGGCAAAGCCGAGCGAGCCATAGAGCGTGACGGCGGGCCTGTTGGGTGCGGCAACCTGTATGCCGGCGGCAACCGCGCCCGCATCGCGGCACCAGTTGAGCGCCGCGCACATGACGGCCCGGCCATAGCCCTGCCCGCGATGCGCAGGGCTCGACACGACATTGCCGAAGATGCCGATGCCGTTGGCGACGCCGGCCAGCGCTGCCGCGGCTGGAACGCCGTCCTTGTCGTAGGCGAGCACGCCGCGCGTGTCGCAGGCGATGCGCTCGATGATGAGGCGGACAGACTCGATCGAATAGTCGGAATAGCCGCTCATTCCCGCCTGGGCGAGACGCCACTCCGGATCGGCGGGCGCGAGCAGCGCCGTGTGATGGCGCGGCTCCCACTCGCGGCCGGTCATCTCCATGCGCAGCACGCGGCTCGGCTCATAGGCCTCCCACATCAGCTCGTCGAGCACCGCGAGAATGCCGGGAGCGGTGAGCGGCGAAACCTTGCAGATCGGCCGGAGGCCTTGCCGCACGAACAGCTCGGAAAAGTGCGCGATGCGGTCGGCGGCGTTGGCGTCGTCGGTCGCATCGAGGCATTGGATCGAGTTGGCGCGGTTGGAATAGCCGCGCGCGGCGCGCCAGACCCAGTGGCCGTCATAAGCGGTGTGGAGCCCCGGCCATGCGGTGAGCGCGGCCGTCTCGACCGCAAGGACGCTGGGCACCGCCACGATCAGCTCCGGTAGCTGCCATTGATGTCGATATAACCGTGCGTGAGGTCGCAGGTGTAGACCGTCGCACTGCCCTCGCCGAGGCCGAGCCCAACGCGGATGTCGAGTTCTTCGTTCTTCATATAGGCGGACACCGCCGCCTCGTCGTAGGACGCGGCACGCTCGCCGTTTTCGGCCAGCACATAGTCGCCGAAAGCGATCGACAGCCTGTCGCGGTCGGCCGGCTCGCCCGCCTTGCCCACCGCCATGACCACGCGCCCCCAATTGGCGTCCTCGCCGGCGATGGCGGTCTTGACCAGCGGCGAATTGCCGATCGACTGCGCGATGCTGAAGGCGCTCGCATCCGAGGTTGCGCCTTCGACGGTGACGGTCACCATCTTGGTCGCTCCCTCGCCGTCGCGGACGACGAGGATTGCGAGATCGTGCAGCACATCGCCCAGTGCCTCGGCGAAAACCTTCGCTCGCGGATCGTCGGCGCTCACGATTGGATCGATGTTCGCCTTGCCGGTCGCGAACACGAGGCAAGTGTCGGAGGTCGAGGTGTCGCTGTCGACGGTGACCGAATTGAACGAGCGCTGGATCAGCGGCTGCAGCAGGCCCTGCAGGATCGTCGCATCGATCGGCGCATCGGTGAACACAAAGCTCAGCATCGTCGCCATGGCCGGCGCGATCATCCCCGAGCCCTTGGCGATGCCCGAGATGGAAACGGTGACGCCGTCGAAATCGACCGTCGCGAACGCCGCCTTGGGATAGGTGTCGGTGGTCATGATCGCCTTGGCCTCGTCCATTGACGGGCCGGGCGCGAGGCGGAGCGCCGCTTCCCCGGCGACGGTGGCGAACTTTTCGGCGGGCAGCGGCTCGCCGATGACGCCGGTCGAGGCAAGGTAGATGCTGGTCTGGGGAACATCGAGCGCCGCGGAGACGATCTCGGCCGAGAGCTTCACCGTCTCGACGCCCTTCTTGCCAGTGAAGGCATTGGCGTTGCCCGAATTCACCAGCAGGCCGCGCGCCTTACCATGCTTGAGATTGGCCCGGCACCAGTCAACCGGTGCCGACGGACATTTGGACGAGGTGAACACGCCCGCAACGGTCGTGCCTTCGTCGAAGGCCGCCAGCAGCACGTCGGTGCGGTTCTTGTACTTGATCCCGGCTTCTGCGGTGGCGAAGCGCACGCCCGCGATCTGAGGCAGGTCGGGGTAGGTCTTGGGAGCGAGGGGGGAGACGGGATGGGCCATTTGCGCCTGCCTTTCGGTGGTGAGTCCCAATGCACGATGTCGGCGAAGCCTGCAAGACGAGCAAGGGTTGCCGGCGACCGCGGGGGTCCCGGGCCATGGGGCCCGTCAGCCCGGCGAAGGTGGTGGGTGGGTAGCGCTCGCAGCGCCATCCCAGGCCGGCCTGGCGCCAAAACGCCGGCCCGGTTGCTCGCCGGGCCGGCGCTTGTGACGAACCCGACCTCCGGGCTTACTGCGCCGGGCCGAACTGCTGGTTGACCTGGTCGGCGAGGGTGGCGTCGGGGATATCGATAGTGGCCGACTGGCGAAGCTGGTCGAACAGCGCGCGGTACTTGTCGACATAGAGCTGCTGGCCGATCTGCGGCGTCAGTTCCTCAAGCGTCGGCTTGGCGGCGGGACGGCGGTCTTCGACCTTGATGATGTGCCAGCCGAACTGGGTCTGGATCGGCTCGGAGATGGCGCCCACTTCCATGGCGAAGGCAGCGTCGGCGAAGGGCTTCACCATCACCGCGCGCTTGAAGTAGCCCAGATCGCCGCCGGACTGGGCAGCATTGGGCTCGATCGACTTCTGTTTGGCCAGCTCGATGAAATCGGCACCGGCATCCAGTTCCGCCTTGATCGCCTTGGCGTCGTCTTCGGTGCTCACCAGAATGTGACGCGCGTGGACCTCGTCCTCGTCGGGAATGGCGGCGACCTGCTTGTCGTATTCGGCCTTGATCGCCTCGGGCGTGATGGTGTCGGAGATGGCGACCTTGGTGAAGGCGCGGCGGAGCGCCCGGTCGGTCAGGTAGTCGAGGCGGAGCTTGAAGAGCTGGTCTTCCTTGAGCCCCTGCTTGTCGCCGGCCTGCGCCATGAGCTTGAGGTCGATCATCTGGGCGAGGAGGACGGCCCGGATCTGGTCGGGCGGGATCTGGTTGAGATCGGCCCCGATATCCTCGGCCGCGAAGGCGAGGTCGGCTTCGGTGATCGGCTCGCCGCCGACCGTGGCAACAACCGTGTCCGGACCAGGTTGCGGTGCGGGCTGCTCCTGCGACGGCGGCTCGGATGAACTGGCCGCATCCTGCGCCTGGACGGCTGCGGGCGCGACGGCCAAAACCAGCGCAAGCGCCAGTGTTTTCAGGAGAAAGGGCAGCATTGCCGGGCGGGATTGGGACGTCATGTAACTCTTGTCGCTCCGTTGAACGCCCGGCCCCCGACGGTGCGCGCCGGAAGCTGTCGCCCATTTGCGCTCCGTTGACAATAGAGACCCCCGCTCTTACATAGCCCAACGCTTTCAAACGCCCGAAAAGCGGCGGTTTTTCACGCAAAACGCGTTGTCAGAGAAGCCGCCGTCCGCGCCCGAAAGATGGCGCCATCAAGACAAGGAAAGTCCCCATGGTTTTCGCCGCTATCGCCAAGGCGATCTTCGGCTCTGCCAACGACCGGCAGATCAAGAAATATCAGCCGAAGGTCGATGCCATCAATGCGCTCGAGCCGCAGATGGCCAAGCTGAGCGATGCGGAGCTGAAAGCCAAGACCGACGAGTTCAAGGCCGAGCTGGCCAAGGGCCGCAAACTCGAAGACCTGCTGGTCCCCGCCTTCGCCGTGGTGCGTGAGGCGTCGAGGCGCGTCCTGGGCATGCGCCATTTCGACGTGCAGCTCATCGGCGGCATGGTGCTCAACGAGCGCTCGATCGCCGAGATGCGCACCGGTGAAGGCAAGACGCTGGTCGCCACCCTCCCCGTCTACCTCAATGCGCTCGAGGGCAAGGGCGTGCATGTGGTGACGGTCAACGACTACCTCGCCCGCCGCGACAGCCAGTGGATGGGCCAGATCTACAATTTCCTCGGCCTGTCGACCGGCATCATCGTGCACGGCCTCAGCGACGCCGAGCGCCGCCAGAGCTACGCCGCGGACGTGACCTATGGCACCAACAACGAATTCGGCTTCGACTATCTGCGCGACAACATGAAGTATGCGCGCAACCAGATGGCGCAGCGCGGCCACGCCTATGCGATCGTGGACGAGGTGGACTCGATCCTGATCGACGAGGCGCGCACGCCGCTCATCATCTCGGGCCCCACCGAAGACCGCTCCGAGCTCTACCTCGCTGTCGACGACATCATGAAGGGCATCGTCGAGGGCGACTTCGACCACGACGAGAAGCAGCGCTCGATCACCTTCACCGAGAGCGGCACCGAAAAGCTCGAGGGCCTGTTCCGCGACGCCGGCCTGCTCAAGGGCGAGGGCCTCTACGACATCGAGAACGTCAATCTGGTGCATCACGCCAACTCGGCGCTGCGGGCCCACAAGATGTTCTCCAAGGACAAGGACTACATCGTCCGCAACGACGAAGTCGTGATCATCGACGAGTTCACCGGCCGCATGATGCCGGGCCGCCGCTACTCCGAGGGCCTGCACCAGGCGCTCGAGGCCAAGGAGCGCGTCAAGATCCAGCCCGAGAACCAGACGCTGGCCTCGATCACGTTCCAGAACTATTTCCGCCTCTACAAGAAGCTCGCCGGCATGACCGGTACGGCGGCGACGGAAGCCGAAGAGTTCGCCAACATCTACGGCCTCAACGTCATCACCGTGCCGACCAATGTGGAGATCAAGCGCCTCGACGAGGACGATGCGATCTTCCGCACGGCGGACGAGAAATTCTCCGAGATCGCCGACCTGATCATCGACTGCCAGAAGCGCGGCCAGCCGGTGCTCGTGGGCACGACCTCGATCGAGAAGTCGGAAATGCTCGCCGACCTTCTCAAGAAAAAGGGCATCGGCAACATGCAGGTGCTCAATGCGCGCTACCACGAGCAGGAAGCGCACATCATCGCCGATGCGGGCGTCCCCGGCGCCGTGACCATCGCCACCAACATGGCGGGCCGCGGCACCGACATCCAGCTCGGCGGCAATCTCGAAATGCGCATCGAAAAGGAGGCCACGGGCCTCGAGGGCGTCGAACGCGACATCAAGATCGGCAAGATCAAGGAGCAGATCGCGCGCGACAAGGAAAAGGCGCTCGCCGCCGGCGGCCTGATGGTGATCGGCACCGAGCGCCATGAAAGCCGCCGCATCGACAACCAGCTCCGCGGCCGTTCGGGCCGCCAGGGCGATCCGGGCCACAGCAAGTTCTTCCTGAGCCTGCAGGACGACCTGATGCGCATCTTCCCCGTGGAGTCGATGGATTCGATGCTGGGCAAGCTCGGCCTCGAGCAGGGCGAGTCGATCACCCATCCGTGGGTGACCAAGGCCATCGAGCGGGCGCAGGGCCGCGTCGAAGCGCGCAACTTCGACATCCGCAAGAACATCCTCAAATATGACGACGTGATGAATGACCAGCGCAAGGTCATCTTCGAGCAGCGCCTCGAGCTCATGGACAAGGAAGACGTCCAGGAGACCATCCAGGACATGCGCCACGACGTGGTCGACGCCGTCATCGCCCGCTCCATTCCCGAGCGCGCCTATCCCGAGCAGTGGCGGATGGACCAGCTCAACGAGGAGCTCAAGACCCAGCTCAACCTCGTCATCGACACCACCGACTGGACGCATGAGGAGGGCATCGACGTCGAGATCGTGCGCGAGCGCCTCGTCAAGGCCGCCGATGAAGCCGCGGCGGCCAAGGTCGCCAAGTACACGCCCGAGATCATGCGGCAGGTCGAGAAGTCGCTGCTGCTGCAGGCGATCGACCAGCTCTGGCGCGACCATCTCGTCACGCTCGATCACCTCAGCAAGGTGGTGGGCTGGCGCGGCCTCGCCCAGCGCGATCCGCTCAACGAGTACAAGCAGGAAGCCTACGAGCTGTTCCAGAAGCTGCTCACCGACATGCGCGAGCTGGTGATCAAGCAACTGAGCTTCGTCGAAGTGCAGATGCGCGCGCCCGAGCCGCCGCAGGTGCCCGATCTGAGCCGCGTCAGCGAAATCCACATCGACCCCACCACCGGCGAGAACGATGCCGAGAGCCAGGTGTCCGGTACGATCGGCGGCCGCCTCGCTGCGGCGGGTCCGCTGGCCGACGGCGACAACGACGTGCTCGACGCCGATCCGCGGCTACGGCCCATCGATCCCAAGCTGCTGGTGGGCGTGCAGCGCAACGCCCCCTGCCCGTGCGGCTCGGGCAAGAAGTTCAAGCACTGCCACGGCAGCTTCTAGCTGGGTAAGGGTGGCGCCCAGCAGGTGCTTCAGCCTGTCGGGAGAGAGGCGTGCGACCGACTTTCCGCATGGCGACCACGTTAGTTGGAACTCCGAGGCCGGCCAGGTCTCGGGGACGATCATAGCTATCCATACCAACGACTTTGACTACAAAGGTCACACCCACCGGGCCTCGGCGGCCGACCCTCAGTACGAGATCCGGAGCGACAGGACCGATCATATCGCCGCTCACCGGGGCGCGGTGCTCAAGCTCATTCGACCGTGACGCTGGCGTCGCAGGCTTTCATATCTTTGACGAAGGGCAGTCGACGCGCGACAACCGTCCCGGCACGGTGGTCGCGCGGGACGTCACAACCGGCCGCGAGCGCTGGAAGTTCCAGACGGTCCATCATGACCTGTGGGACTATGACTTGCCTTCGCAGCCCGCCCTGATCGATGTCCCCGACGGCAAGGGCGGGGTCATCAAGGCCGTGCTGCAGAGCACCAAGCGCGCGCAGCTCTTCCTGCTGGACCGCGCGACGGGCGAACCCATAGCCGAAGTGGCCGAACTGCCCGTGCCGCAGCAGGGAGCGGTGCCGGAGGAGACGCCGCACCTGTCGCCGACCCAGCCCTTCTCGGTGGGTATGCCGACCATCGGCGCCGAAACGCTGACCGAAGCCAAGATGTGGGGTCTGACGACCTTCGATCAATTGGTCTGCCGCATCCTGTTCCGCCAGTACCAGTACTACGGCAACATGACGCCGATCGGCCTCAACCGCTGGACGATCGAGCAACCCGGCAACTTGGGCGGCTTCAACTGGGGGTCGATGTCGGTCGACGTCCCAAACAACCTCGTATTCTTGAACGACATCCGCGTACCGACGCGCTTCATGTTGATGCCAAGTGCCGACTACCCGGAATTCGCCAAGACGGTACATGCCGACGGTACGGGTCATGGCCCGTCGCCGCAAAAGGGTACACCCTATGGCATGGCCACGGAGATGTGGCTGTCACCGATCGGCGTGCCGTGCGTCGAACCACCGTTCGGCACGATCACCGCGGTGGACATGACCACGCGCACCGTCGCCTGGCAGGTCCCTGCGGGCACGGCCGAAGAGTTGGGGCCGCTTGGCATCAAGGCGCACCTCGCCATGCCGATGGGCATGCCGACTTATGCGGGCACCACGGCCACAGCCGGTGGGCTCGTCTTCTTCGCTGGGTTCCAAGACTACTATCTGCGCGCCTACGACGCCGCCACGGGGCAGGAAGTCTGGAAGTACCGGCTGCCGGTCGGCTCGTCCGCCACCCCTATGACCTACATCTCGCCCGCATCTGGCAGGCAGAATGTGCTGATCTCCGTCGGAGGGGCGGCCGATTCCCCGGTAACGGGCGATTACGTCATGGCCTTCACTCTCAAGGACTAACTCTATGGCGTTCCTCGCTCAATAATATGCATTGACAGGAATATGCTTTCATCGGCATATTCCTGTCATGGAAATCTTCACAGCCATCGCCGATCCGGTGCGCCGCGACATCCTCGCTTTGCTCCGGCGCGGCGAGACTGCGGCGGGGACGCTGGTCGATACGCTCGCGCTGCCGCAGCCCAACGTCTCCAAGCACCTCAAGGCGCTGCGCGAGGCGGGGCTGGTGACCATCCGCATCGACGGACCGCGGCGACTCTACAGCCTCGACCCCGGGCCTCTCGCCGAACTCGACGCCTGGCTCGCGCCGTATCGTGAATTCTGGGCGAGCCGGCTCGACGCACTGGGCGACCATCTGGATCGGACCGATTGAGATGAGCGCAGCCACCGACCGCCTCGGCACCTTCGAACGCCGCGGCGACCATATCGATGTGCGTTTCGAGCGCCTCTACCGCCGGCCGGTCGACAGCGTGTGGAAGTCGCTGACCGAACCGGCGCGGCTCGCCGACTGGATGGGCCAGTCCTATGTCGAGCCGTTCGTCGGCGGCCGCTACGAAACGATGCTCGACGGATTGAAGCCGATGCGCGGACGCGTCCGTATCTGGGAACCCCCGACGCTGCTCGAATATGACTGGCACAGCGACCACGCCCCGGTGTCGGTGGCGCGCTGGGAGCTGGCGCCGGCGGGCGCTGGCACGCGCGTCGTCTTCGAGCATCGCGGCATGCCCTACGCCAACAGCAACCTCATGCTGCCGGGCTGGCACGTCTACCTCGCGCATCTGGGCGTGGTGCTCGATGGAGCGCCGCCCGGAAGCTTCGAAACGGCTTGGCGCGGCATGCAGGACGTCTACGCCCGACGCTACGCGCTGCAGGATCTCAGGCGCGAACCCTGAGAGTTTACTGAAACAACGATCTAACCGACTGGGGGCATCAGTCGCCGTCACTGGCGGAGCTTTGCCCGTAGCAACCCCAGGGAGAACGACATGACCGACTTCACCACCACATTCACCGTGAGCCAGAGCCCCGAAGCGGCATACGCCGCCATCGTCAATCCGCGTGCCTGGTGGAGCGGCGAACACACGGGCATCGCCGACCGTCTGGGCGACGTGTTCACCTACCGCTACAGGGACATCCACTATTCGCGGCAGCAGGTCATCGAGCTGGTGCCGAACCGGCGCGTCGCCTGGCGTGTGACGGAAGGCACGCTGAACTTCGTGGCGGACAGGAACGAATGGGCCGGCACGACCATCACCTTCGACATCGAGCCCGGCGAAGGCGGTACGCGCGTAGTGTTCACCCATGTCGGCCTCGCGCCGCAGGTCGAGTGCTACGACACCTGCTCGGATGCCTGGACGTCGCTGATCCAGGGCAGCCTGAAGCAGTTCATCGAGACCGGCAGAGCCGAGTTGATCGAGCTCGAGGCGCCCGCTGCCTAGGTGCAGCTGACGCGCAGCTCGGCGAAGCCGGAGGCGTCGGCCGTGAAGACCATGACGGTGCAGCCCTGCACCGTCATGGCCGCGAAGCCGCCCGCGGTGACAGCCCCCGCCCCCTCGACGATGGCACTGCCTTCGCTCACAGCGGTGACGTTGACCACCGCGCTGGTCTTGCAGATGGGGAAGCTGTCGCCCGACTGCGCCATGAAGCGCGTGCCGAGCGGAATGCAGTCGGTGGTCGGGCCGTCCGCCGAATAGGCCGCCGGCGTGGCCGACGAGTCCGGCTGTTCGACGGTGGCGACTTCGGTGACGGGCGCCGACGGCGCAAGGCCGGCGCGCGCGTCGAGCGCGGCACGGGCCGCGGCAAGCTCGATCGCCTGCGTGCTGCTGGTCTTTTCGAGTGCGGCGATGCGGCGCTCGAGCGCCGCGATGGTCTCGGCCGCCGGGGTATCGGTCGCGACTGGAGCGGCCGATGCGGGCGACGGCGCCGCCTGGTCGGCGGGCGACGCCGACAGCACGCCGTTCAGCGCGCCCTTGAGTCCGGCAATCTCCGCGGCCTGCCGCTCCATCGTCGCGGTGGCGCTGTTATGGACGAGCAGCGCGCCGCCCAGCGCGATAAGGCCGACGAGTGCGGCGAGCAGAGCGATGAGCCGGTCCATCAGACCCATCCCGTGATCGGCTTGCAGTCCGGCCCAAGCGCATCATCGCCATAGACGTAGCTGCCATTGCAGGCGGCCACCCGGGGCGGTGCCTTGTGCTGTTCGAACAGGTCGAAACCCTGCTTGAGGTTCTGCCAGAACGGTGACCATTCGTCGCCGGCCGTCGCCTGGAGCGCCGTTTCAGTCATACGGAACGGAAAGATGGAGACGTCGACTTCGCGCTGGCCGCGGTCGAGTGCGGCCTCTATGACAGCGTAGATTTCGTCGATCCGTTCGTCGGTCATGGCGTAGCAGCCCACCGACGTGCAGCCGCCATGCACCATGAGGAACGAACCGGTGCGGCCCAGGTCCCGGTCGAGTGCATTGGGGAAGCCGATGTTGAAGGCGAGATGGTGCCGCGAGTTCGGATTGAGTTGCTTGCGCGCGACCCGGTAGAAACCTTCGGGCGCCTGCTTGTCGCCCTCAGCGAGCTTGGGGCCGAGCTGGCCCGAATATTTGCAGATCGGATAGGAACGGAAGAGCTCGAAGCCGCCGTCGGCGCTCGCCATCCACAGTTCGAGCAGGTGCTCGCGCTTGAAGATGCGGACATAGGCCGCGTCGCCCAGGCCGAAGCCGGCGGAGGCGAGGTCGGACTGGAGTTTCGTGCGATCGTATCGGGGTTCGCTGATCTCAATATCTCCACGCGGCCCAAGATAGCCGCTGAGCACCGGCCAGACGAGGCCGGCCACGGCCATCACGCCGACGAGGCACAGGCCGGTGACGAAAGCGGTGAGCGCGCGATTCACGAGAAGGTGCCCCTGAACATGGCGGCAGTCTTACTGCGGATCGTGTCAAAAATGGAGGCGGTCAGGTGCCTTTGGGCGCCGGCGCCGGAACCGGCGCGCCGCCACCCGAAGCGGGCGTCTCGGTGGGGGTTTCGGCTGGAGCCGGCTGGCCGCCGCCAAACAGGCCGCCCACGAAATTGCCCATCGCATCGCCGCGCGCCTTGGCCGCAGCCTTGGCCTCGGCCTCGGCCTGCACCGCTGCGGCATTCTTGGCTTCGCGGCTCGATATGGCCGCGACCTCGGTCTTGTAGACCGCATCGTCGGCGGCCTGCTTGGCCTGCAGGGCCATCCACAGCGAATCGTTGCTGCGGGGCGGACATGCCGCAGCCGCCTCGAGCGGGCTGCCGTCCTCGCGCTTGAGGTCGAAGACGTACTTCTTCTCGCACACGTCCCAGCTTGGCGGCATCTTGGCGAGCTCGAAGCGGTCGTAGCCTTCCTTGAGGTTTTGCCAGAAGCCGATGTTGGGATTGGTCGAGTAGGCCGCGAGGCGCTGCGGCGTCATGCGGAAGGGATAGATCTGCATCTGCACGACCGGATTGCCGCCCGCAAAGCTCTCGCGGACCAGCGCGTAGATTTCTGCGATGGCCTCGTCGGTCATCGAGTAGCAGCCGCGCGACGAGCAGTCGCCATGCACCATCAGGTCGGAGCCGGTGCGGCCATAGGCGCGGTCGAACTTGTTGGGGAAGCCCGTATCGAAGCTCAGATAGTAGCTCGAGTTCGGATTCATCAGGCCGGGCGTGATGTTGTAGAAGCCCTCGGGTGCCTGGCGGTCGCCTTCCTTGATCTTGGGACCCAGCGTGCCCGAATAGGCGCAGATCTCGTAGGTCTTGAACAGCTTGTAGGTGCCCGCCGTCGTGCGCTTCCAGACCTCGAACTCATTGGTCTGCTTGAACAGCCGGATCATCATCGCCTGGCCGGGCGAGGACCCCATGTCCTTGAGCTTGGTGAGCGTCGCGGATTTGAGCGACTGCGAGGCGCGCAGCGAGGACGACTTGGGCATGATGCCGCCGCAGCCCGCCAGAGCCAGCGTTGCGACGACCACCATCGCGAACCCGAACAACCTGCTAAACGTCACGGCCATAAAGACGAATCTGCCCCGAGAACTAACGGGACATGACTACACGCCCCATGGTTACCGCGCAGTCACCGCAGCGCAACACCACGACAATGTGAAGGTGGTGGAAGTGGGGCTGGGCGTCAGAACTCCGCCCAGTCCTGGCTGATCGCCGCATTGCCGTGGCTGAGACGGACGCGCGCCGGCGCGGCGGCGCGCGGCGGCGGCTCGCGTCCCGGCGCCCGGGCGGGCTCGGCGCCGCCGCCCACGAGGAACACGTCGACGATGCCGTCGAGCTCCCGCGCCTGGTTCTCGGTCTGCTCGATGGCGGCATTGGTCTCCTCGACCAGCGCCGCATTGTGCTGCGTCATCTCGTCGATCTGCCGCACTGCGGCGAACACCTGCCCGATGGTTGCCGACTGCTCCTGCGTCGCCCGGGCGATACCCTCGATCAGCTCGCTGTTCTCGCGGATGCCGGTGAGCATGGC
Source organism: Devosia sp. 66-22 (assembly GCA_001899065.1). Lineage (GTDB taxonomy): Bacteria > Pseudomonadota > Alphaproteobacteria > Rhizobiales > Devosiaceae > Devosia_A. The sequence continues at coordinate 313,427 of MKUZ01000024.1, read as the reverse complement.
GCCCAGCTTGTGCGCGGCCTCCGAGACGAGCTTGGAGCCGCCCGCTACCTCGGTGCCGGACTGTTCGATCAGCGCTTTCACTTCGGCGGAAGCCTCGGCTGCCGACTGGGCGAGCCGTCGCACCTCGATGGCGACGACGGCAAAGCCCTTGCCGGCCTCGCCCGCCCGCGCCGCCTCGACCGAGGCATTGAGCGCGAGGAGGTTGGTCTGGAACGCGATGTCGTCGATCATGCCGATGATGTTGGAAATCTTGCCCGACGAAGTGGAGATGCGCTCCATCGCTGCATTGGCGGACGTCATCACGCTGCCGGTGTCCTCGGCCGTCTGCGCCACGGCACGCGCCTGCACATTCGCGGAATCGGCGCGCTTGGCATTGTCGCTGACGGTGCTGGCGAGCTGTTCCATGGCGGAGGAAGTTTCGGCGACGACGGTCGCCTGCTTGGAGGTGCGCTCGGCGAGGTCGTTGGCGCCGGCAAGGATTTCGCCGGTCGCGATCTTGAGCGAACCCGAGGTGCCGCGCAGTTGCCGCACGATGTCGGTGAGCCGCTCGGCGACATTGTTGGTGTCGTCCTTGAGCTTCTGCATGGCGGGATCGAGGTCGACATCGATGCGGTCGCGCAGGTCGCCCGCCGAGAGCTTCTGCAGCACGTCGCCGGTGGCGGTGACGGCGTGCATGATCTTGTCGGCATTGGCCTGCGCGCTGGCCGCGGCGTCGCTGGTCATCTTGTCGAAATAGACGGTGACGGCGTGGTCGATATCGACCAGCACCGCCTTGACGATGGCGGCGAGCATACCGCCGAGCACATCGGCATCGGCAAGCGTCTTGGCCGGATCCGTGCCCCTCGCGAACAGGCCCTTCTGCTCAAGCACCATGTGGTCGGCGGCGAAATCGTGCACCACGCCGCGGAGCAGCGTTTCGACGATCATGCCATAGCCGCCGATGTACCAGCGGGGCTCGAGCCCGATCTTGGCATGACGCAGGCCGATACGCTGCGCCGCTTCCACATACTGGGCGTCGAACTGGCCGGCGGCGATCTTCTTCCAGTGGTTCACCTGGCTGCCTTCGGCGCGCTTCATCTGGCTCTCGCCGGAGAAGAAGCGGGAGACCTCGGGAACCGTCGCGAGCTTGCGATAGAACAGCTCCATGGCCAGCGGCAGGTGCTTGTCGACATAGCCCTGCGCCTGGCCGAGACGGTCGAGCGCCGGCTTGTCGAGGCCGATGAAGTCGAGACGTGTTTCGAGGGCAGCAACGAGCTCGTCAGTATTGTTCATGCCAATCCCTGGGCAAAAAGGCGCAATTCGCGCGATGGGACAACCCTAGGGCCGGAAAACCAGCGGTGCCGACTGATCGGTCAACCAGTTGTCAACCATGCCCATGCAGGCTGATGGTGCGGCTTCGGCCGACTTTGAGCGTCAGATTGGACGGCGTCCGGCACCAGGCCGCGCCGATTGTTTAAGATGCCGGCACGCAGGCTGTCGGAAATTGTTCCACGCATTGAAGCGGCCGGCGACCGTCTGGCCCTCGATACCTGTGTGGCCGAAGGACTGGCCGCGTTCGGCATCCCGGTGGAGATCATGCGGCGCGCCGACCAGGCCGTCGGCATCGACGCCGAGCGACTAGCCTACGCCGACATCATCCTCGCTATTGCGCGCATCCGCGCGCTGAGCTTTGCGGCTGACGCGCTCGATGCAACCGCTCGGCTGCGCGAAGCCGGGCTGACCAACCGGCAGCTCGAAATTCTGAACTGGGCTGCCGCGGGCAAGTCGAACGGCGACATCGCAACCATCCTCGGCCAGTCGCGCCGGGCGATCGACTATCACATGAGCGAAATTCTGCGGAAGCTGCGGGTGACCAGCCGGACGCAGGCGATCGCTTGTGCCGCCCGGCACTGAAACCTCAGTTCAGCGTACTGCCGATCGCCATGAACTTCTCGCGGCGCTCCTCGCGCACCTGGAGGCGCGATTTGGTGCCGGGGAAGTCGCGGAGGAACGTGGAAATAGCCGCGGCCGCATTGGTCATCACCGTATTGGCGTGGCGGTGTGCGCCGCCCGCAGGCTCGGGGATGATGCCGTCGATGACGCCGAAGCCGAGCAGGTCCTGAGCGGTGATCTTCATGTTGTTGGCGGCATCCTGCGCGCGCGCCGCATCCTTCCACAGGATCGAGGCCGAGGCCTCCGGCGACGCCACGGCGTAAATGGCGTTCTCGAGCATCAGCACGCGGTTGGCCGTGGCAATGGCGATGGCACCGCCCGAGCCGCCCTCGCCGATGATGATGGCAAGGTTGGGCACGCCGATCTCGAGGCACTTCTCGGTGCAGCGGGCGATGGCTTCGGCCTGGCCGCGCTCCTCGGCACCGATGCCGGGATAGGCGCCAGCGGTGTCGACGAACGAGATGACGGGAATGTTGAAGCGGTCGGCCATGTCCATGACGCGCACGGCCTTGCGGTAGCCCTCGGGGCGCGCCATGCCGAAATTGTGCTTGAGCCGCGTCTCGGTGGTGTTGCCCTTCTCCTGGCCGAGGATGGCGATGGGCGTGCCGTTGAAGCGGCCGAAGCCGGCCTGCACTGCCGGGTCTTCCGCGTATTTGCGGTCGCCGGCAAGCGGCTGCCACTCGGTGATGAGGCCCTTGATGTAGTCGGAGAAATGCGGGCGCTGCGGATGCCGCGCGACCTGCGTCTTCTGCCAGGGGGTGAGCTTGCGGTAGATATCGGCGAGCGCCTGGTCGGCGCGCGCCGTCAGCCCGTTGATTTCGTCGTCGATGGTGACCGCACGGGCATCCCCTGACAGCGACTTGAGCTCGGCGATCTTGCCTTCGAGATCGGCGACCGGCTTTTCGAAATCGAGATAGGACTGCATGCGCCTCGCCTGAAATGAGTGATGCGCGGCGATGTCGCCGCGCATCGTGGCTGGAAAGTGGCGACCGGGGCCGCCCGAGTCAAGTTTGGCCTAGTTGGCCGAACCAGTGATATCGACCTGTCCGGCGAGGATAGACGGATCGTTCTGGGCGGCGATGAACATGGCCATCGGCAGGCCCTGCGGGTTCTTGGACTTGATGTTGATGGTGATCTCGCCCTTGCCGCCGGTGACGAACTCGCCGAGCGCGGCGCCGAGCTGGCGGGCCGCATCGGTAGGCCCGATGAGCTGGATCGCCAGACCCTCGGCAAAGCCCGCCATCTGCGTGCGGTAGGCCTCGACATCGGTCTGCCCCTGCTCGGCCGCGGCCAGCGGCCAGACGATCTCGCCCAAGCCGTCATCGGTGACGTGGATGGTCACGTCCTTGACGGTGAGCGCGAAGCCGGAGGCCATGGCGACATTGGGGTCGACGGCAAAGAGCTGCTCGGTGGCGTTGCCGATATTGGCGCTGATCGACATGCTGCCCAGATCCACCGCGGCGAGGGCGAGCTTCTCGACCGAGATCGTGCTCGCGGCCTCGTCCCAGGCGGCGACGGCGTCAAAGCCCAGATTGACGCCGGTGAGGCCGGCTGCGAGCAGCGTCATGATCTGCGGATCGGTCGTGTCCTTGGGCAGCGGGATTTCGACGCCCGAGGCCGACATCGCCACGTTGGTCGGAATGCCGATGACGTAGTTGCCCAGGCTGAGGTCGAAATTGGCGACCTTGGCCTGGACGCGCTCGCTCGGACGTGCGGGCGCACCGGTATAGGCGTCGGCCGGCTGCTCGGGCGTCATCGCGTCGATGGCGAAATTGGCAAAGCTCATGCCGTCCCAGGACGGGATGAGCTGACGCCAGTTCTGCTCGAACCAGGCTTCGCTGAGCTGGCCCTTGGCCGATTCGAGGGCGGCGAGCGTCGGGTTGAAGTCGATCGGCCGGAGCACGAATTCACCCAGCGAGCCATTGCCCATGGCACCGGCATCGACCGAAATCGCGCCCACCTTGATCTCGGGATAGATGGCGGATTCGAAATTGCCGCTCGAGGCGCCGGCAAGCTTGATCGAGACCGGCGTTTCGCCGGGCACGGTGCAGTCGACCGCGCCGACCGTGCCGGCGCCGCCGCGGAAGGCGCGGAAGATGTCGATGGCATAGCCGACGATGACGTCGAGCGCTTCCGGCGGCGGCTCGTCGGCATCCTTGAACTGCTCGATCACGCCGAGCACGTCCTGGAGCGTGGTGCCGACCGGCCGCGCTTCGAGCGCCTCGGTGCTGCTGCCGCCAAAGGTGCAGCTATAGAGCGGGCCGCCCTGCGTGCTGCCGCCCGACACGCCGGACGTGTAGATCGGCTTGAACGGCGCGGTCGGGTCGCCCTTCACGATGCCGGTGAATTCGAGCAGCCGCTTCATGTCGAAATTGTCGGCGCTGATCGCGCTATGCGCCGTGGTCTCGCCGGCCGAGACGCTTTCGCCCGAGGCGACGCTGAGCTTGGCGGCGAGGCCGTCCTTGACGTTGTCGAGGACGATGTCGCGATAGGTGACGGTGGCGGTTTCACCTTCGATGGTGAACACGGCGCTGAGCTCGGGAATCGTGATGCTTGTGGCGTTCAGCGTCGCGAGCTGGTCGGCATGTGTCAGGAAATTGCTGGTGAAGACGTCCTTGATCTGGTCCTCGGACATCGAGGAATCGACGGCCTCGACGCTCGGGATCTTGAGCTCGAAGGCGAAGGGGACGGCCTGGGTGGGGGACGCGGTGTCCTGGGCGACAACCGGCAGGACGGGGATGGCGAAGCCGAGCGTTGCGGCGAGCAGAGCTGCTCTGGAGATTGTGAGCACGATGATTTCCCTCTGTGGTGTCGGACGATAGTGGCGGCTAGTAACGAAACCTTGTGGCAATTGCCTGAACAAGGTTCTGGCAATTGCGATTTTCGCACTGAACCGGGCATGAACTCATGCCGAGTTAGTGTGTTACATATGTAATACACTTGGAGCTTTGTCAAGCGCATGAGCATCGAGATCGTCGGACACGCGGTGGTGAGCGCCGACGGGCGCATCGCTGATCATCTGCGGCAGATGCCAGCCGTGCTGCGCAACGACAAGGACTGGGTCCGCTTCCAGGCCGCGCTCGATCGCGCGCAACTCGTCGTGCTCGGCCGCCTCGGCCACGAAGCCCATCCCAACCCCGGCCGGCGCCGGCTCGTGGCGACGAGCAGGGTCGAACGGTTCGAGCCGATCGATGATCTGGTGACGCTATGGAACCCCGCCGGAATGGACTTTCGCGACGTCGCCGCGGAGCTGGGAGTAACCGACGGTGTCGTTGCCGTGGTCGGCGGCCAGCAGGTATTCGACTACTTCCTGCGGCGCTTCACGCGGTTCGACCTAGTGACCGTTGACGGCGCGCTGCTTCCCGATGGCGTGCCGTGCTTCTCCACGGGCTGGCCCGACGAAGTGCTGGCGCAGGCGGGGCTGCGCGTGGTGGAGCGGGAGTTGCTCGATCCGGGAGTGCGGCTCGAGGTGTGGCGGCACTAACCCTTCTCCGCCAGCGGGTGGTGCGTTTCGACCAGCGTCCTGAGCTTCTCATCGAGCACGTGGGTGTAGATCTGCGTGGTCGAGATATCGGCATGGCCGAGCAGCGTCTGCACGACGCGCAGATCGGCGCCGCCCTGCAGCAGGTGGCTGGCAAAGGCGTGGCGGAGGACGTGGGGCGCGACGCGCGACGCTGCGATGCCGGCGCGCGCGGCGAGCCCCTTGAGGTCGCGGGCGAAGACCTGGCGGCTCAGATAGCCGGTCTCGCCATTGGCGGGGAACAGCCAGGGGCCAGGCGGCAAGACCGCGACCCAGGCACGGACCGCGTCGCGGGCGCTATCATTGACCGGAACGATCCGCTCCTTGTTGCCCTTGCCGGCGATGGTGAGGAAGGAGGCATCGCGCATCACGGCGGAGCGGCGCAGGCTCACGAGTTCGCTGACGCGCATGCCGGTGGCATAGAGCAGCTCAAGCAGCACATAGAGGCGAAGCGCGGCCTCCTTGCGCTGCGGCGGCACGTCGGCATTGGCTTCGGCCTCCGCCGTAGCCAATAGCGTATCGACTTCGGCCGCCGACAGCACGCTTGGCAGCGGACGGCGCGTGCGCGGGCTGGCGACGATGCGCGTGGGATCGTCGGAACGGATCTGGTCGGCGCACAGGAATTTGTGGAACTGCCGCAGTGCCGAAAGCCGCCGTGCGGCCGAGGAAGCCACGAGCCCCTGCGCATCGAGGAAGGCGAGATAGGCGACGATATCTTCGCGTTGCGCCGACTGGGCCGATCTGCCCTTGCCCGCGAGATAGCCGGCATAGTCGCCGAGGTCGCGCCGATAGGCCTCGATGGTGTTGCGGGCCGCACCGCGTTCGGCGCTCATCATTTCGAGGAACGCCTCGACGAGGTGGTGGCCGCTCATTCGGTACCGGGGGACACGACGGTCTCGACGCCGGACTCGCCGCCTTCGACCGGGGCTTCCGAGGACGGCGCAGCCTCCGAACTGGCGCGCGGGGCGACATTAACGGGAGCCGGAAGGTCGTTGACGTCGATGGTGTCGGGCGCCTCGGCAGGGATCAGCTCGCGCGCCGGAATCTTGATGGTGATGTCTTTTTCGCCCGGATCGACGACCATCGTGAGCGCGAACATGCCCGCAAAGCCGAGGCCGGCGAGCACGACGAGCACGAGAAACAGGCGGATCAGGGTCGGCATGAGGTCCCCAAGGCTGGAAGGACTTTGTCTCGCGCTTGTGTGGCACGATCAAGGGCGCAGCGTGGCCGCTTGATAGCAGGATTGACTTTACCCTCCCCTAACGCTTCAACGCGGCGAGCCCTGGGGAACCCGCCACATGACTGCCGCGGCACCGCAAAAGGACGCGCACAAGGACGAGCTCAACGCCCTGCTCGAGGGTCGCCCGATCGTGCTCGTGGGCATGATGGGGGCCGGCAAGACCACGGTGGGCCGCCGCCTCGCGGCCCGGCTGGGCCGCCATTTCGTCGACAGCGACGAGGAAGTGGAGCGCGCCGCGGGGATGAGCATCGAGGACATCTTCGCCGCGCATGGCGAGGCCGATTTCCGCCAGGGCGAAGTGCGCGTGATCGCGCGCCTGCTCAAGGACAAGGATCTGGTGCTCGGCACCGGCGGCGGCGCCTTCATGAATGGCGAGACGCGCACGCTGGTCAAGGAATGCGCGGTTTCGGTGTGGATGCGGGCCGATTTCGAGCTGCTGTTCCAGCGCGTACAACGCCGTTCCAATCGCCCTTTGCTCAAGACCGCCAATCCGCGCCAGACGCTGATGGACCTGATCGACAGGCGCTATCCTACCTATGCCCAAGCCGACGTGACGGTGGTGAGCACCGACGTGCCGCAGGACCAGGTGGCAAGCGATGTGATCGACGCGCTGCTGGCGCATTTGAGAGAACCGCAATGACCGAGCCGACCCGCGTTCACGTCCCCCTGGGCGAGCGCGCCTACGACATCCTGATCGGCGAGAACCTGCTCGAAAGTGCCGGCGAACGGCTGGTTACGATGTTCCCGGGCCGCCGCTTCGGCATTATCACCGACAGCGAAGTCGCGACGGCGCAACTGCCGCGCCTCGCCCGCTCGCTTGATGCGGCGGGCGCACGGCACGCCGCAATCGTCGTGCCCAATGGCGAGAGTACGAAGTCGATGGCGCGGCTCAACGACGTGGTCGAGGGTCTGCTCGAGGCACGACTCGAGCGCGGCGACATCGTGCTGGCGCTGGGCGGCGGCGTGATCGGCGATCTCGCCGGCTTTGCGGCCGCGGTGACGCGGCGCGGCATGGACTTCGTCCAGATCCCCACATCGCTGCTAGCGCAGGTCGACAGTTCCGTGGGCGGCAAGACCGGCATCAACTCGCCGCATGGCAAGAACCTGATCGGCGCCTTCCACCAGCCAAAACTGGTGCTCGCCGACATCACGGCGCTCGCCACCCTGCCGCCGCGCCAGTTCGCGGCCGGATATGCCGAAGTGGTGAAATACGGCCTTATCGACGATGAGGATTTCTTCTTCTGGCTCGAGGCGAACCAGCCCGAAATCTTCGCCGGCGGCCCGGCCCGTGCCGCCGCGATCGCCCGCGCCTGCGAGGCCAAGACCCGCTTCGTGCTGGCCGACGAGAAGGAGACGGGCGTGCGCGCTCTGCTCAATCTCGGCCACACCTTCGGCCACGCCCTCGAATCCGCCACCGGCTATTCCGACCGGCTGCTGCATGGCGAGGGCGTGAGCATCGGCATGGTGCTGGCACACGGCTTTTCGGCGCAACTCGGCCTTGCGCCGAGCCAGGATACCGGCCGCGTCGAGGCCCACCTCCGACGCTCGGGCCTGCCCACCAGGCTGGGCGACATCCCCGGCGAACTGCCCGGCACCGATCATCTGATGGACGCCATCGCGCAGGACAAGAAGGTCGTCCGCGGTGCGCTGACCTTCATTCTCACCCGCGGCATCGGCCAGAGCTTCATCGAGAAGAACGTCGATCCGGCAGCGGTGCGCGCCTATCTCGAGCAGATGCGCTAGAACGAAACGGGGCCCGCAGCTCGTGCGAACTGCGGGCCCCGGCTCCGGCGTCATCCCGGCGCCGCGATATCGCGGAAATTGCCTCCGGCCGGGATCCAGATCGACTACAGACTAACCACTGGGCCTTGCCCTTGCGGAGGACAAGGCGACGCCGGAAGGCGGGCCGTGAGGCCCACCCATCCCTCCCCGGCGAGAGGGAGGGAATGGCAAAGTGCTCGAGGCGGATCGTCCTCAGGGTGTGACCGTGATCACCACCCGTCGGTTGGACGCGAAATCGGCCCCGAACTCATCGGTGGCGCCGACGCCAGTGGCGCTGGCCTTGATGAATTTGACGCCCTTCCGCTGCAGATATTGCAGCGAGTTCTGCGCCCGCTCGATGGCGAACAGCGCATTGGAGGCGATCGAGCCCTGCTTGCTCGAATAGCCGGTGACCGTGACGTTGCACTGCCGCTCGCCGATGTCGGCCGCCACCTGGTCGAGCCGCTCGATCAGTTTGGGCGTTAGCTCGTTTGAGTTCGAGTTGAAGCCGATGACGTTGTACCTTTCGTCGAGATCGCAATGGCTGGCTTCGGGGTCGGGATCGAGCGCCGCGATGTCGCCGGCCGCGGGAGCGGCAGGCTCCGCCGGCTCGGCCGCCGCGGCAGGCGCCGCCTCTGCCATCGCGACCTTGGACGCGACCGGCTCTACGACATCGAGCAGCGGCAGGGGCCAGCCGCCCTCCGGTGCCTCCGAAACAGCGTTCTTGCTGCCATCAGGAATGACCAGAAACTCGCCCAGCATTTCGTTGGCGACGGGACGGCGGCCTTCCTCGGTGGAGAGGCCCGACGCGGTGATGGCACGGCCGTTGAGCGTCACCGAGGCGAGGAACAGATTGCGGTCGCGGTTCGACCCCTCGCCGCCATAGGCCTCGTTGAGGAAGCGCACGGTCACGGGACCATCTGGCTTGAACGCATCTTCGGGAATGGCGAAGGTGAAACTCTGCACGTAAGGGGTCTTGTCCTTCTGATCGGCGAAGCGGCCGGCCTCGGCGGTGTCGATCGCGGCCGCCACGGTGCCCTCGCCGATCGGCTTGCCGGCGAAATCGACCTCGAATTTGGGCGGCCCGTCATAGGCTTCGCCCCCCATGACCAGCACCAGCGTGCTGTCGGCGGCGTCCGCTGCGTAGGGCAGGCCCGTACACATGAGGGCGAGCGACATCGCCCGCCGCAGAGACATCTTCATTGCGCCCTCCTGAAAGCTGTCTGCACGTAAAGTGCTAGGCAGCGAGGGGGGCGACATTTCGCTCGGAGTTTGACGCCCTGCCGTGGGCGCGCCGGAGTTCCGCCGCAAAATGGTAAGGTTGCCACAGCGGCCGGCAATTTCGGCAGGACCCGTCACAAGATAGGCAGCAGCCATCTAAAGGCCGCAAACTTGCGTCCTAAGCGCGGCATCCCATATTCAATGCGGACGACCGCAGGTTCAGGCCTGTGGAGAACCCGGGGAAATCACCTCGATCGCCAGCGCATGCACGCCGCCCTTTATCTCGGCGTCGAGCGCTTCCATGACGGCACGATGCTGGGCGACGCGGGTACCGGTCAGGGCCGGCGATGCGATGCGCACGCGGAAGTGGCTCTCGCCTCCCGGGCGCGACCCTGCGTGCCCTTGATGTCGGTGTGACTCATCGATCACTTCAAGGTGGGTGGGGGCGAATTTCGCCGAAAGTTTTTCGACAATCGCCTCGCGAACAGGCATATGGGTACCCCTCTGGGGCCTTCGTTGGATTTCGAAGCGTAACTAGGACTGATGAGTATAGATTCCAAGCTCTTCGACCGGATCAGGATCCAGCCGCGCACCCATGCGCCGGAACCGCCGCGGGATATCCACGACTGCGCCTGGGAAGGTTGCGACCAGCCCGGCGTCTACAAGGCACCCAAGGGCCACCGGTTCGAGGGGCAGTATCATCATTTCTGCCTCGAGCATGTCCGCCACTACAACACGGCGTTCAACTTCTTTGCCGACATGACCGAGGCCGAGCGCGAGAAGCATCTCTATACCACATCGCAGACAGACGGCCGGCCGAGCTGGGGCCTGGGCACCAAGCCGGGCGCCTACAACGGTCCGCGCATGCCCAAGCGCGACCCAGATGCGCAGGGCACCCGTCGCTTCTCGGATCCGCTGCACATCTGGGCACGCTACGCCCGTGCCAATGCGCGCGGTCCGGCCCCCGAACGCGTCATCAAGATGCACGAGAATGATCGCCGCGCCTTCGAGACGCTGGGGTTCAAGACCAGCGCCAAATCCGAAGAGATCAAACGCGCATACAAGGCCCTGGTGAAAATCCATCACCCCGACGCCAATGGTGGCGACAAGACGTCGGAAGACCGGCTGCGCGCGATCATCGCCGCCTATTCCCACCTCAAGCAGAAGGGCTTCGTGGTCGCCTGACCCGAAGGTCTGAGCATGCGGCCATGGACACTGCTCGGCACCGCCACTGTTCCCGGTGAGGGCGCGCCGCTGCGGCTGATGCAGCGCGGCGACGAGTTCGTCATCATGGCGGGCACCAACCCGCTCATGAACAGTCGCATGAGCGGCTCGGAGGAAGATCTCGCGACCCTGAGCTGGACCCGCATCGCGGCACGCCGGCAGCCACATGTGCTGATCGGCGGACTGGGCATGGGCTTCACCCTGCGGGCGGCACTGGCTGCAATGCCTGCCGATGTGCGGATTACCGTCGCAGAGATCGTACCCGAGATCGTCGAATGGGCGAGCGGTCCCCTGGCGCACATCTTCGCCGGCTGCCTCGATGATGCGCGCGTGGCCATCGAGGTCGCCGATGTCGGCAGGGTGATCGCCGCGCGCAAGGCGGGCTACGATGCGATCCTGCTCGATGTCGACAACGGGCCCGAGGGCCTGAGCCGCGACGGCAACGACCGGCTCTACAGCCTCGCCGGACTCGCCAAATCGCATGCGGCGCTGAAGCCGGGCGGCGTCCTCGCGGTGTGGTCGGCTCATCCGGATGCGAAGTTCACGCGCCGGCTGGGCGAGAGCGGCTTCCAGGTCGAGGAAATCGGCGTGCGCGAGCGGCACGGCAGGAAGGGCGCACGCCACACCATCTGGATGGCGACGCGCCGCTGATCAGGCCGAAACGAGCAGCGGCGTCACCGACACGCCGAGACTAAGGTGGCCGCTTGCCGGCCGCGCGTCGCGCGAAATCCCGAACACGTCGCACACATGCGCGGTATCAGTCGCCCAGGGCCACTCGATGAGCTTGGGCGGTTCGTCCTCGCCGGTGAACGGATCGGCCTCCGCCCAGAACACAAAGAGCGGCCCGCGCTCACGCGTTACTTCCATCGCGACGATACCGAGGTCGGTGTCGACGCGGCGCACGGCGGTCGCATCGGACATGAGCGCGGCGAAACGGGCAAAGGTCTCGGCCGCGGGCTCGCGCCGGCTGAGTTCGTCGTGCTGGTAGCTCAGCAGCGCCAGCTTGTCGGAAATGAAGCCCATCAGGTTGAACGGGTCGCGATAGTTGGGCACTTCGGGTGCGAGGTTCCAGGCCAGCGTGAGCGTCACGCCGCCGGCCATGGCAAGTAGGTTGCGCGTGACGATTTCGCGGCAGGCAATGCGATGGCGCCTGGCCTCGAGCGCCGGCGGGCAGCCCTGCATGAACATCTGCAGCGTCGGCGGCAACTCGGCCATCTTGCCATAGAGCGCGCGCATCGCGCGCCGATCCGGCGTCTCGCCCTGCGCCGCGAGGTCGGCGCTGTCGAGCGATGGCTCGCCATCGGCGAGGGCTTCCATCATCACCGACTGCATGACGCTGTCGAGTTCGGGGAAACCGAGCAGGGTCGGCCCGCCATACTCGCCTACGACAACGGGCCGGTCGATGCCGCGCAGCCGCATCATCGCACGGGCGTCCTCGATATGCGCGGGGATGCGCTGCGGCGCGTCGTACAGATGGACGTCGAACACGTCGAAGGCATCGCCGGCCCTGGCCAGCACCTCGTCGAAGAACACGCGCTGCTCGCTGCCGGCATTCGAGCCGAGGACATCGAAGCCGCAACCGCCAAGCACGATCTGAGCATCGGGATCGGCATTGCGGACGGTGCGGGCGAAGACGGTCGCGAGGTCGGCATAGTCGGCGGCCGAGCCGGACCACAGTCCGGCATTGGAGGGTTCGTTGTTGCACTGCCAGTAGGCAACCGCACCGCGGCAATGGGAGACGAGGGCACCGAGGAACAGCTGGTACGCCGCGACATCACGCGGCATCGATGCGGGGAGGAAATCGGTCGCCTGCCGCGTCGCCCAGCGCGAGGCCGTCACCACCGTGATCCAGAGCCTGTCGCCCGGCCCGAGCTGGCCGAGCAATGCGTCGACCGCGCTCCAGTCGTAGCTGCCGGGCTGGGGCTCGATCTGGTTCCAGGTCAGGTAGACCCGCGCCAGCCGGCTTCCCAGGTCGCGCATCTGCGGCATGAAGATGCCGGGGGCACCGAATACGCCATAGGAAATGCCACGCACGATCCCGAGCTGAATGCCCGTGTTGCCGCCGCCCATGCCCGCCTCCGACACATCAGGCGACAGTGATAGACGCCACATTGTGGCAGCGGGCGCCTCATTTCGTCAGCATTCGATCAGACGGCACGGCAGTCGGCTAACGCGCCGACCGCCTGTCCTCGAGCGCCTGCCGCACCTGATGGGCGCTGATGCCGAGGTCGCGCAGGCGATGCGGCTCCATGCCGAGCAGGTCGCCCAGCGCAACCTGACGGCTGCGTTCGGCCCGCCACGCGGCGACGGCGCGGGCGGCGGCCGCGAAGGCGGCGGCGACGGGATTGGGCACCGGCCGAGAGGCCAGGCCGGTGTCGTCGCTGAACAGGGTCGTGACGGTCATTTGAAAGTCTCCATCGGGTGGTGAGGACGGCGATCCATCGCCTCTCATCTCCACGACGAGCGGCGCGCCGCCGGATCGACAGCCGGACGCAGACTTTCCCGGGCCCCGGACCCGGGTGGAATGGAGCGTTTGCCGGTACCGGAAGCAGCGTCGAAACCGCCCCTACCCTCGTCCAAACGATGCTGCTATAGAGCCCGCACCCTCGAGGGCAGCCGAGGCGCCCTGAACTCCTTAGAGTCCCACGAAAAAATGGCCGATTACACGAACCTGCCGAACCAGGAATTTTCTGTCCGCGAGACCTTCGGCATCGACAGCGACATGAAGGTTATGGGCTATGCGGATGCCGATCCGCACACCCCGCCGGTGGACGCCGACTATCTGTTCGACCGTAACACCACGCTCGCCATCCTCGCCGGTTTCGCCTTCAACCGCCGCGTGATGGTGCAGGGCTATCACGGCACCGGCAAATCTACCCATATCGAGCAGGTCGCGGCGCGCCTCAACTGGCCGCTGGTCCGCGTCAATCTCGATGCCCACGTCTCGCGTATCGATCTCGTCGGCAAGGACGCGATCGTGCTCAAGGACGGCAAGCAGATCACCGAATTCCGTGACGGCATCCTGCCCTGGGCCGTGCAGAACAACATTGCGCTCGTCTTCGACGAATACGATGCCGGCCGCCCAGATGTGATGTTCGTGATCCAGCGCGTGCTCGAGGCCTCGGGCCGCCTGACGCTGCTCGACCAGAACCGCGTGATCACCCCGCACCCGGCCTTCCGTCTGTTCGCGACGACCAACACGATCGGCCTGGGCGACACGTCGGGCCTCTACCACGGCACCCAGCAGATCAACCAGGGCCAGATGGACCGCTGGTCGATCGTGACCACGCTCAACTATCTGCCGCACGACAAGGAAGCGGGCATCGTGCTGGCCAAGGCCAAGGCCTACCAGAACGAGAAGGGCAAGAAGACCGTCTCCAACATGGTGCGTCTCGCCGATCTCACGCGCTCGGCTTTCATCAACGGCGACCTGTCGACCGTGATGAGCCCGCGCACCGTGATCACCTGGGCCGAGAACGCACAGATCTTCGGCGACATCGGCTTTGCCTTCCGGCTGACCTTCCTCAACAAGTGCGACGAGCTCGAACGCCCCGTGGTGGCCGAGTTCTACCAGCGCGTGTTCGGCGAAGACCTGCCGGAGTCGGCTGCCAATCTGGCGGTGACTGCCTGAGCTTGATGACCATCGGGCTTCCCTCGATGAGGGAGCCCGCGTTTCTTTGCCAAGTTGCTGACGAATGGCCACCGCACCGCGCAAACCCAACAAGCCCGACACCACGGCCGTCTTCAAGACAGCCATGGGCGCGGCCGTGCGCGCCGTCGCGGGTAAGCCCGAGCTCGAGGTCAGCTTCTCGGCCGACCGGCCGCTGCTGACCTCCGACAAGGCGCGGCTCGCCAATCTGCCGCGCCTGCCGACACGCCGCGACATTGCCATCGCCCGCGGCCAGGGCGACGCCATGGCGCTGCGCCTTGCGAGTCACGACCCCGATATCCACCGCAAGCGCTCGCCGGCCGAGCCCGAAGCGCGCGCCGCATTCGATGCGCTCGAGCAGGCGCGCGTCGAGGCGCTGGGCTGCCTGCGCATGCCCGGCATGACGGGCAACATCCACGAGATGCTGGACGACCGGCTGTTCCGTTCCAACCTCGCCGAAGTCAGCAACAAGGACGACGCTCCACTCGCCGAGGCGCTGGGGCTGATCGTGCGCGAGAAGCTGGCCGGCGTGGCGATCCCCCCCTCGGGCCACGCACTGGTCGATCTGTGGAAGAAAGAGATCGAGAGCAAGGCCGGCCTGTCGCTGACCTCGCTGCTCAGCCAGTACGAGAATCAGGAGCTGTTCGCGCGCGCCGCCCGGCACCTGCTGCGCGACCTCAACCTCGTGCCCGAGGGTGACCTCGACGACATGGATGGCGAGGAAGACGAACAGGGCGACGACCAGGAACCCGAGCGCGGCCAGGACGACGACAAGACGCCCGAGCAGGGCGAAGGCGAGAGCGAGGACGCCGAGGCGCAGGAAGACCAGACGCCGGGCGACAGCGACGAGACCGGCGAGACCGAGGGCGCCGAGCAGGACTTCCAGGAGACGGACGACGACGCCCCCGGCGAGGCGGGCGACGAGGCGCCCCTGCCGCCGCCCGGCCACAACGCCAAGGAATTCTCCAACCAGTTCAACTACAAGATCTTCACCCAGAAGTTCGACGAGATCGTCAAGGCGAGCGAACTGTGCCCGCCCGAGGAGCTCGACCAACTCCGCGCCCTGCTCGACAAGCAGCTCGAGAATCTTGCGGGCGCCGTGGCGCGGCTTGCCAACAAGCTGCAGCGCCGCCTGATGGCGCAACAGAACCGCAGCTGGGACTTCGATCTCGAAGAGGGCCTGCTCGATACGGCACGCCTGACCCGTGTGGTGATCGATCCGCTGCAGGCGCTCTCCTTCAAGGTCGAGCGCGACACCGATTTCCGCGATACGGTCGTGACGCTGCTGATCGACAATTCCGGCTCGATGCGCGGCCGCCCGATCACCATCGCGGCGATCTGCGGCGACATCCTCGCCCGCACGCTCGAGCGCTGCGGCGTCAAGGTCGAGATCCTCGGTTTTACGACACGCGCCTGGAAGGGCGGCAAGAGCCGCGAGGCCTGGCTCGAGGCCGGACGCCCCGCGAGCCCGGGCCGCGTCAACGACATCCGCCACATCATCTACAAGGCGGCCGACGAGCCCTGGCGGCACGCACGGCGCAACCTCGGCCTGATGATGCGCGAAGGCCTGCTCAAGGAGAACATCGACGGCGAGGCGCTCGAATGGGCGCGCAAGCGGCTGATGGCGCGGTCCGAAAACCGCCGCATCCTGATGGTGATCTCCGATGGCGCGCCGGTGGACGATTCCACCCAGAGCGTCAACGCGGGCAACTATCTCGAGGCGCATTTGCGGCAGGTGATCGAAGACATCGAAACGCGCTCGCCGATCCAGCTCGTCGCCGTGGGCATCGGCCACGACGTGACGCGCTACTATCGCCGGGCGGTGACGCTGCTCGATGCCGAGGAACTGGCGGGCGCGCTCACCGACGAGCTCGCCGCATTGTTCGACGAGGACTCGCCCGCCGATTATCGCCGGGCCCGCTTCGGATGAAGCGGCTGCTGGCCATTGCGGCCACCCTGCTGGCGACATCATCGGCGCTGGGCGAGGACGCAACGGTCAATGCCGTACAGCTCCAGAGCTTCTTCGGCGCCGGCGTGGGTCAGCAGGTCCAGGGCCTGGTCTATCGCGGCGGCCTCCAGCTCAACAGCGCCACCGACACCTTCGGCGGCCTCTCGGCCATCGGCTTCGTGGGCAGCGAAGGCAAGCTGGTGATGGTATCGGACCGCGGCAATTTCGTCTCGGGCCAGCTGATCTACGACGAGAATGAGCAACCGCTGTCGCTCGTGGGCGTGCAGATCGTGCCAATCCAGAACTCGCGCGGCGCCGATCTCCCCAGCGACTTCGCCCGCGACTCCGAGGCGCTCGCCATCATCGAGCGTCCCGACAATCGCTCGGTGGTTCGGGTCGGCTTCGAGAACCTCACCCGCGTCGCCGACTTCCATCTCGAGAACGGCATTCCAACTGGCCCCGCGACCGAGGTGATGATCCCGCAATGGCTCGCGGGCGCGCAAACCAACGATTCGCTCGAAGCCGTGTGTCTCGCCCCGCCCGCCTCGCCGGTCGCGGGTTCGACCCTGCTGCTGACCGAGGGCGTCATCGCCGGCGATGGCGCGCACGCCGCCTACCTCCTGGGCAAGAGCGACAAGGGACCGCTGAGCTACGTTTCGGGCGGCGGGACGGTGCCCACCGACTGCGCCTTCCTACCCAATGGCGATCTGCTGGTGCTCGAGCGCGGCGTGGTGCTGATTTCCTTCGCCGCCCGCCTCGTGCGCATCAAGGCGGCAGATGTGAAGCCAGGCGCGCAGATGAATGGCGAGGTGCTGTTCGAGGGCACCGGCGGCGACCTCGACAATATGGAGGGTGTCGCGGTGCACACAACGCCCGCCGGCCAGACCCGTATCACGCTGATCTCCGACGACAATTTCAACGACTGGGAGCGCAATCTGCTCCTCGAGTTCAGCCTGCCGGAGTAGGCGCCGGCAAAGGCATGATCCTACCCATCAGCACCCGATAGGGCGCCAGCAGCAGCAGCGCGGCGAGGAACTTCACCGCGAAGTCGCCGCTCGCGAGCGACAGCCAGAGCGGGACCTCGGCACCGATGCCGAGCCATGGCGCGGGGAAGCCAAGCGAGCCGTCCGCCATGCCGAAGCCGAGGTCGATAAAGGCGAAGGCCGGCGCAAAGGCGAGCGTGAAGAAGATCGCCGTATCGAGCAGCGAGCCGAACAGCGACGCACTCAGCGGCGGGATCAGCCAGTAGCGATTCCTGAGGCGCTGGAACACGGCAATGTCGAGCAGCTGGCCAATGAGGAAGGCGCTGCCCGAGGCGATGGCGATACGCGGCGTCGAGAGCCAGAACGAGAGCGCGAGGCCGACGACGAAACCGGCAAGCACGACAAGGCGCGCCCGGTTCGGCCCGTCGTGCCGGTTGGTGAGGTCCGAAACGAGGAAGGCAAACGGATAGGTGAACGCCCCCCAGGTGAGGATATCGCCCAGATGGACGGGCCCGAGGTCGAACTGGACCGGGTATTGAACGAGGATATTGGAGGCCGTGACGACCACCACCATGGCCAGCACGGCCACGCTGAAGCGAGCGAACATATCGCACCTTTCGTTTCTCGCTCTCCGGCATCAGACCGGCGCGAGAGGGGAGTGTAGCCCATTGCGAGGGCCAGAAACACCAATGCCCGCGAGGAACCCGCGGGCATTGTGAAATCGTCGATCGCAGGGATCAGGCGGCGGCGAGCGCGGCCTTCACTTCCTTCTTGAGCGCCAGGGCATTGACGCTGAGGTCGGCGTCGTCCGCTTTGACCAAGAAGGCGTCGAGACCGCCACGGTGCTCGACCGAGCGCAGCGCGTTCGCCGAGATGCGCAGCTTGACCGTACGGCCGAGCGCATCGGAGATCAGCGAGACGTTGAGGAGATTGGGGAGAAAGCGACGGCGGGTCCGGTTGACCGCGTGGCTCACATTATTGCCGACCATCGGGCCTTTGCCGGTCAGCTCGCAACGGCGTGCCATTGTACTTGTCCTTTAGGTGTCCCTGGGCCGGAGACGTCCCCGGCAACGGGTGGTGGTCTGTTCTTGATTTTGAAGGCGCCTCCATAGAGAAGCCCGCTTGTGGCGTCAAGTGAACGTGTCCGGCGCTGCCTTGCCACCGCCATGTGCGCCGGGCATTTTGGCCATCTGCCGCGATTCGCGCCCTGCCGGGCGCCAGCCCGAGGGTCCGATTGGCTCGTCTTCGCCTGCCTGTGCTGCTGACCGCCGCCCTGCTGGGGCTGGGCGCCGCTCCCTCCTCCGCCGCAACCACCGCCAATGCCAGCTATGTGGTGAACCTGGGCGGCAACATCATCGCCAATGCGAAATTCCGCTTTGTCGACGACGGCAGCGCCTACAGCCTGTCACTCGATGCCAATGTGTCGGGGGTGGCGCAGTTGGTGGCGAGCGGCATCGCCAGGGTGGATTCGTCAGGCGCCATCACCGATGACGGCCTCCGCTCCAACAGCTTCGACCTGCTGACGCGCTCGGGCGGCGACGAGTTCAACATCCGCGTGCAGTACCAGAAGGCGGCGGTGACGGCGTTCGTGATCGACCCGCCGATCGCCAACAATATCGACCGCATCCCGATCGAGCGGAAGCAGTTGAGCGGGGTCAACGACTTCCTCGCTTCCTTCATCCGCAAGGGCAAGCTCGGCCGGAGCCTGTGCGACTATCGCGCCAAGATCTTCACCGGCGTCGAACGCTTCGACCTCAATTTCAGCTTCGCCAAGGACGACGTCGCAACGTCCAAGCGCACCGGCTACCAGGGCCCCGTGGTCCTGTGCAACATCAAGTACAAGCCGATCGCCGGCCACTACACCACCAGCGAGATCACCAACTCGCTGGCCCAGGACGACCGCATCCTGATCTGGTTCGCCCCGCTCGGCGACAGCGGCTACGCCATCCCCTATCGCGTGCTGCTCACGACCTCGATGGGCGACCTGTCGATGGTGCTGACCAGCCTCAACTAGCGCGGTCTCGCACCGCTGGCGCGCCGCGGCTGGCTCTGTACGACCCCTCGCGCTTCCCAGCGAAGCTGTAACCGGGTCTCCCCCGTGGGCCGCTTGCGCTGGACGTCTAGCGACGGGATGAGTGAGCCGCTCGTCCAACGCTACCTCCCCACCCACCGTCATCCCCGGAACTCGACCCGGGGACCCAGCGAAACTGTCCGTGCGACCGGTGCGTGGTGAAGCATGGTGCTGGCCCACCGCCTCCGTCGGCTTCCGGAGCAAGGGGGTGGTCGCTTGACTGGACAGTGTGCCAAAGCGACTGCCACCGCCCGCCTGTCGAGCACAAAGAAGCCTCCTCGCCACAATTATGGTTAGCGAAACCCTAAGATTTTCGGTGTGCCGTTTCGGCACGGTCAACGGGATTTTTGTCAATGCGGTAACCGCAAGGTCGCGGTCCACGGGCTGTGGGTTCTGAGGCCGTGAAGAATCTTAGCGCCCGCCTCGTTCACCCTCGGTTTACACCTTCCCGATTCGCTGCCCATGCGGGCCCAAATCAACCAATTCGTAAGGTCTGTGAACGGCTTGGGGCATCATTGAGGCGCCCTGCCTCAATCCTTTTCCCTTGCTAGCTGGAATCAGGACGGTGCGACCACTAGGGACAGTAGTGAACAAAGCCGGACTCGGGCCGAGCAGCCGATTCTCCCCCTGTTCGTTCTCACTTTGTGCTGTTGGTTAACGACGGGCGCTCCCGATCCGGGCTAGGCGGCACTGCCCCGCTCCCCTACATAGGCCGCGAGATGACTGCCGCCTCCTCCCTCAAGGCCATCCTTGGGCCCACCAATACCGGCAAGACCTTCTACGCTATCGAGCGGATGCTGGCGCATCGCTCGGGGATGATCGGCCTGCCGCTGCGCCTGCTGGCGCGCGAGGTCTATCGTCGTGTCGCCGAGCGCGTCGGCAAGGACGCCGTGGCGCTGGTGACGGGCGAGGAGCGGATCGTGCCGCCCAGGGCCCGCTACTGGGTCTGCACCGTCGAGGCCATGCCGCTCGACATGCCAGTCGAGTGCGTCGCGGTGGACGAAATCCAGGTCGCCACTGACTTCGACCGCGGCCACGTCTTCACCGACCGCATCCTCAAGGCCCGCGGACTGAGCGAGACCCTGTTGCTCGGTGCTGCGACGATGGCACCGCTGATCCGCACGCTCCTGCCCGACGCCGAGATCATCCATCGGCCGCGCTTTTCGACGCTGGTCTATGCGGGGTCCAGGAAGATCTCCCGGCAGCCGACACGATCGGCCATCGTCGCCTTCTCGGCCCGCGAGGTCTATGCCATCGCCGAGCTCATCCGCCGCGAGCGCGGCGGCGCCGCCGTGGTGATGGGCGCGCTTTCACCCCGCACGCGCAATGCGCAGGTGGACATGTATCAGAACGGCGATGTCGACTTCCTTGTGGCCACCGACGCCATTGGGATGGGGCTCAATCTCGACGTGCACCACGTTGCCTTCGCCGACGACCGCAAGTTCGACGGGCACCAGACCCGGCCACTGACCCCGGCGGAGTTCGGCCAGATCGCCGGTCGCGCCGGCCGCCATATGCACAACGGCACGTTCGGCGTGACGGGCAATGCCGCCCCCTTTGAGGAAGATCTCGTCGTGGCGCTCGAAAGCCATGACTTCGAGCCAGTGCGACAGGTGCAGTGGCGCAACTCCGAGCTCGACTTCACCTCGCTCGACACCTTGCGCGCGAGCCTCGAAACCAGCCCCCAGAACCGGGCGCTGACACGCGTCCCGGTCGCAACCGACCAGCAGGCACTCGAGTTCCTGTCGCGAAACGAAGCAGGCGAGCTCGCGATCGGCCGCACCAATGTCGAGCTGCTTTGGCAGTGCTGCGCCTTGCCCGACTATCGCGATATCTCGCCGGCCCAGCATGGCGAGATTATCACGCGCATCTACACCGACCTCAGGCGCCACGGCGCGATCGCCACCGACTGGATTGCCGAGCAGGTGCGTTTCTGCGACAACGTCGCCGGCGATATCGACACGCTCAGCAATCGGATCCGCCAGATCCGGACCTGGACCTATATCGCCAATCGGAAAAACTGGCTTGAAGACCCCGCCCATTGGCGCGAAAAGACCCGTGACATCGAGGACCGGCTGAGCGACGCCCTGCACGAGCGGCTCACCCAACGATTTGTGGACAGGCGCACCAGTGTGTTGATGCGCCACTTGCGAGACCGATCTATGGCCACTCCTGAAATCAACGACCGCGGCGAGATCAGCCTCGAAGGTCATCTCATCGGGTCGATCCAGGGCTTCCGTTTCACCCTCGCACGCTCCGACGGCGAGACCGATGCGAAGTCGCTGGCGAGCGCCGCCGCCCAGGTCGTGGCTCCCGAGATCGCTAAGCGCGCCGACCGGCTCGCGGGTGCTCCCAACGAAGAATTCGTGCTGTCCACCGACGGGCAGCTGCGCTGGCGCGGCGAAGTCGTCGCGTCGCTCGCCGAGGGTGACAGTCTGTTTGCGCCGCGCCTGATCGTGCTCGCTGACGAATCCCTCACCGGTCCCGACCTCGAGCGTGTCCAGGACCGCATCAATCTGTGGCTACGCCACCACATCAACACTGTGCTCGAGCCGGTACTGCAGCTCGAGGCGCCGGCCGATCTCGAAGGCGCCGCCCGCGGCCTCGCCTATCGGCTTTACGAGAATCTCGGCCTCATGCCGCGCCAGGCCGTTTCCGAAGAGGTCAAGGGCCTCGACCAGGATGTCCGCGCCAAGATGCGCAAGCTCGGCATCAAGTTCGGCGCCTACCACATCTATGTGCCGTTGGCGCTGAAGCCGGCACCGCGCGAGCTGGCGCTGATCCTCTATGGCCTCAAGCATGGCGGCGTCCGCCAGCCCGGCGTGAGCGAACTGCCGCACACGGTGCTCAGTGGACGAACATCGTTCCAGATCGATCCTGAAGTCGCGACCAAGCTGTATGAGGTCGCGGGCTTCAAGGTGGCCGGCCGGCGTGCCGTACGCGTCGACATTCTCGAACGCCTCGCCGATATCATCCGGCCGCTGATCGCGCTCGATGCCAAGACGCACCAGGGCGAGTTGCCGGCCGGGGCGGCCGAAGCCAACGGCTTCCGTGTGACAGTGGAGATGACTTCGCTGCTGGGAACCGCAGGCGAAGACTTCGCCTCTATCCTCACCTCGCTGGGCTACCGCGTGCGCCGCACGCCCAAGATCGCCGCGCCCGCCGTCGAGACGCCGGTGGATGCTGCTGCAACCGAGGTCGTCGTTGCGGACGACCAGGTCAGCGAGGACAAGGCCGACGCGATCGCCACCGAAGCGGCGATGGATGCCATCGAGGGGGCGACACCCATCGACGAACCCAGGGTCGAGGCGACCGAGGTCAACACGGCGACCGCCGATCTGGACGCACCCGCGCCGGACGCCGAGAAGGTCGCCGAGCCGGAATTCGACGAGGTCTGGTTCCCCGGCGGACGCCGTCCCGACAATCCGCGGCACGAAAAGCGGCAGCGCTACCAGCGCCCGCCGACCGGCGGTGCCCCGCCGGGCGCCGAGGGTGCGCCCGCCGAGGGCCAGCCCGAGCGCAAGCACTTCCGCCGCCCCGATCGCGACAAGTCGAATAGCGGCCCCGGCAAGCCGCGCCGCTTCGACGGCAATGGCGAGGGTAAGCCGAAGTTCGGCGGCAAGCGGAACGACAAGCCGCGTGACGACTGGAAGGAGCACCAGCCGCGCCCCAGGCGCGATGTGCCGCTCGATCCGGACTCGCCCTGGGCGGCCTTGGCGGCGCTGCGCAATCCCAAGCAAGAGTAGCGCTTGGGCAGGCAGCGGCTCGACAAGTGGCTGTTCTTCTCACGCGCCGTGAAATCGCGCACGCTGGCGCAGAAGCTGATCGAAACCGGCGCGGTGCGCGTCAATTCCGAGCGGACGATCCGCACTGACCATCAGGTCGGCGCAGGCGACGTGCTGACCATGACCGTGCACACCCGCCTGCTGGTGTGGAAGATCCTCGATCCGGGAACCCGGCGTGGCCCGCCGCCCGAAGCCCAGGGGCTGTACGAGGACCTGTCGCCAGCGCCGCTGCCGCGCGAAGCGGCGCCCGCGTTCGGGCAGCGCGCTCCGGGTGCCGGCCGTCCGACCAAGAAAGACCGCCGCGACAT
The DNA here is from genome assembly GCA_001899065.1 of Devosia sp. 66-22. Lineage (GTDB taxonomy): Bacteria > Pseudomonadota > Alphaproteobacteria > Rhizobiales > Devosiaceae > Devosia_A. Next base: position 289,785 of record MKUZ01000024.1, on the reverse strand, counting down.
CGACGGACTGACCGACGATTAAGCGTCGGCGCTCTCGAGCTCGCGCCTCTGCGCCTCGATGGCGATTTCCATGACGAAGGTGTTGTGGCCCGCGGCCAGCAGCCAGTCCTTCTTGTGCCGCACGAGGACATAGAGCTTGGCGCCATCGGGCTCGCCGGCGATCGGCGAGCGGTCGGCCCGGACCGCCCGGGAACGGATATTCACGGCCGCAGCGTCGTCGCCAAGGAATGTGACGTGCTCGACGCTGTAGGTCGCGAACACATCGGGCGGCGAGGCTGCCAGCCCCTGCCGCGTGAAACGCGCAATCTCCTCCAGCCCGGTGAGCCGCCGCCCGACCGGATTGGTCCAGACGGCGTCCGGCACGAACAAGGCGAGGAATGCATCTGCATTACGCTGCCATTGCGCATTCTCCACCACCTGCACGAAACGTCGAATGGCGGCGAGGTCGGTGGCACGATCTTTTGTCATCGGGACTCTCACGCTGCTCTTCCTCGACCGCTACAACCTCAACTAACGTTGAGGTCAAGCGGAAAGGAAATCCCGCAGAGCGCCGATCAGCGGAATGCCGCCGACTTGCGAGCTATGCGGAAAAGCGTTAGCACCCTCCCGACCGTCCCCGGCGCCTCCGCCAGGGCCGAGTCCCACGCGTTTCGGGACCATCCTGCCTCAATGACCTACATCGTCACGGACAACTGCATCCGCTGCAAATACATGGACTGCGTCGAGGTTTGCCCCGTCGACTGCTTCTATGAAGGCGAAAACATGCTCGTCATCCATCCCGACGAGTGTATCGATTGCGGCGTGTGCGAACCCGAATGTCCGGCCGAAGCGATCAAGCCGGACACCGAGCCCGGACTTGATAAGTGGCTGGAGCTCAACTCAAAATACGCGTCAGCCTGGCCCAACATCACCGAGAAGCGCGATCCGCCGTCCGATGCCAAGGAGATGGATGGGGTGGAGAATAAGCTGGAGAAATATTTCTCCGAGGCGCCCGGACAGGGTGACTGATCGCCGCGGGCGCTTGTCCCGGGACAGCGCAATGCCCATCTGATGGGCATGTCCACAACCGGAAAACCGCCGGTCCGCCGGACCATTAACCCGATTGATTCGGTAGTTTTTGATTCTGCCGGAAAATTGTGCTACGGTCCTCAACATCGATGCAGAACCCAGCCACGTGCCGCAAGGCACGCTTTTTTTGACAGGATCTTTGATCTGACCCAACGGACGGTCTAGCGGGGCCGGACGTGAGCAAGGCTTTACTGCGTCATAAGTAACAAGGACGGTCTTCCGCAAAGAACCAGTCCGGCGGCGGCGTCAAAGGAGTATTTCATGGTAGCCAAGAAGTCAGTGCAGCGCCTCGGATTCAAGACTGGCGAGTACATCGTCTACCCCGCCCATGGCGTGGGGATGATTACGTCTATCGACGAGCAGGAAGTTGCTGGACTGAAACTGGAACTGTTCGTGATCTCGTTCGAACAGGACAAGCTGACGCTGCGCGTCCCGACCGCCAAGATCAAGTCCGTCGGCATGCGCAAGCTGGCCGAGGAAGACACCGTCAAGAAGGCGCTCGACACCGTCACCGGCCGCGCCCGCGTCAAGCGCACCATGTGGTCGCGCCGCGCCCAGGAGTATGAGGCCAAGATCAATTCGGGCGATCTGATCGCGATTTCCGAAGTCGTGCGGGACCTTTACCGCTCGGACGACCAGCCGGAACAGAGCTATTCGGAGCGCCAGCTCTTCGAGCAGGCGATGGACCGGATGAGCCGCGAAATCGCCGCGGTCAACAAGCTGACGCTGACCGAGGCCATCCAGCTCATCGAAAAGCAGCTCGCCAAGAGCCCGCGCCGCGGTCCCAAGACCGAGCCGGACGCCGAGGAAGCTGCGGCGTAAGCCAAACCGAGATCCTGCCCAAAGACGGGCAAAGATATGCAAAGGCCGGCAGCAATGCCGGCCTTTTTCATTCGAAGGACGCGGGACGTCTACTGAACGCCGACGACCTTGTAGGCAGCGCCAGGGGTGACCGGGTCGCCGGGATAGAGGTTGTTGAGGATGTAGAACAGGTTCGTGCCGCCCGGGATGTCGGCCATCCTGCGGGCGAGCGAGTCGGCGCTGTCGACGGCGCCCGCGGTGACCGTCCGAACGGCCAGCGAGCGGACCTGGCGGAGGTCGGCATTGGTGGCGGCGCGGAAGCTCTTGAGGGTCGAGGCAGCGGCCCGGGCGAACAGCTCGCTGTCGATCCGCGCCGCGAAGATGAAGCGGTAGACGCGGCTCTCGAAGCGCACGACCTCGACTCGGAAGTTCCACTGGTCGGTCGCGGCGATGCCGGACGCGGTGTCGAAGCCGCTCTGCTTGCCGGTGGTGACCGTCTCGGGACGGAGCCCCGCGATCCAGCCCGACTTGAGATAGTCGGCGAGCGCCATGCTGGCGGGCACTTCGGCGCTGTCGAAGCGCACCGCCTCGCCGTCGCCGGCAACGCCCACCACGGCACCCTTGCTGATCTGGAGGCTGTAGTTCTCGGGCACCGAGAAGGTGAATTTGAGCGTTGGGTGCACGAATTTGCGGCCGATGATGGCGCCCTGCTTGGGGCTGTCGCCATAGAGGATATCGGCCACCGCGCTCATGTATTCGGCGCGGTTCTGCGACCCGAGGCCGGGCGCGCCGAAGAAGGCGCGGGCATGCTCGGTGGCCTTCTGGATGCGGTCGGGCGTCGAGGGATGTGAGCTCAGGAAGTCGTCGCCCTGGTCGGCGTCGCCGGCGGTGAACTGGGCGAAGCGCCCCATCGCGGCGAGGAAGCGCGCGGCGGCATGCGGATCGAACCCGGCCTTGCCGGCGATCAGGATGCCTTCCTTGTCGGCGGCAAGCTCCTGCGCCTGGCTGAAGGCGGCGAGCGACAGCTTGGCCTTGTTGGACGACTGGTCGGTGGAAGGATCGGCGCCGAACACGCCGGTGACCACCTTGTCGACGATCTCGGTAGTGCGGATGCGGTTGGTCCGGGCCCGCGCATGCTTGAGCACGACGTGCGCGATCTCGTGCGCGAGAACCGCGGCCAATTCGCTCTGGTCGTTGGCGAGCGCGAGTATGCCGCGGGTCACATAGATGTAGCCGCCCGGCAGTGCGAAGGCGTTGACCTCGGCGCTGTCGAGGATGGTGACGGTGAAGCGGGTATTGGGCTGGTCGGCGGCGGCCAGCAGCTTGCTCACGATCTGCACCAGCATGATCTCGGCCGGCCGGTCGGAGTAGATGCCGCCATAGGACGCGACGATGCGGGGATTCTCGCGCGCCCCGATCATGTCGTCCTCCGGATCGCCGCTGTCGGTCACCGGCGGCGCCATATTGTCGCCGGTGGTCGACACGGCGACGCCCGGCCCGAGCACGCTCGAACAGCCGGCGAGGAGCAGCAGCAGGACAGCGGCCAGCGCGAGGTGCAGCGTACGGATCATGGGGTCGCCAACAGCTCGACCTGCTCGGGGTGGGTCACCGCGATGCGCGGACCGTCGCGATCATCGATCCAGCCGCGCACCCGGACGAGCGCGTTGCCGAGCTTGCCCGGATCGATCCCGGCATCGGCAAACAGACGAAGCGCTCGCGCATCGATCACGGCGGTGAAGTCCTCTTTGTAGAAGCGCCCGAAGTTCAGGAACACCTGCGCGCCGACTTTCTCGGCGCTCAGCACGCGGCCCTCGACCAGTTCGTAGTGTCCCGCGCGTTTTGCAAGATCGGCCGGCCGGTCGGCGCGCCGCACCCTGTAGTAAGAATCGCCCCAGATGCCAAGGCCCGCGGCCCGTGCCCGAGTCTCCGCGCTCATCAATTCTGCAAGGCAGGACCGGTTGTCGGGGAAGGAGTAGACGCGCGCCTGCCCGCGCTCGAGCATGGCCTGCTGCACCCAGACCGGTGCGTCGCCCGTGACGCTGACCTGGGCAAGGAGCCGGCCATGGCGATCGACCTGTTCGCCGCCATAGCGCAACAGCACCGGCTTCTTGTAGGCGAGTGCGATCAGCGCGGCCCTCGCCGCATCGCCCCCGGGCCAGTCGGAATGGCCCTCTCGCCCGAGCGCCAGCTTGGGGGCCTGGATGCCGATGAGGCGGACGACAAGACCGTTGTCGAGCAGCAGTGTATCGCCGTCGACGATCTCCGTGACAGTGCCCCTGGGCCCATCGCGCAGGCCCTCGCAGGCGGGCGCGGCGACGCTCGACATCACAACAGCAGCCACTGCGCCCCAAACCGCATGTCTTGCGAGCAAATCCCGCCCCAGAGAAGGTCAAAAACAGAATGCAGCAGATTGCGGCGAAAATCCCGCTACGCAGGGCAGTTGCGCCGCCTTGTTGCGCCCGCGCCACAGCTCAGGGCCGGCAAATCCGGGCTGTGCGCGCTCGATGGGTGAAGAGGCATTGACCTTACCCCTGTGGGAAGCCTTAGCACCGCTGCCTCGGCACCAGCCAAAGGCGAACGCAAATGTCGGATCAGCAAGACCACGGCCCGCACCGAACCGGCGCTACGACCCAGCATGCCGCGCACGCAAGGCGCGGGCTCGGCCCCTACGCCGCGCTGGCCCTCAACATGGCCCTGAGCCTCGTCGCCATGTACTTCCTGATGTTCAGCATGGTCGACAATTGGGGCGACTTCTTCAACAACGCCAACATGGCGCTGATGGCGGTGACCATGGCAGCGCCGATGGGGGTGCTGATGCTGGCGCTGATGCCCTCGATGTATCCCAGTCGCACTGCGAACCTCGTTCTATATGCAGTCTTCATCGTCGCCTTCGTGCTGGCGCTGGCGGGGATCCGCACGCAGACGCCGATCGGCAATGAGCAGTTCGTCGCCTCGATGATCCCGCACCACTCGGGCGCGATCCTGATGTGCCGGCAGGCCGATATCACCGATGCCGAACTCAAGACGCTGTGCGAGGGGATCGTGACCGGGCAGCGCCAGGAGATCGAGCAGATGAAGCAGATCCTGGCGCGGCTACAGGCTTCGTAGGCCAGCCTCGCCATGCCGTTTCGCCCCACCAGCCTGCTTCGCGCCCTGACCGTGCTGCTGTTCCTTCTGGGCAGCATCGCCGGCCATGACGCGGCGATGGCGGAGACGATGCCTGTTCATACCGGCATGGCGGACAGTGCCCACATGCTGATGACCGGGCACGAGCACGGCTGCGCGCCGACCGAATGCGACCGGGACGAGTCGCCCTGCTGCGTGATGGGCCAGTGCCTGATCGGCATCGTGGCGACGGCGCAGATGGAGTTTGGTCCGGAGCGGCCCCCGACTCCCGAGCCCGACGCGGTGCCGGCGCTGACCGGCGCGATCGCCGACAAGCCGTTCCGCCCCCCTAGCGCCGCGTGACCCCGCTCGTCACGCAACACCAAACCAAATCACAGAGATTGTCCAAATGCTGAAACTCACTCTGGCGGCCTGCGCCGTCACCCTTGGCCTCGCCCTGCCCGCCACCGCGCAGGACGCTGCAATCCCCGCGCAACTGCCCGACATCTGCAAGACCGGCATGAGCCACGACATGGGCACCATGAAGATGGACATGGGCGGCATGGACCAGGCCCACCAGGACCTTGCCATGGGCATGGACGAGACCAACACGCAGATGATGCAGGCCATGATGGCCTCCGACATCGACGTGGCCTTTGTCTGCGCCATGATCCCGCACCACCAGGGCGCGATCAACATGGCGCGGGCCGAGCTCAAGCATGGCGACAGCCAGTGGGCCCGCGACATGGCCCAGAAGGTCATCGACGCCCAGGAGCAGGAAATCGCCGACATGCTCAGCTGGCTCGGCGAGCAGAAGTAAGAGGCTCGTTCGGGGGCGCTCGACCGGGCGCCCCCTGTTCCGCTCGGACCACAGGCCGCCGCTATCCCGCGAACCTGGTTTGCAGCGCTGCCGACATTTGCTATCCAGCCCTGCGAGTGGTCCCGTAGCTCAGCAGGATAGAGCGTGGGATTCCTAATCCCAAGGCCATGAGTTCGAATCTCATCGGGGCCACCAAAGCCACTCGCCCGGCCGGCAGACGGTTTTCCGCCGGATCGCCATACAAAAGGCGCGTCCTGGTCTATAGTGGCGCGATCTCCATCACTGACCCAAGGCCCGCCCGGATGATGATTGCCACCACCCTCGCCCGCTTTGCCGTTGCCGCGATTCTGGTGACGGCCCTGGCGGCATGTTCGTCGACCCGGCTGTCGGACGGGCTGACGCAGCGCATGGATTCGGGGACGGCGCAGCTCAATTCGGCCGAGGCGATCGGCATCATCAACCATTACCGCTCGACCGTGGGCGCCGGGCCGCTGACCGAGGATCCGGCGCTGAGCGCGCAGGCCAAGATCATCGCCGCCAATTATGCCAAGACCGGCCGCCAGGCGGCCAAGCCCGAGGGCACCAGCGAAATCCGCTACTCGGCCGGCTATGCTACCTTCGCCGAGACGTTTTCAGGCTGGCGCAATTCCAACCAGCAATCGCTGGTGATGTCGGGCACCAGCGTCACCCGCGCCGGCATCGCCGTGGTCTACGAGGAAACCTCGCCCTACGGCGTCTACTGGGTCGTCATCGTTGCCTGACGAAATCATCGACTGCCGCGGGCTGCGCTGCCCGCTGCCGGTGCTGAGGACGGAGAAGCGGCTGGGACAGCTGCGGCCCGGCACGCGCCTCACCGTGCTGGCCACCGATCCCATCGCCAAGATCGACATTCCACTGTTCTGCACGCAGAACGGTCACGCCTGCGAGATGACCCTGGAAGGCGAGGTGATGCGGTTCGCGATCGCGCGGGGGCCGGACGCCTAGTTGGAGGCGAGCTGCAGTTGCGGCGTGGGACGCGGCCGGGGCAGCGGGATGCCGGTGACGACCTTGCCCAGATCGGTGGCGACATAGGTCGGGCCGGCGATGTCGTCGGTGAGGTAGCTCGGCTGACCCTTGAGGCCCATCGGGAAATCCGCCTCGCGCTGCTTGACGTATTCCTTGGCCTTGGCGCCGCAGATATAGGGCCGCATGTCAGTGGGCTCGCCGCCTGAATTGGCCAACTGCACGACGGTGCGGCCAGTGGGCGAAAGGGCGCCCGACAGGCCGCGGAGGAAGAGCTGGGCGGCGAGCTCATTACGCTCGCGCGCCGACGAGCCGCCGAGCACCACGGCGATCAGCGAGCGACCGTCGCGCTGCATGGTGGCGACGATGTTGAGACCCGACGAGCAGATGTAGCCGGTCTTCATGCCCGTCATGCCGTCGAGATGCTCGAGCATTTCGTTGGAGGTCTTGAGCGTCGTTTTACCGATTTTGACCGCCTGGGCGCGGAACATCTCCTCATATTCGGGATAGTCGCGCTGCAGGTAGAGAGCCAGCATTGCGAGGTCGCGGGCGCTCGACACCTGCTTGTCGTCGTTGAGGCCGTTGGCGTTCTCGAAATTGGTGGCCGTGAGGTCCATTTCGGCGGCCATCAAGTTCATCTGCTTGACGAAGGTCTTCTCGTCGCCGCCGATGGTCTCGGCGATGGCCACGGCCATGTCGTTGGCCGACTTGACCAGCATGATGTAGAGCGCGTCCTTGAGGGTGACGGCGGCGCCCTTGTCGAGGCCCGACTTGGCCGGCGCCTGGTTCCAGGCATGCTGCGAGATGGTGACCGGCGTATCGAGGCTGATGCGGCCGTCCTTGACCGCGGCGAAGGCGAGATAGGCCGTCATCATCTTGGTGAGCGAAGCCGGATGCCACGGCGCGCCGGCGTCCTCCTCGTAGAGGACCTGAAGTGTTCTCGCATCGACGAGCAGCAAGGGAATAGCGGTGGAGGACTGGATCGTGAGCCCGAGCATCACAAGGCCAAGGGCCAGCTTCCGGGCGATCCGCGCGACCTGTGTCAAATCGTATATCTCGGCGAAATCAGTGGGATCGCTTGTAGCCCCATAGTGTGACCGCCTCAAGGAAAGCGGGCGGCGCTGACAGGATTTTGAACCGCTGTCTGCTGCCACATTCTGGCAGCGGGAAGCCGTATTCCGGGGTCATCGAAAAGGAGATCGAGATGACCAGGATCGTGACAGTGCTGACCGAGGGTTTCGCCGATTGGGAGACCGCGCTGATCAATGCGGCGGGACGGAGCTTTTATGGTTTCGAGACGGCCTATGCGACGCCGGGCGGACAGCCGGTCCGCTCATCGGGCGGCATGCGGGTCGCGGCCGATCTTGCCGTCGAGGACATCGACGTCGACGCGCTCGACGTGCTGTTGATCTGCGGCGGCACGATCTGGGAGTCGGAGGCGGCGCCCGACGTGACCGACCTGCTGCGCCGGGCCCATGCGGCTGGCAAGGTGGTGGGCGGCATCTGCGCGGCGACGCTGCAGGTGGCGAAGTCCGGGCTGCTCGACACGCGTGCCCATACCTCCAACCAGCCCGGCCTGCTCGACCAGACCGGCTATCGTGGCGCGGCGCACTATCGCACCGGCGCGGAGGCGGTGCTCGCTGATCGCATCGTGACGGCGGCGGGGACGTCGCCGGTGAGCTTCATGGCACGCGTGCTGGAAGCGCTCGGCTTGGCCGACGAGAACCTCGACTATTATGTCGGACTGCATGCGGCGCAGTACGGCACCACGCCGCGGCAGGCGGCAGCCTAGACCGGGATCAGTACGCGGTTGTTGCGACGGATCTGGGCGCTGAGCCTGATGTCGGCCGCCGAGGTTCCCACCATCAGCGTGAAGGCGCCGGGCTCGACCACCCAGTGCTTCGCCTCGACGCTGTAGAACGCGAAATCGCGCTCGCCGAGCTCGAGCTTGACGCGCGCGGTTTCGCCCGCCGCCAGTTGCACCTTGGCGAAGGCCTTGAGCTCCTTGGCGGGACGCGGCACCGACGAGGACTCGTCGCCTACATAGAGCTGCACCACTTCGCTGCCGGCGCGCGCCCCGATATTGGCGAGCGTGACATAGACGCTCACCGCGCCATCGGCCTCGAACCGGCTGTCGTCGACGGCGAGGTCGCTGAGCTCGAAGCTGGTGTAGCCGAGGCCGAAGCCGAACGGGAACAGCGGCGCGATGCCCTGCCGGTCGTAGTGCCGATAGCCGACGAACACGCCCTCCTCATAGCGCACCTTGCCGGCGAGACCGGGATAGATCTCGCGGTCCTGCGAGTGGACTGGATTGTCGTTCCAGCGGACCGGGAAGCTCTGCGGCAGGCGGCCGCCGGGCTCGGCGGCACCGGTGAGGACATCGGCGATGGAGTTGCCGGCTTCCTGGCCCGGATACCAGGACTGGACGACCGCTGCGACGTCGTCGAGCCACGGCATTTCGACGGGGCCGCCAGTCTGCAGCACGACGATGGTGCGACGGTTAACCCTGGCCACGGCGCTCACCAGCTCGTCCTGGCGGCCGGGCAGCTTGATGTCGAGGAGGTCGGAGCCCTCGGTGTCCCACTCGCCGGTGCGGCCGACGCAGACGATGGCGACATCGGCATCGCGCGCCAATGCGGCCGCGGCGGCGATGGCCTTGTCGCCCAGCGGCAGGCCGATGCCGATGCGGGCGGCGGAGAAGTCGAGGATGCGGAACGGCTTCTTGCCGAACTCGAGCTCGACGCGATAGGAGCGGCCCGCCTCGAGATAGATGGTGCCCACGACTTCGTCCGAGCCTTCCTCGAAGAAGCTGCGGCCCGCCTTCCAGTGGCCGCCCCAATTGTCGGCGACGAGCCGGCCGTCGACCTTGGCGCGCGTGAAACCGGCCGAGAGGACGCCGACGCGATGCTCGCCGGTATAGGCGGGGACGTAGTCGGTGCTGTAGCGCGCCGACCAGACCTGGCGATCGGTGATGCCGGGCGCGACATAGCCGAACAGGAATATCTCGCCGCCCTGCTGTTCGCCGCGATGCACGGGCTCGCCGCTGAGGTCGGGCGAGTTGAAGAATTCGACATCGAAGCGCTGCTCGAGCCTGGGCTCGTAGCGATGATTGGTGGCCCCGATGGCGTAGCTGAGCCGCCCTTCGCCGAATACGGCGGCAAGGCCATCCCAGGGCGAGACGGCATAGTGCGGATTGAGCTGAGCGCTGCCGCCGCCCATGATCTGTGCGGTCTTCGCATTGGGACCGATGACCGCGACCCGGCCGACCGTGGCGGGGTCGAGCGGCAGCAGGCCGTGGTTCTGCAGCAGCACCGTGCCCTCGGCGCCGGCGCGTCGGATCAGCGCGCGATGCGCTGGCCGATCGTCGGCGCGCTCCTCGTAGGGGCGCTCGTCGTCGATGGCGCCGGTGCGGTCGATGAGGCGCAGCACGTTGAGGGCGCGCTCGCGCACCATGTCAGCGCTGACCTCGCCGGCGGCCACGGCGTCGACGAGCTTCTGACCGCGGTCGCGCGGCGGGCCGGGCATCTCGATATCGAGCCCGGCGTTGACGGTGGCGGCCGTGGCGTGCGAGCCGAACCAGTCGGACATCACGATACCGCTGTAGTGCCACTCGTTGCGCAGCACCTGCGTGAGCAGCCATTCGTTCTCGGACGTGTAGGTGCCGTTGAGCCGGTTGTAAGAGCTCATGATGCCCCAGGTACCCGCGACCTTCACCGCATGCTCGAAGGGGATGAGGTAGACTTCGCGCAATGTGCGCTCATCGATCATGGAGTCGATCGTGGTGCGCTCGATCTCGGATTCGTTGCCGACGAAATGCTTGATGGTGGCCGCGATCCCCTGCTCCTGCAGCCCGGCGATGAAAGCGCCGCTGAGCTGCGCGGTCAGCACCGGGTCCTCGGAATAGCACTCGAAGTTGCGGCCATTGGTGACCGACCGGTGGATGTTGACGGTGGGCGACAGCGAGACGTGCGCGCCCTTGGACTTCACTTCGTCGGCAAGGGCGCTGCCCACTTCCTTGACCAGCTCGGTGTTCCAGGTGGCGCCGAGCGCGATGCCGACGGGGAACGCGGCGGACTTGACGCCCCCCACCAGCCCACCCCCACCGCGCGCGCCATTGGGACCGTCGGTGACGCGCAGCTTGTGGATGCCGAGGCGGGCAATGGCCGGCAACGACCAGATGTCCTCGCCCGACAGCAGGCTCACCTGCTCGGCCAGCGTCATCTGGTCCACCAGCTCGCGGATCCGGTCTTCGCTCATCGGTGCCTCCCACAACAGCCCGGACGAACGACCATGCCGCGGCGGCGCCCGTCAACGCTCAGGCACGTGCCTTCATGTCGCAATCGCGGCCAAGGCGCGGTTTGAGCCCTAGGCACAGACAGTAACCCGCACTATATTGGTGCCTACATCACTCAGGACTCGACAGCACATGGCATTCCGGGCGGACGGCGATCAGGTTCAAATCTGTGGCGCGATGGGCGACATCCTCAACCGCATCGGCGACAAATGGAGCGTGATGGTGGTGGGCCACCTGACCCGCAAGACCATGCGGTTCAACGAACTGCGCCACGCTATCGGCGGCATCAGCCAGCGCATGCTGACGCTGACCCTGCGCAATCTCGAGCGCGACGGCCTGGTGACGCGCACAGTCTATCCCGAGATTCCGCCGCGCGTCGAGTATCAGCTCACTGAACTCGGCCGCACCCTGACCGGGCCGCTCGACAATCTGTGGAACTGGGCCGCCGAGCACATGGGCTCGGTCAGCGAGGCGCGCGCCAATTACGACCGCGTGCACGAAGCGGCCAGCGAGCCCAAGCCTGAACGCCGCTATGCCGGTGCGGCCAACTGAGTCAGCGGCCGCTCGCGACCCGATCGAGCCTCGCGGCTGACCTCACTGCCCTCGGCCTTGCGCCTGGGGACGCGGTGCTGGTGCACGCGGCGCTGCGCAAGGTCGGACCGGTGATGGGCGGCGCCCAGACGATACTCGACGCCCTGCGTGATGCCGTGGGCCCCGCCGGCACGATCGTCGGCTACACCGACTGGGACGGCCAGGACGACATCGAAGACCATCCGGAGCTTCGTACCGAGGCGCGACCCTTCGATCCGCTGACCTCGCGATCGGTGCGCGACACCGGCTTCTTCCCCGAAATGCTGCGCACCACGCCCGGCGCGCGGCGCAGCGGCAATCCCGGCGCCTCGATGGCCGCGATCGGTGGCCGGGCCGACTGGTTCACCGCCGATCAAGCGCTCGACTATGGCTACGGGCCGCAATCGCCATTGGGCAAGCTGGTGGAGGCCGGCGGCAAGACGCTGATGCTGGGCGCCCCGCTCGACACGATGACGCTGCTGCACCACGCCGAGCACCTGGCCGCGTTCACGCCCAAGCGCATCCGCCACTACGAGACACCGATGCTGGTGGAGGGTGAAACTGTGTGGCGCCGTTTCGAGGAATTCGACACGTCGGACCCGCCCGACGGCCTTGCCGATGACTATTTCGCCACCATCGTCGAGGCGTTCCTTGCCACCGGAAAGGGCCGGCGCGGCACCGTGGGCGCCGCGCCATGCGTGCTGGTCGAAGCCAGACAGATCGTTCCCTTCGCCGTCGACTGGATCGAGCGCGCGATGCGCCCTAGATCAGCTTCTTGATCGGCTTGTTCTTCCAGAAGAACCAGTAGTAGCCCGACTGGAGGAGCAGCATGGTCGTAAAGCTCGCGCCGTAGGCCCACCAGATGCCGCTCAGGCCCAGCGACGTCCTCGAGAGGAACAGCGCCAGCGGCAACTCGACGATGAGGATACAGGCAAGACTCAGCACCATCGGCACGATGACATCGCCCGAGGCGCGCATCATACCCGAGAACACCGAGGCAAAGCCGAACAGCACCGTCGACCACAGCACGATGTGGAGCAGCGTTTCAGTGATCTCCATGACCTCGGGCGAGGTGATGAACAGCGCCACCAGATGCTGCGAGAACACATAGGCGACGATCACCAGCGCACCCGTGATGATGAGGTTCATCATCAGTGCAGTGCGCACGATGCGGCGAAGCTGGTCGGTCTGGCCGGCGCCGATCGCCTGCGCGCCGAAGATCGAGGTGGCGATGGCAATCGACATGGCCGGGAACTGGATATAGCTCAGCACCTGGTTGACCGCGCCATAGGCCGCCGTGGCGTTGGAGCCGAAGCGGTTGACGACGCCCACCACGACGATAGCGGCGAGCGACGACACGATCATCTGCACGCCGGCGGGAACGCCGAGGCGGAGGATGGTGCCGAGCAGCGGCAGGTTGATCCTCAGGTCGCGCAGCAGCGCCGCATCGGGGGCGAGCGGGCTGTTGCGGGCGCGCAGGTAGAAGAACAGGAACACCAACACCGCCATGAAGCCGGCGATGAAGGCGACCGCTGCCGCGTCGACGCCGATCTGCGGCAGACCGAACCAGCCCAGGATGAGCGCCGGCGTGACCACGAGGCCCACCGCAATCGACAGCACCAGCGAGATCATCGGCGTGACCGTGTCGCCGACGCCGCGCAGCACCGAGGTGACGATGAGGAAGATGAAGAAGCCGGGCATGCCGATGAGCACAATGCGGCCATAGCTGACCGATTGCTGCAGCACGTTCTCGGGTGCGCCGAGGAGACGCATCAGCGGCTCGGTGAAGAAGATGCCGATGAACGCCACGACGATGCCCAGGATGAAGGACGAGGTGATGGTGGTGCCGGTGACCTGCTTGACCTTCTCGATGTTCCTGGCGCCGAACGCCTGGCCGATCAGCACCGTCGAGCCCGAGGCGAGCCCGACGATGAACGAGATCAGCAGGATCATGATGGGGAAGAAGGTCGACACCGCCGCGAGCGCTTCGACGCCCAGCAGCTGGCCGATATAGATCGAGTTTACCGTGCCCGACAGCGACTGCAGGATGTTGCTGATCATCAGCGGCACGAGGAACAGAAGGAACCGCTGCCAGAGCGGGCGGTGCATGGGGGCAGCCATCGTTGAACTCCGTTTGACCCGAAAGGGCGAACTGCACGGCCCAAGGCAGGCGGTCGCAGGGGACCGGAGGCCACTTCACATCCCCTAGGATGCCGGCGGGTCAGAGCTCAAGGATTGGAACGTGCGGCGGGCTCTTTATCGTGCCCGGACGATCAGCGTCAACAATGGACAAGATGGGCAGGGACAATGCTAAGCATCGCTTAGGATCGATCACCGCCCGCGATGGGCGCCATCATCATTGCTGATTGGGCCAACCCGCCAGGGCCTGCTAGGCTTGTGCCCGAACCAGACTCGAACGCCGTTGCACGCACCCGCTCCCCACCCCCGCAAATCGTTCTTCCTCGGGATGCGCCTGTTCCTGCCGGTCGCGATCTCGATCGCCTCGTATGGCGTGGTATGGGGCGTGCTTGCCGGACAGGCGGGACTCACACCGCTCGAGGTCGTGCTGATGAGCGGCCTGGTTTATGCCGGCGCAAGCCAGTTCGTGGCGATCGACATGTGGTCCCCGCTCAGCCTGCCGGTCGCCTCGATCGTCGTCGCGACGGCGGTGATCAATCTGCGCATGCTGCTGATGACCGCAACGCTGCGGCCACAGTTCGAGCACCTGCCGCGCTGGCGCGCGCTGCTTGCCATGTTCCTCGTCAGCGACGAGGTGTGGGCGATGACGATGGCCGAGCACGCCAAGGGTGGCGGCGGCGCCGCCTTCATGCTGGGCGCGGGGACGCTCGCCTGGATCGGCTGGGTGGGCTCGACGCTGACCGGCCGCATGCTGGGCGCGGTCATCGACGACCCCACCGCCTATGGACTCGACTTCGCTTTCACCGCGACCTTCCTCGCGCTGCTGCTCAGCATGTGGAAGGGCCGCGGCGATCTCGTGCCGTGGCTGGCGGGCGGTGCCATCGCCATCGGCGTGTCGATGCTGGTGCCGGGGACCTGGTACATCATCGCCGGCGGCCTGGGCGGCAGCCTGCTCGGCGCATTCCTCCAGCACCGGATGCGCGATGCCGCTTGATGCATTGCTCGCGATCCTGGGCATGGCGGCCGTCACTTATGCCATCCGTGTCGGCGGCTTCCTGATCGCCGAGCGCTTGCCGACGACGGGCTTTGTTGCCCTATGGATGCGCAACATTCCCGGCGCCGTTCTCGCCGCTCTGATCGCACCCGATGTGCTCAAGGGCGGTCCTGCCGCATGGCTCGCCACAGCCGCCGCGACGCTGGTCTATCTGGCCACGCGCAATGTGCTGGCGACGATCGCGGGCGGGGTGCTCGCCATGTTCCTGCTCCGCCGCTTCGCGGGACTGTGAGGGAACGCGCCGCGCGGCGCGGCGTTGGTGCGGCAATGGGGCGAGATGCGCTCCACACCCACTGCCTGAGGAGGACGCCCATGCGCACCATCACCGCCCTGTTCGACACCTATGACCACGCGGCATCCGCCGTACGGTCGCTCAAGGACGCCGGCATCTCGAGCGCCGACATTTCCATTGTCGCCAACAATGTGGCTGGCGACATCCAGTACGAAGACGACATGGACGCCGAGGAAGGCGCCGCAGCCGGCGCCGGCGTCGGCGCCCTCGCCGGTGGCGGCGCCGGGCTGCTGGCTGGGCTGGGCACCATCGCCATCCCCGGCATCGGTCCCGTCATCGCCGGCGGCTGGCTGCTGGCGACGGCCGTCGGCGCGCTCGCCGGCGCGGCGGTGGGTGGCGCAGCGGGCGGCCTGCTGGGCGCACTGGCCAATGCGGGCGTCCCCGAGGAGACCGCGCACATCTATGCCGAGGGCGTGCGTCGCGGCGGTACGCTGGTCTCGGTCCGCGCCGAGGAGACACGCGCCGATTCGGCCGCCGCGATCCTCAACAATGCGGCCGGCGTCGACCTCGACCGGCGTCGCTCGGACTATTTGGCCGAGGGCTGGCGGGGCTTCGACGAAGAAGCTCCCGCCTACTCGGAGCAGCAGATCCGCGACTACCGGACCGCCTACGGCTTCCTGCCCCCGGTCTGACGTCACCCCCCTCGCCCGCGAGCGGCGTCCGCCGGGCGCCGCTCTTTTCGTGGACGGATGCGCTTGGCCTCTCCCGCTCCGTTTCGCCGCATGCCATTTTGCCTCGAATCATGCATGGAGCCCCGATGTCCCGTCTCGTTTCGATTGCCGTCGCCCTCGCCCTCGCCCTGACGCCGCTGCCCGCCCTCGCCGGCGCCAGCGAGAACGCATTCCTCGGCCGGCTGGTGGGCATCTGGAACGGCAAGGGCACGCTGACCGGCGACGAAACGGGCGAGTTGAGCTGTCGCGCCACCATCCGCCAGCGCAGCGAGGGCATCAACTTCAGCGTGAAGTGCGACGTACCCGAATTCGGCGCGCAGAACTTCTCGGGCATCGTCTCCTACAACGACGCTGCGGGCCGCTACGAGGCGACCTCGCCGGGCGGCGAAGTGACAGTGGGCACCAAGAGCGGCAATGCCGTGGTGTTCAACGCCAAGCTCAAGGGTATCGCCATCGGCACCTCGGTGATGAAGCTCACCCCCAGCCGCATCGTGGTGGACACCAACGTCAAGCGCCCTGGCTCGAGCGCCGAGATCAAATCGCATCTCGAGCTGACGAAATAGCGCTCAGCACGCCTTGAGATTGAAGCGGTAGACGAGGCCGCGGCGCGAGGCGCCGTCGCCTGTATCGAGCGTTGCGAGCGCGTCGCCGCTGCCCTTGAGCGCGAGCGAGACACTGCCGCGCAGCCGCGCATCGACGCCACATCCCACGCGCTTCATCAGCCCGGCGCCGATGTTCTCGCTGAACGCGAAATCGTCTTCCATCGCGCCGCGCACCGAACGCTTGAACTGCCGGCTGTTGCCCTTGGGCCCGAGCGCGAAGTCGACGTCGAGCGTTGCGACCTCCTTCTTGTCAAGGCTGGCAAAGCCACGATAGTCGACGCGATAGACCCCAAGGCTCATCCCCTGCGGCAGCTCGAGTGGAACGTCGATCGTGCACTGCACACTGCCGCTGCCCTCGACCGTGAGATCGCTGAACAGGATCGAGAGTGCGGAGTTGTCGGGGGCGAGCACATAGTCCGCCGCACAGGGGGCCGCCTGCGAGGCCCCGGTGCCGGCGAACGCGAGCCCCGTAAATGCCAATACGGCGATTGCCAAACGCATGAAGGTATCCTTTCCGGAATGCCCCGCTGTCGTAAACGATAACGACGACCGCCCCGCGATAGTTGCACGCGAACCGGGCATCTATGCTGTCGAGGACGGCGATGCGGGAAGATTGGTGCCCCCGGTCGGGATCGAACCGACACTCCTTTCGGAACCGGATTTTGAGCCGAGTCACAGCGGCTATGCTCGTTTCCGCCGCCTGTAGGTAATACCACGAAACAGTACGACGACACAAACACTTAGCTTGTGTCGTCGGCCGCTCAAGGTTCTCCCTGGCACGCGGTACTAACCGGGAGCCAGCACCCTGAATGCCCCTATTCGGCTCCTAGCTTATTGGTGTTCGGAGACGAAAGATGGCCAGACTCAAACTGACAAAGACCGTGGTTGACGCCGCGGCCCCGAAGGAACGCGAATACGAACTCCGCGACACGATGGTACCGGGTTTCCTCCTCAAGGTCACACCGGCGGGTCGCAAGATCTTCATGCTCCAGTACCAGACCAACGCCGGCGTCCGCCGCAAGCCCGCGATCGGCCGCTTCGGTGAGCTAACGGTCGAGATTGCTCGTAAGATCGCTCAGGACTGGCTTGCGGAAGTCCGTCAAGGCAAGGACCCGGGTAGGGAAAAGTCCGCTGCGCGCGCGGCCCTAACGGTGAAGCAGCTCTGCGAGCGCTTCATCAGTGACCACTCCAAGCTGCACAACAAGCCGAGCACTGTCGAGACCAACGAGCTCAACATCAAGAACCACATTCTGCCGCGGATCGGCCGGATGAAGGTACCCGATGTCACGCGGGCCGACATCTCGGCTCTGATGACAGCCATGGCGGATCGTCCGATCATCGCCAACAGGACCCTCGCCTGTCTGCGCAAGATGTTCAACCTAGCGGAGGTCTGGGGCCTCCGCCCGGATGCTTCCAACCCCTGCCGACACGTTCAGAAGTATCCCGAGAAAGGATCGACCCGCTTCATCACTGACGATGAGATGCGGAAGCTCTACGCCTACCTCAATCGTGCCGATCAGGATGGACTCGAGCATCCGTTCATCACACTAGCGATCCGACTTCAGTTTGAATTCGCGGCCCGTATGTCTGAGGTGCTCTCGCTCGAGTGGAAATGGATCGATCTTGAGCAGCGACGCGTGACGTGGCCGGACAGCAAAACCGGTGGGATGACCAAGCCGCTCAGTGACGAAGCCCATCGACTGTTGAAGACGGCGCCACGCTTGGAGGACTCGCCATTCGTCTGTCCATCAATATTCGATCCCTCAAAGCGGATGACCGACAACACCTATCATCACGGATGGCGCCGTATCCTGGAACGGGCTGGCGTACCGCATGTAGGTACCCATGGCATCAGACATCGCGCCGCCACCGACATCGCCAATTCGGGCATTCCGCTAAAGGTCGGAATGGCGCTTACAGCACACAAAACAGTCGCGATGTTTATGCGCTACATCCACAACGAGGATGATCCCGTACGCGCAGCCGCTAACCTCGTAGCGGTGCGTCGACGGAATGTCGTCGACCACGAAATCCTTGATAGCCATGACACCCGGGGTGCTGCAACAGCCCCAGAAGAGTGCGCGACCGCGGAGCCTCCGGCAGTCGTACACAAAGTAGTAGCCCCGCCACCAGCGGGCCTCGACGATGGGAAGTATACGTCTCGGACAAAGGTTGGAAACTATCGACCTTTCCGCCATCGAAAAGGGCCCAATCGCGAAGTGCCACCCCGGCAACAGCCAAATAGAGGGTCGGGCAGCGCAGAAGGCTGGTGAGGAGGCTGGAGGCAGAGGGGAATTGCCAGCGGCGAAAAGCGACGGGCTCTTCCCGGCCCTCTTTCAACACTACCGCCTCTGCCTCGCGCGTTGAGCGTAGAGTCCGCGACCGAGGATCGGCGCGAACGCTCCAGCGGGATGAAGCCACCAGCGGTCTTGACTGCGCGGCTCGTTGAACTGCTAGGCCTCCGCTTGACTAGATAGTGTTCCGACCACCGTCGTCCTGCTACTTTCGTCGCATGCGCAACCGACTCCTGCTCGAGGAATTCCAGCCAAGCGGGAGTCTTGACCCTCCAACCGTTGGAAGGCTTACGGATGGGCATGTCTGGGGTTTCGGCCAATCGACCTTGAACTTGCACGGAGCCATCGTGAATATTGGAGAAACCTCTAGGGCAAGCGGCGTCTCGGTCAAGATGATCCGCTATTACGAATCCATCCGTCTCATCAAATCGCCGTTGCGGACGGAGTCGGGTTACCGGGTCTATTCCGACAACGACGTCCATACCCTGCGCTTCATCAGCCAGGCGCGCGACCTCGGCTTTTCGGTTGAGCAGATGGAGGACCTGCTGGCGCTCTGGCGCGACCGCAGCCGCGCCAGCGGGGACGTTAAGGCGATCGCGCTGCAACACATCGACGCCCTCCAGGAAAAGGCACGAGCCCTGCAGGCGATGAGCGACACGCTGCAGCATCTGGCAGATCACTGCCAGGGTGATGATCGGCCGGAGTGCCCCATCATTGAGGGTTTTGCGAGCGCAGTAGCCCCGGAAGCGAAAAAGCGGCAGCCGCGCTTCGGCGTCACCGGCATCGATCCACGCGCACACAGTCACTGACAATTCGCGCACTTTCCGATGCCCGGCGGCTCACTCGCCGGGCATTTTTCTTTCGCACCTTTGTGAATCGAAGCTCTTGACCCTCCAAGCGTTGGAGACCTTACGACCCCCAACTGTCGCGCAAATGGCGCGATGAATCTGACTTCCGCTGAGCGGAAAGCGACAACAGGACTGGAAACTCAAAAATGGAAAGACCCGACCCCAGGCGGTGGTTGGCGCTTGCTCTTTTGTGCGCGGCGCAATTCATCGTCATCCTCGATACCTCGATCATCGGCGTGGCCCTGCCCGCCATTCAGGTGGACCTCGGCTTCACGCCAGGCGGCCTGAGCTGGATCTTCAACGCCTATGTCATTGCCTTCGGCGGCCTGTTGCTGCTCGGCGGCAAGCTGGGTGACGTGTTCGGCGCCCGCCGCATGTTCATGCTTGGCTTCGCCATTCTGACCGGCGCCTCTTTGCTGGCTGGTCTTGCCACCAGCCAGGAAGTTCTGCTGACCGGTCGGGCCCTGCAGGGCGTCGGCGCCGCGCTCATCGCTCCAACTGCCCTGGCGATCATTATGCGGCTCTTCGGCGGCAACGGCGCGGAACTCGGTAAGGCCTTCGGCTTCTGGGGCGCCGCGGCCGCCGCTGGCGGTACTGCGGGCGTGTTCCTCGGTGGCGTCATCACCGAGCCGCGGCGGCGAAAGCGACCCAGGCAGCGCCAGAGAATGCAGCGTGGAACCCGCTTAACAGAGCCCCGCCAGACCCTTCAACCCCAGCAGCGGCAGCGAGCGCCACCATTGCCGCGAGACCAACGGCCGAGCCGACCTGATACGTCGTATTGACGAGCCCCGACGCAAGGCCAGTTTCCTCAGGACGAGCGCCGGACATCGCAGCCATCGTGACTGGGATGTAAGCGAGGGCCATGCCGAGCGCGGCGAGCAACGAGGCTGGCAGCACGTTCGCGAAATAGTCACCGTTCGGCGGAACCTGCGTGAACAGGAGCAAGGCTCCGCCCATCGCGAGGAGACCGACCACCACATTGGCCTTGACGCCGAAGCGGCCGATCAGCTTCCCCGAAAGTCCGACCATGATGACCATGATCGTCAGCGTCATCGGCAGCAAGGCGAGGCCGCTGGCTAGAGCCGACAAGTGCAGGATCTGCTGCAGGTAGAGGTTGAGGTAGAACCACAGCGGTATCCACGCCGCGCCAAGCAGCGCCATGAGCGCGTTGCCCAGCGCCAGGTTCGGCGCCTTGAAGATGCGAAGCGGCAGCAGCGGCTCCTGCCGAACGGCCTGGATCGCAAGGAAGATGACCAGGAGCAGGGCAGCCACGCCAAGCAATGTCAGGGTCTGAACCGAGCTCCACTGGCCTGGTTCGGTGGTCACAATCGCATATACCGCAGTCACAAGCGCGGCCGTGATCGTACCGGCGCCGATCCAGTCGATACGTCCGACGCTGGGGGCCGTGTAGCGGATCACCGTGGGCGCGAGCAGGAAGACGAGTGCACCCAGCGGCACGTTGATGAGGAAGGTCCACGGCCAGCTCAGCCACTCTCGGCCTGCTCTTCTTGCGAGGCGCACCGGCGGCAAAGGAAGTGCCTGTCGGTTGACAGGCACCATTGGTCGTCATCGACGGCTCAGAAGGGGCACTACTTCGCGTGCCCCTTCTGACTTCGATGATCCAGCCTTTCGGTTGGATTGCCGTTCGACGGCCCAAGACATTCAAAAATTCGCGTCAAGTTCGCAGCGACGCGACGCTATCTTCTGCCTCCCGCCGGGGCTGCCAGAAGTGGTCCAAAACTTCAGGCGCCAAAACGGCCGGAGTTCGGAAATGCAGCTATTCGTCCTCATCTTCGGGGATCAGATCGTGCGCTTCCCATTCTTGTTCCGGGATAGCATCACCGATAGCGAACCGATATCCCTGCACCCCACTGAGATCGCGAGCAACCGTGCAGGAGAAGCGGAGTCCATACCAACGCTTCGCGGCGCGGAACGCGGCCTCAGGTGCGTCCAGCGTTAGGCCGCGAAGGAGCGTCGGCGCGAATGCTGCGGACGAAATGGAGTCCGGCAACGGGCCTGGCCGCGCCACACGGAGTTGCTCGAGGCCCTCGATGACGCACAGCTGGATGATGCGCTCGGTGTTCTCGAGCTGGGGCAACGTTTCGCGCACCTGACGGTTTTGCGGGTCAGAGAGTACGCGATTGGCAAAGAGCTCGGTTGCTGCCGTCATTCCATCTGCCGGTGCTGGCGGAGCCGCATCCGGTTCCTCAGTAGGAACAGGTACCGCCAGCGGGGTCACCGCCACGTCGGGCGGTATTTCGAACTCGTCCTCGAATTCCATCTGGTCGATGAGTTCAACTTCGATGGTGCGAACTGGTGCGGGAATGATCGGATGCGCGGTCATCGCCCACGCCAGTGCCACAAGCACGAAGCCATGGACTGCGAGCGACGGCAGAAGTGCCCACGGCACGCTGGGCGCTGGAGAACGATCTTCTACCGTGGTGACGTCGACGCTGAGGAAGATTGCGGACCTGGCCTTTCAGCGCCGGAGGTTCCTGCTCCGGCGAGGTAGTGTTTCTTAGGCCGCCATCGCCCGGCAGCTTTCGGCGCATGCGCGGCAGGCATCCACGCACCTCTGCATGTCGCCGAGGCGTTCGCAGTCATCGGCGCATTCGGCGCAGATTTCGGCGCATTCCCCACACACGTGATTATGATGCGTAGAACCGATCAGCATGAAATGCGCGGCGGTTCGGCAGATTTCGGCGCAGGCCGTCAGTAGTGTGAAATGGGCGGGTGCAACGTGCTCGCCGCCGACGTGGAGACAGTGGTGATAGGCGGTTTCGGTGCATGTCTTGTAGCAGGCAAGGCAGGCATCGATGCAGGCCTGCATGGCCGGGTCATCGTGGTGCATGATCTTTCCTTCCTCAGATGCGGAAGGGGGACACCGTCGCCGGTGTCCCCCTTCCCGTGGTCTACTTCTGCTCGTTGAGCCAGTTCAGCATCTCTTCGATTTCCTGCTGCTGGGCATCGATGACTTTCTGCGCCATTTGTTTGGCCCAATCGCTATCACCGTGCTCCAGCTCGGCCTTGGCCATATTGATGGCTGCCTGGTGATGCGGGATCATGCCGCAGACGAACGCTACGTCGATGTCCTCAGCCATCATGCCCTGCATCATCTGGGCGTTGGTCTCGTCCATGCCCATGGCAAGATCCTGATGGGCCTGATCCATCCCGGTCATGTCCATTTTCATGGAGCCCATGTCGTGCTGCATTCCGGACTTGCAGATGTCTGGGAGCTCGACCGAGGTCATGGCCGTGTCCTGGGCGACGGCCGGGAGGGCGAGGGCGAGGGCGAGGGAGGTCCCAAGGACCAATAGGGTGTGCTTGATCATTTCGACGATCCTGTCTTTCGGTTGGATACTTTGTTCGTCTCGAGGCCGCAGCCTCGGCGATCAAACCAAAGCAGGTGGTCGAAACGGGGTCCGCACGACCCCCGCGGCGCGTCCGGGGAGAACGACAGCCTCCAGGTCGGGCGCCACCGCGACTTCAAACTGGCATTCCGCCGCCAGAGGAATCCCCAGGAGGCAGTGCCCCATGATGCAACAAGGCGCCCCAGATTCCTCGCAGCCAGAGACGGCGCAGGCATCGTGGGTACCGTGGCGGTCCGCGTCTATGTGCACCGCGGCGTTGGCATGCCGGGATGCCATTGTGTCGCTGGCCATCGCCACGTCATGACTCACCGTTCCTCCCAACAGCAGGGCGAGAACGGTGAGCGTCCGAAGTATGCGAGATAGTGCGGCGGACATAGGCGCAGAACTAAGTTGGGGGGTCTGCGGTTCCGCGAGGCTAGGCAGCCTATGCGGCGGGACCGTGGCTGGCTGGCCACGGGACAGGAGCGGCGGCGAGCAGCGCGAGCCACGGCACCCAGCCAGCCAGACGGCGTCGTAACAGCAGCGCGACGCCGAAGAAGACTGCCACGCCCAGATGGATGTGAAGCGCGTCTTTGCTGATGCCCAGCAGTTCTGAGAGCTGCGTCTTCAGTGCATTGTACACCCTGACCTAACCCTGCGTTCTAACTGACATAGGCGGCGGGGTTGGCGAGAAACGAGGTGCGGCAACCCGGCGAGCAGAAGTAGTAGGTCTCGCCCCGGTACTCGGCGGTAAGGCTGCTTGAGCTCTTCTCGACGCTCATGCCGCAGACGGGATCGACAGCCGAACCCTCGTCGGTCACTGGATCGCAATGGCAATCGGTGCCGTCGGCATGCTTATGCGAATGGGCGTGGTGATGATGCTCGTGGTGATGATGATCATGGTCGTGGGTCATTTGCAGACTCTCCGCGAGGTTGGTGGACGTGGTTTTGCACCTTCCCCCCGTGGCAAGGTCAAGAGCTAAGGATCGGCGGTGGTGCGCGCAGCCTGGTAGGCACGCTCGCGCTCAGGCCAGCGGCTTTTGAAGTAATCCAGGATCGCCAGGATTTCTGCGTCCGAGAGTTGATCGCCAAACGCTGGCATGTCGGTCTGGTAACCCGGCACGATCGCGGCCAGGCCATCTCGGACAATCGTGAGAAGCTGCTTATCTGAGTGATGCCAAGTATGCCCCGAAGCATCGTGAGGCGGAGCCGGAAGTTTGCCGTCGGGCTCTCGCACCATCCAATCGGGCTGACCTTCGAGATTGGCGCCGTGACAGGAAGCGCAACGCTCAACATAGAGTTCGGCACCCGTCAGTGGTGCTTCCTGGGCGATCCCAAACGGGACCTGGGAGAGCGCAAGGACCGCCGCGCCCCACCCAATCAGGTGCCGTCGAATGGCGACCAACTTGTTCCTCCGTCGCTGCTCTCGAGGATCAGGCTGTCCTGCGTCACCGCGGCCATATGGCGGGCATCGTCTGGGTCGACCGCAAAATGAAGGAAATCGTGCGCGCCCAGGTCTCCATTCACGAGCCGCCAAACAGAACCGTCCGGCTCCGCTGATACTAGCCCCACGCCGGCATAGAAGGCATAGATCCGGCCGTCCGGCGCGGTCTCCACCATGGTCATCGGGACCTGCTCGCCCCGCATCCGCCAAGTCGCACCGCCATCGCTACTAGCAGCGAGGCCAGCAACTGTTCCTGCATAAAGCGTGTTCGCGTCGAGTGCCGATGCCGCCAGATCGATCGTGCGCTCGGGCGCACTGCCCGCGACGCTCCAGGTCTTGCCACCATCACGGCTGACCTGGATGGCGCCAAAGAGGCCGCAGATAGTGGCGGGATCAGCGCGGCTGACAGTCATTGCATGAAAGTCGACGGGTCCCGACGCGCCCGGCGATCGCTGCGACCAGGTGATCCCACCGTCGTTCGACGCAATGACGCCGAGGTTGCCGCCTTGGGCGGGATGACCGCTCGCGAGCAGAACGCCGGGATCGGAAGGATCCACGCTGAACCCCATGTAGTCGCTCCCATCCTGTGACACGATCCGTGCTAGCCCACCGGCTTCGCTGCGATAGAGACCGTAGTGAGTGGCGAGCAGGATTTGACCCGGATGGCGGGCGTCGAAAGCGACCCCGTGTATGTGAGCGACGTCGGCAAGCGGCACTACGTCCTGTGCCATCGCGGCATTAGCGATCAGCAGCGATGTTGCCGCCGCGAGACCCCGAATTCCAGCCTTCATGCCAGACCTCTGCGCTGTGATGGATACGAACTGAGCTGCATGACTGTTACTGTCCGCTCGTCCGCCCGCAATTGTTACAGCCCCCGTTACTCCTTGCCACGGGGGTAACGTCAAGCGGCGCCTATCCCCTGCAGAACCATGGCAACGAGGCGGTTCACCGCCGGCCGGGACGGTGACGGCGGTAGCGCCTGCATTGCAGCGAGCACGTACCGTGCGGCTTCGGCCGGGGTTGCTTGAGCGTCGATCTGTCCTGCATTGGAAGCAGTTTCCACCATGGAGGCGATGAAGCTCTGGAGGTGGCGGTGCGCATCGTGAACGTGCGGTTGCGCGTGAAGCACCTGACCCAGGCTGCCGTGATGATCGTGCGCGCTGTGAAAGGCATAGGTAATCAATACCGCCTCAAGCGCTTTTAGCGGACTGTCATGCCGGTCGCGAACGCTCTCGAGATCCACGAGGTGCGCCGATATCTGCCTCTGGTGCCAAGCGGCAAGGATTTCGCCCACATCCTTGAAATGCCGATAAAGTGTCGCCCGGCCAACTCCCGCCTCCTCAGCGATGCGGGCCATCGTGAGCGCATGGACGCCTTCAGAAGCCGCGATGGAGGCAGTCCGGTCCATGATGGCGTCGGCGACGGCCGAGCGATGCGCTTCGATGGTGTCGTGCCAGAGCTTGGGCATGCGTCAGAAGGTGTCACACATGAAGCGTGCTGTCGAGACATACCGTCTTGACATTGATACATAGTGTCTCGATAAATCGCCACCAGATCGCAACGGAGAATGAGATGGCACGCGCAGCTACCGGCATGCCCAACTGGGTCAAGGTCTTTGTCGGGGTCGGCCTGTTGGCGATCCTGGCCGTCGGTATCCTGATGGCGATGGGTCACGGTCCGTGGCAGCACGGCGCCATGGGCGGGATGCACGGATGACCTTGTCGCCTCCTTGGCGCAAACTCGTGCTCGTTCTGCACGTCACGAGCTCTCTGGGTTTCGTTGGTGCCGTTTCGGCTTTCCTGGCGCTTGCGATTACTGGCGCGACAGCGCGGCCGGAACTGGCGTACGCCGCATATCAAGCGATGCAGGTCGTGACGTGGCAGGTGATTGTCCCGCTGGCCTTCGGGACGCTGCTCATCGGCGTGGTGCAATCGCTCGGCACCCCATGGGGCCTCTTTCGCTACTACTGGGTGATCGTGAAGCTGGTCCTGACGACCATCGCGGTCGTGGTGCTGATGCTGCAGACGCAGACGATCGACGCGTTGGCCCTGGCTGCGATTGGCGGGAATCTCGACGGCTACAGCGGCGCGCGATTCTCGATGATGCTGCACGCGTCAGGCGGAGCAATCGTTCTGCTGATTGCTACCGTTCTGTCGGTCTACAAGCCCCGCGGTCTCACCAACTACGGAGCTACCGCGCTCGGTGGGCGTGGCGCCGTCTGAGCCTGGTGGATCGGTTCGTTGAGAGCCGCCAGGATGAAGTCCACCCGATTCTCGGGCGGCAGAGGCGGCACCGCGCGCGGACGATAGCCGAGTTCCGTGTAGACCTCGGTGAGCAGACGATGGATCTCAATCTGCGCGGCACGGTCTTCGGTGCGCGCGTAGTCGGTGGCGAGCGGCAGAAGATCGAGCACGAAGACGGAGCGGTAAACGCCCGGCCGGATGAGCGACAGATAGTCGGCGTCGGGTTCAAGGCCGAGAAAACGGTAGTAGGCCAGCGCGTCAGGAAGCGCTCGGTCGAGGAACACGAGCGCCTTCGCATCGATGCCCCTTTCCTCTTCGATCTGCATGTCGAGAATGCCGCGCTGAAATACGAGCTGGTTGGCGCGGATTTCCTCGACGGTCTTTCCGGTGACTCGCTGCGTGTCGATGTAGTGCCGCGCGTGTTCGATGGTCGTCACATAGCCGCGCTCCCGGAGGATGTTGACGGTCGTGGTCTTACCTGAACTTGGGCCGCCGGTGATCACGCACCAGTTGGTCTCGGCCTTCATGCCAGCTCCGCTGTCGCGTGTCCGAAGTGCTTGGCGGCGTCATCCACCATGATGCGAGTACACCACCGCGCATAGGCTGGACCGAAAAGTCGTCCCAGAATACCTCCCAGTACTCCACTTGGCCGGTCGTAGCCGATGTAGACACGCAACTCGGAGCGGCTGCCCTGAGGCACCAGCTCAAAACCCATCCCGTAGCGTCCGATCACCCACAACCTCGGCTCCTCCGTCGTTTCCCAGGTCTTGCTCGACGGTGGGGTCCGGGAGGTCACGACCTCGTCCACCCTCAGCGGCACGCCCAAGACACTGCCGGTAAAGCCGAAGCGCGATCCGACCCGCTTGGTATGATCGGGCTCCATGGCGATCTTCATCGTGGTGCCCAGCATCATCCCCGAGGGCTTGCTCATGTGCGAGGAGAGGTTCTCCTGGTCGTCAAGGAAGGCGAACACGACATCCGCCGGTGCTTCAACCATGCCGCGCGCCTCGGCGCTGAACGGATAGGACCTCATTTTCGACCTCCGTGGTATCTGCCGCACATGGAGCGCGGCAGACATATGTCGCATGGTCTGACATCCAGGCCTTTGCGCTCGATCAATTCAAGCTGGCGCCGGCCAAATGCTACGGTGCGCAATTAGCCTGCCTATTCGCGAACGACGAGCTTGCCCACCAGACCGCGCGATGCCCGCGCCAGCGCGTGATCCACGAGGGTGAAATCGCCTGGCTCCTCCAACTCGAGGTCCACGATGGCGCTACCACCTGGAGGCACAGAGATCGTCTGTACGTCGGTGAGCGGCGGGCTCGTGAGCGAGCCAAGCTGATAGACCCGATCGAAGATTTCGCCGATCACGTGGAAGCTCGCCGTCTTGTTCGGTCCCCCGACGCCAAAGTAGATACGGATCGTCTCGCCCACTTTGGCCTCGAGTGGGTCTTCGGCGAGCGCGCCGGCCGCTCCGTTGAACACGTAGTACTCCGCGTCCTCGCCGTGCATCCTGGCGGGATCGAAGGCAGCAAGTCCCTCGGTGCCGAAGGTTTCGTGAGTATAGACCTCTCCCTGCACGACATAGAATTCGCGGTCGACCGCCGGCAGCGGCTCCTCGGGTTCAACCAGGATCAGGCCATACATGCCATTGGCGATGTGCTCCGCGGCCTCGGGCACTGCGCAGTGATAGACATATAGGCCGGGCTTGGTCGCCGCGAATGCAAAGCTCTTGCTTTCCCCGGCGGCGGCTTCGGTCGCGAAGTGACCTCCACCCGGCGCGGTTGCGGCGTGGAAATCGACGCTGTGCTTCTCGCTGCTGTCTGCCGCGTTGGTCAGGGTCACCTCAACCGTGTCGCCGACCCTGACCCGGACAAAGGGGCCCGGCACTTTCGCGCCGAAGGTCCAGTAGTGGTACGCCGTGCCATCCGCCAGGCGACCTGTCACCTCGACAGTATCCAGGTTCACCTTGACCGTCCGCGCCGAACGGATGCCGATCGGCGCAGGCAGATCATCGGCTGCTCGTACAATGTCGAGCGGGGCCTCAACTGTCCCACTCGCATCGGAATGGTTGTGATCGCCCGCAGCCCAGGCGCTTGCCGTCATCAACGGCAAGACTGCGGCTAGAAATGCAATCGAACCTTTGGAATATCGCTTCATGATGCCACCGCCATGTTGGACAGCGGCATCAGACCGCATGAAGGCGCAACCGTCCTTGATCCGGCGCAAAGTGCTCGCGATTGATTACCACCGCCAGTCGCGGACCTCGGGGAGGTCCTCGCCATACTTGCGGATGTAGGCGTCATGTTCCGCTAGCTTCGCCTCAACGAATGCCGCAAAGCGCGAGCGTTCGGAAGAGAGTGAGGAGACGCGGTCGACCACAGCCCTGGCCAGGTGGAAGCGGTCGATCCGGTTCATCACCGCCATGTCGAAGGGCGTCGTCGTAGTACCCTCTTCCTCGAAGCCGTGCACGTGGAAATTGTGATGGTTGGTGCGCCGGTAGGCCAGCCGATGGATCAGTGTGGGATATCCGTGATAGGCGAAGATCACCGGCTTGTCGGTGGTGAACATCGCATCGAACGTCGCATCGTCAACGCCGTGCGGATGCTGGCCAGGCGCCTGCAGTGCCAAGAGATCGACGACGTTGACAAAGCGCAGTCGCAGGGTCGGAAACCACTCACGCAGCAGCTTCACTGCCGCCAGGGCCTCCATCGTCGGTACGTCGCCCGCCGAGGCGACGACCACATCTGGCTCGCCGGCATCCGACGCCCAGTCCCAGATGCCCATGCCGGCGGCGCAATGGGCAACCGCCGCGTCGATCGGCAACCATTGCGGCGCCGACTGCTTCCCGGCAACGATGACGTTGATGTAGTCGCGGCTGCGAAGGCAGTGGTCGACGACGGAGAGCAGCGTGTTGGCATCCGGCGGCAGATAGACCCGGACCACACCCGCCTTCTTGTTGACGACGTGATCGATGAAGCCCGGATCCTGGTGTGAGAATCCGTTGTGGTCCTGCCGCCAGACATGGGACGTCAGCAGATAAGTGAGCGACGCGATTGGCTTCCGCCACGGGACGTCCTTGCTGACATCGAGCCACTTGGCGTGCTGATTGAACATTGAATCGACGATGTGGATGAAGGCCTCATAGCAAGAGAAGAAGCCGTGCCGGCCGGTCAGTAGATAGCCTTCCAGCCACCCCTGGCAGAGGTGCTCGCTCAGCACCTCCATCACTCGCCCGTCGGGTGACAGCTGGATGTCGTTCTCGACGATCTCTCCGGTGAACACCCGATCCGTGGTCTCGAACACTGCGCCGAGCCGGTTGGACTCGGTTTCGTCGGGGCCGAAGACCCGGAAGTTCTGCTCGACCGCATTGAGCTTGAGTACGTCGCGCAGGAGTTCGCCCGCCTTGCGGGTTGCCTCGACCTGAGCCATGCCTGGCGCGGGGACATCGACCGCATAGTCGTGGAAGTCTGGCAGCCTGAGGTCCTTGAGCAGGAGCCCGCCATTTGCATGCGGATTGGCGCCCATGCGACGGGTGCCTTTGGGAGCAAGCTCGGCCAGTTCAGGGATCAGCCAGCCATTTGTGTCGAACAGTTCCTCCGCACGGTAGCTCCGTAGCCAATCTTCGAGGATGGCGAGGTGGCCTGGATCCTCGGCGAGCTTGGCGAGCGGCACCTGATGCGAACGCCATGAGCCTTCGGTGGGCTTGCCGTCCACCTCCTTGGGACCAGTCCACCCCTTGGGAGATCGCAACACGATCATCGGCCAGGCCGGGCGCTGCGAAAAGCCGTTCGTGCGCGCCTCGGCCTGGATCGAGCGGATGTCGGCAATGACGCGATCGAGCGTTGCCGCCATCTTCTGATGCATCTCGTCGGGCTCGCTGCCCTCGACGAAATGCGGGGCGTAGCCGTAGCCACGGAACAGTTGCTCCAACTCGTCGTGGCTGATGCGCGACAGCACGGTCGGGCTCGCGATCTTGTAGCCATTGAGATGCAGGATCGGCAGCACGGCGCCATCGCGAGCAGGGTTGAGGAACTTGTTCGAGTGCCAGCTCGTCGCCAGCGCGCCCGTCTCGGCTTCGCCGTCACCGACCACGCAGGCAACGATGAGATCGGGATTGTCGAAGGCCGCGCCGTAGGCGTGCATCAGCGAGTAACCGAGCTCGCCGCCCTCGTTGATCGACCCCGGCACTTCGGCGGCGACATGGCTCGGAATCCCGCCCGGATAAGAAAACTGGGTGAAGAGGCGCTTGAGGCCAGCCTCGTCCTGGCCCACCTCCGGATAGAGCTCGCTATACGTCCCTTCGAGGTAGGTGTTCGCCACGAGACCCGGTCCGCCATGCCCCGGGCCCGTGACGTAGATCATGTCGAGGTCCAGCATTTTGATCAGCCGGTTAAGATGGAGGTAGATGAAGTTGAGCCCTGGCGTCGTGCCCCAATGACCGAGCAAACGCGGCTTCACATGCGCAAGTGTGAGCGTCTGTTTGAGCAGCGGATTGTCGCGCAGGTAGATCTGGCCAACGGAAAGATAGTTTGCCGCCCGCCAGTAGGCATGCATGAGCCGGAGCTCCTCGGCGCTCAGGGGCGTGGCCATCAGCTTTCCGTCCTATTGTTGAGGATGTGGCGAACCGCCTCCACGACGACCGCCTCTTCGTTGGTGGGAATGACGCGCACGGCGACCGCGCCGGTTGATATGAGCCCAGCTCCATTGGCGTTGCGGTTCTCGTCGAGGGCAATGCCGAGAAATCCGAGGTCCTCGCAGACCCGCTCGCGGATGACCGGAGCGTTTTCCCCGATGCCACCCGAGAACACCAGCGTGTCGATGCCGCCCAGCGCCGCCGCGAAAGCGCCAACGGTCTTGCGGATGCGGTAGCAGAAGAGTGCGATCGCCTCGGCGGCGTGGCTGTCGTCCGCTTCGCGGGCAAGCAGATCGCGCACGTCCGAGCTGGTCCCCGACACGCCGAGCAGGCCCGATTGATGGTTCACCATGCGATCGAAACCTTCTGCGTCCATGCCCTCGCGCTTGGCGAGATAAAGCACGAGGCCGGGATCGAGATCGCCGGCGCGGGTGCTCATGGGGATGCCAGCGGCAGGGGTGAATCCCATCGTCGTGTCCACGCTCTTGCCGCCTTTGACGGCGGCGAGGCTTGCGCCATTTCCCAAGTGCGCGAGAACCACTCTGCCATTCACAGCTTGCGGGCCAGCTATCCGGCCAAGCTCCTTGAGCAAGTAGGTGTAAGAGAGGCCGTGAAAGCCGTAGCGTTGCACGTCGGCTTCGGAGAACTTGCGCGGGATCGCGAGCAGGCGCGACACCGCGGGCAGGTCGCGATGAAACGCCGTGTCGAAGCAAGCGACCTGCACGACATTGGGAAGACGCTGCTGGCAGGCCTCGATCATTTCGATTTCCGCCGGCAGGTGCTCAGGGGCGAAGTCGGCGAGCCGTCGCAATGCATCCATCATCGAGGCGTCGATGCGTTCGGATTGCCGGTAGCGCGGCCCGCCATGGACGATGCGGTGGCCAATGGCACCCAAGGTCCCAAGGCCATATCGTTGATCGATCCAATCCAGCAGATGCTCGACAGCCTGCTTATGATCGGCACGTGCTATTTCTGCTGGGTGCTGTTCACCCTCGACGCCGAACGTCACTGCGCTGGACCCGAGACGATCGAACTTCCCAACCGTCAGCCGGCCACCTGCCGCCGCCTCGCAGACGGCGAACTTCAAGCTCGATGACCCACCGTTCAGGGTCAATATTCTCACGTCGGCACCCATAATCACGGAATCGCCCAAGCCAGACTTGACGATCGACATCTGCGCCGGGGCCGGATGCACCCGAGTTGATCTCGATCAAAGTGACATGCCGAATTTGGTTGCTATGGTGCCACTTATGAGACGTGTGTTCCACCATCTGCCGATCTTGATGGCGCTGCTGATCCTCGCGACGGGCCTTTCCCTTGCGTCAGCGGGTGGTGCGAGTGCGCACCCGCCGATGCATCACAACGCAGGCGGCCTCTCTTCGGCACAGATGGAGCCCTCCAGCGTCGATCACCCGGCATGCACTTCTTCCGCCTGCCGTTCCGATACGGCGGAGGATTGCTGCCATATGGCTGCCGCCAGTTGCGGCGGCGCTCAGGTGTTCTGCACCTCCGACGCCACGCTCGCCATTCGGTCTACGCGCGTGTCGATTGACGCTCCGCGCCCGACGCCTCGCCTCAGCGGCTGCATGATGCCGGTTGAGCAGCGGCCACCGGCGACCCTCGCCTAGCTTTGACCGCGCCGCCTTCGGACGGCTCATCCTCCCGATTCTTGACCTCTTGGCTCTCGGCGAGCAGCCGCTCGCCCACCCGCGGTCACGGCACCCGGAAAGGAGTGCAACCATGTCTATTCGATCTCTCTTGCTCGCATCCGCGGCAATCCTCGCGCTTTCCGCGCCCGCCTTCACTCAGGAAGACCCCCATCATCCCGACGCAAGCAGCGAACCTGCAAATGCGGAAAGCTCCGCACCCGCAACACCAGACACGCCCGCGCCCGCGCTGCCGGCGGACTGCCCTCCGCAGGACATGATGATGGGTCCGGGCATGGAAGGCATGCCCATGATGCAGATGATAAGAATGATGGAGTCCATGCAGCTCACGCAGAAGTCGATGATGGAGACAATGCAGCTCATGCGGGAG
Source organism: Devosia sp. 66-22 (assembly GCA_001899065.1). Taxonomy (GTDB): domain Bacteria; phylum Pseudomonadota; class Alphaproteobacteria; order Rhizobiales; family Devosiaceae; genus Devosia_A. The sequence goes on along the minus strand of MKUZ01000024.1, from coordinate 256,515 downwards.
GAGATGCAGCGGCTCAAGGAGGAGGCAGCGCCATGACCAACATGGAACGCTATCGCACGCTCTCCATCCTTGGAGCAGCGGTCGCCCTGAGCCTGGCCATGGTCGTACTGTTCGTAGCCTGCGGCCTGGTGGAGCTTCTTGGTGGGAGCCTCCAGGTGACCCACGCCTGGGTGAGCCTCTTTACTCTGTCATCCATCGGCTCGCCACAAGCATGGCTCGAAGGGCTCTTCTTCAGTGTCGCTTTCGGCATCCTCACGGGCTCAATCTTCGCGTCTGTACACAACGCGGTCGCGGCTCGCGGCCTCTAGCCGGAGCGGGCGTCATGCCCGCTCCTCCCATTTCAACACGAAGCTGGTCTCCGCCGGCAGTCCCAATGGAGCTCGCCCGATGAGCTTGCGTCTGTCCTTCCTTGGCGGTGTCGGAACCGTTACAGGGTCCAAGTTCCTGCTCGAACACGACGACCGTCGTATCCTCGTCGATTGCGGGCTGTTCCAAGGGGTGAAGGACCTTCGCCTACGGAACTGGGCGCCGTTTCCCGTCGCTCCCCGGTCGATCGACGCCGTTCTGCTGACGCACGCGCATATCGATCACTCCGGCTACCTGCCGGCGCTCGTCCGCGACGGCTTCGCCGGCAAGATCTACTGTTCCCATGCGAGCCTGGAGCTCTGCCAGATTCTCCTCCGAGACAGCGGCTTCCTTCAGGAGAAGGATGCCGAGTCCGCCAACCAACACGGCTATTCGAAGCATCAACCGGCCCTACCTCTCTACACGCTCAAGGATGCCGAGGCCGCTCTTGCTCATCTTTCCTCCGTGCCGTTCGGGCAGCCGATGAAATTGGCCGAGGGACCGACCATCACGCTGCGTCACGCCGGCCATATCCTCGGCGCGGCGACGATCGATTGCGAATGGGAAGGTACCAGGATCGTCTTCTCGGGTGACCTTGGCCGTTACGGCGACGCCATGATGCCCGATCCGGAGCCCGTGCCCGAGGCCGATTACCTCGTGGTCGAGTCGACCTATGGCAATCGGCGCCATGAGCCTGTCGATCCGCAAGATGCGCTTGCCGACGTCATCAATCGAACCAAGTCGCGCGGCGGCACAATCCTCATTCCGGCTTTTGCTGTCGGCCGTGCCCAATCGCTGCTCTACCATCTGGAGCAATTGAAAGCGGCCCGCCGTATCGGCGACATTCCGATCTTTCTCGATAGCCCGATGGCGATCAATGCAAGCGAGATGCTGTGCACGCATCTCCCCGACCATCGGCTTTCGGCTGATGCCTGCACAAGGGCCTGCGACGTCGCCGAGTACATCCGGTCGGTCGAGGCCTCCAAGGCCCTGATGGTCAATCCAATGCCCAAGATCATCATCTCGGCAAGCGGAATGGCCACGGGTGGTCGCATTCTCCACCACCTCAAGCACTACGCACCGGACCGACGCAACACGGTGCTGTTCGCCGGGTTCCAGGCCGCCGGCACGCGTGGTGCCGCTATGGTCGGTGGCGCCGAAAGCGTCAAGATACACGGCGGTTATGTTCCGATACGGGCCGAAGTGCAGAACCTGCCGATGCTGTCGGCCCACGCTGACGCAGACGAAATCTTGCGGTGGCTTGGCGGTTTCACTCGAGCTCCCCGAAAGACCTTCATTTCGCATGGCGAGCCCGAGGCTTCATTGGCTCTGCGAGATCGCATCATGACCGAGCTCGGCTGGAGTTGCGGCATCCCAAGTCACCTCGATTCAGAGGTGCTCGAATGACCGACAAGGCACCTTGGCGCGCGTCGGCGGTCCTCCTCATACTTGCTGGACTCTCCATCACTGGAATTGGCGTCTACTTCGTCGTTGTGCGACCGCCGCTCTTGCCTGAGGATCTTCGGTTCCTCGGAACGAGCGCCGTCGACATTGCAGCAGGCACTCCGCGCCTCGCCGCTTGGTTGTCCAATGTGTTCCGTGTTCTCGGAGGTTACGCCCTCGCGACGGGACTGCTCACAATCGCGCTTGCCGCGACGTCATACCGACGCCGAGAGCCGCTCGCCATCGCCGGCGCCGTCGCGGCGGGAGCCTCGGGCATCGGCTTGATGGTGTTCACCAACTTCGCGATCAACTCCGACTTCCGTTGGGTGCTCCTCGCCCTTGCGCTGCTCTGGGTCGCCAGTCTCATCAGTGTCACCCTCGAAGCGCGCAATTCCACCCCGATTTCAATGCTCGAAAGGAACTAGAAGATGAACCGTCGTGAGCTCGTCACGGGCATGCTGGCCGGCACCGCTGTCGCTTCGCTCTCGAGCAGCCTGTTGGGGCCGGCATTCGCGGCCAGCCCGAGCGCCCCCCTACTTCTCAGCGTCGTGAAGCGAACGATCGAGGTGAGCGGCAAGGCAGCAAGTGTCTTCGGACTACAAGGGCCGGATGGTCCAGGGCTGCGCTTCCGCGCCGGAGACGCCTTCAACGTGCTGCTGCGAAACGAGACCGATGAGGCCACAATCGCCCACTGGCATGGGCTCACACCACCATGGGCGAACGATGGTGTCGGCCATGCGCCGATGCCGTTGATCGCGGCAAGGACCGATCGCTCGTTCGACTTCCCGGTGGGTGGCCCGGGCACGCACTGGATGCATGCCCACACCTTGCAGGAGCAGTTGCTGCTCGCCGCGCCACTCATCGTGGCTGATCCCGCCGACGACGGACTCGACGAGCAGGAGGTGGTCATCCTGTTGCACGACTTCTCCTTCAAATCGCCGGAAGAACTCCTTGCCGGGCTGACCGGCAATGGGGCCGGCGGGGCCATGGATCATGGCGCGATGGGACACGGGAGCATCGACATGTCGGCCGGTGCCGTGGGGATGCCGATGGACCTCAACGACATTGAATACGACGCCTATCTTGCCAATGACCGCACGCTTGACGATCCCGAGGTGGTGCAGGTCGAACGCGGCGGGCGGGTGCGACTGCGCATCATCAATGGAGCAACCGCGACCGCCTTCACCATCGATCTGGGCGAACTCGAAGGCCGGCTGATTGCCGTCGACGGCCAGCCGGTCGAACCGATTGCGGGACAGCAATTTCCTATGAGCATGGGGCAGCGGGTCGATATCCGCCTGCAGCTGCCAGCGGATACCCGGTCGTTCCCTGTTCTGGCCCTGCGTGAAGGTGCACCTCAGCGAACCGGTGTCATTCTCCAGCCGACTGGTTCCGACGTAGTCAAGGTCTCATCCGCGGGAACGGTGGACGGTCCCGTGCTCGACCTGGCGCTCGAAAGCCGGCTGCGGCCCCTTGCCCCTCTCGCTGCACGTCCCGCGGACAAGACGTTCGAGATGACGCTCAACGGTGATATGGCCAAGTACACCTGGAGCCTGGGCCTCGATGCTCCCATCCTCGCCGACATCGGTGACCGCGTAGAGGTGAAGCTCACCAACATGAGCATGATGGCCCACCCCATGCATCTGCACGGCCATCACTTCCAGGTTGTCGCAATCGATGGGCAGAGATTTACCGGCGCGGTCCGCGATACCGTACTGATCCCGCCGATGCGTTCGGTCACCCTCGCGGCCGACGCCGATAACGTCGGCCAGTGGGCGTTCCACTGCCACCATCTCTACCACATGGCGACCGGGATGATGTCGACCTTCGGTTATCGAACCTGAGCGTAGAGGCGAGAGCCCAGAGGAGCAGAGCATGAAGACAGCCACGCTGGAAGTCGGGGACCTCCTCAGCATCCTCGACTTTGTCGCAGTCGAGAAACGTCTCAAGGCGATGAAGGGTGTTTCGAAGGTGTCGATGAACGCCGGCTCGAGCACCGCGAGTATCACCTATGACGGGCATGTCACCGACCCGAAGACCCTTGCCGCCGAGATCGAGGCCTGCGGCTTCCATTGCCGTGGAGAAATAGCACCACGCCATCTGTGTGCGCCGGACAGCACGATTGTGCCACCGGCAGGAGAACATCCCCGCCACGAGGGCCACGTCGAGATGGTGCAGGCGGGTCATGTCACGCATAGCACGGACCACGACGATCATTCGCCCGCGGCTCCCCCGCCGGGCACCAAGCGACCAGGCGCGAAGCCGAGACCCTCGCACGACGCGATGGCACATGAGATGGGCCACGGCGCCGGCATGGACATGCAGGACATGGTCAGAGACATGCGGAACCGCTTTCTGGTCAGCCTCGTGTTCACACTTCCGATCCTCGCAATGGACCCGATGGGCCTCACGGCGCCGCTTTTCGAGCCTCCCTTCGGCCTCAGCATGAACGTGACGATGTTCCTGTTTGCGAGCGCTGCCATTCTCTATCCCGTCTGGCCCTTCCTCATCTCGGCGTGGCGGGCGCTCCGCAACGGCACGCTCAATATGGCTGTGCTCGTCGTACTCAGCGTTGGGACCGGTTACCTCTTCAGCGTCGGCTCGACCTTCTTCTTTGAGGGCGCCCAGTTCTACGAGGCGGCCTCGATACTCCTCGTCTTCATCCTCCTCGGGCACTGGCTCGAGATGCGGGCGCGCGCCGGCGCCTCGGCGGCTATCCGTGCCCTGATGGACTTGGCGCCGCCGAAAGCCACCGTCCTGCGCGACGGTGCCGAACACGAGATCCCCACCGCCGAGGTGGTGCTCGGCGACATTGTCGTCCTCCGGCCGGGCAACAAGCTGCCGGTCGACGGCGAAGTCATCGAGGGCGAATCCACGATCGACGAGTCGATGCTCACTGGCGAGTCGATGCCGATCACCAAGAAGGTAGGAGATGCGGTAATTGGCGCCACCATCAACAAGAGTGGCACCCTGCGATACCGCTCCACCAAGGTAGGTGCTGACACGGCATTGGCACAGATCGTCAAGCTCGTGCAGGAGGCGCAGAATTCCAAGGCGCCGGCCCAGCTCCTTGCCGACCGCGCCTCGCAGTGGCTCGTGCTCGCCGCCATACTCATTGGGCTCGCGACGTTCGCTGTGTGGTTCTGGGTCCTCGCGCAGCCGCTGCTCTTTGCCCTCACTCTCACGATCACCGTGTTCGTCATCGCCTGCCCCGATGCCCTCGGCCTCGCGACACCGATGGCGGTCATGGTCGGCACCGGCCTCGGCGCTTCGAACGGTATTCTGTTCAAGAACGCCGCCGCACTTGAGGAAGCGACAAAGCTCGACGTCATCGTCTTTGACAAGACCGGCACGCTCACCATGGGACAGCCGAAAGTCATAGATGTCGTCCCCGCCGAGGGCGTGACCGACAACGAACTGGTTGGCATAGCCGCGGCGATTGAGCAGAACTCCGACCACCCAATCGCTCTCGCGATTCTCGAGCGGGCGGCGGACCTTTCGCGCCCGGACCTGGCGCACTTCCACTACATGGATGGCCGCGGCGCCAGCGCTGAGATCGGCGGCGCACCCGTACTCGTCGGCAACCGGCGCCTCATGGACGAGAACAAAGTCGAACTGGGGCAACTCGGCGAGCAGGCGGAAGTCCTGAAGGGCGAGGGCCGAACGGTGACCTATGTCTCGCGGTCCGGCAAATTGCTGGGTCTGATTACGGTAGCCGATGCGCCGCGTCCGACCTCGGCGGCGACAATCGCTAAGCTCCATGAGCAAGGCGTGCGCATCGCGATGCTAACCGGCGACAATGCCGGGACAGCCAAGCGCATCGCCGGTCTCCTCGGCATCGACATCATCCTCGCCGACGTGCTGCCGGGTCAAAAGGCCGAAAAGATCAAGGAACTCCAGAGCCAAGGGCTCAAGGTTGGCATGGTCGGGGACGGCGTGAACGACGCGCCCGCACTCACTCAAGCCGACGTCGGCTTCGCGATTGGTGCGGGAACAGATGTGGCGATCGAAAGCGCGGACGTCGTCCTCATGAAAAGCGATCCGTTTGATGTCGTCGGTGCTATGACGCTTTCGAAGGCGACGCTTCGGAAGATGCACCAGAACCTTTGGTGGGCGGTCGGCTACAACGTCATCGCGTTCCCGATCGCGGCGGGCGTCTTTTTTCCATTCGTCCTCAGCCCGCAGATCGCTGCATTGGCGATGTCCGGCAGTTCCGCCCTTGTCGCCATCAACGCCCTGCTGCTTAAGCGAACGAAGCTTGAAGGTATTCGCGCGGTGGCACGCTAGCGTCTCTTCTCAATTGGTGCGGGCTCTCGCACTAGCGAGGCGCCAGGACCGCCGCAATCGAAGCAACGATCGCCGACTGCGCCTCATCTTCAGCAAGGCGTCCGGTGCGGACTTCGGCCGCGCCGGCGTGGAGAAGCGCGTAGAAGCAGGCCGTCTGCCAGCTCACCGGCTGGTCGGAGCGGAAGCTCCCCTCCTTCCGGCCGCGGGTGATTAGCCGGGTGACGCGCTGCATGGGCTTGTGGTGGTGCTCGCGGATGCGGTTCGGCGAGAGCTCCAGCTCGACTGCCGCGAGCAGCCGGTGAAAGGCATCGACGATGCGCCAGGACGACGCCACCAGCCGTTCCAGCGCGGTCATCGGATCACCGCTGAGATCGAGCTTCGCCAGCTGCTCCTCGGCCTTAGCAATCGTGCGCTCGAACAGGGCGTCCATCAGCTCCGTCCGTGATGCGAAGTGTCCGTAGAGCGTCACCCTGCCGACCCCCGCAGCGGCAGCGATCTCGGCCATGTTCGCACGCGGATTATCGAGGAACAGCTCGAGCGCGGCGTCCAGTATCCCGTCGCGGTTCCGCACGGCGTCGGCGCGCTTGGCACGCCCCTCTTGCACTTCAGGCATAGCTGCCCCCTTTTACTATCTCGAACACGAGTGTATAAGTTACTAACTCAAACATACGTGTTCATGTTAGGAAGGTCCATGTCTCACGCTCTCCAAACATCAGGCGCAACCAAACCACCGGGCCTTGCCGACTGGCTGGCACTCGCCGCTTTGGCGCTGGCTCAGTTCATGCTGATCCTCGACGTCACCGTCATCAACGTTGCCCTGCCTGATCTGAGCCGCGACCTTGGCTTGTCGGCGGCATCCGCCGGCTGGGCGATCGCTGCCTATGCCATCCCCTTCGGCGGACTGATGCTCCTCGGTGGCCGGTCGGCCGACCTCTTCGGATCGCGAAGGGTCTTCCTGATCGGCCTCCTGCTGTTCACGGCCGCCTCGCTCGCGGCCGGGTTCGCGTCGAGCGCGACGACGCTCATCGGCGCACGGGCGCTGCAAGGTGTCGGCGCCGCACTGCTGTCGCCGTCAGCCCTCGCGACCCTGACGACGCGGTTCACCGGCGAAAACCGGCACCGGGCGCTCGGCGTATGGGCCGCGATCGGTGGTGTCGGCGCTGCGGTCGGCGTGCTTCTGGGCGGTGTGCTTACCGACGGCCCAGGTTGGCGCTGGATCTTCTTCGTCAATGTGCCGGTCGGCGTACTGGTCGCGCTCGTGGTGCCGTTTCTCGTGCCGGCAGTCGCACCCAGCGCCGCCGGCCGGCGGCTCGATTGGGTCGGTGGCGCGACCATCACGTTCGCGATGGCGAGCTTCACTTATGGCATCACCAATGCCCGACCCGACGCTGGGCTCGTGACCTGGCTCGTGCCGCTGCTCGCGGCGGCTGTGCTTCTGCTCGCGTTCGTGGTTGTCGAGCGGCGGCTGGCCGATCCCCTCATCGATCTCGGCGTATTCGGCAGGCAGCCGATCCGCGCCGGCATCTTCATGATGCTTCTCGCGAGCGTCCTTTTGGTCGGAGGCTTCTTCGTGATGTCGTTTGTCCTGCAGGCCCGCCTGCAATGGTCGCCGCTGACGACGGGGCTCGCCTTCCTACCGGTTGCCCTGGGCACGCTTGTCGGTGCACATCTAGGTGGCACACTCGTCTTGAAGGTTGGCGGGCGAGCCGTCGGGAGCCTGGCCTTCGCTATAGCGGCAGCCGGATTCGGCCTGGCAACCATGCAGTTCGACACCGCCGTTCTGCTGATCACCGGGATCTCGATCGCAGCACTCGGCCTCGGAGGCGCGTTCGTAGCTGCGACGACGACGGCGCTTTCTAACGTGGCTCACGAAGAGGCCGGAGTCATGTCCGGGGTGATCAATACCTTCCATGAAGTGGGAGGGGCGCTGGGGGTAGCGGCGATGTCGTCGCTAGCTGCGTCCAGCCTCATCGCGCCCGCGATCGACAGCGGCTTCGAATTGGGACTGGGCGTGTGGGCGGTGGTGGCGCTCGCCTCGGCGGGGACCGCGACGCTCCTAGTACCGCCCGGCAAGCCTGCGGCCGGTACACCGCGCTTCGCACACTGACGGCATACAATGAGCCGGGCCTTCCGGCCCGGCCCCTCTCAGGAGTTTCCTCCCAACGATGGGCCAACGGCACACCGGATGCAATTATTGGTGCGGGTAGTCGGACTCGAACCGACACTCTGTCACCAGAAACGGATTTTGAATCCGCCGCGTCTACCAGTTCCGCCACACCCGCATATCGCCGATTCCCTACCTCTTCTCGCTCTCATTCTGCCCCTAGAGGGCGAAATGAGACACGGGAAACGATCGAGCGATCGACCGTAACCCTTTGACTACTAACACCTTTGGCGCGTGTGGCGGATGTAGAGGCAACCGGATTTTGAGTCCGGCGCGTCTACCAGTTCCACCACAGGGGCCCGCGGGGTGAGCGGACTTAAGCAAATCCGTCCGGCCCGTCAATCGAGGCGGCGCGTGGCCATTGCGCCGCCCGCTGCTTCGTCGTCTATTGCGGCCTGATTTCGGCGAGGATCGCATGGCAGGCACGATCAGGACCGGCATGGCCGGCTGGGTGTTTCCCGACTGGCGCAACGGGCAGTTCTACCCCGAGGGGCTCAAGCAGAAAGAGGAGCTCAATTGGGCGAGCCGCCACGTGACGGCGATCGAGATCAACTCGACCTTCTACCAGAACCAGAAACCCGAAAGCTTCGAGGGCTGGGCCGCCCAGACGCCCGAAGACTTCGTGTTCACGGTCAAGGGCCACCAGAAGGTGACCCATATCAAGCGGCTCAAGGACGTGGCCGAGCCGCTCGAGCTGTTCTTCGGCTCGATCGAGGCGCTGGGCAAGCGCCTTGGCGCCGTGTGCTGGCAGTTGCCGGGCAATTTCAAGTTCGACGCCGAGCGCGTCGAGGGATTCCTGAAGCAACTGCCCAGGGGCATCCGGCAGGCGATCGAGGTGCGCTCGGCGACCTTCGCCGATCCGGTCTTCATCGAGCTGCTCAAGACCTACAATGTGGCGCTGGTGATCGCCGACACCGCCGACTGGCCCTATGTCGACCAGACCGCCGACTTCACCTATTGCCGCCTGCAGGGCGCGCCCGGCAAGGAGCGCTACACGCCCGCCGATCTCGATGCCTGGGCCAAGCGCTTCAGGGCCCTGTCGGCGGGCAAGCCCATCGACGGCAAGACCATCGTGCCCACAGCCGCCAGACCGCCGCAGCGCGACGTGTTCGCCTACTTCGTGTCGACCGACAAACCCAATGCCCCGGTCAATGCGCTGGGCATCCAGCAGCGGCTCAACATTACCCCGGCGACAGACTAATCACCTGCGCGAGAGGCGCTTGCTTTCGGCCAAGGAAGAGCCTCAATCCGGCGTCAAACGTTTGGACCAAGACCATGACCAGCACCGCGCTCGACTCCACCGCCACCCGCCCCCTGCCGCTCGACAAGATCCTCGTCGGCATCAGCTTCGTGCTGGGCCTCGCCACGATCCTGGGCGCCTGGGGCAGCCAGCTGATCGGCGGGCTGGTGCCCTGCGAGCTCTGCCTCGAACAACGCATGGCCTATTACTGGGGCCTGCCGGTCCTCGCGCTGGTACTGGTGCTGTGGAACCGTCTGCCGCTGCCGGTGTGGTACGCCGCGGTGGCCATCGGCGCGGCGATTTTTGCCTGGTCCACTTACATGGCCGGCTACCACGCCGGCGTCGAATGGGGCTGGTGGCCCGGCCCCACCGCCTGCACCGGCACAGGCACCGGCCTCAACTTCAACGACCTGAGCTCGGGCAATCTCGAGGCCGTCATCGCCTGCGACGCCGTGCAGTTCCGCTTCCTCGGCCTGTCGCTCGCGGGCTACAACGCCCTGATCTCAATCGCCATCGTCGCGATGCTGCTCGCCGCAATGGTGTTCCAGGCGCGGCGGAAGGCTTAGTCTTCCTCGGGGAAGAAGATGCGTGCGTAGTCGCGAGCACCGTGAATGACGCGCGTGATCTCTACATTGTCTCCCTCGACCGCGTAGAAGATGAGATACGCTCCATATGGACACCTGCGGATGTCCTGATGAAGCACTCTCGCATAGACGACGTGTCGCTCCGGAGCCTCGCCCAGCGACAGGCACCGTTCGATGATCTCGGCCACGAAGCTCTCGGCCCTGGCAGCATTATCTTGGGCGATAAAGTCCGCTATGTCCTCGAGATCGGCTTCTGCCGGCTCCGTCAGGATGACCTTCATGTCATGCGCGCTTCCTGGCCATGGCGCGATACTTCGCGGCCAGGCGGTCCCGAACCTCCTCGATCGGTTTGGTGCGACCTTCCTTCGACGCTCTGACCCCTTCTTCCAGCGCCTTCTGCAGCCTCGCGAGCGCCGCTTCGCGCTCCTGAACGAGGCGCACGCCTTCGCGCAGGACTTCGCTTTTGCTGTTGTAGCGGCCGTTGCTGACGAGGTCCTCCACGACGGCCTCGAGCTTTTCTCCAAGATCGGCGCTGATGGGCATGATGTCCCTCCTTCGACGGCCAATAATAGTTATTGGTCGGCCGAAATGCTAGGCCCGCAGCGTCAGCGCTCCGGGCAGGACCTCGAAGCGCGCGGGGATGCGGCCGGGGGATTCGCCGTCGACTTCGAGGATCGCGCCGTTCGCCGCGGGATCGCCCAGCGGCGCGACCTCGAGCCAGCGGCAACGCTTGAGCTTGACACGCGGCAGGCCGACATGGGCGCCGCGATAGATGAGGTTGAAGTCGAGGATCATGCGCAGCTTGCCCTCGGCGCGATAGACAAGTGCATCGAACTGGCCGTCGTCGATCGCCGCATCGGGCGCGATCATCATACCGCTGCCGAAATAGCGCCCATTGGCTGCGACGACGAGCGCCGTGTGGACGTCGACGGTCTCGCCATCATCGAAGCTCACCCGGACATCCTGCGCGCGATAGCGCAACAGCTCCACTACCGTGTGGTAGTAGAATGCCAGTTTACCGTGCACCTGCCGCCCCTGCTTGGAGGCATTCACCGCGCGCACCGTGGGTCCCGAAACGCCCAGGCTCGCAACGTTGAGGAAGTGCCGTACCCCCTGCCGGCCGCCGTCATCGAGAAAGGTGACCCTGCCCGCATCGATGCGGCGCGTGCGGCCCGAACCGATGGCCTCGACCGCGGCCGCGGGATCGGCATGGCCGCCCAGCGTGCGAATGAAGTCACGGCCGGTGCCGACGGAGATGACGCCGAGCTCGGGCCCGCCACCGGCAAGCAGCAGCCCGTCGACGACCTCGTTGGCGGTACCGTCCCCGCCCGCGGCGATCACCAGCCGCGCGCCGTTGCGCACATGCTGCGCGGCAAGGTCGCGCCCCTCGCCCGGCGCGCGCGTGCTGAGCACGCTGAGCGGGCCGAGCCGCTGCTCGAGCATCGCCGCGAGCTGCGGCCAGGCCGCGTTCAGACGCCCGCCGCCCGCGGCAGGATTAACGACGACACCGACCGACATGAAAGCTCCCCACGAGGGCGAATTGAGCCGCCCGGCGCATAAAGCGCAAGAGTGAGGTTAGGGCTCGAGCTCGATGTCCCAGTAGAGATAGTCGAGCCAGCTCTGGTGCAGATGGTTTGGAGGGAAGGCCCGGCCGTTATTGTGGAGGTCGTGGACCGTCGGCTGGTAGGGCGCTTGCGTCGGGAACATCCTGATCTCGCGCGGCAGCCTGTTGGCCTTGCGCAGATTGCAGGGCGCGCAGGCGGCAACCACATTTTCCCACGTTGTGCGCCCCCCCTTGGAGCGCGGAATGACGTGGTCGAAGGTAAGGTCGTCACGCGAGCCGCAATACTGGCACTGGAATTTGTCGCGCAGGAACACATTGAAGCGCGTGAAGGCGGGATGCCGCGCCGGCTTCACATATTCCTTGAGCGACACGACGCTCGGCAGGAACATTTCGAAGCTTGGCGACTTGATGATGCGATCGTAGCTTGAGACGACCTGCACACGATCAAGGCAAATCGCCTTGATCGCGTCCTGCCACGACCAGAGCGACAGCGGATAGTAGCTCAATGGCCGGTAGTCGGCGTTAAGGACCAGCGCGGGACACGACTCGGGTGACACATGAATAGTCACCGGACACTCCCGCTTTGGGAATCGGCAGCACTCATATTGCCCTTATACTACATGCAGTATGTCGGGCCTGTGAAGCGACAAAAACCGGGGGTTCTAGGCCGTCGGCGCCATGTTCTCGACGAGGAACGCGGTGGCAAATTCGAGCCCGTCGGGCGCGATGCCATGGGCGACGCCGGGCGAGATGTGGAGCCGCACATCGAAGCCGTCCGCCGCCAGCAGCTCGGCCGCCTCCCGGCTGAGGTCGGGAGCGACGACGCCGTCGCTGTCGCCATGGACGAGCGCGGTGGGCGGGCGGGCGAACTTGCCCGAACCGAAGCCCGCGGGCGGGACGAACGCACCCGAGAACGCGACGATCCCGGCAAGCCCCTGATCGAGCGAGGTGCCCACATGGAGCGCCATCATGGCGCCCTGGCTGAAGCCGGCGAGGACGGTGCTGCCCGGGCTGATGCCGGTCTGCGCCCACAGGTCGATGAGGAAACTGACGATGACAGGTCGCGCCGCCTCGACGCCCTGGATCCGGCGGAGCGGCATCTCGCCACCTATGGGGAACCACTGGTAGCCCGTCGCGCTCATGTCGCAGACGTCGGGGGCGTTGGGGGCGACGAACAGCATGTCCGGCCAGAGCTCGCGCCACTGATAGCCGAGCGAAATCAGGTCCTGACCATCGGCGCCGTAGCCGTGCAGCAGCACCATGAGCCGCTTCGGCGCGCCGCCGACCTTGGGCGGCATCATCGGCCCCGAAAGCGTCTGCGTCACAGTGCCGTTCCCGTCGTCTTGCGCATCACCGCGGCATAGTACTTCCAGAACAGCAGCGCCGCCGCGTGGCGATAGGGCGCCCATTTGGCCGTCAGCGCAGCGAGCTCTTTCTCGGTGGGGGATTTGCTCATGCCCAACGCATGGCCCACGGCGTTGCGCAAGGCAAGATCGCCGACCGGAAAGATGTCCGGATGGCCGGTACAGAACATGAGGTAGATCTCGGCCGTCCACGGACCGATGCCCTTATGCGCCGTAAGGTACGCCGTCGCATCCTCCCCGCTCATCGTCTCGACCCGCGGCAGGTCGAGCGTGCCGGCGACGATCGCTTCGGCGATGACGCGGCAGGTGCGGTATTTGCTGGCGGAGAACCCGGTGGCCCGTACTTCAGCCTCGTCCAGCGCCAGATAGGTGGCAGGATCGCGCACACCGGGAAGTGTCTCGAACCGCCCCCAGATGGCACGGGCGCTGGCGACCGAGAGCTGCTGGCCGCAAATGACGCGGGCGAGGCCGCTGAAGCCGGCGGGGGTGAGACGGATCTCGAAGCTGCCCGCCTGTTTCGCGACGGGACGCAACTCCGGGTTGCGGCGCAGCAGCGCGCGGAGCTGGCGCGCCAGCGCGTCGGACGTGGTCAATCGTTCTGTGCTAGAGCGGGCCATGCCCTCGCCGATCCTTCGTTTCGCCCCGAGCCCCAACGGTTACCTGCATCTCGGCCACGCCTACTCGGCGCTGTTTACCGATTTCTGGGCAGACCGTCTCGGCGGCACTTTCCTGCTGCGTCTCGAAGACACGGACATCACCCGCTGTCGACCCGAATTTGCCGAGGCGCTCACCGACGACCTCCACTGGCTCGGCCTCGACTGGCCCCAACCGGTGATGGTGCAATCGGAGCGCTTTGCGATCTACGCGACGGCGGCGGACCGGCTCAAGGCGCTCGGCCTGCTCTACCCCTGCGACTGCTCGCGCCAGGAAATCGCAACGCGCGCTCATGGCAGCGACCCTGACGGCGCCCCGCTCTATGACGGCAAGTGCCGGCTGCATGGCCCGGACGGCGGCGCTGAGCGGCAGCTCCAGTGGCGGCTCGATCTGGCGCGGGCCACGGAGCTGACGGGCCCGTTGAGCTTTACGATCGCCGCGCCGACCCCGCTCGACCGGCCGCAGATTCGTTACGCCCGGCCGGAGTTGTGGGGCGACGCGGTGATCCAGCGCAAGGGAACGCCCACGAGCTACCACCTAAGCGTGGTGGTGGATGACCACGCGCAGGCCATTACGCATGTGACGCGCGGGCGGGACATGGAGCCCTCGACCGATATCCACGTGCTGCTGCAGATGCTGCTCGGCCTGCCCCAGCCGATCTACACCTTCCACAGGCTGATCCTGGGCGACGACGATCGCAAGCTCAGCAAATCGAAAGGCTCCCCAACATTGAGGAGCCTTCGAGAGGAGGGATGGACTGCCGCGGACGTGCGCGCGGCAGTAGGGTTCTAACCTAGAACTTCATTCGGTAGGCGGCGCCGATCTGCGCATGGGTGCCGATGCCCGTGCCGGTCGAGCCCTGGACGAAGCCCTCGACCGTGCTGCCCGGGGCGACTTCCCAGCCGAGGCTGAGGCCGTATTCGGCAAAGACGGTGCTCGCATAGCCCCCGGTAGTGGTACCGCCGCCCAGGATGTAGGCGCTGGTGCGCTGGTTGGCCATCGTGGTGCCGAGCCCCACATGTGCGGTGAGATCGACGTCCGCGGTGAGCGACGTGGTCCAGTCGGCGCCCAGCTTCACCGTGGTGAAGCCGGCGGTCTGGCCCGCGAGATCGGCCGAGAACAGATTGCTGTTCGAGGTGGTCTCGCGATAGTCGCCGAAGCCGACGAAGCTCTGTTTGGCCGTGGCCGACAGCACGACTTCGTTGCTCTGGTCGAGCTCGAACACCACGCCGCCGCGAACATAGAGTGCGCCAATGCCGCCGGTGCCGAGCCCGGTGACGGTCTGGGTGCCGGTGGAGTCGGTGTAGGTGCGCGAGAAGCGCATGCGATAGATGCCGCCATCGGCGCCCACTTCACCAAAGAAGCCGCCCGGCTCGACGAAGCGGAGCGCCAGGGCGCCCATGCCGCCGGTGTAATGCGCACCGCCCGCGCCCTGATCGATGATCGACGCGCCGCCGAGGACGCTGAAACCGTCCGAGATGTTGTAGCGGACATTGCCGCCCAGCATGAACGAGCCGACGCCGCCCAGCACGCGGACTTCATTGTCGCCCGTGAGCGTCATGTTGCCGCCGGTGAGCAGGCCCGACGTTGCGTCGAGATGGGTGACCATCGCGGTCTGTGCGCGGCCCAAGCCGGCGAGCGAGGCCTCGGCCTGGTCGCGCGTCATGGTGCCCTGCAGCGAATAGTCGAGCGTGTCGATGGTGGTGCCGAAGCCCTCGTCCTGGGTCAGGCGCATGCGGGACGTGATGTTCCCGTTTTCATCCTTGCCGATGAAGTGCGAATAGTACTCGTCGCCCACATCCTTGGGGCCCTCGATATCGGCCTCTTCCGTCGTGCCGTCGTGCTTCACGCGGAAACGCGCGGTTTCGCCGGCATCCACAAAGCCCACATAGTCGGCGCGGTAGACGCGGAATTCGTCGGGATTGTTGGTGCCGTCGGCCTTGGAGGAGATCGAGACATTGCAATTGGCCGGATTGCCGGCCTCCGCGAAGAACGAGTCGAAGATGATCGAAATCGCCGAATCGTCGGGCGCATAGACGGGCGTGGTGGGGTTGACCTCACAGGTGCTTGCCGCATGCGCCACAGCGCTGCTGCCCACCAGCATCACGGCCGTCAGGATTGCCAGTCTTGTCATTGATCACCCCACGCAGAAAATAAGAAAGGGCGGCACGAGGCCGCCCTTCGAGCAGTAGCCTAAGCCTTAGCTTAGCACTGTTTCCACTGCAGCTGGTAAACAATTGCCGCGCTCACGTCCTGCGAGTCGACGGTCGCCAGCGCTTCCTTGTTCTGCTTGGTCTGGACGCGGATGGACGAGTTGGTGCGCAGGTTCACGTCCGCGCCGCAGGCCGACCACACCAGGGCCGAAGCCTTGAGCTTGTTGGTGATCAGGTAGTCCTTCTCCAGCGCACCATTAAAGGTCTTGCTGAACTTGGGACCCTGCACGCCGGCGAAGAAATACTCGACGGCGAAGGTCGACTTGGCGCCCGAGGGCAGGCTGTTGAAGCCGCGATAGTCGATGGTGAGGATCGACACGCTCAGGCCCTGCGGCACGTGCACCGGGATGGCGATGTTGCAGCTCTTGCGCTGCATCGACTTGTTGGTCGCGCCGCCAGCCTCGACATAGTACTCGTCGAACAGGATCGAGAGCGACTTGGCGTCAGGCGCCAGGGTCACCGAGGCGGTGCCGTCGGGGCAGCCGGTGCCGCCATAGCCCGGTTCACCCAGGGCGATGTCGTCGGCGAAGGCGGTGCCGCCGACAGAGCTGCCGATCAGCAATGCAGCAATGGCCAAGATCTTTTTCATGTGTGCTGTCCCTTAAGTTGTGGGGGAACGCATCAGGAGCGATCGTTCTTGTCAGGACGATGACCCATGCCAGCTTAAGCCGGCGTGAGACTCGCATTCATCTTGCGTTCAGATTGGTCCAGAAGAAGCGCCCGATTGCGTCATGAGTGCCGTTCGAAGCGGCATGCGACGCTATCAAACGCGTGCCTGCGCCGGAAGTTCCAGCGACCGATGAATTTGCTGCGCACCGGGAAAGAACGGCGCCACGGTTGCGGCGACAGCGCTCTCGAACGGCGTGCCGAAACCCTTGCCCAGCACCGCATCGAGGCGGGGATCGGCAAGCTCCATCGGCCGGCGCCACAGATAGTCCATCTTGCCGGTTTCCCGCATGACGGGATCGACGAGGCCCAGGAGCTTCATGATCCAGAGCGGGAACGGACGCACCGTCACCGGAACCGGCACTGCCCGCTCGATGGCCACCCGCATCTGCTCGGGCGTGACGAAATGGCCGGCGAAATGGAAACGCTCGACGGCGCCCAGCGTCGCCCGCATCGAGGCCAGCGCCTCGAAGGCGCGCGCCAGGTCGGGCAGGTATGCCCAGCTGTGGCCGACGCCCGGCGTGCCCATCGTCGCGACGCGACCCTTGGCGACCTCCCGGAACATGGCGAGATCGAACCAGTCATTGCTGCTGCCCGGACCGTAGAAGTCGCCGGCACGCAGGATGATCGCCTGGATGTCGCCGCGCGCCGCGGCCGTCTCGAACATCTGCTCGACGCGCACCCGGATCGCGCCGCGGGGGGTCTGTGGCCGCTGCGGCAGATCCGGCGTCACGCGCCGGTCGGCGGCAGAAAAATTGTAGATATTGCCGGGAAAGAGCACCGTCCGGCCGGCGCTGCCCAGAGCCTCGATGACGCGGCGCATCTGCGCCTCCATCCGCCCTTTGTCCCACTGGTCGTAGGGCAGATTGAGGGCGTTCACGACCACCGGGGCCTCGCCGATGGCGCGGCGCATATCCTCGACCGAGTCGGAATTGCCCGCGACGAACCGGACCCCCGGCAGCCGGTGCCTGTCCGTCCGCGCCATCCCGGCAACATCCCATCCGGTGGCGGCGAAGGCCTCCGCGACGGCACGCCCGATATGCCCGTTGACGCCTAGAACCACGACTTCCCGCTTGCTCATTCTCAATCTCCTGTTGTGGACGCAGCTTAGATGGGCCATTCACATTGGAGATTGAATTGGCGAGAATCGTCTGACCGCTATTCAGGAATGTATGGCATGGCGAGTGTTGATCCCGATTGGGCACTCTGGCGCAGCTTCGCCGCCGTGGTGGCGGAAGGCTCGCTCTCGGCTGCCGGCCGCAAGATCGGCTACAGCCAGCCCACGCTGGGCCGGCACATCGAGACGCTGGAGCAGCAGCTCGGCGTGCTGCTGTTCGACCGCACCCTGCAGGGCCTGAAACCGACCGCCACGGCACTGCGCCTCTACGAGCCGGTGAAGGCCGCCGAGCAGTCCCTGGCCGAAGCGGCCCTCGTGGCGGAAGGCTCGACCAGCCAGCTCGAAGGCACCGTGCGGATCACCTCGAGCACGGTGACCAGCCACTACATCCTGCCGCCCCTGCTGCGCGAGCTGCGGCGGGAGTTCCCCGCCATCGCCATCGAGCTGGTCCCCTCGGACTCGGCCGAGAACCTGCTGCTGCGCGAATCCGATATCGCCGTTCGCATGTTCCGGCCGACCCAGCACGAGCTGATCGCCAAAAAGCTCGGCGAGTTGCCCATCGTGGCCTGCGCGCACCAGTCCTATCTCGGCGCCCGCGGTACGCCGCAGGTCCCCGAGGACCTCTACGGGCACGACCTCATCGGCCTTGACCGCTCGGACCTGATGCTCAACGCCGCAAGGGCGATCGGCTTCGAGCTGACACGCGAGAACTTCACGATGCGCACCGACAGCCAGACGGCGGGCTGGGAGCTGATCAAGGCCGGGCTCGGCGTCGGCTTTGCACAGCGCGGGATGGTGCGCGAGACGCCGGGCCTGCGCGAGCTGCTGCCCATGATCGTACCGCCGCCGCTCGAGGTCTGGCTGACCACGCACCGCGAGCTGTTTCTCAGCCCGCGGATTCGTGCCATCTATGACCGCCTCGCCGCCGGACTCACCGACTACATTGCCCGCACGTCGCGGCGGCCGAGCCAGTTGGACACCCCATGAACCAGACCATCCTCAACGTCATCGTCATTCTCGCCGTGGGTGCCGTCGCGGTCATCCTGTTCATGGGCCTGTGGAACATGTTCCGCGGCCAGGACCAGAACAAAAGCCAGATGCTGATGCGCGCCCGCGTCATCGCCCAGGCAGTGGCGCTCGCAGTACTGCTGGCGGCGCTCTATTTCTTCGGCCGCGGCAACGGCGGCTGAACGATGGTCAAGCTCAACAAAATCTACACGAAGACCGGCGACGACGGCACCACGGGCCTGGTGCGCGGGCCGCGCCGGCTCAAATACGACCTGCGCGTCAACTGCTTCGGTACGGTGGACGAAGCCAACGGCACGATTGGCGTGGCACGGCTGTCGACCAGCTCGATGCCCAAGATCGACGCGGTGCTGGGCCGCATCCAGAATGATCTGTTCGACCTCGGATCCGACCTTGCGACGCCTGGCGCCGATCCGGCAGGAACGCCAGCGTCGCTGCGCATTACCGCGGCCCAGACACAGTGGCTCGAACAGCAGATCGACCAGTACAATGAGGGGCTCGCCCCGCTGACCAGCTTTGTCCTGCCCGGCGGGACGCCGCTCGCCGCGGCGCTGCATGTGGCGCGCACAGTGACCCGGCGCGCCGAGCGGCTGGTGGTCGAGCTGGTGCTGACCGAACCGGGCGTGAACTCAGAGGCGATGATCTACCTCAACCGCCTCTCCGACCTGCTCTTCGTGTTTGCCCGCGTCGCCAACGCCAACGGCAAGAACGACGTGCTGTGGGTGCCGGGACGTCACACCAAAGCGAGCGACGCCGGTTAACGTCTGTTTACTCCTGCCGCCCTAGAATGCGGGCATGGATATGACTGACGTCGCAACCCAGCTTATGGCGATGCGCATGGCCGGCACGCAGCAGGCCGCGCAGATGGCGATCCTCAAGAAAAATCACGAGATGGAAATGTCGCTCGTGAACATGGTCGCCGAGGTCGCCAAGTCCGCACCGGCTCCCTCCGGCCAGGGGCTTGTCGTCGACAAGCGCGCCTGATGAGCGTCGACAACGCCATTCGCGCCCTGTCCTATTCGGAAGCTCCGACGCTGGGGGCGGCCATCGCGTTGATCGCCAAGCACCGCATGGAACTCGATGCCGCCCTGCGCGTCGAGCAGTTGCGGGAATCTCCGGTGGCGGGCGAAGGTGCCGCGGAGCAGCGCGCGCTCGCCAAGGTCACCGCGACCGCCGAGGCGATGCGGATCGTCGACAAGACCGCCTAGAACAGCGGCGGGATCATCCCGGTCGGCACCAGCCCCGAGAACACGACGCCCGCAGCGATGTTGAGGATTTGGCTGTAGGACCCGTCAGCGGCAGGAGTGCCGACGACCCAACCCTTGTATTGCTCGGGGATCATCGGGCCGAGCCGTTCGACGACGCCCCTGGAATGGAGTTTTACCTGCCCCTCGACACGCCCCCCCGCATCGAGTCCGAGTGTGCCCGTGGCCTCGAAGCTGCTCGTCGCGTCGTCCCCCTTGAAGTCGACAATGCTGAACTTGCCGCCCGCTGCCTGCCAGCGTTGCAGCAGGTCCGCATCGCCATAGGTGCGCACATCGTCAGGGAGGTTCGTGATCTCGGCCTCGAAGGTGGACTTGCCGCTGCCGATCTGGAAACCCGGCGCGTCCAGTCCCTCGACCCGCACATAGTTGGCGAGCGTTGCAAGGCCCGTCCGCGTATCGTGCCTGGCCGGCACGTCCACCAGATGCGCTTCCGCCTTGGTGGCCTTGGCCACCAGCCGGTCTTCGAGCACCGTGTCGTTCCATACCGGCTCATCGACCACCACCGAGATACGCCCGATGCGCCAGCCGTCGAGCCGGGCGCTCGCCTGCGCATCGGTGAAGTCCAGCCGGCCGCGGCTGCCGGTGAACGCATCCTCGACCGTCACCGGCGATTGCGCAAAGAGCAGCACATGGGTGGGCCGATAGACTTCGGCGGACGCCTTGAGGCCGCTCACGGTCACGGTGACGTCGCCACTGGTGATGGTCGCATTGGTACAGGTGGCGTCGAACCCGAAGGGCCAGCCGCTGATGCCAAATTGCGCACATACCACGCGCGGCATGCTCTCGCCGTCGGCGGTCTCGAGCGTCTTCACATAGGCCGTCGCCTGGCCCGCCGCCCACAGCCAGGCCGCGCCGTAACCGGCAACCAGAACGAATACGATGACGCCGAGCGCGATGATCTTCTTCATGGAGCCTTCTGCGAGCTTGCCGCTCCCTCTTTTCGGAGACTTGCGGCTGAATAGGGGCGCGCCTTAAGAGAATGCATGGCGGACGGCAACCCCTATGTCTTTGGCTATGGCTCGCTGATCTGGAATCCGGGGTTCCCGTTCCTGCATTTCGAGCGCGCCCTGCTCCATGGCGCGCACCGCTCCCTCTCGATCTATTCCCATCGCCACCGCGGCACCCCGGAACGGCCGGGGCTGGTGTTCGGCCTGAGCCATGGCGGCTCCTGCCGGGGCGTTGCCTTCGAGGTGGCTACGGAGCGCTGGAGCGAAGTGTTCGACTACCTCCAGGCCCGCGAACAGGATCGCGGCGTGTACCGGGAGGCGTGGCGCGAGGTGACACTGGCGGACGGCCGGCGTGTCCGCGCCCTGACCTATCTGGTCAACGAAAAGCACGTGCAGTTTGCCGGGCGGCTGACGATTGCCGAGCAGGTGGCGCTGGTGCGGCAGGGAACGGGCGAATCGGGCCGCAACACCGAATATGTGCGCAACACGGCCAAGCACCTGCTCTCGCTGGGCATCCGGGACCGCTCGCTGGACCTGATCGTGGCCGCGCTCGATGGGGACGAGACGCTGATTGTGCGCAGCGTCTGACCTCAGGCCGCGCTGAGGCCGCTAACCGGTTCGGCGCCTTCGAGATCCCACACCGTGGTCATGCGGCTCAGTTCGTCAGCCTCGGCGTCGACGAGAAAGGCGCGATCCGCCGCTTCCAGCGCCAGGCGGAAGCGGGCCCGGCTCGGCGCGTCGTTGATCACATCATGGGCCGAGCCCACCCAGACCGGAACGCCGCCACGCGCGAGCATGTAGAGGCCTGCCGTGGTGAGCGCAAAGCTGTCGAGGCGCTCGGGCGTCAATGCATAGAAGCGGCCGGAGCGGCCGCGCCAATTGACCTGCCTGATGGGGGCCTGCCCCGTAAACCGACGCTCTGCCAAGATCATCATCAGCCCCATCCCCTCGTGACGCGAAAGGGAACAAAACTAGAACAAATCAGAGGCAAATGTCAACTGAATTCGCCGACTGACGCTAGATGTATGGGCTGCTTCGTCCGCATCGTCAACATCTAGTAGGACGGCGTCTGTCAGACCCCTGCCACTTGAGTCGCGGCGGCGAGCCGCGCCCGGAAGTCGGCACTGAGCGGCCGGGCGATCCCGGCGGCGACGGCCTCGGCAATGAGCCGCGTCGTTTCGCTCTCGATCAGGGTTTTGAGCCGGTCCGCGAACTCGGCAGCGGGAAGCCCGGGCATGATGGCCGGCAGGAATCTGGCGCGCGCCGTTCCAGGCCACATCACGAGGCTGTTGCGGCCCCAATAGAGGCCGGAGTTGAGCGCAACGGGGATCACCGGCACGCCCAGCGCTTCGTACATGCGCACGATGCCCTGCCGGTAATCCGGATCAGCCAGAGGGGCTTTGCGCGTCCCCTCGGGATAAATGACGATACGGCAGCCGCGGGCGACCTTCGCCTTTGCCTCCGCCAGCATGGTCGGGATCGCCCCGGCACCGAGCGAACGGTCGATCGAGATCGTGTCGATCGACTGAGCTGCCCAGCCGAAGAAGGGAATATCGATGAGTTCGCGCTTGGCGATGTAGGCCGGCTTCTCGTCGGTATGGGGCAGGATGGCGAAGATGTCCCAATCGCTCTGGTGCTTGGCCGCGATGATGCAGGGGCCGGGCGGGATGGTCTCGCCGCCCTCCACCTCAGTCCTGATGCCGACGATCCAGCGCAGCATGAACACGTTGGAGTTCCGCCAGTAATTGGCGATGGCCCAGCTCACCGCGGTCCGGCGCCGCCAGATGATGGCAATGATGCCCACGATGATGGCGAGGATCGCCGTCTGTCCAAGGAACAGCAGGTAGAAGATGGCCGTGCGTACGGCCTGGATCAGAGCCAAGTTTCCTCCACGCCGGTGGGCCCGGCCGTTTGCTCCGATATGGCTGCAAACGCGCGGGCCGCGCAAGCGGCTCCGCTTACGAGGTCTGCGTCAGGAAGCGCCGGACCGTGAGGCGTGAGGTTATCGCAGTGAGCGCGGCGATCACCGGAACCACGGCCGCGATGCCGAGGATGCCGTCGATGCCGAGCGAGAACCGGCCGACGAAAAAGCTGAGCTGGGCCGAAGCTTCGTCCGGGATAATCGACCCCGCAGCGCCCGCAACGAGGAAGAAGAACGCCACCGCCGCAAGGCCGCCGATCAGCCCGCCCCGGAGGCCCAGCGCGAGGAAACGGCCCTGGAATTCGCCGGCAATGAAGGCATTGGAGGCGCCGATGAAGTGGAGCACGTCGACGATTTCGCGGTTGGACGCCATGGTGCCGCGCGTTGCGAACACGACGGCAAGCACCGTGGCGAGAACGATCAGCGCCAGCACCAGGAGCCCGGAGAACACGATGGTCCCGGCCATGGTATTGAGCTGCTGCCGCCAGGCGGCATGTGTGTCGAGGCTCGCGCCATTGATGGTGGCGATGTCGCGCGCCAGCATCGTGAGGTCGACGTCGACGGTGTCGCTGAGCTCGACGATCACCAGCCGCGGGATGTCGAGGGTCGACAGATCGAGCCCCGAGCCGAGCCACGGCTCGAGCAGCTTCTGACTGTCCTCGATCGAGAGCACATAGGCCCGCGCGACACCCGGCGTCGCCTCGGCGAGCGCGATGGCGGTGCGGATATTGCTCTCCATCACCTCGCCTTCAACGGGCCTGATCTGGATCGTGACTTCGCGACCGACATCCGACGACCAGGCGATCGCCGACTTCTGCACCAGCACCACGCCGCCCAGTGTAACGCCCGACAGGAACGTCATGATGGCGATGAGCAGCACCAGCGTGCGGCCAGCGACCGAGCGCTCGGGCACGATGGGAGCCGCGCGCTTCTGGGCCTGCGGCTGGACGATTGCGGCCGGGGCATCGATGGCGGCATCAGTCATGGAACGACACCCGCCCGTCGGTGAGCGTCATGCGCGGATAGGTGAAGCTGTCGAGCAGCGGCAACTCGTGCGTCGCCAGAATGATCGTGGTGCCCAGCCGGTTGAGTTCGACGAAGAGCCGCACCAGCTTGTGCGACAGCTCCGGATCGACGTTGCCCGTGGGCTCGTCGGCAAGGAGGATTTCGGGCCGGCCGATGACCGCGCGCGCGATGGCAGCGCGCTGCTTCTCGCCGCCCGACAGCAGCGGCGGATGTGCATCCATGCGCTCGCCCAGCCCCACCCATTGCAGCAGTTCGGTGACGTTGTCGCGATAGGCGGATTCCGGCTGGCCGCGGACGCGGAGCGGCAGCGCCACATTCTCGAACGTCGTCAGGTGGTCGAGCAGGCGGAACTCCTGGAACACGATGCCGATGTGCCGGCGCATATCGAGCAACGCATCGTGGTCGAGCGCGCCCACGTCACGGCCGAACATGGTGACGTTGCCGCGGCTCGGCTTCAGCGACAGCAGAAGAAGGCGCAGCAGGCTGGTCTTGCCCGAGCCGGAGGGGCCGGTGAGGAAATGGAACGAGCCGGGTTCGATGCGGAAGTTCAGGTCCCGGAGGATTTCCGGCCCGTGGCCATAGCGCAAACCGACATTGGTGAACTCGATCACTCGGCCCGTCTCTCCGAATCAGCCGGCGCAATCATAGCAGCCGAACCCCAATTTCCCTTGGCCGCGTCGCCAGGCGCCTGGCGACACACCGCGATGCTGCCTAGGCCCTAACATGGGCAAGTTTGAGGAAACTTAACCCTGCCGCGACTAGGGTCGGCCATGAGCTCACCGGACCTCCAGACGGTCGTTATCGCTTGCCCGAACTGCGGCACGCGCTACCAGGTGCCCTACGGCACCATCGGCGCGGCCGGCCGGGAAGTTCAGTGCGCCCAATGCTCGAAACCCTGGCACGCGACGGCCGACGCCCCGCCGCCGCCCGCGGTGATCGACGAGGATCGTCTGTTCTCGCCAGCCGATGAGCGCGCTCTCGACGCTCAGTTCGAGGCCGAGGCCCGCACGACGGCAACGGTGCTGCCCGCCAAGGTCGTCCCCGACCCGGAGCCCGACCGCACGCTCGCCGACATCCGCGCCGCTCTCGCGCCCCGGGCCAAGAAAGCCGAAATCAACGCCATCGATCCCGCGCTGCTGAGCAAATCCAAGCGCGCCTTCGACCAGCGCCAGGCTCGGATTTCCCGGAAGCTGCCGATGGCACGGGTGCGCCGCAAGGCGCGGCTGGGCGCCTTCGTGCTGCTGGTCAGCATCCTCATGCTCGGCTTTTCGATGCGCACGGACCTGGTGCGCTGGTTCCCCGCCCTCGCCGGGCTCTACGCGTCGATCGGAATGCCAGTGAACGTGGTCGGGCTGACCTTCGAGGACAGCAAGACCCTGACGAGCTTCCGCAACGGCAAGTCCGTCATGCTTATCACCTCGCGCATCCGCTCCGTTGCGAGCCAGACGGTACCGGTCCCTCCGGTGCTGGTGAGCCTCGTCGATGCCGGCGGCACCACGGTCTACGAGTGGACGGTCACACCGCTGGCGACATCGATGGCGCCCGGAGATGTCCTCGATTTCTCGACGGAAGTCAGCGCGCCGCCGCAAGGCGCCATGACCGTCAGACTGAGCTTCACCACCCCGCGAGCCGGCGCCATGGGCGCCGGTACCCCGGCAGGAACAGTGTAAAATGGCACGCATACTGGTTGCAGAAGACGACGATAATGTCCGGGCCTTTGTGGTCCGCGCGTTGGCCCATATGGGCCATGAGGTCACCGAGGCGGAGGATGGCGGCATCGCCGCCGAAATCTGCGCCGAAAGGAACGGCGACTTCGACCTGCTGCTCTCGGACATCAAGATGCCGGTGATGGATGGCATAGCGCTCGCTCTCACGGTCGCGGCGCAGTTTCCCGCCCTCACCATCATGCTGATGACCGGCTTTGCCGACCAGCGCGAGCGCGCGCACGGCCTCGAGGCGCTGATCTACGACGTGGTGCCCAAACCCTTCTCGCTGCAGGTGCTGCTCGAAAAAGTCGATGACGCCCTGCGCGGCAAGCCCGTCGAGATGCCCTCGCTGAGCAAGCTCGCGGGCTAGGCCACGAAGGGCTGCATCTCGACCGTGTAGCTCGCCGCGCCGTCCTCCATGAAGCGCAGGAAGGCCTCGCCTTCCGCCTCGACCTCGCGCACCTGCTTCTTGCTCAGCCTATGGTAGGGCTCGATCTCGAGCCGCGCCGCATCCTTGCGGCGCGAGACGACGTAGCCCGCCGAGATGACGCCGTCGACGAGCACCGCCGGCTTGAAGTTCTCGAAGATGTTGATGCGCTTCATGTCGCTTTCGCTGAGCATGCGGCGACGATTGTCATACCCGAGATAGGCGTTGTCATAGAGCGGCAGGAAGCGCACGGGCGCGGGCGCATCGGCCGCCGGACGTGGCGCGTCGGGCAGGTCATAGAGCACACGCCCATCCTCGCCCTGGAAAACGACGAGCGCGCTGTCGAGCGCCCTGAACTCGGCGCTGAGCTTTGTCAGGCGGCACCATATCTGCATGTCGTTGATGCTGGCAGGACCATAGGCCGCGAGGTAGCGGCGCACGAGGTCGGTGCGCGTGAGCGCGGGCCTTGCCGGCGGTAGCCAGTTCTCGACGCGCGTCAGAAGCGGCGCCGCGCCATTGCCCCAGATCCGGGTCGGTGGCACCTGAATCAGCGTTTCACTCATTTGCAGCAGTACGGACAGGGACAGGGCCTCGGCCGTCGGGAACTTCGCCTTGAGCTGCTTGCCCAACTCGCCCGAGGTGATCGGTCCCCTGTCGAGGATGCGCACACCGGCACGGCGGACCTTCGCCTTGTCCTCGCTGCCGAAGCGGCGCAGGAAATTGGACTTCCACATCGCCTCGAGGAAGTCCTGCACCAGGGCACGGAAGCCGACGAGATCATCGGCGGTGTGGAGGTGGAGCGTACCGCGCATCGTCGTCGCGCGCGCCAGCGTCCTGTCGACGATCAGCGCCGTAAGTGCCTCATGCGTGAAACCGTCAAGGCGGCTCCACAGTCCGACATAGGGATCGTTCGATTGCTGTGCCTGAAGGCCGCCGAGGAAGTGGACCGCTTCGGGGATGGTCACCTGCGAACGTTCGAGCAGCATCTGCCGCGCGAGCGTGGCGCGATTGAGCTGGCGGTTGGTCAGGACGTCCGGCATCTGCGCCTCCATCTTGGCATGGAGGGACGATGCGCGCACCCTCCTGACAGGGTGAGTCAGGAGCTCAGAGCCAGTCCGGCACGCTGTCGAGCGCCAGCAGCTCCTCGATCGAGCGGCGCGGCCGGATGACGTGCCACTTATCGCCGTCGACCAGCACTTCGGGCACCAGGGGGCGGGAATTGTAGGTCGAAGCCATCACCGCGCCATAGGCGCCCGCCGACATCACCGCGAGCAGGTCGCTTTGCTTGACGCCCGGCATACGGCGGCCGAGCGCGATGTAGTCGCCCGTCTCGCAGACCGGACCGACAACATCGGCGACAATCGGCGGCAGGTTCGAGTGACTGACCGGCTGGATGTCGTGATGGGCTTCGTAGAGGGTGGGCCGGATGAGATCGTTCATCGCCGCATCGACGATGACGAAATTGTGCTCGCCCTCCTTCACATACTCGACGGTGGTGACGAGAATGCCGGCATTTCCCACGATCAGCCGTCCGGGTTCGAGCACCAGCTCGACGCCGAGCTGGCCCAGATGCTTGCGCACGATCTGGGCATACTCGACCGGCAGCGGCGGTGCTTCGGCGTCGGCATGGTAGGGGATGCCCAGACCACCGCCGACGTCGACGTGGTGGATCGCATGCCCCTGCGCACGCAATTCCGTCACCAGTTCCGCCATCAGCGCATAGGCATTGTCGAACGGCGCCATCTCGGTGATCTGGCTGCCGATATGCATGTCGATGCCGACGGCCTTGACGCCCGGCAGTGCGGCGATGCGCGCATAGACCATACGGGCGCGGCCGAAGGGAATGCCGAACTTGTTCTCCTTCTTGCCGGTGGAGATTTTGGCGTGACCGCCCGCGCTCACATCGGGATTGATGCGCACGGAGACGGGCGCGACCTTGCCCATCGACGCCGCGATCTCGCTCAACCGCTCGAGCTCGGGCTCGCTCTCGAGGTTGAAGCACTTGATGCCCAGCTCGATGCCGCGCCGCATCTCGCTGACGGTCTTGCCGACGCCCGAGAAGACGATCTTGTCCGGCGGGATACCGGCCGCGATGGCACGCTCGAGTTCGCCGCCGGACACCACATCGGCGCCGGCTCCTTCCCCCGCAATGACGCGCAGCACCGCCTGGTTGGAGTTGGCCTTCATGGCGTAGGCAACGAGCGTCGGGATACCGTCGAACGCCTCGCGCATCACATTGACGTGGCGGCGCAGCGTCGCAGCCGAATAGACATAGAACGGTGTCCCGACCTTTCCGGCCAGGGTCGTGACGTCGACGTCTTCGGCGAACAGGACGCCATCGCGATACTGGAAGTGATGCACTCAGTGCTCCGTGGAATAGGCGGCGTCGATGCGATCGGCGACAAGCGCCTGCAGCCGCCACAGATGATGATCGCGAATGCCCAGCCGTTCGAGATGGTCGACGGTGGCGTAGAGATACTCCGCCATCGAGCCGCGGCTGCCGGTCGCCCTCGCGAGCACGTCCGCGACCTGCTCCTCGGTGAGACCGCGGATATAGCGCGGCGACCGCCGGTTGATGCAAAAGGTCAGGGCGCGGATCGGCCCCTGCTCGCTCTCGACGCTGACGAAGCGCGGCGGGAAGGCCGATGGCTTGAGGCTCATTTCACGCTCGAGCAGCTTGCGCAGATTGGCTTCGACCGCGTCGGTGGGAAGCCGATAGAGCACGCCCTTGCACGAGCCGCCGTGATCGAGCGCCAGCATCAGGCCGGGCGCCTCGTCCGAGCCGCGGAAGCGCGTGTTCCAGCCCAGGCAGAAGGCCCGGTGCCAGCCGCGCAGGATACCGGTGCGAAGCTCGACGACATCGCAGGCCGGCTTCCAGATCAGCGAGCCATAAGCGAAGATCCAGAACGCCGCGCCCTCGGTGGGGGGGCCAAGGAGCTCGGCCGTGATCCGCCGATAGTCGTCCTCGGTCATCTGCTCGTAGCCCGGCATGGGGCCCGGAATCTCGGGAATGTCGCGCTTCATCAAGGCGACATGCCGCTCGGTCAGCCGCATCTGCCGGGGGGCACGCGGCATGGACCTACTCGATCCCGCCATCGCCGTGGCCGCCACCCAGCTTCACCTTCGGGGCGCGCGGGGTGACCTCGGTGCCAGTCAGGATCGACTTCCACCGTGCCGCCTGCGCCAGGACGTTTTCGGGCGCCGTGCCGCCATAGGAACGGCGGGCGCGGACCGAGCTTTCGACCGACAGCACTTTGTGGATACGACTGTCGATGCGGTGATCGATCAGCTTGAAATCGTCGATGGTAAGACCATCGAGCGGGATGCCCTTCTCCTCGGCCAGCTTGACGATGTGGCCAGTGATTTCATGGGCATCGCGGAACGGGATGTTCGCCTGGCGCACCAGCCAGTCGGCAACATCGGTGGCAGTGGAAAAGCCCATCGCGGCGGCCTGCCGCATGCGGTCGCGATTGACCTCGAGATCCTGCACCATGCCAGTCATCGCCGCGAGCGAGAGCGACAGAGCGTCGAGCGCGTCGAACGCGACTTCCTTGTCTTCCTGCATGTCCTTGGAATAGGCGAGCGGCAGGCCCTTCATGACCACCAGCAGCGATGAGAGCGCGCCGATGATGCGGCCCACCTTGGCACGCACCAGCTCGGCCGCGTCGGGATTGCGCTTCTGCGGCATGATCGATGAGCCGGTGGTGAACTTGTCGCTGAGCCGAACGAAATTGAACTGCGCCGACGACCAGATCACCAGTTCTTCCGCGAAGCGCGACAGGTGCATCGCCATGATGGCACCTGCGCCCAGCGTTTCGAGGATGAAGTCGCGGTCGCTCACGGCATCGAGCGAATTGGCGGTCGGCCGGTCGAAGCCGAGCGCCCTCGCGGTCATCTCGCGGTCGATCGGATAGGGCGTGCCGGCCAGCGCGGCCGAGCCGAGCGGCGACTCGTTGAGTCGCTTGCGGGCATCCTCGAGCCGGCCCGCGTCGCGCCCCAGCATTTCGACATAGGCGAGCAGGTGGTGGCCAAAGGTCACCGGCTGCGCGCTCTGTAGATGCGTGAAGCCGGGCATGATGGTCTCGGCTTCCGCGTCGGCGCGCTCGACGAGAGCGAGCTGCAGCGTCCTGACCTGAACCAGCAGCGTGTCGATGGCGTCGCGGACATAGAGCCGGAAGTCGGTGGCGACCTGGTCGTTGCGCGACCGCGCAGTGTGAAGGCGGCCGGCGGCGTCACCGATCAGCTCGCGCAAACGCGATTCCACATTCATGTGGATGTCTTCGAGCGCGCGCGAAAAGTTGAACTTTTGCGATTCGATTTCGGCGAGGACAGCGTTTAGGCCGGAAACGATCGCGTCGCGATCTTCATGCGTCAGAATGCCCGCTTCGGCGAGCATCGTCGCATGGGCAATTGATCCGGCGATATCCTGGCGGTAGAGCCTTTGATCGAAACCGATCGAGGCGTTGATCTCTTCCATGATGGCGTCGGGGCCGGACGAGAACCGGCCGCCCCACATGCGATTGCTCATCGCTGAATCCTTTGGAGTTCCGAGTGTCCGAACCCGTTGCAAAGCGCCCGAGCCTGACACCCCGCCGCGCCACGATCGCAGCCCTGCTGGGCGCGGGCGTAGCTATAGCGATAGCGTTTTGGTGGGGCAATACCGGCCAAGCCGCCCAATGCGCCCCGCAAACGGCGGCCGCGGGCAAGATTGACGCGGTCGCGGTCGGCCAGCTCGCTGCCCTTAACGGCACCGGCACCGGCCGCGGCTATTCGGATATGAAATTCACCGACGAAGCCGGCAATCCCAGGACCCTCAAGGACTTTGCGGGCAAGGCGCTGCTGGTCAATTTCTGGGCGAGCTGGTGCATCCCCTGCCGCGCCGAAATGCCGGCGCTGGACAAGCTGGCGGCAGCCGAGAACGACGACGGCTTCCTCGTGCTGCCGATCAATCTCGACCTCGGCGATGGTGGGCTGGAGAAGGCCAAGGCGTTCATCGACGAAGGCCAGTGGGCCAACCTGCCTCTCTATGCGGACTCGACCTTCGAGGCGTTCAAGCAGCTCCAGACCTCTGCGGTGGCGCTCGGCCTTCCTTCGACGCTGCTGATCGACAAGAATGGCTGCGAGCTCGCCGTGCTGCAGGGCCCGGCCGAATGGGACAGCCAGGACGGGCGCAACGTCATCGCCGCGCTGAAGTCGATATGAGCGGGGTGGTGCTCACGGTCGGCGCGCTGGCCCTCGACACCATCTTCCGCTTCGACCATTTGCCTGCCGGCCCCGGCAAGTATCTCCCGCTCGACACGGTACAGGTCGCACAGGGCATGGCCACGGCGCAGGCGGCCGCCATCGTGCGGCTCGGCGGCCGGGCGCGCCTGTGGGCGTCGATCGGCAACGATGCGACAGGCGAGCGGATCGTGTTCGACCTGACGGCAGCCGGAATCGACCTCAGTTCCCTGCGCCGCGTGCCCGGCGCGGCCTCCGGCTTCTCCTCGATCTTCATGGACAAGGCGGGCGAGCGGATCATCGTGCCGCACTACGACCCAGCGATCCGGACGCGACCCGACGACCTGCCGCGGCTCGACGATGTTGCGGCGATCAGCGTCGATGTGCGCTGGCCCGACGCGGCGGAAATCGCGCTGCATGCCGCACGCGACCTGGGCGTGCCCGGCATCCTCGATGTGGAAGCTGCCCCCAAGAACGTGCTCGACCGGCTGGTGCCGATCGCGACGCACCTCATCGCCTCGGAGCCAGGCGCCTTCGCGCTGACCGGCGAGCCCGACCCGGCGAAGGCCGTGGGGCTACTTGCACGGTCGCGGGCGGAGTTCGTGGCGGTGACCGCCGGAGAGCGCGGCGTGTTCTGGCCCGGTGGGCATCAGCCGGCCTTCGCCGTGAAGGCTGTCGATACGCTGGCCGCCGGCGACGTATTTCACGGCGCCTTCGCGCTAGGGCTCGTTGAGGGCTGGGAGATCGCGGACACGATCCGCTTTGCCGCGGCTGCAGCCGCGATCAAATGCACCCGCTTCGGCGGCCGGCTAGGCGCGCCGACACGAGCAGAGGTCGAGGCGTTCCTGGCAGAACGGCCATAAGGCAAGGACGCGCAGCGGCCGCTTACGCGTCGTCGCCGCCGCCATGCTCGCGCACAGGGTGGTCGGGCTCGACATTGATGTCGAGCAGCGGGGCCGGCGTGCCGTCGAGGACGACGGTCCCCGATGGCCCGGAGAGCGTTGCGACATCGGCATGCGGCCGGCCGAAGTCGGGCGCAGCGGTTTCCTGCCCGGCGGTGATGATCGAGCGGCGGATCTTGCGGGTGCGGGTAAAGAGCTGCTCCATCCCCGGCCCATCGCCGACGCGCACCATGCGCTGCAGCTTGCTGAGGTCCTCGAGGAAGCGCCCGAGCATTTCGAGCACCGCATCGCGATTGGTGAGAAACACGTCGCGCCACATCACCGGATCGGACGCGGCGATGCGCGTGAAATCGCGGAACCCGGAAGCCGAGAACTTGATGACCTCGCTCTGCGTGTCCTGCTCGAGGTCGGCCACCGTGCCCACGATGTTGTAGGCGACGAGGTGAGGGATGTGGCTGGTGATGGCCAGCACCATGTCGTGATGGTTGGGCTCCATCGTCTCGACATTGGAGCCGAGCGCCGTCCAGAAGGCCGAGAGCTTGCTGACCGCCGCAACATCAACGTCAGCCTCGGGCGTCAGCACACACCAGCGATTGATGAAAAGCTCGGGGAAGCCGGCGCCCGGTCCGGAATGCTCGGTGCCGGCGATCGGATGGCCGGGAATGAGATGCACGCCCTTGGGCGTGTGCGGTGCCATCTGCCGGGTGACATAGGCCTTGACCGAACCGACATCCGAGAGGATCGCACCGGGCGCGAGGTGCGGGCCGATCTGCTCCATCACCGGGCCATAGGCCTGGACGGGGATGCACAGGATCACGAGGTCGGCGCCCTTCACCGCGGCGACCGGATCGAGCGAGTAGGAATCGCCCAGGCCCAGCGAGCGCGCTTCGTCCAGCGTCTCCTGCTTGCGGGTCGAGATGGCGACGGTCCTGGCCAGTCCCTTGAGCCGGGTCGCCCGCGCGATCGATGAGCCGATGAGGCCGATGCCGATGAGCGCCAGTTTCTCGAACATTCTTCTAGTCCCTTGCCCCCGGCGCCCCGAACGCCTTCAACACCTCAACCAGCCGGCGCATGGCCGGTTCGGGTCCGATGGAAATGCGCAGTCCGTTCTCGATGCCATAGACCCCGATCTCGCGCACGATCAGCCCCTCGGCGAACAGCGCCTGGAACGCCGCTTTGCTGGTCTCGGCGCTGTCGAATAGCGCGAGGACGAAATTTGCCTGGCTGTCGATGACGCGGATGGCATTGCCGTGCAGCGCCCGAGTCAACCAGGCACGCCACTGCGCATTGTACTGCTTGAGCCGGACCGTGAAATCGACGTCGCGCGCCGCCGCCGCGCCGGCATACTGCGCCGGGCGATTGACGTTGAACGGCCCGCGAATGCGGTTGACGACGTCGACGACGTGATCGGGCGCATACATCCAGCCGATGCGGGAAGCGGCAAGCCCCATCTTGGAGAAGGTGCGCACCATCACGACGTTCTCCGCGCCGCTGACGAGGCCGATGCCCACGTCGTAATCCTCGGCGGTGACATATTCCGCATAGGCGCTGTCGAGCACGAACAGGATGTCGGGACGGAGGCCGCGATGCAGCCGCTCGAGCTCCTCGCCGCCCAGATACGTGCCGGTCGGATTGTTCGGGTTGGCGAGGAACACCATCTTGGTCGCCGGTGTCACCGCCGCAAGCATCGCGTCGACGTCGGCCCGATAGTCCTTTTCGGGCGCCATGATGATCTCGGCCGACGCCCCCATCGTGACGATGGGATAGACGTTGAAGCCGTGCCGGCTCATCACCGCATTGTCGCGCTCGCCCAGATAGCATTGCGCCAGCAGGTGCAGCAGGTCGTCCGAGCCGTTGCCGCACACAATCCGCAGCGGCTCGAGCCCGTGCACGTCACCCAGCGCTTCGCGCAGGATGCGGGAGGTGCCCTCGGGGTAGATTTCCGGGCTGCGGTCGGCTTCCTGCAGCGCCGCGAGGGCCGCGGGCGAGGCGCCCAGCGGGGATTCGTTGGCGCTGAGCTTGATCGGAACCACCCCCGGCGCCGCCTGCGACTTGCCCGGGACATAGGGCGCGATCTTGAGGATACCGGGCTGCGGGACGGGACGGTCTGACATGGGCCTGAGAGGGGTCGAAAAAGTCGCCGGGACCATAGAGAAAGGCCCTGCCGAACGCAAAGCCTTAGCGCTTGGCCTCCTCCATGGTCGCGGCCTGCGGCGCGAGCGAGGGAACGCGGACGTAGCGCTCGAGCTTCCGGCGGCGGGGAACGGCCGGAAACAGCTCCTTTTTGGCCGACACCACGAACACGCCGGAAAAGAGCGGTCCGAAAAGCCGGCCGAAACGCTCCCAAAAGCGCGCCAGCTTGATGAAGAATCGGTGGTTGGTCGGCGGCAGGTGCAGCGCCACCCGCCAGTGCTCGGGCACGAAGGAATGGTCGCGCAGCAGCCGCTCGAGCTGCGGCTTGCTGAACGGATTGCCGTCGCCGAAGGGCTGGTTGTCCGCCGCCGCCCACATGCCGCGGCGGCGCGGCACGACCACGATCAGCCGGGCATTGGGCGCCGCGACGCGCCAGATTTCGCGCATCAGTTCTTCGGCATCGGCGGCATGCTCGAAGGTGTGGACGGCGATGATGAGATCGACCGCCGCGTCGGTGAGCGGCATTTCGAGCGGATCGCACAGCACGGTGTGCGACGGCCCCTCGCGCGGCCAGGCGGAGGCGCCCTGCCGGGCGGGCATGAACACCAGCACACGCTCGGCCCTTTCGAGGGTGAAGCGCAGATAGGGCGAGGCAAAGCCCAGCCCCAGCACGCGCCGCTTGTCGGTACTCCCCGCGAGGCGGATCACCTCCTCGCGCACCAGCGCCCGGGCAATCTTGCCTAGGGGGGATTTGTAGAAGCCGATCA
Organism: Devosia sp. 66-22; assembly: GCA_001899065.1. Taxonomy (GTDB): domain Bacteria; phylum Pseudomonadota; class Alphaproteobacteria; order Rhizobiales; family Devosiaceae; genus Devosia_A. Next base: position 221,534 of record MKUZ01000024.1, on the reverse strand, counting down.
GGCGGTTGACGTCGGGGTTCATGGCGTCTCGGTCATGGCTTTGACGCCATATTGGGATTAGAACACTGCCACTCAACCCATCTGCGGAGCAAAGGCAAAGTGCCGGTCCTCGTCGACATCTTCATGTGCCGCACCGACAACTATGGCTACCTCGTGCACGATGTCGAAACGCGCCGCACCGCGGCGATCGACGCTCCCGATGCGGGCGCGATCAAATCGGCGCTCAACAATCGCGGCTGGACGCTGACCGACGTCTTCATCACGCACCACCACCGCGACCATGTCGAGGGCCTGCCGGTGCTGAAGTCAGACTTCGACATCACCGTGACCGGGCCGCGCGCCGAGGCGGAGAAGATCCTCGGGCTCGACGTGACCGTCGGCAACAACGACACGGTGACGCTGGGCGCGACCGCCTTCATCGTGATCCCGACGCCGGGCCACACGAATGGGCACATCGCGCTCTATAATTCGGCGGACGGCCACGTCTTTGTGGGGGACGCGCTGTTCTCGATGGGCTGCGGGCGCATGCTGGAAGGCAAGCCCGGCCCGACGTGGGAGGGCCTCAAAGCCCTCCGCGCCCTGCCCGACCACACGCTGATGTTCTGCGGCCACGAATACACCGCCGACAATGCGCGCTTTGCGCTGAGCGTCGATCCGCGTAACGCGGCGCTCAACATCCGGGCGGCGGAAGTGAACCGCATGCGCGCCGACGGCAAGTTCACCGTGCCTGTCAGCATGGGCATGGAGAAGGCGACCAACCCGTTCCTCAGGTCCGACAAGCCTGAAATGGCCAAAGCCATGGGGTTGGATCGGGACGTCGACCCGGCCGTTGTGTTCGCGGCCCTGCGCGCAGCCAAGGACAAGTTCACCTGACGCAAAAACTCAGCTTCAAGCCCGTCACGAAGGCCAGATGGCCGGACTTCGAGGCGCTGTTCGAAACGCCCGGGGCGCCGAAATACTGCTGGTGCATGGCGTGGCGCGCGACGCCCGAAGAGGTGAAGGCAGCGCCGCGCGGCAGCGACCGCAAGCCGCTGATGAAGGCACGGATCGCAGACGGCACGACCGTCGGTCTCGTGGGTTACCTCGACGGCGAGCCCGTGGCCTGGGTGTCGATCGCCCCGCGCGAAACCTATCGCGACTTCGGCGCGCCGGAGGCGGAAAAGGGCGAGAAGATCTGGTCGCTCGCCTGCATGTACGTCCACCGCAAGCTGCGTGGACAGGGCTTCGGGACACAACTGATCGAGGCCGCCACGGCCTACGCGAAGAGACGCGGCGCCAATGTGCTCGAAGCCTATCCGGTGGATCCCAAATCGCCGAGCTACCGCTTCATGGGCTTCGTGCCCGCCTTCGAGCGGCTGGGTTTTGAGGAAATCGGCAAAGCCGGCTCCCGCCGTCACGTGATGCGGCTCGGGCTCTAGCCCCTTAACCATCAGCCGCGAATCTGCCGCAAAACCTTAACAAGAGGTTGAGAACCGGCACGCCCCTTGCGACGTTGCTGTCAGAATGCGGAACAGGCTGTTTCAGAATGAGACAGGTGTCCCGCGGCGGAACAGGAACGGCCCATCGTGCGCCAGATCGAAACGACCTATCGGTCAATCCCCGTCGCCACTGGCGGCGGTGTCCGGTTTTCGTCGTTCCGCCAGGCACCCAAGCCCGAGTTCCTGAGTCAGCTCATCGCCGAGCGCGAGCATCTCGCGGTCCAGCACGTGAAGCATCAGGCGACCCCGCTCGAAGTGCTGCGTACCTATGACAGGGGCGGGAAGCTCAAGACGCTGCGCATCCCGCCCGGCTATCGGCTCAACATCGAAGCCTAGCAGCTCTCCGTCAGTTCCCCATCGTCACGTCTCGGCCGGCGCCGGTGATGGAGATGGTGAAGCCGGCAACGACGTCGACCAGCGCCATGATCATCAGGATGAAGAAGGTGGAGCTCGCGGCCGGCGCGAACAGCAGGAACTCGATCAGGAACACCACGAACAGCGCGGTCGAGGCCATGTGCTCGATCACCGAATTGCGGCCGGTATTGGTGGATTTGATGACCTCGAAGAACAGGCAGACGAGGCCGATCACCAGCATCACGTCGCTCCAGCTCAGCGACCAGCTCACGCCGGAAACCATGGGGATCGTGAACAGCGGATTGGTCCAGCCGGCTGGGCTCCAGCCCATCAGCGTCAGCGCCAGAACGTTGTAGAGCAGGAACGGGATGATCAGCAGCGGCGGGATGAACCGCCCCCCGCTCACGCGGCGCCCGTCGGGCGGAATGATCACTGTCTCGGTCATCGGCAACTCCTGTCCGGTTCGTGCCGGACAATGGCAAAGAGCGCGCCGCGCCGCCAGTCCCCGGCTTGTATTGGTCCGCGCTGCCTACAATATTCGACGGCACACAGGGCGGGAGGATCACATGAGCGACACCGGAAGAGACGGCGACAGCCGACCGGACACCCGAAGGCACGATGGCTATTGGCCCGGCGCTCCGATCGTCGGCCTTGCGGTGATCGCCGTGGGGCTCGTTTTCCTCGGCCGGAATTTCGGCATGGACCTGCCTCTGCCCGACCGCTGGTGGGCACTGTTCATCCTCGTGCCGGCGGCGGCGTCGCTGGTGGGAGCCGCGCGCTACTATCGGGTGGACGGGTGGCTTTCGAGCCGGGTCGCCGGCTCGGCCACCGTGGGCGCGCTGATGCTCGCCACGGCGCTGATCCTGTTCTTCGATCTCAAATGGTCGCTCTACTGGCCGGTGATGGTGATCATCGTGGGCCTGGGCATCCTGGCGCGGAGCTCCCGGCGCTCGCGCGGCTAGCGGGCGGCGAACCAGCGCCAGGCCAGCCAGCCGGCGAAAACGGCGGCGGCGAGCCAGAGCGCGATGATGACGAACAGGCCGCGTTTGCTGACCGGACGGTCGAGGATGCCGACCGCAGCCGCACGGTGCTCGGCGAGGAGGTCGGGCGGCAGCAGCCGCACCACGAGCAGGATGCCGAGCGGCAGCAGCAGGACGTCGTCCAGATAGCCCAGGATCGGGATGAAGTCGGGGATCAGGTCGATCGGCGAGAGGGCATAGCCGGCAACGAGCAGCGCCAATAGCTTAACCGGCCAGGGCACCCGCGGGTCGCGCCCGGCCAGCCAGATGGCGACGATGTCGCGCTTGATTGCCCGCGCCCAGTCCCGCAGGCGACCCACGGCTAGACCTTGAGCGGCCCGACCATCTGCTCGGGCTTGACCTCGGCGTCGAACTCTTCGCCGCTGAGCAGCCCCAGCTCGATCGCGCTCTCGCGCAGGGTCGTGCCCTTCTTGTGCGCGTTCTTGGCGATCTTGGCGGCGTTGTCGTAACCGATCTTGCGGTTGAGCGCCGTCACCAGCATCAGCGACTGGTCCATGAGCTGCTTGATCCGCGCCCGGTCGGGCTCGATGCCCACGGCGCAATGATCGTTGAAGCTCTTGGCGCCATCGGCCAGCAGCCGCACCGACTGCAGGAAATTGTAGGCGATGACGGGCTTGAACACATTGAGCTCGAAATTGCCCTGGCTCGCGGCGATGCCGATGGCCGCGTCGTTGCCCATCACCTGCACGGCGAGCATCGTGACGGCCTCGGACTGCGTCGGGTTGACCTTGCCCGGCATGATCGAGGAGCCCGGCTCGTTCTCGGGAATGGTGATTTCGCCCAGGCCCGAACGCGGACCGGAGGCGAGCCAGCGCACGTCATTGGCGATCTTCATGAGCGCCACGGCAAGCTGCTTGAGCGCGCCATGGGTGCCCACAAACGCGTCATGCCCCGCCATCACGGCAAACTTGTTGGGCGCGGTGACGAAGGGTTGCTTGGTGAGCGCGGCAATCTCGGCGGCGACGGTCTCGCCATATTTGGGATGAGCATTGAGGCCGGTACCCACGGCGGTCCCGCCGAGCGCCAGCTCGTAGAGCTGCGGCAGGGTGGCCCGGATGGCGCTCAGCGCCAGATCGAGCTGGGCGACCCAGCCGCTCATCTCCTGGCCCAGCGTCAGCGGCGTCGCGTCCTGCAGATGCGTGCGGCCGATCTTGACGATGTCCATGAACTGCCTGGACTTCTCATCGAGCGTGTTGCGCAGCAGCATGACCCGGTCGACGAGGTAGTTCTCGATCGCCTCGACCGCCGCGATGTGCATGGCGGTGGGATAGGTGTCGTTGGACGACTGGCTCATATTGACGTGGTCATTGGGGTGGACGGGCTTCTTGGACCCCATCGTGCCGCCGGCGAGCTCGATCGCGCGGTTCGAGATGACCTCGTTGACGTTCATGTTGGACTGAGTGCCCGAACCGGTCTGCCACACGACCAGCGGGAAGTGATCCTTGAGCTTGCCCGAGATGACCTCGTCGGCCGCCTTGACGACCAGGTCGCGCGTCGCCTCGTCCATCAGCCCCAGCTTGAAATTGGCCAGCGCCGCCGCCTTCTTGAGAATGCCGAAGGCACGGATGATCTCGGCCGGCATCTTCTCGCCGCCAATATCGAAATTGGCGAGGGAACGGGCAGTCTGCGCCCCGTAGTACTTGTCGGACGGCACGTTGATCGTGCCCATCGAGTCAGATTCGACGCGGATCGAGGTCAAGAAAAGCTCCCAATACAAACGGCCAGCCCTTTTGGGACTGGCCGCTCAAAAGTTCAATACTGCAAAGGGCCGATCAGGCCTTCTTCGGCTCGAGGACCTGGCGGCCGCGATACATGCCGGTCTTGAGGTCGATGTGATGCGGACGGCGCAGCTCGCCCGAATCCTTGTCCTCGACATAGGCATTGGCGGCCAGACCGTCGGCGGAACGGCGGAAACCGCGCTTCATCGGCGAGGTCTTGCGCTTCGGAACAGCCATCGTAAACTCCGTGAATTCTCTACGTTTCGCCGAGATTTCGGCGCGACAGCTCAGGGTCTGCCGGGAAAAGTCGGGGCTCTATAGTGGAGAATTCCCCGCTTGGCTACCCCATTTTGGGCATGCCTCCATCCGCCGCAGTAGCGCGCGCCACGCTTTCACGCTAGAGCCCGCCCGATGACCGGTTTCGACGACAAGCTCAGGCTGAACGCCGCCGAGATCGAGCGGGCGCTCGACACCCTGCTGGATGCCGGCCGGCTGGCCGGACCCGGCGAGCCGCCGGCCCGGCTGGTTGCCGCCATGCGGCACGGCACGCTGGAGGGCGGCAAGCGCCTTCGGCCCTTCCTCCTGCGCCAGACCGCGCAGATGCTTGGCATCGCGCCCGAACGCAGCATTGCCGCCGCCGTGTCGGTCGAGCTGATCCACTGCTATTCGCTGATCCACGACGACCTGCCGGCGATGGACGACGATGACCTCCGCCGCGGCCGGCCGACCGTCCACAGGGCCTATGACGACGCGACGGCGATCCTCGCGGGCGATGCGCTGCTGACGCTGGCGTTCGGCCATTTGGCCGACCACGGGACCGGTGGCGACGGTGCGCTCGCCGCCCGGCTGGTGGTGGAACTCGCCGCCGGGGCCGGCACCGGCGGCATGGTGGGTGGGCAGATGCGCGACATCGAGGCCGAGAGCGCCATGCTCAACGAGACCGCCATTACGCGCATGCAGGCGATGAAGACCGGCGCGCTGATCCGCGCCTCCGTCCGCATGGGCGCCTTGCTCGGCGGCGCCGGCAACGATGCGCTCGGCCACCTCACGGCCTATGCGGAAGCCGCCGGCCGCGCCTTCCAGCTCGCCGACGATCTGCTCGACGTCACCGCCTCGACCGAAGCCATGGGCAAGGCAACGGGCAAGGATGCCGAGGCCGGTAAGCAGACGCTGGTCGCCCGCATCGGCGTCGAGGCGGCGCGCCGGCATCTCGGCACCATCGTCCACGACGCGATTACCGCGCTCACGCCGTTCGGCACCGAGGCCGACACGCTGCGCGAGGCGGCCCGCTACTTTGCCACGCGGGAAAGCTGATGGGCGAGATCTGGACTCTCAGCAGCAAATCGTACCGCGATGCCATCGGCCTGCTGCAGCGGGCGGGCAGCACGGTGGCGATCGCGGTGCTGATCCTCGCCGCGTCGGGCTTCATCAGCATCGGCGTCGACCGGCTGATCAACACGATGCTCGGCCGGCAGGTGGCAGGGACGCTGCTCAACATCGTCGGCATCTGGTTTGCCGCGCCCTATCTTGTGAGCCTCTACCGCCTGCTGCTCAACAACCAGACGGTGCCGCCCGAGACGCTTCGCAACACCCAGGCCACCCGCAGGTTCTTTGCCTGGAGTGCCGTTCTGGCATTCATCACCGCCGCGCCCGGCTACTTCTTCGCCGCCGTGATGCCGCCGGGACTGACGAGCATCACGCCCGAGAACGCCGAGCTCACCTATCTGGTGTGGCCCACCTTCTTCATGCTGATCGCCGTGTGGATCTTTGCCATCCGCACCATCACGCTGGTCCCAGCCGCGGCCGTCGACGCCGATGCAGGAATCGCGGCGGCGGTGCAGCAGACGCGCGGCCGCTTCTGGTTCGTGGTCGGCGCGGTGACCGTGCCACTGCTGCCCGTGATGCTGCTGGGCATGCTGCTGACCCTCAACACCGGCGGCATCCTGTCGATCGTGTTTTCGATCGGCATGGCGCTCGCGGTGCTGATCCTTGCGGTGACGGTAAGCGCCAACCTCTATCGCTGGCTTCTGGACAATCCGAAATGACCCTTGCCTCGGTTCAGGCCGACCTCGCGGCCCGCGCGCCGGACCTCCATGTCATGGTGACGGAGACGAGCACCGCGACCGTGCAGCTGGCGGCCGACGTCCATGGCTGCGCACCGGGCCAGATCGCCAAGACCCTCGCGATCCGCGTCGGCGAGCGCGAGTTCCTGCTGGTGACGCGCGGCGATGCACGGCTCTCCAACCAGAAGGCGAAGGCGGCATTTGGCGGGCGGCCGCGCATGCTGGGACCCGAGGACGTGCTGCGGCTCACCTCGCACGAGGTGGGCGGCGTCTGTCCGTTCGGCCTGCCCGCGCCGCTCACCATCTATTGCGACGTGTCGCTCCGGATCTATGACGAGGTGATCCCCGCCGGGGGCAGCACTCACGCCTCGGTGCGGCTGCCGCTGTCGCGGCTGCTGGAGCTGTGCGGCGGCCAATGGGCCGATGCCTGCGATGTGCCCGATGCCTGAGCTTTCGGACCGGCTGCGCGAGATCGTCGACGCCCTGCCGCTCAGGGCCGGCTCCCGCGTGCTCGAGATCGGCTGCGGCCCGGGCGCGATGGCGCGCGAGATGGCGGCGCGGATCGGCAGCAAGGGCGCCGTGCTGGCGATCGACCGCTCTGCCGCGGCCATCGCCCAGGCCGAGGCGGCCAGCGACCTGCCGAACCTGCGCTTCCGGCAGGCGAAGGCCGAGGCATTCCGCCTGGCGCTGGGCGAGACGCCCTACGACTTCGCCGTGGCGATCCGGGTGGGGGCGCTCGACGGCCGCCACCCCGAGATCGAAGCTGCGGCGCTTGCCGCCATCGCGGCGGCCCTCAAACCGGGCGGCCGGCTCTATATCGATGGCGGCACACCGCTGCGCGAGCTTCCCCTGCCCCGCTAGCCCTGCCCTGCGACATAGAGGAGCAGGTGGGGCCGGGTTGACCTCTCCTGGCCGAGTTGCCATCTTCCCTACGCGGCGCCGGGCCCCTCTGACGCAGGTTCACCCCTGCGTGATGTCGGAGCTGCTCCAATGTTTCATGGAGATGGTCCGGCGATGGAGTCGCTGCTTGCCGCCCTGATGGGCGATTTTCTGGGTACACCTGTCTATTTCTGGGCCGCGTTCATCGCGGTCGTTGTCGCCCTTCTCGTCTTCGACCTGGGAATTCTGCACCGGGACGAACACGAGATCGGCGCAAGAGAAAGCCTCACGCTCTATGGCTTCTACGTGCTCATCGCCGTGGCCTTTGGCGGCTGGGTGTGGTGGGCGCGCGGCGCCACCGCTGGACTGGAGTTCTATACGGGCTATCTGATCGAGCAGTCGCTGGCGATGGACAATATGTTCGTCATTGCCACGATCTTCGGCTTCCTCGGCATCCCCCGCCTCTACCAGCATCGCGTGCTGTTCTGGGGTATTCTCGGCGTCATCGCCTTCCGCGCCATCCTGATCGGGCTGGGCGCAGCGCTGGTCTATCAGTTCAACTGGATCCTGTTCCTGTTCGGCGCCTTCCTGGTGTTCACCGGCTTCCGCATGTTCCGGCACCAGGACGATGAACCGGACATCCAGACCAATCCGGTCTTCCGCTTCCTCACCTCGCGCTTCCGCATCACCAAGCAGCTCCACGGCCGGGCCTTCACCGTCCAGCAGCCGCACCCCACGACGGGCAAGCTCGTCACCTGGCTGACGCCGTTGGCGGTGGCATTGGTGATGGTGGAGACGGTGGACCTGATCTTTGCCGTCGACTCGGTGCCCGCGGTGTTCGCGGTGACGCAGGACACCTTCATCGTCTACACGTCCAACATCTTTGCGATCCTCGGCCTCCGCGCGCTCTATTTCGCGCTCGCCGCGGCGATGAACCGCTTCCGCTATCTGCAGACGTCGCTGGCGATCATTCTCGTGCTGGTGGGCATCAAGATCTTCCTCGTGCCGCTCCATATCCACATCGACACGCTGCTGTCGCTGTTGGTGACACTGTCGATCCTCGCCGGCGGCGTGATCTTCTCGCTGTACAAGACGCGGAACGAGACCGATGTGAGCGCGGAGGACGTTCCGAAGACGGGACAGCTGGAGCCGTAGATCGCGGCCTAGGGAGTTGGTACGTCGGCGGATTCGGCGATGAACGCCAGCGCCTGTCTGAAACTGGCGTGCCAATCCCCGGCGGCATCATCGCCGAGGCGGTGCCAGAAGAACGCAAAATCGTGCCCGCCGTCGTCAGTGCAGCGGTGGGTCCAGCTATCGGGCAGCTCGGGGGTCTGCATGCGCAAGAAGTGCCACATGTTCCCCGCGATCCCGTGCGCACCAAAGCGCCCGGTGACGCGGGCGCCGGCGATACCTGCCTCCTCCATGAGCTCCCGGACCGCCGCCTGTTCGGGCGTCTCGCCCGCCTCGACGGTGCCCTTGACGAGCTGCAGCCCGGCCTGAGGATGGCGAAACGCCAGGATTTCCACACCGCCGCGCAGGCGGAGCACAACCGGGCACGCCTTGTGCTGCATGAGGCGCGCTACTCCGCCGCCGTCTTCCGGCCGTTGCCGAAACGCTGTTCTATGTAGTCGGCGACCATGGCCTTGAACTGCTCGGCGACGTCGGCGCCGCGCAGCGTGGCGACCTTCTTGCCGTCGATGAAGACGGGGGCGGCCGGCGTTTCGCCGGTGCCGGGAAGGGAGATGCCGATATTGGCGTGCTTGCTTTCCCCGGGACCGTTGACGATGCAGCCCATCACGGCGACCGATAGCTGCTCGACGCCGGGATAGCGCTCGCGCCACTCGGGCATCGAGCTGGTGAGGTTGTCCTGGATCTCCTTGGCCAGCACCTGGAAGGTCTCGCTCGTGGTGCGACCGCAGCCCGGGCAGGCCGCAACGATCGGAATGAACTGGCGGAAGCCCATGGTCTGCAGCAGCTCCTGCGCGACGCGCACTTCCTGCGTGCGGTCGCCGCCGGGCTCGGGCGTCAGCGACACGCGGATGGTGTCGCCGATCCCCTGCTGCAGCAGGATGCCCATCGCCGCCGAGGAGGCAACGATGCCCTTGGAGCCCATGCCCGCCTCGGTGAGCCCGAGATGCAGCGCGTAGTCGCAGCGCGCCGAGAGCTCCTGGTAGACGGCGATGAGGTTCTGGACGTCCGAAACCTTGGTCGAGATGATGATGCGGTCGCGGCCGAGGCCGATCTCTTCGGCCCGCTGACCGCTGAGCAGCGCCGACTGGATGATCGCTTCGCGCTGCACGGCTGCCGCCGAAATCGGATTGGGCGAGGCGGCGTTCTCGTCCATCAGCCGGGTCAGCAGCTCTTCGTCGAGCGAGCCCCAATTGACGCCGATGCGCACCGGCTTGCCATAGCGGAGAGCAATCTCGATGAGCGTGGCGAACTGCGTGTCGCGCTTGGCCTTGAAGCCGACATTGCCCGGATTGATCCGGTATTTGGCAAGGGCTTCGGCGCAGGCGGGATGGTCGGTGAGGAGCTTGTGGCCGATGTAGTGGAAATCGCCGATCAGTGGCACAGTGATGCCGCGCTGGGCGAGCCGGTCGCGGATGTGGGGCACCGCGGCGGCGCTCTCGTCGCGGTCGACGGTGATGCGCACCAGCTCGGAGCCGGCGCGCCAGAGCTGGGCCACCTGCTTGACGGTGGCCTCGATGTCGGCGGTGTCGGTGTTGGTCATCGACTGCACGACAATGGGCGCGCCGCCGCCGACGGTCACGCCGCCAACGTTCACACCCACGGTCTGCTTGCGCGCAAGAATGCTCATCTGCTGCCCGTCACATAGGCCGATGTCGGTTTGAAGACAATGCGCTACGCGGTCGCCTCACGGCGCCGGCAGCAGGTCGCCGGTCCGGCCGGTCCAGTGATAGGCCGCAAGGCCGATCCACTCCTTGAGCGCGATCGTGGTGACGGCGAGGTTCTCGGTCGACTGGTCGGGCTTGAACCGCAAGCCCTCGGCGCCGCTCGCGAGATAGTCCGCCGGCCAGGGCACGACCGGGAAATCGACCGATCGGAACAGACCGACCGCGCGCGGCATATGGAAGGCGGAGGTGATGAGCAACCAGGTCTGCCCGGCGGTGTCGCCGGCCAGTTCCTTGGCAAAACGGGCATTTTCCTCGGTATTGAGCGATTTCTCGTCGAGCACGATGCGCTCGGGCGCGATGCCGAAACCGATCAGCATGCGGCGCGCCGCCAGCGCCTCGGACTCCTGACCGGGCGCGAGGATGCTGGCGCCGCCGGCGAACAGCACCTTCGCATCGGGGTGGCGGAGCGCCAGCCGGACGCCCTCGACCATGCGGTCGCCGGAACGGTTGAGTTCCCAGCCGCCGCGGGTGGTGTTCACCTCGCCATCCATCCCGCCGCCCAGGATGACGATGCCGTCGATGCGGGCCGGCTCGGCGGGCCGCTCGAAGCGGCTCTCGAGCGGCGTGATCAGCCAGTAGCCGAAGGTGGTGAAGGTCGACACCAACAGCAGGGCCAGCGCCATCAACAGCGCCGTCCGCCCCAGCCAGCGCCGCCGCGTGAAACTGAGGATGAGGGCGAGCAGGAGAAAGAGCACGATGAGGGTCGAGGGCTGCGCGAGCAGCCACGCGATCCGGGAGACATAGGGGCCCATGGAGACCTTGCCAGACGCTGCGGGACGCCCGAGATTGCGGGCTACGGAGGCGGCAAGATGACGTTTCAGGCCTATATCGACAATATCGAGAAGCAGACCGGCGTGGGCGCCGCCGAGTGGCCGAAGCTTGCCAAGGCCAAAGGCCTGACCAAGCCGGGCACCAAGGCGACGCAGATCACCGACTGGCTGAAGGCCGACTACGGGCTGGGCCACGGCCACGCGATGGCGATCGTGAAGCTGCTCAGGGACACGGGCGCCCTGAGCTGAGGTCTTGAACCTTGCGGCCCGGCTTCCCATTTCGAACGCGTTCGAGAGGAGGATCCCATGGGCCGTCTGCTGCAGTTTCGCACCGAATTGATGATGCTGTGGCGCGCCTTCCTCGCGCCCGAGACGCCGATCTGGCTCAAGGCCCTGATGCTGCTGGTGCCGGCCTACCTGATCAGCCCGCTCGACATCATCCCCGATTTCATTCCGTTTGCCGGCTGGCTCGACGATGTCGTCGTGATTCCGCTGCTGGTGAGCTGGATCGTGAGCCTGCTGCCGCAGCGTGCCACCGCGCGCTCGACCCGCAGCGACGGCAATACGGTGATCGACGGCGACTACCGCCGGCTCTGACCACTGCCAAAACCTGACAGCGGGTCGATCCAGTCTCCCTCGTGCAGAGGAGAGATCGATGAAGCACTGGATCGCCGTCGCTTCCGCCGAGCATGCCCGTCGCGGCAAGGTCGGCTTCATGCAGGTCAATCACGGCAAGGCTGCGCCGCTGCGGCGCATCAGTCCCGGCGACGGGGTGGTCTACTATTCCCCGACCGAAAGCTTCGGCGGCAAGGACAAGCTGCGAGCCTTCACGCTGATCGGACGCGTGAAGGATGGCGATATCTATCCCGGCGAGATGGGAGGCTGGACCGCCTATCGTCGCAGCGTCGACTGGTCCGATGCGCATGACGCCCCGATCACCCCCCTGCTCGACCAACTCGACTTCACTGCCGGCAAGACGAACTGGGGCTACCAGATGCGCTTCGGCCTGTTCGAGATCACCGCTCACGATTTCGGCGTGATCGCCGGCGCCGTGGGCGCCAGCGCCTAGCCTACTCGAACCGGATCAGCAGGTCCTTGCTGTCGATCTGGTCGCCGGGCTTCACCGTTACCTCGGCGATGACGCCATCGGCTTCGGCGTGGATCGCCGTCTCCATCTTCATGGCTTCGATCGAAAGCAGAACGTCGCCGGCGGAAACCTTGTCGCCGACCTTGACCAGGAGGCCGGAAATGACGCCGGGCATCGGCGCGCCGACCTGCTTGGGATCGCCGAGCGCTGCCTTGGCACGCGCCTGCACGTCGCCCACCTTGAGCCGGTCGGGCACCGCGATGGTGCGCGGCTGGCCATTGAGGTCGAAGAAGACGCGAACCTGGCCCTTCTCATTGGTTTCGGCGCGGCCCAGATAGTTGATGACCATTGTCTTGCCGCGCTCGATCTCGGCGAAGATCTCCTGCCCCTGGCTGAGGCCGTAGAAATAGACCGGCGTGGGCAGCACGGCGGTCGGGCCGTAGCGGTCCTGCGTCTTGAGGAAATCGGCAAAGACCTTGGGATACATCAGGTGCGAGGCGAGCCTGAAATCGTCGATCGTCTCGCCGGTTTCCTTCTCGAGCCGGGCGCGCTCGGCGTCGAGGTCGACATCCTTGAGGTAGGAGCCGGGCCGCTCGGTGAGCGGTTGCTTGCCCTTGAGCACCTTCTTCTGCAGGTCCTTGGGGAAGCCGCCCGGCGGCTGGCCGAGATCGCCCATGAAGAAGCCGACGACGGAATCGGGGAAGGCGACATCTTTCTTGGGGTCTTCGACATCGGCGCGGGTGAGGCCCGACGACACCATCGCCAGCGCCATGTCGCCGACGACCTTGGAGCTCGGCGTCACCTTGACGATATCGCCGAACATCTGGTTGACGTCGGCATAGGTCTTGGCCACTTCGTGCCAGCGTGACTCGAGGCCGAGCGAGCGGGCCTGCTCCTTGAGATTGGTGAACTGCCCGCCGGGCATCTCGTGCAGATAGACTTCGGACGCGCCGCCCTTGAGGTCGCTCTCGAACGCCCGGTACTGCGTGCGCACGGCCTCCCAGTAGAACGAGATTTCGCGGATCACCTTGGGATCGAAGCCCGGGTCGCGATCGGTGTCGGCGAGCGCTGCCGCGAGCGAGCCGAAGGTCGGCTGGCTGGTGGTGCCCGAGAACGCATCCATCGCCGCATCGACGGCATCGACGCCGGCCTCCACCGCCGCCATGATCGTCGCCGCGGCGGCGCCCGAGGTGTCGTGGGTATGAAGGTGGATCGGCAGGTCGATCTCCTGCTTCAGCGTCGCGATCAGCTTCTTTGCCGCGGCCGGCCGCAGCAGGCCCGCCATGTCCTTGAGGCCGAGCACATGCGCGCCCGCCGCTTCGAGTTCCTTGGCCAGGGCCACGTAGTACTTGAGATCGTATTTGGCGCGATCGGGATCGAGCAGATCGCCGGTGTAGCAGATGGCGCCTTCGGCCACCTTGCCGGCTTCGGCCACAGCGTCGATCGAGACGCGCATGTTCTCCACCCAGTTGAGGCAATCGAAGATGCGGAACACATCGACGCCGCCCTTCGCCGCCTGGCGGACGAAGAACTTGACCACATTGTCGGGATAGTTGGTGTAGCCGACGCCGTTGGAGCCGCGCAGCAGCATCTGGGTGAGGATGTTGGGCGCGCCCTCGCGAATGGCGGCAAGCCTGTCCCATGGGTCCTCGTTGAGGAAGCGCATGGCGACATCGAACGTCGCCCCACCCCAGCATTCGAGCGAGAACAGATTGGGCAGCCCCCGCGAATAGCTCTCGGCGATGCGCGTGATGTCGTAGCTGCGCATGCGCGTGGCAAGCAGCGACTGGTGCGCGTCGCGCATGGTGGTGTCGGTGAACAGCACGCCCGTCTGCTGCTTCATCCAGCTCGCGAGACCCGCGGGCCCCTGCCGGTCGAGGATCTGTCGCGAGCCTTCGATGATCGTCAACGGCTCGTAGAGCGGCGGGATCGGCTCGAGCGCGTCGGCCGGCGGCCGCGGGCGGTCGCGCACTTCAGGATGGCCGTTGATGGTGACGTCGGCGATGTAGGTGAGGAGCTTGGTGGCGCGATCCTTGCGGCGCTTGAAATCGAACAGCGCCGGCGTCGTGTCGATGAAGCGCGTGGTGTAGCGGTTCTCGATGAAATCGGGATGCGTGATGATGTTCTCGAGGAAGGCGAGATTCGTGCTGACGCCACGGATGCGGAACTCGCGCAACGCGCGGTGCATGCGCGCGATCGCCTCGTCGGCGGTGGGCGCCCAGCAGGTGACCTTTTCGAGCAACGGATCGTAGAACCGCGTGATCACCGCACCGGCATAGGCCGTGCCGCCATCGAGCCGCACGCCGAAGCCGGTGGCTTCGCGATAGGCGGTGATGCGGCCATAGTCCGGAATGAAGTTCTCCTCCGGGTCCTCGGTGGTGATGCGGCACTGGATGGCATTGCCGTTGAGTCGGATATCTTCCTGCAGCGGCACGCCGGATTCGGGCGTGCCGATAACGGCGCCTTCGAGCAGGTGAATCTGCGCCTTGACGATGTCGATACCGGTGACGACTTCGGTGACCGTGTGTTCGACCTGGATGCGCGGGTTCACCTCGATGAAATAGAATTTGTTGGTATCGGCATCGAGCAGGAATTCGACGGTTCCGGCGCCGCGATAATTGGCGGCATTGCCGAGGCGGATGGCGGACGCCGTGAGCTCGTCGCGCACGCTCTGCGGCAGATAGGGCGCGGGCGCGCGCTCGACCACCTTCTGGTTGCGGCGCTGCACCGAGCAGTCGCGCTCGAACAGGTGCACGAGATTGCCGTGGTCGTCGCCGATGAGCTGCACCTCGACATGGCGGGCGCGCTCGATCAGCTTTTCGAGATACATCTCGTCCTTGCCAAAGGCGGCCTTGGCCTCGCGCTTGCCCTCGCTGACTTCGTGCACCAGCGACTTCTCGTCCATGATGCGCCGCATGCCGCGGCCGCCGCCGCCCCACGATGCCTTCAGCATCAGCGGATAGCCGATCGCCGCGGCCATGCGCCGGACCTCGTCCATGTCGTCGGGCAGCGCGTCGGTGGCGGGAACGACGGGCACGTCGCTGGCGATCGCCATGTTGCGGGCCGCGACCTTGTTGCCAAGGTCCCGCATGGTCTGCGGGCGCGGGCCGATGAAGATGATGCCGGCATCCTCGCAGGCTTCCGCGAACTCCGGCGATTCCGACAGCAGTCCGTAGCCCGGGTGAATCGCATCGGCGCCCGAGGCGCGCGCCACGCGGATGTATTCGTCGATCTGGAGATAGGCCTCGACCGGACCCTTGCCCTTGCCGATCAGATACGCCTCGTCGGCCTTGAAGCGATGCAGCGCCAGCTTGTCCTCCTCGGCGTAGCAGGCGACCGTCTTGATGTTGAGCTCATTGGCGGCGCGAAACACGCGGATGGCGATTTCGCTTCGGTTCGCGACGAGGATTTTCTTGATCGGCATGGGCTTACGATCCGGTCAGAGGGGCGCAAGGAGCAGCACGCTCCGGCGAAGACAAAAAAGGGAGCCTTCCGGCTCCCCGCTATTTCTGGCTGAGATGTCCCAGCAGGTGGGACATGTCGTAGCCGGCATGTGCAGCCTGCGCGACGATGTCCTGCGCGGGCAGCTTCTCCGCCTGGCTCAGCGCCCACAGCGTGGTGGAGCGCGTCCCCGAGCGGCAGAAGGCGAGCACCGGGCCGTCGCTCCCCTCGAGGACGGCCTCCGTCTCTTCGACCATCTGCGGCGAGACGCCGTCGCGGCCGAGCGGGATGTGGTGGTAAGCCAGCCCCGCCGACTCCGCCGCGGCTTTCAT
Organism: Devosia sp. 66-22; assembly: GCA_001899065.1. Lineage (GTDB taxonomy): Bacteria > Pseudomonadota > Alphaproteobacteria > Rhizobiales > Devosiaceae > Devosia_A. Next base: position 205,457 of record MKUZ01000024.1, on the reverse strand, counting down.
CGTGGCCGATGCGGGCTGGTCGGGAGACTCTCCGTCCGGGCGATTGTTGATGACGGTCGTGAACCCTGCCGCCTTGATGGCAGGCATGTCGTCCGGGCTGATCTGCGGCGCTACGCTGACGTGGTCGTTGATCCGCTTCAGTTCCAACACTTCACTCCGAGATACGCGAGAGGCTTTTCCCGGGACGGTTATAGACGCGTGCTCAATCAAGAGGCAACAGAGCGGAAAGTCAGACTTATGGGCAATCCGAGATCACGACCCATCGTCGGGAATGGGCTCCCCCAGCACGTCGAACAGCCGGAATCCGGCGACCAGCGACTGGCTGATGGTAATGGTGCGGTCCTCGAGCGCCCGCTGCAGCGCCAGCCGCTTGATATCCCGCATCGGCGGCTGGGTGGGCAACGACTCGATGCTGATCAGTTGCGTGGCGACGATCTGGTCGCCGACGAGGATCTGAACTTTCACGATGAATCCTGGGTGCGGGCAGCGAGCGACTAACGCCGCCGGGCGGTGGACGCACTATCATTTGGTGGTCACGGGAGGATGACGGCGGCGCCTACGGCCCCTGCCCCAGCCAGGCCTGCCAGACCTCGCCGCGGGCGGCGACGAACGCATCGGCCACCGCCTCGACGGTCGCGCCCGGCTCGTTGAGGTTCTGCAGCAGCGTGTTCATTTCGGCGAAAGGCAGGTGGGCCCGCTGAAAGTAGGCGGCAACGTCCGGCGCCTCGAGATAGACCCACTGTGCCAGCGCGACCACCACGGGATCGGCGGCAAAGCCGGAGGGCAGCGGATTGGCGCAGGCGACGCGGCCCAGGCAGAGGAAATTGTCCTTGTTGTAGGGCCCCAGATCGATCGGGCTGAAGCCGAACTGCGCGAGGATGGCGTTGGGCTGCCAGTAGTAAAACAGCAGCGGCTCCTTGCGGCTCATGGCCTCGGCAATGAGCGCGTCGAGCTCGAACCGGTTGGCCGGCTCGACAATATCGAACATGCCGTCCATGCCGTGCGCGCGGAGCAGGTTGCGGTTGACCACGGCACAGCCCCAGTCGGGCGGACATGAGACGAAGCGTGGACGGCCGTTGACGGCGAAGTCGGCAGCGCGGGCCTTGAGCCCTTCGATGGTGGTGACGTCGGGATGCGCCTCGGCTTCGTAAGCGGGCACGAACCAGCCTTCGAACACCGGGTCGGCATAAGTTGTCCCCGCCTGCCGCACCTCCTGGCTCTTGAGCGCGGCGTTCCAGATGTCGGCCACGCGCGTGATCCATAGTTCGGGGGCGACGGCCGGCTGGCCGTTGACGCCCATGGACGAGGCGGTCGCGGCGAGATCGCCGGGCACGACCTCGACGGTGCAGCCGAAATTCTGGCGGATCAACCGCGCATGGATTTCCGCCAGCAGCTCGGCCGAGGGCCACTGCATGCGGGCAATGGTGATGGTTTCGCCGCCGCAGGGGGCGGGCGCCGCCGGCTCCTGCGACGAGGCCTGGCTGGCATCGGGCGGCGTTTCCTGCGCCGCGAGGGGACCCGCCAGCATCGCCCAAAGCACTGTCGCAGAGAGAAGAATCCACCGCATGGGGGCGGACCCTAGGGGATTCTGCCGGGGCTCGCCAGCATTGACCATTCGATCAAATCGGGATGACTCGCGTGCAGGCTTTGTGCAATATCGCTTCAGTGGAGGGCCTTTCCGGCGCTCCCGCCACTTTATTGCCCGCCTCGAAGATGCCCATGAAGGGTGCCGGAGACGGGCAATTTCGCAGAGGGACATCATGACCAAACTCAACAAGACCGCGAGCCTGGCCGCCGCGCTGCTGCTCGCGACCAGCGCCTCGGCGCTCGCCGCGGACACCAAGATCGGCATCCTGCTCGGCTTCACCGGTCCGCTCGATACGCTTTCCCCGCCGATGGCGGAATCGGCCAACCTCGCGGCCAAGAACATCAACGACCAGGGCGGCCTGCTCGGCGGCAACGTCGTGACGCAGACCGGCGACGACAACTGCGTCACCGCCGACATGGCCACCGCTGCAGCCACCCAGCTCATCAATGACGGGGCCGTCGCCATCGTCGGCGCCATGTGCTCGGGCGTGACCATCGCCGCGGCCAACAACGTCGCGATCCCGAACGGCGTGCTGATGATCTCCCCGTCGGGTACGGCGGCCACGATCACCACGCTTGAGGATAAGGACCTCGTGTTCCGCACCTCGCCGTCGGACGCCTACAACTCCGAAGTGTTCGCCAAGGCGCTGGTCGCCCGCGGCGTCAAGGAACTGGGCATCACCTACGTCAACAACGACTACGGCAAGGGTCTCTCCGACAATTTCGCCGCTGCCTACACCGCGGCCGGTGGCACCATCACCGCCAATGTCGCGCATGAAGAAGGCAAGGCCGAATACCGCGCCGAGCTCGGCCAGATCGCGGCCACCGGCACGCAGAACCTCCTGGTCCTCGCCTATGCCAATGGCTCGGGCAAGACCGTGCTGCAGCAGGCCATCGAGTCGGGCGACTTCTCGGCCTATTTCGGCGCCGACGGCATGGTCGACAACGTCCTGCTCGAAGGCTTCCCGGCCGGGGCGCTCGACGGCATGACCGCGATGCGTCCGTCCGAGCCGACCGGCGCTGGCCCGGACGCGTTCGCGGCCGCCGCCGCAGCGGGTGGGATGACGACCGGTTCGACCTTCCAGCAGCAGTCCTATGACGCGCTCTTCCTGATCGCCCTGGCGCTCGAGAAGAATGGCGGCGCCAAGGAAGGCCTGAGCCAGGCGCTGCGCGACGTCGCCAACGCCCCGGGCGAAGTGATCCTGCCGGGCGAGTGGAGCAAGGCCGTCGAGCTGATCAAGGCCGGCACCGACATCGATTACCAGGGCGCCTCGGGCCCGATCGAGTTCGACGCCGCCGGCGACGTGGCCGGTTCGGTGGTCGAGATGACCGTCAAGGACGGCGCCTTCGCCGAAGTCGGCCCGCTCTCGTAAGCAGCAGCTTCTGCAAATGCGAAGGCCCGGGGTTCGCCCCGGGCCTTTTGTTTTTGCGGCTTGGCTGTCGGCACCGGTGCGGCCCGACAGGGCCCCGCCCTAGACGTGCCGCCGGATCACTTCCGGGAGCAGCCCCTTGGGCGCAAAGCGCAGCGACAGCCAGATGACGAGGCCGAGGACGAACACGCGCATCTGCGCAGCGCGGGCGTCGATCTCGGGGATCGGTCCCCAGCCCAGCGCCACGGTGCCGCGCGAGACCTGCGCGAAGATGGCCGCGCTCACCGGCTCCGACATGGCCCACATCAGATAGACGAGGAAGCCGCCGAGCACGGCGCCATAGCTGTTGCCCATGCCGCCCACGATCACCATCACCCAAATGAGGAAGGTGTGGTTGATCGGGATGTACCCGCCGGGATCAAAGAGCTGGTTGAACGAGCTCAGCAGCGCACCGCCGATGCCCATCAGCACGGCGCCGAACACGAAGATCTCGATCTGCCGCGCCTTGACGTCCTTGCCCATCGAACTGGCGGCGATGTGGTTGTCGCGCACGGCGCGCATCATGCGGCCCCAGGGACCGGCATAGGCGCGTTCGACGAGCAGCACCGCAACGATGAGGATGGCGAGCGTGACCAGCACGAAGCCGCCCTGCCCGTACACGAAGGAGGTCGGGATATCGACGCCGCCGTCCTGGTAGGCGCCCGGCAGCGGGACCGGCCAGGGGATGGGCGTGACCGTGAGCGTGCCGCGCGTCAGCCAGTCCATGTTCTTGACGAAGGCGCGGATGATTTCGCTCATGCCGATGGTGGCGATGGCGAGATAGTCGCTGCGCAGGCCGAGCGAGATCTTGCCGATGACCCAGGCCGCGAGGCCCGCGAGGGCGCCGGCGACAGCGTAGCCGACATAGACCGGCAGCCCGAGGCCGCCCACCCAGCCGCCCTGCACCTGCGTCTCGATGTAGGACGCAGCCGGGTCGATCTGCGTGCGATAGAGCACGTAGCCGGCCAGCCAGGCGAGCACGGTGAGCCAGGTGACGACGCCGCGCGGAATGCCGATGCGCCAGAGGTTGCGCACCCCCAGGATGAGCAGCACGCCGGCTCCCGCCGCGAGAATGGCGCGACCCAGCAGCATCGGCCCGTCCGAATTCCAGAACGCCCAGTTGATGGGCATCGAAATCGAACTGACCGTCATGCCGCCGATCATCAGCAGGCCCATGATTGCGAGGTTGAACAGTCCGCCATAGCCGAACTGGATGTTGAGGCCGAGCGCCACCAGCGCGTAGATCGAGGAGATGGCGGTCAGCAGCAGCGCCGTCGAGACGCCGCGCGTCATGCCGATGATGACGATGAGGACGGCGAGCGCCAGATAGGCGATGAGGACGCGACGGGTCATGTCGAGAGCCCCTTGAAGATGCCGGTGGGCCGGACGAGCAGCACGATCACGAGGATCACGAAGGCCACGGTGAGCTTGTACTCGGTCGGCACGAGGCTGAGCCCCTGCGCCGTGGCAAGCCACTCGGGCAGGTTCTCGCGGAAAGGCCGGAGGAACACCGTCCAGTCGAACACGGCAAGCGTTTCGGCAAAGCCCACGAGGAAGCCGCCCGCGATGGCGCCATAGGTCTGGCCGAGGCCGCCCACCACCGCCGCCGCAAAGATCGGCAGGATGATGTTGAAGGCGAGGTCGGGCTTCAAGGACACGTCGAGCGCGAGCATCGTGCCCGCCATCGCCGCCAGCGCGCCGGCGAGTATCCAGGTGACGCGCACGACGAGCGCCGTGTTGATGCCCGAGACCTGGGCGAGGTCGGGATTGTCGGACATGGCGCGCATGCCCTTGCCCAGCCGCGAGCGGGTGAGGAAGAAATGGAGTGCCAGCACCGCCACCACCACGAGGCCGAACATCCATGCCTGCGGCTCGGTGATGGTGATGGGCCGCGTGCCGCCGGCCCAGCTCATATCGATGCGGAAGATGTCTTTGGGCTCGCTCTCAAAGAAGGTGCGCGTCGAGGTGCCGTAGAACAGGCGGATCACGCCCTGCAGCATCAGCGTGACACCGATCGAAGCGATGAGCAGCGTGACGGGCTTGGCGCCCTTGCGCCGCAGCGGGGCATAGAACCCCTTGTCGAGCCCGAGCGCGGCAACCGAGGTGAGCGCCATGGCAACGGGCATCAGCGCGATGCCGAGCGGAATCGGCAGGCTGAACCCGGCGGCGGCCAGGATCGCAACCAGCGAATAGGTGAAGAAGGCGCCCAGGGTCATCATGTCGCCATGCGCGAAGTGCGCGAAGCGCAGGATACCGAACACCAGCGTCACGCCGACGGCACCCAGTGCATAGATCGAGCCGATGACGGTGCCCGAAATGATGACCTTGTTGATGAAGAAGATCAGCTCATCCATCGGTCAGCCTCCGAGGAAGGATTTGGCGACTTCGGGATCGGCGATCAGCTCGGGCCCGGTGCCGGTGTAGCGGTTCTTGCCCGACGCGAGCACGAAGCCGCGCGAGGCGAAGGCAAGCGCCTGACGCGCATTCTGCTCGACCATCAGGATGCCCACGCCCGCCTTGTTGACGGAGACGATGTGCTCGAAGATCTCGAGCACATATTTGGGACTGAGCCCCGCCGACGGCTCGTCGAGCATCAGCAGCTTGGGCTTGCTCATCAGCGCGCGACCCATCGCCACCATCTGGCGCTGGCCACCCGACAGCTCGCCTGCCGGCTGCCGCCGCTTCTCGGCAAGCACGGGGAACATCGCGTAGATTTCCTCGAGCGTGCCGGAGATATCGTCGCGCCGGATAAAGGCGCCCATTTCGAGATTCTCCTCGACGCTCATCGAGGTAAAGACGTTCTTCTCCTGCGGCACGAAGCTCAGCCCTCTGGGCACGAGCTTGTCGGGCAGCGAGTTGGTGATCTCCTGCCCGTCGAACATGACGCTGCCGCCGGTGACCTTGAGGAGACCGAAGATCGCCTTGAGCGTTGTCGACTTCCCCGCGCCATTGGGCCCGACGATCACCCCGATGTCCGACTGCTCGATGGCGATGTTCACGCCGTTGAGAATGGGCGCTCCACCGTAGCCGCCGATGACGTCCTTGACTTCGATCAGCGCCATGTCACGCCGCCTCGACCGGTGCGCCGAAATAGGCCTCGACGATCGCCGGGTTGGCGCGGATATCGGCCATGGGTCCCTCGGCGATCTTCTCGCCCGCCGCCATCACGATGACCGGATCGCAGAGCCGGCCGATCAGATCCATGTCGTGCTCGATGACGAAGAAGGTGTAGCCCAGCTCCTGGTTCATGCGCTCGATATTGGCGGCGAGGTCCTGCAGCAGCGTGCGGTTGACGCCGGCGGCGACCTCGTCGAGCAGCACCACCTTGGCATCGACCATCATCGTACGGCCGAGCTCGAGCAGCTTCTTCTGGCCGCCCGACAGGTTGCCCGCGAGCTCGTTCTTGACGTGGGCAAGCTTGAGGAAATCGATGACGTCGAGCGCCTTCTGCCGCACCGCGATCTCGCGCTGGCGCACCACGCCCGGCATGAACCACATGGCGCCCAGCGTCTCCCCAGGCTGGCCGTCGGGCACCACCATCAGGTTCTCGAGCGCCGTCATGTTGGAGAATTCATGCGCGATCTGGAAGGTGCGCAGCATGCCAAGGCCGAACAGCTCATAGGGCGGTTTGCCGGTGACGTCCTTGTCGTCGAAAATGATCTTGCCGCTGTCGGGCACGATGTTGCCGGCCACCAGGTTGAACAGCGTCGACTTGCCCGCCCCGTTCGGTCCGATCAGGCCCGTGATCGAGCCGCGCTCGACCTTGAGCGAACAATTGCGCACCGCTTGCAGGCCGCCAAAGGCCTTGGAGACGTTCTGGACGTCGATAACTGCGTCGGACAACTGGCCCCCGTCTGACAGACTAGATCCGGCTTATCTGGCCGGTTTGTGGGGCTTAATGCACATAGATTGACCAGACGGTCAAACGCTCAGAGCGCGGCAAGCACGGCGTCAGCCGTCGCATGGTTGATCGCGAGGGGAATATTGTAGAGCGTGGCAAGCCGCGTGAGCGCCTTCACATCGACGTCATGCGGCAGGGCAGTGAGGGGATCCTGGAAGAAAATCAAGGCATCGAGCCTGCCCTCGGCGATCATGGCGCCGATCTGCGCGTCGCCGCCCAGCGGGCCGCTTAACAAGCGCGTGACCTTAAGCCCGGTCCCCTCGGTGATGCGCCCGCCGGTGGTGCCGGTGCCCCACAGCTCATGCTCGCCGAGCTTGTGCCTGTGCTTTGCCGCCCAGGCCACGAGGTCGTCCTTCTTGTCGTCATGCGCCACGAGGCCGATGCGGGCCATAAGCGGGGTCTCCGTTCAGGCCCTTGATAGCGCGTCAGGACCTGAGCGCAACAGCCTCGGCGATGAGGATCGCGATGTCGTCGACGGGGAGCTTCTGGCCCGGCTTGAGGGGAATCCAGCGCACTTTCCTGACCTTGCCGTCGTCGACCAGCAGCGGGGAATCGAGCAGGCGGCCGTCCTGGAACACCAGCAGCACCCGGTCTTCGCGCGAGCCGTAGATGGCCATGATGAAGCCGCGGCCGGGCAGATGCAGGTTCACCGTCTGCCACGCATGCGAAACCTTGCAAGTGAGATCCGGCCGAATGTCGCGGACCGTAGCAAGCAATTTGCGGAATAGTCCGGCCATCGGCGCGGAATATCGCGCCAGCAACTGGTCGAGGTCGTCGTCAAACATCAAGGGCTCCTGTCTCGGCAGGAGCCCTTATTGCATGGGCGGCTGACAGGTGCTGTCAGGGTTAGAACTCGGCCCATTCCTCGTCGACCGCGGCATTGCCGCGGCTGAGATAGGATCTGGCCGCCGTCGTGACGCGCTCTTGCAGCCCCTTGATACCGCGCGAGGCAGAAGCCCGTGCGTCGCGGGTGGCGGTGATGGTGAACACCTCGACGATGCGATCGAGCTCGGAAGCCTGCTCCTCGGTGCGCTCGATGGAGGCGTTGGTCTCTTCCACCAGGGCGGCATTGTGCTGGGTCATCTCGTCCATCACCCGGACGGCCGAGTTGACCTCCTCGATCGAAGCCGCCTGGTCCTGCGATTGCTTGGCGATTCCGTCCATCAGCTCGTTGGACGAGCGTGCTGCCGCGAGCATCGCCTCGAGCTTGGAGGCAGCTTCCGTCACCAGCTTGGAGCCGGTCTTGACCTCCGCCCCCGACTGCTCGATCAGCCCCTTCACTTCGCTCGACGCCTGCGCCGCCGACTGCGCCAGTCGGCGCACTTCCACCGCCACCACCGCAAAGCCCTTGCCCGCCTCGCCCGCGCGGGCGGCTTCGACGCTGGCATTGAGCGCCAGCAAATTGGTCTGGAACGCGATGTCGTCGATCAGCCCGATGATGTTGCTGATCTTGCCGCTCGACGCCGTGATGCGCTCCATCGCATCGGTCGCCTTGCCCATGACCGCGCCGCCCTCCTCGGCGGTCCGCGTCACTCCGGCCGCCACCTGTGAGGCTTCCTTGGCCCGCTGCGCGTTCTGCAGCACCGTGGTGCTCAACTGCTCCATCGTCGCCGACGTCTCCTCGATCGTCGCCGCCTGCTTGGTGGTGCGCTCGCTGAGGTCGTTGGCGCCGCTCAGGATCTCGGAGGTCGCCGTCTTGAGGTTGCGCGAGGTGGCCCGCAGTTGACCCACGATCTCGCTGAGCTTTTCGGCCACCGCATTGGTGTCGGTCTTGAGCTGCTCGAACGCCCCCTGATAGTGGCCCTCAACCCGGTGCGTGAGGTCGGTGCTGGCAAGCGCCGACAGCACCCTTCCCGTCTCGCCCAGCCCGCGATCCACCGTCTCCACCAGATTGTTGATCGAGGCGGCGATGATGTTGAGCTCGCGGTCGGGGAACTGGGCCTCGACGCGGCGGCTGAAGTCGCCCTGCTGGGCGGCATCCACGACGTGACCGAAGGCGCTCTGCAACTGCTGCATCATGGCGGTGCGCTCGATGCGCCGGCGCTCGCTGGCCGCGCGCTCCTCGTCGGTCATGGAGGTGATCTTGAGCGCGTTCTCGCGGAACACTTCGACAGTGCGCGCCATCTCCCCGATCTCGTCGGAGCGGTTCGCTCCCTTGATCTCAACCTCGAGATTGCCATCCGCCAGGGACCGCATCGTTCCCGTCAACCGGCTGATCGGCCCCGTCACGGAGCGCGAGAACAGGAAGCCGAGGCCGGCAGCCACGAGCAGCAGCGCGGCGCCCACGGCGATCATGGCGTTGCGCATGTCGTTGACCGGCGCGAACACTTCGGCTTCGGTCTGCGTCGCGAGCACGACCCATTTGACGCCCTGATATTCGACCGGCGCCGCGAAGGTCAGCATATGGCGACCGAAGATGCTGAGCGTGCCGGTGGCGCGCTGGCCCGCCAGCGCCGCTTCCATCACCGGACCGTTGATCGGGGTGACGAGCACATTGGGGTCGTCGGAGAATACCGACTGCGTGCGCATGAGATTGTCGGCGCCCACGATCATGGCTTCGCCCGTCATGCCGAGGCCGCGGATGGCGCGTACCCGGTTGGACAGCGGCGCCGCCGAGAGCTGGAAGACCAGCACTCCCACGAGCTTGCCGCCGATCCGCACCGGCGCGCCCATGAACGCCTCGGGACGGCCGGTCGGGCCGTAGAAGCTGAAATCGATGAAGGTCGTTTCGCCGTCGGCGAGTTCCATCGCCTTCCGCATCATTCCGGCAAGGCCGGTTTCCGACAGCGGGTCACCGCTGCCCTTGCCGAAATCGGCGACGAAATCGTCGTTCTTCTGCACGGAGTAGACCAGTCGGCCTTCCTCGCTGAACAGCAGGATATCGTCGTAGCCGCGCTGCTGCAGCAGGGTGCGCCATGAGGCGTGGTAGCGCTTGTGCAGCGCGTCGTATTTGGCGACGGTCGGCCCGCCCTCATCGAGGGTGAGCCGTTCGCCCGGCCCGAAGCCGGAATTGGTGATGTAGGCGTCGCGCAGGACCTGCTGGCCGTTCTCGGTGGTGCGGAACGCCTGCCGCATCTGCTGGATCTGGACCGCCGTCTCGGGACGCGCTGCGGCGGTCGACAGGTCGATGGACACGTCGTGGAGATAGGCCTGGACACCGTCGAGGCCGGTCTGCACGGACGCGTCCATGCGCTCGGCGCGCTGCTGGTCGACGGTCTTGAGCCCGATCACATAGGCCGCGATGCCGATACCCACGCCGACCACCAGCGCCGAGCCGATCAGGATGAGCGGCAGCTTCTGGGCGATCTTCATCTTGAGAAGGTTCATCGTCGGCTCCGGTTTCTTCCAAAGGGGAGGACGAGCCGGCTTCGCAGCGCGTGTCAGACCCCTCCCCCATTGAGGCCATGACATTTGCGGGCGAATAGTAGGCAGCGCAGGGTGAACAACTCGCTAAGGAGCTGTCCCAGCCAATGCCCCGGAAATCCTGGGGAGCAAGCGCTTTGAGGGAAGACAACGATATCACCGGCGGGCGGGCGATATGAACGCCCCAAACGCTGCCGGAAAGGTCGGACCGTCGCCTAGGACAGCGCGCCGATAACCGCTTCGATGCGCTTCTTCATCGTGTTCGCGTCGAACGGCTTGATGATGTAATTGTTGACGCCGAACGAGATCGCTTCCTTCACCTGCTCCTTGTCGGAGCGGCCGGTGGCCATGATGAAGGGCATGCTGGCGGTCTTGGGGTGCTTGCGGATAACGCGCAGCAGCGTCAGCCCGTCGATATCCTCCATGTTCCAGTCCGAGATGATCAGATGGACATTGGACTTTTCGAGCTGGCCCAGGGCGTCGCGGCCCGACTTGGCCTCGATGATGTCCTTAAAGCCGAGCTGGGTGAGGATGTACTTGCAGATGCCCCGCATCGACTGCTGATCGTCGACGATGAGGACACTCACATCGCTGGCCTTGGGCATTTTTACGCGGAACCTCTAGGTGCCTGAAAAGGAACGCGGCACATCGGCCAGAAGCTAGGGATAAAGGGTTACAATTCCCTCAATCGGGTACCCTCGGAATTAGGCCGCGGACTTCATCCGGACCAGCGCGGCGACGAGCTTGCCGGCGATCATTTCGACTGGCGCCTGCTCAACGACCGCGCCCTCCTCGAAGGCCACGCGCGGCATGCCATAGACGAGCGCCGACGACTGCGACTGCCCCACCGTATAGGCTCCGGCGTCGCGCATCTTCTTGAGGCCACGGGCGCCGTCGCGGCCCATGCCGGTCATGATCGCCCCTACCGCCAGCGGGCCGACGGCGTTCGCCACCGACTCGAACATCACATCCACGCTCGGCCGGTGGCCGCTGGTCAGCTCGTCCTGCGACAGCCGGCATTTGAGCTGCCCCGAACTGCGCTCGACCCGCAGATGCCAGTCGCCGCGCGCCACATAGGCATGGCCGGGCTCGAGCGGCAGGCGGTCTTCCGCCTCGACCACGGTGATCTCGCTCAACTCGTCGAGCCGGGCGGCAAAGCGTGTGGTGAACCCCGCCGGCATGTGCTGGGCGATGACGATGGGCGGGCAGTCGACCGGCATTGTCGAGAGCACCATGCGAATGGCCTCGACGCCGCCGGTGGAGGCCCCGATGGCCATCAACGCGCCGCGCGGCGCTGCCGCGGTGGCGAGCCTGACCGGCGCCGCCAGACGCGGGGCGTGACCGCCGCGGACATGGGAGTGGGCGGCCGCCCGCACCTTTTCGCGGAGATTGGCACCAAACGCCTCGAGCCCGCCCGCCAGATCGTGCGACGGCTTGGCGACGAAATCGACAGCGCCCAGCTCGAGCGCCAGCAGCGTCTCGCTGGCGCCCTTGGTGGTGAGCGTCGAGACCATCACGACCGGCAGCGGATGGAGCCGCATCAGCTTATCGAGGAAGGCGAGCCCGTTCATATTGGGCATTTCGATGTCGAGCGTGACGACATCGGGCGCGAGGGTCTTGATCTTGTCGCGCGCGTCGATCGGATCGACCGCGGCGCCCACGACGGTGATGTCGCCGTCGCGCCCCAGCGTGCGGGTAAGCACTTCGCGGATGACGGCGGAATCGTCGACGATCAGAACCTTGATACTCATGCTGCGTCCCTTGCCCGCTCGGCATGCGAGCGAGCCTGATAGATGGTCTTGCCCACGAGGCGGAAGCCGGCGCTGCCGGTGCCCAGATTCTCGCTGTGGCCGATATAGAGGAAGCCGCCCGGCGCGAGGATCTGGCCGAGCCGACCGAAGACTTCGCCCTGCGTGGCCTTATCGAAATAGATCGCGACGTTGCGGCAGAAGATGGCGTCGAACGGCCCCTTCATGGGCCAGGGCGCCATGAGGTTGAGCGGCTTGAAGCTGACGGTCTGCATCGCGGCCTGGGGGATGCGGATGCGCCCTTCGCCCGCCCGCTCGAACAGCCGCGCCCGCTCGGGGCTCAGCCCGTTGAGCTCGCCCTCGGGATAGAGCCCGGCCGCGGCCTTGGCGATGACCGAGGTGTCGATATCGGTGGCGAGGATCTTGAAATCCCAGCGCTTGAGGTCGGGATAGGCGTTGAGCAGGCTGAGCGCGATGGTATAGGGCTCCTGCCCGGTCGAGCAGCCCGCCGACCAGATGCGCAGGCGCTTCTCGGAAACGCTTGTGCGCGACTTCATCAGCTCGCCGACATAGCTGAGCAGATGAGTGAAATGATGTTCTTCACGCCAGAAGCGCGTGAGATTGGTGGTGAGGGCGTTGACGAAATCCTGCGCGTCCGCCGCGGTGCCCTGCGTTTCGAGGAATTCGAGATAGGCATCGAAGCTGGGCAGCTTGAGCCCGCGGATCACCTTGCTGAGGCGGGCGATGACCAGCGTGCGCTTGGCATCCGACAGCGAAATGCCCGCCACGTCGTAAAGCCGCTCACGGATGCGTTCGAACTCGCGCTCCCCCAGCGCAAACTCGTTTGGATCCATCATCCCCCGACCGCCTTGTCCTGACGCCTCGCCGGCAGCGTCAGGGCCCGTACCGCCTGGTCCCCCATCGAGGTGACCTGCGTGTCGAGCCGGCTGATCGCCCCGCTGCCCTCATCGAGAGCGCCGGCGATCATGTCGGTTTCATTGCTTAGATTCTCTAAATGCCGGGTGAGATCGCCGAGGATATTTTTGAGTCCGGAAGCTTCCTGCGCCCCGACTGTCGAATGACTGCGCGAGACGCCCACAAGACCGCGAATATCGCGCGACGTCTTCTGCGTGAGCTGGGCCAGCATGCGCACCTCGTCGGCGACAACGGCAAAGCCGGCCCCCTTTTCTCCGGCGCGCGCCGCCTCGACCGCCGCGTTGAGCGCCAGCAGATTGGTGCGGAAGCTGACGTCCTCGATGGCGGCGACCATCTTATCGATCTCGATCGAGGCGCTCTCGACGCCGCCCGCCGCCCGGTCGGCCCGGTCGGCCGCGAGTGAAGCGTTGCCCAGCACGTCGCGCGCCTCGCGGCTGAGCTGCCGGGCGGTCCGCGCCTTGTCGCGACCGCGCCCGAGCGCGTCGGTGGCGCTGGTGAGGCCGGCCCGCGAAGTCTCGGCCAGCTCCGCCATGGCGGTGATCGAGATGCGGTATTTGTCGATGGCAGCGAGCACGGCCGTGCACTTACGCTCGAGCATGTCGCGCTCGCCGGCCGCCTCGTCGCGCTCCTCGGTGAGGGCGCCGATGAGGTCGGCGAGGTCGCGCACCTGCGGCGAGATGCCGGCATTGGCGCCCCGCATGGCCGGCGTCAGCTTGTCGCCCGCCGCCAGCCGGTTGAGGGCTTCGATGCCCAGATCGAGCGCCTCGAGCCCGTCGCCGAGGCTGCGCAGCGCCGGCGAGGCCTGGAGGGCGCGCTCGTCGAAGCGGAAATGCGTCTGCCCGCCGGCGAGCGCCGCGGCGAAGGCATCGAGATCGTCGTCGGCGATGAACGCCCCGGCCGGCTTGAGCTCGACCACGAAACGCCCGGCGCCCGCCGCACGCCGCTGCGCCGCGTAGCGTACGCCGCCGATCCGCACGAGACTTTCCTCGGGCACGCCGCCGCCATCGCCGTAATAGCCATCGCCGAAGAGGACATCGACCGACACGCCCTCCATGGCGCGCGGCTCGATGAGGCTGAGCCCGGCGCTGACGCCGAGGATCTCACCATCGGGCGAGACCAGCGCGATGGGTTCGGCGAGCCCGCCGAGCGCCGCCTTGTACTGGCTGGCCCGCTCGAGCCGGCCGGCGAGATTGGCAACGATCGCCTCGATGCTCATGCCGTCGCGCAAATCACGGCCATTGGCGACGCCCACGGCCTTGCCCAATTGCGCGAGCTTGAGCTGCACGTCGTGCTCGATGCCCTGGGCGAGTACGGTGGAGACGCCGAAGGCGGCGGCGGCGGCGATCAATGCCAGGAGCAGCCCCAGCCAGCCGGTGCCGAAGCTCCAAAGCGCAGCGCCCGCCACGGCGAAAGCCGCAAGCCACAGGGCGTTCACGATCAACGCAACTCGGGTGCGGCGCATCCGGACCGGGGTAAGATTGAGTGCATCTCACCCTAAAATCGCAATGGTTAACCAATCCTAACCGGCGGCCACGGCCGGTAAGAGTCCGGTTACCCCGGTAAAGATATCCACAAGCTAGAACAGCTCGATATCCACCGCCGGTGCGGGCGCCCTCGGCGCGGCGCGCTTGCGCACGATCGACAGTTCCTCGCGCTCGACACTCGCGCCGGCGTCGGAATCGAGGCGCTTGACGAACGCCCGGCCCGAATGCGGCTTGAACATCACCCGGCGCGCGAAGGCGCCGCCGACGTCCTCGCCGGCCAGGGTGTAGCCCTCGTCGGCGAGGAACTGCCGCACGAACTCGATGTTCTTGGCCCCCACATCGGTGAGCGCCGAGTTGATCAGCCCGCCGCCGAACACCTTGATCTCGAGATTGGCCTTCCGGCCGGAGCCGCGCGTCAGCACCTTGTTGATGAGCTGTTCCATCGCGAAGGCGCCGTAGCGCGCCGACGCGCCATAGCGGTCGCGGGCGGAGCCGGACGGCTCAGCGAGCAGGAAATGGTTCATGCCGCCAACCCTGGCTTCGACGTCGCGGATGCACGCCGCGATGCACGAACCCAGGATGGTCGAGAACGTCAGGTCTTCTTCGCCGCCTACCAAACAGTCGCCCTGATGGATGGTCGTGACAACGCCCCGGTCGAATGCCGGTGCTTGACGGCCCTGCATCATAAAATTCACGCCCCCTGACAAGGTTATCATCAGATTAGAGCGGAATTCCTTAGTGAATATCTAACCAGTTTGGACAAGCATGATACAAGAGCGATCCCGTAAGAAGGCTTTCAGACTTCTCAGATAGGATAGCCAACTATTCCGGGGGCAGGCGATTCCATGACGCTGCAGAAACTCGCACGCGAGCTCGACGAAACCGCGCGCCAGACGGCCGCGATGGTCGATGGCATCACGGATGCGCTTGCAGTGCTGGGCGACCGCAACCTCAACGCCGAGCAGCGCACCAAGCAGGCCGTGGCGATGATCGTGAGCGCGCTGCAGGGCCAGGACCGCATCGAGCAGCGCTGCCAGAACATGGCGCTGGCCGTCCGCCAATTCGCGTTGTTGCCACCCACGGCGCCCGATTCCGACTACGAGGAGATCTGGGCCAATCTCGTCCTCGACGAGCTGCGCGTGCCGACCCTGTCGGGCATCGCCGCGAGCCAGTCGACGGGCGAAGTGGACCTGTTCTAGGTCACCCTCCCAGACCGCCGGAAAACAGAAAGGGCGCCGGTGGCGCCCTGTTCGTTTCAGCAGCAGGCGACGGGCTCAGCCGTCGAGCTTGGCGCCCGACACCACGGCATGGAGGTCGATCAGGCCGACCATGCGGCTGTCATGGGTGACGATGCCGTTGAGTAGCTCGGTGTCGATCGAATTGCCCTCGGGAACGTTGTGGATTTCGTCCTTGCTGACGGTGAGGATGTCGCTCACCGCATCCACGAGGATGCCCACCCATTTGTCGCCGACCGACATCACCACCACGACATGGTTCTTTGTGGGCGAGGTCGGGCCTTCGCCGAAGCGGGCGCGCAGGTCGAAGATCGGGACGATCGTACCGCGCAGATTGATCACGCCGCGTACATAGTCGCGCGTGTTGGGCAGCGGCGTCGCGCCGTTCCAGGCGCGGATTTCGCGGACCGTGGTGATCTCCACGCCATAGGTCTGCTCGCCGATCGAAAAGGCGATCAACTGCAGCGTGTTCTGGGCATTGACCTGGCTGCCATTGCCGTAGTCGTCCTTGTAAGCGAGATTGTCCATAAAGTACTCCTTGCGCCCGTCCTAGGCGGCGTTCTTGTGAAGCGACGGCGCCCTCAGGCCCTGCACGTCGACGATTAGAGCGACATTCCCGTCGCCGAGGATGGTGCCCCCGGCGATGCCCTCGATCGACTCGAAGTTCTCTTCGAGACTCTTGATGACCACCTGCTGCTGGCCAATGATGTCGTCGACCACCAGCGCCACCTTCGTGCCGCCCTCGGCCTCGCACAGCACCACGAAGCGGTTGGCGAGCTCGACATCGGTCGCGAGCTGGAAGCGGTCGGCGAGATCGACGACCTGCACATACTCGCCGCGCACGCGCAGCACCTGGGAGCCCGACGGCGTGCGGCCGAAATCGGCGCGCGAACACTGGATCGTCTCGACGATGGAAGAGAGCGGCACGACATAGGGCGACGGACCGACCTTGACCAGCATCACGTCGAGCACGGCAAGCGTCAGCGGCAGGCGCAGCGTCATGCGCGTCCCCTGCCCGGTGCGCGACTTCACATGCACCGAACCGCCGATCTTCTTGATATTGGAGAGCACCACATCCATGCCCACGCCACGGCCGGAGATGTCGCTGACCTCGGCGGCGGTGGAGAAGCCGGGCGCGAAGATCAATTGATCGATCTGCTCGTCGGTGGGCGTCACGTCCTGCGCCACGATGCCCTTGCCGCGCGCCACTTCGAGCACGCGCTCGCGATTGATCCCGCCGCCATCGTCCTCGACGGCGATGAGGATGTTGCCGCCGGCCTGTTCGGCCGAAAGGCGGATAGTGCCGATCTCGGGCTTGCCCGCCGCGATGCGCTTTTCCGGCGACTCGATGCCGTGGTCGGCCGAGTTGCGGATCATGTGGGTGAGCGGATCGGAGAGCTGTTCGATCACGGTCTTGTCGATTTCGGTGGCTTCGCCGATCGTCTCGAGCCGGATCTTCTTGCTCGTTTTGGCGGCCAGCTCGCGCACGAGGCGCGGCATGCGGCTGAACACCGACTTCACCGGCTGCGCGCGGATCGCCATGACGGCGTCCTGCAGTCCGCGGGTGGTCTGCGCCAGCACTTCGAGGCCACGCACCAGCTCCTGGTAGCGGGCGCGCAGCGTGTCGTCCATCTGCTGGGTCAGCATGGACTGCGTGATCACCAGCTCGCCCACCATGTTGACGACGCGGTCGACCTTGTCGAGATCGACGCGGATCGACTGCACGCCGGCGCCGCGGCGATCCTCGGGACCGGTGCGCCGGTCCTCGGGCTCATCGACCGCCGCGAGGACGGGAGCGGGCGCCGTCTCGATGGGCTTGGCGACGGCGGGCGCCGGAGCGACGGCACGCGGCGGCGCTTCCTTCTTCACCGCATCGGCGAGATCGGCAAAGCTCAGCGCGGGCTCGTCGTCGACGGCGGCGGCGCTGGGGACGGCGACCACGGCCGCCAGGTCGGCAAGCGAGGGCTCGGCCGGCGTGCTGCGGGCAAGCTGCACGATCGAGAGGTCGCAATTGCCTTCGACGAACTCGAACACTTCGGCGATGTCGTTGACCGTCGCGTCGGGCGAGACCAGCGTCAGCTCCCAGATGCAGTAGACGCCGAACGGCTCGAAATCCGACAGCGGCGGAATCTCGTTGAGCTTTGCGACGACCGTGAGCTCGCCCAGATTGGCGAGTTCGCGAAACAGCAGCAGCGGATCGTTGGCGCGCGCATAGAGCTCGCGATGCGGCGCGAAACGTATCTCCCAATGGCCCTTCTCGACCGCGAGCGGCACATGCACGAAGGCATCCTCGACGGGCTCTGGCTGCGGCGCCGCACTGGGCAGCTCGACCATCACCGGCGTAAAATCGATGTCGAAATCATCCATCGGCTCGCCGGACTCGTTGTCGTCCTTAGGAACGACTTCGCCGCTGGTCAAAGCATCGAACTGCTTGCGCTCGTCGGCGCCGTAGGTCGCGCCCAGGCTCGTTCCGGCCTTGGCCGCGTTGACGAAATCGGCAACGAGGTCGTTGGCCCGGATGCACAGCACCGTGACCGGCTCGCTGAGCTCGATGCGGCCATCGCGCACATAGTCGAGCAGCGTTTCATAGGCGTGGGCGAAGGCGACCAGTTCCGTGAACCCGAAAGCCCCCGCCCCACCCTTGATCGAATGGATGGCGCGGAACACGGCATTGAGCCGGTCAGCGCTGCGATCGCCGGCCTCTATCGCGGCGAACTGCTCCTCGAGGTCGAGCAGCAGCTCGGAGCATTCGTCGAAATAGGTGGCTTTGAAATCGTCGAGATCACTCAAGATCGAAACCCTTCTGGGTTCGGTTTGCCGTCAGTGCACCACGCGGTGGATCACCGAGATCAGCTTTTCGGGGTCGAACGGTTTGACGATCCAACCGGTGCCGCCGGCAGCGCGGCCCTGGTCGCGCTTGTCCTGGCTGGTTTCGGTCGTGAGGATCAGGATGGGGAGCGAATTGAACTCGCCCGTGGCGCGCACATTCTTGATGAACTCGATGCCGTCCATCACGGGCATGTTGATGTCGGTGATGACGACATCGACCTTCTCGCGCGAGAGCACGTCGAGACCCTTCTGTCCGTCTTCGGCCTGCAGCACCTCGAAGCCCGCGTTCGAGAGGGTATGGTGGAGCATGGCGAGGATGGTGCGGGAATCGTCGACCGTCAGAACACGCATGCGGTACTATCCTTTCATCAAACCCGAGAAGGCGTGCGCGAGACCGAGCCGGTCGATGGCAGCCTTGATGGGCGCGCTGGCCCCTGAAATCTCAAAACCCACGCTGTTGCGCTTGGCCGTTTCGGCCGCGCTGACGAGCATGAAGAGCGCGTTGGTGGAAACCCGCTCGACCTGCGAGGCATCGACCCTGACCGCCCCCAGCTCGACAGCCTCGATCAACCCGTCGCGCACAAAATCGAGCGCGTCGAGGTCGACGATCGCGGGCAGGGCCACGATCCTGCTGTCGGCTGCTTCGGCCATGAAAAGCCCGTCCCCCGAGGGTTTTGCCAAGCGGGCAGTCTCCATGGGAACGGTTTAAGAAGTGCTAACCCTGTGGGCGCTGCGGCCCAATTTCAGGCGCTTTGCGGGCCCCCGACCGCCGCGAGAATGGGCGCCTGGTCGAGCGCCTCCAGACGGTCCGGCGACCAGCGCGGCGCCTGGTCCTTGTCGACCAGCACGGCGCGTACGCCCTCGGCGAAATCGGCCCGCCGCGCCATCAGTCCGGCGAGCCGCAGCTCCATCTCGAGCGTCGGCCCGACCGCCATCAGCCGGCGCGCGGCGAGCTGGGCGTGGAAGGTGGCGGCCAGCGAGCTCGGACTGCGCAGCGCAAGAACGGCGGCGATCTCGCCGAGCGCCGCAATGTCGCCGACTGCGGCGACGAACTCGGCCGGGCTCTCCCATTGCCGCGCCGGCAGCAGGTCGGCCTTGGCCGCAAACGGCGCTTCGCCGGCAACGACGGCGCCCGCCGCCATCAGCCGCACGATGTGCTCGCGCGCGTGGCTGGACCGGGCGGCATCGGCGATGTCGCGCCGCAACGGCTCGACCGCCTCGGATGGCACCACGACATCGGCGAGCCCCAGCGCCAGCGCATCGGACGCGCCCACACTCACCCCGCTCATGAGGAACAGCAGGGCCCGGTTGAGTGGCGCCTTGGCGAGGATGGCGCTGACCCCGACATCGGCGAAGAAGCCGATCGCCGATTCCGGCATGGCAAAGCGCGATCCCGGCTGGGTGATCCGCATGCCGCAATGGCCGGCAATGCCGATGCCGCCGCCCATCACGATGCCACGGGTCAGGGCCACCAGAGGCTTGGGATAACCTGCTATGAGCGCGTTCATGCGGTATTCGGTGGCGAAGTAACGGTCGGCGTCCTCGGGCCGCCCTTCGATCACATGCGCGCGCGCCGCGCGTACGTCGCCGCCGGCGCAGAACCCTTTCTCACCGGCCCCCTCGAACAGCACGGCCCCGATGTCCGGGTCGTCCCGCCACTGCGCGAGGGCGGCGGCGATTCCCTCGATCATCTCGAGCGAGAGGGCGTTGATGGCCTTGGGCCGGTCGAGGACGATGCTGCCCAGGCGGCCGGTGGTGGAGATGCGCAGTTCCGATGTCATGAGCGGGAGTTTCGCCGGTTCCCATGCTTCCCGTCCAGTGCTATCCCCCGCGCCATGCAGCCTTACGCTCCCCTGACCAATGTCCACCTCACGGGCCTCGCCCGCGACCTCAAGCAGCGCGCCGACGAGAACCGGCCGATCCGGGTGGGCGTGATCGGGTCGGGCGAGATGGGCACCGACCTCGTGACGCAGGGCATGCTGATGCGCGGCATCGAGATCGCCGCGATTGCGACGCGTCGGCCCCATACGGCGCTCGAGGCGACTGCCATCGCCTATGGCGACACGAGCCACGCGGTCGAGGCGGACACGCCGTCCAAGGTGACCGCGGCGATCGAGGCGGGCAAGCTCGCCATCACCTCGGCCGACACGCTGGTGCGCAATCCGCTGGTCGACGTGGTGATCGACGCGACCGGCAAGCCGGGTGTCGCCGCCGACTTCGACCTGCTGGCGATGGAGCACGGCAAGCACCTGGTGATGATGAATGTCGAGGCCGACGTCACCATCGGGCCCTACCTCAAGCAGGAGGCCGACCGGCTGGGCGTGATCTATTCGGTGGGCGCCGGCGACGAGCCGAGCTCGTGCATGGAACTGATCGAGTTCGCCACCGCGCTGGGCTACCGCATCGTTGCTGCCGGCAAGGGCAAGAACAACGCCTTCAACCGCGACGCGGTGCCTGACGACTATCGCGAGGAAGCGACGCGCCGGAACATGAACCCGCGCATGCTGGTCGAGTTCGTCGACGGCTCAAAGACGATGGTCGAGATGGCCTGCATCGCCAATGCCACGGGCCTCGTCCCCGACGTGCCCGGCATGCACGGGCCCGCCGCCGACCGCGACCAGATGGTCAAGGTGCTGATCCCCAAGGAAGACGGCGGCATCCTCCACCGGAAGGGTGTCGTGGACTTCACCGTGGGCAAGGGCGTGGCGCCGGGCGTGTTCTGCATCGTCGAGGCCGAGCACCCCCGCATCATCGAGCGCATGGACGACCTGCATGTCGGGCACGGGCCGTACTACTCGTTCTTCCGGCCCTACCACCTGACATCGCTCGAGGTGCCGCTGACGGCGGCGCGCATCATGCTTTACGGCAGGCCCGACATGGTGCCGCTGCCCACACCCGTGGCCGAAGTCTGCGCCGTGGCCAAGCGCGACCTCGCGGCCGGCGAGACCTTCGATGCAATCGGCGAGACCTGCTACCGCAGCTTTACCCTCACCGCGACCGACGCCCGCGCGCAGCAGGCGGTGCCGGTGGGCCTGCTCGAAGGCGGCAAAGTCACGGCGCCGGTCAAAAAGGGCGAATTGCTGACCGCCTATAACGCTACCCCCGACCAGACCACGCGCCTTTATGCGCTGCGCCAGCGCCAGGACCAGATGCTGGGCTACGCTGAATAGTCCGCTCAAGCAGCATTCAGCCTCCTTCCGCCAGTCTCGCCCCATCGAACGAGACCTAACGGAAGGAAACCCGATGTCTCTCAAGCGTCCCGCTACCGCCCTCGTCCTCGCCGCGCTGCTCGCCGCGCCGCTGCTGACGACGGTTCCCGCCATCGCTGCAGGTGCGCCGAGCTCGCGCGCCGAATGCCGGCTGATGGACCCCGACAACAGCACCGAGTTCTGCCGCAAGCTGCACGAAATCGACCTGTGGCGCGCGCAGATCATGGATGAAACCGGCCCGACCAACCCGGAAGCCGACCCTGTCCTGCTCCATCTCTACCTGCTCTAGGCCCGGCTATTACTGCTCCGGCGCCGAAATCGGGCGCCGGAGGCACTGTAGAACTCCCATTCGGGGGTTCTGATCTTTCTGAATTCTGCTTGAATCGACTTGCGCGCCATCCGCCCGCCTCTAAAGTCCCGCCCAAGCAGGCGGGAACGACCTGCGCAGCCGCGAGTGTCGCGGCACGGGGAAAAGCGTCTTGGGGCTCGGACTTCGCATTGCGTCTGCGAGGCTCGTTGGGCTGGCTGCAATGGCCGGCCTGCTGCTGCTTGCCGCGCCCGTGCAGGCGGCGCCACCGCTGCCGATGCCGCCGACCCTGTGCCCGACGACCGACACGACGCCCACGCTGACGGCAAGCGGCGATCCCAATGTCGCGGGCGACCAGGCCTACATCGTCGATACCGGCTCGACCGGCCTGGTCTTTGAAACCGACCTTCCCTCGACGGGCGACTCGGCCTCCGTCATCAATGGCGAGGCGATCAACAGCACTAGTCCGGTTGCCGCGGCCGTCACCTTCTACGGCGAGTTCGACCTCGTCTGCTATGACGGCTCGGCCGGCGCGTCGATCACTTCGGCCGACATAGGCATCGCGGTCGACGAACTGTCGGACGGCAACGTCCTGCTCTACATCGCCCACGCCATCACCTCGAACTCCGTCGGCGTCCAGGTCACCCATGATGGCGACGGACTTGTCGATATCGCGGCCGGCGCGATCACGACGTTCGACGCGGGTATCCTCGTTGCCCGCCTGGGCGAGGGGACCACTAAGATCCTGGCGAACGGCCCGATCGACAGCACGGGACCCGGCATCGTCGTCTTCTACGATCCCGGCTCGAGCGGCGATGTGGAGGTCGAAACCAAGGGCGACGTGGCGTCTGAGGATTCTGGCATCGCCATCGTCCATGCAGGCGAGCACGGCGCCGTTTCGATCGCGACGGCCGCCGGCACGACGATCTCCGCCCGCGGCGGCCTCGGCCCGCCCCTGAGCGGCGGGCCCGCAGGCATCTATGTCGAGCGCTCGGCTTCGGGCGCGCCCCTCACGGGCGGCGACATCGAAATCATCAACGGCGCCGATATCGACGCGGAATATGCCGGCATCCTGGTGGACGTGTGCGACTGCGTGCAGACGGCGGTCTCCATCACCTCGAGCGGCAATATCACCGCCGACGACGGCGCCGGCATCTTCGTGAGCCACATCAGCGACGCCGACGTCATGATCGAGCAGACCGGCTCGATCACCTCGGCGAACGGCGGCGGCGTCTTCGTCTACAAAGAGGGGACCGGCAATATCGGCATCACGGCGACCGGCGGCATCGACGCTTTCGTCGGCGCGGTCTACGCCTTCCTCGACGGACCGGGCAATATCGGCATCGACCTGGCGGGCACGATCGTCAGCCACACCGGCGCCCCCGCGGTGCTGGGGCTCGGCTCGGGCGCCGCGGGCATCACGCGCATCGACTCGGCCGCCGACATCACCTCCGAACTCGGCATCGTCGCGGGCGGCGCCGACGTCCGCATCGGGATCACGGGCGGCACGATCCGCAGCGAACAGGCCATCAACGCCGTCGGCGACACGGTCGCCCTGAGCATCGGCAGCGGTGCCGGCATCGAGGTCACCAGCGTGAGCGGCATCGGCGTCCTGATCGATGCCCTCGGCGCGACGATGGAGATTGCCGGCAGCATCGACGCGACGGGCACCGACGCCATCGTCTTTGCCAGCGGTCCGGGCCAACTGACGCTGCTGCCCGGCTTCGACATCAAGGGCAACGTGTCGGCCGCCTCGGCCACGGGCGATGTGCTGCGCTTCGGCGGCGCGGGCACGGAGATGTTCGACCTCGATCGGATCGGCACGCAGTTCACCGGCTTCGACAGCCTGGTCAAGACCGGCAGTTCCGACTGGAGCTTCACCGGCTCGACCTTCACCGGCTCGCTCCGCGCCGAGGACGGCATCGTGCGGATCAACACCGCCCTGCCCGGCCTCGACCTGCAATTGACCGGCAGCGGCATCCTCAAGGGCACCGGCACCATCGGGAGCCTGACGGCCAGCGGCGGCTCGGTGGCGCCCGGCAATTCGATCGGCACGCTCATCGTCGCCGGCAATGTGGTGATGGACGCAGGCTCGAATTACGACGTCGAAGTCAACGCAACCGGCGGCAGCGACAAGGTCGCCGCCGGCGGCACCGCCACGCTCAGCACCGCGGCCACCGTCTCGGTGGCCATGGAGCCCGGCACCTACGGGGCCGTGACCCAGTACACGATCCTCAGCGCCGCCGGCGGCGTGGCCGGCACCTTCGACGACGACGTCAACGTGACCTCCGCCTTCTTCGACGGCGCGCTGACCTACGACACCAACAACGTGTACCTGACCCTGACGCGCAATTCGCTCACCCTGGGCGATTTCGCCAAGACACCGAACCAGACCGCGACCGCTGCGGCGCTCGACGCCGGCGGCAAGGGAGCTCCCTATTTCGGCCAGCTGCTCGTTCTTTCGGGCGGACAGACGCCGGGCGCGCTCGATGCCATCTCAGGCGACGGCTATGCGAGCGTCACTGCCGCCGCGCTCGACGATGGCCGCTTCGTGCGCGACGCCGCGCTCGACCGGCGCGGGACACGCGGCGTGTGGTCGACACCCTATGGCGGGGTCTCGCACCTGCCTGGCGACGGCAACGGCCCTGCGGTCGACCATGCGACAGGCGGCCTTCTGCTCGGCGCCGACAGCGCAATGGGCGATGGCTGGCTGGGTGTGCTGCTGGGCTATGGGCAGTCGCGCGACGACATCGCCTCGCGCGACATGGATACGCGCAGCAGCGAGATCACCCTGGGCGCCTATGGCGGGGCGCAGTGGGATGCGTTCTATGCCAGCTTTGGCGGCGCGATCACCGGTCGCGACATCGATGCGACGCGGCGCGTGATCTTCCCCGGGGTCAGCGACACCTTCACCGCGAGCTATGCGAGTGCGACCGCGCAGGCCTTCGGCGAGCTCGGCTACCGTATCGACATGAACGGCACGACCATCACGCCGTTCGGCGGGCTCGCGGGCCTCATGGCGACGACCTCGGGCTACACCGAGGGCGGCACCGGTGCCGGTGCGCTGACTGTCGATCCCTCGGTGGCCAGCGCGCTGGTCGCAACGCTGGGGGTCCGCCTCGAGCACGCGATCGCCCTTGCCGACGACATGACGCTGACGCTGCGCGCATCGGCCGCCTGGCGGCACGCCTTGGGCGGCGCGTCGACCACCAACAGAGCGGCCGGCACGAGCGCCTTCACTGTGGCGGGCGCGCCATTGCCGGCTGACACTCTCGCCATCTCGGCAGGCACCGCGCTCGACATGGGCCAGGTCAGCCTCGGCCTCGACTACACGGGCAGCCTGGGCAGCGGCGGCTCGGCCAGTGCGCTGACCGCGACACTCTCCGGCAGGTTCTGACGCGTCAATCCAGCGTCTGCCGGTAGCGGTGCATGGCGGCCGCCGAGATCACCACAAGGATGAGCACCAGGGCGCCGCACTCGGCGGCGACATCGGCGACATCGCCGCCCTTGAGCATCACCATGCGGATGACGCGCAGGAAATGCGTCGCCGGCACCGCCTGCCCGATGAACTGCGCCCAGCCGGGCATGCCGGCGAACGGGAACATGAAGCCCGAGAGCAGGATCGAGGGCAGGATAGTGAAGAAGCTCAGCTGCATGGCCTGCATCTGGTTGCGCGCTGCCGTCGAGATCAGGAAGCCGAGCGCCAGATTGACCACGATGAACAGATTGAAGCCGATGAAGAACGCCCACCAGCTGCCATCGAACGGCACGTTGAACACGGCGCGGGCCGCGAGGATGAACACGATGGTCTGCACATAGCCCACGAACACATAGGGCAGGATCTTTCCCAGCATCACCTCGAACGGGCGCACCGGCGTGGCGATCAGCATCTCCATGGTGCCGCGTTCGCTTTCCTTGACGATGGCGACGGCGGTGATCATCACCATCGTCATCGACAAGATAATGGCCAGCAGCCCCGGCACGATGTTGGTCGAGGTCTTGCCCTCGGGATTGTACTGGCGATGGAGGACGACGGAAAATGGCGGCGACGCGCTGCCGCCGGCGAGCGGGCCGGTGAGCGTCTCGCGGATCGCGACGGCGACGATGCCGCTGAGCGCCGATGCCGCCCCGCCAACGGCTGACGGATCGGACGCGTCAGCGGCGATCAGGATTTCGGGCGCCCGGCCACGCACCACATCGCGCTCGAAGTCGGGCGGGATCACCACCACGAAGTTCGCCGCGCCGCGCCGCAGGGCGTCCTCGCCGGCGGCCACACCCGAAACCTGCCCGCGGAAATCGAAATATCCCGATTGCTGCATACCAGCGATGACGGCACGGGTCAGCGGCCCGTTGTCGCCCATCTCGACCAGCGTGGGCAGATGGCGCGGGTCGGCGTTGATGGCGAAGCCGAACAGGAAGAGCTGGATGAGCGGCAGGCCGATCATCATGCCGAAGGTGATGCGGTCGCGCCGCATCTGGATGAACTCCTTGTAGAGCACCGCTCCAAAGCGCCTGAAGGAGAAGCTCATGCGGCGATCTCCGGTGGCGTGTCCGCCGCGAAATTGTCGCGGGCGCCAGCCATCAGGTAGATGAACGCCTCCTCGAGCCCCGCGACCTGCAGGCTCCAGCGATAGCCCTCGCCGTAGCGTGCTGCGACCGCTTCGAGCTTGCCCGCGTCCGTCCCCGATACATGCAGCACGGCGCCAAACCGCGCCACCTGTTCCACTCCCGGCTCAGCCTTGAGGCGCGTCTCGAGCCCGGCGAGATCAGGCCCTTCGACCCGCCAGGTGGTCAGGCCGACAAGGGCCGGGATCTCGCTCGACCGCCCGTCGATCAGCTTCTTGCCATAGGCGATGTAGGTGATGAAGTCGCACTGTACGGCCTCGTCCATGTAGTGCGTCGAGACCAGCACCGTGACGCCGCGCGCACTGAGGCGGCGGATCTCGTCCCAGAAGTCGCGGCGCGCCTTGGGATCGACGCCGGCCGTCGGCTCATCGAGCAGCAGGAGCTTGGGTTCGTGCAGCAGACACGCCGCCAGCGCCAGCCTTTGCTTCCAGCCGCCCGAGAGCGAGCCGGCGAGCTGGCGCGAACGGTCGGCGAGGCCGAGCTCGGCGAGCGCCTGGTCGACCCGCTGCCGCCGCCGGTCGAGCCGGTACATGCGGGCCACGAAGTCGAGGTTCTCGCGGATCGTGAGATCCTCGTAATACGAGAACTTCTGCGTCATGTAGCCGACTTCTTCCTTGATGCGCGCCGCCTCGCCCCGCACATCAAGGCCGAGGCATGTGCCCTCGCCCTCGTCGGGCGTCAGCAGGCCGCACAGCATGCGGATGGTCGTGGTCTTGCCCGAGCCGTTGGGTCCGAGGAAGCCGTAGATGGCGCCCCTGGGGACGCGGATGTCGAAGTGATCGACCACTGTGCGCTCGCCGAAGCGCTTGGTGAGACCTCTCACATCGATGACCGGATCGTCGCTCACTCGATCCGCCCGATGCTCACCGGTTGGCCAGGGAGAATTCCGGTCTGTTCGGTCATCACGGCCTCGGTCAGGAACACCAGCCGGCTGCGTTCGTCGCGCGAGTAGATGATAGGCGGCGTGAACTGTGGGTCGGAGGCGAAGTGATTCACCTTCGCCGTAAGCCCGGTGGCGCAGCCGTCGCAGGTCACCGCGATCACGTCGCCCAGATGGAGGGCCGGCCGGTCCGCCTCGTTGACATAGAACTTGATCCTGAGCGCCCCGTCGCCGGCGATCGAGACGACGGGCGTGCCGGCCCCCGCGACCTCGCCGTCGGAGTAATAGAGCCGCTCGATCCGCCCTGCTTCGGGCGCGGCGATGGTGCGATTGTCGAGCGCCGCCTGGGCGTTGGCGGCATCGGCGCTGGCCGCCGCCGCCGTGCTCTCGGCCGCCGCAACAGTGGCGGAAGCGGCTGCGATCTGGTCGTTGCGGGCGGGGAGCTGGGCGACGGCGAGCTGTGCTTTGAGCTGCAGGACGCTGGCATTGGCCGCATCAAGGCCGGCCTGCGCCTGATCGAGCTGAGACCTCGGGACGTTGCCCCCGGCGAACAGATCCTGCGTCCGGCTGAAGGTTTGCTGGGCGAGCGCGAGGTTCGCCTCCGCCTGCGCCAGCGTCGCCTGCGTCACCTGCAGTTCTTCGGGCCGGGCGCCCGTCCGGAGATTGGCGAGCGTGGCTTCCGCCGCCGCGACCTGCGCCCGGGCGGCGTTGGCGCGCGCGACCGCCGCCTCGTACTGCGCCTGCTGGATCGACGCGTCGAGCGTGAACAACACATCGCCCTTGGCGACCGTGTCGCCTTCGGTGACGGCGATGGTCTCGATGGTGCCGCCCGCGGGGGCGGCGGCATAGACGTAGTCGAGCTCGGCATAGCCGTTCCAGCTCGGGGGAGCGTCGTGGCCGAGCCCGGGAATGAACGAGAGCAGTCCCATCAGCCAGGCAAAAACCTGATCCATCGCGGCCTCCTCACGTCGCCATGAAGCGCTTGTTGCTCTGGGGCGCGCTCAGCCCGTCGAACAGGATCGTCAGATGGTTGTCGACCAGCCCGTCGATCGACAGCCCGCCTTCGGGCCGGAAGCCGAACACCTCGTCCATCAGGACATGCATGACGATCGGCCCGACGATGCTGCGCACCGTCAGCTCGGGATCGACGGGGCGCAGATGGCCCTCGGCGATGCCGGTGCGAATCAGCCCGATGATGACGGGAATGACGTGGTCGAGCACTTCGCGCCGGTACATCTGCGCGAAGTCGGGGAAATTGATCATCTCGCGCATCATCAGCTTGGGAATGGCGAGCATTTTGGGATCGGCGAGCTTGGCCGCGACGGCCTTCATGGCGAAGGTGATCGGCGTCCGCGGGTCGCCGACATAGCCCTCGATGTAACTCAGCGCACTCGTCGCGATCGGCACCACGGCGCGCCGCAGCAGTCCCTCGAGCACGGCCTCCTTGCTGGGGAAGTAGAGGTAGACGGCGCCCTTGCTGAGCCCCGCCCGCGCCGCGATGTCTTCGACCCGGGTGCTGGCGAAACCGCGTTCGATGAACAGGTCGAGCGCGGCGTCCAGCACCTCGTCGGGCCGGGCCTCCGCGCGCCGCCTGAACTTGGGTCCTCTCTCATCGCCCGCCATGCGCCTGCCTATAAATGACCCGATGGTCAGTAAGTAATAACTGACCGGTCAGTCAGTTGCAAGATGTCACAATAGCTTCGTCCAAACCTGCGTTCTGCTCCGGGCAAACTCCGGGGATGCCATGACCGACAAGCCGACCAGCGACGCGCAGGAGCTGCTGCTCGAGAGGATAAAGGCCGAACTCGCCGACAGCTTCGACGAAGAGCTCGAGATCCAGTTCGAGGAAGAGCGGCTCGACGAGCTGGTCGCCGAGGAGCTGGCGCAGCCCGGCAGGAGCGGCGCCGGCGTCGACCGCCAGACCTATTTCCGCGAACTGTTCCGCCTACAGCACGAACTGGTGCGGCTGCAGGACTGGGTGGTCCACAAGCGGCTCAAGGTCGTGGTGCTGTTCGAGGGCCGCGATTCCGCCGGCAAGGGAGGCGCCATCAAGCGCGTGGTGCAGCGGCTCAATCCACGCGTGGTGCGGGTGGTCGCCCTGCCCGCGCCCACCGAGCGCGAGAAGCACCAATGGTACTTCCAGCGTTACGTGACGCATTTGCCCACGGCGGGCGAGATCGTGCTGTTCGACCGCTCCTGGTACAACCGCGCCGGCGTCGAGCGCGTGATGGGCTTTGCCTCTCCCGACGAGGTCGAGGAGTTCTTCCGCTCGGTGCCCGCCTTCGAGGGCATGCTCGTCCGGTCCGGGATCATGGTAGTCAAATACTGGTTCTCGATCACCGACGAGGAGCAGGAGTTCCGCTTCAAGATGCGGATCAACGATCCGCTCAAGCAGTGGAAGCTCTCGCCCATGGACATGGAGAGCCGCGTCCATTGGGAAGACTACACCAGGGCCAAGGAGGAGATGCTGGCGCGCACCCACACGGCCGAAGCCCCGTGGCATGTGGTGCATGCCGTGGACAAGAAGCGCGCCCGGCTCAACATGATCGACCACTTCCTCTCGCTCATCGCCTATGGCGACGTGCCCAAGCCCGAGATCGAGCTGCCCGATCGCGTGCACAGCCCCGACTATGTGCGCCACCCGGTGCCGCCGGAGCTCTACATCCCCGAGAAGTACTAGCGGCCGGCGCTCGGGAGCTTCGCAGCGCACCGCAAGTTGAAGTAGCGTTCGCCCTCGGGTTGGGGACTGGCCCGTGGAGAACTACGATCTCGTCGTCATCGGTTCGGGTCCGGCAGGGCGCCGCGCCGCCATCCAGGCTGCCAAGATCGGCAAGTCCGTCGTAGTGGTCGAGAACCGCCTGCGGGTCGGCGGCGTATCGGTGCACACCGACGCCATCCCCTCCAAGACGCCCGCACTGAAATGCTGCTCTACGCCGCCGGCCGCATCGGCGCCACTGCCGATCTCGGACTCGAACCTGCGGCATCGAGGGCGGGATGACGAAGCTGATCTTCGCGCTCGAGAGCCGCCGGCTGCTGGGCGCCCACATCATCGGCGAGGGCGCCACCGAACTCATCCATATCGGCCAGACGGTCCTCAACCTTGGCGGCACGGTCGACTATTTCGTCGAGAACGCCTTCAATGACCCAACGCTCGTCGAGGCCTACAAGATCGCTGCGCTGGACGGCTACAACCGCATGCGCTGAGCGTCAGGCCTTCGCCGGCTTACGGCGAAGCTGCAGCAAGGTCGCGATGAACACGCCGGCGGCGACGAACCCGATGATGATGGTGGCGAGCGCGTTGACTTCGGGCGCGACGCCGAGGCGGACCTTGGAATAGATCACCATCGGCAACGTCGAGGATCCCGGGCCGGACACGAAGCTCGCGATCACGAGGTCGTCGAGCGAGAGCGTGAAGGCCAATAGCCAGCCCGAGACGAGCGCCGGCGCGATGATGGGCAGCGTGACATCGAAGAACACGCGCACCGGCGTGGCGCCGAGGTCCATGGCTGCCTCTTCGAGGCTGAGATCGAGGTCGGTGAGGCGGCTCTGCACCACCACTGTGACATAGGCCGTGCAGAAGGTCGCGTGCGCGATGACGATGGTGAGCACGCCGCGCCCCGACGGCCAGCCGATGAGCGACTGCATGGCAACAAACATCAGGAGCAGCGCGAGGCCGGTGATGACGTCGGGCATCACCAGCGGCGCCGACACCGTCGCCTGCAGCACGGTCTTGCCGCGGAAGCGGCGGAAGCGGACCAGCGCATAAGCGCACAGCGTACCCAGCACCAGCGCGATGGTTGCCGCGATCGCCGCGATCTGGAGGCTGAGCCAGGCGGCCGGCAGCAATTGCGGATCGCTCCACAGGCTCGAGTAGCTCGCGACCGAGAAGCCCGACCACACAGTGACCAGCCGGTTGGCGTTAAACGAGAAGATGACGAGCGCGATGATCGGCGCGTAGAGGAACAGGAAGCCCAGCGTGGCGACGATGGGAACTGTGAGCGAGCGGCGCATCAGCGACCCTCCACCACGGCGTTCTGAGCGCGCTGCATCAGCATGATCGGGATCACGACGATGATCAGCATGGTGATGGCGAGCGCGGCAGCGCGCGGCCAGTTGGTCTTGCCGAAGAATTCGTCCCACAGGATGCGGCCGATCATCTGCGTGCCCGGACCACCCAGCAGCGAGGGGATCACGAACTCGCCGATGGCAGGAATGAACACGAGCATGGCACCGGCAACGACGCCGGGCATCGACAGCGGCAGGGTGATCGACAGGAACGTGCGATAGGGCCGCGCTCCAAGGTCGGCCGACGCCTCGAGCAGCGCGGGATCGAGCTTCACCAGGTTGGTGTAGAGCGGCAGGATGAAGAACGGCAGGTAGGAATAGACGATGCCGACATAGACCGCGAAATCGGTCTGCATCATCACCAGCGGCGGCACGCCGAAGACGCCGAGGAAGTTGTTGATGACCCCCTCTCCGCGCAGGAAGCTCGAGAGCGCATAGACGCGCAGCAGGAACGACGTCCAGAACGGCAGGATCACCAGCATCAGCAGGATATTGCGCCAGCGATCGGCCGCCAGCGCGATGGCATAGGCCATTGGATAGCCGATCAGGATGGCGATGACGGTCGAAATCGCCGCGATGCGGATCGAGCTCAGGAAGGCCGTAAGATAGACATTGAGGTCGGCCGTGTAGAGCGTGACGAGGAACAGCGCACCGGCCACGACCGCCACGGCGTAGATGGCAAACAGAGCCAGCGGCTCGACCGAACGCGACAGGCCGCGGGCGATAACCAGCGCCAGCGCCGCAACGATGAGATTGAAGGCGAGATTGAACCAGAAGCCGCCATCGACGATCGAGCCTTCGATGAGCTTGAGGTAGTTCGACAGATGCAGCGTGAGTTGGACGGTGCCGCTTTCGGTGGTCAGCAGGTCCGAATAGGGCGGTTGGCCGAACTGCTTGACCGACAGTGAAATGCCGAACACCACCGCCAGCGGCACGAGGAAGAACAGCGTCATCCACAGCGCCGGCGCTGCGATCACCAGCCCGCGGCCGGAGATGCCGACCGCGGCGAGCCCGCGCTGGACGAAGTCCCACGGGCGGCTGGAGGTGTCGGCAGGAACCGTTGTCATGACACGAGGACCGAGCCGGAGGTGCCGGCCCAGCTCGCCCACACCGTCTCGTCCCACGAGATGGCTTCGGGGTCGCCGCGCAGGGCGTTGGTCTTGGTGACGCGGATGTAGCGGCCATTGTCGAGCTTGACCTGGTAGACGGTCATGTCGCCCAGATAGGCGATGTCTTCGACATAGCCCTTGACCATGTTGGTCTCGGACGGGACGCCCGCCTGCGGGGCCGGCTTCTCGCGGCTGAGGTTGATCTTTTCGGGGCGGATAGCCCACCACAGGATCTGCTCGGGCGAGCAGTCGACGCCGTGGCTCACATAGATGTCGGTGCCCAGTTCCTTGGACTGGATGCGCACATGGTCGGGCTCGTCCTCGGTGACGACGCCCTCGACCATATTGGCCGAGCCGATGAAGTTGGCGACGAAGCGGGAGTTGGGGAACTCGTAGATTTCGGTCGGCTCGCCCACCATGGCGATCTCGCCCTGGTTCATCACTCCGATGCGGGTCGCAAGGCTCATGGCCTCTTCCTGATCGTGGGTGACCACGATGAAGGTGACGCCCAGCGTCTCCTGGATCTTGACCAGCTCGAACTGCGTCTCCTCGCGCAGCTTCTTGTCGAGCGCCCCCAGCGGCTCATCGAGCAGCAGGAGCTTGGGGCGCTTGGCGAGCGCGCGCGCCAGGGCGACGCGCTGGCGCTGGCCGCCCGAAAGCTGGTTGGGCTTGCGGTTCTCGTAACCGGTCAGCTTGACGAGCTGCAGGAGCTCGGCGACACGCGCTTCGATTTCGGCGCGCGGCAGGCCATCGCGCTTGAGCCCGTAGGCGATGTTCTGCGCCACGCTCATATGCGGGAACAGCGCGTAGGACTGGAACATCATGTTCACAGGCCGGTTGTAGGGCGCGACCTTGGACATGTCCTGGCCATCGATTTCGATGGTGCCCGAGGTCGGCGTCTCGAAGCCGGCCAGCATGCGCAGCAGCGTCGACTTGCCCGAGCCCGAACCGCCCAGTAGGCAGAACAGCTCACCCTTGTAGATGTTGAGCGACACGTCCGCGACGGCGGCGATGTCGCCGAACTTCTTGGTGACGTTGCGGATGCGCACAAATGGTTTGGCCGCGGGATCGCGCCAGGGGCGCGTATCGGCGACGAGCTGCGGCTTCTTGGCCATGGTCGAGAAACCCCCGGGATGGGGACGGGGCCGAAGCCCCGTCCGTCGTAGCGTTACGAACCGGCTTTGATCCGCTGCCAGGTTTCGGTCAAGAGCTCATCGTAGTCGGGCGTGTGCGCCTTGAGGTTGAACAGCTTGGCCGACACTTCAGGCGTCGGATAGATAGCGGGATCGTTCTTGACCTCGTCATCGATGAACTCGAGCGCCGCCTTGTTGCCCGAGGCGTAGTACACGTAGTTGGTGTTCGCCGCGGCGATATCGGGACGCATCATGAAGTCGATGAATTTATGCGCATTGTCCGGATGCGGGGCATCGGCCGGGATGGCGAACAGGTCGAACCACTTGAGCGCCCCCTCCTTGGGGATCGCATAGCCCACCTCGACACCGGCATTGGCGTCGGCGGCCGCCGCCTGGGCGATGAACACGTCGCCCGAATAGCCGACCGACAGGCAGACTTCGCCATTGCCCAGATCGTCGATGTACTGGCTCGAATTGAAGTAGCGCACATGCGGGCGGATCGACATCAGGAGGTCTTCGGCCTTCTTGAGGTCGTCCACGCTTTCCGAATTGGGATCGAGGCCGAGATAGTTGAGCGCGGTGGCCATGACTTCGGCCGGCGCATCGAGCAGCGTCACGCCGCAATCGGCGAGCTTGGCGACGAGTTCGGGCTTGAACACGACATCCCAGGTGTCGACCGCCTGGTCGCCGAGCCGCTCAGCCACCTTTCCGGCATTGTAGCCGATCGCTGTGGTGCCCCACATGTAGTCGATCGCGAACTTGTTCTCCGGATCATGCGCGGCGGTGGCCGCCATCACGTCGGGATCCATGTTGGCGAGGTTGGGGAGCTTGGACTTGTCGAGCGGCAGGAACAGACCGGCCGCGACCTGGCGCTCGAGGAAGAAGCCCGAGGGCACCACCACGTCGTAGCCCGAGCTGCCGGCAAGCAGCTTGGCCTCGACCAGCTCGTTGCTGTCGAACACGTCGTAGTTGACCTTGATGCCCGTCTCGGCCTCGAACTTGGGGATCGTGTCCTCGGCAATATAGTCGGACCAGTTGTAGACGTTGAGGACGGGTTCCTCCTGGGCCAGCACCGCGGTGCTGCTGAGCAGCAGCGCGCCCAGTGAAAGGGCGAGAGTCTTTTTCATGATGCGTCTCCTGTCATCGGGGGCGTACCCGCTCTGGCGGCGGGGATCGTTGAAAAGCTGAACCGCCACGGGTGTCATCCGGCGGCGGCTTGAATTGGATCGGGGTACGTGGCCGTCTCGGCCAAGCGGCGAGAGGATTCGCCGGGAAACTTGTTGGCAGCGATCTGAGCGCTGAGGAGCGCGTCGGGGTCCGGCGGACGGTCCGGACCAAAGACCATGGTGCGCAGCGGAGTATCCCCGGAAGCGTGTGTTGCGAATGGGCGGACCCTAGTGCCAAAACCCCATTGGGACAAGAGTTTGAGGCGCGACGATCGCCGCGGCCCCTTGACGCTCGCCGGGCCGGGCTCTCTAAGGGGAAGGCGGCCACGGAGCCGCGGTTGCGTGCAGGTATAAGTGCCCATCCGATCCGTTCTTTCGATCAGCCCCGAAGTCGCCGACGCGCTCGCCCAAGGCCGCGCCGTCGTCGCCCTCGAATCGACAATCATCACCCACGGCATGCCCTATCCGCAGAACCTGCAGATGGCGGGCGAGGTGGAAGCCATCGTGCGGGCGGCGGGAGCCGTTCCCGCAACGATCGCACTGATGGGGGGGCGCATCCGTGTCGGCCTCACTGCGCCCGATCTCGAGCAGCTGGCCGAGACCGGTATGGCCGCCGCCAAGGCCTCGCGCCGGGACGTTGCGGCGCTGCTGACGGCGCAGGCGACGGCCGGCACGACCGTGGCGACGACGATGCAGGCGGCAGAGATGGCCGGCATCCAGGTCTTTGCCACCGGCGGCATTGGCGGCGTGCATCGCGGCGCCGAGCTGAGCTTCGACATTTCCGCCGACCTCGAGGAACTGAGCCGGACGCCCGTGGCCGTCGTCTGCGCCGGCGCCAAGGCGATCCTCGACCTGCCCAAGACACTCGAAGTGCTCGAGACCAAGGGCGTGCCGGTGATCGGCTACGGCACGGACGACTTCCCCGCCTTCTGGACGCGCTCGAGCGGCCTGCGCGCCGACCACCGGCTCGACACACCCGAGGCGGTCGCCGAACTGCTCGAGACGCAGTTCTCGCTCGGCATGGGCGGCGTGCTGATCGGCAATCCGATCCCCGAGGCGGATGCAATGGACCCGGCCTTCATCGGCGCGATGATCGAGCGGGCGCTCGCCGACGCCGAAGCCGCCGGCATCCAGGGCAAGGAGACGACACCCTACCTGCTCAAGCGCATCTTCGAGCTGACCGAGGGCAAGAGCCTCGTGTCCAACATCGCGCTGGTCAAGAACAACGCCGCGGTGGCTGCCCGGATCGCCGTCGCCCTTGCCGCGAGGCAGGTCGATGACTGAGCCCAAGGTCCTCGTCGTCGGCGACACCATCACCGACATCATCGTGATGCCGGAGGGCCCGATGGTGCGCGGTTCCGACCGCCGCGCCATCATCCGCTCCAAGCCCGGCGGCTCGGCCGCCAACCACGCGGTCTGGCTGGGCCGGCTGGGCATGGACGTGACCTTCGTGTCGCGCGTCGCCGCGGCCGACCTCGACAAGACCGCCGCGTATTTCGCCAGCCGCAATGTCGATGCCCGGCTCGCCGCCGACACCGAACTGCCCTCGGGCGTCCTGATCTCGATCGTCGACAGCGACGGCGAGCGGAGCTTCCTCACCGACCGTGGCGCCAACCTCAACCTGTCCGCCGCCGACCTGCCCACGAGCCTGCTCGACGGGGTGAAACTGCTGGTCGTGTCGGGCTATTGCCTGTTCACCGAGGGCCCGCGCGCCGCCGTGAGCGCCCTGCTCAGGGGAGCCCGCGAGCGCAAGATCGCGACGGCGGTCGACCCGGCCTCTGTGGGGTTCCTGCGCGAAGTGGGACCCGAGAGCTTCCTCAAATGGACGCAGGGGACGGGCACCATCTTCGCCAATCTCGACGAAGCACTGGAGCTGACCGGCTCGGTCGACATCAACCTCCAGATGCAGACGCTCGGGCGTTTCTACGATCGCGTCGTGCTCAAGCGTGGCGTGGCGGGAGCGGCGGTGGGCGGACGCAAGGGCGTCGCGCTGTCGATGCCGGCGCCGCTCAGCGACGTGATCGACACCACCGGCGCCGGCGATGCCTTCGCCGCGGCCTTCCTGTCCTCCGAGCTTAAGGGCCAGCCCCTCGAAGCCTGCCTCAAGGCGGGCATCGCGGCGGGCTCGGAAGCTGTCGCCACCATCGGCGGCCAGCCGGGCTGACCGCCCGCGCAGCGTCCCCAGAGGAGAAAAGGGTTGCCTCGATGACGGTCGCGGTTCTCGGTGCGGGCCTCCAGGGCTGCTGCACTGCACTGGCATTGGCCGAACGCGGCATCGACGTCGTGCTGTTCGAGCGCGCCGGCGCCGTCCTGAGCCGGACCGCGATTGCCAATGAGGGCAAGATCCATCTGGGCTGGATGTACGCGGCCGATCCCTCTCTCGCCACGGCGAGGACCATGATGCGCGGGGCCCTGGCCTTCGCGCCGTTCCTCGAACGCTATCTCGGCATTGAGGCGGCGCGCCTGCCGACATCGTTCCCCGCCGCCTATGTCGTCCACCGCGACAGCCAGCATTCGGTCGCGGAAGTGGGTGGCTATTTTGCCGCCATGCACGATCTGTTGCGGACCGCGTCCGCAGCGCGACCCCACGCCTATTTCGGCCGCGATGTCGCTGCCCCGGTGCGCCGGTGGTCCGACGCGGAACTCGATGCGGCGTTCGATCCCCGGCATGTCGCCGCCGTGTTCGATACGCCGGAGGTCGCCATCGATCCGGTGGATCTGGCGCGGCGGCTGGGCGCCGTCATCGCCACCCACCCCAGGATCGAGATCAGGCTGGGCCACGAGGTGACCGCCGCGGACGATGGCAGCGTCGCGACGGTGGCCGAGGGCCGGACACGACGGGAGCCGTTTGCCGCCATCGTCAACGCCCTGTGGGAGAGCCGGCTCGCCATCGACGCGACCGCCGGGATCGGCGCCGGACGTCCGTGGCTCTACCGCCTCAAATACGGCGTCGGCTTCAAATGGCCCGCCGGCCTGCCGCGCCCGCCCAGTGCCACGATCGTCTCTGGACCGTTCGGCGAGGTGGTGAGCTACCCCGACGCGACGACCTACCTCACTTGGTACCCCAGCTGCGTCACCGAGATGTCGAGCGAAATGCAACCGCCCTACTGGCCGGCGAGCCCCGAAGGCGCCGCTGGTCGCTCGATGGTGGCGGGAACCGTCGATGGCCTCGCCGCGATCGTGCGCGCCCTGGCGCCGATCCGCGGCGCCGAACTCGACGGGCTGTGGATCAAGGGCGGCCCGATCGTGGCCTGGGGCAACACCGATATCGACGATCCGCGCAGCGAGCTGCACAATCGCTACGATATCGGCGTACACTCCCAAGGGGGCTATCACTCGATCGATCCGGGCAAACTGACAATGGCGCCGCTGTTCGCCGAGGTTTGCGCCAGCCGGATCGCACAAGGCGGCGGGCAGTGACCTCGATCGTTGAGCGCCTCACCCGCCTGTGGCGCCCGCGGCGACCGGACGTGACGATCTGCCTGTCGGCCTACGAGTCCGAAGCGTTCGTTGCCAAGGCGGTGGCCTGTGCCACAGCCCAGACGCACCGCAACATCCGCATTCTGATTTCGATCGACCGCTCGAGCGACCGGACCGCGGAGATCTGCGAAGCGCTTGCCCGCACCGACCGGCGCATCGAGGTGGTGCACCAACGCGAGCATCTGGGCTGGGCCGGGAACGCCAACTACCTGCTGTCGCGGGTCGACACCGAGTATTTCTTCTTCTACTTCCACGACGACCTGATCGAGCCCGACTACGCCGCCGTGCTGCTGGCCGCGATCCGCCGGCACCCGCAGGCAGCCCTCGCCTACTGCGACATGGACCATTTCGGGGGCAGCACCCACACCTCGAAAGCGCTCGATTTCGACGGACCGGCGGCCCACCGCCTGATGACGTTCTTTGTCACCCCCGACCGCGGTTCACCGCTGCGCGGGCTGACGCGGCGGGACGTCGTGGGCGCGTCCCTGCGCATGCAGCAGAACGCGGTGGGCGGCCTATGGGCCAACGAGCCCTATCTGCTCGAAATGGCCGCCGCCGGCGGGTTTGTCGCGGTGCCGCGCAAGCTCTACCACCGCTGGGACGACAGGCCGGGAGGGCTGACCGACGGGTGGAAGGGCATGTCGCCCGAGGACGTCGTCGCGAGCTACCGCACCAACATGACGACCGAGCTCGAGATCATCGGCGCCGCGGCGCTCAGCGCGGGGGAGCACGAAGCCGTGATTTACGGCCTCTACCTCAACCGCGTGCCGCGATACTGGCGGATGGAGGCAGGCCTTGGCCGCACCACCGTGTCGGCACCAGCCGACATCCACCCGACCTTCGCATTTGCGGCGCGCCCGAACACGAACTTCTTCCCGCCCCGTATCCAGGGCTGGATCGCCGACCGCGAGGACGACATGCGGCAGCTCGGCGCGCAATATGCTTTCGAGGGGGAGGTTGTGCCACGGCCTGCGGCCATGCCGCTGCGCGATGGAGACTAGTGCCGGCTGGTGGAGCTGAGCGGGATCGAACCGCTGACCTTATCATTGCGAACGATACGCTCTCCCAACTGAGCTACAGCCCCGTCCGCCGGCGGGTTGCTACATAACCAATCGCACCCGCCGCGCCTAGCCCCTTTTTTGGCTCAGGCGAGACCCTGGGCGACGAGGCTGCGCGCCGAGGCGATAGTGGCGTCCTCGGCCGAAATCAGGTCGCGGCCCAGGAGACGCTTCACGTCGTCGGCGCTGGCGCGCTTGACCACGCCCAGTTCGCCCAGATTGCCGCGAATGTCGGCATCGACATTGGCGACGAGCCGCACGATCCAGTCGGGCACCTCGAAGCGCGGCATCTTGCCCGACCGCTCCGGCATGGCCTGCCGCAGGATGCCGGCCAGCTCCATGAGCGTATAGGTGCCGTTGCCCATGGGGAACCGCCGGCCGCGCGCGGCCTCAGAGGTCATGGCCGCGACGTGCGCGGCGGCGACGTCGCGCACGTCGACGACGATGAAAGCAACGCGCGCCGCGGCGGGCAGGCTGCCGTCGAACATCCGCTTAAGCAGGCCCACCGACGTACCAGGGTCCTCGTCGAGCAGCGGCCCGAAAATGGCGCCCGGATTGATGGTTGCCAGGTCGGCGTGCCGACCGGCGGCGTCGACCAGTTCCCAGGCGGCGCGCTCGGCGCGGGTCTTGGATTCGACATAGCCCGAGACGTCGCGGCCCTCGAGGCTGGTCCAGTCGGCGGCGGTAAAGGGGGCGGAGCGGGATTTGTCGTGACCATACATGACCGCGGCCATTGAGGAGGTGACGACGAACCGCTCGACCCCGGCGCGGAGCGCCGCCGAGATGGCGCGGCGCGTCCCCTCCACCGCAGGGCGGATCAGGTCGTTGCGGTCTTTCGGCTCGCGGGTGACGAAGGGCGAGGCGGTGTGTTGGAGGTAGCGGACATCGACCATCGCATCGTCCCAGCCGGCGTCGGACATGAGGTCGAGCGCGACGAAGTCGAGGCGACTCACATCGGCGCCCGCCCGCGCCAGCGTGGCGCGGACCTTGTCGGCCCTGCCGAGGTCGCGGACGCTGCCCCGCACCTGATAGCCCGCCCTCAGCAATTCGAGGGCGACATGGCCGCCCAGAAAGCCTGAGATTCCGGTGAGCAGAACGCGGTCGGCCATGCAGTCCTCCGTAGCAACTGAACGGAACATATGATATTCGTTCATTCCGTTCAATGAGGATTCGATGGCGGCGGAAGCTCGCAGGGATACAATGCTGGACGCGGCTCAGGCGCTGGTGCTCAAGCACGGCCTGCGCGGCACCAGCATGGAGGCGATCGCTCGGCGGGCCGGCGTCGCCAAGCCTACGCTCTACGCCTACTTCCCCGACAAGGACGCGGTGTTCGCGGCGCTGCTCGAGCGGCTGATTGGCGCCTGGCGGGTAGAGTTCAGGGGGGCGCTTGCCGGCGAGGGCGACGCCGTGCAGCGCATCGCGGCGGCAATGACGCTCAAGCACAAGGCGGTCTGGCGGCTGCTCGAGGGTTCGCCACACGCCGACGAACTCTACGAAGAACACGATCGCGGCTGGGCGACGCAGTTCGCGGCGCTGGAGACGGAGCTTGTCGATCTGGTCGAGGCCGAACTGGCTACTGCCGGGGTGGTGCGGGCGCGGATGATGGCGCAGCTGTTCTTTGCAGCCAGCTACGGCATCGGCCGCCGCGCTCAGTCGGTGGCGGAGCTGGGCCCCGCCTTCCGCCTGCTGGCGGAGCGGCTGTTGCGGCCCGAGCTGCCGCAGGCTTCCGCTCAGTGAGCGAGTACTGCTAGGCTACCGCCCTGAACCAAGGGGGATTCTGCAATGTCGACGACCGCCATCTTCTTCATTCTCTACGCGCTGACCGGTGAAGCGACGCTGACGCCGATCGGACAGTACGACAGCAAGGAGGCCTGTGCGGTGGTCGAGAATGTCATGAACGCCGCGGTGGGCAGCAACGCCATCGAGAACGCCAAGTTCAAGTGCTTTGACGCGCAGACGATGCTCGAAATGTTCAGCAAGAACGGCATCGAGATCAACTAGAACGCTCTTCCGCACAAAGCGCCCGGTGACCGCGAGGTCCGGGCCGGCCCTCCGCCGGGCAA
This sequence comes from Devosia sp. 66-22, assembly GCA_001899065.1. Lineage (GTDB taxonomy): Bacteria > Pseudomonadota > Alphaproteobacteria > Rhizobiales > Devosiaceae > Devosia_A. Next base: position 163,869 of record MKUZ01000024.1, on the reverse strand, counting down.
ACGCGCCGCGAGTGGAGTGCGCGTTGGGCGCCGCCGACGTGAGAACGGTGCGACGGCCACTAGAACGTCACTTCAATGGACGGACGAGGCTGGTCATGCCCTTGCCGGCCTTGAAGGCCTTGATGGCTTCGTACTGGGCGCAGTCGGTGGACATCTGCATGAGTTCGATGCGGTTGCCGTCGGGATCGGCGACCCAGGCGCCACGATTGCTGTCGAGACCCCTGCCGGGGCTAAGGGGGTGCATCAGGGGGATGCCGAGGGCGCCAAGCTCTTTCGCTGCCACCTCGATGTCGTCGACCGTGATGCATAGATGGTTGAAGCCCGTGACCTCGGGGCCGGGTGCCTCCTCCGCGGCGGGGCCGCCGCCGGTGAGCTCGAGATAGAGCATGTCGTCGAAGCGCAGATAGACAATCCAGGGGCGGCCGTCTTCCTGGGTCAGCTCGAGGAAGGGCTCGAAGCCGAGCCGCTTGTAAAAAGCGATCGACCGCGCGAGGTCGCGCGTCTTAAAATTGATGTGTCCCAGCGTCTGAAACGCGCCCATGACCGGCCTCCACTGTCCTCACCACAGAACCTGTGGTTGCGCGATATTAGCGATAATACAAGAGGTCCGGGAGGATTATTCTGTATTATCAACCCGCAGCGACCGGACCGTCGCGCGAAGCCGGGTTGATCGCTGGCCGCGTCCGGCGTATCTGTTACATCGTCGGTTCACGATGAACCGGCATTGTTCTCAGGGCGGGGTGAAACTCCCCACCGGCGGTAATGGCGGCAACGCCTAGCCCGCGAGCGATCTCCCGCCTGGGAGAGGTCAGCAGATTTGGGTGCGATTCCCGAGCCGACGGTCACAGTCCGGATGAAAGAGAACGGGTTTGAAACCGGCGCGTATGGGCTATGGCCCGTCGACACGCCGGTCGCGTCCCGTCCGTGCACCCTGAGGAAACTGGTGACGGAAAGGAACGACATGAACCAGATTTCCTCGACGACCTCGCGCCCCACTTCGGGGGCGCTGCTGATGCTCACGGCGAGCCTCGCCTTTGCGGGGACCAATGTGCTGCAAAGCTACCTGGCATGGCCGATCGGCATGCCCTCCACCGGCATGACGTTCTGGCAGTATCTGGTGGCGACCATCATCGCCCTGCCCCTGATCGCCCGCATCGGCGTGGGCAATCTCAGGACCAGCCATCCCGTCGTGCATGAGATCCGCGCCTTCGTTTCGGCACTGGGCGTGCATGTGTTCGTCTACGCTTTCGCTTCGGGTATGCCGGTATGGCAGGTGGTGGCGCTACTGGCGACGGGACCGCTGTTCATCGTGCTGGGCTCGACGCTGTTCCTGGGCGAACGCGCCTCGCCGGTCCGGCTGTTCGCCGCCCTGCTCGGCTTTGCCGGCGCGCTGATGGTATCGGGGATCGGCACGGACGGCTTCACCATCCTGGTGCTGGTGCCGATCGCCGCGGCCGCGCTGTGGGCGACGACGGACGTGTTGACCAAGTACCTGACCAAGCGCGACGAGTCGCCTGAAACGTTGACTGTCTCGCTGCTGGTGCTGATCACGCCCAACCATCTGCTGATCCTGCTCGTCGCAACCCTGCTCTCGCAGGTGCCCGGACTGCTGCCGGCGGGGGTCGCGACCGGCTTCCCGTTCCAGCTTCCCGAGGGCATCGGCGTCTGGCTGCTGGTGCTGCTCGGCGTGCTGACAGCGGCGGCGCAGTACCTGCTGGCCTTCGCCTACAAGCTGGCGGATGCGACATATCTGCAGCCCTTCGGCGACCTCAAGGTACCGCTGACCGCGGTGATCGGCTTCATCTTCCTCAGCCAGACGCCCACGATCTGGTTCTGGATCGGTTCGGCGCTGATCATAGGGGCCTCGCTCCTGATCTACCTCGCCGAGGCGCCCCGCGGCGAAAGGCTCGCCGCGGCGTAACCAACAGGGGCCGCGCGGCTTGCGCGGCCCTTCCCCGGGCTTTAGGTATGGCCGCCATGGCCCTGAACCAGAAAGACGCCGACTTCTTTCGCCCGCTGTGGCGGCGCGTGGTGGTGACCGCCGTGGTCGCTGTCTGGTTCGGCTATGAGGCGCTGTTCAGCAGAGATCCGCTGTGGATCACCATCACGGCGGTGGGTCTCGCCTACTGCGTGTGGAACCTCTTTCTACGCTATCCGCAGAATTCGCCGGGGTCCCCGCCGGGTACCACCGGCGACGGGACACCCCCCGTCGCCCCGTCCGGTTCGCCGGACGCCAGCTCAGACGGCGCGCCCAAGGCCTGAGGCCGACTGCCGGGTGCGCTTGACCCGATCCCCCTCCCCCGCGATACAAGCGCCCCATCTCCGGAGCCATAAATGTCCGCCGATTTCGTCCTGACGCTGAGCTGCGCCGACCGCCCCGGCATCGTTGCCGCGGTGACCACCGAGCTCGCCGCGCTCAACGCCAACATTTCCGAGAGCAACCAGTTCTGGGACCGGGAAACCGGCACCTTCTTCATGCGCCTCGCCTTCACCGCGCCCGACGGCGTCGATCGCGATGCGCTGGAGCGCGCGCTGCGGCCGGTGACCGAGCGCTTCGGCATGCGCACGGCCCTGGTCGACCAGGGCCGCAAGAAGAAGATCGTGGTGATGGTTTCGAAGTTCGACCACACCATGCTGCATCTGCTCTACCAGATCCGGGTCGGCTGGCTCGATGCGGAGGTCGCCGCGATCGTTTCCAACCACGAGGATTCGCGGGCGACGGCGCAGTATGAGGGCATTCCCTACCACTACCTGCCGGTCAGGCGCGACAAGTCGGACAAGCCCGAGCAGGAAGCCGACGTGCTGCGGCTGGTCAAGGATACCGGCGCCGAGCTCGTGGTGCTGGCGCGCTACATGCAGGTGCTGGGCGACCAGTTCGCGACGCGGCTCTATGGGCAGATCATCAACATCCACCACTCGTTCCTGCCCAGCTTCAAGGGCGCCAAGCCCTATCACCAGGCGCATGAGCGCGGGGTCAAGATCATCGGCGCCACGGCGCATTACGTGACCCCCGACCTCGACGAGGGGCCGATCATCGAGCAGGAGACGGCGCGGGTGAACCACGCCATGAGCGCCGACGATCTGGTGGCCGCCGGCCGCGACATCGAGAGCCGCGTGCTGGCGCGGGCGGTGAAGCTCCACCTCGAGTCGCGCGTGATGCTCAACGGCAAGCGCACGGTGGTGTTCGGCTGAAGTGGCCCAGACCTCGATCTTTGCCGACCGGCGCGCGCTGATCCTGATCGCGACGCTGTGCTGCCTGCTCTGGGGCAGCGCGGTGCCGGCCGTGAAGTTCGGTTATGGGCTGATCGGCATTGCGCCGGGCGATACGCCCTCGCTGCTGCTGTTCGCGGGGATGCGGTTCTGTCTCGCGGGGCTGATGCTGCTGGGCTATTCGCTGCTGATGCGGCGGACCATCGCGATGACCCCGCGGCGGCTCGGCGAGGTGACGCTGCTCGGGCTGGGCCAGACCACGGCGCAATATGTCTGCTACTATATCGGACTGGCGCACACGACGGCGGTGAAGACCTCGATCCTGTCCTCGACGCTGGTGTTCTTCTCGGTGCTGCTGGCGCATCTCATCTACACCGACGACAAGCTCGACGGCCGCAAGGCGCTCGGCTGCCTTATCGGCTTTGCCGGCGTGGTGGCGGTGAACCTCGCGGCAGGCGGCGCGTTCGACTTCCATTTCGCGTGGATGGGCGAGGGACTGCTGCTGGTCTCGACCTTCGCGGGCTCGCTCGCCGCTATCTATGGCCGCCGGCTGAGCCAGGACATGGACGCGACGGTGATGACCGGCTGGCAATTGCTGCTGGGCGGATCGGTGCTGACGGCGATGGGCTGGTTCGGCGGCGGACACTTCGCGCAGTTCAGCGTCGGGGCCGGAGCGCTCGTGGTCTATCTCGCCGCGGTATCGGCGGTGGCGTTTGCGCTGTGGAGCCTGCTGCTCAAGCACAACCCCGTGGGCTCGGTCGCCGTGTTCAACTTCGAGATCCCGGTGTTCGGCGTGATCCTCGCCGCGCTGGTGCTGGGCGAGAGCGTGCTCGAATGGAAGAACCTCGCGGCGCTCCTGCTGGTCAGCGCCGGCATCTGGCTGGTGACGACCAAGGCGCGCCGCCCGACGGTCAGCGCGCCGTAGAAAACAGCCGCCAGCGCTTGGGACGGAACGCTATTCTTGTCTTGTCGCCGGCCGGGTGGTCGAACGGCAGGTCGATCTCGATGCGCTGCGCGTCGCCGCCGATCTCGAGCTCGACACGCCGCGTGCCGCCGACGCGGCGCGACGCGGCGACGACGCCGGCAAGCGCGGCGCCTTCATTGACCAGCTCCACATCGTGCGGCCGGAAGAACAATTGCGCCGCCCCCTTGGGCGTATCGCCGGCGCCGAGCCCGACGGCGCGGCCGCCGACCCAGACTTCGCCATTGTCGATCTCGACCGGCAGGTTCGAGGACTCGCCGATGAAATTGAAGACGAATGGATTGTCTGGCCGGTCGTAGACCTCGTCGGGCGTGCCGACCTGCTCGATCTTGCCCTGGCTCATCACCACGAGGCGGTCGGCAAGCTCGAGCGCTTCCTCCTGGTCGTGCGTGACGAACACCGTTGTATGGCCGGTCTTGTCGTGGATCTCGCGCAGCCATTTGCGCAGCTCCTTGCGCACCTGCGCATCGAGCGCGCCGAACGGCTCGTCGAGCAGCAGCACGCGCGGCTCGATGGCGAGAGCACGGGCGAGCGCCACGCGCTGCCGCTGGCCGCCCGAAAGCTGCTGCGGGAAGCGGTCGTGCAGGCCAGAGAGCTGCACGAGGTCGAGCAGCTCCATGGCGCGCTTGCGGATTTCGGCGCGGGGCGGACGCGTGGCGCGCGGCCGCACCTTCAGGCCGAACGAGATGTTCTCGAGCACCGTCATGTTGCGGAACAGCGCATAGGCCTGGAACACGAAGCCGACATTGCGCTGCTGCACGGTCTTGGACGAGGCGTCGTCGTCGCCAAAGAAGATGCGGCCCGCCGTCGGCGTCTCGAGCCCGGCGATGAGGCGCAGCAGTGTGGTCTTGCCCGAGCCCGATGGGCCCAGCAGCGCGATCAGCTCACCCGAGCGGATGTCGAGTGAAACGTCGTTCAGCGCCGGATAGCGCGAGAACTGCTTGAGGACGTTTTGTACACGGATGTCCAACGACTGCTGCCCCTAGTGTTTTCTCGTGCCCGCGAGTTCGTCGCCATAGCGGAACTCGAGGATGGTTTTGACGATAAGCGTCACCAGCGCGAGAAGCGCCAGCAGCGACGCGACAGCGAAGGCCGCGGCGAAATTGTACTCGTTATAGAGGATTTCGATATCGAGCGGCATGGTGGTGGTCTTGCCCCGGATGTGGCCCGAGACGACGCTGACGGCACCGAACTCGCCCATGGCGCGCGCATTGCACAGCAGCACGCCATAGAGCAGGCCCCATTTGATGTTGGGGAGCGTGACACGCCAGAACACCTGCCAGCCATTGGCGCCCAGCGACAAGGCGGCTTCCTCGTCGCCATTGCCCTGATCCTGCATCAGCGGGATCAGCTCGCGGGCGATGAAGGGGAAGGTGACGAAGATCGTCGCCAGCACGATGCCGGGCACGGCGAAGATGATCTCGATATTGGTGCCCTTGATCCAGGGATGGAGGAAGCCTTGCGCGCCGAACAGCAGCACATAGACCATGCCCGAGACGACCGGCGACACCGAGAAGGGCAGATCGATCAGCGTGGTGAGGAAGGCTTTGCCGGGAAACTCGAACTTAGCGACGCACCAGGCAGCAGCCACGCCGAAGACGAGATTGAGCGGCACGGCGATGGCTGCGACGAGCAGCGTCAGGCGGATGGCGGCCTGCGACTGCGGATCGCCGAAGGTCGAGAAATACTCGCCGGCGCCCTTGCGGAAGGCCTCGACGAACACCAGCACCAGCGGCAGCACGATGACCGCCAGCATGAACACGATGGCGATGCCGATCAGCGTGCGCTTGATCCAGTCGCGTTCTGTGGTCGGCCGTGTGTGATCGGACGGCAGGATCGGCCGGCGGCTGTCATAGACGAGATCGTCCTGCTCATACATCGCCGAACCTCCTGCGGGCCCATGCCTGAATCAGGTTGATGACGAAGAGCATGACGAAGGCGATGACCAGCATGATGCCGGCAATGACCGCCGCACCCGCCTGGTCGAACTCCTCGAGCTTGATGACGATGAGGACCGGCGCGATCTCCGACACATTGGGCAGGTTGCCCGCAATGAAGATCACCGAACCGTATTCGCCGACGGCACGGGCGAAGGCGAGCGAGAAGCCGGTGAGAATGGCGGGCATGAGGCGCGGCAGGATGACCATGGAGATGGTCTGCCACCGATTGGCGCCGAGCGTTGCGGCCGCTTCCTCGAGCTCGGCCTCGAACTCCTCGAGCACCGGCTGCACGGTGCGCACGACAAAGGGCAGTCCGATGAAGATGAGCGCGATGACGATGCCGGTCGGCGTGTAGGCGATCTTCCAGCCCAGATGCAGCGGTCCGTTGGCGCTGACCAGCCAGCCGATCCAGCCCTTGGGCGCATAGAGCGTCGAAAGCGCGATGCCGGCGACAGCGGTGGGCAGTGCGAAGGGCAGGTCGACAACCGCATCCATGAGGCGGCGGCCCGGGAATTTGTAGCGCACCAGCACCCAGGCAACGATGAGGCCGAACACGATGTTGACGAGCGCGGCGATGAACGAGGCGCCGAAGCTCACGCGCAGCGCATTGAGCGTGCGCGGCGCCGTGGCGATCCGCACGATGTCCTCGAGCGGCACCTGCGCGGCCTTGAGAAACAACCCGATGATCGGAATGAGGACGATCAGGCTCAGATAGAGCAGCGTGTAGCCAAAGGTGAGGCCGAAGCCAGGCACCACTGACGGCTTAACAAAGGTCCACCCCGCTTTCGCGGGGTGGGCGGGGGAGACCACCATGGCCGACGCTTCAACCTTGAGGGGTGTAGATCTGGTCAAAGATGCCGCCATCCCCGAAGTGCTTGGGCTGCGCGGTGGCCCAGCCGCCAAAGAGCGGGTCATCAATAGAGATCAGATCGATCTTTGGAAAGGCTTCGAGCAGCGCGGGGTCGGTGACGGCCGCCGGATCGGACGGACGATAGTGGTTCTTGGCAGCGATCGTCTGGCCCTCGGGCGAGTAGAGATACTCGAGATACGCCTTGGCAAGCTCGGCGGTGCCATGTGCTTCGGCATTCTTGTCGACGACCGTCACCGGTGGCTCGGCAAGGATGGAGCTGGGCGGATAGACGACGTCGAAATTGTCGGCGCCGAACTCGTCGAGCACCAGGAAGGCTTCGTTCTCCCAGGCCAGCAGCACGTCGCCCAGTTCCTTCTGCGCGAAGGTGACGGTGGAGCCGCGCGCGCCGGTGTCGAGCACCGGGACGTGGCCATAGAGCGCCTTGATGAATTCGATGTTCTTGGCCTCGTCGCCGCCATTGGCCTGGTTCGACCAGGCCCAGGCCGCAAGGTAGTTCCAGCGGGCGCCGCCCGAGGTCTTGGGATTGGGCGTGATGACTTCGACGCCGTCCTTGATCAGGTCGCCCCAGTCGCTGATGGCCTTGGGATTGCCCTTGCGGACGAGGAAGACGATCGTCGAGGTGTACGGCGTCGAATTGTTGGCAAGCTCGCCGCGCCAGTCGGCGTTGAACAGACCGGCCTTCTCGGCAATGGCGTTGATGTCGCCTTCGAGCGCGAGGGTGACGACATCGGCCTGGAGCCCGTCGATCACCGCTTGGGCCTGCTTGCCCGAGCCGCCATGGCTCTGCTCGATCGTCACGGTATTGCCGGTGGTCTCGTTCCAGTGCTTGGCGAAGGCGACGTTGAACTCTTCGTAGAGCTCGCGGGTCGGATCGTAGCTCACATTGAGCAGTGTCTGGTCGGCGGCGCGGGCGGTTACTACTCCCGCAAGGCCGATCGAAGCGACGAGCGCGCCGACGGCCAGGACTGTTGCAGTTGTCTTCATCAGAACCTCCAAGGTAACTGACGTAACTCTACCGTGTAGTCGGGATTGCCAAGACAGGCGCAGTTTGCAGAACTTCGGCCAAAGAGAAAAGGTTTCTCTCTCGACAAATTCGCGAGCAAATTTCCGTGCAGTTCATTTCTGCACAGGGCCAAAGCCAGAAATCGCTTTGCTCCAAAGGGGCTTTGGGCAAGCAGGTGTGAAGAACGCCCGCCGGTGCCGCCTACGCCGCCAAGGGCCGGAACGCCGCGCAAGATAGTCGATGCGGGCAGGATAGCCTGCCGCTGGCTGTCAGGCTTGCTGGGCTATCACGCCGACCGGCAGAGACACAACGAATGCGACTGGTAAGCGCGATGTCAGTTCGGATCGACCCCGGCGTGCGGCCGGCCATTCTCGCCGCGCTCTACCTGGCCTTCGCCGAACTCGGCCTGTTCGAGGCGGCGGCGATCCTGGGTGCATTTCCCACCTATGTGGCGCGCTTCGTCATCATGACCATCGCCTGCTGCGCCGTCTTCGCCTGGCTGCGCCAGCGGGCACCCTCGCTGCGCAACCTGACGGTGCTCCCCTACCTGATCCGCAGCGTGCTGTTCGCTACGACAACGGTGCTGCTGATCCTCGCCTTCAGCGCCAGCCCCAGCCTCAACCACACCTACACGATCTTCATGCTGCACATCGCTGCGTCCTACGTGATCGCACGCCTGCCCCTGCCGCTCAGGATGCCGCTGACCAAGGGGCGGCTGTGGGACCTGCCCTTCGCGCTCGCCGTCGCGATGCTGCTGACTGGAATCTATCTCTACCACGTGGTGGGCGCCGCGCCCGAGGCGGATCCGCGCGCGACCGCCGATGGCATCCGCGCTGCGCTGTTCGCGGCACTGGCGGCGCTGTCCTTCGCCGCCAGCAACATCATGGCGACCGTGTTCGACCGCGAGGACGTCCGCGGCGTCGAGGGCCGCCCATTGAGCTCGCTGGAGGTGACCTATCTTGGCTCGATCGTCGCCCTGCTCGCAGCGCCGCTGATCGCCATCGTGCTGCAGGCGCCGTTGACGCCGGAGGCGTTCACCGGGCTGGCACCGGAAGTGGCGCTGGCCTTCCTGTTCTGGGCAGTCGTCGCGGCGACGCTTAACCTACCGGCCAACACGCTGCTGCTTACCGCCTTCAACCGCACCGCGAACCCTGCCCTCGTTGCCGCGATGGATGCGCTGGTGATGGTGTTCGCGCTGGTGCCCGACATGCTGTGGCACGGCGTGCCGCCGGCGTCTCTGCTGGGGCCCAAGGGCATCGGCCTCGCGCTGATCCTCGCGGGCACGGTATGGGCGATCTATCGGGATGCGAAGACGGCCTAGAGCGGGAAGCAGACGCTAGAGCACGGCCTCGGGCACCCGGCCAGCCGCCACCGCGTCGGCGAATGTCGTGTGGTCGAGGACCTCGCGCTGGGCTTTGACGACATGGGCGAAGACGTGGCGGATTTCGCAGGTGGCTTCGTCCTGGCAGTCGGCACAGCGGCGGTAGGCGATCTTGGAGAGGCAGGGGAGTGGCGCGATGGGGCCGTCGATAAGGCGGAGCACTTCGCCGAAGGTGAGCTTGTCGGCGGGGCGCAGGAGCACGTAGCCACCGAGGCGCCCGCGGCGGCTCATGACGATGCCGGCACGCTTGAGTTCGAGCAGGATCTGCTCGAGGAACTTCTTGGGGATGGCCTGCGCCTTGCTAATCTCGGCGATCATCAGCGAGCTTTCGGGCGGCGCCTTGCACAGCGCCACCAGCGCCCGGAGCGCGTATTTGGCCTTTTGCGAAATCATCGATCGTCGATCTGTTGGACCGAGATATAGCGCAATCGCGGCCCGATGCGAGGAAACAATGCCACTCCGCGCCAACTATTCCGCGGCGGGTTCCACTTCGGGCTTGTAGGGCACGCCCGGCGAGGACGACGGGGCGCCGGCCTTTGGCGCGCGCGGCGGCTCGGGCACCGGTTCGGGCTCGGGCGCGACGATGACCTCGTCAGGCTCGATATCGATGTAGTCGGCCTCATCGGCCGCTTCAGCCGCAGGCGGCGGCGTGGCGAGCGCCGCTGGCGCCTCAATCCCCTCGACCTCCAGCTCCGGCTCGAAGTAGCTCACCGGTGCCTCGAGGACCGGTTCGACCCGGCCCATGTCCCCGGCGACAACGAGCGCCGGAGGCTCCTCCTCCGCCTCGCCCTCGATGGGTGTCTCGCCATAGGCGGGAACGAGCGCGAGCGGCTCGGCAGGCCCCTCGGCCGCATGCTCGGGATGTGCGGCCTCGATGGCGGCTTCGAGCTCCTCGACCGGCAGCGCCGGCTCGGCCGGAACGGCTTTGGGCGCCGGCGGCAAATCATGCAGCTTGAGCGCGGCGGCAACGGCGTCGAGGCTCGCCTGGGTGCGCTCGGTCTCGACCTGATGGGCGTTCTCGCCATTGGTCCAGCCGAGCATGCCGAGGCCGATCTCGCGCTCGCCCATGATGACTTCGTTGGCGCCCAGGTCACGCAGATACGTCACCTCCTCGTCCGAATGGGCGCGGGCGACGATGACCAGGCCGGCATTGTGCTTGCGCGATTGCTCGACAGCCTGCCCTGCCTCGAAGGCATTGGGGATGGCGACGATGAGCGTGCTGGCGCCCTCGATATTGGCAAGGGCCAGCGTCTCCGAAGTGGCGGCGTTGCCGGCGATGACTTCAATGCCGGCGGCGTGGGCGAGCGCGATGCGCTTCTCGGAATCCTCGATGAGAAGGAAGGAGGCCCCCTGACGCTTGAGGCCGTCGGCGACCACCGAGCCGACCCGGCCATAGCCGATGAGCACCGTGTGGCCGGTCTTGGTGGTGGGCAGGCGCTCGTCGAGCTCCTCGGCCACCGGCGGAGGCGGCGCGGCGGCGGCCGAGCCGGCCGAGAGTTCGGGTTCGACCCGGTTGGGCACGACAATGGTGGGGTGCCGCGCGGCGACCTTTGCTTCGAGCCGGGGCCGGATGGTTTCCGCGATCCAGAAGATCACCGGATTGAGGATGATCGAGATGAGCGCGCCGGCGAGGATGAGGTCGCGGCCCTCGACCGGCAGGATGCCCAGGCCGACGCCCAGCGCGGCGAGAATGAACGAGAACTCGCCGATCTGGGCGAGACTTGCCGAGATGGTGAGTGCTGTCCCGACCGGCTGCCGGAACAGCACCCCGATGAGGAAGGCGAGCACCGACTTGCCGATAAGGATGATGAACACGGTGCCGATGATGGGCAGCGGGCTCTCGACGATGATCGAGGGATCGAACAGCATGCCGACCGACACGAAGAACAGCACCGCGAAGGCATCGCGCAGCGGCAGTGTTTCCTGCGCCGCGCGGTTGGAAAGCTCGGATTCGCTGAGGATCATGCCGGCAAAGAACGCGCCCAGCGCGAGGCTGACGCCGAACAGATAGGACGAGCCGGCAGCGACGCCCAGAGCAATGGCGAGCACGGCGAGGCGGAACAGCTCGCGGCTGCCCGTGTGGGCCGTCATGTGGAGGCCCCATGGGATCACCCGCCGGCCGACCACCAGCATGAACCCGACAAAGGCCGCGAGCTTGACCACGGTGAGCCCGAGGATCCACCACAGATTGGGCGCGATGCCGGTGAGACGCTCGAACAAATCGATGAACGGATCATGGAGCTCGACCTCGCTGCCGCCCAAAAGCGGCGCGAGCGCAGGGATGAGCACGAGCGCGAGCACCATCGCGATGTCTTCGACAATGAGCCAGCCGACGGCAATGCGGCCGCGCTCACTCTCGACGATGTGCCGGTCCTGCAGCGCCTTGAGCAGCACGACGGTGGAGGCGACCGAGAGCGCGAGGCCGAAGATGAGGCCGGCACCAAGCGACCAGCCGAGGAGCGCGGCGAGGCCCGCGCCCATGATGGTGGCACCGGCGATCTGCACCACGGCGCCGGGGATGGCGATGGCCCGGACGCTCAACAGGTCCTTGAGCGAAAAATGGAGACCTACACCGAACATCAGCAGGATCACGCCGAGCTCGGCGAGCTGGCTCGCGAGATCGACATCCGCAACGATGCCGGGGGTGAACGGACCTGCCGCGATGCCCGCGAGCAGATAGCCCACCAGCGGTGGCATGCGGAGGCGATTGGCAATGGCGCCGAAGATGAAGGCCAGCACAAGACCCGCAACGATCGTTGTGATCAGGGGTGTGTCGTGCGGCATCAAGCAACCTCCGGCGGCGAGTAGAACCTTAGTTCTGGTGGGACGACCCTGGGCGCAACATGAGGCCGATTCCCCCGCCGCGCAATGTAGCTAGGACGGGAAAATCGCGGCGAAATCATGAGACTCTTGTCGTATTCTTGCCGCCCGGAACGATGGCAACGGGCAAGAGGAGAAGAACCAATGACGCACCTGCCGGCACTGATCGAGGAGATGCGGCTCGCCATCAACGCTCAGGATTTCGACCGCTTCATCGCAACTTTCGCGCCCAACGGCGAGGTCAACGACTGGAACCGCAGCTTCAAGGGACCGGCACATATCCGGGAATGGAGCGACACCGAGCTGATCGGTGCCAAAGGTACGCTGACGGTGAGCAAAGTGGTCTCGGACGCGGGCGGCGTGACGGTGTTCGATGCCGACTGGGCGTCGAGCTACTACACCGGGCCGGGCCGGTTCACCGTGACCGTGCGCGGCGGCAGGATCGTCGAGATGCGGATCAGCGAGCCGGACTGAGGAGGCCGGCGCGGTTCCCTCCCCCGCCACGCGGGGGAGGATGTCGGCTGCGAGCCGCGACTACTCCGTGGTCGTGACCGGCACGATGCTGGCGGTGACACGGCCGGCATCGCCGGAGAGGACGCCGGTGCGCAAGGCCGAGAGGAAATCGCGATAGGTCTCGGTATCGGGACGCGCCGCGGCGAACAGCGGCTTCTCCGAGGAGACGACGACCAGCAGTTCCTCGCCGACCGGCGGCGAGACGGTGAGCGACACCTGACCGCCCTCCGCATCGCCGAAGCGCACGATGGTGTGCCCGGCCTTGGGACGCAGGTCGGCCGAGCTCGGCTGGCTCAGATTGAGCACATTGCCGTCGGCCGCGAAGTAGGCGGCGTAGAGATAGCTCGGGAAGCCGGGGGTCTCGATGCCGATATTGAGGGCATCGCCCACGGCGGGGGATTCGGGCAGCAGCGCCACCTGCGGCGTGTCGGATTCGTTGACCGCCGGATCGAGCGTGAGCCGCACTTCGCAGGCGGGCCATGGGGCGAGCGCGACGTCGACGGTGTCGACCTTGTCCATCAGCGCGTTCTGGACACGGGCCATCTCGTCTTCGCTGCCGACAAAGCCGGTGGCAATGGAATTGCCGAATTCGTCGGTGCCGATATCGACCTTGCCGCAGGCGAGCGCGCCCAGATCGATGTCGTCGCCCAGATCGCGCATCGCGACGTCGTCCCCGCTGGGCGTGACGATCAGCGGCGGCTTGAATGGCGGCGGGGGCGGCGTGGCATCGATCACATCGGCGACGAAATCGGCATCATCGAGCGGAATTTCGGGATCGCCGGCCATGTGCATGATGTGGCCTTCCCAGACACGCGCCTTGAACGTGTCATAGGTCATGCGGCCATAGCCCTTGTCGCCCCAGCCGGTGTTCCACGAGTTGATGAATTTGAAGGTCTGCGTCGCGTCGTCATAACCCACCAGCGTGAAGGCGTGACCGCCTTCATTGGGCTTGTCGGGATTGGAACGCCAGATCGACTGGCGCGGATTGAGGTTGAAGAAATCGGCGTCGAGTGCGGCGGTGACCACCACCGGATGCCCCTTGGCGAGCGCGCCCTTCACCTGGTCGAGGCTGGCCTTGGGATCAACCTGGTTCCAGACCATCTCGTAGCTTTCGATCGAGAAGTCCTTGGCGCTGGCTCGCTGCGGCGGCAGCGGCATCGAACACTTCGTGTCGTCGTAGGGATAGTCCTTGAGCGAGCGAGCGCCGGTGCGCAGCACGTCCATCGCATCGGGGACGTAGGAGCCTTGGTTACAGTCAGTGCCCAGATGGATGATGTTGAAGATCCAGGCGGGGCTAGGAATGTTGGCCGTATCGGCGATGTCGCGATGCTCGACCTGATAGGCGTAATAGGCGCGCGCCGCATAGGCCGTGGCCCAGCCGACGCACGAGCCCTGATTGAGCTGATCGCCGACGGCGGGCATGTAGCGCGACAGGTCGACCGCCTGCGGGAGGAAGTCGCGATAAATGGGCGCCTCGGGCAGCTCGGCGAGGCGTTCGGGAGGCGTCGGGGACGCGCCGGTCGCATAACGGCGCTGCTCCTGCGAGAGCGCGCCAGTGGCGCTCATGGCCACGATCAGTGCCACGGCCCCAAGCCCGGCAAGCTGCTTCAGTTTCATCGGAATTCCCCAGTGCGAGCGACCGTCAGTGCGCGAACGCTAGCACGCGGATGCTGACGGGAGAAAGGCGGAGTTGTGGCGGGCGGACGGAGCTTTGGCGGCGTCAGGCAAAGAGCTGTGCGTCGGCGAGAGCCGGAGCGGCAGCATCCTTGGGCGCGAGCAAGGGAGTCAACCCGCCCGGCCACGCGATGGCCAGTTCGGGGTCGTCCCAGCGTACCGCGCCCTCGGCCGCCTTGTTGTAGAAATCGGTGGCCTTGTAGAGCACCTCGGTGCCGTCCTCGAGGGCGAGGAAGCCATGCGCGAAGCCGGCCGGCACCCAGAGCTGCCGCTTGTTTTCGGCGCTGAGGATTTCGCCGACCCAGCGGCCGAACGTGGGCGAGGAGCGGCGGATGTCGACGGCGACATCGAAGATGGAGCCGGCGACGGCGCGCACCAGCTTGCCCTGCGCGGCGGGCGGCAACTGATAGTGGAGGCCACGCAACACACCGCGCGACGACCGCGAGTGGTTGTCCTGGACGAAGGTGATGTCGAGGCCGGTGAGTTCGGTGAAACTACGGGCGTTGAAGCTCTCATAGAACCAGCCGCGGTCGTCGCCGAAAACGCGCGGCTCGAGCAGCAGGACCTCGGGCAGGGCAAGAGGCGTCGCGTTCATCGACGCTCCACCAGTTCGCGCAGATAGACGCCGTAGCCCGAGGTGCTGAGTGGCTTGGCGAGCGCCAGCAGCGCGTCGTCGTCGATCCAGCCATTGCGCCAGGCGACCTCTTCGGGGCAGGCGATCTTCCAGCCCTGCCGCTTCTCGATGGTGGCGACGAACTGCGCGGCGTCGAGCAGGGAGTCGTGCGTCCCCGTATCGAGCCAGGCGAAGCCGCGGCCGAGGATCTCGACGCCGAGGTCGCCGCGCTCGAGATAGACGCGGTTGAGATCGGTGATCTCGAGCTCGCCCCGTGCCGACGGCTTGAGCTCGCGGGCGATGTCGACCACCTGGTCGTCATAGTAGTAGAGTCCCGTTACAGCGTAGCTCGATTTGGGCTGCTTAGGCTTTTCCTCGAGCGTCAGCACCTTGCCGGTCTCGTCGAAGCTGGCAACGCCATAGCGCTCGGGGTCGGTGACGTGATGCGCAAACACGGTCGCGCCGGACGGCCGCGCATCGGCGCTCAGCATCATCTGCGACAGGTTGTGCCCGAAGAACAAATTGTCGCCCAGGATGAGCGTCGACGGGTCGCTGCCGATGAAATCGGCGCCGAGGAGGAACGCCTGGGCAATGCCCTCCGGCTTTGCCTGTTCCGCGTAGCTGAGGTTGATGCCCCAGGCCGATGCCCCGGCGAACAGGGCGCGGAACATCGGCAGGTCACGCGGCGTCGAGATGATGAGGATGTCGCGGATACCCGCCCCCATCAGCGTCGACAGCGGATAGTAGATCATCGGCTTGTCGTAGACGGGGAGCAATTGCTTGCTGACCGGCGCCGTCGCCGGCATCAGCCGCGTGCCCGAACCACCTGCCAGAATAATACCCTTGCGGCTCATAAACGTCCCCCCTCGCGGAGTGTGTTGATCAAATCCCGTATCCCGTCCTGCCAGGACGGCAAAGTCATTCCGAATGTCGACTGGAAGCTGGTGGTGTCGAGCCGCGAATTGGACGGCCGGATGGCCTTGGTGACGGCGTAGTCGCGCGCCAGGATCGGCCGGATACTGTCGGGACTCAGCGCCAGCTCGGCGCCCGCCGCGCGCGCTTCCGCCACGATGACGCGGGCCAGCGTGTCGCGGCTCGCCGCGCCGGATGCTGTCAGATGGTAGAGACCGGTCTTGCCGCGATCGGCGAGGGTCTGGCGCAGAGCCTCGACGGTCGCCCGGGCGATGAGATCGGCCGAGGTCGCGGCACCGATTTCGTCGGAGACCACGTCGAGCGCGTCGCGCGCCTTGGCGAGGCGCAGGATCGCGAGTGGGAAGTTCTTGCCTTCGGGCGAGTAGTTCCAGGTGACTCGGAAGATGAGATGGTCGGCGCCGCTCGCCGCAAGGGCCTGGTCGCCGCCGAGCTTGCTTGCGCCATAGACCGAGAGCGGATTCGTCGTATCGGTCTCGCGATAGGGGTGATCGGCACGGCCGTCGAAGACGAAATCGGTCGAATAGTGGACAACCAGCGCGCCGCGTCGCCTCGCGGCGTCGGCGATATGGCGGACAGCCTCGCCATTGACGAGATGGGCGCGAGCGCTGTCGTCCTCGGCGGCGTCGACCGCCGTGTAGGCCGCCGCGTTGACCACCACGTCGGGGCGCTCGCCCTCGATGATGGCGGCCAGCGTCGCGGGCTGCTCGAAATCGGCGGTCGTGTGGTCGAAGGCAGCGACAGTGCCCAGTTCGCCAAGAAGCGGCGCGAGGGCGCGGCCGACCTGGCCGCCGCTGCCGAACAGGACCAGCTTCACGCGTACTGCTCCGCGACCCAGTCGCGGTAGGCACCGGAGGTGACGTTGTTCACCCACTCGCCATTGTTGAGATACCACAGCACGGTGGCCTCGATGCCCGAACTGAAATTCCGTTCCGGTTTCCAGCCGAGCTCGCGCTCGAGCTTGCTCGCATCGATGGCGTAGCGGCGATCGTGGCCCGGGCGATCGGCGACGAAGGCAATCTGGTCGCGGTAGGAGCCGGAATTGCGTGGCCGATGGTGGTCGAGCAGGTCGCAGATGGTGCCAACGACATCGAGATTGGCGCGCTCGGAATTGCCGCCCACCGCATAGGTCTCGCCGGGCTTGCCGCGCGCGATGATGGTCGCCAGCGCCGAGCAGTGATCGCCGACATAGAGCCAGTCACGGATCTGCTGGCCGTCGCCATAGATGGGCAGCGACTTGCCGGCGAGCGCATTGTGAATGATCAGCGGGATGAGCTTTTCGGGAAACTGTAGCGGCCCGTAGTTGTTCGAGCAGTTCGAGATCAGCGTGTTGAGGCCGTAGGTCTCGTGCCAGGCGCGCACCAGATGGTCCGACGCCGCCTTGCTCGCGGCGTAGGGACTGTTGGGCGAATAGGGCGTGTCCTCGGAGAATTTCGGATCGGTCGGACCGAGCGTGCCGAACACCTCATCGGTGGACACATGCAGGAAGCGGAAACTGTCCTTTTTGTCCGGCCGGGCATTGAGATGAGCGCGCGCCGCCTCGAGCACGCGCAGCGTACCCGTGACATTGGTCTCGATGAACGCCTCAGGCCCCCGGATCGAGCGATCGACATGGCTTTCGGCCGCAAAGTGCGCGACGACGCCGATATCCTCGGCAGCGAGCAGGTCCTCGACGAGCCCGCGATCGAGAATGGAGCCCTTGACGAAGCGGAACCGCGGATCGCGATGCGCACCGGCCAGATTCTCAAGGTTTCCGGCGTAAGTCAGGGCGTCGACGACAACAACGCGCTCGATGGCGGCGGTCGAGAGCAGATGCGTGACAAAATTGGCGCCGATAAACCCCGCGCCGCCGGTGACCAATATTCTCATGGCGGAGGGTTCTAATGGGTCGCATTGCCCCCGAAAAGAGCGAAAACGCCACTGCGGCGAAGGAGTTCTCCCCCACCGCCCGGTTCTAGAGGCGGCCGATGCCGCCGACGCGTTCGATGTGATCGACCATCTCGCCATAGACCGCGTCGGCGCTGTAGAGACGCTCGAAGCGGGCGATGCGCGCGGCGCGCTGCTGCGGGTCGAGCGCGAGCGGCAGGGCGGCCGGGATGGCGGCGGCGAGGTCGCGGCCAACCGCCTGCCCTGCCCCGGTCTCCGCGTAGAAGCGGACGATCTCGCCCTCGAGCGTCGCCAATTGATAGGCGCCATAGGCCATGTATTCGAAGACCTTGTTGGGCAGGCCCTGCGGCGCGTTGGGCTGGTAGGGGAGGAGCCCGATAGCGCTGGCGCTGGCGAGCAGCGCGATTTCGTCGGCGCTGAGCCAGCCGGCCAGCACGACATTGGGCAGCCTGCCCAGGGCGTCGCGCAGGGCCGGCTGCGTGTCCTTGTCGCCGGCGATGACGAAGGCGAGGTCGCCGCGCGGGGCAAGGCTTGCGGCCGCCGAGCGGACCAGCTCCAGGTCGTAGGTGCGGCCCCATGAGCCCACAAAGCCGATGATCGTCTTGTCGCCGAGCCCGAGCTTGTCGCGAAAGGCGGCGATGGCGTCCGCGTCGGGCCTCTGCCGGGCCGCGTAGCCGAGCGGAAAGACCCGGTCCAGCTCGTTGGCGGGGCGGCCCCCCTTGGCCCTGCCCCAGTCCAGATAGTCGTCGGAGATGCCCAACAGGCTCGTCGCATGGCCGGCGGCGTAACGGGCCTGCCGGTCGAGGGGCGCGACGAACGGGCTGGCCAGCGGCCGCAGCGGCGCCGGCAGGTAGTCGACGAAGAAATCGGGCCAGAGATCGCGGATCGACAGGACCGTGGGGATACCCCGCGCCGCGGCGAAGCGAACGACGGCATCTGCCGCCTCGGTCGTCGGGATATCGGTAACCAGGATATCGGGCAGCACGGCGCTGGCATCGGCAAACCGCCGCCAGCGCTCGGCAAAGCCGCTGTTATGCGCAATCCGCCCCAGGCTCACATTGCGGCGGTAGCCGCGACCGCGGAAGACCTCGATGGTCAGGTTGGGCTCAGGGGTAATCGTCCTGTCGCGATCCGTCCGATGGCGCTTCTGGTAGTGGTCGAAGCTCGAGGTGAACCACGTCGTCGCGTGGCCGCGCCGCGCCAGCGCCTCGGCCAGCATTCCGGCGCGCATCAGCCGACGATCGCCCGGATCGGTGGGGATCGGCTCGAGATCGCGCACCAGCCAGATGTTCAAGTCAGCAAACTCCGCGGCAGACCGGCCCGGGCAGATGGGGCTTGTGCATCATCCCTGTCAACACTAAGCGTTTGCCGGCAAATGACACCCCCGCAAGGTACATAGATGCGAGTCACGGTCTTCGGTATTGGGTATGTCGGCCTCGTCCAGGCGGCCGTTCTGGCCGACGTGGGCCACGATGTGTTCTGCGTCGACATCAACGCCGAAAAGATCGAAGGGCTGAAGGCGGGCAACATTCCCATCTTCGAGCCGGACCTCGATGGACTGGTCGAGCGCAACCTCAGGGAAGGGCGCCTGCACTTCACCACCGATGCCAAGGCGGGTGTGCTGCATGCCGCCATTCAGTTCATCGCCGTGGGCACCCCGCCGGACGAAGATGGCTCGGCCGACCTCAAATATGTGACGGCGGTGGCACGGACCATCGCCCAGCACATGGACCGGCCGCAGGTGATCGTCAACAAATCGACGGTGCCGGTGGGGACCGCCGACCTCGTGGCGGAGGTGGTGGGCAGGACGCTCGCCGAGGCAGGCCGACAGATCGGCTTCGAGGTCGTCTCCAATCCGGAGTTCCTCAAGGAAGGCTCGGCGGTGGCCGACTGCATGCGGCCCGACCGCATCATCGTGGGCACCTCGAGCAAGGACGCCGAGATGCTGCTGCGCCAGCTCTACGCGCCGTTCAACCGCAACCATGAGAAGATGATCGTCATGGATGCGCGCAGCGCCGAGCTGACCAAGTACGCGGCCAACGCCATGCTCGCGACCAAGATCAGCTTCATGAACGAAATGGCCGGCATTGCCGACCGGCTGGGCGCCGATATCGAGTGGGTACGCAAGGGCATCGGCTCGGACCCGCGCATCGGCTACAGCTTCATCTATCCCGGCATCGGCTATGGCGGCTCGTGCTTCCCCAAGGACGTGCAGGCATTGATCCGCACGGCCGAGAAAGCCGGCGTGACGCCCACGGTGCTGTCGGCGGTGGAGGAACGCAACACGGCGCAGAAACAGGTGCTGTTCGACAAGGTCGCGCAGTATTTCGGCGGCGAGCTCAAGGGTAAGACGTTCGCGCTGTGGGGCCTGGCCTTCAAGCCCAACACCGACGACATGCGCGAGGCGCCTTCGCGCGTCATCATGGAGGCGCTGTGGAACGCCGGCGCCAAGGTGCGCGCCTACGACCCTGAAGCGATGCATGAGACCGCGCGCATCTATGGCGTGCGAAGCGATCTCGATCTGGTCGGGACGCGCGAGGAGGCACTCAAGGGCGCCGACGCCCTGATCATCGCGACCGAGTGGAAAGTGTTCCAGTCCGCCGATTTCGAGACGATCAAGGCCCAGCTCAAGCATCCGGTGATCTTCGACGGACGCAACATCTACGATCCGGCCTTCATGCAGGCGCAGGGCTTCGACTATTTCGCCATCGGCCGCGGGGAGCGCCGCAAGGCGTCGTAGATGGAGCGGCACCTCTCGGTCCTCGTGCCTGTCTACGAGCAATGGGACCTCGTGCCTGAGCTGCTGGCCTGCCTTGCGGCGCAGACGCTACCGCCCGACAGCTTCGAGGTGATCCTCAGCGACAACGGCTCGCGCAACTTCGTGCCGCCCGCCACATTGCCCGACAATGTCAGGATCATCACCTGCGAGCGGCCGGGCTCGTACGCGGCGCGGAACGCCGCAGCGGCGCTCGCGACCGGCGACTGGTTCGCCTTCACCGATGCGGACTGCCTGCCTGAGCCCGGCTGGCTCGCCGCCCTGTCGCGGGTCGCGGAGAGCGCCGATGCGCGAACCATCCTCGTTGGCGGCGTCGACGTCCGCCCGGCTGGTACGCCGGGCAACGCCTATGAAATCTACGACATGCTCAAGGGCATCCCGCAGGAGCGCTATGCGAGCCGCGGCTATGGCGCCACCGCCAATCTCGCGGTGTCAGCCACGCTGTTCCGGGACGCCGGAGGTTTCGACGCGACGCGCTTGTCCGGTGGCGACGCCGAATTCTGCCGCCGCGCGGTGGCACGGGGTGCCAGCGTGCGCTTCGTGTCCGACGCGCGCGTCGGGCACCCCGCGCGCGCCGACTGGGACGCCATCGCCACCAAGAGCCGGCGCGTGCTGGGCGGCCAGATCGCAGCGGGCTCGCCGGGCCGGCGTGCCGCGTTCCTGCTGCGTACGCTGGGCTCGCCGATCATCCCGACATGGCGCTTCCTGCGCGCTCCCTATCCGCTTGGCGACAGACTGACGGCCGTCGGCGTGCAACTGCGGCTCTGGGGCGTGGAGCTGCGGGAAGCGGTCCGCCTGCTGGCGGGCGGCAAGCCGGAACGGCGCTAGCGTTCGGCGATTGCATCCGAAGCGCTGGCCCAGCGACCATCGCGCCCGAACGCAGCGACGATATTGGCCCTGGCCGCATCCGATACCTCCGACGGCTCCCCGAGAAGGGTGAGATCATCGAGTTCCACGCTCGGGAAGCGGTCGAGCGTGTGCTCGAAAACGTCGGGCGTCACGACAATGACCGAACCGACCCTGGCACGCTCACCCGCCGTCACGAACGACATTCCGTTCGACCAGACATAGTCGCGCAGGTCGTGATTGAGGACGTTGCGCACCTCTTCCGAATAGCGGGGGTAGTGGAAGAAGGCGACACGCCTGCCCGCCTTGTGCAGAGCGTCGGCCAGCGGCCGGCCTCGCGCAAGATCCCGCGCATTGTTCCAGTCGCCCAGGAGCAGCACATCCGCGGCCAACTGCCCGCGCGCTGGCTGTATGATTGTTGGCGCGCCACGTACGGGCCAGCTCGCCAGCTCCTCAAGCGAGCTCTTGCCTGCCCCGAACCGCGCATGGAAGAACTCGGCCAGTTCGTGATACTCGCGCCGCACGCCATGCGAGAGCGTCGCAATGCTGGTCGCCGACGACTGCGTCAGCGAGGTCGAAACGAGACGCCCCAGAACCAGCGGCACCCCTCGCGCGATGGGCCCTCGGGTGATCGTGCCGGACACCAGCTCGGCGCGCTTCATGAATTCGGTGTCGGCGGCGATGCGGACTTCGTGCCAGCCGCCGATCCTGTCGATCACCGAGCGGCGCACGAAGAACGAGCCCATGTTGCGCAGCGGCATGGCCACGCCGGGGCGCAGCGCTCCCGAGAACAAAAGATCGTCGGTGGCACGCACCCAGTTGGAGACGTTGAACGGCGCCTCGTGACGCTCGAGGTCCGCAACATGGAGGGCAATGCGCTGCGGGTGGGCCCAGTCGTCGCCATCGAGGATGGTGACGTAGTCGCCGCGGGCCTCGGCGAGGGCAGCGTTGCGGCTGGTGTAGCTGCCGGCATTGACGGTGCGCCGAATCACCCGGAACCGCGTGTCCGTGGCACAGAAGCGCTCGGCGACGTCGGCGGTGCCGTCGCTGCTGGCATCGTCGACGACAAGCACCTCGATGTTGCGCCAGCTCTGTTCGGCGAGGCTGCGGAGCGCCGTTTCAATCATATCGGCGGCATTGTAGGTCGGGACGATGACGCTCACGAGGCCGCTCCCGGTCTTCACGGGCGGGACGTCGACGCCAACAAGGTTGTCGAGACTGAGCGGACGATCGTCGTGCCGACGCCGGACCGTGGCAAGTCCGTGTGCGGTGAACATGCGGTTGATCCAGGCCAGAGCTTCGTCCGGATCTGCGCCGGCTCCTGCCGCCGTCGGCGAATAGGTGCTCGCCCAGGCGAGCGCCAGCGAGTCGTCGACAGGCATCCTGCCCAGGCTACGCAGCACATCCCGTGCCTCTTCGGCGCGCCCGAGGAGGCAGAGGTAGTAGACCCGCGGAAGATAGTAGCGCGAACCGGCTGCCTCATGCGGATCGGAGGCCGCCTGGACGGCGAGCAGATCGACGGCCTTCTCCCTGTCGCCGAACGCGCCGTGCCAGTGCGCCAGGGCAAGCAACGCCCGCGACCTGTGCTCGTGCCGAGGGTCGTTGGCGATCGCCTCGATCTCGGCATAGGCCGTCGTGGAAAAGCCGCCCCACAGGCGAAGATTGAGGGAGTCGACGATCGTCTTGTTCGCGAGGATGCGGCGCGCGATGGCACGCAGGGGCTGCGGAACGCGGCCGCGCAGGTTCCGCGGAACGGCATCGACCACGCTCTCGACGAGAAATGAGTATGCCCTGGACAATCCGCCGGATAGCGACACTGACGACTCCTGCTGCCGTGCGTTCTAGCGGCTTTCCATCCAGGCTTCGAACTGATCGTAGATGGAGCCGATCGGACCTATGTCGCGAATGACGCCGCCGTCGAGCCAGACCAGCGTCTGCACCCAGGATTCCAGGATGTGGCGCGAGTGGCTCGCCAGCACGAGGACCGATGCGCTGTCGATCAGCTGGTTCTGCAGCGTGGCGAGCGTCTTGTTGACGGTCGCGTCGGCGGCGCCGATCCACTCGTCCATGATGAGGATGTCGGAACGCACCAGCCGCATCATGCTCATCACGAGGCGCGAGCGCATGCCGGCGGAGTAGGACGACACCGGCAGCTCGAAATAGCCGCCAAGGCCGCTGAGTTCCCGCACTTCCTCGACGCGGTCGCTGATGCTGCGCTGCGGGGTGCCCATATAGAGGCACTTGAGCTCGGTATTGCGCCGGCCGCTCAGCGATCCGCGAATGCCGGCCCCCAGCGAGAACTGCGTGCTGACGCGGCCATCGATCTCGATCGAGCCCTTCTGCACCGAGAGTGCACCGGAGCAGAGCTTGAGCAGCGTCGATTTGCCCGAGCCGTTGAGCCCGATAAGGCCCACGCGATCGCCGTGCTTGATGCTCAGCGTGATGTCGCGAAGCGCCGCGATCTCGAGGTAGCGCGCGCGCTCGATGATCTGGCCACCGACAGCGGCACGCTCGATCTTGCGCTTGCCCGCATCCCCCTTGTGGCGGAGGTAGTAGCTGACGGAGGCGTTCTTTATTTCGATCCCGGACATGGGCGGCTTACCTCAGGTTCCGGACGAACGAATTGGACTGCCGGTAGGCGATGGCGCCGGCGGCGATGACGATGAGGCTGATGACGGCGCCGATCAGCCACACATGCAGCACGAGCGGCTGCAGCCCGAACGACTGGCGCATCATCATGAGATAGTAGCTGGCCGGGTTGTAGACCTCGAGCAGGGCGCGCCAGTCCGACCGATCCTCGACCAGCCAGAAGATCGGCGTGGCAAAGAACATGAGGCGCACGCCGGTGCTGACGACGTTCCCCAGGTCCGGGAAGAACAGGGTCAGCAAATTGACCAGATAGCTCGCCGCCAGCGACACCAGGCACATCATCGGGATGAGGATGGCGAGCAGCAGGATCTGCGGGCCATAGCTGAACGGCGACAAAACGAGCACGGCGATGATCACCACCGCCAGCTCCATGGCGAACTCAAAGCCCCGGTCTGCCAGCATTTTTCCGAACAATCCGGCGAGGCCGAGATTGTTGTGAACGGCGAACTCGAACTTGCTCTGGATGATGTTGGTGCTGCGGGTGATCGAATCCGAGATGAAGTTCCACGTGACGTAACCGCTCAGCACATAGAGGAAGAACGGAATGGGTCCCGTCGTGCCGCTGGGGTGGAAGACGAAGCCGAGCAGCAGCGAGAAGCTGAGCGTTGTCGCCGGTATCCACAGGATGCCCAGCGCCGTGCCCTCATACCCCGACTTCGCCTCGAGGTAGCTGATGTGCATGTAGCGCACGAGCGTGGACAGGTACGGACGGATGCGCAGCCAGAGGGAGTTCATCGGGGTGTCGGGACTGCCTGCTGCGCTGGGACCATTGGAAAAGCGGCCGTTCCATAGGCCCGTGAACCGATAAGTCAAGCTGCCGCGACGGCGCATCGCTGTCGAAATCCTGCCAAAAGTCAGCAAAGGTATGCAGCAAAATCGCACGAAAAACGGCAAAGGATTGTCATTTGCCGGCGATGGCCGCCAGCTCGGCGCGGCTGGGGAAGGCAGCCCGAGTGCCGGGACGGCCGACCGTGATGGCGGCGGCGGCCGACGCCCAGGCCATGGCGGCGGCCAGAGGAGCGCCGTGCATGAAGCGGGCAGCGGCAAGGACTGCCAGATAGGTGTCGCCGGCGCCGGTGGTGTCCCGCACCGGCGCCTGAACGGCGGGCACGGCGTGCTGCCCGCCCCGCCCCGCGGCAACCGAACCCCGGGCTCCCAGCGTGACCACCGCATCGCCGACGCCGCGGGCGACAAGGCGCTCGGCCTGCTCGAGCGGCGCCCCGTCCCCGACGAGTTCGGCGGCTTCGCCGGCATTGGCCACGACGAGGTCGACCCCCGCCAGCAGCGTATCGAACCCCTCCCGCATCGCCGACGGATTGAAGACGATGCGCATGTCGCGCGCCTTCGCCGCCGCGATGGCGGCCCGGTTGGTTTCGACGGTGCAGCCGCCCTGGAGCAGCAGCACGTCTCCGGGTTGCGCGCCGCGCAGAGCCGCCTCGGCATGGGCGGGCGAAAGCGCGTCGGAGCACTGGCTGGTCGAGGCGATGGCATTGTCGCCATCGGGCCCGACAAAGACCAGCGATCGGTCGCTGGCGCCCGGGACGCGGATCAGGTGGGCGGGATCGAGCCCCTCCTCGGCGAGCGCCGCCGCGATCCACCGTGCCGTATCGTCGCTGCCGATGGTTGCGACGAGCCGCACGTCAGTTGTGGCGCGCGCGAGGACGATCGCCTGGTTGGCGCCCTTGCCGCCCAGATCGCGCACTGCTGGTCCGACGAGCACGGTGGCACCGCGCGCCGGCAGCAGCGGCGACTGCATGGTTTCATCGACAGCGACGTTTCCGAGGACAATGAACATCAGGGCTGAAACGTCATTCCGGCACGGAGGTCCACGTGCCGCGCACCGCCGATTCGTGCATCGCCCAGATCGTGCGTTCGATACTGAGGCCGGCATCGAAGCCGATGGTACGCGACGGTCTGCCGGCGAGGCGCAGCAGCAGCTCGTGGCATTCGATGATCTTGAGGTCGTTGAAGCCGAGACCATGGCCGGGCGCGGGAATGAAGCGGTCATAGGGCGCGTGGACGGGGGCGGCGAGAATCGTGCGGAAGCCGCGCGTCGCCGGATCGCCGTCGGCGGTATAGAGCTGCAGCTCGTTGAACCGCTCCTGATCGAAGACAATGGCGCCCCTGTCGCCGAAGATCTGGAGCGCGATGCGCCCCTTGCGGCCCCAGGCACTGCGGCTGAGCGCGATGACACCGGACGCGCCGGTGTCGAGCTCGCACAGGACCGACGCGATGTCGTGCGTCTCGACGGCGCGCGGCGGCGCCCCCGGAATGGGCCGCGTCGCATAGGGCATCGCCTGGTGCCCCAGCACGCGGGCAATGCGGCCGAGCAGCGTGTGGATGAGCGAGACGGGATGGACGCCGAAATCGTCGAGCGCGCCATAGCCGGACTTCGCGTCGCTCTTCCAGCCGAAGGGGGTGGCCGGATCGGCCATGAAGTCCTCGTCCATCTCGACGCGGAAATGGTTGGCCGTGCCGATGTTGCCAGCCGCAAGGATGGCCTCGATCTGCCGCACCATGGGGTTCTGGATGTAGTTGTAGCCGAGCACCGCGACGCGGCCGCTGATCCGCGCGGCGTCGCGCATGCGCTCGGCATCGGCAAGGCTGGTTGCCATCGGCTTTTCGCACCAGACATGCTTGCCCGCCTCGAGGGCGGCGATGGCCATCTCGGCGTGGAACTGGTTGGGCGTGGTGATCGAGACGATGTCGACCTCGGGATCGGCGACCAGCGCCCGCCAGTCGGCACCGGAGCGGGCGAAGCCGAACTCTCCCGCGCGCTGCCGCGCCAGATCGTCGGTGACTTCGCTCAGATGCACCAGATCGATGGACGGCACGTCGCCGAACACCGCATGGACGGATGTCCACGCCAGCGCATGGCACTTGCCCATATAGCCCGTGCCGATCAGCCCGATCCCCAGCCTGCTCACGATTGCCGCACCCCGTGCCCACGTCCAGTCGCCTTGTAGCAGGCCGGAGGGAAACGCGGCTAGAACCGTCCCGACAGGGTGAGGGTGGCAGCGGCGCGGGGAAGCGACAGGCTGCGATTGAGCTCGGCCGGCCCGGAGCTGTCGGAGAAGCCGACCAGCGATAGCGCCGACGGGTTGCTGCCGAGGCGCTCGGCGAGCGCGGCAATCTTGGGCAACTCGGCTTCGGCAACACTGGTGCCGCTCTGACCGAAATAGATGCGCTCGATGACCTGCGGCGGCGGCGCGGCGGGCGGATTGGTGGCGATGCGGTCGAGGTCGGTGCGCAGCGTGACAAGCTCGTCGGCGGCCGGCAGGGCGGCAACCTGCGTCGCCAGCGTGTCGAGCGCGGCCCGAAGCGCCGACACATCGGCTTCGACCGCCGCGGTATCGGTCGCGGGCAGGGCCGCGACCTGCTGGCCGAGCGCCGTGAGCTGGTCGGAGAGCGCGGTGACGTCGGCGCTTGCGGCGCGCGTCGCGAGATCGGCGCCAAGATCGGTGACCTGCGTCGCGAGATCGGTGGCCTGTGCCTGCACCGTCGCGAGGCCGGCGCCTGAGACGTCGACCTGTGTGCCCAGATCGGACAGGCGCGTATCGAGCGCGGTGACCTCGACCGATGTGGCGGCGGCGGCGACGCCGGTCTTGAGCGTTTCGACATCGGTGGCGACCGCGCCGATCCGGGTTTCGAGCGGGGCAATGGCGGCCAGTTGCGCGGCGAAGGCATCGAGCCGCGCGGCCAGGGCGTCGGGTTCGGCCGGCGCCGTATCGGCGATCGCCGCTTCGACCGTGCCGAGGCGCGTATCGAGCGCATCGACGCGAGTGGTGAGCGCGGCAACATCGGGGATCTCGATGGCCGCAACCTGCTGCGACACGGTGTCGATCCTGCCTGCCAGTTCATCGACACGCGCCGGCGCGAGATCGCCGATCTGCGTGCGCAGCCCATCGAGCGATGTTCTCAGCCCGTCGATATCGGCCGTGACAGCGGTCAGGTCGGCCGGGGCGATGCCGCCGACGGCGGTTTCGACGGCAGCGAGTCGGGCCGTAAGATCCTCGAGCCCGGGAATCGTGAAGCCCGCGAAGCGCTCCTCGAGCCCCTTGAGACCGGCATTGAGCTCATCGACCTGCTGCTGCACCGGCGCGAGGTCGGGCATCTGCAGGGCCGAGATTTTGGCTTCGAGCTCGGCCTGCCTGGCCTCGAGCGCGGCGACGGCATCGGCCGCACCGACATCGGCAAAGCGCGCTTCGAGCTGCTGGCCGCGCTGATCGATGCCCGACAGCGTGTTGCCGACATTCCAGATCCAGAACAGGGAGAGAAGCACAAGCAGACCGACGACCACGAGCCCCCAAAGCAGTCTGTTGTCGCGGACGGACTCGGCCATCTTCTCCCCCTTAAGACGCACTCCCGACGCGCAGGTTCGCCCATGCGGCGCCGCTTGTACAGGGCTTAGGGTGTGTCGGTTTTGCGACAGGGATGCGGTGCTTCATGCCGCCGGCGCGATTGGCTTGGGTGTACGGCGCCTCAAGGCCGCGCGTTCAGTGCTCGCGAGCGATGTGCGCGGCGTTGCGGAAGGCCATAGCCATGATGGTGAGGACCGGGTTGAAGCCGCCATTGGTGGGGTGGAGCGAGGCGTCGCAGACGAAGAGATTGTCGTGGCCCCAGACGCCGCCCCACATATCGGTGGCCGAACTCGCCGGGTCGGTGCCCATACGGCAGGTGCCGGCCTGGTGCTGCTCGGCCGAGAGGCGCGCGACGGGCGTGCCGGTCCAGGCCCGCTTCGCGCCCGATGCGCGCAGCCAGTCGACGGCGCGCTCGTTCATGTACTGCGTGGTGCGGACAGTTTCGGCATGGGCGACGCCCGACAGCCGGGCGACCGGCAGGCCGAAGCGGTCGCGGACATTGCGGTCCAGTTCGACGCAGCAATCGGGATTGGGGATCTCGTGCACCGGCCCCTTCACCGCCGTGATGCGGCGATAGCCGTGGCGCATGAAGTCCTTGGCTGCACTGCCCCAGCGCGGCACGTCGACCGGACGCGAGGTCTTCCAGAAGATGGCGGGCAGCATGATGAAATCGTCGGCGAGCATGGCCCCGCCGATGATGCCATCATTGCCATGATTGTAGTCGATGGTCGCGATGCTGACGCCCGGCCCGCGCGGATCGTAGATGTCCTCGTCGAACTCGCCCCAGGCCGCCGCATAATAGTGCCCCTGGAGATTGCGGCCGACCTGGCCATGCGCATTGCCCAGGCCGTCGGGATGATGCGCCGAGCGCGACAGCAGCAGCAGGCGTGCGCTCTCGATGGCGCCGGCGCTGAGCACCACGGTGGCGGCACGCACCGAGCGGACGGTCGGCGCGCCCGCGCTCTCGTCGATGAAGGTGACGCCGGTCACCCTGCCCTGCGCGTCGGTGTCGACCTGCTGCACCATGGCATGGGCAATGAGCTGGCACCGGCCGGTGGCGAAGGCCCGCGGCAGCACAGTGTTCTGCGTGCCGTTCTTGCCATTGCTGGGACAGGCGAAGCCGACGCAGGAGCCGCACTGGATGCAGGCGTCGCGCCCGTCGCGCGGCACGGTGTTGACGGCAAGCGGCGGCACGAAGGTGCGGAGGCCCAGGGCACCGGCGCCGCGGGCCAGCACTTCGGCTGTCCTGTGCTGCCACAGTGGCGGCATCGGATAGGGTTTGGCGCGGTGGCCCGCATGCGGATTGTCCCCGCTCTGGCCGGCGACGCCGATCTCCCACTCGGCCTGCTCGTAGAACGGCGCCAGCTCGTCATAGCCGATCGGCCAGTCGGTGAGCGACGAACCCGAGGGGACGCCATAGACGCTCGCCATGCGGAAATCGTCGGGCAGGAAGCGCCAGGCCTGCGCCCCGTAGACCAGCGTTCCACTGCCGACGGCGGCGGCATTGTTGTGGTAGCCCGGCTCGTGCGGACGGAGAATGCGCTCGGTGCCATGCGCATCGACGAGGACGCGCGGATTGCCCGCGATGTCGGGGCCGGTATTGTGCCCGTAGCGCGACAGCCGCTGGTTGCGCAGATGGTCGCGCCGGCCGCCGGTCGCGTAGTCCAGGTGCGAACCGCGCTCGAGCACGAGGACGCGCCTGCCGGCCTCCGCCAGCACCGCCGCCATGATGCCGCCTGCGGCACCCGCGCCCACGATCACGACGTCGTACTCCGTTTGCGGCGTACCGAGGCGCTGCGGCAGGGGCGGGCGCGGCACGGTGGGGCCATCCGGCCCTTCGGGCAGGCCGTGCTCGTAGCCGATCATTGCCCAGGAGCGGGCGCCGCGATTGCCGCCATTGCCGGGGTCGGCATAAAAGCCCTCCGCGACGAGTTCGCTAAGGGCGACGAACCAGGCTTCGCCGGCGACAGCGGCGAGCGCCGCGTCGCGCGCGGCCGCGTCCGAAGCGGCAAAGCCGGCAGGAAGCGCGGCGAGGCCGGCCTCGATCGCGGCACGCCGGCCGGCATCCTCGGCCAGGCGGTCCCGCACGAAGTCATCGGTGCCGAGTTCGAGCGCGCCCGGATCGGCGTCGCGCGGGATGATGCGGTCGATGACCGCGGTGAGCAGCTCGCCAAGCTCGGATGTCGTCATAGCTTCCTCACGGCGAGCGTGCCGAATGGGTCTCCTCCCGCAGCGTGAAGCGTAGAACTCATCGCCGGCACGCGCCAGCCGCTTGACACATGGCGGCGCTGGCCAGCGAATGGGGCCGATCACAAGGCGGTGGGAATGCCCCAGAGCGACGAATTGTCCACTCCCCCACGGGACTTCGACGAACTGAAGGCGGCGATCGTGGCGCGGCGCTCGGCGTTGCCCAGGCGGCTGACCGACGTCGCCGGCTATGCGCTGGGCAATCCCGACGAGATGGCGTTCGGCACCGCCGCGGGAATCGCCGCGGCGGCGCAGGTGCAGCCCTCGACGCTGGTGCGCTTCGCCCAGCAATTCGGCTTCGACGGCTTTTCGAGCCTGCAGAAGGTGTTCCGCGACCGCCTGCGCGAGCGCAATTCGTCCTATGAGGAGCGGCTGCGGCTGATCGACAGCAGCGGCACCGAGGCGCGTGGCAGCCTGGGCCTCCTCGACGGCTTCATCGACGCGGGGCAGCGCTCGCTGGACGGACTGCGCGGCAGCGTCGAGGCCGACACGTTCGAGCGGGCGGTGGCCCTGCTCGCCGGAGCGCGGGCGATCTACCTGATCGCGCGGCGCCGCTCCTACCCGATCGCGGCCTACATGGCCTACGCCTTCGGCAAGCTGCGGGTGCAGTGCGTCAGCGTCGGCACCGCCGCGGGGATCGACGACGACCTGCTGGCGCTCGCCGGCCCGGAGGATGCGGGCTTCGTGATCTCGTTCTCGCCCTATGCGGCGGAATCGGTGGCGCAGGCCCGGGCGATGGCCGCGCGGGGCGTGCCGGTGGTGGCGCTCACCGATTCGGGGCTGTCGCCGCTGGCCGAGCATGCGGCGGTGTGGTTCGAGGTGGCCGAAGCCGACCAAGCGGGCTTCCGCTCGCTGTCGGCGAGCCTGGCCCTCGCCATGGCGCTGACCGTGGGCGTGGCCGAAACGCGCCGGCACAGGCGGGGGAAGCGGGCGCGGGGGCCGGCCGGAACGACTATTCCAGATTGACGGGCAAGCGGAACGGGTATTTCGTTCTGCCGCCCCGGAGGACCGCCATGAGTGGACAGAAGCTGGATGTGATTGCCATCGGCCGGTCGTCGGTGGACCTTTACGGCCAGCAGATCGGCACGCGGCTCGAGGACATCGGCAGCTTCGCCAAATCGGTGGGCGGCTGCCCGACAAACATTTCGGTCGGCACCGCGCGGCTGGGGCTGCGGTCGGCGCTGATCACCCGCGTCGGCGCCGAACAGATGGGCGGCTTCATCAAGGAGCAACTGGCCCGCGAAGGCGTGGACACCGCCGGCGTCGCCACCGATCCGGACCGGCTGACGGCGCTGGTGCTGCTCTCGGTCGAGGCCGAAGGGCAGTCGCCGATGATCTTCTACCGCACCGACTGCGCCGATATGGCGCTGAGCGAAGGCGACATCGACGAAGCCTTCATCGCCCGCACCGGCGCCATCGTGGTGACGGGCACGCATTTTTCGACGCCCAACGCGGCGGCGGCGCAGCGCAAGGCCATCCGGCTGGCCAAGGCACATGGCGGCAAGGTGGTGTTCGACATCGACTACCGGCCCAACCTCTGGGGGCTGGCCGGACATGCCGCCGGCTTCGAGCGCTATGTCGCCTCCGACCGGGTGACGCGGGAGTACCAGTCGATCCTCGCCGACACCGACCTGGTGGTGGGCACCGAGGAGGAGGTGGCGATCGCGGCGGGCACCTCGGATCTGCCGGCGGCGCTGCGGACCATCCGCGGCCTGACCGGTGCGACGATCGTGCTCAAGCGCGGCGCCAAGGGCTGCATCGTCTATGACGGCGCGATCCCCGACGATCTCGAGGACGGCATTGTCGGCCAGGGCTTTCCGATCGAGATCTACAACGTGCTGGGCGCCGGCGACGCCTTCATGTCGGGCTTCCTGCGCGGCTGGCTGCGCGGCGAGCCGCATGCGGTGTCGGCGACCTGGGCCAATGCGTGCGGCGCCTTCGCGGTGTCGCGCCTGCTCTGCGCGCCGGAATATCCGACCTGGGACGAGCTCAGCTATTTCCTCGCGCATGGCAGCACCGAGCGGGCGCTGCGCAAGGACGAAGCGCTCAACCA
This sequence comes from Devosia sp. 66-22, assembly GCA_001899065.1. Lineage (GTDB taxonomy): Bacteria > Pseudomonadota > Alphaproteobacteria > Rhizobiales > Devosiaceae > Devosia_A. Next base: position 131,113 of record MKUZ01000024.1, on the reverse strand, counting down.
TATCCACCACGCGACGACGCGGCGGACGCCGATGCCTGCACTGATGGCGCTCGCCATCGACCATCGCTCGCAGCTCGAGGAAATGCCCGGCGCCACGCCCGAGAGGATCGGCGCCTTCAAGCGGCTGGCGGTGAAGGCCGCGACCCGCGTCGCCGCCGGCCGCCCGGGCTACGGCATGCTGCTCGACGACAAATATGGCCGGCTGGCGCTGTTCGATGCGGCCGCCGAGACGCTGTGGGTCGCCAGGCCGCTCGAACTGCCGGGCTCGCGCCCGCTGCGCTTCGAGTTCTCGCCCGATGTGGGCAGCCGGCTGGTGGAATGGCCCGTGGACCACGCGATCAAGGTGCTGTGCTTTTATCACCCCGGCGACCCGGCGGACCTCAAGGCCGACCAGATCGAGCACCTGCGCCAGGCCTATGAGGCCGGCCGCAAGGTGGGCCGCGAGGTGCTGATCGAGATCATCGGCGGCAAGCACGGCGCGCTGGACGAGACCACCATCGCCACGGCGCTCACCGAGCTCTACGATGCCGGGCTGAAGCCGGACTGGTGGAAGCTCGAGCCGCAGGCGAGTGCCGCCGCCTGGGCGGCGATCGACCGGGTGATCACCACGCGCGACCCCTATTGCCGCGGCGTGGTTCTGCTCGGGCTCGACGCACCGGCGGTGGAGCTGGAACAGAGTTTTATGGCGGCCCGCAGCGTCGGCACCGTCAAGGGCTTCGCCGTGGGGCGGACGATCTTTGCCGATGCGGCGCGGGCGTGGCTGGCCGGCACGATGAGCGATGACGCCGCGGTGGACGAAATGGCGCAACGGTTCGGGGCGCTGACCGCGACCTGGCAGCGCGTGGGAGAACAGCAATGAGCAAGACGATCCGCCTGACGATGGCGCAGGCCCTCGCGACGTTCCTGACCCGGCAGAAGACGGTGATCGACGGCAAGGCGGTGCCGCTCTTTGGCGGCGTGTTTGCGATCTTCGGGCACGGCAATGTCGCGGGGCTGGGCGAGGCCCTGTACCAGGTGCGCGGCGAGCTGCCGACCTATCGCGCACACAATGAGCAGGGCATGGCGCACGCTGCCATCGCCTTCGCCAAGGCGAGCTTCCGGCGGCGGATGATGGCCGTGACCTCCTCGATCGGGCCGGGCGCCACCAACATGGTGACGGCGGCGGCACTGGCGCATGTGAACCGTCTGCCGCTGCTGCTGCTGCCCGGCGACGTGTTCGCCAACCGCGCGCCCGATCCGGTGCTGCAGCAGGTCGAGAGTTTCGGCGACGGCACGGTGAGCGCCAATGACGTGTTCCGCCCGGTGAGCCGCTATTTCGACCGCATCACGCGGCCCGAGCAACTGATCAGCGCGCTGGCCCGCGCCATGCAGGTTCTGACCGACCCCGCCGAATGCGGGCCGGTGACGCTGGCGCTGTGCCAGGACGTGCAGGCGGAAGCGTTCGACTATCCGGCGGCGATGTTCGAGGAGCGCGTCTGGACGCCCCGCCGGCCGCAGCCGGATGCCGGCGAGCTGGACGCGGCGGTGGCCGCGATCAGGGCGGCGCACAAGCCCGTGATCATCGCCGGCGGCGGCGTGCTTTACTCCGAAGCCGCCGAAGGGTTGCGCGCCTTTGCCGAGCGGCATGGCGTGCCGGTGATGGAAACCAATGCCGGCAAATCGAGCCTGCCGCACGACCATCCGCTCAACATGGGTTCGGTGGGCGTAACAGGATCGGCGGCCTCGAATCTCCTCGCCGAGCAGGCCGACCTCGTGCTCGCGGTCGGCTCGCGCCTCCAGGATTTCACCACCGGGTCGTGGGCCCTGTTCAAGGCCGAGGGCGTGCGGATGGTCGGGCTCAATGTGCAGGCGTTCGACGCGAGCAAGCATCGCGCCCTGCCGCTCATCTCCGACGCGAAGGTCGGCCTTGACCTGCTCGATGGCCGGCTGGGGAACTGGCAGGCGGACGACGCCTGGCAGGCGACGGCGAAGGCCGCCAAGGAGAAATGGCTGGGACAGGCCAAGGCGGTGACCGACCCGACCAACGCCCTGCCCTCGGACGCGCAGGTGATCGGCGCTGTGCATCGCGCACGCGGTTCGGAAGCGACTTTGGTGTGCGCCGCGGGCGGCCTCCCCGGCGAACTGCACAAGCTCTGGCCGGCCGGTGCCCCCGGCAGCTACCATATGGAATACGGCTTCTCGACCATGGGCTACGAGATTGCCGGCGGGCTGGGCGTCAAGATCGCCAAGCCCGAGCACGACGTGATCGTGATGGTGGGCGACGGCAGTTACATGATGCTGAACTCCGAGATCGCGAGCTCGGTGATGCTGGGCAAGAAGCTGACCATCGTCGTCCTCGACAATCGCGGCTTCGGCTGCATCAACCGCCTGCAGATGGCGACCGGCGGCGCCAACTTCAACAATCTGCTCAAGGACACCGAGCACGAGACGCTGCCCGAGATCGACTTTGCCGCGCACGCGGCCTCGATGGGCGCATGGTCGCGCAAGGTCGCTTCGATTGCCGAGCTCGAGGCCGGGTTGAAGGACGCCGCGGCGATCGACCGCACGACGGTGCTGGTGATCGACACCGATCCGCTGATCTCGACCGAGGCCGGCGGACATTGGTGGGACGTCGCGGTGCCGGAAGTGAGCGCACGCCCGCAGGTGAACGCGGCGCGGCGGGAATATGAGGAAGCGGTGAAGGGGCAGCGGCTGTAGAGCCTGCGGCTTCCCGCGCTTCGAGATGAGTGAAGAGGTCAGGCAATGAAAGCCAAACTGGGCATGTCGCCCATCGCGTGGTGGAACGACGATCTGCCGGAGCTGAGCGACGACGTATCGCTGGAGGAATGCCTGCGCCAGTCGCGCTCGGCGGGGTTCACCGGCATGGAGAAGGGCCGGCGCTTTCCGGAAGACCCGGCAGTGATGCTGCCTATCCTCAAAGCGGCGGATGTGACGCTGTGCGGCGGCTGGTTCTCGGGCACGTTGGTCGACGAAGAGCTTGCGGCCAACAAAGAGCGCATCGCGCCCATGATCGAGCTGTTCAAGGCGGTGAATGCGCCGTGCATCGTCTATGGCGAGGTGGGCCGCTCGATCCAGGGCAGGCGTGAAATCCCGCTGGCGCGCAAGCCCAGGCTCGGCGACGACGAGATGACGGCTTATGCCAGGAAGGTGACGGCGTTCGGCGAATGGTGCGCCGAGCAGGGCATGCCGCTGAGCTATCATCATCACATGGCGGCCGTGGTCGAGACCGAGCCGGAACTCGATGCCTTCATGGCGGCGTCCGGGCCGGGCATTCCGCTGCTGCTCGATGCGGGGCACCTCGCCTTTGCCGGTGGCGACGTGCTGCGGGCGATCGACAGGCATCACGCACGCATCACCCACGTGCATGTGAAGGATATCCGCCGCGCCGTGGTCGACGGCCTCGACCGCACGAAGCAATCGTTCCTCGACGCCGTGGCGCTTGGCGCCTTCACCGTGCCCGGCGACGGCTCGCTCGACTTCGGGGCCATCGTCCAGCGCTTTGCCGACTATGGGTATGAGGGCTGGTTCGTGGTGGAGGCCGAGCAGGACCCCAAGGCGAACCCGCCGCTCCGCATGGCGCAGGTGGGCCACAAGGAGCTGATGCGGGTGATGACGGCAGCCGGCTATGCCGTCGAAAAGCAGGGCTTTCCCAATGGCTGAGCTCCGCGTCAAGAAGCCGGCCGACGGCCACATCACCGTGACACCTCAAAGTGCCGGCTGGACCTATGTCGGCTTCGAGGTCGACACCCTCGAGCCGGGCCGGTCGGCGCATGACAACACCGGGGCGCGCGAACTGTGCCTGGTGTTCCTCAGCGGCACGGGACGCGTGGCGGTCGGCGGCAGGGATTTCGGCGAGCTCGGCGGGCGCAGCTCGCCCTTCGACGGGCCGCCGGCGGCCGTCTATGTGCCGGCGCATACCGATTGGCGCGTGACGGCGACGACGCGGCTCGAACTGGCGGGCTGCTCGGCGCCGGGCGGCGGCGACTACCCCGCGCGGGTTCTCGATATCCCGGCGCAGATCACGCGCGGCAAGGGCAGCAATACGCGCTACGTCACCAACATCCTGCCCGAAACCGAGCCCGCCCATTCGCTGCTGGTGGTCGAGGTGATTACGCCGGGCGGCAACACCTCGTCCTATCCCCCGCACAAGCACGACACCGACAACCTGCCTGAAGAGTCGCTGCTCGAGGAGACCTACTACCACCGCCTCAACCCGCCGCAGGGCTTTGCCATGCAGCGCGTCTATACCGACGACCGCAGCCTCGACGAGGCGCTGGTGATCGAGGATGGCGATGTGACGCTGGTGCCGCGCGGCTACCATCCGGTGGCGGCGGTGCATGGCTACGACCTGTATTATCTCAACGTGATGGCCGGCCCCAGGCGCACCTGGAAGTTCCACAACGCGGCCGAGCATGAGTGGCTGCTGAAATAGACCGGCGCTTGAGCCCACCCCGCCCGTTCTGTATGCCGTGAGGCAGAAGCGGCGGAGGAACAGGCGTGAGCGAGCCCGCGGACATGGAACGCACCGACCTGCTGCTGGCGGGGGCGGCGGCGCTGTGCCTGGTGGTGACCGGCGGCCTTGCCCTGGCCGGCGAACCGCTCGTATCGGCGGAGATGCGGGCTGTTGGCGCGGCCGCCTTTGCCCTCGCCGGCCTCGGCTGCCTGTTCTGGCTGACGCGACGCCTGCTTGCGAGCCGGGCCGCGACGCGCACCACCACGGAGACGCTGCTCGAGCGCGACGCCCATCTCCAATCGATCCTCGACACCGTGCTCGACGCCATGGTGGTGATCGACACCGACGGCAAGATGCTGTCGTTCAATGCCTCGGCCGTACGCCAGTTCGGCTATGCGCCCGCCGAAGTGCTGGGACACAATGTCAGCATGCTGATGCCCGCGCCCTATCGCGAGCAGCATGACGGCTACATGGACCGCTACCTCGCGACCGGCGAGAAGCGCATCATCGGCGTCGACCGCGTCGTGGTCGGCCGGCGCAAGGACGGCTCGACCTTCCCCATGAAGCTCGCCGTGGGCGAAATGCGCCGCGGCAACCGCATCTATTTCACCGGCTTCATCCGCGACCTCACCGAGCGCGAGCAATCGGCGGCGATGCTCGACCAGGCGCGAAGCGAACTGGCGCGCCTTGCCCGGCTGAACGAGCTGGGCGAGATGGCCTCGACGCTGGCCCATGAACTCAACCAGCCGCTTTCGGCGATCGCCAATTATGTCCAGGGATCGCGGCGCATGCTCGACCGGATCGACGGCGAGGTGCCGCCGGCCCTGCGCGGCGCGCTCGAGGAAACCGCCAAGCAGGCGCTGCGCGCCGGCGACATCATCCGGCACCTGCGCGAATTCGTGACGCGGGGCGACACCGACAAGGAACCCGAGGATCTCATGAAGCTGATCGAGCAGGCGGGGGCGCTGGCGCTCGTCGGCTCGCAGGAGCGCGGCATCAAGTCGGTGTTCGACTTTTCCGACGAGGCCGGCCTGGTGATGGCCGACCGCGTGCAGATCCAGCAGGTGCTGATCAACCTGATGCGCAACGCCATGGAGGCGATGCGCGACAGCGAGCGCAAGCAGCTCACCGTGCGTACCCGGCCGACAGCGGACGCCCGCATGCAGGTGGAGGTGGAGGACACCGGACCGGGCATTTCCGACGAGATCGCCCCGCAACTGTTCCAGCCCTTTGTCACGAGCAAGCCGCATGGCATGGGTATCGGGCTGTCGATTTCGCGACGCATCATCGAATCGCATGGCGGCGAACTGACGGTGAGCCGCAATGCCGCGGGCGGCGCGACCTTCACCTTCTCGCTCCCACTTCTGCCGGAGGACGCTCCTTGAGCACCAGCGACACCGTGGTTCACATCGTCGACGACGAAGAGGCCGTTCGCAATTCCCTCGCCTTCCTGCTGACGAGCGCGGGCTTTGCGGTGCGCGTGCACCAGAGCGCGACGGACTTTCTCGCGGCGGCACCCAACGTCACCAATGGCTGCCTCGTCACCGACCTGCGCATGCCCGACATCGACGGCATCGAGTTGCTCAAGCGCCTCAAGGCGGCTGACGCCATGCTGCCGGCGATCATGGTGACGGGCCATGGCGATATCCAGATGGCGGTGGAGGCGATGAAGAACGGCGCCATCGACTTCATCGAAAAGCCGTTCAGCGACGACGTGCTGATCGAATCGATCGGCCGGGCGGCCGAGCGCGCCGCCGAGCAGACGCGCAGCGCCGCCGCTATCGAGCAGGTGAAGCAGCGCATCGGCACGCTGAGCGACCGCGAGCGGCAGGTGCTGAGGGGCGTGGTGGCGGGCCATCCCAACAAGACGATCGCCGCAGACCTGGGGATCAGCCCGCGCACGGTGGAAGTCTACCGCGCCGGGCTGATGGCCAAGATGCAGGCACGCAGCCTGCCCGAGCTGGTCCGCATGGCAATGGACATCGAGCTCGACGGCGACGGCACGCCATCCTGATCCGGATTTGATCCGGCTCAAGTGGAGCATCGCGTTTCCGGTCTAGTCCAGCCTCACCCGCTGTCGGTGGCGGAATGGAGATTTCGATGCCCTCGGCACGCCTGCTGCTCGTGGCGCCGGACACAGACCTCAGGCGTTCCCTGGCCTTCGCCCTCGAAGCGGAGGGCTTCGCCGTGACCATCCGCGACACCCCGCCGGCGCGCTCCTGGCTCGTTTCCAACCGCTTCGACTGCACGATCGTCGACCAGAAGGCGCTCACCGGCCCCGACTACGAGGCCATCGCCTTCTGCATCAAGGCGCATCCGGTGGTGCTGCTCGCCAGCCGGCCGCATCCCTGGCTGGTGGAATGGGTCGCCGAGATCGTCGATTTGCCGCTCGCCGGCAACGCCGTCAATTCGGCGGTGCGACACGCGATCCACGCCGACGCCTAGGACGCGGGGCGCAAATCGCCCAGCAGCTCCAGCTCGTGCCGCATGTGCCGGCGCATGCCCTCGAAAAAGCCACGCAGCATGTAGCCCGTCGCCTCCGGCGCGAGCACCGCGCGCCCCTGCCCGAGCTGCAGCAGTTCGTACTGCACCTCCTCGCCGAAGCATTCGTCCTCGATATGCTCGAGCCGCAGGCGTTCGACCAGTTCGCCGCCGCCGCGCGCGATGAGCCCGGGGAACAGGAACTGCTCCTCGACCGCATGCGCATCGCGCAGCACCGGGCCGATCTGGCGCGCCAGATGCAGGCAGAACTGCCGGTCCGTGCCCGCAGGCAGCGAATCGGCGACGGCCTCGAGATCGTCGCACAGCTTGAGCTGCCGCTCGAAGGTGCGCTTCAGATGGTCCGGAAAGACGGCGGGCGAGTGCATTGACCCCTCGATTGAGCATGTCCTCGCAGCTTGGCCCCGCCGCCCCGCGCTTTGCCTTGATCTAGATCAAGGCGCGGCCCGCCCGCCTGCCTAAGGGTAGCCGCATCTACAAACGGCACGGATCGGGGGCGTCGTTGCGCTACATGCCTGGTTTCATCGCGCTCGCGGGCGGCGCGTTCATTTGTTTTGCCCTCGCGGGACTGGCGGCGGATGCGCCTTTCCGCTCTCACATGGCGGTGATGGCCCTCGTCCTTGCCATCGGCGCGGCGTTCGTCGCGCGCATCCCGGAGCGCTCGCCGGCCGAGATCGAGGCCGAACAGGCGGGCTATTTCGATGCGCCCATCCGCTACGGCACTATCCTCACCGTGTTCTGGGGCTGTGTCGGCTTCCTCGTCGGCGTGATCATCGCCCTGCAGCTGGCTTTTCCCGACCTCAATCTCGCGCCGTTCTTCAACTTCGGCCGCATGCGGCCGCTGCACACCTCGGCGGTGGTCTTTGCCTTCGGCGGTACCGCGCTGATGACGACGAGTTTCTACGTCGTGCAGCGCACCTGCCGCGCCCGGCTGTTCTCCGAGCCCCTCACCTGGTTCGTGTTCTGGGGCTACCAGATCTTCATCGTGATGGCCGCGACGGGCTACCTGCTGGGCATCACCGAGAGCCGCGAATATGCCGAGCCCGAATGGTATGTCGACATCTGGCTCACCATCGTCTGGGTCGCCTATCTGCTGCTGTTCCTGGGCACGCTGATCAAGCGCAAGGAACCGCACATCTACGTGGCCAACTGGTTCTACCTCGCCTTCATCGTGACCATCGCGCTGCTGCATGTGGTCAACAACCTCGCGGTGCCGGTGAGCTTCTTCGGCTCCAAGAGCTACTCGCTGTTCGCCGGCGTGCAGGACGCGCTGACGCAATGGTGGTACGGCCACAATGCCGTGGGCTTCTTCCTCACCGCGGGCTTCCTGGGCATGATGTACTACTACATGCCCAAGCAGGCCGAGCGCCCGGTCTACAGCTACCGGCTGTCGATCATCCACTTCTGGGCGCTGATCTTCATGTACATCTGGGCCGGCCCGCATCACCTGCACTACACGGCGCTGCCCGACTGGGCGCAGACGCTGGGCATGGTGTTCTCGATCATGCTGTGGATGCCCAGCTGGGGCGGCATGATCAACGGCCTGATGACGCTGCGCGGCGCCTGGGACAAGATGCGCACCGATCCCATCATCCGCATGATGGTGGTGGCGGTCGCCTTCTACGGCATGTCGACCTTCGAGGGGCCGGTGATGTCGATCAAGTCGGTGAACGGGCTCAGCCACTACACCGACTGGACCATCGGCCACGTGCATTCGGGCGCGCTGGGCTGGGTGGGCATGATCACCTTCGGCGCGATCTACTTCATGGCGCCCAGGCTGTGGGGCCGCAAGCAGCTCTACTCGCTGCGGCTGGTCAACTGGCACTTCTGGCTGGCGACCGTTGGAATCGTGATCTACGCCGCCGTGATGTGGGTGTCGGGCATCATGCAGGGCCTGATGTGGCGCGAATACGATGCCGACGGCTTCCTCGTCTATTCCTTCGCGGAATCGGTGGCGGCGCTGCACCCCTACTACATCGCCCGCGCCTTCGGCGGCTTCCTCTACCTGCTGGGCGGCCTGGTGATGGCGTTCAACATCTGGATGACCATTCGGGGCAAGGTCCGCAACGAACGCCCCATCATCCAGCCTACCGCTGCGCTGCAGCCGGCCGAATAGGAGAGACAATTGGATATTCTTGGCAAGCACGGCGTCATCGAGCGCAACGCCACTCTCCTGCTGTCGCTCTCGCTGGTGGTGGTGTCGATCGGCGGCATCGTCGAGGTCGCTCCGCTGTTCTACTTCCAGAACACCATCGAGAAGGTGGAGGGCATGCGGCCCTACACCCCGCTCGAGCTCGCCGGCCGCGACATCTACATCCGCGAAGGCTGCTATGTCTGCCACAGCCAGATGATCCGGCCGTTCCGCGACGAAACCGAACGCTACGGCAACTACTCGCTGGCAGCCGAGTCGATGTACGACCATCCGTTCCAGTGGGGTTCCAAGCGCACCGGGCCCGACCTGGCGCGCGTCGGCGGCCGCTACTCCAACGAGTGGCATGTGCAGCACCTGAGCGATCCGCGGGCGCTCGTGCCCGAATCGATCATGCCGAAATATGCGTTCCTCGCGTCGGCAGAGCTCGACTACGGCAACATCGCCGCCAACCTGCAGGCCAATGTCGCGGTGGGGGTGCCCTATACGGAAGCCGACATCGCCAATGCCCGCAGCGACGTGATCGCGCAGGCGGGCTTCGAGGCCAACACGTCGGGGCTGCTCGAGCGCTACGCCAAGGTGACGACCGGCGACTTCGACGGCGATCCCATGAAGATCACCGAGATGGATGCGCTCGTCGCCTACCTGCAGATGCTGGGCACGCTGGTCGACTTCACGACCTACGACGCCCAAGCCAATTACCGCTGAGGATCCGATGGACACCGCACATTACGACATGCTCCGGCACTTCGCCGATAGCTGGGGGCTGCTCTACATGCTGGCGATCTTCCTCACCGTGGTGGTGATGATCATGCTGCCCGGCGCCCGCTCGCGCGCCATGGCAGCGGCGCGCATTCCGCTCGACGACGACCATCCCGCCGGTGGAGACCGCACATGAGCGAACGCGAGATCGACGACGTCACCGGCGTCGAAACCACCGGCCATGAATGGGACGGCATCAAGGAGCTCAACAACCCGCTGCCGCGCTGGTGGCTCTGGACCTTCTACGCCTCGGTGGTGTTCGCCATCGGCTACACCATCGCTTTTCCGGCCTGGCCGCTGATCTCGTCGGCGACGCCCGGGCTGCTCGGCTATTCGAGCCGCGCCGACCACGCGGCGGAAGTCGCGGCGGCCAAGGCGGCGCAGGGCAAGACACTGGCGCGCATCGCGCAGATGCCGGTGGGCGACATCCTCGCCGACCAGGACCTGTCGCGCTTTGCGAGCGCGGGCGGCAACTCGCTGTTCAAGGTCTATTGCTCGCAATGCCACGGCACCGGCGCCACCGGCGCAGTGGGCTACCCCAACCTCAATGACGACGAGTGGATCTGGGGCGGTACGATCGACGACATCTATACGACCATCGCCCATGGCGCGCGGTCGCCCTCGGACACCGACACGCGCTACAATCTGATGCCGCCCTTCGCGGACGGCCTGCTCGACACTGCGCAGATCGGCAGCGTGGCGCGCTATGTCGCCTCGCTCTCGGGCATCGAGGGCGGCGAGGCGAGCCCCGAGGGCGAGCAATTGTTCATGGACAATTGCAGCTCGTGCCACGGCGAGAGCGGTCAGGGCATGATCGAAGTGGGTGGTCCCTCGCTCAACGACGGCATCTGGCTCTATGAGGGCTCGCTCGCGGCCATCGAAGCACAGATCGCACAGCCGCAGCATGGCGTGATGCCGGCCTGGCTGCCGCGCCTGGGCGACGAGGCGGTCAAGCAGCTCGCGATCTATGTGCACGGGCTCGGAGGCGGCCAGTAGGGCGTGGCCGCTCTCCGTGGGGGCGCTCGCCGCGCTCCCCGATCCGTCCCGGCGGCCGGCCACCTTTCAGGCCGTTGCGAGCCGCTGCAAAGCCGCCGGGGCGGGTCGCAATCGACCCGGGATTGATCTGGATCAAGAGCGGCTTGCCGCCGGCATGCGAGCCTCCGGTCTCGACGCCATCCGATCCTACCGAGTCTGCCATGCTTTCCGAACCGCCGACCTCTCAACGCTACGATGTCGAGCCGGTGAACTCCAAGGAGCGGCGCCAGTCGCTCTACGCTCCGCGCACCAAGATCTTCCCCAAGCGCGCCAATGGCCGGTTCCGCCAGTTCAAATGGCTGGTGATGCTGATCACGCTGGGCATCTACTACATCACGCCCTGGCTGCGCTGGGACCGCGGACCCTACGCACCGGACCAGGCGGTACTGGTCGACCTCGCCAACCGGCGCTTCTACTTCTTCTTCATCGAGATCTGGCCGCAGGAATTCTATTACGTCGCGGGCCTCCTTGTGATGGCCGGCCTCGGCCTCTTCCTCGTCACCTCTACGGTCGGCCGTGCCTGGTGCGGCTATGCCTGTCCGCAGACCGTATGGGTCGACCTGTTCCTCGCCGTCGAAGGCTTCATCGAGGGCGACCGCAATGCCCGCATCAAGCTCGACAAGGCGCCGTGGACACTGGGTAAGCTCTGGAAGCGGATCAGCAAACACGCGATCTGGATCCTGATCGGTGTCGCCACGGGCGGTGCGTGGATCTTCTACTTCGCCGATGCACCATCGCTGATCGTCGATGTGGTGACGCTCAGGGCGCCGCTTGTCGCCTATGTCACGATCGCGCTCCTCACCTCGACCACCTACATCTTCGGCGGCCTGATGCGCGAGCAGGTGTGCACCTATATGTGCCCCTGGCCGCGCATCCAGGGCGCGATGCTGGACGAGCACTCGCTCACCGTCACCTACAATGGCTGGCGCGGCGAGCCGCGCTCGCGCCACGCCAAGAAGGCGATCGCCGAGAACAAGCCGGTGGGCGATTGCGTCGACTGCAATGCCTGCGTGGTGGTGTGCCCGATGGGGATCGACATCCGCGACGGCCAGCAGCTCGAATGCATCACCTGCGCGCTGTGCATCGATGCGTGCGACGACGTGATGGACCGGCTTGGCAAGGAGCGTGGGCTGATCTCCTACGCAACGCTCGCCGACCACGAGCACAACATGGCGCTCGCCATGGGCACCGGCAAGGTGGTGCAGCCGGCCCGCATCCGCGACAGGCTCACCGGCAAGCTGGTCGACACCATCCGCCTGACCGACTGGCGCTCGGTGATCCGTCCGCGCACCATCGTCTACTTCATCGGCTGGACCGCGATCGGGCTGGGGATGCTGACGGCATTGGCTCTGCGCTCGCCGCTCTCGGTGAGCGTGCTGCATGACCGCAACCCGCTGTTTGTGGAAATGCGCGACGGCGCGGTCAGCAATGGCTACGACATCAAGGTGCTCAACATGACACCCGAGCCGCGCACCGTGACGCTGAGCGTCGAGGGCCTGCCGGGCGCGACGCTGGCGGTCACCGATCATCCGGGTACCGGCCCGACGTCGCTCGAGCTGCCGCTCGAGCCCGACAAGGTGATGACGCTGCGCGCCTATGTGCAGGTCGCGCCCGAGGCGCTGCCGGAGGCACAGACCCGCTTCATCATCGGCGTCGCCTCGACCGATGGCGCCGTCCGCACCCAGGCGGAAACCACATTCGAAGTTCCGGAGGCAAAATGAGCACCGCCAAGCCCACATCCGGCAAGGGATTTACCGGCGCCCACATGCTGATGATGGCTGTCGGCTTCTTCGGCGTCATCATCGCGGTCAACATCACCATGGCGACGCTCGCCATGAAGAGCTGGACCGGCCTCGTCGTCACCAACTCTTATGTGGCGAGCCAGGAGTTCGAGGAGAAGCGCCTCGCCCATGAAGCGCAGCGCGCCGCCGGCTGGGAAGCCGTCCTCACCTATCGTCCCGGCGCAGCGCGACTGGTGATTCTCGATGGCGCACGAGCCCCGATCGACCTGGGGGACGTGTCGATCCTGCTCAACCGCCCGGTAGGCGGGCACGACGACAAGGCTCTCGCCTTCGAACGCAAGGCCGACGGCGCCTATGAAGCGGCCGTGGAGCTGCCGGCGGGCCTGTGGGAAGCCACCGTGACCGCGGCCGACACAGCACTCGGGCCGTTCGAACTGCGCGAACGCATGCGCGTCGAGACCGCGCCATGACCTGCTGCGTGCCCTCCGATTTCGCCGTCGTCGAGAACGATCCGGCGGCGATCGAAAACGACGGCGCGGCGCTCGGCGCGCTGAGCCGGCGGCTCGGAGACGGCACGGCACAACTCGAATTCGCGGTGCCCGACGCCCACTGCGCCGCCTGCATCCGCACAATCGAGACGTCGCTGGCGGCGCTGCCCATGGTGCGCACCGCGCGCGTCAACCTCACGCGACGCCGCGTCCGCATCGTCTACGACCCCACGCAGGGTTCGCCCGCGACATTCGCGCCGACGATCAAGGCTGCCGGCTATCACACCTATGTGCTCGACCCCAGCCAGGAGAGCGACGGCGATCCGGTGCTGGCCGAGCTGATCCGCGCACTCGGTGTCGCGGGCTTTGCCGCCGGCAACATCATGCTGTTTTCGGTGTCGGTGTGGTCGGGCGCCAATGACGCGACGCGCGACCTGTTCCACTGGATCTCGGCGCTGATCGCCCTGCCCGCCATCGCCTATGCCGGTCGCATCTTCTTCCGCTCGGCCTGGCGTGCGCTGCGCGTGGGCAAGACCAATATGGACGTACCGATCTCGATCGGCGTGATCCTTGCGACCGCGCTCAGCCTGTTCGAGACGATCAACTCGGGGCATCACGCCTACTTCGATGGCGCGACGATGCTGCTGTTCTTTCTCCTGATCGGCCGTACGCTGGACCATCTGATGCGCGAACGCGCGCGCAACACCATCTCGGGCCTCGCGCGGCTGCAGCCGCGCGGCGGCACGCTGGTCCGGCCCGACGGTACACGCGAATACGTCAAGCTGAGAGAGATCGAGCCAGGCATGACGCTCGAGATCAAGGCGGGCGAGCGCCTGCCCGTGGATAGCGTGCTGCTCTCGCCCGGCAGCAGCTTCGACTATTCGATCATCACGGGAGAATCGCTGCCGCATACGATCGACGTGGGGCAGCCGGTCGTCGCCGGTGCCGCCAGCCTTGCCGGCCCAGTGCAGGTGCGCGCCGAGCGCGCCGCGACCGATTCCTTCCTCGCCCGCATGGCGGCGATGATGGAGGCGGCCGAGGGCGCCAAGACACGGCCGCGGCGCATCGCCGACCGCGCGGCCTCGCTCTATGCGCCGGTGGTGCACACCATCGCCATCGGCACCTTCCTCGGCTGGGGCCTGATCAGCGGCGACTGGCACGCGGCGCTGACCAATGCCGTTGCCGTGCTGATCATCACCTGCCCCTGCGCACTCGCGCTGGCAGTGCCGATCGTCCACGTCGTCGCCGCCGGGCGGCTGTTCGAGCGCGGCATCCTGATGAAGGACGGCGCGGCGCTCGAGCGCATCGCCGAAATCGACTCGGTCGCCTTCGACAAGACCGGAACGCTGACCAGCGGCACGCCGCGGCTGGTGCGCTCCTCGCTGCCCGACGACGCATCGGCAGCGATCGCGGCCGCCCTCGCGGCATCGAGCACGCATCCGCTGTCGCGCGCCATCGCCCACGGGCTCGACCAGGCACCGCGTGTCCTCGACGAGGCCACCGAAATCGCCGGCAAGGGGATCGAGGCACAGATCGACGGCGCGACATGGCGGCTCGGTTCGGCCAGATGGTGCGGCGTGACGGACCCGACGGACGGCAGCGTGTGGCTGAGCCGCGACGGCCGCCCCGTCGGCAGCTTCGCCTTCGAGGACAGCCTGCGCCCGGGCGCCGCCGGGGCCGTCGCAACGCTCACCGCACGCGGCCTGCCGGTACGGCTGCTCTCGGGCGATGCCGCCGGTCCCGTACTTGCCGCCGCCTGGGAGGCCGGCATCAGCGAAGCGCATCATTCGCTCGCGCCCGAGGACAAGCTCGCCGACGTGGCGCGCGGCAGGACGCTGATGGTGGGCGACGGCATCAACGATGCGCCGGCGCTGCGTGCGGCGCATGCATCGATGGCGCCATCGACCGCGGCCGATATCGGCCGCAGCGCCGCCGACTTCGTACTGACGGGCGACGACCTGGGCGCCGTGCCCTTCGCCATCCACACGGCACGCAGCGCGGCGCGGATCGTGGTAGAGAACCTCGGCATCGCCATCGGCTACAACGCCATTGCGCTGCCTCTCGCCATTTCGGGGCAGGTGACGCCGCTGATCGCCGCCATCGCCATGTCGGCCTCGTCCGTGATCGTGGTGTTGAACGCGATGCGGCTGCGGCTCATGACGCGGCGGCCGCGCGCCACGGCACCCGGTGTTGCCGCGCTGAAGGAGCGCACCGCATGAGCGGCCTGGCGATCACCATTCCCGTCGCGATGCTGATGGGCCTTGCGGCACTCGGGATCTTCCTGTGGGCGCTGCGCTCGGGCCAGTACGAGGACATGGACGGCGCCAGCCAGCGCATCCTCGACGAGGACGATACGCCCTAGCCCGCCAGAGTTTCGAGGCGCGGCAGGCTGGGGATGACAACATGGCGGTGGTTGGCGACCTGCACCACACCCTCATGGCGCAACCGGCTGATCTGGCGCGACACCGTCTCGATGGTGAGGCCGAGGAAATCGGCCATGTCGGATCGCGTCAACGGCAGGTCGAACACCACGCGATCGGGGTCATCGATGCCGGGAGCGCCACAGCGGCGCGCGACCAGCAGCAGCAGGCTCGCGACGCGTTGCCGGGCATCCTTGCGCCCCAGCGTCACCATCCAGTCGCGCGCCTCATCGAGATCCTGCAGCGACTGGTCGAGCAGGCGCTGCTTGAGCACGGGATTGGTGGCGACGAGCTGCTCGAGCACATCCTTGGGAATGCGGCAGAGGTCGACCTCGGACGCGGCCTCGACATTGACGAGGTTCTCGCGGCCGAACAGCCGGCCGAGAAGATCGGGGGCGAACTGCAGGCCCACCACCTGCTGGCGACCGTTGCGCAGCACGCGCGACAGCTTCACCACGCCATCGGTGACATTGGCATAGCTGGTGAGCTTACTGTCCTCGACGACGAGCGGCTCGCCCGGCGCATGCTGCGTGCGGCGCGCGCTCCTTGCCATCGTCGCCAGCTCGGCGGCCGTGAGCACGGCGCACATGCCGGCGTGCCGCACATTGCAGGCGCGGCAGGTCGCCGGAACTTCGGAGCTGAGCGCGATCGGCTGGGACATGCGGGCTTTGTCGCACGCCGGACGCCGGCCCGTTTGATCCGGATCAATGATGGCGCGCGCCGGCTTGCCTATGCGTGAAGCCGAGGTGACCCCATGCCCGACGATCTGGTCGCGCGCTACTCCAGGCCCGTGCCCCGCTACACCAGCTACCCCACCGCTCCGCATTTCCATGCCGGAGTGACCAACGACATTTATCGCGACTGGCTGGCGGCACTGCCCGGCGAGACCGGGCTGTCGCTCTATGTGCATGTGCCGTTCTGCGACCGGCTATGCTGGTTCTGCGGCTGCCACACCAAGCAGGTGCTGCGCTACGATCCGATCGCCGCCTATCTGCCGGCAGTACACAAGGAGATCGGCACGGTGTCGGGGCTGCTCGACGGACGGGGACGCGCCGTAGCGCTGCACCTGGGCGGGGGCTCGCCCTCGATGCTCGCCCCCGACGATTTGCTTGCGCTGGCGGCGCGGGTGCGCGCCATGTTCGCCATCGACGGCGGATTCGAGTTCAGCATCGAGATCGATCCCAACGACATGACGCCGGACCGCTATGACGGCTTCGCCGCGGCAGGGGTGACGCGGATCAGCGTCGGCCTCCAGGACTTCGACCCGCGCGTGCAGGCGGCCATCAACCGCCTCCAGACCTTCGAGCAGACCCGCGACGTGGTCGACGGCATGCGGGCGCGCGGCGTGCGCTCCGCCAATCTCGACGTGCTCTATGGCCTGCCGCACCAGACGGTCGCAACGGTCGAGCGCACGGTGGAACAGGCGCTGGACATGCGCCCCGACCGCATCGCGCTGTTCGGCTACGCGCATGTGCCGTGGATGAAGACGCACCAGCGCCTGATCGAGGAGGCGGCCCTGCCCTCGCCGCAGGAGCGGCTGGAACAGTCGGTGGCGGCGGCCGAGCGCATCGTCGCGGCCGGCTATGTTCCGATCGGTATCGACCACTTCGCACTGCCCTCGGACGGGCTGGCGCAGGCGGCAGCGAGCGGTGGCCTCCACCGCAATTTCCAGGGCTACACCACCGACGCCGCCCCGGCCCTGCTGGGCTTTGGCGCCTCCTCCATCGGCGGCCTGCCGCAGGGCCATGTGCAGAACGTCACCGCGACCGGCGACTATATGCGCCGCATCGCCGCCGGCGGGCTGGCTGTGGCGCGCGGCATCGCCTTTAGCGGCGACGACAGGTTGCGGGCGTTCACCATCGAGCGGCTGATGTGCGACTTCGCCGTCTCGTTCGACGAGCTGCGCGCCCGCTTCGGCGCGATGGCGGAACCCGTGGTCGCCGAACTGCGCGACTATGCGGACAACGACGGCGACGAACTGCTCGTGCCGACCCTCGCGGGCGTCTCGGTGAGCGTGCGCGGCAGGCCCTTCGTGCGCGCCATCGCGGCCCGCTTCGATGCCTATCTCGAGCGGGGCGCGGCCCGGCACTCAGTCGCCGTCTGAGCCTCGCAAAGGCCCGGATTTCCGGGCTCCGCGGCCCCACTAAGTAATGTCCCTAGGAGGCGAACCGGAATTTCCCGCGGCGCCCGTCTGGTCCACCTTCGCGTCATCGAACGAAGGGACCACGCCATGCACATCCAGCCGACATTCCGCGCCAACGCCGTTTTCCCGCAGGGTGCCCTCGCCGGATCGGATTTGCTGACCGCGATGCAGCCGGCAGCGGTGACGCTGTTTCCCGCCGACGCCGCGATCTACGCGCAGGGCGATGCGGCAGGCCGCGAGCTCTACCTGGTCGAATTCGGCACCGTCCGCATCTGCCGCATGACGGCCGATGGCCGCCGGCAGATCACCGGCTTCCTGACGGCCGGCGATGTGTTCGGCTTCGAGGCCGGCGACGAGCACGATTCGTATGCCGAGAGCGTCGACGGCGCCGGCATCCGCATCCTGCGCCCGATGGCCGGGCAGGAGCCGGCGACGGCGATCCTGCGCATGGCGCTCAAGAGCCTCGCCCGCACCCAGCACCAGCTCATGCTGCTGGGCTGCCGCAGCGCCCATGCACGGATGGCTGCGTTCCTCGCGGACCTCAGCGAGCGCCAGGGCGCCGAGCGCGTCGTGCACCTGGCGATGCAGCGCAACGATGTCGCCGACTATCTGGGCATGACGATCGAGACCGTGTCGCGCACTCTTCGCTTTCTCAAGGACGAAGGTATCATCCGCCTGCGGTCGATCGCCGATATCGAGATTCTCGACCGCACCGCCCTTGAAGACCTGTGCGAGTGAGAGCAGAGGACAAATGCAGAAGACTTTCGTGAAGCTTGGCGTCGCGATGCGGGCGCCTCTGGCCCCCGCCCTTGCGCCAGTGGCGGCGTTGGCCGCCATGACCACGCCTGCCGAGGCGCACGTCAAATGGTTCGCGCCCTACATCGTGGGCGCCGCACCGCGCCCGATCTCGGACACGCTCACCAATAGCTGGTTCTGGCTCGCCATCGCGCTGGTGCTGTTCTTCTTCGTGGCGACGCGCCTCGTCGAGCGGACGCCCGCCGGTGAAATCGTGCTCAAGGGCTTCGACAAGGTGTCGAACCCGCTCTGGCTGCGGCTCGACGATTTCGTGCGCTGCGTGATCGGCGCGTTCTTCGTTGCCATCTTCGCGGTGGGCGGCGTCTACTTGACGCCGGACCTGCAGACGCCAGCCGAATGGGTGTCGTGGCTGCAACTGCTGATCGCTTTCGGCATCTTCTCGCGCCGCACGCAGATCTTCTCGGCCGCCGGCATCATCCTGCTCTGGGTGCTGGCGCTGCGCGACTACGATGTCTTCCACCTGCTCGACTATCTGGCGCTTGGTGTCGCGGTCGCCGGCTACCTGGTGCTCGATGCGTCGAAGAACCCCGAATGGCGCAAGCATCGCTTCGAAGTGCTGCGCTGGGGTGTCGCGATCGCGCTGATGTGGTCGAGCCTCGAAAAGTTCGCCTATCCCGAATGGTTCTACCCGCTGGTGATCGAAAAGCCCTTCCTCACCTTCGGCATGCCGCGCGACGTGTTCATTCCGATGGCGGGTGTCGCCGAGTTCACCATGGGCTTCGGCCTGCTGTGGACTCCGCTGATCCGCAGGCTGTCGGCGGTGGCGCTGTTCATCATCTTCAACGCCGCCGTCTATCCGTTCGGCCGCATCGACCTTGTCGGCCACGCGCTGATCATGGCGATCATCGTTGCGATCTTCGCCGACCCGACGCGCGAGATGCACTTCCTGCCCAAGCTCAAGCTGCCGCTGCAGGCCGTGCCGGCCGGGCTTGCCGCGGCCCTGGTGATCATCGCCGGCAGCTATTGGGGCCTGCACCTGATGATCTATGGACCCGAAGGCCGCGTGACGCTCGACGGTGAGCAGATGGCGACCCATCGCCCCAATGCGGAGAACCCGCATACCGGCATGGTGACGATGGTGCCCGCCGACCCGGACAAGGTCGCGGCGGCAAAGACGGCCTATGAGGCGACGATGGCGGACATGCACGGCCCGATGATGGACGGCATGGCCTATCCCGACCCCGACGCCGCTTTCGTGCTCGGCATGATCCCGCACCATCAGGGCGCGATCGACATGGCAAATGTGGTTCTGCAATACGGCCAGGATGCCGAGACGCGCGCCCTCGCCCAGCACATCATCGCCGACCAGGAGCTCGAGATCCGCCAGATGAATGCCTGGCTGACCGCCCGCGGCATTACGCCGGGCGCTGCCGCGTCGCACTGAGCCCGCAGGGCAAACCCGACCGCCCCGGACATCCGGGGCGGTCTCTACTTTTCGGTTGGCGTGCCGGCGCGCATCACGTCGATGCCGATACTGTCCTGCCGGCGATATTGGGCGAGACCGAGCCGCAGACTGTGCGCGACACGCTCGGCGCGGTCGACGAACAGCGCCGCGACGGCAGGCGGGCAGATATCGTCGACGGTTTCCTTGAACAGAGCGAGCCATTGGGCGAAATGCCGGTCGCCCAGATCGCCGATGGCGAGATGCTTGGGCATGGGGCGGCCGCCATAGGTGCCCGTACCGAGCAGCATGGACGACCAGAAGCTCTCGATCTTATCGAGGTGCTCAGGCCAGTCGGCATCGGCGATCACGCGGTTGAAGATCGGGCCGATCACCGGATCGAGCCGCGCCTTGCGATAGAACACATCGACCACCGCGCGGACCATGGCCTCGTCCAGCCCCTCTGGAATGAGACGGCCGGTCGAATGGAGGCGGGCAGCGGCAACGCGGTCGTTCATTAGTCGGCTCAGTTCGGTCTCGGGGCCTGGCCCGACGACAGCCCGAGGATCGAGCGCATAGGTCCGGGCGTGGATGTCAGGTCGGCCAGCGTGTAGTCGTCGAGCACGCCGAGGAAGGCGAGGCGCGCCCTGTCGAGCGCGCCCTTGAGGCGGCAGGCTCGGCGCAGCGGACAGGTCTTGTTCTCGGGCTCGAGGCACGGAACGATGTCCATATCAGGCTCGGTATAGCGGATGACTTCGCCCAGGCCGATCTCGGCCGCCGGACGCCCCAGGCGCATACCGCCGTTTCGCCCCCGAGTGGTTTCGACATAACCCGCAAGGCCGAGCTGGTGCACGACCTTCATCAAATGGTTGGACGAGATGCCGTACGCTTCGGCGATCTCCTTGATGGTTGAGAGCCGCTCCGGCCGTAAGGCCAGATACATCAGCAGGCGCAGCGAATAGTCGCTGTAGACGGTGAGGCGCATCGGACCGCTCCCAGTTGGAGAAAGCCGTATCGCAGATAGGTACTTTCTGTCGACCGATGCGCCCCGAACGGGCTTAGGAGCGCGGCGACGTCTTGGCGAACAGCTCCATCATGCGGGCCTGCGCCTTGCCGGGCAGACGGACTTCCATCAGCTGCTTGAGGTTGGACTGGTCGTCGCCGACCTGCACGAGACCCACCATGCCCATGGCGAAATGCGGGAAGCATTTGAAGCCGTAGAGGCCGGGCTCGGTGAGAGTGACGGTGAGCTGTTCGTCGACCTTGCCCTTCCAAGTCTCGGCATTGTCGGGGATCATGCCGAGGATCGTTTCGGCATTGTGCCCCTTGTCGACCGGAATGAACGTGACCGTGTCGCCCGGCTCAACGCGCAGGAACGAGGGCGAAAAGCCCATCGTCTTGCCGTCGGTCCCCTTGTTGAGCATGAGCACCTCGAAATCCGCGGCCGCAACCGCGGATGCCGCCCCACCCAGGGCAAGCGCGAGGGCCACTGCCGCAATCGTCTTCATCTTCATCATGTGCTCCATCCACATAAGATGCATTGCCAATACATCTATATTGGAATCCGGCCGCCCGCAAGCTGGACGCTACCGCGCGCTGCGGCGAGACAGGATCGGACCGTACTCGATGACGAACAGCGCAAAGGCGACGATCCAGGCCCCGCCGGCGAGCTCGAGCAGCAGGTGATACGCCTCGGGCAGAAGCTCGGCGAACGGACGCACCACCGCGGCGACGATGAGCGCCAGATAGGCGATGGAGGTGGAGAGCGACGCGGTGAGCGACCGCCCGGTGTGGCCGAGGCTGGCGCGCGTCATGACGGCGAAGGTCATCACCCCGATGGCCCCCACGGTGAGGACGTGGAGCGCCGACGGCGCGGAGACGAAGCCGAGTTCGGACAGCGCCACGCACAGCATGCCGATGGGGATGAAGGCGTAGCCGACATGGAGTACCAGGAGCAGCGGCTCCTCCGTCGTGCGCCAGCCGACCCAGCGCCAGAGGCGGACGGCATTGAGGCCCGCCGCGACGAGAGCGACCACCGCCGCCGCTGCACTCTCGCCCGCGACCACCCAGGACGCGCAGGCCGCCGCCAGCCCCACGATCGCGACCGTATCAAAATGCGAGTAGGGCCGCGGCAGGGCCGCCGAGCCGGCCTTGGCGAGCCAGTTGCGCGTGAAGCTCGGCACGATGCGGCCACCCACCAGGGCAATCAGCACGATGTAGATGCCGACGGTGGCACGCGAGGCTGCCAGCGCCTCGCCCCCCACGAACACCGAGACGTGGAATGCCGCATTGGCGAGGCTGAGCGCCGTGAGGCCGCCGAGAATCTTGAGGTTCTTCCAGTTTCGACCCGCGACGATCTCACGGCCGGCGATGGCCGCCATGACGGGCAGGAACGCGCCATCGACGACGGCGGACGGGACGGGCCCAAGAACGTCGGGCACCGCCATCGCCAGCCGGCCCGCGATCCACACTAGAACAAGGGCCAGCAGCGGCGTGCCCGACACCGGCAGCCGCCCGGTCCAGTTGGGAATCGCCGTCAGCATGAAGCCGGCGAGTGCTGCGCTGGCATAGCCGAAGAGCATTTCGTGGGCGTGCCAGTTGAGCGCACCGTAACTTCCGCCGACCTCCCAGCCCAGCGCTAGAGCGCCGATCCAGCCAGCCATGGCGACCAGCGCCAGCAGGCCCGCCAGCAGGAAGAAGGGCCGGAAACCATAGGAGAGAAGAGGCGGCCCATCCCGCGCAATGCCGCGCGGGATGGGCGTGCGCGCCGTCTTGGCAGAAGCGGGGCGGGCGATATCGGGGGCGTGCTGCATGCCGGCATATGGCAGCACCTCACCGCCCGCGTCTTTGACCGCGAGCAAGGACCGGCGCGCGCCGCATCGATAGTTTTGGTCGCTCCTATCGAGGGGAGAAGGCCATGAATGCCGCAGAGCTGGACGAACTGACGGTGAGCGAAATCATGCGGCGCTGGCCCGCCACGATGCGGCTGTTCATCGACCGCCGGCTGCTGTGCGTGGGCTGTCCGATCGCGCCGTTTCACACGCTGACCGATGTGGCGCGGGAGCACGGCATCACCCATGACAGCCTGCTCGAAGGCGTGCTGGCGATTGCCAATGCCGGCGAGGCTACAGCCGCCCCGGTTTCAGTCCGTCCCCGATCAGCACGAGCTCATGCGGATCGCAGACTTTGAGCTTCTGCCGCCCGCCTTCGATCAGCCCTTCGGCCTCCCAGGCGGTGAAGATGCGCGAGACGGTGTGAAGCGTCGTGCCGGTCATTTCGGCGATGTCCTGCTTGGACAGCGGGAAGTCGATGCGCACGCCGCCCTCCTCGCGCTTGCCGGCCTGATTGGCGAGCCGCAGCACCGCATGGGCAACGCGCCGCTCGACGGCTTCGGTCGCAAGCTCGCGCATGCGGGTCTGCGCCTCCTGCAGACGGCCGCCGATGGTGCGCATGGCATTGATGGCGAGCACCGGATGCGCGGCGACCAGCCCGTCCCACGCGCTCATCGGCCAGACCAGCGCGATGCTGTCGGCGGCGGCGGTCGCGGTGGCGGGATAGTCGTTGCGGCGCAGGGCGCGCGCGATGCCGCACAGATCGCCCGGATTGATGACGCGCACAACGATTTGCTGGCCCTCGGCAGTGACCTGCGTGGCCCGCAGCCGGCCATGAAGCAGCAGGAAGAACTGGTCGGCATCGCTCCCCTGCTCGAAGACGATCTCGCCGGCCGGGTAGCGCCGGCTGGTCGCCTGCCCGAGCATGTCGTCGATCTCGTCAGGCCGCATGCCCTCGAACAGGTCGAAGCCCTGCACCAGCGAACGGTCAATCTGCATCGGTTTCCCCCGCTCGTCCGCGCATCGTGGAGATCTCTATCTATCGCCCGGTGGAACGGCGCAATTGATCCAGATCAAGCCGCGGCGTTCGACCGCGACCGCCGGGCCGCGAGCGCCAGCGTCGCGGTAAAGCCGAGCAGTGCCGCGACCGTGACGGTTCCCGAGGCAAGCCGCAGCGGCGCGAGCTCGAGGACGTCGCCGACAACGCGCATGGCGACGGCGGCATGCAACAGGGCGAGCGGCAGGTAGAGCCAGGGGGAATAGGCGAGGACGACGCCGGTGATGCCGGGGAAGATGATGAGGGCGTGGCCGAAGACCATCGACAGGACGAAGCCGATGAAGACGGCGTGGAGGACGAGATCGTAGTCGAAGGCGGCGCCACCCGTGAGCAACAGGAACAACCCGGCGACGACGAGCCAGCCATAGCCCGCGAGCATGGCCGCGGCCATGAAGCGCGGCTGACCCCGCATGCGGACCGTGCGCATGGCGACATCATAGCGGGCAAGCCAGGCGGTCATGCCCAAAAGACCCGCGCCGGCGAGCGAACGCCCCGGCGGCTCGAACACGCCCCAGCCGGCGCCGACGACGAACACCGCGACGATCGCCACGAAGGCCGCCAGCGCACCCGGCGGAGGCGACAATACGCGGCTCAGCTCCAGCCGCTCGGCGGCAATGGTCGAAATGAGGAAGATCAGCCAGAAGCCCACGAAGCTGCCAAACGGCGCCCCCGCGGCCAGCATGATGTTGCCGATGGCAAGGCCGAGCGCGCCGATGCACAGGACGAGCGTGAACACGGCGCGCTGCAGGGAGAAGATGGTCACCAATGTGGCGAGAAAGGCGAACGCCCCGATGACGAACAGGCCGGCCGGAAGCATGCCGGGCAGCCCGGCGAGCAGCGCCAGACCGCCCAGGCCGAGCGCCGCGGGACCGAGATAGGCCCAGCCCCGGCCGAGAGCGACGGCGCGCTCCAGGGCGATCAGCGTGCCGAACATGCCGCAGATCATCAGTGGACCGTGGCTGTCGGCAAGGCGGGGCCCTTCGGGCAGGTCGAACCCGAGCCGAAGCAGCCCGCCATGGACACCGGCGGCCATGGAAAGGACCGCCAGGCAAAGGGTGATCGCGCGGATCCGCCCTCGTCTCCGCGCGATCGCGACCATGCTCGTCAGGGAACGAGCCGGTCGATGCGAACTTTCCAGACCTCGGGACCGCGCTCCTCATAGACCCAGTCGAAGATGCCGGGATATTCGGCGCTGAACTGGTAGAAGAGCGGCTTGGGATCGTGATCGTTGACGATGTGGAAGCTCTCGCCGCCTCCCAGATTCTCGAAAGTGGAGAAGATCAGCGGGTGGCGCAGTCGCGGCGCGATCGCCCGCACGTCGATGATCGTGTCCGTGGTCTGGCAGTCGTTGCACATCAGATGAGTGTCCTTGTTCTTTCGCGGCCCATCAAATCGTAGCCGCGGTCGGTAATGAGGTCTGGCGTCCAGGCGGGCGACCAGACCAGTTCCACATTGAGTTCATGCCCGGGATAGGCTCGCGCGAGGCAGTCGCGGACCTGCGAGAGAACGAGCTCCCCCAGCGGGCAGGCGCGGCTCGTCAGCGTGAGCGCGACGTCGATCACCGTGCCGCGCCGCCGCGCGACATAGACGAGGCCCAGATCGACCACATTGAGGCCGATCTCGGGGTCGAGGACGTCGCGGAGGCACTCGGCCACCTCGTCGTCGAAACCTGGGTCATCGGAGTCCATGGGTCGTTCCCCGGAATGAACCTCCGAAGAGTAGGCGTCGCCCGACGCGCCCTCTTTGCGCCACAGCAAAGATAGCCAGCCTGTCACAGCGGCACCGGCACGCCGGCAAGGATTTCGTGCAGCACCACGAGGAGGGCATAGAGCGCGATGGCGACGGCCGCGCGCCACGAAGTGCCGATGCCGAAGCGGATCGTTGCACCGCGCAGCATGCCCAGCAACGGCACGTTCGAGGTGCGGCGCGCAAGCTGCTCCCAAGTGGGACGGCCGAGACGTCGGATGGAACGACGGTCCAGCGCTGCCATGCCGGCCACGGCCAGCAGGGCGAAGGCCCCGAACACCACCAGATGCGCCACGTCGCCGTTTACCGCGAGGTGGCTGCCGGCCCAGATCAGCGCGGCCCAGAGCACCGGATGCCGAACCACCGCGGCGACCCCTGGCGCGCGCGGATCGAAATGCGCGCTGCGGCCCAGCGACAGCGGATTGGGCGAAGTGAGACCGAAGATCAGCAGCAGGCACGCAACCAGCATGCCGATCGCCGGTACGGCCACGAGGCGCTCGTCGTAAGGCCAGAGCTCGACATAGGGGCTGCCGGCGGCGGCCCGGGCGACCCACATCAGGAGACCGATCGACAGGGCGCTGTAGACGGCGATGTAGGGCTGGCGACCGATGGTCGAGATGATTGCCCCCCGGACCGCCGGCCGGGCCGGGACCAGATGGGCGGCGAAGAAGCAGAACAGGGCGAGACCGAGCCCGCCCCAATCGTTCACAAAATCCAGCATCAGGCGACCCTGCCGCGGCAATGGGCGGACCGGACCGGGAGGCACGGCCCACCCCTGCGGTGCATCACGGCGCGTAGGCCGCGATGGCCGAGTCGATCCGCTCGCGTGCCTTCTTGGGCAGCTTGGCGGTCTTGGCCTGCTCGAGGTCGGGCGCATCGCCCACCACCACGAGAGCAACCATGCCCATCGCGAAGTGCGGCGTGCACTTGACGCCATAGACGCCGGCCGCGGTGAAGGTCACCACGACTTCCTTGCCGATGGCGCCCTTGAACTCGACGCCGCCCTCGGGGAGGATTTCCTTGATCGTCTGGGCATCATGCCCCTTGTCGGTGGGGATGAAGGTCACCGTGTCGCCGACCGCGACCTTGGTCAGCGCCGGCTCGAACACCATGCCGGCACCATCGGCGCCCTTGTTGAGCATGTGGACCTCGAAATTGGCCGCCAGCGCGGGAGCGGCGGCAAAGATGAGCAGCGCGGCAGCTGCAGTAATCGTCATGAGAGGGCGCATTTCATTCTCCGTTGCGAAGACACCCACAGCGGGTCTCCGGCGCCCATTTGCTTGATGCGCGACTGACGCACTTTGACGCCGATCAAACAACGCAGGTTTCGCTGCTCTCGAACGACTCTTTGATCGCCGTCAAAGAGGTTGGGCCGGCTCCGGACTATTTCACCCTCGATCCGGGCGCATAGGTCGCCCGATGCAACGGAGACCGGAAATGGACGGCAAGGAGAACATCATCGTATCGCGGCGCACGCTGCTCGGCGCAGCCGCATTCGCCAGCGTGGTGGGCGCCGCGGTGCTGACCGCCGTGCCGGCCGTCGCGGAAGATGCGGGCGTGGTTACCGGCCCCGTGCCGGACATGAGCCACCTGCCGCGCAAGAAGGTGAAGCTGGTCGATCCGCCCTTCGTGCACGAGCACGAGCAGATCGCCACGGTCGGCCCCCAGGTCGTCGAGTTCGAGCTCGTGATCCAGGAAAAGGAAATGGTCATCGATGACTACGGCACCACGGTGCAGGCGATGACCTTCAACGGCACGGTGCCCGGACCGCTGATGGTTGTGCACGAGGGCGACTATGTCGAGCTCACGCTCAAGAACCCCGACACCAACCAGATGCAGCACAATATCGACTTCCACAGCTCGACCGGTGCGCTGGGCGGTGGCGGGCTGACGCTGATCAACCCCGGCGAACAGGTCGTGCTGCGCTGGAAGGCCACGCGGCCGGGTGTGTTCGTCTATCACTGCGCACCGGGCGGCCCGATGATCCCCTGGCACGTCGTGTCGGGCATGAACGGCGCCATCATGGTGCTGCCGCGCGAGGGTCTCAAGGACGGCTACGGCAAGCCGCTCAAATACGACCGCGTCTACTATGTGGGCGAGCAGGACTTCTACATCCCCAAGGATGAGGAAGGGAACTTCAAGAGCTACGAGTCGCCCGGCGACGGCTATGACGACATGCTCAAGGTGATGCGGACACTGACCCCGACCCACGAAGTCTTCAACGGCGCGGTCGGAGCCCTGACCGGCGACAACGCCATGAAGGCGGCAGTGGGCGAGACGGTGCTTATCGTCCACAGCCAGGCCAACCGCGACACGCGGCCGCACATCATCGGCGGGCACGGCGACTATGTGTGGGCAACAGGCAAGTTCCGGAACGCGCCTGAGGTCGATCTCGAAACCTGGCACATTCCCGGCGGTTGCGCTGGAGCGGCACTCTATACGTTCCTGCAGCCGGGCATCTACGCCTATGTCAACCACAACCTGATCGAAGCGGTGGAGCTGGGCGCAACGGCCCACTTCATGGTGGAGGGTGAGTGGAACGATGACCTGATGACACAGGTCCAGGCTCCGACGCCGATCGGCTGAGGCGCCTGAAACTGGTGGTGGTCCGGCCATGCAACGGACCACCGCTTTTCGAGCGACGGAGGTTTCCATGGGTCACGCAGCGGTCGCATACCGGACGGGCAGCATCGCCCTTCCAGCTCTCCTCCTCGCCGGTCTCCTGACCGTGATCGGTCTCCAGACCCAGACATTCCAGCTCCCCGCCTTCGGCAGTGCCATGCCGGGACCGCAGACGGTCGCTATTGCGCCGCGCCCCTTCGATTACCGTGCCACCGGTGAGTTCATCCGCGCCGGCGCCAGTGCCGACGGCCCGCTGGTCCATGTCGAACAGCCTGCGCCGCTCGAGATGATGAAATATCAGGTCAGCGCCGCCGACTACGCGCAGTGCGTCGCGGACGGGGCCTGCCGGAAGGCGGACAAACGGCGGCGCGGCGAAGGCGACGTGCCCGTCACCGGCGTAAGCTATGACGACGCCACCGACTACGCGGCCTGGCTCAGCGCGAAGACCGGGCAGACCTGGCGTCTGCCGACGGTCGAGGAGTGGGTTTTCGCCGCCGGCAGCCGGGCCGTGGACCACGCGCTGGGGATCGAGGCGAATGCCGCCGACCCCGCCAAGCGCTGGCTGGTCGCCTATGCCCGCGAGGCCGCGCTCGGCAGCGACGGCCCAGCCAACCCGCAGCCCCTCGGCACCTTTGGCGTCAATGAGTTCGGTCTTGCCGACCTGTCGGCGGTGGTGTGGGAGTGGACACAGACCTGCGCGAGCAGGACGACGCTCGATGCGGCCGGCACGCAGATCAGCCACGTCGAAAGCTGCGGGGTGCGCTACCTCGAAGGTCGGCACCGGACGCCGATGAGCACGTTCGTGCGCGATGCGCTGGGCGGTGGCTGCTCGGTCGGCGTGCCGCCCGACAATCTGGGCTTCCGGCTGGTGCGCGAACCGCACTGGCTCGAGACGCTGACGCGCGGCTGGCTGCCGCGCGCCTGAACTTCACCCTAGATCGCAGGCTTCCACTGGATCGACGATTGGCGCGTCAGTTCCAGCAGCAGTTCCTGGCCGTAGCCCGCACCGATACCGCTCGCGCCGACCGGCTCGGACGTACCGCCGGGCGCCTTGCGCGGAGGTGCGTTGACCTTGATCATGCCGGCGCGCACCTCGTGCAGGAACTTGAGCGAGCGCGGCGCCGAAGTGCTGCAGAGGACCGCAGCGAGCCCGTAGCGATGATCGTTGGCGAGCGCGAGCGCCTCGTCGAAATCGTCGTAGGGCACACAGGGCGCGACCGGACCGAAGGTCTCGTCGGCCATGACAGGCTGCGAGGCGGTGACGCCCGTTATCACCGTGGGCGGATAGAACCAGCCCTTGCGGTCAAGCCGCGCGCCGCCGCAATGGAGCACCGCGCCTGCGGCAACCGACCGATCGACCTGCTCGACGATCTTGTCGAGCTGGATGCGGTCAACGATCGGCCCCATGCCGACATTGTCCATGAGCCCGTCGTCCTGGACGATGGCACGGGACTGGCGGGTCAGCGCCTCGACGAAGGGCTCGAAGATCTGGCGCGCCACATAGATGCGCTCGGTGGCGGTGCAGAGCTGTCCGGCGTTGAAATAGGCCGCATCGATGGTGAACGCGGCCGCCTTCTCGATATCGACCGTCTCGTCGATGATCAGCGGATCCTTGCCGCCGAGTTCGAGGATTGCCTTCTTGAGACTGCGGCCGCACGACTCGCCGATGCGCCGGCCGGTCGCCTCCGAGCCGACGAAGAGGATGGCGCTGACATCGGGGTGGTCGACGATGGGCTGGCCGGCACCAGGACCATTGCCGAGCACGAGATTGACCACGCCGGGCGGAAGCTTGGCGAAGGCGAGTTCGGCAATGCGCCGCGAGGTGAGCGGCGTCTTCTCGGACGGCTTCCACACCACCGTGTTGCCCACCGCGATCGCAGCGCTGACGTTCTCGACGCCGAGCGCCACGGGATAGTTCCACGGCACGATGACGCCCACCACGCCGCGCGGGAAGCGCTGCTGGAAGTTGAGCTCGCCATAGGCCGCCTGCTGGCTGCCCGAGCGCATATGCACCGCGAGCTCGCCGAACTGTCGCGCCGCGGTCGCCGCACCGATGATCTCGTTGCGAGACAGAAAGAGCGGCTTGCCCATCTCGATCGTATTGAGGCGGGCCAGTTCTTCCTTGTGCTCGAGCAGGATGTTGGAGATTTCGTAGAGCGCGGCGCGCCGCGCCACGGGCGACAGCCCACCCCAGTCGCGCTGCGCCGCCTTGGCAGCGGCGACGGCCTGCTCGACATCGCCGGCGGAGCCGCGCGGGATCTCGCCCAGGGTTTCCTCGGTGGCCGGGTTGACGACGGCGAGCGCGTCGGTCGACTCGGAGGGGACCGAGCGGTTGCCGATCCAGTTGCTTTCCATGATCTACTCCATCGGCCGATATGCCCTTGGCCGGGCATCGGCAGTTCCGTTGTGGTCAGTTGCCCTGCAGCCGGAGCTGCTGTCCGGATTCGCGCTCGGCGAGCCGCATGATCGAGCCCATGAAGTCCTCGTCGCGGAACTCGGTCTCGCAGGTTTGCAGGATGTCGAGGATGACCTTGCCGACCGGCAGGTCGATGTCGAGGTCGCGCGCCAGGCTCATCGCCAGCCGATGGTCCTTGGCGGCAAGGCGCGACGCGAAGCCCGGCGTGTAGTCGGCCTTGAACACCTTGCGCGGCAAGACGGTGTTGAGCACCTTGTTGGAGGTGCCGGTCTTGTCCGACAGCGCGATGATCTGCTCCAGCGTCACGCCCGACTTGATGCCGAACGAGATCGCTTCGGCGATGATCGCCACCATGCCGGCGGCGAGGTAGTTGTTGACGAGCTTGATGGTGGTGCCGGCGCCCAGATCGCCGATATGCATGA
This sequence comes from Devosia sp. 66-22, assembly GCA_001899065.1. Lineage (GTDB taxonomy): Bacteria > Pseudomonadota > Alphaproteobacteria > Rhizobiales > Devosiaceae > Devosia_A. The sequence goes on along the minus strand of MKUZ01000024.1, from coordinate 100,131 downwards.
TCTCCGACGACATCGCCTCGAGGATGGGCCGGACCTCCTCGAGCGTGGCGGCATCGCCGCCCACCATGAAGGTCACGGTGCCCGCCTCGGCCTCGGGCACGCCGCGCCCAACCGGGCTGTCGAGCATGCGGATGCCCTTTTCCGCGAGCGCGGCGCCGACGGCACGGCTGGTGGTGGGATCGACGGTGCTGAAGTCGACATAGATGAGGCCCGGATGCGCGCCGCCGATGATGCCGTCCTCGCCCAGCGCCACGCGCTTCACGTCCGGTGCGTCAGGCACCATTGTGCATACGACGTCGACGGCGCGGGCGAGCTCGGCGACATTGGCGGCGCGCTTGGCCCCCTTTGCCACGAGGGCATCCACCGCCGCGGGCGCCAGGTCCCACACGGTGACGTCGAAGCCCTTGCGCAGCAGGTTGCCGGCGAGGCCGCGCCCCATGGCGCCAAGCCCGACAAAACCGATCTTCTTGCCAGCCATCTGGCATTACTCCTTGAGCGAGAGAGTGAGGAGCGCCTTGAAGCTGCTCCCCTCGGGCAGCACCGTCATGACGCGCAGGTAGGTGCCGAAATTGCGGACCCGCACCGACGAAATTTCGTCGACGCGCGGGATAGGCAGCATGCTGCCCTCATCGACCCAGCGCATGCCGTCGGGCGAGATCTGTACCCAGGCCCGCGCCTGCTCGGGATTGCCCTCGGCGCCGAGCGAGCGGAGGAAGATGACGGCCTCCCCGGCCCATGCGACGTCGTAGGGTTCGCTGGCGGCAACGCCCGACCAGGTATCGCCGCGCGCGACGACGGCGGTGATGGATTCACGCATCTTCCCAGTCTCCCGAGACCAGAACCGAATCGAGATAGAGGAACGAGCGCTTGTGGCTGTCGGCCTCGACCGTCCAGCACACATTGAACAGGCAGTTGAGATTGGGCCAGGCCGGCATTCGCATCGGCTCGAGCGTCGACACGTCGAAGATGCGGTCGTTGCACTGGAGCGAGGTAAAGCTCATCGACCGCAGGTCGAACCCCATCTTGAGGTAGTGCCAATTGTACTTGGTCGGCACCTCGTTGTAGCAGAGCTGCTGCGCGCCGCCGGGAATGTCCTCCCAGCCGTCGGCACCGAAATGGTGGTGCGAGCGGGTTTCGCCCAGCGAGTTCTCGCCGCCCACATCCATGGCCGGCTCAACCGCACGCTTGAACTGCCACTTCTCGATGCGTTCGCCGTTGAACGCATTGAGATAGCGGATGTGCGGCATGATGCGCCGCTCATTGTCCTGCAGGTCGAGCACCAGGCTGAACGCGCCGGCATCGCTCGCCGAAAGCGTCAGGTCGGTCGCTTCGGGCTTGAACGCCAGATAGGCCTCGATCTGGATCGGGCAGGCCTTGCGGAAGGTGAAGCGCTTGAGCGCCATATTGACCGAGCGCGGCCGGGGGCGCGACGCGATCTTGAGGGCATAGGTGCCGTCGTGGCCGCCATGCGAGCCGGTGTCCCAATGCGTGCCATTGCTCAGCATGGGCTGGTTCATGTCCTTGAAGCCGGGCAGGACGTTGTCGAGCGTATGCTCGTAATTGCCGACCAGCGCGGTGTAGCCGCGGAAGCCTTTCGAGAACTGGTCATAGGCAATGATCCGCGACAGCGGATTGAACTTGGACAGCTCCGGATCGCTCCAGAACGTCCGGTTGACGGCGGCCGCCATCAATATCCTCCCGGTTGGTCTTGTTGGTCGAAACGCGCGACGGGATCGTCACCTCGAGATTGCCCGGCGCGGCACCTTCGGCCGCGGCACAGGGCAGATAGTCGTCGGATCATTGATTCTCATCTTATAGGAAACTGACTTTTGTAGATGATCGCAGATGTGACAGGTGGGGGCAAGCCAAAACTGCTGCCTGCCAGCTCCCTCGAGGTCGGCCCGGCCTGCTCCATCTGCCACGGCAATTCAGCATCATGCAGCCGATGACGTGACGACCAGCGTGGACCTATACGCCAATGACGGCCACCGGGACCCTCAACCACGATATCCACTGGTACAATTTACTTTCCTATAAGAAAGAGACAGACATTGAGATAGGGTCTCCGGGACGATTGCGACGGGGTCTCTGGAAAGGGGAGCGGGGAAGCTGGTAAGCAAGCTACACAGAGGGAGATTCCGGATGGCGCGCGCGCCCGAAGCGGGACTGCTGGACGCTGACGATTCCGCAGAGAGGCAGACGCGCTATCGCGTTCCTGCCGTCGACAAGGCGTTGGACATCCTCGAACTGCTCTCGACCGAGGCCACGGGGCTGCCCATGGCGACCCTGGCCGAGCGGCTGGGGCGGACGATCAGCGAGATCTACCGCACCGTGCAATTGCTCGAGGCACGCGGCTATCTCGAGCGCAACGCCGATGGCGACCGCTATGCGGTGACGATGAAGCTGTTCCGCCTCGCCCATGCGATGCCGCGCGTGCATTCGCTGTCGGCACTGGCGCTGCCGATCATGGAAGAGCTGGCGATCGACATCGAGCAGTCCTGCCATCTGGCGGTGCTCGACGGGCTCGACATCCTGATCATCGCGCAGGTCGATTCGCCCCTGCCCCGCCAGTATTCGGTGACGCTGGGCGCCCGCCTGCCGGTGTGGGAGGCGAGCTCGGGCAATCTGCTGCTGGCGCAACTGCCGGAAGCCAAGCGCGAGGCGCTGTTCCGCTCGATGACGCGCATCGTGGCGCCCGAGGTGCTGCAGCAGTTCCGCGAGCGCGTCGCCGAGATCGGCGGTGCCGGCAAGGAGCAGCGCGAGAGCTACTTCGTGAGCGGCCTGCTGACCATCAGCCGGCCGATCTACAACCATTTCGGCACCACCGTGGCGGCGCTGACGGTGCCGTTCCTGCATCATAAGCGCGTGGTGGTGACGCCGGCCGAGGCGAGCGACAGGCTGGACCTGGCAGCACGGAAGCTGTCGCGCGAACTCGGCCATCGCGACCCCGGCACCGACTAAGCCACTGCGACCGCACGCTTCTCGGCGGCGGAGAGGTAGGCGGCGGCGATGATAGCGCAGTGATGCGCCGCCGCGCCGGCGTCGATCCCGGCCGGCTCACTGCCGGCGAGCATGGCGAGGAACGCGGCGACGTCGGGCGTGCCGCCGCCCAGTGGGATGGCGGAGACGGCAGGCTGGGGCCGCGGGCTGGCCTGCGTCGAAAGCCACATCTCCATCGGGTCGATGGCGTTGAAACCAGGCGGCGCGACGCCACGGCCACTGGTGAGCGTAAGCTCAGGGGGTTCGCTGTCGAAGACCAGCGTGTCCCGTTCGCCGACGATGACGACACGCGCGAGGAAGGGCCGGCGCCAGGCATGCCAGCCGACGCGCCCGCAGGTGATGCTGGCCACGACGCCATCGTCGAAGTCGACCAGCATGGCGCCGTAGTCCTCGACATCGTGCTCGAGGTGCTGGGCGAAGGCGTGGTTTGCCGTGACGGCCTGCACCGAGAGCGCGCGCGTGCCCAGCAGCCAGGCGACGAGCGAGACGGGGTAAATGCCCATATCGGTGAGCTCGCGTTTGACGAGATCCCGCCCAAAGTCAGTGAAGGTCCCGTGCTCCTGACGGACTTTCGATGCAACGATGGCGGAAAGGCCCTTGGCCATCAGCATGTCGGAATGGACGGCAAGGATGCGGCCGAGCCGCCCCTCGCGGATGGCCGCCCGTGCCGCCCGCGCCCAGTCGGCCGTGACATGGCTGAACACCTGCGCGCCGACGCCGGCTACGTGGACGGCGGCGGCAATGGCCGCCGCATCCTCGGCGCTGCCGGCGAGCGGCTTGTCGAGATAAAGGTGGAGCCCCGCGGCGGCACAGAGCGCCGCTACCCGGGGCCGATGCGGCAAGCTCACACAGATGCTGGCGATCGACGCCCCCGGCAGCGCGACGGCCGCCTCGAGCGGCAGCAAGGGGAGCCCCAGGCTGGCAGCGAGCTCGGCATGACGGGCGGCTTCGGCCTCGTCGAGGCCCGGCGCAACGCCCACGGCCAGCAGCCTGCAGCCGGCGGCGGCGAAGGCGGTGGCGTAGTTCTCCTGGTGCGAGCGGCTGCCGCCGGCAAGGATGATGCCCGCGGTCACGGCGAGCGCTCGCACAGATGCAGCGCGCCGCCCGAGCCGAGCACGGTGAGGACGACGACAGTCCGGGGCGCGGGCGACGCGCTGACGGTTGCCACCTGACCGCCCTCCCACACGCACAACCTCGCGCTGCCCGATTCCGCTTCGCGAACGCGCGGACAGGCAAAGAGCCTGTCGCCCAGCGCCAGCAGCCTCGCCGGCTCCGGCAGGTCACCGGCCAGGCCGCCCACATGCAGGCGCAGCGAGCGAACAACACCGACCTCTCCGTCCGTCACCGCCGCGACGAGCACAGCATCGAGACGACCGAGGAGGGCGGCGAGCCCGCTCACGTCAGCCGCATCTGCGTCTTGCTGTCGAACAGGTGCAGGCGGGCGGGGTCGAAGTGCAGCGTCAGCGGCTGGCCCGGCTGGAACTGGCCCTTGTCGGTGCAGCGCGCCGTGAGGGTGGCGCCGCCAGCCTGCATGGTGACGAGGATATCGCTGCCCAGCGGCTCGAGCATCTCGATGACGCCCTCGATATGCGCCGTGGTGCCGGGCGTGGGCGTGTCGCTCAGATGCTCCGGACGGATACCCGCCAGAACGTTGCCGCCATTGGTCAGTGCCGGCAGCACCATGCCCGCGGGGAGACCGACCTGTCCGCCACCGGCAAGCGTGAGCACCGGGCGCCCGCCCGCGGCGCCGGCAGTGACCGGAACGATGTTCATCGTGGGCGAGCCGATGAACTCGGCGACGAACACATTGGCCGGACGGTCGAACAGATCGTGCGGCGTCCCCATCTGGGCGATGTGGCCATCGAGCAGGCAGATGATGCGATCGGCCAGCGTCATCGCCTCGAGCTGGTCGTGCGTGACATACATGCTGGTGGTCTTGAGCGACTGGTGCAGACGCTTGATCTGGCCGCGCATCTCGGCACGGAGCTTGGCGTCGAGATTGGAGAGCGGCTCGTCGAACAGGAACAGATGCGGCTTGCGCACCATGGCGCGCCCGATGGCGACGCGCTGGCGCTGGCCGCCCGAGAGCTCGCGCGGGCGCCGATGCAGCAAATGGCCGATCTGGAGGATATCGGCGACGCGCTTGACCTGTTCCTGGCGCTCGGTCCTGGGCACGCGGGCCAGCTCCAGCGAGAAGCCGATATTTTGTTCGACGCTCATATGCGGGTAGAGGGCATAGTCCTGAAACACCATCGCGACCTGGCGCTCCTTGGGGGAGAGCTCATTGACGCGAGTCCCCTGCATGCGCAGCTCGCCGCCGGAGATTTCCTCGAGTCCGGCCACCATGCGCAGGATTGTGCTCTTGCCGCAGCCCGACGGCCCGACGAGGACGAGGAACTCGCCCTCCTTGATGTCGAAGCTGATGTCGTGGACGACCTCGACGCTGCCATAGCGCTTGACGAAGCGATCAATGTTGATGGCGACCATCAGCCAGGCATCCTTTCAAATCAGCCCTTCACCGACCCGGCGGTGAGGCCGGCGATGAGGAATCTCTGGGCAAGCATGACGAGCAGTGTCACGGGCAGCAGTTGCACGGTGACACCGGCGAACAGCACGCCCCAATTGGTGCCGCTCACCGCGTCCATCACCTCGGAGATGATGAGCGGTGCGGTCTTGGCGTGCTGCGTGGTGAAGATCAGCGCGAACAGATATTCGTTCCACGCAAAGACGAACACGAAGATGGCGCAGGCGGCGATGCCCTGCAGCGCCAGGGGCATAATGACGCGCACGAGAGTCTGCATCGTCGTCGCGCCATCAACGACGGCCGCCTCATCGAGCGTGCGCGGAATCTTGTCGATGAAAGTCTTCATGATCATCGTGCACAGCGACACCCAGAAGGTCGCGTAGAGAATGATGAGCACAAGATGCGTGTCGCTGAGCTTGAGGGCGTCGACCACGGGAAAGAGTGGCAGGGTGACCACGATGGGCGGCAACAGGCGGATGGCGATAAGATAGAGCACCGAGCCGGCAAGGAACCGGTTGGCATAGCGCGAATAGACAAAGCCCGACAGGATGCTCGCGACGCAGGCGAGGATCGTGGCACCGACGGCGACGATGAGGCTGTTGCCCATGGTGGGGAAGAAACCCGTCCACTTGGTGGCGAGCGCCGCGTAGTGCTCGAAGGTGGGCGTGAAGATGATGTCGGGCGGGTATTTGAAGATCTCCTTCTGCTGCTTGAAGGAGGAGACCACGATGTAGAGGATCGGAAACGCCGACCACACGATGATGAGCGCGAACAGCGCGGTGCGTACGATGGCACGCGCGATGCCGGCGACGCGGCGCGCGGCCATGTTCGGCAGGACGATGGGAGTGGCTTCAGTCATTGCCCGAGACCATCCTCCGGTGCATTGCCCACAGATAGACAGAGGCGACACCGAGCGAGCCGAGTACCATGAGCCAGCCCGTGGCCGACGCAGTGCCGAACTCGCCGTATTTGAAGCCGCTCTGGTAGAGGTAGACGGCGAGCACTTCGGTGAGACGCGCCGGACCGCCCGCGGTGAGCAGCCAGACTTCCGAGAACAGGCGGAAGGCGAACACGAAGCGGAAGATCAGCGAGATCAGGATCGCGGGGACGGTGAGCGGCAGCGTGATGCGCCAGAATTCCTGCCACCGCGAGGCCCCGTCGATGCGCGATGCTTCGTAGAGAGACTTGGGGATCGCCAGCATGCCCGCATAGATGAGGAGGAAGGTGAACGGCAAATGATGCCAGATCGAGATCAGCGTCACCACGCTGAGCGCCAGCGGCGGCGACACGCTCCAGTTGAACATGCCGAAGCCCAGCGCCTCGATGGTGCGCGCCAGGACGCCGCTGCCGGTGTTGAGCATGATCTTCCACACCAGCACACCCACGACCTCGGAGATGGCGTAGGGCATGAGAACGATGGCGAACATGATCTTTGGGTAGCGCACGCCGCCCAGGAACAGCGCCGCCATGCCGATGGCGATGAGCAGTTCGATGTAGACGACGGCGTTGACGACGATCAGCGTGTTGAGCGCCGCTCGCCAGAAATAGGGACTGGTGAGCACCGTCACGTAATTGTTGAAGCCGACGAAGGTCAGGTCGGAGCCGTAGGTCGACTCGTTGAGGCTCAGCCAGAACACATAGATCGACGGCAGAGCGATCACGAGAAAGAGCAGGAGATGGGTGGGCGCCAGCATCAGGATGGCAGCCGGGTTCAGTCGCCTCATCTCTCGCTCTTCCCCAGATCCGGAATTTCAGACCGCCGCGCAGCGGGCGCCGCGCGGCGGTTGCAATCCTAGTGTGCGGTTATTTCGACTTCGCGACCAGCTCTTCGGCGCGCGTCTGGAGCGCGGCCGCCGCGTCTTCGGGAGTCTTGAGCCCAAGCACGGCCGCCTGCATCTCCTCGATGAAGATGGTGGTGGCTTCGACGGCGCCCGCGAAGGCCGGCACGGCAACCGAGGCATCCCTCAGGCCGATCGCTTCGGCGGCGGCATAGGGCAGCTTCTCGATGATGCGCGGATCGTCATAGGCCGCCGGCCGCACCGGGCCGTTGCCGTTGAGCGCCGCACGAACCGTCGCATCCTTGCCCGACAGCTCGCGGATGAGGTCGTAGGCGAGGTCCTTCTGCTTGGAATTGGCCGGGATGGCCCATGACCAGAACTCGGTGTTGGCCGAAGCCTTGCCGGGCTCGTTGGTGGGGAACGGCATGACGTCGATCTGGCCCGGATAGAGCGAGGCGGCCGGATCGTTGAGCGCGGTGTAACGCGAGAACGGATTGATCGCAAACACGCCGCGGCCTTCGCGCATGGTGGCGATCAGCTCGTCGAGGCCGAGCGCCGTGACGTTGGAGGGCAGCACGCCTTCCTTGTAGAGATTGGCGAGCTCGGTGAGGCCGGCGACCATCTCCGGCGAGTTGGCGCGCACATTGAGATCGGCGTCGATATAGACCGCGCCGAACGCGCTGAGGAACTGCAGCGCGGTGACATGCGTGTCGAGCGTTGTCACGAGGCCATAGACCCGCGTGCCGTCGTCACGCGTGTAGGTGGCGGCGCGGGCCGCGGCGAGCATCTCGTTGAGCGTGGCGGGCACGGCGACGCCGCGCTCGGCGAGCAGCGTCTTGTTGAAGTGCAGGGCGTTTGTCGCGTGGCGATAAGGGACCGCGACGCGCTTGCCGTCGATCACCGTCGCATTGCGCAAGCCTTCGGCGATGCCGTCGAAATCCTCGATGGGATTGGCCTGCATATGCGGATCGAGCGGCTCGAGCAGACTCGCGACACTGGGCACGATGCGCGTATTGAGCACGGCGGCCAGGTCGACGCTGGTTTCGCCCAGGCTCATCTCGCGCAGCAGGCGATCATGCAGCGGGCCGATATCGAGCGTGACCCAATTGAGGGTGACATTGTTCCGCTCCGCCCACTCGCCCGCGATGTTCTGCGCGGTGGCGAGGTCGCCGCCGGTGGCGGCGGTCTTGTGGACGTTGTGGGAAATGATGGTCAGGGTCCGCGGCTCCTGTGCCGAAACGCTTCCCGCGGTGGCAGCGAGAAGGACGGCGGTGGCCAGGATCTTGCGTAGCATTGGCGTTTCCTCCCGTACCGGCACTTTTCTAGCCGGACGTTTCATATACGATAGTCACTATCATTGGTGTCAAGCAAAAGTTCGATGCGGCAGCAGGCGGAGGGTCTTCGCCTGCCCCACCCCGCTCCGTGCGACGACCGCTCGACCAGTGGACGCCGGAGCCGAGCGTCTGAAGGCCCGCGACAACTAGTCCCTGGGCCATTCCACTCAATCCGCCGGCGCCGAAGGCGCGAAATACAGGCTCCCCGCTGCCTGCACACACCCCTAGCAACGCCTCTCGTAACGCCTCCGCCAGGCCGAGCTATGTTGACACTAACAAAACCTGCTTTTACATGTGACGGAGTGGAGGGACGTTCCCGACCCGCCCCCAGACGCGCGGCAATTGCTCCGCACCGATCGGTTTCACAGAGGCCCCAGCGTTCCAATGATCAGCACTTCACAAGCCGGGCAGCGACCGGACATCAACCTCAGTCGCTTCGACCCCCTGCCCCGCATCATGTTTTACGACGATTTCAGCCAGGGCATGTCGGGCTGGACCGAACTGCTGGGCAATTACACCGGCAGCCTGCGGACGATGCATCCGGGCTACAAGCAGTTTACGCCGCCCATGCTGAGCAATTTGACGCAGTGGGACGGCGGCACGCATGGCGCGCTGACCGGCTCCTATGCGCTCAAGCTCGCCTCGCGCCCCGGCCGCGGTTCGCAGACCGTGAGCCTCAAGCGCATGACCTTCCCGCGCGCCTGCACGATGCAGCTCGAGTGCTTCTTCACCTACAAGCCCGAGGCGACGCAGCTCGAACTCTCCGACAGCGACGTGCGCTCATGGGGCGTGGTGTTCGACGTGCAGGACAGCAAGCACCGCGTGCTGCCGCAGGTCCGCTACCTCAACGCGCTGGACGGCAAGCTGCAGAACAAGTGGCAGTACAAGGAGCAAAGCGTCGACTTCGACAATGTCGGCGACCGCACGGTGACGATCTACCACTACGGCGAGGAGAACTGGAAGGACATCCCCGGCGGTCACCAGTTGATCTGCTATAACGAGATTCCAACCAAGGTGAACTGGCACTATTTCCGCCTTGGCTTCGATATCCGCACGCTGCGCTACACCGAGCTGCAGTGCAACGATTTGGTGCTCGACCTGTCGGGACTGGGGACGCTGAAGTTCGACGCGATGCCGAACCTGCAGAATTTGTTCAATGTCATTCCCTTCGTCGACAGCGATTCGGATCGGCGCGCCTTCCTCTATTTCGACTCTATCCTCTTGTCGGGAGACTGGTAATGCTGGCGGAGAGCTACACGGCCGTCATCGCGCGCGGTGAGGACTGGGTCGACGGGTCGACGACCGAGCCCTACGAGGCGAGCTGGGCCCGCGAAGCCATCATCATGGTGCGCACGCTCGAGGCGGGCACGCTCGGGGCTGGCGCCAAGGCGCATGTGCAAATCTCGCTCGACGGCATGCGCTGGGTGGACGAAGGCACGAGCCTCGCCATCCCCACCGAGGTCGACGGCGTCAGCATGGCGCGGCTCGGCCATTTCGGCCACTATCTGCGGCTCAGGGCGGAACTGCCGGACAGCATGACCGGTTTCATGCTCGCAACCCTGTCACTCAAGGCCTGAGACGATGCGCGGCAACCGCCTCAAGGAGATCTGGGCCAGCGGCCGGCCAGTGCTCAATGGCTGGCTGGGCGTGCCATCCTCTCACTCTGCCGAGGTGATGTCGCATATCGGCTTCGACTCGCTGACGGTGGACCTGCAGCATGGCGCCATCGACTATGCGGGCGCGCTGCCGATGCTGACCGCAATCTCGACCACCCCGGTGGTGCCGCTGGCGCGGCCGACATCGCTCGATCCGCCGCAGATCATGAAGCTGCTCGATGCCGGTGCCTATGGCGTGGTGTGCCCGATGATCGATACGCCCGAGGATGCGCGGCGGCTGGTGGAGGCCTGCCGCTATCCCCCGATCGGCCAGCGCAGCTTCGGCCCGACCCGGGCCGCCATGTCGCAGGGGCCCAACTACACCACCGACGACGCCAACAAGGAGATCGTGGTGTTCGGGCAGGTGGAGACGCCACTCAGCCTTTCCAATCTCGACGCGATCCTTGCGACCGAGGGACTGGACGGCGTCTATGTCGGCCCCTCCGACCTGACGCTGTCGATGGGGCTGGGCGCGAATGGCGACAGCACCGATCCGCGCTTCGTCGAGGCGCTGCGCCATGTGGTCGAGCGCAGCCGCGCCACCGGTCGCCATGTGGGTATGCACTGCGCCAACGGCCCGCAGGCCAAGCGCATGGTGGAGATGGGCTTCGACTTCGTCACGGTCGGCTCCGACACCGGACTGATGACGGAGGCCGGACGCGGCCGGCTCGCACTGGTCCGCGACGCGGCGCCTGCCGCCGGCAAGGGGAGCGGCTATTGAAGACGCGCCAGCTCGGCGGCCTCGAAGTCTCGGCCATGGGGTTCGGCTGCATGGGGCTGAGCCATTCCTTCGGGCCGGAGACGCCCAGGGTCGACGCCATCAAGGTGATCCGCCGCGCCTATGAGCTGGGCGTGACGCTGTTCGACACCGCCGTGGTTTACGGCAACAATGAAGAGCTGGTCGGCGAGGCGCTCGAGCCGATGCGCGACAAGGTGGCGATCGCCACCAAGTTCGGCCTCACCGTGCCCAAGCCGGGCGAACCGCAACTGACCGACAGCCGCCCCGACGAAATCCGCAAATCCGTGGATGCGTCGCTCAAGCGCCTGCGCACCGATGTGATCGACCTGCTCTACCAGCACCGCGTCGATCCCAACGTGCCCATCGAGGACGTCGCGGGGACGGTCAAGGACCTGATCGCAATCGGCAAGGTGAGGTATTTCGGCCTCTCCGAGCCGGGACTGCAGACGATCCGCCGCGCCCATGCGGTGCTGCCGCTCGCCGCCATCGAGAGCGAGTACTCAATGTGGTGGCGCGAGCCGGAGCAGCACTTGCTGCCGCTGCTCGACGAGCTTGGCATCGGCTTTGTGCCGTTCAGCCCCCTCGGCAAGGGCTTCCTTACCGGCACCATCGACGAGTCGACGACATTCGGCAGCGACGATGTGCGCAACATCGTGCCGCGCTTCACCACCGCTGCCCGCAGGGCCAATCAGAGCCTGATCGCGGTCCTGCGGCAGATCGCCGAAGGAAAGCGGGTCAGCCTCGCGCAGATCGCGCTCGCCTGGTTATTGGCGCAACGGCCCTCGATTGTGCCGATCCCGGGAACGACGAAGCTGCATCGGCTCGAGGAAAATTTCGGCGCGGCCGCGGTGGAGCTCAGCGACGCCGAGCGCGCGCAGATCGACGCGGTCCTCGCGACAACGGCGATCGAGGGCCACCGCTATCCACCGCACTTGCAGGCACGGGTCGGACGCGAAACGGTGCAGCAGGGGCAATGAGCCCGCCGGCCGCCTGACTTCAGAGGAGGGCGTCGGGGCCCGCGCCACAGACGATGGCGCAGACCTGGCTGCCCGCCGCCGGCTTCACCCGACCGGTATGCAGCGCCGCGATGGCCGCGGCACCGCTGAGGTCGGCGGCAAGGCCGAGCTCGAACCACAGCCATTTCGCTGCCGTGCGCATCTCGTCATCGCTGACGAGAACGATGTCGTCGACCCGCGCCCGCACGGTTTCAAAGATCGAATCGTCGGTCTTGGCGCAGCTCATGGTGGCAACGCTGGTGGTAACCCGGTCGAGCGCGATGTTGCGGCCCGCCTCGAGCGCCCGCAGCAGCACGGGCGAGCCTTCGGCTTCGATGCCGATGACGCGCACCGAGGGCTTCAGCGCCTTGATCGCGGTTGCCACGCCGCTGACCAGGCCGCCGCCGCCCATGGCGACGAGGATGGTATCGAGCCCCTCGATCTGGTCGAGGCATTCGAGCCCGACGGTCCCCTGCCCGGCGACCACGAGCGGATCGGCGAACGGATGGAAGTAGGCGGCGCCGGCCTCGCGATTGAAGGCCATCGCCGCTTCGTTCGATTCATGCCAGGCGCTGCCCACGATCCGCGTCTGCGCGCCCCACGCCTTGAGCTTCTCGATCTTGGACGGCGCCGCGTTGGTGGGCAGGAAGATGGTGGCGGGAACGCCGGCCATGTAGCCGGCCCGCGCCGTGGCGAGCCCATGATTGCCGCCCGAGGCGGTGACGACGCCGCGCGCCAGCGCCGCCTTGTCGAGCGACAGCAGCTTGTTGGTGGCGCCGCGCGCCTTGAACGAGCCGGTGGCCTGCAAGAGCTCGAGCTTCAGCCACAGATCGAAATCGCCGAGCCCGTCCCGCAGGGCCGTGGCGCGCATGGCCGGCGTGTACCGCACATGGCCCGCGATACGGCGCTGCGCGGCACGGACGTCTTCGATCTCGATCAAGAAATTTCCCCCTCATACGGCGCCGCGACCGTGACGCAGCAATTGCCGATCACGACGCGGCCGGGCTGGCGCTGGCCATAGACGATGCCGCCGGCACCGTAGCGCACGACTTCCGGTTCGCGCGAGGGGTTGACGAGGTTATGGATGCGGCCGGCTTCCTGTCCGGCCGAGACCCGCGCGCCGAGCGCGTGAAACGGTTCGAACACGCCGGCGGTGGGCGCGAGCACATAACCATCATGCCCGGGGATACGCAGGATGGCGTCGGGACGCGCCGGTGGCGTGGCGCTGGCCGGATCGAGGACGCCGAAATGGGCGAGCACGTTGCGCACGCCGCGTCGGCAGATCGCGAGCGCATCGGGCGACACGGTGCCGGCGCCGGCCAGCTCGGTGCCGATGGTGACGAGCCCAGCGCGCACGGCCGTTGCGGTGGAGGTGCGCGGCTCGCCCAGATTGTCGATGACCACTGTCAGCGGCGCGCCGAAGGCCAGTACGGCATCGATGTTGCGGCGGCGCAGCACCGGATCGGCGGCCGGCTCGATGATGGCGCTGGGCAGGATATTGAGCGAGGAGCCGCCCGAATGGAGATCAACGAAAGCATCGCCCAGCGGCAGGATCACGTCGCTGACATAGGCGGAGATCTGCTGCGTGATGGTGCCGGTGGCGTCGCCCGGGAAGGTGCGGTTGAGATTGAGCCCGTCGACAGGCGAGGTGCGCCGGCCGGCATCGACAGCGGGTGTATTCACCGCCGGCAGGATGATGATGCGGCCATTGACGGCGCCGGGGTCGAGTTCGCGCAGCAGTTCGCCCAGCGCGATGGGCCCCTCATATTCGTCGCCGTGATTGCCCGCTTCGAGGATGACCGTGGGACCGCTGCCGTTGCGGATGACGGCCAGCGGAATACGCGTGGCGCCCCAGGCATCCTCATGCGGCGAATGCGGGATGTCGACGAAGCCGATCTGCTTGCCGGTGCGGTCGAAATCGATGGTGGTGCGCGCGGTGGACATCGAAAACCTGGCTGGGCGGTGGCGAGGGGGACGGCGCGGCAGGCGAACCCGCCGCGCCGGGAGGATGGATGATCAGATGGCGGGAAGCGTGGGCAGCTTGGTGCCGATCCACTTTTCCGACAGCGCCGACAGCGTGCCGTCGAGCTGGCTCACGTGGATGTAGGTGTCGAGCCAGCGCAGCAGCTCGGGCGAGCCCTGCTGGATACCGATATAGCAGGGCGAGAACTGCATCAGGAACTTCGGCTTGAGCTCGGCGCCGGGGTTCTTTTCCATCAGATCCTTGGCGACGATGTCGGCGGTGGCGAGCAGTTGGGCCTGACCCGAGATGAAGGCGGCGGCAGCGGTCGCGTCGTCGTCATAGCGCTGGATCGTGGCGTTGGGCGCGAGCTCGGTGAGGAGCAGGTCCTGCGTGGTGCCGCGGGCCACCGCGATGGTCTCGCTGGTGATCTGGTCGGCGCTGGTGATGGCGATGCTGTCCGGTCCGAACACGCCCACCGACAGCGCCGCATAGGGCGAGGTGAAGGCGATCTGCAGCGCCCGCTCGGGCGTGGCGCCCATCGCGGCGATGACGATGTCGAGTTTGTCGGTGGCCAGATACGGGATGCGGTTGGCACCGGTGATCTGCTGCAGTTCCAGCTCGACGCCCAGCGCCTTGGCGATGTTGTTGGCCATGTCGACGTCGAGCCCGACCGGCTGGTTGTTGGCGTCGTTGGAGCCAAAGGGCGCCACGTCGACGGGTACGCCGATCCTCACCTTACCGGCGGCGATGATTTCCTGCAGGTCGGCCGCGAGGGCAGGACCTGCAGTAACTGCGCCGGCCAGGAGCACGGCTGAGACGATCCTGGAGAGATGCTTCAACATTGTAGTCCCCTTCTTGGTCTATGGTTGGTCGATGGTCGGTTCTGGGCTAGTGCAGGACCGCGCTCAGGAAGCTCCCGAGCTCGGGTGTACGCGGCTCAAGCAGGGTCTCGCGCGCCGGGCCGTCCTCATGGACATTGCCCTGGTGCATGAAGATCACCCGGTCGGCGACGTTCTTGGCGAAGTTCATCTCGTGCGTGACGAGCATCATCGTCATGCCCTCGCGGGCAAGCTCCTCGAGGACCTTCAGCACCTCGCCCACGAGTTCGGGGTCGAGGGCGGAGGTGATCTCATCGAACAGCATGATGGTGGGCTGCATGGCGAGCGAGCGCGCGATGGCGACGCGCTGCTGCTGGCCGCCGGACAGCTCGTCGGGATAGGCCGCGAGCTTGTCGGCGAGCCCGACCTTGGCGACCATCGCACGGGCGATGTCGCGCGCCTCGGCATCGGCCATGCGGCGCACCTTCCGGAGCGCCAGCATGACATTGCGTTCGACATTGAGGTGCGGGAACAGATTGTAGCTTTGAAACACCATTCCGACACGCTGGCGCAGCACATTGAGGTCGGTCGCCGGCGCCGTAACCTCGAGGCCGTCGACGACGATGCGGCCCGACTGCACGCGCTCGAGCCCATTGACGCAGCGCAGCATTGTCGACTTGCCGGAGCCGGAACGGCCGATGACGGCGGCGATCTCGCCCTTTTCGAGGGTGAGCGAAACGCCCTTGAGCACCTCGACGAGGCCGAAGCTCTTGTGAATATCGGTGATCTCAACGAGCGGCATGGGTTCTCTTCTCGAGATGCTGGCTCAGCCGCGACAGGCTGAAGCAGATGACGAAGTAGGCGATGGCGGCGAGGCCGTAGACCTGGAGGGGCTTGAAGGTGGCGGCGCTGAGAATCTGGCTGGCGCGGGTCAGCTCGATGAAACCGATGAGCGCGGTGAGCGACGTGTCCTTCACCAGCTGCATCAGATAGCCGACGGTGGGGGCGATCGAGATGCGCACCGCCTGCGGCAGGATTACGCTGGTGAGGCGCTGCCAGTAATTGAGGCCGAGCGCCGCGCCCGCCTCCCATTGCCGCGGCGACACCGATTGCAGGCTGCCGCGCCAGATCTCGCCGAGAAAGGCCGAGGCGTTGATCGAGAGCGCCAGCGCCGCCGCCTCCCACGCGCCCACCTGGATGCCGAACAGCGGCAGGCCGAAGAAGAAAATGAACAGCTGGCCGAGCAGCGGCGTGCCCTGGACGAGATTGATGTAGCCGATGGCGAGCCAGTTGGCCGGGGCGAAGGCGACGATGCGCAGCACCGCGACGACAAGCCCGAGCACGCCGCCCGCGACCATGGCGATGAGCGCGAGCGCGATGGTCCAGCGCGCCGCCTCCAGCAGATAGACGATGTCGTTGGGGCCGAGTTCGCGGATCATGCGCGCGACCTCCGCACGAAGACCAGCCAGTAGACCAGCGCGAACAGCGCCCGGAAGCCGAGCGTGAGGATGAGGTAGGTCAGCGTGATGAGCGCGTAGGCTTCGAACGAGCGATAGGTGCGCGAGTCGATGAACGCTGCCTGGTGGAACAGCTCGCCGGCGCCGAGCGAGGAGACGACGCTGGTGGCAAGCAGCAGCAGCACGAACTGGCTGGCGAGCGCGGGATAGATCGCCTTGACCGCCGGGAACAGCACGACGCTGCGGAACGTCTGTCCGGCGGTCATGCCGAGCGCCCGCCCGGCCTCGACCTGGCTGGGCCGGATCGACTGGATACCGGCCCGGAGGATTTCGCCGGCATAGGCGCCGACATTGATCGACAGACCAATCACCGCCGCGGTGTAGGCGTCGAGCCGGATGCCAATGCTGGGGAGGCCGAAGAAGACGATGAAGAGCTGCACCAGCAGCGGCGTGTTGCGGATGGCCTCGACATAGGTGGCCGCCGCGCCGCTCAGCAGCCGATTGTCGCTCATCCGGGCCAGCGCCACGAACAGGCCGACCACCAGCGCGATCGCCATGGTGAGGCAGGTGAGCTGCAGCGTGAGGCCGATGCCGCGGAGGATTTCGCCGGTGTAGGGGGCGAGGGCGTTAAATCTGAAATTGTAGTTCATCCGTGCAGATCCCCCTTCTGCAGGCGGCAGGAATGGGCTAGCTCAGCGCTGGATTCCGGCGTGGCTGTCACGCTATGTTGCTTCATATGTGTCGTCAAGCGTCATTGGTGAACCGAATGGCAGAAGACAAACTCAGCTACAGCGCCCCCGCTCTCGAAAAGGGGCTCGACATCCTCGAGCTGCTGGCGCGAGCCGGACAGCCGCTCGGCACCCGGCAGATCGCCGAGGAGCTCGGGCGCTCCAAGAATGAGATTTTCCGCATGGTGCATGTGCTGGTGGGGCGCGGTTACCTGCAGCGCGAGGACAGCGGCGAGGGCCTGGTGCTGTCCAACAAGCTGTTCGGGCTGGGCATGCAGACGGCGCGGGCCCGCGATCTGGTGAGCGTCGCGGCCCCTATCGTCGAGCGCTTCGCCGACGAAGTGCACCAGGCGGCACACCTGGTGGTCGCGCATCGCGGCGAGACGGTGATCATCGCCGCCGCCTCGGGCGGCGCCGACATGAACTTCTCGCTCAAGCTCGGCTATCGCCGGCCGCTGGCCGACGCGCATTCCGGCCTCGTGCTGATGGCCTTCCAGCCGGCCGCGATCCGGCAGCGCATGATCGACGAATGCCTGACGCTGATGCGGCTGCCGCCCGACCCGACGCGGCTGGCGACGGAGCTCGACGACGTGCGCCGGCAAGGCGCCATCATCCATGAGAGCCGCGACATCATCGGCGTGACCGATGTGGTCTGCCCGATCGTCACCGGCGATCGCGCGGTCGCCTGCGTCACCGTGGCCGCGGTGAGCCGGCGCAGCAGCGCCCCCGATTTCGATGCGATGCTGGCGCGGCTCAAGATCGCCTGCGCCGAGATTGCGCATGAGCTGGGTGGCTGACATCAGGCGACCTCGAACAGGTCGCGGGTGACCGTCGAGAGCAGGTCGGCCCCGCTGTCGGTCACGATGACGTTGTCGATGATGCGGGCGCCAAGCCCCTCTTCGCCGATGAACACCGGCGGCTCGACGGTGATCACCATGCCCGCGCGCAGCGTGTAGGACGTGCCCTCGAGCAGGTGCAGCGGCTCGGCCCAGCTCGGCGGGAAGCTCGGCCCTAGCCCGTAGCCGGAGAGGTGCACCCGGTAGCGATCGAGGCCGGCGGCAGCGATGATTTGCCGGGCGGCCTCGTGCACCTCGATGGCGGCGACGCCGTCGCCGATCACCGCCAGCATGGCATCGCTGGCGGCGCGAACCACGTCGTAGAGCTCGCGCATGCGGGCTGTCGGGCGCCCCAGCACGAACTGCCGGCCGATGGTCGATGTATAGCGCTTGAACGTCGCTCCAAACTCGATGCTGCCGAAGTCGCCGACGGCGAGGCGCCGCTCGGTCGGGGCGCCGTGCGAATAGGCCGAGCGCGGGCCGCTTACGAGATTGATCGGACTGGCGGCAATGCCGCTGCCGGCCCCCAGCAGCGCACCATAGATATCGCCGGCAAGCTCGAGCTCGCTGCGGCCGAGAGGACTTGCGGCCGTGAACTGCTGCATGCCGAGATCGGCGAGACGCGCCGCCTCGCGGACATAGGCCAGCTCGAGCGGTGACTTCACCATCCTGAGGTCGGCGACCAGCAGTGTTGCGTCGACGAGCCTGTCGGCGCCGATCAGATCGCGCAGCGCTTCGTAGTGATGGGGGTGGAGGTAGTAGCCCGGGACTTCGAGCCCGACGCGCCCTCCGAGCACGCCATGCCTGCGCGCCACTGCTTCGAACGCCGCGATGGGATCCTCGGCGATGCCGCCGCCCCAACCCACGACCTCATCGACACGCGCCTCGGTCTCGAGCTCGTGTACCTCGCCAGCGCGAACCAGCGCGACGAGCGGACTGGACTCGCGCGCGCCGACGATGAGGCACTGGAACTCCTGATAGCTTTTGGCTTCGCTGCCGGTGAGCCAGTGGATCGAGGCCGGATGGATGACGACGAGACTGTCGAGGCTCCGTGCCCCCATCTGCCCGCGCACGAGCCCGAGCCGTCGCTCAAACTCCGCCGCGGGGAAGTCGCCACGGCCCACTACCGGACTCCGAACGCTTCGATCTCGATCAGCAAATTCTCGAAGGCGAAGCCGGCGACACGGATGGCGGTGACGACCGGACCGGGCTCGGGGTAGAATTCGCGCTGCACCCGGGCGATCGTCTCGCGCGCCGCTGCAATCTCGTTCCAGTCACCCTCGGCATGGAAGTAGATGTAGAGCTTTTGCACATCGGCTTCGGTGTAGCCGCCTTCGCCCAGCACATTGCGGATGAACTGGAAGACGTTGCGCGCCTGGGCCTCCATGTCGTCGCCCACCGCCTGCGCCTTGTTGTCGGCCGATATCTGCCCGCCGATGAAGATCAGCGGCCCCTTGGCCCAGCCCTGCGTGAACTGCGAATTGGAGATGCTCCAGTCCCAGTGATCCTTGGGCTGGAGACGGACGCGCTCGTCGCCGAGGACGCCGATCCCTTCGACCTGGATCAATTCGTCGACCTGCGGCATGCCCTGGATGCGCAGCCCGGCGCCCGCCGCCGACGGCACCGACATGTAGCGGCGGCGGACATTCGTCATCTTCTCCCAGTACTGCGTGACCTCGCGCCCCTCGCCGAAGAAGCGGAAATAAGTGTTCTGCCGCATCAGGCTGTGGCGGTCGCCACCACCGGCCCCCAGCATCGTATCGAGATTGCGGAACGACTCGTCTGTCTGGATCTCGATGTCGCCGAGGCCGAGCACCTTGCCGTTGGCATCGAGCGAGCGCTGGCCGCCGATGAACAGCATGTCGTCGACCTTCCAGCCATGAACGAAGGGCTGCTCGACGCCCCAGCCCCAGTGACCGGGCGGATCAATGACTTCACGTTTGCCGCCGATTACCACCCAGGTATCGAGCATCAGCAGCGCGCCTTCGGTATCGAGGCCGCAGCGCAACTCGGTCCGCGTCGGGCCAGGCGCGGTGAAGTAGCGCGCCCGCACCGCGTCAACATCGGCCGTGAACGCGTCGATCGCCGCCTGCTCGGGCGCGCAGGCAAAGTAGATCGAGTGCTTGACCACGTCGCCCAGGCTGGCGCCGACGCTCTCGAGCATGTCGCGGAGGGTGTCGAAGACGAGCCGGGTCTGCAGCCGTACGTCGGGAGGTGCAATGGCGCCGCTGCGGTCGCGCGCCACGAGACCACCCACAAACACGAAATTGCCGCGTCGAATGACCGTCGGTGCCGTCATCTCTTCCTCCCCACTCGTATACTTACTGACATGTAAGTAAGTATGGCGTCAATGTGCATCCGGCCCAATCTGCGCTAGGGGACGGCATGGACGAGAGCGAGAGCCGCAGCGAGATCAAGCGCCTGGCCGAGGAGTTGCTGGTGCGGCACGGCTATCGCGGCATGGGCTATGCCGAGATTGCCACGCGGCTGGGGATCACGCGGGCCAACATCCACTACCATTTCGGCTCCAAGGCCGCGCTGATCGACGAGGTGCTGGCCGACTATGTGGCGGCGACGCTCGAAGCGCTGCGCGGCGTCTGGGCGGTGGACGGCACGCCCCTGCCCGACAAGCTGCGGCAGATGCTGGTCTTCAGCCGCCAGCGCTACGATCGGTTCAACGCCGACGGCGAACTGGTCCGGCCGTGGAGCCTGATCTCCCGCCTCCGGCAGGACCAGGAGTTGCTTACCGAGGCCGGCCGCGCCCGGCTCGCGCACTTTTCGACGGAAATCCGCGACATCTTCGCGGGCGCCCTGAAACGCGCTGCGGCGGCGGGTGAAATCCACGGCGATGTCGAGGCGATCACGACATTGCTCGTCGCCATCGCCGACAGCGCCGCGCCGATCACCATCGCCGAGGGTGGCTTCGCCGGCCTCGAGGAGGCCTATGCAGCCCTGGGGCGGATATCGCGCAGCTAGACGCCGCCAAGCGCCGCGGACGCGGCGCCGATGAGGCAGGAATTCGTGCGGTGCCGCGCCAGCGCAACGGGGACGTTGCGAGCCGGCGGCAGCGCGTGACGCCGCAACCCGGCGCCGATGGCGCGGATCAGCGGCTCACCGATCTCGGCGACGCCCCCGCCGATTACAACGATATCGCCGTCGAGGAGATTGACCGCCGTGCCGATGGTGCCGCCGAGCGCCTCGCCGGCCTCGGCGATGACCTGCCGGGCGAGCTCGTCGTCGCGTGCCGCAATGGACCGCAGGTCCAGCACGCGGCCCGACCGCGCGGCGTACTCAGCCTCGATGGCAGGACCGCTGGCATAGGCCTCGATATGGTCGGGCGCGCCGCATGAGCAGACTGCCCCGCGATGCAGCGGCGCGAGGACGTGTCCGATGGAGCCTGCAATTCCCGTCCGGCCCGGATCGAGCCGGCCGCCCCGGATGAGCGCCCCGCCGATCCCGGTGCCCAGAGCAACGATCAGGGCCGAGCCGTAGCCGCGGGCGGCGCCGAGCCGCGCCTCGCAAACGGCCGTGGCATGCACGTCGTTGAGGACGACGGTGTTGAGGCCGAATGCCTCGGCGAGCCGGTCCGCCAGCCTGAGGCCCACCCAGCCGGGAAGCAGGTCGGTGGCAGACACGACCGTCCCGGCCGTGTCGACGACGCCTGCCGTGCCAACGCCGCAGGCGTCCGGCCTGAGGTCGGTGGTCGAGACTAGCGTGCGCGCCGCGTCGATCACGGCCCGCAGCACCGCTTCCCCGCCTTCTGCTGCCGGGGTTGCGACGCGATGCTGCGCATGAACCGTGCCTGCCTCGTCGACGAGCCCGGCAAGTATCTTGGTGCCGCCGATATCGATACCGAGCGCCAACCGGCTCACTTGACCGCTCCCGCGGCGATGCCGCCCACGAAGTAGCGCTGCGCCGCAATGTAGATGACCACCGCCGGCAGGGTGAACAGTACGCAGGCGGCCATCAGCGGTCCCCATTGCACGCCGTGCTGTCCGAAGAAGGAATAGAGGCCGATCGACAGCGTGTATTTGTCGGAATCGTTGAGATAGATCAGCGGATTGAGGAAATCGGTCCAGGTCCAGACGAACTGGAACACCGCCGAGGTGATGAGCGCCGGGCGGGCAATGGGAAGGACGATGGTCCAGCAGATGCGAAGCTCGCTGGCGCCGTCGATCCGCGCCGCCTCGATCAGCTCGTCGGGCACCGCCAGCAGGAACTGCCGGATCATGAAGATGAAGAACGGCGTGCCGAGGAAGGCAGGCACCACCAGCGGCAGGTAGCTGTTGGTGGCGCCAAGGCCGTTCCACAGCATGTAGACCGGAATGAGCGTCACCTGTGGCGGCAGCATCATGGTGGCGAGAACGGTGACGAACAGCAGGTTGCGGCCCGGCCATTCGAGCTTGGCGAGCGAATAGGCGACGAGCGGCGAAGCGAGCAGCGTGCCCGCGACGCTGAGGCCCGAGATCAGCAGCGTATTGGCGAGATAGCGGAAGAACGGAAACTGGTTCACCGCCAGCATGAACTGCTCGAGCGTCCAGGTGCGCGGCCAGAGCTCGGGTGGCGCCGAGAAGATGTCGTCGGTCGGCTTGAACGCCGTGGTCAGCATGACGACGAACGGGAAGACGAACACGGCGACGAGCAGGATCGTCACCGCGCGCTGCGCGACCCAATTGACACCACGCTGGAGACTAATCACGGGCGCGGCCATTGTGTACCCAGAAGCGCGAGGACCAGAGGAGAACGAGCGTGACGGCCAGCGTCACGACCAGCAGCATCCACGCCATTGCCGACGCATAGCCCATCTTGAGGAAGAGGAACGCGTTCTGGAACAGATAGACGCTGTAGGTCAGCATTGAATCGCCCGGGCCGGACGAGGTCGAGGAGCCGATACCCGGATCCTTGGCCAAGACGAAAGGCTGGGTGAAGATCTGGAGATAGGCGATCAGCAGCACGACGATCTGGAACAACGTTACGGACGAGATCGTCGGCCAGGTGACGTAGACGAAGCGGCGCCAGGGTCCGGCGCCATCGATCGCGGCGGCCTCGTAAAGATCCTGCGGCACGTCCTTGAGCGCGGCAAGGTAGATGAGCATGGTGCCGCCGACCGTCCACAGCGAGACGAGCAGCACCGAGATGCTGCCCCAGGCGGGCTCGACCAGCCAGTTGGGCTGCGGGATGGAGAACCAACGCAGGATTTCGTTGACGAAGCCGTATTGCGCGTTGAGCAGCCAGCGCCACAGGAAGCCGCCGGCGACGACGGGGATGATGGTAGGCAGATAGACCAGCGCACGGAACAGCGGCTGGCCCCTGACCGGCAGATTGAGCACATGCGCGCCCGCGAGCGCGATGGCAAGGCTCAGCGGCACGCCCGTGACGGTGAGGAACAGCGTGTTGTAGAGGCTCTTCCAGAACTTGGCGTCGATCAGCATGCGCTGATAGTTCGCGAGGCCGACGAACTTGGGCGGCTGGAAGAGGCTGAAGTCGGTGAGGCTGTAGTAGCCCGAGGCGAGAATCGGCCAGGCGAAGAACACCGCAAAGCCGATGAGGAACGGCGAGGCGAAGGCCAGGCCCTTGAACAGGGCCCGGCCTCCCGGGAGGTCCGGCCGAAGCCGGAAACTGCGCTTTGGTCTATTGGGCATACGTGGCCGAGCGATCCGCAACGCCCTTGAGAGCGTCCTCGGCAGTCTGCGTGCCCTGCACCACAGCGTCAAATGCCGAGCCCAGATCGGTGACATATTCGGTCACATAGGGCGCCGAGCTGAACGACTTGGCGTTGGGACTCTTGAGCGCGTCGAGCCATGCCGCATAGTTGGGCAGATCGGCATAGATCGGATCGCCCAGCAGCGAGGTGCGGGCCGGCAGATTGCCCAGCGCATGGCTGAACTTTGCCATGACCGGCGGGCTCACGAGATACTTGAGGAACTCGGCGGCCTCGGCCTTGTGCTGCGAATTGGTGGGGATGAACAGCGTGCTCACTTCCACCAGCGTCGAATTGGCGAGCTCCGGCGATGCCGCCGGGATCTGCGCCACGCCCCAGTCGAGACCCTCGACCTTGCCCAGGGACGCCGAGCGCCATTCGCCGTCGATCACCATGGCGATCTTGCCGGTATGGAACGGATCCTCGGGCGACATGTAGGGGCCAAAGCCGGCGATGAACTTGTTCACCGCCGCCGAGGTGTAGGGCCTGACCACATTGTCGGCATAGAAGTTCACGCCCTTGATCGCATTGGCGTCGGTCGGGGTCGGCTTGCCGCCGCCGTTCCAGTCGCCGCCGAAGGCGTAGCCGAGCACTGTCATGGTGGTGGGCATCCACGCATAGCCGAGGCCGAGCTGCGTGATGTTGCCCGAACCGTCCACCTTGGTCAGCGCCTTGATGGCCGCGGCCAGTTCGTCCATCGTCGCGGGAACGGCAACGCCGGCCTCGTCGAGCAGCTTCTTGTTGTAGATGAGCTGGTAGTCGTGCACGGCGATGGGGATCGAATAGAGCTTGCCGTCATAGGTGACCTGATCGATCGAGGCCGGGATGAAATCGGCCACGTCGATGCCCGCATCGTCGAGCGGATGCAGGATGCCCTTGGATGCCCACGCGCCGACATTCGAGCCGAAATTATCCGAGATATCGAACGAACCGCTCGTGCTCGACATCGAGGCCAGTTGCTTTGTCGTGTCGGGCGACGAGACGCCCTTGACCACGATGTTGCTCTGGCTGGCGTTGAAGTCGGCGATGATCTGCTCGAGGGCTTCGCCTTCGACGCCGCCCCAGAGGTAGGAGAACGTGATCTCGGTCTGCGCCGCGGCGCCCATCGTCGCGGCAAAACTCATCACCACGCCCAGCGCGGTGGCAGTGGCCAGACTGGCCATATCCAGTGTGGAAGTTCGCTTCATGGTCCAACTCTCCCTACGGCCGAAAGCCAAATTGGTGTAGCCCAATTAGTGAAGACGCGAAACGTGGCGCGCGTCAAGTAGCTATTTCGCGCCGCCGTGGTGTAGCCCAATATCTTGCGCAGGGCGCCGCTCTGTGCTTGATAGCGGACGGACAAGCGGAGTGATGGACGATGCATCAGGTGGAGGCGTCTGCGCGCTCGGGCAGCAAGAGCGCCCAGCTCCGCGCGCATCTCATCGGCCTGATCGAAGGCGGCCTCAAGCCGCACGACAAGATGCCGACCGAGCGCGACCTGGCCGAGCAGTTCGGCGTCACGCGGCTCACGGTGCGGCGGGCGCTCGACCAGCTCGACCACGAAGGGCGGGTCTATCGCACACAGGGCGCCGGCACCTTCGTCAGCGAGCCGCGCATTGCCAAATCGGTGGAGCTCACGTCGTTCAGCGACGACATGCGCGCCCGCGGGCTCAAGCCCGGCTCGCTCGCCACCAAGGTCGCCGAGATCGCCGCGGGCGCCGAGATCGGTGCGCAACTGGGGATCAGTCCGCGCGATCGCGTGACGCATATCCATCGCGTCCGCACCGCCGACAACGAGCCGATGTGCATCGAGCACACCTACATCCCCTCGCACCTCGCCCCCGGACTCGCCGGGCTCGAGGTCGAAGGCTCGCTCTACGACCTGCTCGCCGACCGCTTCCACCTGCGGGTGAGCAAGGCCGAGCAGTCGATCCACGCAACGGTGCTCGATCCCGACCTCGCACGCCAGCTCGATGTCGCCGAGTTCTCGCCGGCCTTCCGCGTCACGCGCGTCGCCTACGATTCGCGCAACCGGCGGATGGAATATGCCGAGAGCCTCTATCGGGCGGACCGCTATTCGTACGACTTCGTGATCTATCGCTCTTCCAAGGACGACCGTAGCTGATGAGCGCCGACGCCAGTTCCTCCGGCCGCGGTCCGCGGATCGCCCTCCTGCCGCTCGACGAACGCCCGGTGAATGTGCGGCTCCCCGCCGACGTGGCGGCGATCGCCGGGGCGAGCCTCGCACTGCCGCCGCGTGAAACGCTCCCGGACCTGCGCAAGGCTGGACGCGCCGACGAGCTCGGCGCCTGGCTGGAAGCGGCCAGCGACGCTGCCGACGCGCTGGTCGTCTCGACCGACATGCTCTGCTACGGCGGGCTGATCGCCGCCCGGACGAGCGCCGACCCGCTGGCCACCGCGCTCGGGCGGCTCGAGGCGCTGCGCGCAATCCGCGAACGGCACCCTGCGCTGCCGGTTGCCGCCGTGACGCTGGTGATGCGCGCCTCCGATTCCTACAACCCGCAGGAAGAGCCCGACTATTGGGCGACGCATGGGCGCGAGCTGCACAGACTGGGCGCCGTGCACCATCGCGCCTTTGCCGGCCAGACGGGGGCCGATTTGGCAGCGCTCGAGGCCGGTATCCCCCGGGATATCCGGCTCGACTTCGAGCGCCGTCGGCTGCGCAACCACCAGATCAACCTCCACGCCCTGTCGCTCGCCGCCGATGGCGCGATCGATCCGCTGCTGATCACCGCCGACGACACGGCCGAATTCGCGGCAGGCACGATGGAGCAGCTCTGGCTCACCCAGTGGAGCCGGATTCTACCGATACCGGGCCAAGTGCTCATGTACCCGGGAGCCGACGAAGTTGGCGCCGTACTGGTCGCGCGGCAACTGGCGCTGATCCTGGACGGCACCGCGCGGTTCAGGGTCGAGTGCGCCGACCCGGCCGGGCTCGAGCGCATCCCCAATTTCGAGAACGGTCCGCTGCGCGTCGCCATCGACCGGCAGGTGCGCGCGGCCGGCGCGGAGCTTGTCGATGACGCGGGGGCGATGGCGCTGTTGGTCCATGCGCCCGACAGCAGGCGGCGCGATCTGTGCGGCCACATCCCCCAGTTCGACGGCGACGACCGCAACGACGCTGCGCGGACGGCGGAGCTTGCGCTGCGGCTGCTCGAGGGTGGACGCGACGTGGCGCTGGCCGACCTGCGCTACTCCAATGGCGGCGATCCGCTGCTGATCGACGCGCTACGTGAGCGCGGCATCCTGACCCGGCTCGCGGCCTACGGCGGATGGAACACCGCCGGCAACGCGCTCGGCTCGGTGGTGGCCGCTGCGGCTGCAACGCAGGTGGCGCGCGGCGCCGGAACCTACGATGCGGCGGCGGCGCGGCGGTTGCTTCTGCACCGGCTGATCGAGGACTGGGGCTACCAGTCCGTGGTGCGCCGCGCCTACGATGCGGGCCTGCGCAGTTTCGATGCGCCGGGCGAGGCCGCGGCGGCACGCGATGTGGCGCGCGAGTTGAATGCGCTGCTGGCTGAACTCGCGCCCGGCACGACGATCGACAGTGTGAGCTTCCCCTGGCACCGCAGCTTCGAGCTCGACGTCACGCTCACCGGAGCAACCGCATGACCGACGTGATCGCCCGGCTCGCGCGCAAGCTGATCGTCTCGTCGCAGGCGATGAATCCGCTCAGTCCGCTGCGCGCGCCCGAGACGCTGTCCCTGCTTGCGCAGGCGGCGGCGCTGGGTGGAGCGGGCGGCTTCCGCGTCGACGGTGCGGCGGTTGCGCGGCTGCTCAAGACCGCCTCCCCTCTGCCAGTGATCGGCATCGTCAAGGACGAGCGCAAGGGCTTCGACAACTACATCACGACGTCGCTCGAGGATGTCGCGAACCTGCTGGACGCGGGTGTCGAGATCGTCGCCATCCAGGCGACCGAGGGGACTCGCCCCGGTCCCTCCTTCGCGGCGCTGGCCCGCGCCGTGCACGCCCGTGGCGGTGTCGTGATGGCCGACATCGCGACAAGAGCGGAGGCGGTCCTCGCGGTGGCGCAGGGCGCCGACATCGTCGCGACCACGATGGTCGGTCACACGCGGCAGACGCAGGGCGCACACCGGCCGCCCCTCGACCTCGTGGCCGAACTGCTCGACCTCAAGGTTCCGGTGTTCGTCGAGGGCGGCGTGTGGACGCCCGAGCATGTGCGCGAATCCTTCGCCGCCGGCGCCCACGCGGTGGTCTGCGGTTCGGCGATCACCGCCCCCGACATCATCACCAGCCGGCTCGTCGCCGCGATACCGGGCTAGGATCGGGAGCGCTGCGTCACCACTCGGCGACGCTGCCGTCGGCGTGGCGCCACACCGGATTGCGCCAGCGATGGCCGATGGCCGCCCGCTCGGCGACATAGTCCTCGTCGATCTCGATACCGAGGCCTGGCCCGTTCGGGATGGCGACGAGGCCGTCGCTGTAGTCGAACACCGAGCGGTCGACGAGATAGTCGAGCAGGTCGTTGTCGCGATTGTAGTGGATGCCCAGGCTCTGCTCCTGGATGAAGGCATTGTAGCTGACGGCATCGAGCTGCAGGCAGGCAGCGAGCGCGATGGGGCCGAGCGGACAATGCGGCGCGAGCGCCACGTCGTAGGCCTCGGCCATGGCCGCGATCTTGCGGCACTCGGTGATGCCGCCGGCATGCGACAGATCGGGCTGCACGATGTCGACGCAACCGTCGGCCAGGATCGCCTTGAAGTCCCAGCGCGAATAGAGCCGCTCGCCGAGCGCAATGGGCGTGCTGCAGTGGTTGGCGATTTCGCGCAGCGCCTCGCGATGCTCGCTCAGGACCGGCTCCTCGATGAACATGAGGCGAAGCGGATCGAGCTCCTTGGCCAGTGTCTTGGCCATGGGACGATGGACGCGGCCGTGGAAGTCGACGGCGATGCCGATTTCGGGGCCGACCGCGTCGCGCACCGCGGCAATGTTGGCCAGCACCTTGTCGAGCTTGGTCGTATTGTCGACGAACTGCAGCTCGTCGGTGCCGTTCATCTTGATCGCGGTGAACCCCGAGGCGACGACGGCGCGGGCGTTGGCGGCGAGGTCGGACGGCCGGTCGCCGCCGATCCAGGAATAGACGCGGATGCGGTCGCGGCAGCGGCCGCCAAGCAGTTGGTGCACGGGGACGCCGAGCGCCCTGCCCTTGATGTCCCACAGCGCCTGGTCGATGCCGGCCAGCGCGCTCATATGGATCGCGCCGCCGCGATAGAAGCCGCCGCGATAGAGCACATTCCAATGGTCTTCGATCTGCAGCGGATCGCGGCCGACAAGATAGTCGGCCAGTTCGTCGACGGCGGCGGCGACGGTGTGCGCGCGTCCCTCCACCACCGGCTCGCCCCAGCCGAAGATGCCTTCGTCCGTGTCGATCTTGAGGAAGACCCAGCGCGGCGGAACGATGAAGGTCGTGAGCTTGGTGATCTTCACGACTGCAGCCGCCTCGCGGGAGGCCAGGGAGTCTCCGGCACCGGCGTGAGGGGGCGGCCTTCGCCGAACCAGCTCTTCAGATTGTCGACCAGGAGCTGCCCCATGGCGCCGTGCGTGACCTGCGAGGCGGACCCGGAGTGCGGCAGCAGCACGGCATTGTCGAGCGTGAGAAACCGCGGATCGATTGCGGGCTCGGTCGAAAACACATCGAGACCGGCCGCCTGGATCGAGTGAGTTTCGAGCGCCTTGATCAGCGCATCCTCGTCAATGGCCGAGCCGCGGCCGATATTGACGACGATGCCGCGCCGGCCGAGAGCCGCCAGCACTTCCGCATCAACCAGGTGCCGGGTCGCGGCGCCGCCGGGGACCGCGACGATCAGCGTGTCGACGTCGGCCGCCATCTCGAGCAGCGACCCATAGTAGCGATAGGCAGCGTCCGGCCGCGCATGGCGCGCATGATAGACGACCGGAATGCGCATCGCGTCGAGACGGCGGGCGATGGCGCGGCCGATGCGGCCGAACCCGACAAGCCCGACGGTCCTGTCGCGCAGCGAGCCGGGGGTGGGCGCAAACTGGCCAAGCCGCGCCCACGAGCCGTCGCGCAGATAGCGCTCGGCCCGCAGCAGGTCGCGCGCCGTCATGACCAGCAGGCCGATGGTGTAGTCGGCCACCTCCTCGTTGAGCACGTCGGGCGTATTGGTGACGACGAGGCCGCGCTCGCGCGCATAGCCCACATCGACACCGTCATAGCCGGCACCGAACACCGCGATGATCTCGAGATTGGGGAAGGCGTCGATGAGCGGCTTGTCGATGGGGACATGGTTGCCGCGCGCGATGGCGCGCACCCGCGGCGCGATCTCGGCGATGAGCCGGGCCCGATCGGCCGCCTCCGCCAGGAAGTGCGGCGCAAACTCGGCCTCGAGCGTGGCGCGCGTCCCCGCAAAGATCCGTTCAGGCAGTACGATATCGATCCTGGACATGATTACGGCTTCGCCACTTCGGGGACCGGACCGTCGCCTTCGAAGACGAAGCCGAAGATTTCGGCATCGTCGAGCAGGAAGGCCAGCTTGCGGAAATCGATCGGACCGCGCGTTCCGCCGAAATCATCTCCATCCTTCCACTGCACTGTGTGCCGGATGGCATCGCCGGTGAACGGAATGCAGTCGTCGAACGAGCGGCCGGGCAGCACATTGTGCTCGGAATCGAGGACGGCCACTCGAATGGAGCCGCCCTTGCGGCAACACGCATTGATGGCGAGGGAGAGGCCGTCGGTGAGCAGCGGACGCGTGACCAGCCGACCGAGGCGCGGGCGCACCGAGTCGATCGACGCCATGCCCTCGTAGCGGAGTGTTGCGACCCCGAGGCAATAGCGCATCTCCGCTTGCGGGTTGCGCGCCTCCTCATGGTCGAGGCGCTGCTTGCCGGCATACCAGTAGTCGTGATGATTGCGGGCGCCGCCATGGTAGAAGTACCACTGGTCGCCGACGCGGATGGGCGGGCTGACCTGGGTGACCATGTAGCGGTCCCAATGCCCTTCGCCGCGCGGCGCGATGAAGGGCCGGCCGTTGTCGGTGGTCCGGAAGTTGATGCCGTCGCGGCTGTAGATCAGCCGCACATACATGCCGTTGTCGGTGCCGTGGAAAACGCCCAGCGTGCCGAACTGCATGTTCCCGACGCTGAACTGGCCGCAGCCGTAGTGTGCCTCATCGAGATTGTCCATCTCGTCGTCGGGCGTCGAGATCGGCACCAGTTCGGTCCAGTGGACGAAGTCGGCACTGACGGTGCGGTACACGCGCCGCTTGTTCATCAGGTCGGGCCGGTGTGGGAAATAGGTCCGGAAGCTGCCGCGCCCGCCTGAGGGCGTCTCGATGCGCGACGCCGGAATTCCGCCCACGGTCATATAGGCGTGCCGGGTGTACTGCGTGAACAGCTTGGTCACCGGATCGTAGGTGATGGTCGACACGTCGTTGAGATTCTTCTGGCTGCCGAAGGTCGGACGTTCCTTGTAGAGCGTCCACACGATGCCGTCGGCCGAGTGCGCGCATTCGACAACCTGGCTCAGCGACGGCAGCGACCGCGAGAACAGCATGCGGTAGCGCTCGTCCGGATTGGCCGGATTGGGATCGATCACCACCGCGCCAGAATGCACGCCGACATCGGCCCAGGGGTTCTTTGCATCGGGCGTGGCGCCCTCGACATAGCCGGCAAAGATGTTGGTATCCTCGCCGCCGATCGAGATGCGGCCCAGGGCAGGCTTGTCGAAATGCACGCCGTCCTCGCTGACGGCATAGAGCATGCGGTTGCGCCAGGGGTGCGGCTGGTAGCGCTCCATGGGACCGAGGTCTTCGTACCAGCACTTGATGAGCCCGTCGGTCGGATCGCGCAGCACATTGTAATTGCTGTAGGTGAAATAGGGCGTGAGCTCCCACGGCCGATCGCCGACAAGCACGGGATCTTCCTGCAGCGGCCGCGGCTTGTGCCAGCGGCGCGTGACGCTGTCGACCTGCTCGATCAGCCAATTGTCCACGAATACCTGCGGCGCACGGCCGACCTGGAGTGACGTTCCGTCGATCATCTCGTTCATCTTGTGCTTCACTCGTTCGTAAGGTGGCCGTTCATGGAGGTCATTTGTCCGTGCCGCTGGCGAGACCGGAGATCAGGTAGCGCTGTGCGAACAGGTAGGCGATGACGACGGGCGCGGTGGACATCACCGACGCCGCAAAGGCGTAGTGGTAAGCGGTCGCGTCCATGCCGAAGAAGCTGTAGAGCCCGACGCTCATCACAGCGACATCGCGCGAATTGGCGATCACCAGCGGCACGAGGAACTCCGACCACGCGCCGATGAAGACGAGGAATCCCGCGGCCGACAAACCCGGCAGGCTGAGCGGCAGGATGATGCTCCAGAACACGCGGAACATCGAGCAGCCGTCGATCACGGCAGCTTCATCGAGGCTACGCGGCAGCGTGTCGAAGTAGCCCTTCATGATCCAGATGGTGAACGGCACGTGCGTGGCGGTGTAGATCAGCACCAGCGCCGTGCGGGTGTTGAGCAGCCCGAACCAGTTCATCATCAGGTAATAGGGGATGATGTTCACGGTGCTCGGAATGAGCTGCAGGATCAGCAGCGTCACGAGGATCGTGTTCTTGAACGGGAAGTTCCAGCGCGAGAAGCCGTAGGCCGCGATGGTGCCGATGACGAGCGTGAACACCAGCGTGAAGGCCGTGACGATGGCCGTGTTGATCAGATAGGTCGGCAGCGCCGTGCGGCGGATCACGTCGGCATAGTTGCTGAGCGTGAAGTCGCGCGGAAAGAATGTCGTGGGGTAGGCGAAGATCTCGGACGGATTCTTGAACGAACCGAGGATCACCCACGACAGCGGGAACAGCACGATCAGCAGCAGCGCCGCATAGAGCGTGTAGGTACCCGCATGCTCGCCGATGCGCCGCCGCAGATGTTCGGTACGCACCGCTGCCGGAGCCGGCCGCTCGGCGACATTAGGAAGGAAGCTCATCCCTGGCCCTCAAGACACGCAGATAGACGATGGTCAGCAGCAGATTCAGCAGCAGGATCACGGTGGCGATGGTGGAGGCATAGGATGCATCGAGCACCTCGAAGCCCTGCTTGTAGATACTGAGCGCGAGCACCTCGGTGGACCGCCCCGGCCCGCCTCCGGTCAGCGCCAGCGGGATGTCGACATGGTTCAGCGTCCCCGACGTCGCCATGATCACATTGATAAGCAGGATCGGCCGCAGCGAGGGGATGGTGATGAAGCGCAGCATCTGCCAGCGGCTCGCGCCGTCGATGGAGGCCGCTTCGTAGAGCTCCTTGTTGATGGTCTGCAGGCCACCGAGCTGGAGGATGATCGACAGCGGCACACCACGCCAGACGACGGCGAGGATCAGCACGAGCATCGACTCCGTCGGGTTGGAGAACCAGGTGCGGCTCTCGAGACCGAACACGGAGAAGACCGTGTTCATGATGCCGAGCCGGCTGCCCGAGAAGAACTGCTGGAACATGAGCGCGATGATGATGCCCGGGATGACCCAGGGCAGGATGGCGATGGAGCGCACGAGGCCGCGCCCGAACACTGCGCGATTGAGCAGGAGCGCCGCGAGCAGGCCGATGCTGAGCTGCAGCGCCACCACCGACGTGACGAACACGGCCGTATTGAACAGCACCTGCGGCAGCGCCGGCCAGGTTGCAAGCCGCACGTAATTGTCGAACCCCACGAACTTCGAAGTGGCATAGCC
Source organism: Devosia sp. 66-22 (assembly GCA_001899065.1). Classification (GTDB taxonomy): domain Bacteria; phylum Pseudomonadota; class Alphaproteobacteria; order Rhizobiales; family Devosiaceae; genus Devosia_A. The sequence continues at coordinate 66,904 of MKUZ01000024.1, read as the reverse complement.
GAAGTTGAGATTGGTGAACGACACCAGCACGCCATAGAGCGCCGGATAGGCCGTCAGCCCCAGCACCAGCACCACGGCAGGCATGATGAAGAAGAGGTACTGGTGCCTCGATAATGTCGCAGCGAATGTTGATCTTTGAGCCATGCCCTTCTCCTGTCGACGGCGCCATCGCGGACGGCGCCGCCTGCTCCCTGTGACGCTCAGCGCGCGCCCTGGCGCTCGTATTCGGCCATGACGCTATCACGGGCGCGCTCGACCGCCTGCGCCGGCGACACCGAGCCGTCGAGCACCCCCGCCACCTGCTCGGACAACGCCGAGGACAGGGCCGGATAGATCGGCACCGGCGGCCGCGTCTTGACCACGCTGGCGCCGTCGAAGATGGCCTTGAACTGCTGCATCAGCGGATCGCCGGCATAGAAGGGCTGCGCCCAGACCGACTGGTTGACCGGCAGATAACCCTTGGCACCGTCGACCGCCGTGAGGTTGGCAGGATCGAGCATGAAGCTCACCAGCTTCCATGCCGCCTGCTTGTGCTCGTCGTCGGCGGCGAAGATGCCCCAGCTCTGTCCGCCAAGGATCGGCGCGGCACGTTCGCCATTGGGGAGCGGCAGCGGGAAGACCCCGATATTGCCCTTAAGCGTGGGCGCGTCCGAGTACATCTGCTGCAGGCCCGAGGAGGTGTTGGCGATCGCCGCCACTTCGCCGGTGTAGAAGAACGGCCGCAGCGCCTTCTCGTCCATGGTCGACACATCGGTACCGAGCAGGCCGCGATCGACGAGGTCGCGATAGAGCGCATAGGTTTGCTCGAGCGCCTTGCCGTTGTCGCCCTCAAAGAAGATGGGCTTGCCCGAGGCGTCGACCAAGTCGCCGCCAAAGCCCCAGAAGGTCGAAATGAGATGCAGCGTCGTCACCTCGGTATTGGCGCCGGGGATCATGATCGGCTTGACGCCGGCAGCCTTGGCCTTGTCGGCGAAGGCGAGGAATTCGTCCCAGGTCGCCGGCGCCTTGTCGAAGCCGAGCGCCTGCATCTGGTCGGTGCGGTAGAACACGCCGCGCCACGCATTGGAGAACATGGCGGCGTAGATCTTGCGATCGAAAGTCAGGCTCTCGACGGCAGCGGGCAGAACGTCGGCGCGAGCGGCCTCCGTCCACAGATCGTTGAGCGGCTGCAGATGGCCGGTCTCGACCAGGCGCGCGATCCAGAAGCTGTCGAGGATGGCAACGTCCGGCAGATTACCGACCGACGCCGCCGTGAGCAGGCTCGGCAGCGCCTCGGTGCCGCCGGGCAGGATCTCGTATTTGAGCGTGATGTCGGGGTTTTCCTGCTGGAACCTCGCATAGAGCTCGGTGAAGGCCTCGGCCACCGGCCCCAGCGAGGCCGAAGGCGACAGATCGGTTTGCGCCCATACCGTGAGCTCGACGGCACCGACCGGGCTGGCGAGCAGGGTTCCGGCGAGCGCAGCCGCGATGGTCCACTTGGTCGACATGACAATTCCTCCCTTTGCGAAGACAGACTCAGGCTGTGGGTGGGCGCGACCGGGGGTCGTGCCCATCCATGGCGTCCTGTTGCGTCGGAGCAATCAGTTAGCGTTCATGCGCTCGTATTCGGCCATCACGGTATCTCGGGCATTGTCGACCGCCTGGGTCGGCGTGATGTTGCCGGCGATCACATCGGCCATCTGCGCCGACCATGCTGCGGTGATGGCGGGATAGATCGGCACCGACGGGCGGGGCCTCATGCCGCTCTCGACGATCCCCTTGAACTCCTGCATCAATGGGTCGTTCTTGTAGAAGTCCTGCTCCCACACGTCGTCGATGACCGGCAGGTGGCCGGCATTGGCGTTGAGCGGTCCGATGACATCGGGCTGCGTCAGGAACTGGATGAACTTCCAGGCCGCCGCCTGCCGCTCCTGATCTTCCGTGAAGATGCCATAGGTGAAGCCGGTCAGCACCGGCACCGCCTTGGCGCCATCGGGCAGCGGATAATTGAAGGCGCCGAGGTTGCCCTTGAGCCAGGGCGCATCGGTGTACATGGACTGGATGCGCGAGGTGCTGGCCGCGATGGATGCGGTCTCGCGGGTATAGAGGAAGGGCCGGATCTTGCCCTCGTCGAGCGTGGTATCGCTCGACGTCAGCCCCTGCGCAGCCAGGTCGTGATAGATCGAGTAGACTTTCTCGAGCGCCGTGCGGTTGGCGCCGTCAAAGAAGATCGGCTTGCCGTCGGCATCGACCATCTCGCCGCCGAGGCCCCAGAACATCGAGAGCATGTGCAGCGCCGTGACCTCGCCGCCCGCGGCTGGAAGCATGGTGGCGAACATCTTGCCGGCCTTGGCCTTTTCGCCAAAGGCAACGAACTCGTCCCAGTTCTGCGGCGGCTTGTCGTAGCCCAGCCCCTTCATCGTATCGATGGGATAGAACAGGCCGCGCCAGGAGGTGTGGAACGGCACGGCATAGATGTTGCCGTCGAGCGTCACCGCGTCCACCGAAGCGGGCAGCCAGTGAGCGCGGCTGTCGGCACTCCACAGATCGTTGAGCGGCTGCAGCGTGCCGGTCTCGACGAGACGCGAGATCCAGAAGCCGTCGAGCAGGGCAAGGTCGGGCAGCGTGTTGCTGCTGGCGGCGGTCAGGAACTGCTGCAGCGCTTCGCTGCCGCCGCGCTCGACCTCATAGGTGATTGTGATGTCGGGGTTCTGCTTCTCGAACTCCGCATAGGCCGCCTTGTAGGCATCGGCCACCGCCGGCAGACCGGCCGATGGCGAGAAGTCGGGGTGTACCCACACCGTCAGGTCGACGGCTCCGGCGGTCGAGGTCATTAGCCCAACCAACGTCGCCGACAGGATCAGCTTGTTCATTCGTCCCTCCCAGTTGCGGTCGGCCCCCAGGGCCGCCGCCGTTGAAATTCCCTCTTTGCATACTAGTACTATTAATACTACTATCTCCCTCGGCGCCAGGGCTGTCAAGCGGGCGCAGGAATGCTGGGAAGCGCGGGCCGTCGCAGTTGCGCTCTTTCCAGTGGGGTGATTGAAGACGCTCGCACGAGGTTCGCTTTTGGACGCCAACCAGGACATCAAGCGCCGCAGGGAGATGGCCGGCGCCATCCAGAGCGCACTGGCCACCCGGCATCATCTGTCGCCGCTCGCCGACGAGATCGGGGGACGGATCGTGGCTGGCGAGTTTCAGGTGGGCGACATGCTGTCCGAGCGCATGTTCGGCGGCCGCAACGTCAGTAGAACATCGTTTCGCGAGGCGGTGAAGATCCTCGCCGGCAAGGGCATGGTGCGCGCCCGGCCCAACACCGGCACGCTGGTGGCGCCGCGCAGCAGCTGGAATCTGCTCGACCCCGACCTGATGGCCTGGCGGCTTGCCTCCGGCGATATCGACCGCTTCATCCAGGATTTCTTCGTGCTGCGCCAGAGCATCGAGCCGCTCGCGGCGGAGTCCGCGGCCGAACATCAGAACGCCGAGGCGATCGAGCAGATCCGCGCCGCACTGGAGCAGATGCGGCAGGAAGAAAACCGCGACCCCTTCGGCCGCACCTTCGTGGCCGCGGACGTACAGTTCCACAAGTCCATCTTCCAGGCGTCCAACAACGAGTTCCTGGTTGCCATGGGCAACATCCTCGAAATGCCCCTGACGCTGAGCTTCAGCCTGCACTCCTCGCTGCATGTCGGGCCGGCCAACCGGCTCGACCTCCACGAAGCCGTGCTCTCGGAAATCGCCGCCGGTCGGCCCGCGGCCGCACGCACGGCATCGCTGCGGCTGCTGCAGGGCGTGGCGCATCACGTGCACGACGTCGTGACGGATCAGCTCGGCCTTGAGACCTGAAGCATCCGCTTCCGCCGGGATGACGCCGCCCCTCGACCTGTCGGCCATCGACGGCATCGTCAGCGACATGGATGGCGTGCTGTGGCGCGGTGACACCGCCCTGCCCGGTCTGGTGGAGCTGTTCGCGCGCGTCCGCCGGCTCGACCTGCCGATCGCGCTTGCCACCAACAACAGCAGCAAGTCGCAGGCCGAGTATGTCGACAAGCTGCGCCGCCTCGGCGTCGAGGGCGTGGCCGAGCGCCAGATCGTCACATCGCGCACCGTGCTGCTGGAGCATCTGGCCGATCGTTATGCGCCGGGGACGCCGGTCCACGTCATCGGCAGCCCTGGCTTCGCCACGTCCATCGCGGCGGCGGGGTACAGGATCGCCGACGTGGCCGGCGTCGTTGTGGTCGGGATCGATGTCGAGCTGAGTTACAGCAAGCTCAAACGTGCCGCGCTGCTGATCCGCGAGGGCGCCGACTTCCTGGGCACCAATGGCGACCTCGCCATCCCCTCCTCGGAGGGCATGGTGCCGGGCAATGGCGCGATCCTTGCCGCGCTGCAGGCGGCGACTGGCAAGGCGCCCGAGGTGATGGGGAAGCCCGCGCCCGCAATGTATCGCGCCGCGCTGCGCGCGCTCGGCTCGAGCGCAGGGCGAACGCTGATGATCGGCGATCGGCTCGACACCGACATCGCCGGCGCCAGGGCGAGCGGGCTCAAGGCGGCGCTGGTGCTGACCGGTGCGACGGACGCTGCACAAGTGAGGGAAGCTAGGGCGCTGCCCGACGGCGTTTTCGGCGGCCTGCCGGATTTGCTCGCGGCGTGGACGCGCGCCGGAAGATGAAGGAGGCCGGTGGTCCGGCCCCCTTCCTGTTCGATTACTTGCTGATCGTGACCGCGTCGAAGTACGGGACGTTGAGCGGCGAGCGCCAGAAGCCCGACACATAGGGCTTCATCATCATGTACTGGTTGCGGTGGTACTGCGGCAGGATGATCATCTCGTTCATGATGATCGCCTCGGCCTTGCGCATGTCGTCGAGCGAGACCTTCTCGTCGTTGGTCGCCTTGGCGTCGGCGATCAGCGCGTCGTAGTCGGCATTCGACCAGCCCGCGAGGTTGTTCGGGCTGCCGGTGACGAAGTTGTCGAGGAAGGTCATGGGGTGCGGATAGTCGGCGCCCCAGCCCATCTGCGCGATCTGGTACTGCACCTTCTGCACTTCGGGGTAGTAGACCTGCCACTCCGACGCCTGGATCTTGACGTCGATGTTGAGGTTCTTCTTCCACATCTGCTGGATGGCTTCGAGCAGCTTCTCGATCGGCGGCGACGAGTAGGTCACAAACACCGTGTCGGGGAAGCCGGCACCGTCGGGGTAGCCCGCTTCGGCGAGCAGCGCCTTGGCGGCATCGACTTCGGCCGTGGGAGCGAGACCGAAGGTGTCGCGACCCTGGGTGAAGTCTTCACCGGCAACGCTCATGCCGGGCGGCACGAGGCCCAGCGCCGGCTGGTCGGCCGACTGCAGCACGAACTCGACGATTTCCTCGCGGTCGATCGCCATCGACAGCGCCTTGCGGACGCGGACGTCGTCGAGCGGCTTCTGCGCCGGGTTGAAGAAGGCATAGGTGGTGCCGAGCGCCGGCACGACGAGGAAGCCGTTGTTCTCTTCCGAGGAGAGACGCGGGATTTCCGGCGCCGGGACCGATTCGATGCCGTCGACGTCGCCCGCTTCGTAGGCGGCGAGCGCGGTGGCCGGATCGGGGATCAGGCGGAAGGTGAGCTTGTCGAGGCTCACATTGGCGGCGTTGTAGTACTCGGGGTTCTTTTCGAGCACGACGGACTCGCCGAAGTTCATCGCCGTGACCTTGAACGGACCGGTGCCGATGTAGGTCTCGGGCTTGGTGGTCCAGCCTTCCGGATCGGCCGACACGATGTCCTCGCGCACCGGGTAGAAGGTCGAGAAGCCCAGGAGCTGCATCATGTAGGGGACACGCTGCTTGAGCGTGAACGTCAGCGTCTTGTCGTCGGTGGCACTGAGGGCGACATTGTCCTTGCTCTGGTCGGCGAAGTACTCTTCGGCGCCGGCGATCGAATAGAGCATGGGCGCATTCATCGCACCCGAGGCCGGAGTCAGGACGCGCTTCCAGGCATAGACGAAATCGCCTGCCGTCACCGGCTTGCCGTCCGACCATTTGGCATCGGCGCGGATCTCGAAGGTGTAGGTGAGGCCATCCTCGCTGATGGTCCAGCTTTCGGCCAGCGCCGGCACGATCGCGCCGTCCGAGGCGTACTTCACCAGGCCTTCGAAGGCATTGCCGATGATCGGCGTGGCGAAAGTCTCGGCGGTTGTACCGGGATCGTATTTTGCGGATTCATTGTTGACCACATAGGTCAGCTCGCCGGCGGCCCACACCGGGCTGGTCGAGGCGAGCAGCAGTGCCGCCATCACGGGCAGCATCGCTTTCTTCAGCATGACGTCTCTCCTGTTGAATCTGGACCGTGTTCCCGGTCCGGTGGACTCCCTGGCAGCATGACACATCATGCTGCCTCCATCTGCCTGCCCATCACCTTCTCGGCGTAGTGGCAGGCGGCGAAGTGGCCGCCATCGAGTTCCCTGAGGGGTGGCTCGACGGAAGCACAGAGGTCGGTCGCGAACGGGCAGCGCGTCCGGAAACGGCAGCCCGAGGGGATATCGATGGGCGTCGGCACCTCGCCGCGCATCGGTGCGCTGTCGCGCCGTGCCTCCGGATCGGCGACCGGGATCGAGGCGAGCAGCGCCTGGGTGTAGGGATGCGCGGGCGCCTTGTAGAGCGCGTCGTTGGGTGCGATCTCGACGATCTTGCCCAGATACATCACGCCGATGCGGTTCGAGATGTGCCGCACCATCGACAGATCGTGGGTGATGAACAGATAGGTGAGGCCGAGCTCGGCCTGCAGGTCCTCGAGCATGTTGACGACCTGCGCCTGGATCGACACGTCGAGCGCCGAGATCGGCTCATCGCAGATCACGAGGTCCGGATTGAGCGCGATGGCCCGCGCGATGCCGATACGCTGTCGCTGGCCGCCGGAGAATTCGTGCGGGAAGCGCGTGGCGTGATCGGGATTGAGCCCGACGGTATCAAGCAACTGGTCGACGCGGACACGGCGCGAGGCCTCGTCGCCGATGCCGGCAATCTCGAGCGGCTCGGCGATGAGCGCGCGCACGGTCATGCGGCCGTTGAGCGAGGCATAGGGGTCCTGGAAGATCATCTGCATGCGCCGCCGGTAGGGCGCCAGTGCATGCTCACCCATCTCGGCGATGTCGACGCCATCGAACAGCATCTGCCCCGAAGTCGGCTGGAACAGGCGGATGAGCGTGCGCGCCAGGGTCGACTTGCCGCAGCCGCTTTCGCCGACAAGGCCCAGGGTCTCGCCGCGCCTGATGAGCAGGTCGACGCCGTCCACCGCCTTGAGCACGACCTTGTTGCGCCCGAACAGGCCGTTCGAGAGCGTGAAGTGCTTGACCAGGTTGCGGAGCTCGATCAGCGGCGTGTCGCTCATGCCAGTTCCCGATCATTCACGCCTTCGACGCGCGGCGCCTCGGGGTGGTGGAGCCAGCAGCGCGAGCCGTGTCCGGGCTCGACATCGTAGACCGGCGGCAGAACGTTGGCGCATTGCGCCATCGCATGCGTGCAGCGCGGGGCAAACGGGCAGCCCGCGGGCGGGTGCCGCATATCGGGTGGCGAACCCGGGATCGGCGTGAGGCGCTGATGAGCGCCGTCGCGCAGATCGGGGATCGAGGCGAGCAGACCGCGCGTGTAGGGATGGCTCGGCCGCGCGAAGATGCGGCGCACCGGCGCTTCTTCCATCACCATGCCGCCATACATCACCAGCACGCGGTCGGCGGTCTCGGCGATGACGCCGAGGTCGTGCGTGATGAGGATGACGGCCATGCCGAGCCGCGACTGCAGCTCCTTGAGAAGCGCCAGCACCTGGCGCTGGATGGTGACATCGAGCGCCGTGGTCGGCTCGTCGGCGATCAGCAGCTTCGGATCGCAGCTCAGCGCGATCGCGATCATCACGCGCTGGCGCATGCCGCCCGAGAACTCGTGCGGATAGGACCGCAGGCGCTTGGCGGCGGACGGGATGCGCACCAGCTCGAACAGCTCGATCGCCCGCTGCCGCGCCGCGGCTCGGGAGATACGACGGTGCCGCAGGATCGTCTCGATGACCTGCTCACCCACCGTCAGCGTCGGATTGAGCGACGTCATGGGGTCCTGGAAGATCATGCCGATCTCGTCGCCGCGCAAACGCCGCAGATCGCGATCGTCGAGCGTGAGCAAATCCTGCCCCTCGAACAGGGCAGAGCCGCCGATGACCCGGCCGTTGCTCTTGAGCAGGCCCAGCAGGCTCATGCAGGTGATCGACTTGCCCGAGCCGCTTTCGCCGACAATGCCGAGGATCTCGCCCGGCCTCAGTTCGAACGACACGCCGCGCACCGCCTGCACCTCGCCACGCGAGGTGAAGAAGCTGGTGCGCAGATCGCTGACGGAGAGAAGCGGCGCTGTCATGTGCGCAGCCTCGGATCGAGCGCATCGCGCAGGCCATCGCCGAGGAAGTTGAAGGCGAACATGGTGAGGCTGATGGCGGCAGCGGGGAAGAACATCTGGTACGGATAGGCGCGCAGCGTCTCGACGGCCTCCGAGGTCAGCGTACCCCAGCTCGCCTCGGGCGGCGTGACGCCCAGCCCGATGAAGCTCATGAAGCTCTCGATAAAGATGGCACTCGGGATCAGCATGGTCAGGGCCACGAGGATCGGTCCGATCGAATTGGGAAGCAGGTGCCGCGTCAGGATGCGGCCGGTGGAGGCCCCCATGGTGCGCGCCGCCGCGACATAGTCCTGCTGCTTGAGCGTGAGAATCTGGCCGCGCACGATGCGCGCCATGTCGACCCAGTAGACCGAACCGATGGCGATGATCACCGAGAAGAAGCCCGAGTTGAACACCACCATGATGAGGATGACGTAGAGCGTCAGCGGAATGGTCGCGATCACTTCGACGATGCGCATCATCAGCGTATCGATGCGGCCGCCGAGATAGCCCGAGATACCGCCATAGAAGACGCCGATGAAGAAGTTCACCAGCGTTGCGACGAAGGCGACGGTGAGCGAGATGCGCGCGCCATAGAGCTGGCGCGCCAGCACATCGCGCCCGAGCTGGTCGGTGCCGAACACATTGCTCATGTTCCATTGCCACTGGCCCGGCGCGAGCACGACGCCGTCGCCGCGCGTCAACGTCTGGGTCGGCGTGTGCAGCGTCACCTCCACGTCGCCGAAGGTGAACAGCGTCTGCTTCTTGATGAGGTCTTTCTTGCCGCGGATGAGGCCGGCGATACGGCCGTCATCGGTGACCTCATAGATATTGAGATTGCCCGAATTGAAGAAGAACCGCGTGGTCTCGCCGCTGCCGTCGGTCACCTCGTAGAGCTGGAACGCCGGCGGGATGTTGGCGAGCTTCAGGTCCTGATCGTAATAGGTGTGCGGCGACACCATCGGCCCGAAGATCGCCGCGATCACCAGGAGGATGATGAAGACGAGGCCCGCCATGGCAGTGCGGTTGCGCCACAGGCGCTGCCGGACGTCCTGCCAGTAGGTGAGGCTGGGCGCGGCGATCTGTTCGGCGGCGCCGGCAACCCGGGCGGCCGGCTCCCACATCTGCGGCGCGACGGGACTATCGGTCATCGCGCCTCGCGATATTTGATGCGCGGATCGAGCACGAGATAGAGCATGTCGACGATGAAGATCATCACCATCAGCACCGCGGCGTAGAAGATCGTGATGCCCATAATGGCGGTGTAGTCGCGGTTGGTGATCGACAGCACGAAATGCCGGCCGATGCCGGGCAGCGCGAAGATCTGCTCGATGACGAAAGAGCCGGTGATGAGGTTGGCGACCACCGGCCCGAGCACCGTGACCACCGGAATCAGCGAGTTGCGCAGCCCGTGCTTGAACAGGATCTGGCCCGGCTTCAGCCCCTTTGCCTTGGCGGTGATCATGTAGTCCTGCTGCAGCGTCTCGAGCAGGCTCGAGCGCGCGAGGCGGGCGATGAAGGAAATCCAGAAGCCCGAAAGCGCAAAGACCGGCAGGAAATAGCCGCGCCAGTCGTCGAGCCCGAAGGTCGGCACCCAGCCCAGCCGCAGCGCGAACAGATAGAGCGCGACGGTGGCGATGACGTAGGAGGGGACGGCAACCCCGATGGTCGCCACCACCATCACCAGAGTATCGGGCCAGCGGTTGCGGTTGAGGGCGGCGACGATGCCGAGCGGCACGCCGAGCGAAACGACGCAAATGAGCGCCAGGACGCCGACTTTCAGCGTCGTTGGCAGGCCTTCCGCTATGATCTCATTGACGCTCATGCCGGCATATTTGAACGACGGCCCGAGGTCGAAGCTCGCTATACCCTTGAGATAGTTGAGATACTGCAGCCAGACCGGATCATCGAGGTGGTACTTGGCATTGATCGCCGCCTGAATCTCCGGCGCCATCATCTTGTCGGAGACAAACGGCCCCCCCGGCACGGCGTGCATCAGGAAAAACGTCAGAGTGATGATGGCGAGCAGCGTCACCAGCATCAGCACCAGCCGCTGCATCACATAGCCGGTCATCTGGGCTGCCCCGCTTGGCCCGAAACGCTCAACTTTAGTCCCACTATAATTGTGGGCATCTGAGCATCTTGGCCGCGCGGACGCAACCGCTAGATGGTGAAGCGGCTGCGCAGGATGAGGAAGCAGGCGATCGCCGGGGCGACCAGAAGTTTGACGGCCTCGACGCGGTCGGGCGTGTACCAGCCCTCCTGGTGCAGCAGATTGACGCTGCCCAGCATTTCGCCGCCCGCTACGATGGGCATGTTGATGGCCGAACCGCAGCCCAGCGAGACGATGAAATCGAGGTCGGGGAAATCGCCGCGCATCGCCTCGATCGAATTGGCGACGTAGACGAACCGCTCCTCGGTCATCTTGCGATAGGTGTCGTCGAAGACGATCGGCTTGGTGCCGAGGACCGGATAGGCCGTTTCGTCGCTCGAATAGACGCGCCGGACATAGCCGCCAGCCGGATTGTCCGCCGTCATGGTGAAGAGCTTCACTCCCACTGTCGCCTCGGCGAGCCGGTGAAGGGCGAGGCCCACGTCGCGTTCGGAACGATACGTAGCGAGCGCGTCGGTGAACTGGGTGACAGGCGAAATCTGGGTCATATGTCGGGCTTGGGCGTTGGTCGAAGGGTGACGCATAGCCCAACGGGCCCGGCAGGGGAATTGAGCAGCGTGCTCTCCCATGGTGGATTTTTACACCAACAGTTCTGATGACAACGACGAATTAAATTCGCTTGTCTGTACGTACCAGGCTTCCTAGCCTCTGAAGCGAGCGTAGAGACGCTCCGGTCCGCGAGTTTCGCCGATCCAGCGCCTCCGCCTGGCGTTGTCGGAGAAGAAAATGGAAGCCCCGGTCCCTGCCCCATCGTCGCGCACCGGACTGGCGAGGCGCTGGCTGTGGTCGACCAACCACAAGGACATTGGCACGCTCTATCTGGCCTTCTCGATCGTGGCAGGCGTGCTGGGCACTGGATTGTCGTTCCTGATCCGCCTCGAGCTGCAGCAGCCCGGACTGCAACTGTTCCACAACACCGACCTCTACAACGCCGTGGTGTCGGCCCACGGGCTGGTGATGATCTTTTTCGTGCTGATGCCGGCGCTGATCGGCGGCTTCGGCAACTGGTTCGTGCCCATTCTGATCGGCGCGCCGGACATGGCCTTCCCGCGCATGAACAACGTGTCGTTCTGGCTGCTCGTCGCCGCCTTCGGACTGTTTCTGATCTCGCTGTTCGTCGAGGGACCGCCGGGCTCGAACGGCCATAGCGGCGGCTGGACGCTCTACCCGCCCTTCTCGACCACCGGCCAGCCTGGTCCGGCGGTCGACTTCGTCATCCTTTCGGTCCATCTCGCGGGGGCGAGCTCGATCCTGGGCGCCATCAACTTCATCACCACCATCTTCAACATGCGCGCGCCCGGCATGACGCTGCACAGGATGCCGCTGTTCGCCTGGGGCATGCTGGTCACAGCCTTCATGCTGCTGTTTTCCCTGCCCGTGCTGGCCGGCGCCATCACCATGGTGCTGACCGACCGCAATTTCGGAACGACGTTCTTTGCGCCGTCGGGCGGTGGCGACCCGCTGCTCTACCAGCACCTGTTCTGGTTCTTCGGTCACCCCGAAGTCTACATCATGATCCTGCCGGCCTTCGGGATCGTCAGCCACATCATCTCGACCTTCTCGCGCAAGCCGATCTTCGGCTACATGGCCATGGTCTATGCCATCGTCGCCATTGGCCTCATCGGCTTCGTGGTCTGGGCCCACCACATGTTCACCGCCGGACTGGGCCTCAACGTCCAGGCCTACTTTATGTTTGCCTCGATGGTGATCGCCGTGCCGACGGGCGTGAAGGTGTTCTCCTGGCTTGCCACGATGTGGGGCGGCTCGATCACCTTCGCGACGCCGATGCTGTGGGCCACCGGCTTCATCATGCTGTTCACCATCGGCGGCGTCACCGGCGTGGTGCTGGCGAGCGCCGGCGTCGACCACTCGCTGACCGACACCTACTACGTGATCGCGCACTTCCATTATGTGCTGTCGCTGGGATCGGCCTTCGCGATCTTTGCGGGTTTCTACTACTGGTTCCCCAAGATGACCGGCTACGCGCTGAGCGAAACGCTGGGCCGGCTGCATTTCTGGATCACCTTCGTCGGCGTCAACATCGCCTTCTTCCCCCAGCACTTCCTCGGTCTTGCCGGCATGCCGCGGCGCTATGCCGACTATCCCGATGCCTACGCGCTCTGGAACTTCGTTTCGTCGATCGGCGTCTACATTTCGACGGCAGGCTTCGTGCTGTTCCTGGTGACGGTGGCCGAGGCATTCATTCGCAGGCGCGCCGCACCAGCCAATCCATGGGGCGAGGGAGCGACCACGCTCGAATGGACGCTGCCGTCGCCACCGCCCGAGCACACCTTCGACACGCTGCCCCGCTTCGGCGACACTGACGCCGAGCATAACGAAGCCTAGGAGGACGCGAGATGGACGTGCTCAACCTCCTCAACCTGGTCTTCATTATCTTTATCGTTGCCCTGTGGTGGGGGCTCTACGATGCGGCACATCCACCGCCCGAGACGGAGCAGGATCCGTTCCAGTCGCTCGCCATGTCTGGCCTGCTGGTGGGCGGCGCACCATTCATGCCGGCCGGCACGCCATCCACCGGGCTCGACCATGTCCTGACCCGGATCGGAGCGGCGGGCGGCTTCGCAACCGTTCCCGAGTTTCTCGAGGGCGCGAGGCGCGCCTATGAGCTGATCGTGTCCTCCGTGGCGGAAGGCGAACTCGACGGCATTGCCTACCTTCTGACCGAGCCGGTGGCACGGGACTTCGCTGCCTTCATCGCCGCGCGGCAGCGTCGCGGCGAAACCGAAACGCTGACCTTCATCGGATTTGACGCGGCCGAGGTCATTGCGGCAAGCTTGGAGGGCGTTGCAACGCTCGACGTGCGGTTCGCGGCCGAACTCGTGTCGGTGACCCGGGATCGGGCCGGCCGCATCATCGAGGGGCAGAGCGATCGCGTGGTGCACGTCGCCGAGATTTGGACATTCGAACGTGACTTGAGAAGACCGTCGTCGCACTGGCTGCTTGCGGCCACCGATGCCGATGAGTGAGGCACCCCATGAGCGACAGGCTGGTCATCAAGCGCGTCTATCTCCCCCCAGACAAGGACGATGGCCAGCGCGTGCTGGTCGACCGGCTCTGGCCGCGCGGCCTGTCGAAGCGCGAAGCGGCGATAGATGTGTGGCTCAAGGACGTGGCGCCGAGCGCCGCGCTGCGCAAATGGTTCGGCCACGACCCCCAGAGGTGGGAGGAGTTCCGCAGGCGCTACCTGGCCGAGCTGGCGGATAATGCCGACGCCGTCGACCAGTTGCGCGAACTCGCCAAGACCGGCCGCATGACGCTGCTCTATGGCGCGCATGACGAGGAGCACAACCAGGCGCGCGTCCTGCTCGAACTGCTGAGAGGAAACAAGCATGGCGCTCAGGACTAACCGCGCCACGGACCTGCTCGGTTGCGACCTGCCGATACTACTGGCCGGCATGGGCGGGGTGGCCCGCTCCGAGCTCGTCGCCGCCGTCACCGCCGCCGGCGGCTTCGGATTCCTCGGCATGGTCCGCGAGCCCACGGCGCTGATCGAACGGGAAGTCGAAGCACTGCGCGCGCTGGGCTACGGCAATTTCGGCGTCAACATCATCCCTGCCGCCACCGACTGCGCGCTGCTGCAGCGCCAGGTCGAGACGCTCATCGAACTTCATGTTCCAGTGGTGGCGCTGTTCTGGGACATCGACACGTCCGTGGTGGCACGATTCCGCGATGCCGGCATCGCGGTGGTCTATCAGGTCGGCTCGGTCGACGAGGCCATCGCCGCCGAGCGCGCCGGCGCCGACATGCTGATCGCCCAGGGAGTCGAAGCGGGCGGCCATGTGCGCGGTACGCGGCCATTGCATGAGCTGCTGCCGGCGACGGTCGCGGCGGTGAGCATACCGGTGCTCGCCTCCGGCGGCCTCGCGACCGGTGGCGATCTGCTGACATCACTGGCGCTGGGCGCCGAGGGGATCGTGCTGGGCACGGCACTGATGGCGACCGAAGAGGCGTTTGCCCACGACGACCACAAGCGGCGGCTGCTTGCTGCACATGCCTCCGATACCGTGCTCACCGATACGTTCCACATCAACTGGCCGCCGGGCGCTCCGGTGCGGGTGCTCAAGAGCGAGGTCACGGCGGGCCAGCGCGGCGGGTCGCATGCGGACCAGCGGATCGTCATCGGCGAAGAGGACGGCCGGCCGATCTTTCTGTTCAGCACCGACTCGCCGCTGCGCTCGATGACCGGCGATTTCGGCGCCATGGCACTCTATGCCGGCACCGGCGTTGGCCGGATACGCGACATCGTGCCGGCAGGTGCGCGCATGCGAACGATCATGGCCGACGCCGAGCAGTTCCTGGCAGCGACGGAAGTGACGGAAGCACCCTCGTCCGCGTCTGCGGTCTGCTATGCCGGCGAGATGAGCGGCGACTACATGGGAACGCTCGATGGTGACGAGGCAACCTCGGCATTGGGCGAGATCGAAGGAGAACTGCTGCACGTGCTCGGCGGAGTGCTCGGCGAGAGCAAGGCAGCACGCCTCGACACGCCCGCCTTCGCGTCCGATGGCTATGAGTTGGCCGCATGGACGCTAACGCTGCGCGATATCGCCGGACCGAGGGAGAGGGGCAGGACGAACCCGCAGGCGGGCGACCCGGCATCCCTCATCCGAAAGCTTGGCGACATCGCGCCGCGCCTGCCTGACGGCCGCCCACGCGACACGCTGATCGCCCTGCGGCAGGTGCTGGAGGAGCGATCGGCATCGCAGCTGGTGAGGAGCCTGCAGCTCAGCCTGACGAGCTGACCTGGAAACCTCGCCGCATCCGGTCGATGAGGCCCGCCTCGACGCGGCTCGAATAGACCATATGGACCGAATAGGAGAACTCGGGCGCGCCCTTCACCCGCTTGAGCCGGCCATCCTCGAGATAGGGACGGACGGCGCCGAGGCGGAAGTAGCCGGTGCCGCCGACGCGCATCAGATAGAGCAGCGCCAGCGGCCCGTGCGAGATGGAAACGCCAGGACTGGCAAACTGCGGGAAGGCCGCCTGATGGCTGGCCTGGAAGGACGGCCCCCAGTCGACATGCACATAGTCGCCGACCTCACCCAGCCGCCCATCGGCCGAGGTCGTCACCATGACGAGCTTCTCCTCGGTCATCAGCTCGACCACGATGCTGCCGCCCTGCTGTGGCGGGTCGTAGAGCACCGCGAGATCGAGCGCGCCATTGTGCACCGCCTCGAGCAGGCGCGATGGCGTGTCGACCTCGGCGCGCAGCGCGATCTCGGGCGCTTCACGCTTCATCCACACCAGCCAGTCAGCAAGAACTGGATTCCACAGGCTGATCTCGGCGCCAACGCTGGCGATGTCGACGCTGCCCTGCGGCAGCCCCACCTGGCGCTGGGCGCGGTCCCACACCTGCACCAGCGTCGTTGCATGACGGACGAAGCGCTCGCCCGCCGGCGTCAGCCTGGCACCCGCCTTGTTGCGGACGAAGAGCCGCCGTCCCAATTGCTCTTCGAGGGCATGAACGCGCGCGCTCACCGCCGTCTGCGTGACGTTGAGGCGACCGGCTGCGGCGACGAAGCTGCCGGTCTCGGCGATCTCGAGGAATGTCCTGGCCAGCGCGATGTCCATCGCTTCACATCACTCTTGTCGCATTGATCGGTCAATGACAGCACTAGATCCCGCAGGATCAGCCTGTCAAACCCGTGCGGCAAGCCGGGCCGGTGCCTAGACGTGGCGGCCGGTGATCTCCGAGACGGACACCTTGCGGTCCTCCGCCAGCGACAGGCTGAGCGCGTCGGCGGTCGCGATGGCGGCCATCGCAGCGGTGCCGTCGGTGAGAGCAGCGAATTCCGGCAACGGCTTTTTCCCCTGCATGAGGCCGTGGAAATAGGTGAACTCGTGCTCGATGATGCCGCGCAGCCAGAGCGGCGGCTCGATCGAGGGATTGCCGTACATGATGGCGCCGTCGGTCGTGCTGTTGCGATAGATCGCCGTGCGGTCCGCATCCTCCTCGGGCGTACGGTGCAGCAGGAACGTTTCGCGGCGTCCGGGAGCGCGCAGCTCGACGCCGACCTCCTGGAGGTCGATCCGGATCGCGCCCTTCGAGCCTTCGATGAGGACATGGTGCTCCGGCCACCGGAAGGCCGAGCCATACTCGATCGCGGCAAACCGCTTGTTGCCGAATTCGAGCGTGATCAGCAGCATGTCGTCCTCGTCGCCGAAGGCCGGGCCGTCATGCGCGACATTGCCGCCCGCCATGGTGACGCGCTGCGCCGGCCCCATGAGGAACTGTACGAGGTCGAGCTCGTGAATGTGATGGTACAGGTGCCCGCCCGAGAGCTCGCGCTTCTTCTTCCAGGTCACCTGCGCCTGCGGGGCTTCCCAGCCATTGCGGACGGCGCGGCAGAACAGAATATCGCCGACCACCCCCTCAGCAATGAGGGACTTGGCGCGACGCACGCCATCCATGAAGTTCATGACGTGGCCCGCCATGAACAGGACGCCGGCCTTGCGCGCCGCCTCGACCATGCGCGAGCAGTCGGCATAGGACAAGGCGATCGGCTTTTCGCAGAAGACATGCTTGCCGTTGCGCGCGGCCGCGATCACCGGCTCGGGATGGGTGAAATTGGGTGACGCCACGACCACCGCGTCGACATCGGCACTCGCGCAGAGTTCCTCGACGCTGGCCGCTTGCCGCGCGCCGACTTCCGCCGCGAGCCGTGCGGCGTTGTCCGGGTCATAAACCAGGGTGACCTGCGCGCCGGGCAGCCTGGCGAGAGCGCGGGCCAGGGCCGCGCCGAAATAGCCGGTTCCAACGACGCCGTAGCGAATGTTCGACATATTCAGTCCCTTGTGATGCTCACTTGACCGATCCCTCGGCGAGACCGGCAGCGATGTATTTCTGGATGAAGAGAAAGAAGACGATGGACGGCACGACGACCACGACCGAGGCGGCCATCATCGCGCCCCAGTCGAGGACCTCCGAGCCGCCCAGCGAATAGAGGGCGACGGCGATCGGCATGCGCTCGCTGGTATTGATGAACAGCAGCGCGAACAGGAATTCGTTGAACGCGTTGATGAAGGTGTAGATCGCCGTGGCGACGAGGCCTGGCAGCACGATGGGCGAGGCGACGGACAGGAACGTGCGGAAGCGTCCTGCCCCATCGACATAGGCCGCCTCCTCGATCTCGAGCGGGACCGTCTGGTAGAATGCGGTGAGCATCCAGACCGCATAGGGAATCGAGAAGGAGAGATAGGCGAGGACGAGCCCGAAATAGGTGTTCGACAGCCCCAGGCTGATCATGATGATCGTGTAGGGTACGGCCAGCAGGATCGGCGGGAACATGTATGTGCTGATCAGCAGCTGCGTCAGCCGCTGGCCGACGCGCGGATAGAACCGCACGATGCCATAGGCTGCCGGTGCACTGATGGCGATGGTCAGGAGCGTCGTCGACAGCGAAATGACGAGGCTGTTCCCGAGGTTGGTGAGCGCACCCAGCTCGAACAATACGCGACGGTAGTGATCGAGCGTCGGCTGGCTCGGCCAGAGCGACAGTGGATCGTTGGCGAGTTCGGGCGTGCTCTTGATGGATGAGAGCACGATCCAGAACAGCGGGAAGGCGGCAAGCACGGCGAGCACGCTCAGGAAGGCGTAGGGGACCGTGTAGCTGCGAAGGTTCATGAGGAGCCGTGTCATCGCGCCGGCGTCCTTTCCCAGCGGCTCACAAGCTTGAACGCGAGCGCCGCGGCAACGAGCAGGAAGATCAGCAGCAGGACGGTGATCGCCGACGCCATGCCGAGCTGCCGCAGCCCCCAGCCGGTACGATAGGCGTGGATGGGCAGCGTTGTGGTGAGGCCGGCGGGTCCCCCGCCCGTGATCAGGAACAGCAGCTCGAAATTGTTGAAGACCCAGATGGTGCGCAGGATCAGCAGGAGGCCGATCACCCGCCGTACATGCGGCACCGTGATGTACCAGAAGCGCTGGCCGAGATTGGCGCCATCGATCATGGCGGCTTCGTACTGGTCACGCGGTACCGTTTTGAGGGCGGCGAGGATGTTGATCATGAACAGCGGCGCGCCGAACCAGATGTTGATCGCGAGAGCAACCGCGAACACCAGTTGCGGATCAGCAAGGAAGCTGACGTTGCCGTTGGTGATGCGGAAAGCGCTCAGCAGGTTGGGCAGGAAGCCGTAGACGTCGTTGAGGATCCAGCGCCAGGAGAAGGCGATGACGATGGCCGGGAACGCCCATGGGATGACGAGCAGCGTGCGGTAGAGGCCGGAGAAGCGCGGCACGCGTTCGAGCGCGAGGGCCGCGAGGAGGCCGACAACGAGCTGGCCGAGCACGGACCCGGCGGTCCACTTGATCGACGTGAAGAAGGCATTCCAGAAGTCGCGGCTGTTGAGAACCGACAGGAAGTTCTGCGCGCCCACGAAGGCGTAGACGGTCTTGAGCAGGTTCCGGTTGGTGAAGCTGAAGAAGATGCTCGATAGCACCGGATAGAGCAGCAGCGCGACCACGACCAGCATGGCGGGCAGGACGAACCACAAGCCGGCGGTGGTGTGGGAGCGGAGTTGCACTGTGATCTCTGAGCTTGGGCGGAGGCCGCCGGCGACACTGGACCGCCGGCGGCCTCCTGGGAGGAGCTTAGTCCGTGAAGACCGCGCCGGCGGCGACGAACAGCTCGTTGAGCTTGTCCTCGGCGGCCTGCGCAGCCGTCTCGACCGGCGTGCCATTGAGGATGATGTCCTGGAACATCTGCTCGATGACCGCCTGGCTGGTGATGATGCCTGCCTGGATCTTGGGACCATCTTCCATGCCGATGGCCGAGCCGAGCGGGATCACCTGCTCGATGACGGCGACGCTGCTGGCGAACTGCTTGAGCAGGTCGTTGTCCTGATAGGCCGGCTGCTGCGAGATATCGCTGAGTGCCGGCAGCATACCGCCCGGAACCGAGTGGATGAACTCGATGTAGTCGGCGTCCTCGTAGAGGCTCTCGAGGAAGGCCTTGGCCGCCGCCTGGTGCTTGCCGACGGCCCACGCCACCAGCGCAATATTGGCCGTCTCGCCACCGTAGATCGGATCGCCCGCCTTGAGCCGCGGCAGCGGCGCCGCCGCAAAATCGTCGAGCAGATCGGGCGTATTGGCCGCAACGCCACCGATATGGAAACCGGAGTTGAAGTCGAAGGCGGTCTTGCCCTGGTAGAACAGCGTCGCCTGGTCGAGCACGTTGTAGTTGATGCTGCCCTGCGGCGAGACCTGCTTGTAGAGATCGACCCAGAAGTTGATGCCTTCGATGGCTGCGGGCGACGTCAGGTCGGCGCGACCGCTTGCATCGATAAGGGCGCTGCCAGCCGACTGCACGTAGTAGTTGAGATAGCGCGTGCCCATGAAGTCGTTGGTGCCCAGCGGCACGGACAGGCCATAGACGTTGGGCGGGTCGTTGAGCGCGATGGCCGCATCCCTGAGCTCGGCCCAGGTGGTGGGAACGGCGAGGCCCTTGGCGTCGAGCAGATCCTTGCGGTACCACATCACCTGCGCGTGCGAGTAGACCGGCAGCGAGTAGCTGTTGCCGTCCTTCTGGCCTTCGAGCAGTGCCGATGCCGCGAAGCGATCGCGACCGATGGCATCGATGACATCATCGACAGGCACCAGCGCGCCCACATCGATCATCTCGACCACCTGATTGGGTAGCGCCGTGCTGATGTCGGGCACCTGTCCAGCCGCGAGGCCCGTCGTCCACTTGGTGTTGAATTCGTTCCAGCTGAAGGTCTCGATCGAGATCTTCACATTCGGATGCACGGCCGTGAACTTGTCGGCCATGCGCTGCATGTACTCGGCACGCGGTCCCTGCGTGAAGCTGGACCAGAAGACGAGGTCTCCCGAGAGATCGTCCTGGGCGAGCGCGCCGCTGGCGAAGGTGGAAAGTGCAAGGCCGGCGCCGAGGGCCAGGGCTGTGAGAGGTCGGTAGGCACGAAGTGACATTTGGGTCTCCCTTTGTAGCAGTAGGCGGGTCATGGCGGGCTAGCCCAGCAGGCCGGCCGCGCGCAGGATGGTGTCGATCTCGAGGGCTTCGGCGTCGTTGAGCGCCCGCTGCGGGCGCGCCATGACGTTGGTGTCGATGATGCCGAGCCGGCGCATGGCGGTCTTGAAGGCCCCGACGCCGGCCGAACCGGCACTGGTACGGCCAGCCGAAACCCAGACCATTTCGAACAGACGACAGAGGCGCTCCTGCTCGGCGCGCGCCGCAACGGCGTCCCCCGCCTGGCAGTGGTTCCACAGGCGCACATAGCCAGCAGGGTCGACATTGGCGAGGCCTGGGACAACGCCGTGCGCGCCCATATTGAGCACACTGTCGACAACGATCTCGGAGCCGGTCATGGCGAAGAAGTCCGGCACGTCGCGCGTATCGGCGAGAACGTAGCGCAGGGTGCCGTCGTCGGCGCTCGAATCCTTGAGGCCGGCGATGGTGCCCTCGCGGGCGAGCGTTACGGTCGTCTTGCGATCGAGCTTCAGCCCGACGCAGACCGGAATGTCGTAAGCGATGACCGGAATATCGAGCGCCTCCCGGACATAGCGGAAGTGATCGATCGTTTCGGCCTGATTGGTCCGGGTGTAGAACGGCGCTGTGACCACCACGGCCGCGGCGCCGGCTTCCTGCGCTGCCTTTGCGTGGCCGATAACCCGGTCGGTCGCCGGGTCGATGGTGCCGACGATGACCGGCGCTCGTCCATCGGCGACTTTCACCGCGCGATCGATGATGGTGCGGCGCGTCGCCTCAGTGTGGAACACCACTTCACTTGTCGAACCTAGGACGAACAGGCCGTGGACGCCGCCCGCAATCAGGTGCTCGAGCACGCGGTCATAGGAGGCATAGTCGACCTCGAAGGACGGCGTGAGGGGCGTAACGACGGGCGGCACTACGCCGGTAAACAAGGGCACTTCAGTTCTTCCTGTTCTTGGGGGAGGCGGCAGACTCGTCGGCTGCCGCCTCCCGCTCGCGATTGATCGCAACAAGGTCCTGGATGCCGCGATAGTGAGCGTCGAGGCGCAGCCGCGCTCCGGCGACATCGCGCGCCGCGACGGCCTCGACAATGCTCTGGTGGTCGCGCCAGGTGTCGAGCGGGGACGGGTTGCCCAGGTCGGCGAGCCCCGAGGCCTTGTAGAAGGCGACCCAGAAGATCTCGAGCAGGCCGCTCAGCATGCGGTTGTTCTGGCAGCGGAAGAGGAGCTGGTGGAACGACTGGTCCTCTTCGGCGAAACTCTCGTCGCGCATCGCCTTGACGCGCATGCGCTCCGTCACCTCGCGCAGCGCTGCGATGTCGTCGTCAGTGATGAGCGCCACCGTGCGCTCGATCAGCCCGACCTCGAGTACGCGCCTGATGTCGCGGAGCTCGTCGACGTCCCGCAGCGAGTCCTGCAGGCCGTAAGCGAGATTGTCGAGCAGGGGCTGGAACGAGAACTCCTTGACGAACACGCCGACGCCCCGCCGGGTCTCGAGCACGCCGACCGACTCGAGCGCCTTGATCGCCTCTCGCATCGAGTTGCGGCTGATGCCCAGTTGCACGGCCAGCGCCGATTCGGGCGGCAGCGGATCGCTGGCCTTGAGACCGTTGTCCACGATGAACACCCGCAGGCTTTCCTGCGCCGAAACGTGCAGCAGCGGAGCGCGGTCGACAGGCTTCATCGGCTTCAGTTTCGTCACGGCTCTCTCCCATCAATGCTTGTGCTCTAGCATGATGTAGGATATCCTACAAGCAGGCTGATGGAGAGTATGCCCGATGGGCGACACGATCGAAAAACTGGCGCAAATGCTGGCCAAGGCGCATCGCGACCCGAACCTGAAGGTGAGCGCCACGGCCTTCGCGGAGCTCGATTTCGCGGGTGCGCAGATCGTCCAGGCCGAGACCCGACGGCTGCTGGGCCAAACGGCGCCGGTCAGCAAGGTGGCGATCGATGGCCAGGGGCGGGCGATCGCGGCACCGATCTATGGCGGACTAGTCGCAACCAGCGGCAGGACCATCGATCTGCCCCCGGGGGGGTGGCTCGGCATTGAGGTC
The DNA here is from genome assembly GCA_001899065.1 of Devosia sp. 66-22. Taxonomy (GTDB): domain Bacteria; phylum Pseudomonadota; class Alphaproteobacteria; order Rhizobiales; family Devosiaceae; genus Devosia_A. The sequence goes on along the minus strand of MKUZ01000024.1, from coordinate 44,337 downwards.
GAGATCGCCGCCAGGCTCGCGCGCACAGTCACGCCAGAGCTGGCGGCGCGGGGAACCGTCGGCGTGCTCGAGGCGATCGAGAGCTTCCATGTCGGGATCGAGATCGTCGGGTCACGTTATGACGACCGGCTGGCGGCGGGAGCCAATGGCGCGCTCGCCGACAACATGAACACAGCCGGTTATGTCTGGTCACCTGCCCCATGGACCCGCGGGATCGACGTGGCGAACCTGCCCATCGTCGTCGCCATCGACGGCGCAGTGCGCTGGGAGGGAAGGAGCAAGGCGCCATTCGGCGAACTGCTCGATCCGGTGATTGCCTACGCGAAGCGCCCCCTGGCCTTCTCCGCCCTCGATGCCGGCATGCTGGTGACGACCGGCACGCTGTGCGGGCTGATCGAGGTCGGCACGCCAACTCACATTTCGGCGCGGATCGCCGACGCGGCCGCGGTTGAGTTCACTGTTCGCCACGCGGCCCAGAGCAGGAGCTGACATTGCGTATCGACGATCTTCACAACGGGCTCGTGGTCTCCTGTCAGCCGGTGCCCGGCGGGCCGATGGACACGGCCGACAGCGTCGTCGCCTTCGCGCTGGCGGCGATCGCGGCAGGCGCCCGCGCCCTGCGCATCGAGTCGCTGGACTATGTCCGCGCCGTGCGCGCCGCCACATCCGCGCCCATCATCGGCATCGTCAAGCAGGATCGCGATGATTCGCCGGTCCGCATAACGCCGACGACGGCGCTCGCCGCGGCGCTGTGCGACGCGGGAGCCGACATCGTCGCCTTCGACGCGACGCGCCGTCCGCGGCCCGCCACCGTCACTGACCTCATCGCCACGATCAGGGCGAAAGGCAAGTTCACGATGGCCGACTGCTCCGACATCGAGGATGCGCGCGAGGCGCTGGCGGCGGGCGCCGATTTCGTGGGCACCACGATGTCCGGTTATGCCGGCGGCCCCGTGCCCCAAGAGCCGGATCTCGCACTGATCGCCGCCATGCGGCAACTCACGCCAAACGTGATCGCTGAAGGCCGGCTGAACTCGCCGCAGCTCGCGGCAGAGGCCGTGCGGCGGGGCGCCATGTGCGTCGTCGTCGGATCGGCGATCACGCGCACCGAGCACGTTACCGCGTGGTTCAAGTCCGCTGTCGACGCCGCAGCGGCACCCGTCCCGACAACGCTCGCGATCGACATCGGCGGCACCAAGATCGCGGCGGCGCTTGTCGAGGGCGCTGCCGTTCGATCGGCAGTGACGCTGGAGACCGACCGGGGCGAGAACCCCGACATCTGGTTGCGCCAGATCGCGATGCACTTTCGCGAGCCCGGCAGCTACTCCCGCGTCGCCATCGCGGTGTCAGGGCTGGTCGAAGACGGCCGCTGGTCCAGCCTCAATCCCGCGACACTGAGCGTCCCCGACGGCTTTCCCCTGATCGATGCCGCCGTGACGATTTTTGGCGTCCCCACGGCCGCGCTCAACGACGCGCAGGCCGCCGCATGGGGCGAGTATTACTGGGGCGCCGGCGAGCGCGAAGACATGGTGTTCCTCACCATCTCGACTGGCGTTGGCGGCGGCGTGGTCCTCAACGGGCGATTGCTGCGCGGCCTCGCGGGGCATTTCGGCCTGTGGCGTTCGCGCTCGCAAGGCCAGCCGCTGGAGGACGACGTCTCCGGACGGTGGCTTGCCTCCCAGGCGAAAGCCGCGGGACTCGAGCTGACCGCAAGGGGCGTCTTCGCTGCCGCCGCGAGCGGCGAGCAATGGGCCAGGGACGCCATCCGGACCTCGGCCGACAAGGTTGCCGCCCTCTGCACCGACGTGCAGCTCGCGTTCGATCCGCGCAGGATCGTTATCGGCGGGGGCATCGGACTCGGATCGGGGTTCCTCGACCTCGTTGAGGAGCGTCTGTCCCACCTCCCTGCACGGCTGCTGCCAACCCTCGCGCAGGCACGCCTTGGCTCACAGGCCGGTCTGGTCGGTATCGCCGACATCGCTGCGCGCTGACCGATTTTCGGCGGCGGGCATGTCGGCGCCGACATCGTTCCCCTCTGCCCGATCGCGATAGAGCGCGGCGCGCGCGAGGAGCATCAGCGTGACCGGCGTCGTGATCAGCACGAAGACGAGGATCAGGACCTCGTGGATGACCGGGCGGGCTTCGAGCGCGGTGAAGAAGACCATGGAGCCGACGATCACGAAGAAAGCGCCAAAGCTCGTTCCCAATGTGGGCGCATGGATGCGCTGATAGAAAGTCGGAAACCGTGCGAGCCCGACCGTGCCCACGAAAGTGATCGCCGCGCCGGCAACCAGGCAGATGGCGACGATGACTGCAATCCAGACCGGCAGGCCGTCGAACACGCTCATTCGATCACCTCGCCGCGCATCAGGAACTTGGCGAGAGCCGCCGTCGCCACGAAGCTCAGCAGCCCGATGACAAGAGCCGCCTCGAAATAGATGGTCTGCCCCGAGCCGATGCCGAAGGTGAGAAGCAGAAGCATGCCGCTCAGGTAGAGGCTGTCGAGGGCGAGCACACGGTCCTGCGCGCGCGGCCCCTTCAGCAGCCGCCAGCCGGCGAGACACATCGCGCCCCCCAGCAGCACCTGCGACACGAGGATGGCGATGACCAATATGGTTGCGCTCATTCGAATATCTCCAGCAGCAACGCCTCATAGCTATGCTTCACCGCCTCGCCCCACGCGATGCCGTCCCCCGTGTCGAGCACATGGACCAGAACCGTGCTGGTGCGCGCATTGTAGTTGATCCACGCGCTCCCCGGCGTCGCCGTGATGATGCAGGCAAGGATGGCCAGACCGTTTGGGTCGCGCAACTCGAGCGGGATGGTCACGAAAGCCGAGCGCGGCGCACGGCGCCCCACTGTGAGCTGCAGCACGGCGATGTTGGAGCGGAAGACATCGAGCAGCACGCGACCGATCAGCTTCAGCACCAGTGCGGGCTTCCTCAGCTTCGACTTCGGCGCCTCGACGGCGACGGCTGCCCAGCAGCCGATGGTCGAGACCAGGGCCGCGAGAAGCAGCTGGCCGGGGGCGACGCTTCTGCTCAGCAGCAGCCACATCCCGAACAGTGCGACCCACAGGACCGGATAGGCAAACACCCGTCTCATTGCCCGCCTCCGGCGATGGAGCCGAGCACAGCCTGCACGTAGGAGCCGGGATCGTACGCAGCATCGGACAGAGTCTGCAGGAAGGACATCACCGAACCGGCCGTCAGTGCCAGCACGACGCTGAGACCGAGCAGCAGGGCGATCGGGGCGATCTCGACCACCCGCACCCGCGGGACGTGATCGTCCGTCGGCGCCCAGAAACGATTGATGCCCGTTCGCAGCATCGCGATCATCGTTGCCAGTCCGGAGACGATCAACAGACCCATCAGCCACCACGTGCCGGCGGGCACCGTCCCATCGGCCACTGGGACCGACCCAAGCATGCCGCTCAGCATGGCGAACTTGCCTACGAACCCGCCCAGCGGCGGCATGCCGGCCAGAAGGATGGCGCATGTGGCAAAGCTAATCGCCAGCACGACCATGGTCGCCGGGATGGCAATGCCCACTTCTTCTTCGTGCTCGGTCTCCTCGTCGTCGCCAAACGCCTCGAGGGTAACCGCGAAGATATCTGCCTCCGCCGATCGCCCGCGCTCCATCAGCTCCGCCAGGAGGAAGAGACAGGACAGCCCGAGGGTGGACGCGACGAGGTAGTACAAAGCGCCTGCTGTCACGTCCGGATCGCCATAGCCGAGCATGGCGATGGTGGTTCCAGATGAGAGGAGCACACTGAATGCCGCCATGCGGGGCAACTCCTGCGAGGACAGGATGCCGACGGTTCCAAAGGCCATCGTCGCGAGGCCGCCAAAGAACAGCCAGTCGTACCCGAAGCCCGCCGAAACGCCATCGAGCAAGCTGGTGATCCGCAGCAGGACGTAGATGCCCACCTTGCTCATGATCGCAAACATCGCTGCAACGGGCGCAGTTGCGGCGGCGTAAGTGGTCGTCAGCCAGAAGCTGAGCGGCCACATGCCGGCCTTCACGAGGAACGCAATGCCCAGCAGGGCAAGGCCCGCGTTCAGCAGTGGTCGGCTCTCCGTCGGGACGGCCGCCATCCGCACGACGAGATCAGCCATGTTGAGTGTGCCGGCGACGCCGTAGACGAGGCTTACCCCGATCAGGAACAGCGACGATGTGGCGAGGTTGAACGCGATGTAGTGGAGGCCGGCGCGAACGCGCGCCCTGCCCGATCCGTGCAGCGCCAGGCCATAGGACGCGGCGAGCAGGATTTCGAAGAAGACGAACAGGTTGAACAGATCGCCGGTGAGGAACGCACCATTGAGCCCCATGAGGAGGAACTGGAACAGCGTGTGGAAATGCGGACCGGCTTCGTGCCAGCGGGCGGCCGAGAAGGTGGCGGCGGCGAGCGCGAGGACCGATGCGAGCATCACCATCGCTGCCGACAGTCGGTCGCCGACGAGAACGATCGCGAACGGAGCGGGCCAGTCGCCGAGCCGATAGGTTGCGGTCACGGCGCCGGCGTCGCCGGCTGCCCGGCTCAGCAGCACGATGCTGAGCACCAGCAGCAGGGCCGTGGCACCCAGGTTCAGTGCCAGCTTGAGCGTATGATGCCGCTCGTTGATGATGACGAGCACGATGCCGGCCAGCATCGGCAGCAGGATAGGCAGGATGACGAGGTGATCGTTCAAGTTCATCTCAGCGTTCCCGTCCGTCGACGTGGTCGGTACCCGTGAGCCCGCGCGCCGCCAGCAGGACCACGAGGAACAGGGCCGTCATGGCGAAGCCGATCACGATCGCCGTCAGCACCAGCGCCTGCGGCACCGGATCGGCATAGGTCGAGACGTCGACGCCCTGTTCGAGGATGGGAGCAGCATCGCTTTTGAGGCCACCCATGCTGAAGATGAAGAGGTTGACTGCGTAGGAGAGCAGCGACAGCCCGATGATGACCTGAAAGCTCCGCGGCCGAAGCAGCAGCCAGATCCCGGAACCGGCGAGAACGCCGATGCTGATGGCGAGGACGAGTTCCATCTAGCTGGCTCCTCGCGATGCGTCGGCACTGCCGGACGCTCCCTTCGCGCGCGGCGAAGCGGCACGGAGCGACTGGTGGGCAATGGCAACGAGGATCAGCACGGTGGCGCCCACGACGAGGACGAAGACACCCAGATCGAACAGCAGCGCGCTGGCGACCGGCAAGCGCCCCAGTACCGGCAGGTCGGCGTACTGGAAGTACGTGGTGAGGAACGGAACGCCGAAGAGCCAGGCGCCGGCACCCGTGGCAAGCGCCAGCAGCAACCCCGCGGCGATCCAGTAGACGGGCAGGATACGCAGGCGATCCTCGACCCACCGCGTGCCGCCCGCGAGATACTGCAGGATGAAGCCGATCGCCATGGTGATGCCGGCGATGAAGCCGCCACCCGGAAGATCGTGCCCGCGCAGCAGGAGGAACGCCGCCAAGGTAACGATCGCCGGAAACAGCCACCGCATGATGACCGCTGGAACGAACAGGAAGTCGGAGAGGATTGTTCCTTCTTCGTGGTCGGCGCGTTCGACCTCGACCTCGCTCTGGATGCGCTGCTGCTCTGGACGCGGAATGCTGTCGGCGGCCGGGCGGAAGCGTCGCAGCAGCGCATAGGTGGTCAGCGCTACGATTCCGAGGACCGTGATCTCGCCGAGCGTATCGAAGCCGCGGAAGTCCACGAGGATGACGTTCACCACATTGCGGCCGCCGCCTTCGCTATAGGCGTTGTCGAGGAAGAAGCGCGCAATGCCGTCGGGAGCATCGCGCGTCATGACGGCATAGGAGAGCAGCGCCATTCCCGCACCGGCCATGATGGCGAGCGCGAGATCGCGCAGGCGGCGTGGACTGAACTTGCGCAGGGGATCGATGCCCGCATCCTCGAAGCGCTTGGGCAGCCAGCGCAGGCCGAGCAGGATCAGAATGGTGGTGACCACCTCGACCAGCAGCTGCGTCAGCGCCAGATCCGGGGCCGAATACCACACGAAGGTCACCGACGTCGCGAGGCCCGCGCCGCCCATCAGCATCAGCGCGGCGAGGCGGTGATACTTCGCCTGCGTCGCCGCCCCCACGGCACACGCCATGCCCACGATCCAGACGAGGACGAGGCCGGGCTCGACGCCCGCAAAGGAAAAGCGGAGCGGTCCGACGCCGGCCAGCGTCGGTGTCACCGCCGCGAGGATCGCGACCGCCACGAGGATCGCCAGCTGCGGCTGCAGACGGCGCGTTCCCAGCAGTCTCTCGAGCGATTTTGCCCATTTCACCGACAGCAGGATGAGAAGCCGCTCGAAGATGCGGGGACCGGCGAGATGCGCAATGAAGGGTGGACCATCGATACCGCGTGCCAGATAGGGACGCAGCAACACATAGAGCAGCACGCCGCCGCCAAGGGCGACCACGCTCATCAGGAGCGGCATGTTGAGGCCGTGCCAGACGGCAAGGCTGTAGTAGGGGAGATCCGGACCCAGCACGGACGACACCGCGGTGGCGAGGAACGGTCCGATCGTGATGGCCGGAATGATCCCCACGAGGAGGCACGCGAGAACCAGGATCTCGATCGGCCGGCGCATCAGCGCGGGCGGCTCGTGCGGCGTGCGGTCGAGGTCGGTCGATGGCGGCCCGAAGAACACCTTGAGGATGAAGCGTAGCGAATAGGTGACGGCGAACGCACCGGCAATGATCGCCACGACCGGTAGGGACACATCGACAAAGGGGATCGGGTTGCGCAGCGCCGTCTCGCTGAAGAACATTTCCTTGGACAGGAAACCGTTGAGCAACGGCACGCCGGCCATGGCCGCGCTCGCCACGATCGCCAGCGTCGCCGTGGCGGGCATGAAGCGGGCGAGGCCGCCCAGGCGGCGGATGTCCCGCGTTCCGGTCTCGTGATCGATGATGCCCGCAGCCATGAACAGCGAGGCCTTGAAGGTCGCGTGGTTGGCAATGTGGAAGACCGCCGCGACCAGCGCCAGCGGCGTGCTCATGCCCAGCAGCGTCACGATGAGACCGAGATGGCTGACCGTGGAATAGGCCAGTACGCCCTTCAGATCCTGCTGGAAGATGGCCGAATAGGCGCCCAGCAGAAGCGTCGCGAGCCCGACATAGGTGACGATCCAGAACCAGATGGGCGTGCCGGCCAGCACCGGCCAGAGGAGCGCGAGCAGGAACACGCCAGCCTTCACCATCGTGGCCGAATGCAGATAGGCGGACACCGGGGTGGGTGCCGCCATCGCGCGGGGCAGCCAGAAATGGAAGGGAAACTGCGCGCTCTTGGTGAAGGCGGCGAGGAGGATGAGCACGAGCGTCGGCGTATAGAGCGGGTGCGTCCTGACGATGTCGCCCGAAGCGAGCACGACGTCGAGATCGAACGAGCCAACCATGTGCCCGAGCAGCAGCATACCCGCGAACAGCGCGAGCCCGCCCGTTCCGGTGATCACGAGCGCCATGCGGGCGCCGTCGCGGGCCGCCGCGTTCTGGTGCCAATAGCCGATCAGGAGGAACGAGAAGATGCTGGTCAGTTCCCAGAACAGCACGAGCTGGATCAGATTGCCCGACAGAACCATGCCCAGCATGGCGCCCATGAAGGCAAGGAGCAGGGCGAAAAACCGGGGCACCGGGTCCTTGGCGGACATGTAGTAGCGCGCATAGAGCACCACGAGGCCGCCAATGCTCGCGATCATGGTTGTGAACAGCCAGGAGAGGCCATCCATCCGGATGATGACGTTGAGCCCCAGTTGCGGCAGCCATTGCAGCTCGGAGCGGAGCACCCGCTCGCCTGCGACATCGCCATATGACAGGACAGCCAGAGCGGTCAGCGCGATGGCGACGATCCCGGAAATGGCTGCGGCGATCCCCCGTGCCCGCGTCGGAAGAAAGGCGACGACGATGCTCCCCAGGAAGGGCAGGAGGACCAGGAACAGAAGCGACGCATGTTCGAACATGCCGCATCTTGCAGGTGAACCCCTGCCCCGGCAACCACCCCGCGACGACTGCGTCAGTTGGCCCGCTGGGCACCCTCCGCGTGCCGGCGCGGCTAGGTCGTGAACTCATAACGGGATTCCGTTAGAGGCGAGATCGTGATTCAAGCTGGTTGATGGAGGGCTTGATGAGCGGACGGCATGATCTGACGGAGCGGGAGTGGGCGGCGATCGCGCCGCTGCTACCCAACAAACCGCGCGGGGTGGCGCGGGTGGACGACCGGCGGGTGATCAGCGGCATCTTCTACATTCTGCGCACAGGGGCGCCGTGGCGCGATCTGCCCGAGCGCTACGGCCCGCCAACCACGGTCTACAACCGCTATGGACGTCGCGACCCACCCCAGGCTCAACCTTTCGGCCGACCAGCGGCAGCGTCTGAAGCAGGCCGGAACGCCAGTGGCCAAGCTGATACTCGATGTGCTGGCATTCGTCGAGCAGCGCGGCTTCGGCAGCTATTGCGGCCTCATCGACAGTATGGCGATCGCCCACCTCATGGACGACACCAGGCTCACGACCGAGCGCCTCAGGGTGATCGTCGAGCGCGAAAGCCGGTTGAGCCTGGGCCAGACAATCGTCGAGCGCCGCGAGAACTTCGCCTGGGACGGCCTCGCGGAGATTGCTGCGGCGTCCGACGCCGACTTCGAGTGGATTGCCGACCGGCTCGTCGCTGCGGCTGGAGACGCGCCGCGGTGACACCCCGGTTGCTGACGCGCGTGCAGCGCCTGCTGTCGGCCGTGACGCGCTCCTTCCCCTCTGGATCGGGAGCCGCACTGTCGTGCGGAGCGTCGACGGTGCAGCCTTTGCCGGTGACTGTGAAGGCGAATGACACGCCTGATGGGCACCTCACGGCCAGTGAGCGCGAGTTCTGGGCCTCATACCTGACGACAAGCCATCTTCGCTAGCCGAGGGTTTTCAGGATCGCACGGACTCGCTTCCACGATCCTTGGCTGCACCAGCAGCTCCGTTACCTTTGGTGCTTCCCCACCAATGAGGCTGAGCAGATTGTCCACGGCAAGCCGGAACACCATGGCCGCGCCGCGCTCGACGGGAGGCACCTGGGTAACGTCCCCGGCCGTCCATGACGATGCTGCCTTTGCTCGCCTGGTCGAGTCCGGCGAGCAGGCGCAGCACGCGGGCCGGCGTCATCGAGGACCCCGTGTGCTTGAATGTGCGTAAAGCGGCGCCCTCTCCGCGGGACGCCGCAATCGCAGCGCTTCCCGGCTCAGCTGGGGAGCGCTGCCAGGACCTGGATCTCGACCTTGATGTCGGGCAGCGCGAGGCGCGCCTCTACCGTCGCACCGGCGGGCGTGTGACCGGGGATCACCCACTTGTCCCATACCGAGTTCATCTCGTCGAAGGTCGTGATGTCGCTCAGCCAGATATTGACCTGGACCAGGTGTTCCTTGCTCGTGCCGGCGTCCGCCAGCAGTTCGTCGATGCGCTTGAGGATATCGCCCGTCTGCTCGGCGACGCTGCGGCCCTCCCGGCGCGCCGCCGTCATCCCCGACAGATGCACATTGCTGCCGTTGATGACGATGCCGCTCATGCGCGGACCGACGTGGATGCGTTTGATGCTCATGACGAGACTCCGGGAACAGGACAGGGAGGAAGGGGGTTGGCCGCCGTCGGCCACGATGCCGCGCGGCTGCGGGTACGCCGTTCGCGCTCGGCGATCGGATCGGGGATGGGCACGGCATCGAGCAACACCCTGGTGTAGGGATGGCGCGGCTCGGAGATCACCTGCCCCGCCTCGCCGAGCTCGAGCATCTGACCGCCATACATGACCCCGATGCGGTCGCTGAGCTCGGCCACGATGGCGAGGTCGTGCGCCACCAGCAGATAGGCCACGCCGAGCTCGCGCTTGAGATCGGCAAGCAGTGCGAGGATGTCCTGCTGGATCGAGACGTCGAGCGCCGAGACCGGTTCATCGAGCACCACCAGCCGAGGGCTGAGCATGAGCGCGCGGGCGATGGCGATGCGCTGCCGCTGGCCACCGGAGAACTCGTGCGGAAAGCGGTCGAGCGCAGCGGTCGGCAACCGCACCTGCTCGAGCACCATGCGGGCTCGCCGCTCGATGTCGCCGCCGCCATGAATCTGCATGGGCTCGGCCAGCAACTCGGACACCGTCATGCGCGGATCGAGCGAGACATACGGGTCCTGGAACACCACCGACATGTGCCGGCTGGCCCGTTGCCGGGCACCGGGCAGTGCGAGGTCTTCGCCCGAGAACACGACGCGGCCCGCACTCGGCGCGTGGAGGCCCAGAATGGTATTGAGCAGCGTCGTCTTGCCCGAGCCAGACTCGCCGACAATGCCCAGCGTCTCGCCCGGCATCAGGTCGAAGCTGACACCGCAGAGGGCATGAATGTTGCGGTCGGCGCCCTTGCGCGTGCGGCCACGCGGATGGCGGAAATGGCGCGAGAGCCCCTCCACCCGTAGCAGCGGTTCCTGACCGCCAGTCACGGGAGCGGACGCCTTGACGACCTGGTCGAGGCGCGGCGCCAGTGCAAGCAGGCGCTGCGTGTAGGTATGCTCGGGATGCTCGAAGATATCGTGGACGGACTTGACCTCGACCACCTGGCCCTCGCGCATCACCGCGACGCGATCGGCGACGCCGGCGACAAGCGCCAGATCGTGAGTGATGAACAGCATGGCGGCGCCCGTTCGCTCGCGCGCTACCCGCAGCGAGTCGAGCACCTGGCCCTGCACAGTGACGTCGAGCGCGGTTGTCGGCTCGTCGGCCACGATCAGGTCGGGCTTGTGGATCATTGCCAGCGCAATGACGATGCGCTGGCGGATGCCGCCCGACATCTGATGCGGGTACTGGTCGAGCCGTCGCTCCGGATCGCGGATGGCCATCAGCACTAACAGTTCGAGCGCCCGCTTACGGCTTTCGGCCGGCGACACCGGTCCGGCGACCCGCATCGTCTCGTAGAACTGCGCCCCCACGGTCAGCACCGGATTGAGGCTGGTCGAGGGATCCTGCAGGATGGTGGCAATCCGCCGGCCACGATACGTGCGCCACTGCGCAAAGCTGAGGCTCGCCATGTCGCGGCCGTCGAACAGCACCTGCCCCGACGCTTCGGCGCCGATCGGCAGCAGGCCGGCGATGGCCAGCGCCGTCAGCGACTTGCCTGACCCCGACTCGCCGACAAGGGCAAGAACCTCGCCGCGATTGATCGACAGATTGACGCCATCGACGGCCGGCCGCTCGATGCGCGGGAAGCGGACGCGGAAGTCAGCCAGCCGGACCAGTGCATTGTCACCGTCAACCGGCGCTGCGGCTGTTTGCATGGCCCTAGTCCGGTGCGCAACCAGTGGGTTGGTCGGAGCAGCCTTCGGGTTGAACGCATCGCGCAGCCCCTCGCCGACATAGTTGATCGACAGCACGATCAGGATGATCAGCACGCCGGGCGCATAGAACAGCCAGGGGCGCGTCAACACCGCCGACTGCGCATTGGAGATGAGCAGGCCCAGCGACGTATCGGGAGGACGTACGCCGAAGCCGAGGAAGGAGAGGCCGGTCTCCGACAGGATGGCGACGCCCACCAGAAGCGCGGTCGCAACGATGATATGGTCGGCGACGTTGGGCACCATATGACCCAGCATGATGCGGATGCGACCCGCGCCCATCACCTTGGCGGCCTTGATGTACGGCATCTCTCGCAGGCTCAGCGACACGCCGCGGACGAGGCGCGCCACCGACGTCCAGAACAGCGCGCCGAGGACGAGCGACAGCCCGAGCCAGGATACGCCGGAATTGCTCATCGCATTGCCGAGGAACGCGGCGAGAGCGATCGTGGGGATAGTCAGGACGAGGTCGACAAGCCGCATGATCGACGCATCGACCAGACCGCCGGCATAGCCCGACACAACTCCCATGATCGTGCCGATCAACCCGGCGATCAGGGCGACTGTGCCCGCGATGAGCAGCGATTGCTGCATGCCGCGCATGGCCATGGCCAGCATGTCGCGGCCAAGCGTATCGGTGCCCAGCGGATGCGCCCATGATGGCGGCTTCGACAGATCCGGTGTGATGTCGGTGTAGCTGTAGGTCCACAGCATCGGACCGAAGATGGCCACGGCCACGAGCAGCAGCAGGATGGCGAGGCCGATCATCGCCATGGAGTTGGCGCGGAACCGGCGCATTGCGATGGCGAGCCGCGAAGTCGACCGCTGGACGGGATCAGGCTTCGCCATAGCGGACCCGCGGATCGACGACGGCATAGAGGATATCGGCCACCAGATTGAAGAGTACCACGGCCACCGCTGCGATCAGCAGCCAGGCCATCACGGCATTGGCATCGCGGTTGGCGATCGATTCGAGCAGGAAGCCGCCCATGCCACGCCACTGGAACACCGTCTCGGTGATGACCGCGCCCGAGAACAGTGCGGGCAGGTCGAGCGCGATGACCGTAACGATGGGGATCAGCGCCGGGAGCACGACATGAGCGCCAACAATGCGGCTGCGGGACAGGCCGCGCAGAACGGCGAAGCGCACGTGGTCACTCGACAGCGACTCGACGACGGCAGTGCGCTGGTAGCGGCTCCAGCTGGCGAAGTGGATCATGGTGAGCACGATGGTGGGCAGGATCAGGTGGCCGGCCATGTCGACGATCAGCGGCAGCCAGTCCTGCGGCGCCGGCACCGAGACATCGCCCACGGTAAAGAATATCCGCGCACCCGCGGCCTTGTTGATTGCAATCCCTGCCTGCTTGAGCAGCACGGCCAGCCAGAACGAGGGCAGCGCGATCAACACAAATACACCGGTTGAGATGACATGATCGGCGAGGCGATTGCGGTAGAGCGCGGCGAACGTTCCCGCCACCAGGGCCAGCACGGCGGCGATGACGATCGCCACGCTCACCAGCCGCAGCGTCACGCCGACACGGGGTGCCAGTTCCTTGCCGATGTTCTGGTTGGGTTTGACCGAGGGACCGAAGTCGCCTTGCACGACACCGGTGAGCCAGCGGAGGTAGCGCACCGGAATGGGCTGATCGAGCCCCAGCCGCACCTCCTCGGCATGGATCACGCTTTCCGAGACCGGCGGCTGCCGGTCTCGAAGCTCGCCCAGCGGGTCTCCTGCCAGAGCGACCAGGCAGAAGACCACGAAGGTTGACACGACAAGGATGAGCAGGCTGTTGGCGAGCCGGCGGCCGATCAGCGCAAGCATGGCGCGCTCCGTGTCAACAGCTTGACCTCAAGCCTGTTCGGTCGGACGAATGCGGCCCCAGTGCCACCAGGGGATCGAGTAGTCCAACTGGTCGGCCCAGCCGAAGAAGCGCTTGGACCGCGCGAAGTAGGTACCATACCAGAACAGCGGGACGAACTCGCAATCGCGCCGCCAAATCTCCTGGAGCCGCCGATAGTGCGCCCCGCGCTCTTCGCGCGTGACGGCGGTGCGCGCCGCCTCATAAGCCGCGTCCACATCCTTGTTGTGATGGAGGCCCATATTGTTGAGGCCGTTCGACGCATACTTGGTCGCGGTGATCTCGATATCGGGCGACATCGTGCCGCCCACGATGATCAGGTCGAAGTCGTGCTCGCGGCGGATGCGCTTGGACCATTCGACCGAGTCGAGCCCCTCATAGACCACCTTGAAGCCGACCGCATCGAGGTTACGCGCAATGATCGCCGCCAGCGTGCGGTGACCGTAGAAGCTGTCCATGTAGTAGAGCCGCAGCGTGCCGCGCTGGCCCGACGCGTCGCGTGCGAGGCCGCTCTCATCGAGCAGCTTGTCGGCCGCGGCGGGATCGAAGCCCGGCGCCTTGACGTCGGGATTGAAAGCCCAGTCGACCGTCGCCAGCAAATAGTGATCCCAGGCGAAGCTGGTGCCGGGGTCGGCGATCTTGGCGATATCGGCGCGGTTGACGGCCTGGGCGATGGCGTCGCGACGACGCTGGTCGGCCCAGAGCGAGCTGCCGTGGTTGAAGTCGAGCAGCGCCATGCCCGGCCCTTTGCGGCGCATCACCTCAACATTGTCGGCACCCTCGACCAGGTGCAGACGATCATAGGTCAGCGTATCCTGCGGGAAGAAGTCGGCCTCACCACGCACCACCATCTTCACGCACTCGTCGCGGTCGGGCTGGATCTTGAAGATGAGCCGGTCGATCTCGGGCTGCGCGCCCCAATGGTTCTCGACCTTCTCGAGGATGATATGCTCGCCCTTCGCCCACTCAACCAGCCGGAACGGACCCGAGCCCACCGGCTTGAGGTTGTAGGGGTTGGTGTCCCAGTCGGTGCCCTCATAGAGGTGCCGCGGCAGCACATGCGAGAAGATGAAATTGCCCAACTGCACGAGGAAGCCGGAATTGGGGCCGGTCAGGTGATAGTCGACGGTGTGATCGTTGACGGCGACGATGTCGGCGACGTCGGTGAGAAACATCGCGCCGGTGTAGCCCATCTTCTTGGCATGGAGATGGGTATAGACGACGTCGTGAGCCGTGAGCGGTACGCCATCCTGCCAGCGCGCCGCCTGGTTGAGATGGAACCGCCAGCGACGCGCGCCGTCGAGCATCTCCCAATGGGTCGCGAGGTCGGGATACGACCCGCTGAAGTTGTACCACTCCGTCAGCACCATCCGATTGTAGATGTTGTTGCACACCAGGTAGCCGGCGGTGGCGGTGTAGTTGCGGTGCACGTCATTGAAATGAACCGCGTCGTGCGGTGTCGCCACGACAAAGTCGATGCTCATAATTCTCTCATCAGGATGAAGGGATGTCGGGTTGGGCGGGCCGCTGGCCCGCCCTGGAACGCACTCGGTCAGTTGGCCTTGAGGCCCCATTCCTCGACATTCATGGTGGTGCCGTACTTGGACGGATTGACGAAGATGTTGGCGTAGCTGTCCGAATAGACCGCCATGTTGGTGATGGGGAACAGCGGCACCACGACGCCATCGGCCAGCAGGGCCCGGTCGAGCTCGTTGGTCAGTTCAACGGCCTTGGCGGGATCGAGCGTCAGCGAGATCTCGTCGACCAGCTTGTCGACCGTCGCCGACGAGTAGCCGAAGTAGTTGCGCGCGGCGCCGGTCTGGTACCACTGGGCCAACGACAGCGCCCCGAGGTCGAGCGCGGTAGCGGTGGTGTAGATGTCGAAATTGCCAGCCCGGGCGTCGGGCGTATAGCGCGAACGGTCGGCCGCATCGATCACAACGGTGATGCCGAGCTTGGCGAGCTGGGCCTGCGCCAGTTCGGCCAGCTGCACGCGGATCGGATCGATCGAATAGGTCAGCACCTCGATGTCGCGCAGGGCCGTTCCATCGGGCTTGTGCAGCTTGCCGTCGACCAGCTTGTAGCCGGCGCCCTCGAGCAGCGCCTGCGCACCTGCGATGTCGCCGGAGCCCACACCGGTGGCGCCGGTGTTGTCCTGCACCTCGGCCTGCCCCGGGATGTAGGCCGAGCTCGTCATCGGCGCGGCGCCTTCGACGTACTGCCCGACGGTGCGCAGCGTCATGTCTGCGATGTCGAGCGCCTTGGCGATTGCCTGGCGAAGGGCGAGATCGCCCATCACATCGCCGCTCGCCTTGAGACCGAAGTGATAGTAGGTCAGCGTCGGACCAAGATCGACATTGACGCCGGTCATCTGGTTGACCTGCTCGACCGTGTCGAGCGTGGCGCCACCATAGACGGCATTGATTTCGCCGTTCTGAAGCGCGGTGATCTGCTCGTCGATCGAAGCGATGTAGCGCACGCGAATGGTATCGAGATGCGGCGCGTTGCCATACCAGGCCGGGTTCTTGACCAGCGTCATGACCACACCGTCCTCATAGCCATCGACGCGGTAGGGACCGCCCGACACGGTCGGCACGTTCTCCGACAGCCCGACGTTGAACGAGGTCGCGAGGTCTCCATAGGTCGCCGCGACATGCGCGGGGAGGACGTAGGGGAACAGCGTCTTCCACGGCGCGAAGGGCGTCGCGAAGGTGATGCGCACCAGCTTGCCCGAGTCGTTGCTCTCGATCGAGGAGACGAGGCTGTAGCCTTGGGTGAACGCGGCCTTGCAGTCGGCGCAGGCGCGCGGATCCTGCACCTGCTGGGTGTATTCGAAGTCCTTGACGGTGATCGGCGTGCCGTCGGACCAGACTGCCTCGTCACGGATCACATACTCGACGACCATCGGGTCGGTGCTGACAACGTCGGCAGACGTCAGGAACTGGCTATTGAGCGTGACGCTGGCATCGGTCCCGGTGAGGAAGGGGTGCGGATAGAGTGGCCACTGCTGCTGACGGTTCGTCGTGATGTCGCCCGTGGCTGAAACCGGGTTCCAGTTCGGCGGCGAGTTGGTGGAGGCGATGATGAGTTCGCCGCCATCCTGCACCGCAACGACATCGGCGGCGACAGCGGGGACGGCAGGGGCAGCCAGCGCGAGCGCGACTACGGCCACAGAGCAGGCAAAGCGAGGAGACCTCAACGGAGCGTCCTTTCCCCAGTACGGCTGGGAATTCGGTTGACCACAGGAAAACGGACAGCGCCCTACGAAACCACCGTCCCGTCACAATCATGAAGCTAGACACTGCTATTTGTTTTGGTCAATATAACTATGTTCATAAACATAATTGCCGAGGTTTGAGACATGCTTGGGCGGATCGTCAAACGCGTGCCCATGCGCAATCCGCGGGGCTTGAGCCGCACGATCATGGAAATGGTCGCCGAGGGCGAGCTGCCGCCCGGCACCAGGATGCCGACGGTCCGCGATGTCGCCGACGCTCTCGGTATGAGCCCGGCCGGCGTCGCTGCGGCGTGGCGCGAGCTCGTCGACTGGCGCGTGCTCGAGACGCGGCGTCGCGGCGGCACCACCGTGCTCGGCCCGGCATTGACCCGCGGCGCCACACGCTTCGATGTAATGATGCGCGCCTCCGAAGGCATCGCCCTTAACCTCGGCCACCTCACGCCCGACCGCACCATCCTGCCGCCGCTCGGCCGGGCCTTCGCCGGAGCGCTCGATGACCCCGAGATCAACCTCGCGACGCCCTCCCCGATCAGTACGGCGCTACGCGACGCCGTCGAGCCGAGCTGGCCGTTCCGGGCCGAATCCATGATCGCGACACTGGGTGGTATCGCCGCCGCGCAACTGGCGCTCGAGACCTCGGTGCGGCCCGGCGATCGTGTGGTCGTCGATTCGCCAACCGTCTCGCGCGTCCTCGACATTCTCGAAGCACTCGGCGCCCGCCCCGTCCCTGTCACAGTGCGCGCCGGCGGACCGGACCTCGGCGAACTCAAGAAGGCGCTGGCCATGCGGCCGACGGCGTTTCTCTACCAGCCTATCGGCAACCACCCCACGGGTGTGTCGGTGACGCCGCAATGGATCGACAAGGCGGCGGCGATGCTTGTCGACACCCACATGCCCATCATCGAGCTCGTACAGTCGCCGCTGATGCACGAGCAGCCCTGGCAGTCGCTGGGCAGCAGGCTGCCGCGCAACGTCATCCACGTCCACGCCTACAATTTCTTCACCGGTCCGGACCTGCGCATCGGCGTGGCGGGGGGCAGCAGCTACTACGTCGACCGCATGTGGCAGAAGCTGACTTTCTCGTCGGGCTGGGTCAGCCGCGTGCTGCAGAACGCGCTGGCCTTCCAGCTAACCGACAGCAAGGCGCGCCGTGAGGTGGCCGCCTATGTGAAAACCTGCCGCCGCCGCCAGAAGGCGATGCTTGCCGCACTGCGGCGGGCCGGCTTCGACCTGCCGGACTCCGACGGGCCGCCGATCTGGCTTCCTGTGCCGGACGAGTACGTGGTGACCAACCAGCTCTCGAGCCGGGGCATCGTGGTTCACCCCGGCAGCTATTTCTCCCCCACCGCGTTGGCTGTCGACCACGTCCTGATCAATGGCTGCGTTCTCGACCGCAACCAGGGCGAGATCGCCAACATGATCGGCGCCATCACCGACAGCGTGACGGGTCGGCCCTCCGGCCGGTCGTAAATTCCGGCCTAACTGGTCGCTACCGGGCCATGCGCGAACTGGTGTTAGAGCCCTTCCCGAAAGACCGGCCGAATGGGTATCTCACCGGCCGGCGCGTCGCCCTCAGATCGTCCATAGTGGTGCAGCACGATCTCGACGGCGCGACGAGCCTCGAGCACGGGATCCTGATCGAGCACGACGTCGACCCTGCCCTGCCGCAGCAATTGCTCGGTCACCGGCGTCAGGTCGTGACAAACGATGATCGGCCGCGCGCCGACGCGGATCGCAATGGCGCGATTGACGATTTCGAGGTTGCCCTGCGTGATATTGTAGATGCCGCCGATAGCAGGATCATCGCGTAGCGCGCGCATGATCGCCGCCGCCGCGGCGTTCCCCTGATCACCGCTCTCGATAACGCCGGCAACGCTCACCTGGGCATAGCTTTCGGCCAGCACGTCGCGGAAGCCGGCGCGGCGTTGCAGATGTCCCATGAAGCTCGCTAAGCCGCCGACGACTAGGACGCCGGTCCGCGGGCCCATCATGCGCCCCATCAACTCGCCAGCCAGCCGCCCGGCACGGTAGTTGTCGGGTCCCACATATCGATGCGGAGTATCGCGGTCGAGGCCCGTCGCGATGGCAACCACCGGCATTCGGTCTGCGATCTCCCGCACCCGATCCTGAACCTCGGGGCAGGCGGGCGCGACGATGACCAGCGCGTCGTACTCGGCGGCGACACGATCGAGCTTCCGCGCGATGGATGCGGGCTCATCGACATCGATGTGGGAGGCATAGGAGGCCACGCGGGCCGGCGCGAAATGACGGTTAGCCGCGGTAAACCCGTCGGCGAGGAGCCGGTAGTACGGATTGGCCGGGGCCTGCATCAGGACGCAGATACGGAGCAGCCGCGTCGGGACCACTTCGAGGCGATGGCCGAAGCCCAAGGCGCGCGCGCTCAACAGCACCACGCGTTCGGTGTCGGCCGAGACATCTCCGCGTTGATTGAGGACACGGTCGACCGTGGCCCGGCTGACCCCCGCATGGCGCGCGATCGCTGCAATGGTTACGCGCACGGCACACCGGCCTGAGGCAAGTGCCTCAACGTGCCGGCTGCTCCGCGTCCGGCGGCGGGCATACAGTCGCGTCCGAGGGTCGGCAAGTCGACGGGAGGGCGCGGATGCGCACGGTTAGGGTGGGGATCGTCGGCGCGGGATTCATCGCGCGGACGCATGTCGACGCGTTCCGCCGTGCGGCCCTGCTGTTTCCGGAGCTTGGGGCTACCGCCGCGGTCACCGCGGTCGCGGATGCCAGTCTTCCGGCAGCGCAGGCTTTTGCGGCGCGGACAGGTATCGCCTCGGCAACAGGCGACTGGCGCACGATCATCGACGATGCCGACATCGACCTGGTCGACATCGCGACTCCCAACGATCTCCACTACCCCATCGCCATGGCGGCGATCGAGGCGGGCAAGGCCATCTATTGCGAAAAGCCCATGGCCCTCGATTTGCGGCAAGCCGCAGAAATGGCGCGGCTGGCACGCGACAGGGAGGTGCCCACCTTCCTTGCTTTCAACAATCTGTGGACGCCGACGACACAGTTGGCGAAAGCGCTGATCGCGCGCGGCGATATCGGGGAGCCGATCCAGTTCATCGGCAGCTTCGATCAGGGCTTCTTTTCCGATCCGTACCTCCCGGCCTCGTGGCGCACGCGGCGCGCCGAGGCCGGCAGCGGAGCCCTGGGCGATCTCGGCTCGCATGTGATCAGCATTGCCCAATATCTGATGGGACCGATCGCCACGGCAATGGGGCTGGCGGCGACCGTCGTGGCCTCGCGCCCCCTGCGCGGCTCGGGCATGGGGTATGGCGCCAAGGCCGACGCAGCCGCCCCCGGCCAGACCGTGGAGAACGACGACCTCACCCAGGCCCTGGTGCGATTTGCCAATGGCGCCATCGGCAGCATCGGCGCCTCGCGCGTCGCGCCGGGGCGGGTGTTCGGCATCAACTGGGAGGTCCGCGGTCGCGAGGGGACGATCTACGTCGAAAACGAGCGTCCCAACGAGCTGCACATCTTCCGCATGCGTGATCCGGTCGATGAGCGCGGCTTCAAGACGATCCTCGGCGGCTCGCAGGTCGACGGCTTCCGGGAGGGCTTCTTCGGGTTCGACTATGGCGGCGGCGGCATCGGCTATTTCGACGTGAAGGTTCTCGAGATCCGCGGCCTGCTGCGCAGCCTGATCGACCCGCAGGCGGAACGGTTCGACTTCGATTTCGGTTACCAGAACCAGGCCGTCGTCGACGCGATCGAGCGCTCGGCAACAGCCGGCGGGACGATGCAGGATGTGGGAGCCCCAGCATGAAGCTCGGCCTCTATTCCGACGGGCTCGGCCAGCTGCCCCTTGCGGATTGCCTCGACTTCTGCCGGCAGCGGGCGCTCCAGTGTATCGAGCTGGGCACCGGCAACTGGTCGGAGGCACCACACATCGCGCTTGCCTCATTGCTCGCCTCCACCAGCCGCCGCGACGAGCTGCTTGGCAGCATCGCTGCTCGCGGGCTCACCATCTCCGCGCTCAATTGCTCGGGCAACCCGCTCCATCCCGGTGCGGTCGGCGAACAGCACCGCAAGATCATCGCCGACAGCATTGTCCTCGCTGCGCGACTGGGCGTCGGCCGCATCGTCACGATGTCGGGATGCCCCGGCGGGCCGGGCGACAGCCATGCCAACTGGATCGTCACGTCGTGGCCGCCTGAAACGCGAGACATCCTCGCCTGGCAGTGGCGCGAACAGGTGATCCCCTATTGGATCGAGCTCGCGGCCATGGCGCGCGACCACGGCGTGAGGCTCTGCCTCGAGATGCATGGCACCCAATGCGTCTAGAATGTCGAAACCTTCGATCGTCTGCGGGAGGCGACTGGCGAAGGCGTGGGCATCAATTTCGATCCGAGCCATCTGCTGTGGATGGGCGCCGACCCCATCGCTGCTGTTGAACGGCTGGCTGGCAGCATCTTCCACGCACATGCGAAGGATACGCGCCTTGAGGCGATGGCAGCGATCAACAGTCGGCTCGATGCCAAACCGGTGATGCCTGTCGAGGGCCGGTCGTGGAACTTCGTCGCCGTGGGACGCGGGCAGGATGCATCGTTCTGGCGCGCCTTGATCGCTGCGCTCCGCCGCGCCGGCTATGACGACGTGCTCAGCATCGAGAACGAGGACTATGCGCTCGCCGCCGCCGACGCGATCGACGCGATCGACGCCTCGATCGCATGTCTCCGCGGGGCCATCGCGACTTAGGCGGGCGCTAGGTGGCAGCCCATGCGGCGACGAGCGTGTCGAGCCCCGGATAAATGGCATCGGGAACCAGGGTGGCCGCACTTGCCGCCGCATCGTCGGTTGCTCCACTCAAGACCAGCGCCGTCATCATTCCGGCACGGCGCGCACCGGTCATGTCGGTATCGATGCGATCGCCGATCATCAGCGTGCGCGCAGGCGCAGTCCCGACAGCGCGCAGCGCAGACTCATACATTGCCGGTGCCGGCTTGCCGAGAACCAGCGCCTTCCCGCCCGATGCCGTCTCGATCGCGGCAAGCAGCGCGCCATTGCCTGGTACCATGCCCTCGGCCGACGGAATGGCGGCATCGCCATTGGTGCCCACAAGACGGGCGCCCCCGCGCACCAGCAGAGATGCGCGCTTGAGCTTGTCGTAGGTGAAAGCCGGATCGATGCCGACGACGACGACGTCCGCCGCCCCGTCGTCCAGCGAAAACCCGGCCTTCGCGACGGCCGCCTCGAGCCCCGGCGTGCCGACGACGAATACGCCGGTACCCGTGGGATAGTTGCGGGTCAGGTGCTCGACCGTGACGCGTCGCGACGTGACGATCGCGTCCTCGCCCACGGTCTCGACGCCCAGCCGCCGGAGCTTCGCAACATATTCGGCCTCGGACTTCGAGCTGTTGTTGGTTGCCAGCGCCACCGGCAGGCGGCGCGCCTTCACCAGCTCGAAGAACCCAACCATGCCCGGCAATGCTGCATCGCCATGCCAGAGCACGCCGTCCATGTCGCTGACCACGCCGTCGATGCGCGAGAAGTCCAGCATCTCGATCCTACTGCCGCCCGTCGAGATAGATCGGATTAGATATGGCCCACATGGACCCGTCGGCACCGCGGATTTCGGCGCCGCACCATTGAGCGGCGCCCTTCGGCAGCGGCCAGCTCGCCGCGCCCGCCTCAGAGGCGTCGCGCTGGTCCCGGACCGCACCATCGACGATGAAGCGGAGCCTGGCGCCGGGAGGCGTATCCTTCCATGCGATCGAGATCGTCGCATCGTCGGGCGAGAGGCTGTCGCCGCACATGGCGCGTGCGCCCGACGCCGTTTCGGCGGTCAGCAGGAGCTCCGGTCCTGCCGACAGATACGAATGCCCCCTACGCAGGGCGGCGACGATTTCGGCCTCGCTCAGTTCATCCGCAAAGACGACATTGGTTCCGTGCCGGCGCGGTTCGGCGTGCGGACCGTGCAGGTCCGTGCCGCCCGTCGCCACCATCCTGTAGCCCTCGTTCAGCCAGTGGTAGAAATCCTGCGTGGCATGCTCGGTGCAGGGGTTCCATGTCCCATTCCAGATTTCCACGGCGCGCGCATTGCCCGGGCGCATATCCTCGAAGTCCCAATGGCAGCCCGCGCACTCCGGATAGCCGACATTCTGCGGATGGGCGATGATGAAGAAGCCACCGCTGTCCATCGCCTTCTGGGCCAGTTGCGGCATGGTAAAGTGATCATCGGTATCGAGCCGCCACTCCTGCCACTGCCGCGTGCCCAGAACGACGGCATGGCCGTAATATGTCGTCAGCTCGAGCCCACCCATGGTGAGCAGTTCGTCGTCGCCCCGGCTGTCGTGCTCGGGCAATCCCGACACAGTGTTGTGGTCTGTGAGGCTCTGGAAGTCGTGTCCGCGCGACTTGGCGTAGGCGATGAGATCGGGAATGTCCCAGCTCGCGTCGGAATGAAGACTGTGCGCGTGGAGGTCGCCCTTATACCAGCCACGTCCGCGCAATGCGCGCTTCGGCTTCGGGAACACCCGCGGCGGGGTGTCAACGGGCCGGTCCGAGAGCGTCACATCGATGGTGTAGGTAATGGGGTCGGGCGGCAACAACCGGTAGGTATCGACTTCGATAAGCCACCGCCCCGGACGGACGGGGCCGGCATTGAAGCCGGGCGTGCAGGCCGCTTCGGTGATGTTGATGCCGTAGTCGCGCAGCAGATAGTAGACGCCGCGCGGTCCCGCGGGATCGGCCACCGACAGGCTCATCTGGTTGTGAAACATCTGCCCGGCACTGAAGCGCGGACTGTAGGCCAGCTCGATATGGACCTCGGTCGTTCCTTCCGGAACCTCGAAGACATGCGGAATGTGGCGATGATCGTGGGCAGTCGTGATCGTGTCTTCGAACCGGATCTTCATTGTGTGTCCTGATGCGCACAAGCGGTGCTGTTGATCGGTGCGTCGAGCCCTGCCAGCGACAGGGTCTCGGCGAAATGGCACGCGGCAAGCCGGCCGTCCGGCTGCCGTAGCAGAGGCGGCGCAACCCGTCCGCAGACGTCCTGGCGATAGCGGCAGCGCGGCGCGAACGGGCAGCCCACCGGCTGGCTCGCCGGATCGGCTACCGCGCCATCGAGGAGTATGCGCCGGCGTGCATCGGCGGGACGTGGCCGCGGCGGCAGCACTGCCGAGAGCAGGGCCTCGGTGTACGGATGCAGCGGCCGCGTGAACAGATCGGCGGTCGCTGCCAGTTCTACGAGGCGTCCCGCATACATCACCGCGACGCGGTCACTGATATGCGAGACCACGCCCAGGTCGTGGGAAATGAAGATGTAGGTCAGCTCGTACTCGGCCTGCAGGTCGCTCAGCAGGTTGAGAATCTGTGCCTGCACCGAAACGTCGAGTGCTGAAACCGCCTCATCGGCGATGATGAGCCGCGGTTGAGGAGCGAGCGCACGGGCGATGCCGATCCGCTGCCGCTGGCCGCCGCTGAAGGCATGCGGGTAGCGGTTCAGATATTCGGGACGCAGGCCAACCCGCTCCAGGAGCTCACGCACCTGCGGCTCGAGGGCGTCGCCGCTGGCGATTCCCGCGAGCTTCAGTGACTCTCCGATCAGCTCCGCAACGCGCAGACGCGGATTGAGGGAGGAGTTGGGGTCCTGGAACACCATCCTGATCTCGCGCCAGAGCGGCTTCATCGCCCCCGGTGGTAGCGTTGCGAGATCGACCTCGCCGGCATCGCTGCTGCGATAGCGAACGCTCCCGGCGGTGGGGTCGAGGAGACGGATGATGGCATGGCCCAGAGTTGTTTTTCCCGAACCCGACTCGCCGACGAGAGCCAGCGTCTCGCCGGCCCGCACATCGAGCGATACACCGTCGACGGCTCGGATATTGCCGACCGCACGACCGAAGAAGCCCTTGCGGATCGGGAAGTGAACCTTGAGGTCTTCGACAACGAGGATCGGCTCACCCACCGCCTTCGGCGCCGGCGCGCCCGCCTCGTGGATCGCGTCGGCGGCGGTCAGCAGCGGCCGGTCCGGACGGCTGCCATAGGCGTGGCAGGCAGCGGCGTGGGCGCCGCCGATCAGTATCGGTACGGTGCGATCGCAGAGCCCCGGAACCGCAAAGTCGCAGCGATCGCGGAACAGGCATCCGCTGGGGCGATGCAGTGGATGCGGAACGCTGCCGCGGATCGCCGCCAGCCGCGAACGCCGCTTGAGCGAGGGCTCGGGCACCGAGCGCAGCAGCGCACGCGTATAGGGATGCCGCGGATCGTCGAATATCTGCGCCGCCGGCCCGCGCTCGACCACCTGGCCGAGATACATGACCGCGACGTCGTCGGCGATCTCGGCAACGACGCCCAGATCGTGCGTGATGAACATGACGGACATGCCCATGTCGCGTTGCAGGCCACCGATGAGATCGAGGATGTTGGCCTGCGTGGTGACGTCGAGCGCCGTGGTCGGCTCGTCCGCGATCAACAGCTTGGGCTTGCAGACCAGCGCCATCGCGATCATCACGCGCTGCCGCATGCCGCCCGAAAGCTCGAACGAATAGGCGTCGATCATCTGGTGCGGGCGCGGAATGCCGACCTTGCCGAGCGCATCGAGCGCGATCTCGCGGGCTTGGCGCTTGCTGACGGGCAGATGCAGGCGAATGGTCTCGATGATCTGGTTGCCGATCGTGTAGAGCGGCGACAGGGCCGTCATGGGTTCCTGGAAGATCATGGTGATGTCGCGGCCGCGTATGGACCGGATCTCCTGACCGTGAGGCGGCAGTGCAGCGAGGTCGATCTCGGTGCCCGCTTCCGGCCGGAACAGGATCCTCCCGTCGACGATGCGGCCGGGCCGGTCCACCACATTGAGGATCGACCGCGCCATGATCGATTTACCGCAGCCGGACTCACCGACAACGCACAGCGTGCGTCCGCGACGGACCTCGAGCGACGCGCCATCGACCGCCTGAACCACTCCCTCGTCGGTAAGGAAGTGTGTCTTGAGCTGCTCGACCGCGAGCAACACGTCGTGGGCTGCGTCGCTCATGCGTAGGGATCCATCGCGTCGCGCAGGCCGTCGCCGAGAAAGTTGAGCGACAGGACGGCAATCACCACGCACCCGCCGGGCAGCAGCAGCCAGGGCGCCTGCGCCAGCGAGCGGATGTTCTGCGCCTCGCTCAACAACACGCCCCAACTGACGATCGGCGGTCGCAGGCCGACGCCGAGGAAGCTCAGTGCCGTCTCCGACAGGATCATTGCCGGGATGGCCAGCGTCACGACGGCGATGATGTGGCTGAGGAAAGAGGGGACCATGTGCCTAACGATGATGCGCAGGCTGGAATTGCCGTCGAGCCGCGCCGCCTTGATGAAGTCCTCGGTCTTAAGGGCAAAGAACCGCCCGCGCACGACCCGCGCGAGCCCGGTCCAGCCCAGACCCGACAGGATCACGGTGATGAGAAAGTAGACCAGCACCGGGTCGACGTCTGGGGGAATGGCCGCGGCGAGACCGATCCAAAGGGGGATGGAGGGCAGGGACTGGAGGAACTCGATGAGCCGCTGGATGAGCGTGTCGACCCGCCGCCGAAATAGCCCGACAGGCCGCCGAGCAGGATGCCAAGAACGAGGGCGATGGAGACGCCGATCAGGCCGACGCTCATCGAGATGCGCGCGCCGTAGATCATGCGGCTGAGCATATCGCGGCCGAGCCGGTCGGCACCGAGAAGGAACATCGGGTCCCTGTCGTTGAGCGGTCCGATCAGATGAACGTCGAGCGGGACCAGGCCCCAGAGCCGGTATGGCGCGCCGCGCACGAACAGACCCACCGGGATCTCGACCTCCGGATCGGCGACGAAGTTGCGGCGTCCGGCCTGTTTGTCGACCTCGATCTTGTAGCCATTGACATGCAGCAGGAGCGATGGGGACCCGCTCTTCATGCTGATGAAGTGCAGCATCTGCGGCGGCGCGTAGCTGTAGGCGGCCTTGTAGTCCTCGGGAGAGGTCGGCGCGAGGAACTCGGCGAACGCCACGACCAGATAGATCAGGATCGTCACCACGCCGCCCGCCATGGCGAGCTTGTGCTTGCGGAATTTGAGCCACATCAGCCGCCATTGGCCGGCGACGACCAGGCGGTTCTCGGGCTGGCCGCGGACCGGTGCCGAAAGGGTTGTTTCGCCGCTCGCCATCAATTGAACCTGATGCGCGGGTCGAGCCAGGCGAGCATGATGTCCGACAGCATCGTGCCGATGACCGCCAGCGCGCCAAGGATCAGGATGGAGCTGCCGGCAAGGAACATGTCCTGGCTCCTGAAGGCGTCGAGCAGCAGGGGGCCGATGGTCTGGAGCCCGAGCACGACCGAAACGATGGTGCCGCCCGACACGAGGTTGACGAAGATCTCGTTCTGGCTGCTGACGAACGGATTAAGCGCATGCCGAAGCGGATACTTGATCAGCATCCAGACCTCCGGCATGCCCTTGGTGCGTGCCGTGGCCACATAGGGTTTCTTGATTTCGTCGAGCAGATTCGCCCGCAGCGTCCGCACGAGCTCCGCGGTACCTGCTGCGCCCAGCACGGTCATCGGAACCCATAGATGGCTGAGCAGGTCGAGGACCTTGGCAAGGCTCCAGGGCGCATCGAGATATTCGGGCGACAGCAGGCTGCCCACGCTCTGCCCGAAGTATTTGAACGAGATGTACATGAGCCCCAAGGCGAGCAGGAAGTTGGGGATCGCGAGGCCGACAAAGCTGATGAAGGTGAAGACATAGTCCCACACGGAATACTGCCGTACCGCCGAAAGGACGCCGATGGGGATCGCAACGGTCCAGATGAACAGCAGTGTTGCGACCGAGAGCGCGACCGTCAGGCCGAGACGTTCCCCCAGCAGGGCCCACACCGGCAGGTTCCATTTGTAGGAGATGCCAAAATCGCCACGCAGCACGATGCCGGACATCCACGACACGTATTGCTCGACGATCGGCTTGTTGAGTCCGTAGAGCTGGCGCAGCCCGTCGATCGCTTCGGGCGTCATGCTCTCGCCCCGGTTTTTCGCCTCGATCACCAGCCGGTCGACGTAGTCGCCCGGCGGCAGGTTGATGATGGTGAACGCCACGATCGAGATCGCGAGCAGGGTCGGGATCATGTAGAGGATGCGCTTGAGAATGTAGCCGGCCAACTGTCGCAACCTTCCCGGGTGAGTATCGGAGCGTCATGCCGCGCCCCTATCCCACATGATGACAGTGTGGGTGGGGGCGCTGGCAAGCCTGCCCGCGCCCCGCCCGTGCTACTTTGCCTTGCTGGCGTCGATGTAGAAGGTCTCGAAGTTCACCGGCGCCGGCCCCGGATAGAACCAGCCCGTGATGAGCGGCTCGGGGACGTTGCGCAGGGTGTTGTTGACGACCTTGTAGTCGCCCGACGGCAGACTCAGGCCGATGGTGTAGAAGTCGTCGGCCGAGAGCTGCAGCAGCTCCTTCATCAGCGCGGCCTGGGCGTCGGTATCGAAGGTCACCTTGAGTTCGGCGAGAATCTCGTACTGACGCTGGATGTTGACGGGCGGCTCGATCGGGTCGCTTGTCACCTTGGCATTGGGGTCGAGCTGGCGCTGTTGCCACGCGATCCAGTTCCATGCCGCTTCCGGAGTGAAGGCGTAGAAGCCGGCACCGAGCACGGGCAGCAGGCCCGAGCCGTTCTCGCCGATCCACACATAGGCATCGATTGCAGGATCCTGCCGACGCGACCAGAACGTATCGTCGGCAACCGAGACGATGACGACATCAACACCGACATCCTTCCAGTTCTTCTGCAGCAGCTCCAGGATATCGACCATGGTGGCACGCGCGGTCGCATTGACCATCACGTTGAACTTGAACCGCTGACCATCCGAGCGCAGGCGGAAGCCGTCGGCGTCCTTCTGCGGCATGATCTTGTCCAGATGCTCATTGGCGGCAGCCGGGTCGTAGTCGGTGTACTGCTTGGCGAGTTGCTCGTTGTAGAACGGCGAATTGGCGCGCGGTGCCTGCTGCCAGGACTCTCCCTCCGAAAGGAATACCGTGTCGATGACGGTCTGGCGATCCATCGCCAGCGACAGGCCGATGCGGAAGTCCTTGTCGTTGAGGATCGCTCCCTGCGACTGGTCAGAATTGTTGAGCTCGAGATGCAGCAGCATGGTGTTGAAGTCGCTGCTCTGCACGTCGACGAAGTGGAAATTGCCGCTTGCTGATTGTCGAAGAAGACCGAGCGGTTCACCGGCTGGCTCACATCGTCGCGCGAGAGGAAGTCCTCCCCACTCACGGTCTTCAGCACGCGCAGCTGCGGATCGGTGGCCAGCGTAAAGGTGCGGCCGTCGATATAGGGCAGCTGATTGCAGGCCGTGTCGACCTTGAAGTAGTAGGGGTTGCGCACGAAGGTGAAGCGCTCCGCCCCGATATAGGGCTCGGTCGGGATCCAGGCCTGCAGCAGCGGGCGCTTGGGATCGTTGTACTCGGCGGGCTGCCCGTAGGTGCCAACCCGCGAGATCCACCAGGTGCCGTAGGTCGTCTGCCCCGCCTCAGCCATCATCTTGGCGACGCCTTCGGGATTGGCCTTGTTGTCGAACTGCTCGAGGTAGTGCTTGGCGAACTGGCCGATGCGCGTGCCATAGGCCGCCGCGAGGTTGAGCAGGAAGAGTCCGTTCGGATTGCTCCAGGAGAACGCGACGGTGTAGTCGTCGATCTTCTCCACTTTCGCCGCCTCGCCCTTGACGAGATAGATGCTGTAGGGCGTCGGCACGATGTCGGGATTGTTCTCGACACGGTCCCACCAGAACAGGATGTCGTCGGCGGTGAAGGGTTGCCCGTCGGACCACTTCATGCCCTTGCGCAGGTGGAAGGTGTAGCGCGTGCCGTCCTCGTTGACCTCCCAGCTCTCTGCGATGTTGGGCACAACCTCATTGCCGTCGGGGCTCCAGCGGACCAGCCCCTCGTAGCCATACATGCGGAAGTCGGCGACACGCCCGCCATCGTAGAGGCTGTTCATGATGCCGCCATACGTGCCGATCTGCTCGGCGGGCGTCAGCACCACCGGATGCTCCGGCAGGCGCTCCGCCACGGGCGGCAGGTCGCCGGCGGCGACTTTCGCGGCCAGTTGCGGCGCTTCATTGTAGGTCGTGCATGCATTGTCCTGAGCGTAGGCTGCTACCGGAATCAGCGTCGCGAGCAGCGCTGCTGCTCCGATCGTCACTCGCCTCTTGCGGCCGTTGCGGTCCATTCGTCCCTCCCCTTGCTTGCTGTTCTCGATGGCACGCTTGGCCATCCCGCGATCTCGGCGAATGACCGCCCGACCGCTTAGTGCAACATATATATACCAGCTTAGACAAGCTTGGCAATGCGTCTTCGTTTCGAGCATGTTCCGACCCTTTCCGCGATCTGGTGAGATGCCGGAGAGCCGGTTATCTATCCTTCTCTCCGACATGCTCCCAATCAACTTCCCTGCCTTCATTGGCCTCGTCTCTAAGCACTGATCATGACAATGACGTGAAGGCGGGGCTTCCAAAGTGCAGCCAGAAGTGCGACCCATCTTGCGCGGACAGCGCAATCGATATACTCGTATATATAACTCAGTCGAAAGCCTTTGAATTGAACGCCTTTCAGGACGAAATTGCCCAACAGCCGGCCGCCCTGCGCCACATGCTTGCTTGCTATGCCGGCGGCCCCATGGAGCATCTTGTCGGCCGAATCGGCACCCCGAGGCGGGTCCTGATTGCCGGCATGGGGGCGTCGTTCCATGCCGCGCTCTGGGCGACCCACGTGCTGCAGGCGCGCGGCATCTGGGCCATAGCGGTGGAAGCGTCGGAGCTGCTGCATTTCAGTCGGCTGCTGTTTGAGGGCAATGATTGCGTCATTGTGATCTCCCAGTCCGGCGCCAGTGCAGAGATCCTGCCGCTGCTCGATATCGTTCCGCCTGGCGTGCCGGTGATCGGCATCACCAATCATCCAGACGGCGCGCTCGGCTCGGCCAGTGCAGTGGTATTGCCGATCGAAGCGGGAGCAGAGGCCACCGTTGCGAGCAAGACCTATCTGAACACGCTTGCCTGCCTATGGCTGCTGGCTGAGGCGTGGCGCCCCGGCGAAGCGAATGAGTCCATTCTGTCGCGCGTGGCGGACGCGGTCGAGGCGATCGTGGACGCGCGCGAGGCCGTCGGCTCGCTCTGGCTGGAGCGGCTTTCCAGTATCGAGCGGCTCTACTTCGTCGGGCACGGCCCTCATGTCGCCACCGCTCGGCAGGGCGCCATGATGATGGGCGAATGGGTGAAGCGTCCCGCCATTGCGGCTGGCATCGGCGCGTTCCGGCACGGCCTGATCGAGGTAGCCGACGAGCACTGCGCCGTCGTGGTGCTCGGCAGCGGCGGCGTAACCGCCCGTTCGACGGCAGATCTCTCGGCCGAGCTCGCTGCCTATGGCACGACGGTTCTGGCCGTCTCGGAGGGCCAGGTCGTTCACCCAGCCAGGCCGCCGGTACGACATTTCGGGGAACTCCTGAGCCCGCTACTTGATGTCGTCCCCATGCAGGTCTTTGCTGAAACGCTGGCGCGGACACTCGGCCTCGAGCCGCAGTTCCGGCGCATCGCAAAGGTCGTGAGGAGCATCTAGTGAGCCCCGAATCCACCCCACTTTACCTCCAGCTCAAGGACCGGATCGCCAGCGATATCGCCAAGGGGGTCTACAAGCCGCACTCGCGCCTGCCATCGCAGCGCGACTTCGGCGAGGACCACGGCCTCAGTCACATGACGGTCCGCCGGGCGATCAACGAGCTGATCCAGGAAGGCACGATCTACGGCCGGCAGGGGAGCGGCCTGTTCGTGGCCGAACCGAAGCGCGACGCGGAGCTCGGACCGCTGATCAGCTTCACCGAAGACATGCGGCTGCGCGGCATGACGGCGCTCAGCAAGCTGCTCGACACCCGCATCGTCAGCGCCTCGACCTCGCTCGCCAACATCCTCGGGGTGGTCGTCGGCCACCCGCTGGTTTTCCTCCGAAGGCTGCGCCTTGCCGACAACGAGCCGATGGCGATCCAAAGCACCTTCCTGCCATCCTCGCTGGTGCCGGGCTTGCTCGATCTGAGGCTCGAGAACGCGTCGCTCTATCAGGTGCTGCAAGCACAGTACGGCCTCAAGATTGTCGACGCGCAGACCTCTGCAAGTGCGGACCTTGCGAGCGAAGAGGAAGCCGCCCTGCTGCAGCTCCCGCTTCCCGCCGCACTGCTCGCCACCGAGCAGATCACGTTTCTGGACGACGGCAGACCAATCGAGTTTGCCCGTTCTCTGTACCGCGGCGACCGCTATCGCTTGCAGCCGGCGCCGCGCAAGCCGCCGACGAGATAGCGGCGCATCGCAACCAGCTCAGTTTCAGGAACACAATCGACATGGCGCGTATCAAGTTGGTCTATATCGGCGGCGGCAGCACTCGCGCGCCCGGCACGGTCGCCTCCTTCATCGAGCAGGGCGAGAACTTCGAAGGATCGGAAATCGTTCTGTTCGACCTCGATCCGGCTCGCCTCGATATCGTGAAGACGATCGCCCAGAAGATGGCGCGTCATCGCGGCATGGACCTCACGGTGTCGGTCAGCACCGACCGTCGCGCTGCGCTCACCGACTGCGACGCCGTGCTCACGAGCTATCGGCCCGGCGGCTTCGAGGCACGCTATCTCGACGAGAGCATCTCGCTCAAGCATGGGCTCATCGGGCAGGAAACGCAGGGGCCTGGTGGCTTCATGATGGCGCTGCGCTCGATCAACGCGATGAAGGACATCATTGCCGATGTCGAGCGCGTTGCGCCGCGGGCGCGGGTGTTCAACTACACCAATCCGATCAACATCATCTCCGAGGCGGTAACGCACAATTCCAGCGTGCCTTTTCTCTCCTTCTGCGAGGGGCCCTACGA
This sequence comes from Devosia sp. 66-22, assembly GCA_001899065.1. GTDB lineage: Bacteria > Pseudomonadota > Alphaproteobacteria > Rhizobiales > Devosiaceae > Devosia_A. The sequence goes on along the minus strand of MKUZ01000024.1, from coordinate 12,022 downwards.
CTCCCGGAGGCGACGGCGCGCTTTGCAGGTCTCGACCCCGACAAGCTCGACACCGTGATGATCGGTCTCAACCATGGCAGCTGGTCGGTGCGCCATCTCTATGAGGGCAAGGATGTCCTGCCATTGCTCGAGGAGGCGTATGGGCGGCTGCGCGACAAGCCCGACGTCAACGTCACGCGCCTGCGCCTGCTCCGCCTCGCGGTGGAAATGCAGAGCATCCCAGCGGACTATTTCCAATACTACTACTATCGCGACGAGATCGTGCGCGAACTCTCCGCGAAGGCGACAACTCGCGCACAGGACATTCTCGCCAAGGTCCCCGACTACTGGCAGCACTATGTCGAGCAGGCGGCGTCCGATGCGCCCAAGCTCGATCCGCAGCGTTCGCGCGGCGGCATCCACGAGCTCGAGCTCGCCATCGACGCCATGGATGCCATCTTCAACGATCGCGGTGACGTGCTGCCGGTCAATTGCCCCAATCACGGCGCCCTGACCGATTTCCCCGACGATCTCGTGGTCGAAATGCGAGGACGCTTCGACAGGCATGGCGTCGACCGCATCGCCGATGGCCGCCTGCCGCGGCATGTCGTCGGACTGGTTGAGATGCTGGGTGAATACCAGGCCGCTGAGAACCTTTGCAGCTTCGTGAATGTCGCCTTCCGTGTATCCACGGGCAGGTGTCACCGTGTGCAATTCCATGAGCTCACGAGCGAGGTTGTCGTTCAGACCATCCCCGCAGTCGCACACTCGCGCTTGCTCAGAATGCGGCCCTACATTCGTCGTGTTGTCGAGGTACATCAGCATCGCTGGGTGGGTCGTCGTGCGATAGGCGAGGTCGTTGAAGTTGCCATCGAGCGCGCTGTAGATCATGTCCCAGTAGTCACCGATCACACCCGGTGTCAGATCCTTCGCGCCGACGGTAAAGTGATTGAGCCAGAAATGGGTCAGGCGCTGCCGGACGTGGTCACCGCCCCAAGTCGCGGTCTGCGCAAACCGGCAAATGGCGATCTCATGTACGTCGGTGGCTTTCGCGTTCTCTTCATATAGAAGCTTGCGCTGGGCCTCATCGGCGTTCAGCGCGTCAATTTCCTGCTCCCTGCGACGCTTCACCTGGATGCGGCGGATGCGCTCGGCCAAGTCAAAGGTGAGGTCCTGGGGCCACTCGGCGAGTTCCGGTTTTGCTGGTTCCAGGTAACTAGGGAGGTTCGCGACATCGGCTGGGAAAGGCGATCTTCGATCCAATCCGCCACTGGGAGGGAGCCGTCGTCTTCAGGGCGAAGACCAAGACCGATTTTGCGCGCTACGCCATAGTCGTTCCCTCTGGCGACACCCTGATCATTCATGGCGAGCGACGACTGGAACAGGGGCCGCCCACCGACGAAGCGACCGCGCTGCTTGACAGGATGCGACCCCATTTGGGGCGAGCGGCTCTACTGTCAAGTCGATTGGCCTTCGAGCGGATGTCGGCGGCGGCAACGGCCTTGGAGGTCGTCGGTATCCCCGCTGCCATCCTGGATGGGGCTGGCAAGGTGCTGACGACAAATGGGCTCTTTGATGATTACGTGCCCAACGTTGTGCAGTTGCGATCGGGAAGGATGACACTGACCAACAAGTCGGCTGATGGCCTCCTGGAGGACATCCTGCCCGCGCTGCGCTCGCCCCTTGCGGTATCTCAAGTCCAGTCGATCCCCATACCTGCAGTGGACGACCAGTCCGCCTGCATCGTTCATCTTTACCCCTTGCAGGCAAGCGCGAGACGTCTTCAGCGGAGCATCGACGATCGTGCTGCTGATGCCCGTAAAGCTGCGGATGATACCTCCCGCCATCATCATTCAAGGACTATTTGATCTGACGGCCGCCGAGGCAAAGGTTGCGCGCGCGATAGGCCAAGGAAGCACGGTCGAAGAGTATTCTTCCTCCGCCGGTGTCAGTGTCGCTACGGTGCGGGCTCAACTGCGCTCTGTGTTCGAGAAGACCGGTCTCAAGCGCCAGGTCGAACTTGCGAGCCTGCTTCAGGGGCTCCAACCGAATGTATCGTCGGATTAATCGATGTTGACGCTGCACTCGACCTCAGTGTCAGTCGAGTCGCGGAGACCTCTGGGCTTCCGCTCGCATCGCAGGGCGCGTGCAGATTCCACTATTTCCCCGATGCTTCTCAGGACCGCTTCTGACGAGGCACAAATGGTTGATTGTTCCAAACGGACCCTCATTGCCTAGTTGGCGCTTTGGCTTACTCGCCTCTTGGTAACCTTGGGCAACCATTGGGGGCCTGCACCGCCCCGAACTGCCCGCGCGCGCTCGGTATCAATCCGAGCGGTTGCTCGACGATCAGTGAACACTTCTGCCCCCCGAAGGAACGCAGCCTCCATCCCGCGGCTAGCTTAGCGGCAGGAACGACTCCATCGCGAGTGCTAGCGCACCGGACGACAGGGGATCAGTATCTAATTGTGACGGCCTTACGATGGCTTCTCGACCAAGAGGTCCGACGACGTCTCGCAATATCATGTCATGTATCGCTGGCATGAGGTGAGCGCTCAAGCGTGCAAGGTCTCCACCGAGAATAACATTGCCGATGTCGAGCAGATTGATCGCGTTTGCTAGAGCAACGCCGAGGTACGATCCTGTCTCGGCGAGGACTGTCTTGACCAGGGCATCATTGTTTGATGCCGCGGCACCTGCGTCGTCTAGATTGCGATAGTGACGTCCAAACTCAGAAAGACGTTCTAGAATAGCGACTCTTGACGCGTATGCGTTAAGAGCTCCACGTGCTCCTGCATCAGTCATGCGGCCATGGGGCTCTACAACGACGTGCCCAAATCTGTCAGTCATACCCGCAAGTCCTTGGTGCAAGCGTCCGTCAAGAAACAGCGCACCTCTGACCAACTCGTCGGTGTGGACATAAATGAAATTGTTGAGCCCGCTTGCACTGCCCTCGTATCGCTCAGCGAGCGTGTAGCCTTGTATCTCGGTTGCAACCTTGACGGGACAGCCTAGGCGGTCCTCGAGGTTGTTGACGGTCGCGCTATCGATAAGGGAGGCCGCCAGAACTTCGTCCCTTGCGGCTTGAGGGCCTGACAAGAGTAGGCCTGCCCCGCGGACGGTCGTCCCGATTGCCCCGGCCCTTTGTAGTAGCTCGGGCAGTAGACTCCGGATTTCTAGTTCCAAGCTGTGCCGAGAAGCATTTGAGTCGAGCGTAGCCCGCATTGCGCCGTCTAGCCCCGCCACGACTATTCTAATTCGCCGGGACGGCAGTTCAGCGAAACCGAGAAGGAGGCCCGCGTCGGGCTCAATGTTCAGGACGTCCTCCGGACGGCCCATGCCGTAGCCAGCCTTCCCGCGCGACCGCCGCAACAACCCGTCGGCTTCGAGCTGATGCACGACTGCAGAAATCGTCGATCTGTCGATGGGAGTTGTCGATCGCAGCATCGCCTGTGAGATTCCAGGGCGATGTCGGATTGCGTGGAATATGAGGGCCGTGTTACGCTTACGAATGCTTTTGGAGTTCAACGTGGCTCCAGTTCTGCAACATCAATATGTTGCGGTGAATAGCGCGCAATAGCCAGTCCGGCAAACCGCCCGCCTCCAATGCAAAAATTTTCGGCCCGCTTGACACAAAAACAAGAGGGGACTTATTCTGACCCTCGGAGGAAGTACCGTTCGATTGAGCAGGCCTCGAGGAGGAGGCCCCAAGAGCGGTCAGTGAAACCATGAATGCTAGGTCTTCGCGCGACGACGACGCGCGCCCCTATTTGGTCGAAGTGCGTAACGTCACGAAACGTTTCCCGGGCGTCGTCGCCCTTGGAAATGCGTCCCTCGCCATCCGGCCAGGCGAAGTTCACGCGCTACTGGGTGAAAATGGCGCCGGCAAGTCAACTCTGATCAAACTGCTGAGCGGAGTTTACAAACCGGACGCGGGTACCATCCTGGTCAATGGCGAGCCACGCAATATCTCGAGCCCGCGTGAGGCTCAGGGACTGGGCATCACAACAATCTACCAAGAACATACGCTCGCGGCCGACCTTTCACCAATCGAGAATATCTTCCTAGGGCGCGAGTTACGCGCCGGCCGCTCCGGCAGCATCCTCGTGAATCGAAGCGCCATGCGCGCGAGGGCGCAGGAACTGTGGGCCCAGTTTGGAGGCGATCGTCGCGACCTGTCGCGTCCCGTGGCCGAGCTTGGCGGACTCAAACAGCGGCTGATCGAAATCATCAAGGCATTGGCCTTCGAGGCGACGCTCGTGATCATGGACGAGCCGACAGCACAGCTGCCAGACGATGAACGGGACACATTGCTCTCTCATATCCGGGCGATGCGCGACCGCGGGGTAGCAGTTCTCTTGGTGACGCACCGGCTCGACGAATTGGCTGGTACGGTCGACCGTGTCACCGTGTTTCGCGATGGGCAATGGATAGACACCATCCCGATGGCGGAGACCAACGTCGATGCCATTATCAGGAAAATGGTCGGCCGCGATGTCGGATCGATGGCCGCGGCGGCAGCGCGCTCGCTGTCGCAAAGCTTGCCAGAGACCGCGCCCGAGGTCCTGAGCGTCACCGGATTGTCGCGGCGCGGCGTGCTCAACAATGTATCGCTTACGCTTCGCGCCGGCGAAATCCTTGGCATTGGCGGCTTGGCCGGGTCAGGACGCACCGAGCTGGCTCGGGCGATTATTGGTGCAGACCCGATCGACGCCGGCGAAATCTGGGCCAATGGGCGGACGATCTCGCCAGCATCGCCGGCGGAGGCGGTCAGAGCGGGGATCTTCATGGTGCCCGAGGAGCGCAAGGTTCTCGGCATCGTCGCCGGACTGGACGTCGCCCGCAACATTACCATCTCGGCGCCAGGCAAGATCGCCAGCTCCACCTTCGTGCAGCGGCGCCGGGAGCGTTCTGTCGCGGCGAACTATGTGGACGAGCTCCGCATAAAGACCCGCGGTCCCGCGGAGCACATTGAGAATCTGTCCGGGGGCAACCAGCAGAAAGTGTTGTTCGCCCGCGCCCTGTTCTCTGACCCCAATATCATCATTGTCGACGAGCCTACGCAGGGAATCGATGTCGGCGCTAAGACCGAAGTATATCGGCTCATTCGCAACTTCGTCGCGAAGGGACGATCCGTTATCGTCATCTCCTCAGAGTTGCCCGAACTTCTCGGACTGTCCGACCGCGTGATGGTTATGCGCGAGGGCCGCAAGGCCGGCGAACTGTCGGTGCCCATCGGCGCGGCTGCTGATCCGGCGCAGATGGCCGAAATGCAGCGCCAGGTAATGGCTCTTGCAACGGGAGGCAACGTTGGCAAGTAAGATCAACCTTCGCTCAATCCTGCGCATCGAGGGTGCGACCGTATTCTTCGCGCTGGCGCTGCTCGTAGTCTTCTCCTCGATCTTTGCGCCTTCCTTCCTCACGACCGAGAACCTTTCTAACGTTCTCGTGCAGTCGGTGTTCGTCGTCATTCTCGGCATCGGCATAACCTATGTGCTGATATCAGGTGGCATCGACCTGTCGGTGGGCTCGGTCATGGGCGTGGCGGCGGCGATCTGTGTTTTCTGCCTGAACGCCGGCGCCCCGTTGCCCTTCGCGCTCCTCGCCGGGCTTGCGACCGGGGCGGCAGCGGGTCTTTTCAATGCCTATTTCATCGTGGTCCTCGGCTTCGCCGACTTCATCGCGACGTTGGGGACTCTGTCGCTAATGCGCGGCGTCGTCGAGTTGATGACTGCCAATTCACGTCTCAACTCTCAAGACCCTGGCTTCATGACGCTTGCCGCGGGCTCGGTGGGTGGCGCCCCCCTAGCAGTGATCATTGCCCTCATCGTCGCCCTCGTGGCAGGCGTAATTCTGGCCCGTACCACCATGGGGCGCGCAGTCTACGGGGTCGGCCTCAACCCCAAGTCGTCCTTCCTCGCCGGCGTTCTCGTTAGGCGCGTGCGTTTCTCGGTGTTCCTCGTCTCGGGCATCTGTGCAGGCTTAGCTGGCATCCTGCTTGCGTCGCGCTTGTCGTCTGTCCACCCCGCAATGGGCACTGGCTACGAACTGACGGCCATCGCGGCCGCTGCCCTAGGCGGCGCGAGCCTTGCGGGTGGCCGCGGGTCAGTCTTGGGCACTGCGCTGGGCGCGCTGTTTCTGGCAGTGCTGCAGAACACGCTAAGCCTGATGTCAGTCAACGCCTTCTGGTTCCAGATCATCACCGGCGTGATCATCGTTTTCGCCGTATTGCTCGATGGCGGCATCCGTCGCTTCCTCAATCAACGATCGATGGTGTAGCGGCGATGATCTTCAAGTCCACATCAACTCATCCAGCAGGATCCCTTGTGCGGACGCGCGAGGTACCCACTCCTTCCGACACGGGATTTGGGGCGACTGAAACCTTCCGCCGGCTGATAGGTCGGCCGGGTGCAGGCATTTTCCTGTTTCTCGTCTGCTTCCTACCAATCCTATCACTGTTCGCGCCACAGATGCTGCAGGAGGGCAACCTTGCTGGCATCCTCAACCAGATGGTGTTCATACTCATTCCGACCCTGGGCATGACCATTGTTATCATCTCGGGCGGTATCGATCTGTCGGTCGGATCGGTGATCGGACTTAGTGGCGGCGTCGCGGCCTTCCTCCTTACTGTCGGTGTGCCGATGCCGGTCGCCATTCTGCTCGCCATAATATCCGGTGCGATGATCGGCGCCATCAACGGGCTTGTCATCACCCGACTGAAAGTGCCCGACTTCGTAGCGACTCTCGCGATGATGGGTGTGGCGCGCGGCATTCTATATGTGTGGACGAACGGCATTCCGTTCCGTGACTACATGGGCGACGCCTATTACATCATCGGCGGTCTCCGCATGATTGTCGGCAAGCTGACCTTACCGGTGTTTGTCGCGCTGGCCCTACTGCTCATTCTCACCTTCCTCCTGCGCCGCACCCATCTTGGTGCGCACTTTCGCGCTACTGGCTCAAATGCCGAGGCTGCCAAGCTCTCCGGCATACGTCCGGATCGCATCAAAATGCTGGCATACATTGCCTCAGGAGCGCTCGCGGCTGTCACAGGTGTTATGCTTGCGGGTCGGCTAACGACGGTCCACCCGGCAATGGGCTCCGGCTACGAGCTTGAGACAATCGCTGCTGCTGTCATGGGCGGCGCCGCCCTTTCAGGAGGACGCGGTTCCTTCTGGGGCGCGCTGGTCGGCGCGCTCACGCTGACCGTCATCCAGAACGCGATCAACATCCTCAACATAGAATCCACATGGGAGAATGTCATCATCGGCAGCATCATCCTGTTTGCCGTGTTGATCGACCGTGCGGCCATGGCGCTGTCCCGCGGGGGATCGCGGCGCAATGCCAGTAACTAGAGGCCGAAAGTGGCCTCTCAACCAGCCAACAGGAGGAAATCATGGCTGATAACGACAAGACGGAAGGCAGCAACGGACTTTCGCGCCGGCGGCTGCTGGGAACAGGAGTGGCGGGGACGGCAGTAGGCGCCACTATGCTTAGCGGCATCTTCAATGCCAGCCATGCGTTGGCGCAGGAAGCGGCAACATCTCTGATTTGGGGGGATGCAGCTTGGCGGAAGACCGTGACTGACATCGTCGCGGGTCGCACTCTCACGGTCGGCTTTACAGGCCCTGCCGCATCTGAGTTCTACGACGAGATCGAACACGGTGCCTTTGCTCAGATGCGCGCCTACTCCGACATGTTTGGCGTGAAATGGAACTGGACCTACGCCTCGCCGCAAGAACACCAGGACATCAACGATCAGGTCAACACCATCGAAGCCTGGGTCACCAACCGCTACGACGCCGTTCTTGTCTGCACGGCGGGCGACTTCGAATCGATGCAGAATGTCTATGCCAAAGCCGAGGCGGCCGGCACCAGGGTCTTCCAGTTCAATATGCCCGCCGAACTCTGGCCGGAGGACCAGAACCGAGCCATCTCCAACATTGGCTACAACAACACTATGCAGGCCGGCTATCTGGCTGGTCGCTACATTGCTGAAAAATTGGGCGGCAAGGGCAAAATGCTACTGATATGGGGGCTGCCGGGCCACTGGTCTACCGCTCGCCGCAAGGGCCTAGACATCGCATTAGCGGAGTATCCGGAACTGCAGATCGTTGGCGAACAGCGCGGCGATTACGTGCGTGACAAGGCGCTCAACGCTGCGATGAATCTTCTGCAGCGCGATCCCAACATCAACGCCATCTACGGCGAGAACGAGGAAATGGCGCTCGGCGCCTCGCAGGCAATTCAGGCTCTCGGTCTGAAGCCATGGGACGGCACGGATGGGATTATCACCATCGGCGCCGATGGCCTGAAGTCCGGATACGAGTCGATCCAGCAGGGTCAGATGACTGCAACGGTATCGGTTGGAGCAGTTGACCAGGGCCGCCAGAGCATCGACACGATCTTTTGGAATCTGATCTTCGGCCAGGTTCCGCCCAAAGTGTTCAACGTGCGCACTCAGGTCGTCGACAAATCGAACGTCGAGGAACCTTTGGCTTACGTAAATTGGGCTTTGAGTGTTCCCAAAGTCTAGGACTTGCCGCTTAGACAGCAAGTCCTAGACCGAGAAAGCCAACGGGCTCGGGATGCCCTTGCAAACAGTCCCGAGCCATCAGCAACAAGGATGAAGAACGATGATAAACGAGAAAGTCAAGCAGTGGTTTCCCACTCACATTGAGCGCCAACTGCGCTTTCACGAACATGAAACGAGTGGCGGCGAGCTGCTGCCGCACCAGCTCTACAAGGAGCGGATGGATCGTGCCCTCGCCGAGATCGACAAGCAGGGTTACGACGCCTACATCGTGTACGGCGACTGCTACCGCATGAGCAACATCCGCTGGCTGGTCGACTACCGCACGATTGACGGAGTCTACCCCCAGCCCGAACTCCTCTACCTTGTTCCCGGCCGCGACCCGGTCTTTTTCCTCCCCATGAGCGAGATTCCGTCCGCTCACAAGGCGTCCGCGATGAACCTCATGGGTGGCGATATCCGCGAAATCCGCGCCGACTGGGAGCCGTTCCTTAAGGAGCGTGCGCAGAAAGACAAGCCCAAAAAGATCGGCATCTCGGGCTATCGGTATATGGACCTAGAGTTCTATCCGCCAATGCTGCGCGCATTCGGGGAGGACACCCTCAAGCAGGCGATGATAATCGAGCAGTTGAAGTCGGTGAAGACTGAGGCTGAGGTCAATTTGATGCGCCGCGCCGCGCGTGTCTCCGACGCCGCCATCGAAACACTCATGGAGGTGCTGCGGCTCAACGAGGGCATCACCGAGCGTGAAGCCAATTCGTTGTGCTATGCGGCTATGTTCGCGAAGGGCGGAACCTCAATCGCCTACGACACAATGATTCAGGCCGGTGACAACACGGACGTACTCTTCCGTCATCCGACCGATCGCCCGATACGTCGCGGCGAGCTGGTCATGATGGACTATGGCATTCGCGTGAACGGCTACTCGTCCGACAACGCCCGCACAATCGTCTACGGTAATTGCAGTAAAGAACAGCGCACCCTCATGGAGGCATGTAGCCGCGTTTATGAGGCTGGCCTCGGCGAGATCAAAGCTGGGATGACAGGCATTGAAGCCGATGCTGTGCTTCGCCGTCTGTTCAAGGCCGAGGGCGTCGAACAATACCTCGTTGCTCCCTCCGAAGGTCGCACCGGCGCGCATGCGACCGGGATGGATCCCGAGGAGGATATCCCAGAGATCGGCAACATGATCGAGAACGTGCTCGAGGAGAACCAGACGTTCGCCTACGAACTTAGTCTTATCGTTCCGGGTCTCGGCGGCGTGCGTACCGAAGATCAAGTAGTGGTCCGGAAGGGCGGATTGGAACCCTTCCACACTTTCAACCGGTTCCTATACGTCGAGTAGAGTCAATCGAGCATTGAACAGACGTCCTCCCCATGCCTCGCGTCTGTTCCATCTTCCCCTGGCTCTCCAGGAGCCAGGGGAAGATTTGCCATGGGCACTCATCGAGCCGTGTGATCTATGGTTTCGACGTTATGGTCGGGCGCTTCGCTAGCTGAGAGGTTGAGGGTCAACTATTGAATCCCGTGCCTCCCAGCGCAGCAATTCGAACGCTACTACCCGTCGAAATGAGGATCGCTTAGGCGAATGCGCCGGCCGGGTATCGAAGGTCACCGCGAGCACTGGCTTCTCAGGACTGCACGCCCACAGGCCCTGCACGATGCGCGTACCAACCCACATTATCGGCGGGTCAGTGCTTGCGTACCGCCGCATTGCCCGCAGATGCGCGTGTCTTGGCTTCGCATAGGCTAACGACGGTACATCACGTAAGGCACGCCGTCGGCGACCATCTTGTCCACGTCTTTGCGTCATAGCCAACGATCAGTGGGCGGCTTTTCGACTGAACCGCACAATGCACGTAGGCTGAGGTCGGGGTGAAAGGCCGGAAAAATCGCTGCCGCGACCTCTTTATGCCGACCGGTCCGGCAGATGTGACGACCGGCGGCGGCCTAGGGCAGGGAAACGAGAGGGAAAGGCATTCCCTCTCGCCCCTCTCGTAAGCCCCGGAAAGGTCGAGGCTTTGCAAAGCGCGCTTCTCTCGATTCCCTCTCGAGGGCCTCACCGCCGCGCACCTTTAACGCCGAGCCTTCAGGGCGATGTGCGGACTGGCGGCGCCCTTGGGAGTAGGCAGAGGCGGAAAAGTCTGTAGCTGCTGGCTAACTGCGGGCTGGGGCCGACCCTCACTATCTCCCCGCGGCGGAGGACCCAACGAATTGAAGTGTACCGCTAAGCGGGCACCGGCAGTACGGCTAAGTCAAGTTGAGCATTAGACCGTTGTTCTTTTGCGGCCACGATCGCGACCTCGGCAGAAGTCCTAAGTCGACTTGTTTGATTTCTCCGGCTGGTAAAGCCGCAGTGCCTTGTCTGTGAACACTATGCCCGGAGTCGGTCCCAAAGATAACCAGCGCGCATAGTCGCCAGCCACGAAGGCCTCGCACGCCTCTTGCTCCAACTTGGCTTCGGTGGCGGGCTGCTGCGTCCTGAAGCGATACCGTCCTCCGGCGCCTCGAGCCGCCTCCAGGATCTTGCGTTGGACTTCGGTGATTTTCAATCTTCAGATTGCCCGCTTGCCGCCTGGACCATCTTCCTGGGTCACAATCTACGCCGGCTCGCCCGAGAGGGACAATATGGACACCAGTCTTGTCGCCGGTACTGACTCTCGCCCACAAGTTGGGGCATGGGGCGGGGACGCCGCGCGCTGCGGGCAGTTGTCCGCGAAAAAGCTTCGTAGTGGACCTACGCCGGAAACCTGCGAGAGCATCGAAAGTAGCCCTTTTCCCTCTCGAAGCCGCCGGCGGTAGGGTCAAGTGGCGGAGATTACGGAGCTTTCCGCTCAGTTCGCATGTTCCCTCTCCTCGACCGAAGAAATTCCCGTCAGGCTGGGCGGTTGTGGATTCCACTTTTTCCCCAATGCTTCTCGAGGCCGCTCCCGCCGAGGCGCAATTGGTTCGATTGTTCCGGAGTATGTGAGGAGTGACGCCGATTCCGGCAGGGAGCAGAGGGAGGTTTGCCCCGTTTGCTGCTGCCTGACTGCGGGCTGGAGCCGACCCTCATAGCCTTACAGCCAGGAAGGACCCATCGCCCTCATCGTCCTCGGAGTGGCGAGGGTGTGGTTGCCAGGCTCCTTGTCATCGAGTGTGATGATCGCAAGGCAGATGAGACCTCTGGTAAGAACTGCGTTCTTGTTCGTCAATGGCTGTGTAGGTGCCGAGCCGTAGAGCATCTGCTCTGACGGTGAGTATGCTCCGCCGGCCCCTTACCACCTCCAGCTACCCTAGCCCGACCATGAGATCATCTCAGCCCTCATGCCTCCTGTTGCCCGCCCGGGGGCCAGCGAGAGGCCGGTGGTGGGACGACCACGATACGCCGGCGCAGCTCGAAG